>JANOEE010000018.1:0-303466 GCA_031413015.1 Bacteroidota bacterium | reverse complement strand
CTAATTCTCCATCTTTATCAACTATAAAATTTGTTAAAATCCTACCTTTTAAATTTTCATATTCTTTAGGACAGGTAAAGTTTTTCGCTATGTGATTATAAAAATGTTGTATTCCCTTTATTGGTTTTGGTGAAATTGCCAAAACTGTGTATTTGTATTCATTATTGTATTCATCTGTACTTATACCTGAAACTAATACGCCTTTTTTGTATTCCTCACTATATTTACTTTTTCTATTATTTTCGCCTTTCCAAATACCTTCTTTTAAGCCGTTCTTCATTTTGCCCTTCTCATATGAGTTTTCATCTTCTCCTTCATAATCACCATTTCCGTCAATGACTTTTTGGATATTATTTTTATCCCAAAATTGGTAAATTTCATATTCTGGAATGAATTTACTTTTTTTTACAGTATGCTTACCTTCAACTTTTTTATTCCCATTTTCATACCATTCATAATGAGATCCGTTTCTAATTCCTTTTACAAAGTTAGAGCTGGTCTTTTTATTTCCATTTTCGTAGTAGCTTATAAATTCTCCATCAAATCTTACCGATGCTCTTTCTAAGCTTATTCCTTCAGATTTTAATTTACCAGATTTATAGTATTCTTGAACCGTATAATTGTCTTTTTGAGTTTCATAATCTTTAACAATTCTTACGTACACGTACTTATCTTGTTCTGTTTCCTTGTAAAGTGAATCAAGATATATGACTTTATCAGTAGCAGTTGCAACTTGCGAGAACATTGATAATGGCGAAATTGTAAATAATAAAAAGTATAAAATCGATTTCATATTTTAGATTCGTTAGGATGCAGATATAAGTTTTTTAATACAATTTTGAAATCTCTTGGTTTACAAATTCTAAGAACAATTCATCTTCCTTAGTAAAAGGGTCTAAAACAGTTGAATCGATATCGATTTGACCAATATTTTCTCCGTTTACAAAAAGAGGCACCACAATTTCAGACTTTACAGTAAAACTGCAAGCTAGGTAATTGTCTTGTGCAGCTACATCAGGTACTATAAAATTTTCATTTGAAACTGCAACTTGGCCGCAAATTCCTTTCCCGAAAGGGATAACGGTATGATCAGTAAAAGCGCCTACGTAGGGACCAAGATGCAAAGTTCTGGTTTCATGGTTGGCAAAATAAAAACCTACCCATGTGTAATAGGTTATATTTTGTTCTAGAAGTTCGCAAACTTTTAAAAGTTTTTCGTCTCTGGACCATAAAGTATTTGTAGTAATTTGAGTAACTTGAGGTTTTAAAGCTTCGAATGTCATTTCTTGAATTTTTTACAAAAGTATTTAATTGTATCAAGTTAAATTTATATAAATTTGTTAAAAATAGCACTTTGAAAACTTTTTTGGTACAGTTTCGTCCTTTTTTGCTTTTTCTGGGTAAATTTCTTTTGGTTTATCTGCTCTTGGTGGCTTTGTACCATTGGTATTTAAATCAATCTGAAAATGCAAACTATGAAATGGATAATTTTACTCAAATAGTTGCCAATCAGACCCAATTTTTTTTGGATACTCTTGATTTTGAAGTTGTACAACAAAAAAGCAGTAACGAAGCCTCGGTAATCATTCTTATAAATAACAATCCTATTATCAGAATTATTGAAGGTTGTAATGCAATAAGTTTGATGATTTTGTTTGTATCGTTTGTTATCTCTTTTTCTGGAAAGTTAAAAACTACATTATTATTTGTTTTTTTAGGGATTGTGTTTATTCATTTTTTAAATATTTTTAGAATAGGAATATTGACTATTGGTTTTATAAAACTCCCAGCTTATAAAGATGTAATGCACAATATTTTATTTCCTCTTTTTATTTACGGTGTCGTTTTTGGACTCTGGATAATTTGGGTCAATCAATTTTCATATTATGCGAATAAAAATAATTAAACAAACGGGCAAAGTAGTATTATTTTTGTTTTTAGTATCGCTTTTGGCTTTAATAAGGGCTTTCGAAACTGAGTTGTTTTATGATCCATTTCTCAGTTATTTTAAGGGTAATTATAGTAACTCGCCTTTGCCAGAATATAATGGGTTTCATTTGTTTATAAATTTGTTGTTCAGGTATGTGCTTAACACTATGGTTTCCTTAACAATTATTTATGTGTTATTCACAGAAACTGATTTTATCAAATTCGCAGTTTTTTTATACGTTGTAGCGTTTATAATGTTGTTAATTGTATTTTATTTTTATCTAGAAATCTTAGATGTAAAAAATAAATTATTTTTATTTTACATCAGAAGATTTATGATTCAGCCATTGTTTATTTTGCTTTTTGTCCCAGCTTTTTATTATCAAAAAAGATTTTCTAAATAAGAATTGCCTATAGTTTTTGAATATTTTTTAGATTATAAACTAACAAAACGCAGTATTATTTTTTAGGAATTCAATCGTTAATAAAACTTTAAAATAAAACAATAAATTGTGGTTAAGATAAATTATACTTACTTTCACGGTCAAATTATTTAGAACAAAACAATAAGGAATGAGCGATTTTGACTGGAAGAATTTAATAGACCCTTTATTTTATATTCACTTTGATATTAATGGGGTTAAACTAGGATTGTATATCGTTTTATTCATTGTTTTTGCTGAGACTGGGCTTTTTGCAGGTTTCTTTTTGCCAGGTGACAGTTTGCTTTTTCTTGCAGGAATCTACAATCGAGAATTGATTGAAAACATAATATTTATTGAAAATGAGTTTTTTAATGTGGTGCTTTTATCAACATTAGTAGGACTTGCTGGGGTTTTAGGAAATATTGTAGGGTATTGGTTTGGTTTAAAAAGCGGTTACTATTTGTATAATAAGGAAGACAGCTTTTGGTTCAAAAGAAAATACTTGGTGCAATCAAAAGACTTTTTTGAGAAATATGGAGGTAAGGCTATCATTTTTGCTCGTTTTTTACCCATTTTTAGAACATTTGCACCAATAGTTGCAGGAATTGTAATGATGGATAAAAAGAGATTTATGTTCTATAATGTACTGAGTTCTTTTTTATGGTCATTCAGTTTGATATTTGCAGGTCATTATTTATATGGCTTTTTATTAAGTAATTATGATATTGATTTAAAAGAACACATAGAGTTGATAGTTATAGCTTTAGTAGGAATTACCGCTTTTCCAGTAATTTATAAATTGACTAAAAAGAATAAAACAAATACTGAATAACAATTTACGATTATGACATAAAAAAATCCGAAGTTTTAAAACTTCGGATTTTTTATTTTTATTCAAGAATAAAATAATATTACATCATTCCTGGCATACCACCACCATGAGAATGTCCAGCAGCATTTTCTTCTTTTATTTCTACAAGCGCGCACTCTGTAGTAAGAATCATTCCTGCCACAGATGCTGCATTTTCTAATGCTACACGAGTTACTTTTTTAGGATCGATGATGCCTGCTTTTAGCATATCAACGTATTCATCAGTTTTTGCATTGTATCCATAATCTCCTGATCCTTCTGCAACTTTTGCTACAACTACAGAACCTTCTAAACCTGCGTTTTCAACAATAGTTCTTAATGGCGCTTCTACCGCACGAGATATAATTTGGATTCCAGTAGCTTCATCTGCATTATCAGCTTTTAATGATGAAAGTGCGTTTTTAGCTCTCAATAATGCAACACCACCACCAGCAACAATTCCTTCTTCAACAGCTGCGCGAGTTGCGTGAAGCGCATCGTCAACTCTATCTTTTTTCTCCTTCATTTCTACTTCAGAAGCAGCACCCACATAAAGTACAGCAACACCACCTGCTAATTTAGCCAAACGTTCTTGTAATTTTTCTTTATCATAATCAGAGGTCGTAGCTTCCATTTGACCTTTGATTTGGTTCACGCGATTTTTAATCATGTCTGCCTCACCAGCGCCGCTTACAATTGTTGTGTTGTCTTTGTCGATAGTTACTCTTTTTGCAGTACCTAACATTTCAATAGTTGTATTTTCAAGGGTGTAACCTCTTTCTTCAGAAATTACAGTTCCACCAGTCAAGATAGCGATATCTTCTAACATTGCTTTTCTTCTATCACCAAAACCTGGTGCTTTTACAGCAGCAATTTTTAACGCGCCACGTAATTTGTTTACTACCAAAGTTGACAAGGCTTCTCCATCTACATCTTCTGCAATAATCAATAATGGTTTCCCAGATTGTGCTACTGGCTCTAAAACTGGTAATAATTCTTTTAAAGAAGACACTTTTTTGTCATACAAAAGTATGTAAGGATTCTCTAATTCTGATTCCATTTTTTCAGGATTAGTCACAAAATAAGGGGATAAATAGCCTCTGTCAAATTGCATACCTTCTACAACATCAACGTAAGTATCCGTTCCCTTTGCTTCTTCAACGGTGATAACACCTTCTTTTCCCACTTTTGCGAAAGCGTTAGCAATCAATTCACCAATCACTTCGTCATTGTTTGCAGAAATTGAGGCAATTTGTTTGATTTTATCAGAATCACTTCCTACCACTTTGGCTTGTTTGGCTAAGTCAGCAACAATAGCTTCAACCGCTTTGTCGATTCCACGTTTCAAGTCCATTGGGTTTGCACCAGCAGCTACGTTTTTCAATCCTTCTTTAACGATGGCTTGCGCCAAAACTGTTGCAGTAGTTGTTCCATCACCTGCTAAATCATTAGTTTTTGAAGCTACTTCTTTTACCATTTGAGCACCCATATTTTCTAATGGGTCTTTCAATTCTATTTCTTTTGCAACAGTAACACCATCTTTAGTCACTGTTGGTCCACCAAAAGATTTTCCAATAATTACATTACGACCTTTTGGTCCAAGAGTTACTTTTACAGCATTTGCTAATGCATCAACACCACGTTTTAATCCGTCACGTGCTTCAATATCAAATTTTATATCTTTTGCCATTTTAATTTTTTTTTATTGGTTTTAAAAAATCTTAATCAATTGTTTTACAGCTAATTTTTAAATGATTGCAAGAATATCGTCTTCTCTCATTATCAAATAATCTTTGCCCTCTAATTTTAACTCGGTACCTGCATATTTACCATAAAGTACAGTATCACCTATTTTTACAGTCATTATAAGATCTTTCGTGCCGTTACCTACGGCTACAACTGTACCTTTTTGAGGTTTTTCTTTTGCAGTATCAGGAATAAAAATACCCGAAGCCGTTTGAGTTTCAGCTGCTACAGGTTCAATTAGAACACGATCCGAAAGGGGTTTAATGTTTAAAGCCATAATATTATTTTTTATTTATATTAATTTTGATTTGATTCATATTTCAGAAATTATGCCAAGCCAATAAAACTGCCACTTTTTGACAAAAAAAATGCCAACACTGTCATGCTGGCATTTTGAATATTTTTATTTAAAATTTATTTTTTAGGCTGTTCTGCAGCTGGAGTTACTGGAGCAGTTGGAACAGATTTTATTGGGGCTGGAGTTGTAACCTCGCTATTGTCGATGATTTTTGAATCAACATTGTTTCCGCTAAAACTTAAACTTGATAAGAGGATTAATACAACTAAAAATGTTGCTAAAGCCCATGTACTTTTGTCTAAAAAATCGGTAGTTTTTTGAACACCACCCATTTGTTGAGAACCTCCTAATGAAGATGACAATCCGCCACCTTTAGGGTTTTGTACCATAATAACTATGATTAGTAAAAAACAAACTATTGTTATTAAAACTAAAAAAATTGTAAACATACTTGTTATTGTTAATTGTTATTTTGTTGCAATATCTTAATATCCGAAATTCGGTCTGCAAAGAAAGTAATTTTTTCTGGATATTTCAAAATTAATATTTCATATGCTTGAATTGCTTTTTGATACTTTTTTTGTTCTAAGTAAACCCTAGCTAAAGTCTCAGTCATTAAGTAAGAATGGTCTGTAGTTTGTTTTTCTGGAATTATGGATTGCGCATCATTATTTTTGACTGGTGGAATTTTAGGATTGGCTTCAATAAAACGATCAATTATTTCTAATTTTTTCTTTTTTTCTTCATCAATTTCTGCTGCAGTGGCTTCTTTTGAATCCTCATTTTCTCTCTTTATTGGAGTATAATGTGACAATTGCAACCATTCTGTAAACGAATGCTTTTCATTTGTTGAAAACCCAAGCGGTTTGCCAATCTCTAATTTAGTTTCAATAAGTTCTTGTTTTTCTTCAGCAGGAGTGGGAGCAGCTTCGTTAATAGAAGTGATTATTGATTGTTCTAATTTTGAGATTACGGGTGAGATTTCTTTTTCAATTTTGATAAATTCAATTTCTTTTACTTCGATTTCCTGAGTTTCTAATTCTTTTTTATCAAAAATTTCTTTTTGGAAACTTATAAACTGGTTGGAAGTAATAAACTCGAACAAAACACTGCGATCAGTAGTATGCGCGGCAGTAACTTTTAAAGCTTGGTTGTATTTAAAACTGTCTTGGTTGTATAAACTTTTAAGTTGTAAAGCCCGAGCACTTTGAAAATAAGGAAACTCATTCACGATTTTTTCTAAAAACAAATGTTGCTGTTCATTAGCAAGTTGTGGTTTGTTTAATAAAATTGTAAAATCGTTAGCATTCATATAAGTATATTGTAGCGTTAAAAAGCAATAATTTAATCTAGGCAATTACCATTTTGTGAGTGAGGCGTTAAAAATATCTTGGGTAATTCTTTCAAAAATAACATCTAGCGCCTCGGTAAGTTTTGCGCCTACTAATTGATCCGTCCCGTTATAATCGTAAAAAAAGCTAAAAGGCTTTTCAAAATCATCTGTTTCCTTATTTTTATTGGTAAACCTCACATTTATTGTGATTGATAATCGGTTTTGTGCGGCTCTCTGATCAGCGGTAGCGGTCATTGGGCTTATTCTATAGTCAGTAATTTCGCCTTCATAAACCAGTTCGCCACCAGTATTTGTCAAGCTCAAATTGGTTTGGTCTTGAATTAAATTTTGCATTCTTTGTGTAAAAGTCCTTTCAATCCCGGGTTCAATGAGATCTGATGCGTTTTGAAAATAATTTACTTGAAAAGTTTTCGCATCTACTTTTGCACCCGTAAAATTGTAAGCACCACAACTGTTCAAAGTGTAAATAAGTACTATTGCAATACTGTATTGAAGGTGTTTCATATTTTTTTTTAAAAACCTAAAGGTATCCATTTTGTCAATCATTCGTTTTACAAATCAAACTGTTTTATTTTTCGGTACAAAGTTCTTTCAGAAATTCCCAATTCATCAGCAGCAGCTTTGCGTTTGCCTTTGTTTTTTTCTAAAGACTTTTTGATCATCTCAATTTCTTTTTGTTCCAGTCTCAAAGTTTCCTCTTCTTCAATAGTTTCGGCAAAAAGATAATTGTCATCTTGTTGTTGAAAATGATCCTGTGCCTCTTTTTTGGAAGTAGACATTATAGAAAGTTCCATTTGCTCTTCAAAATCTATCTCGCTGTCATTATTGTTATTACCGTATATTTTCTGAATTAAATTCGGGTTTACTTCATGCGCTTTGGCCGAACCGCTTTTCATTAATTCCAAAGTCAATTTCTTTAAATCATTCAAATCACTTTTCATATCAAAAAGGACTTTGTATAAAATGTCTCTTTCGGTTGAAAAATCACTTTCGCTTTTCTTGTCTTTTATTACCGACGGTAAATTGCTTCCTTCCTGCGGTAAATAAGACTGCAATGTGAATGCGGAAATTTCTCTATTGGTTTCTAAAACCGAAATTTGTTCAGCTACATTCCGCAACTGACGGATATTTCCGCTCCAGCGAAATTTTTGCAAAATCAAAACTGCGTTGTCATCTAATCTTAAAGGAGGCATTTTGTATTTGTGGGCAAAATCGGCAGCAAATTTTCTAAACAATAAATGAATATCGTCTTTTCTGTCGCGTAATGGTGGGAGTGTGATGTCAACCGTGCTCAGCCTGTAATACAAATCTTCGCGGAATTTCCCTTTTTCTATGGCATCAAATAAATTGACATTTGTTGCGGCTACAATTCGGACATTCGTTTTTTGGACTTGTGAAGAACCAACTTTTATAAACTCACCATTTTCCAAAACACGCAACAAACGGACTTGAGTTGTAAGCGGCAATTCGCCTACTTCATCAAGAAAAATAGTGCCACCATCGGCTACTTCAAAATAGCCTTCACGCGTTCCCGTAGCTCCTGTAAAAGCGCCTTTTTCGTGCCCAAAAAGTTCACTGTCAATGGTTCCTTCTGGAATGGCGCCGCAGTTTACAGCGATGTATTTTCCGTGCTTTCTGTGTGAAAGCGAGTGTATGATTCTTGGAATATTTTCCTTGCCCACACCACTTTCTCCCGCAACTAAGACTGAAATGTCTGTTGGTGCTACCTGAATGGCTTTTTCTATGGCACGATTGAGTTTTGGGTCATTCCCAATAATCTCAAATCGTTGTTTTATTGCTTGAACTGATTCCATGTTTTTAATTTTAATTCATTTCAGAATAACCTACTGCTTTTCCTTTCAATGTCCCTGAAGTACAGCTTTCAATTTCAACCAAAACAAAATCTCCAATCTTATAATTTTCTTTTGGGAAAACAACCGTAATACTTTGTGAATTTCTTCCTGAAAATTCTTGCGTAGATTTTTTAGAAACCTTCTCTACCAAAACTTCTACGGTTTGCCCTATGAATTCTTCACTGCGAAACCAAGCGTGTTTTTGCTGTAAATCGACAATTTCCTGCAATCTTCTGGCTTTGGTTTCTTCGGTAACGTCATCTTCCATTTTACGTCCAGCTAATGTTCCCGGACGTTCGGAATAAGAATACATGTAACCAAAATTATATTTTACATACTCCATCAAACTCAACGTGTCCTTATGGTCTTGTTCTGTTTCTGTTGGAAAACCTGCAATCATATCTTGCGAAATAGAGGCGTTTGGGATAATCGCTCTGATTTTATCAATCAAAGTCATGTATTGTTCACGCGTATGCAAACGGTTCATTTCTTTCAATATACGATTGCTTCCTGATTGAACAGGCAAGTGAATGTGCTTGCATATATTTGAATATTTTGCAATCACATGCAATACACTTTCGTGCATGTCCTGCGGATTAGAAGTTGAGAAACGAATTCTCATCTTAGGAAAACTTACGGTTACCATTTCTAATAATTGATCAAAATCGACCGCTGTTGCTTTTTGTATTTCTGTTGCATTGGCAAAATCTTTCTTCAATCCGCCACCGTACCACAAGTAACTGTCCACGTTTTGACCTAAAAGTGTGATTTCCTTAAAGCCTTTGTCCCATAAATCCTGAATTTCTGTAATGATACTTTGCGGTTCTCGGCTTCTTTCCCTTCCTCGGGTAAAAGGGACTACGCAAAACGTGCACATATTATCGCAACCACGTGTGATAGAAACTAATGCGGTAATTCCGTTGCTCATTAATCGTACAGGTGAAATATCACCATACGTTTCATCTTTTGATAGAATAACGTTAATTGCATCACGACCTTCTTCTACTTCTAACAATAAATTGGGTAAATCCTTATAAGCATCAGGGCCTACAACGAGATCTACAATTTTTTCTTCGTCTAAGAATTTTTCCTTTAAACGCTCGGCCATACAGCCCAGAACGCCCACTTTCATTTTTGGATTGGTGCGTTTTACTGCATTGTATTTCTCTAGCCGTTTGCGAATGGTTTGTTCGGCTTTGTCACGAATAGAACAAGTGTTGACCAAAACCAAATCGGCTTCTTCAAGAATTTGCGTAGTATTATAACCATTTCCAGATAAAATAGAAGCTACAATTTCACTATCCGAAAAATTCATCGCACAGCCGTAACTCTCAATAAAAAGTTTTTTTGTATTCTCTGGTTTGTTTTCTAAAACGAGACTTTCGCCTTGTTTGCTTTCTTCAATAATCTTTTCCATGCAATGTTTTCAATATACAAAGATACATGAATTCAAACCAATATGACAAGATGGCAGATGAAGAATTAACAACTTTTTTTGTTTTTTATTCGCAGTATTCTCTTGGTTAAGAAATAGAATAAAAAAGAATTTTAAGTTTAATCAAGCTTGTAAAAAACGTTTTCAAATCTCCTTGTATTTTTAAGGAAGTCTTTATAATAGCGTCAAAAATAAAATCAAAAGCCCAATATTTAAAAAAAATAGATACTTTTGTCCCAGAAAAACAAACCAATGGCGAAGAATTTAGTTATAGTGGAGTCACCTGCAAAGGCAAAAACAATCGAAAAATTTCTAGGAAGCGATTTTCAGGTAGAGTCCAGTTATGGGCACATTGCTGATTTGCCTTCAAAAGAAATTGGTGTAGATGTTGCTAATGGATTCAAACCCAAATATGAGGTTTCTGCCGATAAAAAAGCATTGGTTACTAAACTTAAAGGACTAGCAAAGAAAGCCGATATGGTTTGGTTAGCAAGTGATGAGGACCGTGAGGGAGAAGCCATTTCTTGGCATTTGTCGGAGGAACTTAATCTTGATAAAAACAAAACCAAACGTATTGTTTTTCATGAAATCACTAAAACAGCCATTCTAAAAGCGATAGACAATCCTCGTGAAATAGACTATAATTTAGTCAATGCACAACAAGCGCGTCGTGTTTTAGACCGATTGGTTGGGTATGAGTTATCGCCTGTACTTTGGAGAAAAGTAAAAGGTGGACTTTCTGCAGGTCGTGTGCAATCGGTATCTGTACGATTGATTGTAGAAAGGGAACGTGAAATTCAGAACTTTAAAGCAGTGGCGACTTATTCTGTTGTTGCTGAATTCACTAACGAAAAAGGAAAAGCATTCAAAGCGAAACTTCCTAAAAATTTCAACACTAAAAAAGAAGCCGAAGATTTTTTAAATAAAAATATAGGTTCTACATATAAGGTAGCGGATTTAGAAACCAAGCCTACTAAAAAATCGCCAACAGGTCCGTTTACAACTTCCACTTTACAACAAGAAGCGGCGAGAAAACTGTATTTACCAGTTGGAATTACTATGCAATTGGCGCAACGTTTGTACGAAGCCGGACTTATTACTTATATGAGAACGGATAGCGTGAACTTGTCTAAAGATGCAATGGAAGCCGCTCAAGCAGAAATCATTAAATCTTACGGAAAAGAATTCTCTAAACCGAGAACTTTTGTAAACAAAAGCAAAGGCGCACAAGAAGCACACGAGGCGATTCGTCCCACGGATATGTCCCGTCATACGGTAGATATCGACAGAGACCAAGCGCGTTTGTATGATTTGATTTGGAAAAGAACGCTGGCTTCACAAATGAGTGATGCGCAATTAGAACGTACCAATGTAAAAATTGAAGCAAACAATCACGGTGAAATTTTCGCGGCATCTGGAGAAGTTTTACTTTTTGAAGGCTTTTTAAAAGTATACTTAGAAGGTCACGATGACGATGAAGAAGAACAAGAAGGTATGTTGCCTGCAATGAAAGTCAACGAAAAATTACAAAATAATTACATTACAGCGACCGAAAGATACTCGAGAGCAGTGGCAAGATATACCGAAGCTTCTTTGGTAAAAAAGTTAGAAGAATTGGGTATCGGTCGTCCTTCAACCTATGCGCCTACGATTTCAACGATTATCAACAGAAATTATGTAGAAAAAGGAAATCTTGACGGTCAAGAAAGAAATTATACGCAACTGACTTTAAAATCAGGAAAGTTAGCTGAACAATTGCTTAAAGAAAATACGGGTTCAGACAAAGGAAAGTTAGTCCCAACCGATATTGGAACCATAGTGACCGACTTTCTAGTAAAGAACTTTGGTAACATTTTAGATTATAATTTTACTGCAAAAGTAGAACAAGATTTTGACGAAATTGCTGAAGGTAATGTCAACTGGTCAAAGATGATGCAGGAATTCTACGATAAGTTTCATCCTAACGTAAAAGAAGTAGAGGCCAATGCTGAACGTGAAAGCGGCGAAAGAATTCTGGGTACTGATCCTAAAACTGGAAAGCCAGTTTCGGTACGTTTAGGAAAATTTGGACCTATGGCACAAATTGGAGCCGCAGATGATGAAGAGAAGAAATTTGCCAGTTTGATGGCAGATCAAAATATTGGGACAATTACGCTTGAAGAAACGTTGAATTTATTTTTATTGCCAAAAAACCTTGGTCTCTACAAAGACGAAGAAGTTGAGGTAAGCAATGGGCGTTATGGACCTTATATTCGCCATGGTAGTGCTTTTGTTTCGTTGCCAAAAGGAGAAAATCCACTAGACATCGATATCGAAAGAGCACAGGAATTGATTGATGAAAAAGCACTTGCCGATGCGCCCATCGCTGTTTATAAAGGAGAAGGTGTGCAAAAAGGGACAGGCCGTTTTGGACCATTTATAAAATGGAACAATATATTTATTAATGTATCGAAGAAATACAATTTTGACAATTTATCACAAAATGATATCGAAGCATTAATTGAAGATAAATTGCAAAAAAATATTGATAAAGTATTGCACAACTGGGAAGAAGAAGGGATTTTGGTCGAAAAAGCCCGTTGGGGACGTTCGGTTATAACCAAAGGAAAAATCAAAATAGAGTTAAGCAAAGATATTGATGCTACTCAATTAACATTAGCAGAAGTTCAAGAAATGATTGCAAAAAAGACACCTGCAAAAAAAGTGACTGCAAAAAAAACGGTACCAGCAAAGAAAGCAGTTGTCAAGAAAAAAACAGTTTCAAAAAAGAAATAAATGGAATTTGATTTTCTTTCTCCTATAAATGAAACAACAGCTGGCTTTATAAAAAGTCTGTCTTCTCAGCATTTGGGGAGTAAAGTGGTGTTGCATACACAGCAGGATTTTCCAGATTTAAATAAAATTCAACTGGCTTTTATAGGCGCGCTTGAAAACAGAGGTCAAGGCGAAACCAATAATGAATTTGATTTAATAAATATTCGCAAAGAATTATATGCTTTATTTCCAGGAAATTGGAATGCTTCAATAGCAGATTTGGGTGATATTAAAGCAGGAGATACAATAGCAGATACTTATTTTGCGCTTCAAAAAGTAGTTGCAGCGTTAATAAAAAGAAAAATCATCCCAATAATTATTGGTGGTTCTCAAGATTTGACGTACCCGCTTTACAAGGCATATGATAATCTAGAGCAAATGGTTAATTTAGTAGTCATTGATAGTAAATTTGACTTTGGTAAATATGACGGAGCAATCAATACCAGTTCTTATCTTTCAAAAATTATTATAGAAGAACCCAATAATCTATTTAATTATTGTAATTTAGGTTTTCAAACGTATTATAACACCCAAGAAGAGATTGATTTAATAGAAAAATTATTTTTTGAGGCTTACAGATTGGGTGAAGTTACTAATAATATATCGATTGCGGAGCCTGTTTTTAGAGATGCGGACATTGTAAGCTTAGATTTAAATTCTGTAAAGTCTTGTGATTCAGGTAATTTTACTACTTTTGTGCCCAATGGTTTTAGCGGTAAAGAAATTTGTTCTTTGTCTCGTTATGCAGGAATTAGTGACAAAGTATCTTTATTTGGGATTTTCAATCATAACAATTCCAATCAAGAATCAGTTTTAATAGCACAAATCATTTGGTATTTTATCGAGGGCTATCATTACAGATCAAATGAATACCCATACGGAAGCAAAGAAAATTATCTAAAATATATTGTCCCACTTGACGAAGACCAACTCGTTTTTTATAAAAGCGACAAAACAGACAGATGGTGGATTGAAATACCATTTAATTTAAATGCTAATAATAAATTAAAAAGAAATACGTTATTACCATGCTCTTATGAAGATTACTTAGGAGCATGCAATCAAGAATTGCCTGAAAGATGGTGTAAAGCCCATAGAAAAATATAGTGTAATTTATTTTAAATATTATATGCAATATTTTCTTTACCATAACTTTGTATTAACTTTAAGGTTTTTTTAGCAAAAGAATTGTTTTTTTAAAAAATAATAAATAGGTTTACAATCTAAATTAAGAATACACCATAACCCAAATTTATATGAAGAAGCTCATTGCATTTGCAGCATTATCATTACTAATGTCTAGCTGTGGTTCAAGCGACAAAGGGGAACTAGTAGGAGTAAAAGGCAGAAAATGGAATCCAGAGAAGCCTTACGGCATGACTTTAGTCCCAGGTGGTGCCTATATAATGGGTAAATCAGACGATGATTTGGCCAATGTTGGAGATGCTCCAACTAAAACTGTTACTGTTCGCTCTTTTTACATGGACGAAACCGAAATTACAAATAGTGAATACCGTCAGTTTGTTGAATGGGTAAAAGATTCAACAATCAGAGTTAAGTTAGCTATTTTAGCAGATGGTCAATCAGGTGGAGCGCCAGCAGCCCCTACTACAACTGGTAGAAGCGGAAGAAGCGCAGGTAGCATAGCTGATTATGCATTCAACGATGCAGATCCTACTAAAATGACACCGTATGACAAATACATGTATGAAAATTATTATAGTGTTGGTACTGCTGATGATCAGTATGCTGGAAGAAAATTAAACCGTAAGGTTAAATTAAAAACAAATACTGCACAATATCCTGATGAATTTTACACGGAAGTTATGGATTCTATGTATATTCCTCTAGCCGAAACCTACAATGGCTTGAGAACGGTAGATGTGTCAAAATTAAAATTTCGTTATTCTGTAATGGATATCCAAGCTGCCGCAAAAGCAAAAGTTGGAAAGAGAAGTCAATTTATTAAAACAGAAATCCAACAAATTTATCCTGATACAACTGTTTGGATAAAAGATTTTGCGTATTCCTATAATGAGCCTATGCACAATGATTATTTCTGGCACCAAGCTTACAGTGATTATCCTGTGGTAGGTGTAACTTGGAAACAAGCTAAAGCTTTTTGTGCGTGGAGAACTTTAAATAAAAACACTTATATCAAGTCAAAAAAGAGTCGTGGAGATCAAATCAATACTTTTAGATTGCCTACAGAATCTGAGTGGGAATATGCTGCAAGAGGAGGCATAGAATCTGGAACATATCCATGGGGAGGTCCTTACACAAAAACAGATACAGGTTGCTACTTGGCTAACTTTAAACCTAACAGGGGAGATTATGCAGGCGATGGCGCTTTGTACACAGTAGAAGCAAAATCTTATGAGCCTAATGGTTATAACTTGTATAATATGGCTGGTAACGTTTCAGAATGGACTAATTCATCTTATGACCCTAGTGCCTATGAGTTTGTATCAACAATGAATCCAAACGTTTCAGACAATGCTAACATGCGTAAAGTTGTTAGAGGTGGTTCTTGGAAAGACGTTGCTTATCAAATTCAAGTAAGCACCAGAGATTTTGAATATGCTGATACTGCCAGAAGTTATATTGGTTTTAGAACTGTACAAGATTATATGGGAACACAAGCTACTGGAAATCCAGTAAAAAAATAAATAAATAAAAACAAAAACAAAAACCGAATCATAAATTAACCTAAACTAAAATTATTATGGCATTATTAAGCAAAAAAGCAATGAATTTCGCTTACGGTATGGGAGCGGCAGTGGTAATCCTTGGAGCATTATTTAAAATTACTCACATTGAATTCGGAATCCTAACAGGTAATTTAATGTTAACTATAGGACTTGTGGTGGAAGCAGCTATTTTTGCACTTTCAGCATTTGAACCTGTTGATAATGAATTGGACTGGTCACTTGTTTACCCAGAATTAGCTGGAGGTGATGCCAAGACTAAAAAAGAAAAACCAGAAGATGCCCAAGGTCTTTTGTCTCACAAATTAGATGCAATGCTTAAAGAAGCTAGAATAGATAGTGAATTAATGTCAAGCTTAGGTAATAGCATCAAAAATTTCGAATCAGCTGCAAAAGGAATAGCCCCAACTGCTGAGTCTATTGCTTCAACAAAAAGATACAGTGAAGAAATGTCTACAGCTACAGCACAAATGGAATCATTAAATAGCATGTACAAAGTACAATTAGAAAATGCGTCTAAAAATGTTGAGGCTAATAAAGAAATCGCTGATAATGCAACTAAATTAAAAGAACAAATGCAATTCATGACTGCAAATATTGCTTCGTTGAACAATGTTTACGGCGGTATGCTTTCTGCAATGAGTAACAAAGGAAACTAATTTCTAATTATATTTTTATTATTAACAAAACTAACTAATTAGAAAAGATGGCAGGAGGAAAATTAACCCCTAGACAGAAGATGATTAACCTGATGTACTTGGTTTTCATCGCAATGTTAGCACTAAATATGTCCAAAGAAGTTTTATCTGCCTTTGGATTAATGAATGAAAAATTTGAAGGATCCAATACTACATCTGAAGCATCAAACGCTCAAATGTTGACAAGCTTAGATACTAAAGCTTCTGAGGCTGGTGGAGAATTCTCAACCGCTGCAACTACAGCACACAAAGTAGAGACTATCTCTAAAAACTTTTATAATTTTATTGCTAAACTGAAACTAGAAGTTCTAAAAGGAACTGAAATTGACAAAGAAACGGGTAAATTGCCTTACGAGTCAATGGACAAAGGAGATAACTTGGATAATTTATGGTTCAGCCCTGCGGGTTATTCTGCAAAGGGTAAAGAAGTAATTACTACTGTAGAAAAATACAAGTCAGACATGAAAGCTGCATTAGGTGACAACAAAAAATTAGCACCAATTTTGCTTGAGGTTGATACTAAATTTAACTTGAGTAAAGTAAAAAATAAAGATGGTATTTCAATTGATTATTTAGATTATCATTTTAAAGGTTTTCCAGCTGTAGCTTCTCTAGCAAAACTTTCCGCATGGCAAAATGATGTTAAAAAATCTGAAACTGATGTTTATAATACTTTATTAGGAAAAGCAGCCGTTGCTGCTGCTTCTTATAGTAATTATCAGGCAATTGTGGTTTTAGAAAAAAATGCTTATTTTCCTGGAGAAACAGTTAAAGGTAAAGTTGTTTTAGGAAGATATGATGAAAATACTCAACCAACTTCATTTTCTGGCCCTGGTAAAATAGAAAATATGCAAGCGATTATTCAATTGACTGCTGGAGGTGTAGGCGAGCAAGATATCAATGGTCAATTTACTTTCTTAGAAGATGGTAAAAATATCCCTCTTAAATTTAAAGGAAATTATGTTGTAGTTCCAAAACCAAATTCAGCAACTATATCTGCTGATAAAATGAATGTTGTTTTTAGAGGAGTTGTAAACCCTATGACAATATCATTTGCGGGTGTTTCTGATAACAATGTAGTAGCTTCTGCTCCAGGTTTGACTAAAGCTGACAAGATTGGTAAGTACAATGTTAGTCCTGGTCAAGGTACTGAATTGTTAATAAATGTTACTGGTAAACTAAACGATGGCTCTACAGTTACAGATAAAAGAGCATTTAGAATCAAAAATATCCCTGCTCCAGTTGGTGCAATAGGTGGTGAAACTGGTGTAACAAAAGGTGCAAAATCACGTTTAGAAGTTTCTACAATATCCGCAGTCCTTCCAGATTTTGATTTTGAAGTAAGTTTAAGCGTAGTTCAGTTCAGTTTAAAAGTTGCTGGACAACCTACAGTGGTTGTTAATGGCAACAAAGTAGATGGTCGCTGTAAAGCTGCGCTTGCAAAAGCAGGTAGAGGTGATCAAGTTACTATTTCAGATATTAAGACCAAATTAAACGGTTCTACAATAATTTTGAGACAAACTGCTCCAGTTATCTATGAAATACAATAATAAATCCAGTTTGACGTTATGTTCAAACAACTTAGAATAAAAAACATGAATTGCAAAAAACTTTTATCAGTAGTTATTTTAGTAGCAGGAAGTTTTACTTCTTTTGCACAATCTAATTTGTTGAATGCAAAAACACCAGATGAAATAGGAAAGAAAAATTCAGGGCAATTGGCCGCTGATAATGATAAGCCGCTTTCTTACGGTTATGTTCACGACAGAGATGTTTTGATGGGCAAATCAATTTGGGAAATGATAGATTTAGATGAGAGAATTAATTTCCCTCTTTATTATCCTGTTGACACTGCAAATATTGGTAAAGATCGTAGATCACTATTTCATATTCTTTTACAAGGAATTAAATCTGGAAAAATTACTGAAGTGTATAATGACAGTTATTTCAATCAGAAAAGAACGATGAAGGACATGTCAAATTCTTTCAAGTTTATCGATACTACGAATGCTGGTAGGGATGAAATTAATAATTTTTTTGATGATTATAAGTCAGGCAAAAAAGTTTTAGACCCTCAGTATATTGATGAAAGAGAATTAACTTCTCAAGACATTACAAATTATAAAATTAAGGGTTACTGGTATTTTGACAAGCGTCAAGGAGAAATGAAATACAGACTTTTAGGTCTTTGTCCTATGTCTCCAGAGGCAAAAGAGATTGGTAATGAAAACCCTGATTTAATTGAATTGTTTTGGATTTACTATCCTGCTGCAAGAGATGTTTTACACGAAGTTTATGCTTTTAATGACAAAAACTCAGCAATGCCAATTACTTTTGACAATCTTTTAAATTCCAGGCGTTTTAACGCTGTGATTTATCAAGAAGAAAATGTATACGGTGACAGATTGATACAAGATTATTTGAAAGACAATGCACTAATGGAACTTCAAGAATCTGAAAGAATCAAAGAAAAAATTCGAAATTTCGAACAAGATATGTGGAGTTACTAATGTTTTGACTTTCACGAACCAAAACTCTTACTTTAATTAGTAAGAGTTTTTTGTTTTTATGATTTATATATTTTTATTACTTTCTACATGATCGATTATTTAATTATTGGTGCTGGTATTGCAGGAATTTCTTTTGCCGAAACTTGTTTGCAAAACAATAAATCAATTTTAGTTTACGACAACAATTCCCAAAATTCATCCAAAATTGCAGGTGGTTTGTACAATCCAGTTATTTTGAAACGTTTCAGCGGACTATGGAATGCTCAAAACCAAATCAATTTATTGAATGATTTTTATACAATAGTTGAAGATAAATTGCAAGTGAAATTGGATCATAAATTACCTATTTTACGAAAATTTTTTTCTGTGGAGGAGCAAAACAATTGGTTTGCAGCATCTGATAAAGCAGAACTTGCACCATTTTTATCTTTGGACTTAATAGTAAAAAGTTTCAAAGGTATTGACGCTCCATTAGGTTATGGGCAGGTTTTGCAATCTGGTTATGTAAATACAGCTTACTTACTTGAAGTGTATCAAAAATACTTATCTGATTTAGGTTTAATGATGGCGGATACATTTGATTATTCCAAATTGATGTTAACAGATGATAAAATTGTTTATCAAAACATTGAAGCTAAAAACATTGTATTTGCAGAAGGCTTTGGGATACACGCCAATCCGTTTTTTAATTATTTGCCCCTTGACGGTACAAAAGGAGAATTATTTGTCATCAAAGCGCCTGAATTGAGTTTAGATACTATTATAAATACAAGTGTTTTCATCGTGCCGTTAGGTAATGATTTATTTAAAGTGGGTGCGACATACAATTGGAATGATAAAACCGATATTCCTACCGAAGAAGGTAAAAGAGAGCTGATTGAAAGAATTAAAGAAATTTTAAATTGTCCGTTTGAGATTGTTTCGCATCAAGCAGGAGTAAGGCCCACCGTGAAAGATCGAAAACCTTTACTTGGGGTCCATCCTATTTATAAAAATGCATTTATATTAAACGGTTTAGGGACTCGAGGTGTTATGCTGGGTCCTTCGATGGCAAAGGATTTGTTCGATTTTATTGAAAATGACAAACCATTAGAAAATGCGATTAACATTAGTAGATTTAAGAAAGCTTATCAAGATTTTTATCGTAACTCATAAAAATATTAATATAAATATTTCTTGAAAGTCGGGTTATTGCAGGAGTCATTAAAATCAAAGCGATAAAAATACTGATAAATGATGCTATTAATGTTGTTTTTAAAATCAAGTATGTAAAAAGGAAAACAAGTATACCAAAACCGACAGCTACACCGTAGCTCACAAACATAGCACCGAAGAAAAAATTAGGTTCCATCTTGTATTTTGTACCACAATGGCTGCATTGTTCGTGCATTTTCATAGTTTGAGTAATAATAAAAGGATTTTTGTTCAAATACATGCTTTCATTTTGACATTTAGGACAAGTTCCTGTTAAAATACTATTTAATTTGGATCCTTTTTTTAACATTTGCAAAAAATTTGGTTGGTCGTTGTTTCGACATTACAAATTTACAACTTTAGTACTTGTTTAAAATTTCATTAATTGGAAAATTTAAACTTTAAACAAACATTTAACAATGCTCAATATACACAATCTGTCAGTTTCCTTTGGAGGAAGTTATTTATTTGAAGAAGTAACCTTTAGAATGGGTGCTGGCGATAGAGTTGGTCTTGTAGGTAAAAACGGCGCTGGAAAATCAACCATGCTAAAAATTTTAGCAGGAGATTTTAAGCCTGATTCAGGACAAATTGCAACTGAAAAAGAAGTGCGAATTGGTTTTTTGCGTCAAGATATTGATTTTGAACAAGGCCGAACCGTTCTTGAAGAAGCATACGAAGCATTTACTGATATAAAAGTAGTAGAAAAAAAGCTCGAAGAAATCAACCACCAGCTTATTACCCGAACTGATTATGAAAGTGATGATTATTCTCAAATTATCGAAGACTTATCTGACTATACCCATCGTTTTGAGCTTTTAGGAGGTTATAATTATGTAGGCGATACAGAGAAAATCTTGTTAGGGTTGGGTTTTAAAAGAGAAGTTTTTAACAACCAAACCGAAACTTTTTCGGGCGGTTGGAGAATGCGTATCGAACTGGCCAAACTGTTGCTTCAAGCCAATGATATTTTGTTGCTGGATGAGCCTACGAACCACCTTGATATCGAAAGTATCATTTGGTTAGAAAGTTTTTTACGGAATTATCCTGGTGTTGTTGTAATTGTTTCGCACGATAAGATGTTTCTAGATAACGTGACCAATCGTACCATTGAAATTTCCCTTGGTAAAGCCTATGATTTCAATAAGCCCTATTCTCAGTATTTAGAACTGCGTCATGAAATTAGAGAAAAACAACTGGCAACTCAAAAAAATCAAGCCAAGAAAATTGAAGAAACCGAAAAATTAATTGAAAAGTTTCGTGCCAAAGCTTCTAAAGCTTCGATGGCGCAATCTTTAATCAAGAAACTCGATAAAGTAGAACGCATTGAAGTTGATGAAGACGACAATTCTGTAATGAATATCTCATTTCCAGTGTCAAAAGTGCCAGGGAAAGTCGTTATTGAAGCTGAAAACGTAACCAAAGCTTATGGTGACAAAGTGATTTTGAAAGATATCAATTTACTTGTGGAACGTGGCTCTAAAATTGCATTTGTAGGTCAAAATGGTCAAGGCAAATCTACTTTCATCAAAGCCATTGTGAATGAATTTGAATACAAAGGCGCTATCAAAATGGGCCATAATGTGCAAGTGGGTTATTTTGCTCAAAATCAAGCTGAATATCTTGATGGGGAAATCACTTTATTAAGAACGATGGAAGATGCGGCTACGGATACAAACCGTTCTAAAGTCCGAGACATGTTAGGATCGTTTCTTTTTCGTGGAGATGATGCAGAAAAGAAGGTAAAAGTACTTTCTGGAGGCGAAAGAAACCGTCTCGCTCTTTGTAAATTGTTGTTGCAACCTATCAATGTTTTATTGATGGATGAGCCTACAAATCACTTGGATATAAAATCTAAAAATGTATTGAAAGCGGCATTGCAAAAGTTTGAAGGAACACTTTTGTTAGTTTCTCACGACAGGGATTTCCTTCAAGGGATGTCAAACTTAGTTTATGAATTTAAAGATCAAAAAATTAAAGAATACTTAGGCGATATCAATTATTTCTTAGAACAACGCAATCTTGAAAACATGCGTGAAGTAGAGAAAAAGGATATCGAAAAGAAAGATGCGCCTTCTAGTTCCTCAAAAACATCTTATGAGGACCAGAAAAAAAGCAAATCATTGCAAAACCGTTTGAGTAAAGTAGAAAGCCAAATCAAACAGTTAGAAAAAGACATCCAGCATGATGATAAAATGCTGGCTTCTAATTATGATAAACATATAGAAGACGCTAATTTTTTTAAGGCCTACAACAAAAAGAAAGCAGAACTCGACCAACTATTATTAGACTGGGAAACGGTTCAAGAAGAAATTGACAATTTATAATCAAAAAGCGTCTTTAACAGACGCTTTTTTTATGGCATAACATTAAATTTGGCATTGTAAAAGGTAGTATCCTTAGTATTAAAATTAATACGCCTGTTGGTTTGTTCTTTCAGTTCAAAATCACCGTTAATTGCAAATTTTACTTCTGTAAAAAGATAACCTGTTTCATAAATCACTATTGCTTTGTACAATGAGTCTTTTTTAACAACCTGCATTTCATAATCGTAATCCCATGATAGTGGTTGGTCTTTACCGCGAATACCCACTTTTTTTATATCTTTTAGCTTTGAAGTTTCAAGCGTAAAAACTACGGTTCTTTTATAGGTTTTTTGCACACAACCAGTAATAACAACTAAAATCATTAAGCTTAACAATAAATATATCTTTTTCATTTTATAAATTTTTTAGAAATTAAATAATCAATTCCAAATCGTCCGGAACCCATTGTTAATGTATAAACGGCGACCCAAAGGAATCCCATTGCTGGTAAACAATTCCACAGCCCATTATGGATTTGTTGCATAAATATGGCGACCAACATAGTAAAGATTATCAAGATTGAAGCAATCCGAGTTTGAAGGCCAAGCATTAAAAATATACCTCCAATTGCTTCGCTAAAAGCGCCCATCCATGCAAAGAAAACTGGGTAAAGTGCAAATATTCCGCCATAGTTTGCAACATCATTGGGAAACCAAAATGCCACTTCAAAAAAGCCCAAATTATTATCTGGTGGCGACCATGGAAGTCCAAATTTTGCTGCGCCAAAATCAGCAGTTAATAAATAACCACAAACAATTCTGGGAATGCTAATGATTAGATCTTGAGACCAATGTGTCAGTAACACTGGTTTGGTTAATTTTTGAAATAGTTTCATAGTTTCTATATTAAAGAATAAAGTTCAACATTAATTTTTATAATCCATTGATAAACCCAGATCACCTGTAACTTTTAAACCTACTGAAGCAGTTTCAGAGGATTTGTTTTCGATAACAATAGCAGTATTTGCGGCTACTTTTGTTGCAATCACTTGGTTAATTTGAACTGTTTGTCTGGAATAAGTGCCGCCAGTAATAGGGGCAAAATAAATTTCGATAGGATGATTAGACACATTTTTTAAAACGACATGAAACTTGCCATGTTCATTGTTGCCCAGTAAAAAACTATCATTGGGTTTTATAATCGTATTGGAATTTAAGGAACTAAAAATACCGCAAGAGGCTGTAAAAATTAAAATAGTCAAAGGAGCTAAAATTGTTTTCATAATAAGATTGTTTAATGATTATTAACAAGGCAAAATTGCGCTGAAAGTCATTAGTAATCGCTTCAAATTATGATTTGAGACCTATTTAATTATAATGGAGAGAAAGATTTAGGTTTGTTGTAAAAAGTCTTTGGGTGTAAACCCTGTATTTTTTTTAAAGGCACGATTAAATGTGGCTTTAGAATTAAAGCCACAATCAAAGGCAATACCTAACAATGTAGATTTTTTTTGCTCACCTTGTAAGAGCATGTTTTTTACCGCTTCAATCCTGTAATTATTAATGAAGTCATTAAAGTTCATTTGAAATCCTTGATTTATGGCTTTTGATACCACAGCGGCATTGGTTTCTAATTCTTTTGCGACTTGCGTCAAAGTCAATTCAGGATTTTTATACAACCCTTCTTGTTGGATTAAAGTTTCAATTTTTGTTTTCCAAGCTTCAACTTCTGCAGAAAGATTTTCAAAAATAACGGTATCTTGAATAATTATAGCATCTTCTTCTATAAAGAAATCATTGGAACTTTCATTTAATAAAAGAACAGGACTTTTATCAAAAACGGACATTTTAAAGCCGATTTTAGTATCAACTGCATTTGAATACCCTGTAATAGCGATATAATACAAAACAACCGAAAAGAAAACAAAAAACCACCAACTTCCTTTATAAGAATTGATTGCGGGATAAAAAAGTGTAATCAAATCAAAAAGTACGGGTAACAAAAGCATGATTAAAAAGGCTATCAAATAGTTCTTTATCCATTGGAACAAAATAGCATCAGCATTGCTGGTCACTTGAACCATCAACTTTTTGTATAAATTGTAATATTTAATAGATAAAACAAAATAGATAACCATCGAAATTTGTCCTGCATATTGGTACCATGAATCAAAATCTTTGTCTGCTTGATTTTCATAAAAATAGTATCCTTTAAAAAACAATTTGTCGTAAACCCAAATAATAATTGTGTAAATCAAATACAAAATAGTAGGAATAAAATGCAAAAATTCTTTTTTTGTAAATTTGAAAGAAGGGTTTAAAAGACTTTGCGTGTAAAAAAATATGATAGGACCAATAGCAAATAAATGTTGGAAAGGCACATAAAATAAAATATCACGATACGGCTGATTGTCATACCAGCCTGCAAAACCTAACATCCAAGGCGCTACATAAATACTACATATAAAGACAAAAAAACTCAGCCAATAGTTGGACTTATTTTCGTTTTTTAACCCTTTTTTAAGCAAAAGTAAACTGTAAATGATACCTTGAGAAAAAGTAACAAGCAGCAGTGATGAATAAAAATTAAAATCAAATATCATTTGTAATTGAGTTGAATAACAATATTTTTTTGAGATTTATTGGGTAATTATACCAGTTTGCTTTGAATGTGCGATCGCTTCACTACTGTTTTTAAAATAGCAAACCGCCACATCCAAATCTTCCAGATTTTTTAGTACAGCAACTACTTTCGCTTTTTTGTTTTCGCCAGTCTGTCGGATATAAACTGCTTTAACCGTTACTGGGAAAATTTTACAAATCGTTTCGTATAAAAAAGGATCTTGTTGAGAGTCGTCTCCTAGCAAAACATATTTTAAATGTGGATAAAATTCAAGGATGTGCTTTACTTTTTCAAATTTATGATTGTGATCACCATGACTTGTAAAAAACAAATTGGTCAAACTCGTTTTAATATCTTTGAGTAGCAAAACTGCTCGTGGCAAATGATGGAGTTCAGTAAATTTGATGATAAAATTGTACAAGTTCCACTCGCTGCTCGAAACATAAAAAAAAGCATTTTGTTCATCTTTATTATAGGCTAAGGTATTTAATGATGATGACCTTCCGGCAGAACTCAAGGCTTGGTAGTGTGCAACGACATCGCTAAAAACTTTTCTGTCATTGACATTTCTAAACAATAAAATGTATAGTTTCTTTAATGGATTTCGGGTATGAGAAACTAAGAAAGTATCATCAATATCGGAGATGATGCCCAGTTTGCCTTCTAGCGGATGTATGTAAGAACCCTTTGTGACTAGTGTTTCATTTTTGTATAAAATACTTACTTGATAGTCCTGCCAGCCATGAGCCATTGCGTCTTTTAAAGGAATACAGAATTTAAAATAACCATCTGCAAGTGTTTTAGTATGTATTTTTATATTGTTGTGTTCCAGGTAAACATCAGCATTCGCTTGTGTTTTTATTCTAAAAAGTCGAATTACAGAGGTAGCATTTTTAAAATTCTTTTTCTGAAAATCATATTCTTGTTTAGATGTTGGCCTAAAAACGTGGCCCATTACAATTAATTCTTGCTCATTTGCGTAGCCGCGGTATAATTTTAAAATAGGCTTCATTTATTGTGGTACTTTTGAAGTGTTTTGAAAATTAATTATTTTTAACCAATAAAAGCCAATAAAGTTTGAAAAAAAATGTGATAATGGTTGTGAATCCTATTTCAGGAGATGTTGATAAGGTGCATTTTATTGAAGCTACAAGCCTTTACGCTGAAAAAGAAAATTTAAATTGTATAGTTTATGAAACTTCTGGCGATGATGATATTGCAAAAATAAAAGCCCTTTATAAAACGCATCTACCAGAAAGAATTATTGTGGCTGGTGGCGATGGAACTATTAAAATGGTTGCTGAAGCATTAGAAAAAGAAGACGTTATTCTGGGCATTCTTCCTGCTGGGTCTGCTAACGGATTGTCTGTTGATTTGAATTTGCCGACAAATCTTGATGAAAACTTAGCCATTGCGTTTCACAATAATTATATAGATATGGACATGATTGCCATTAACGGAAAAAAGAGCCTGCACTTGAGTGATTTAGGTTTGAATGCCGAATTGGTTAAAAATTATGAAAACAGTGAAACACGTGGCATGTGGGGCTATGCTTTACAGGCTTACACCACGTTAAAAGATCTGGAAGAACCTTTTACAGCAACAATCACGGCCAATAATCAAACTATAGAGTGCGTGGCAAGAATGATTGTGATTGCGAATTCTCAAAAATATGGAACAGGCGTAATTATTAATCCTAATGGGGTTATGAACGATGGGAAATTTGAATTGGTAATTATAAAAAACCTCGATTTACTCATCTTCGGAAAAATTATTACGGGCAACATGCCTATTGATTCTGATGATATTGAAATCATTTCTACCGATAGTGCGACTATAAAAACCAATGTGCCGGTGAGTTTTCAGATCGATGGTGAATATTGCGGGCAAGAAAGCCAACTTAATATTAAAATTTTGCACAAACAAATTAAGGTTACCATTCCGTAGAAAAATCAATTTCAATATCAAGAAATCAATATCAAAAAATAAAAGTTTTATTTTTTTAAAACTTTTAATCTCTTAGTCTTTGTCTCTTTGTAACTTAATAATTTAAGTCTTAAAAGGATTGCGCTCTTGCCAGTTGGTTTTTGGTTCTAAATAGCCAAATATTTTTGGTAATAAAAGGTTAGCAAATGAGTTGCTGTGGTTTATCAATCCCCACATTTGTATGGGTTTTGCACCCACAGCGCTTTTAATTTCTAAGGCGGTTCTCGCAAAAACAATTTCCTTAAAACCTTTGTTGATAGAATAGGCAATCATATCGTACAACATATTGAGGTATAACATTTTTTCTTTTTGTATACCCTCGTCGTAACCTAAAAAATAGGTGTCCATGGTATTTCCGTTTTTGATTAAGGTGTTAAAACCAATCAATTTATCATCAATAAAATAGCCATAAAAAAGGAATTTCTCTTTGAATATGGCCTTCAAAGTGCTGAAGTGATTTCTTGCAAGATAAAAAGTATTGAAAGGGGCATTTTTTGCAACATGTAAATACAAGTCATAAATCACAGTTTCATTAGCAATAATGTCATCAAGATGCATTTTTCGCTTTTCAATTTCTGATGCTTTTTTTCGGACACGTTTGTATTGGTCGCGGTATTTTTTTGACAAAGCGGCGGTGTAATCTGTTTCAGATTTCCAGTTTTTATCAATAGTAAAAACCATGTTGGGCTGAATGGTAAAGGAGTGGTATTTCTGGAAGCTTGAGTTTTCAAAGTCAATAATTTCCCGCTCTGAAAAATCTTTAAAGGTGGTTAAATGTACTTTGATACCCTTGGTTTTAAAAATAGCTTTTAATTCTTGTGCTGCTTTTTCTAGGGTTTTTAAAGCTTCGGCAGTATCAATTG
This sequence comes from Bacteroidota bacterium, assembly GCA_031413015.1. Taxonomy (GTDB): domain Bacteria; phylum Bacteroidota; class Bacteroidia; order Flavobacteriales; family Flavobacteriaceae; genus Flavobacterium. Next base: position 275,875 of record JANOEE010000018.1, on the reverse strand, counting down.
TATCACATAGTGCAAATGCATTTTGACCCGTTAACATATTGTTGCCAATGAATAAAACGTGTGCAGCAAAGTTTTTAAAAATAAAATCTCTTGCAAAAGTTTTGTAACAACGGTCTCTGTCGCCAAAAGAGTCAAGTTGGGTAGCATTTAGAAATTGGGAAATGGCAATTCCTACAAGTGTTTCATCTTTAAAAATACCAATAAAATGGCAGGTCATATTTTCTGGTGCCGATTGTACTAAAATTTCCAAATAATCTGTTGATAGAAATATATTTTTTGTAGCTAATTCATTCCAACTTTCAGGAAGCGCAGCAGTTTGGGTATAAATTGTAAAAGAAAGGGGATTGTTCAAAACAAATTAAGATATTTCTTCAAAAATAACTAATTAAGTTAAATGATAGGACTTTTAAAGGTTTTTATATAACTTTAAATAAAAAATTATGACAGTATATAATGAAAATTCGGCTCTTCCATTTTTAGCAAATTTAGACAACTGGCAATTTAAAAACAATGCTATTGAAAAGCATTGGGTCTTCAAAAACTTCCCAGAAGCCCTAGCATTTATAGTAAAAGTAGGTGTGGAGTCTGAAAAAGTAAACCACCATCCCGAAATTTTTAATGTTTACAACAAAGTCACATTGCGATTATCTACCCATGATTCAGGTGGTGTTACAAATAAAGATTTTGCTTTGGCTAAAAAAATTGATGAATTATTATAAACATTATGCCCATCCGCAAATTATTGCGCCCATTAATGTGAATGTAACTATCCAATAACCGCCATTAATTAGTATGTATTTCCAGCCTTTTCTTTCATAGAGTGCATTAGTACCTAATAATGGAAGTGCTAGGAATATTCCTGTCATAAAACCATGCAAAGCACCGTGTTTAAAGGTTCTAAATGTGGTACCATAATCAGCCATAAAGGCTGCGTAAGAAGGTTTTGCAGCAGATAATTCACCTCCAATCATTCCGAGCGCACCGTATTGATGTATAACAAGCACATTGATAATCATTGAAATTAATACCGCAAAGAAAAATGACAAGCTAAACAGTGCTATCATGTTTGAGTTTTTCATCTTTTCTTCAGTAGTGTCAGAAACTTTCATCCAGATGGTTCCAAAAACTTTAGGATGGTACCAAATAAAACCGATTAGTAAAGACGAAAATGCTGCTGTTAAAATGGCATAAAAGTTAATTTCCATAATGAAAACATTAAAATTGTTAATCAAAAATACATATTTATTCTTAAGATATTAACATTTGTTTGTTTCTCGGAGACTTTTTTTGATTTTTTATGGCTCAAATACAATTTGAACTATAAATTAATGATTGTCTTTTGACATTTACTTTTAAAGAAAAAACCCTTAAATTCCTTTGTTTGTAAAGGTTTAAGGGTTTCTTAGTAGCGGGAACTGGACTCGAACCAGTGACCTTCGGGTTATGAGCCCGACGAGCTACCTACTGCTCTATCCCGCGTTATTTCAAGTGCAAATATACAACCAATATTAGTATTTCCAAACAAATTTTTAAAAAATGTTTTATTTTCTCTATTGAACTGATATGACTACCTTTGCAAAAATTAAAAAGCAGTAAATGTCACACAAAGCAGGTTTTGTAAACATCATAGGCAACCCTAATGTTGGTAAATCAACATTAATGAACGCCTTTGTTGGAGAAAGATTGTCAATTATTACCTCAAAAGCACAAACAACACGTCATAGAATCCTTGGGATCGTAAATGGCGAAGATTTCCAAATGATACTTTCTGATACTCCAGGAATAATAAAACCTGCATATGAAATGCAGGAATCCATGATGAATTTTGTTAAATCTGCCTTTGAAGATGCTGATATATTGATTTATATGGTTGAAATAGGCGAACAGGATTTAAAAGACGAATCGTTTTTTAATAAAATCATCCACGCCACCATTCCTGTATTGTTGCTTTTGAATAAAATAGATACTTCTAACCAAGCGCAATTAGAGGAGCAAGTGGCTTTCTGGGCAGCCAAAGTGCCTAATGCAGAAATTTTCCCGATATCCGCACTTCAAAATTTTAATGTGCCCGAAGTTTTTGGAAGAATTATAGAATTATTACCAGAATCGCCCGCTTATTATCCTAAAGATACTTTAACAGACAAGCCAGAACGGTTTTTTGTTAACGAAACCATCAGGGAGAAAATATTATTGAATTACAGCAAAGAAATTCCGTATGCGGTAGAAATTGTTACCGAAGAGTTTTTTGAAGATGAAAACATTATCAGAATCCGATCGCTCATTATGGTAGAGCGCGAAACCCAAAAAGGAATTGTTATAGGTCACAAAGGCGCAGCATTAAAGAAAGTAGGAGTAGAGTCGCGTGCTGATTTAGAAAAGTTCTTTGGCAAACAAATCCATATCGAATTGTATGTAAAGGTTAACAAAAATTGGAGAAGTAATGCTAATATGCTAAAGCGTTTTGGCTATAATAATTAATCTTAGGGCGTGACCACGCAAAAAAAAGCGTGGTCGGGCTATCCGTTACAAGTCCTCGCACTTCCTGCGTCAGGCTGTGGGCTTTTCACTGCTATCCCTCACGCAAAACAGCATAAAAAAGGAGAGTTATCATTTTGAAACAAAATCCCTAGCCCCGATTGCAACGGAAATCCTTTTTTCTCGTTTTTTTAACGTGAAAAAAGATTGAAGTAAAAAGCGGGAAATAGCTCCAAGAAAAACAATACCTTTGCAAAAAATTAAAAATACCTTATTGTTTGATTTTAAGAGTGTAATGGTTTTAAAAATCTAAAAATATAAACTCTAAATCTTCAATCTAAAATAACAGAAATGAATAACATTGTAGCCATAGTAGGAAGACCAAATGTAGGCAAATCAACACTTTTTAATAGGTTGATACAAAGAAGAGAAGCGATAGTAGATTCGGTTTCGGGCGTGACCCGTGACAGGAATTATGGCAAAAGCGAATGGAACGGAAAGGAGTTTTCAGTAATTGATACTGGTGGTTACGTGCGTGGCTCAGACGACGTTTTTGAAGGAGAAATACGCAAACAAGTTGAACTGGCGATTGATGAAGCCGATGTTATTATTTTTGTGGTAGATGTTGAAGAAGGCATAACGCCTATGGACGATGCGGTTGCCAAGTTATTGCGCAAAGTGACCAAGCCTGTTTTATTGGCTGTTAATAAGGTAGACAATGCCATGCGCGAAAAAGACGCTATCGAATTTTACAACCTTGGTTTAGGAGAATATTTTACATTTGCTAGTATTTCTGGTAGCGGAACAGGCGATTTGTTAGATGCGTTAATTGAAGCTTTCCCTATAAAACCAGAGCCAACTCAAGAAGAATTAGAATTGCCTCGTTTTGCAGTTGTAGGCCGTCCTAATGCAGGAAAGTCAAGTTTCATCAACGCTTTGATTGGTAAAGATCGTTATATCGTTACTGATATTGCTGGTACGACACGTGATGCTATAGATACTAAATTTGACCGTTTTGGTTTCGAATTTAACTTGGTTGACACGGCAGGAATTCGTCGTAAAGCAAAGGTTAAAGAAGATTTAGAATTTTACTCGGTAATGCGTTCGGTTCGTGCTATTGAACATGCTGATATTTGTATCCTGATTATTGATGCGACACGTGGTTTTGAAGGACAGGACCAAAGTATTTTTTGGCTTGCCGAAAAAAACAGAAAAGGCGTTGTGATTTTAGTTAACAAATGGGATTTGGTCGAAAAAGACACGATGTCGACACGCGATTACGAAGATAAAATTAGAAAAGAATTGATGCCGTTTACAGATGTGCCTATTTTGTTTGTTTCGGCATTAACAAAACAACGTTTGCTAAAAGCATTAGAAGCCACGGTTCAAGTTTTTGAAAACAGAAAACAAAGAATACCTACTTCTAAGTTCAATGATTATATGTTGAAAGTGATTGAAGGTTATCCGCCGCCAGCGCTCAAAGGAAAATATGTAAAAATTAAATATTGCATGCAATTGCCTACACCTACACCACAATTTGTGTTTTTTGCCAATTTACCGCAGTATGTAAAAGAAGCTTACAAGCGTTTTCTTGAAAATAAAATTCGTGAGAATTGGGATTTTTCAGGTGTTCCAATTGATATTTATATTAGAGAGAAATAATAAAATTCCTTTCAATTTTGAAGGGAATTTTTTTTGAGCTCAGTTTTTAAAAAGCAACTCCTACTTGTAAGCCTAATCCTATTGAAGTAGGTTCGCTATTTCCAAATCGCAAAGGAATGGGTGCAGAAACATAAAAATTATGGCTCTCATATTTTTTAATTGTAATACCAATGATGCTTGTTAATCCATACCTTCCTGAGGTTTCAAAAGCCGCACGCGTTGCTAATGTGATTTTTGGATTTAACTTTATTAGCAATCCAGGATGGATAAGGATATTATTGGTTTTACTAGTTTTATCATCACTTTTTATAAAAGGAGCGATTTCAAAAGAGAATCCTATGGTTTTACTCTTCCAAATGTTAATGCCTATTGGCATGCCTACAACATAATTGTCCTTGAAATTAAAAGTTGTTTGGTTTACATTAAATGTAACAATAGGATGTACAATGCCTACATAACCAGTAATTTTTGTAGAATTTTCTGCTTTTTCTTGTGCCAGTAAATTATTCAACCACAATAATAAAATAACTAACGTAAGATTTAATTTTCTCTTCATGTAATTTAGATATAGATAAAATTACAAATTATAAAATTAATTAAATGTTATCCTTTTTTAATAATATAGTCACTACTATAATTTTATTATTGATTTATAAATTGAATAAACCGATATTAAAATTAACAACAAACCAACCATTTTCATCAAAATAGAGGCATCTATTTTTTTAGAAAAATAAGCGCCAAAAGGAGCAGCAATGACACCTCCAAGAGCAAGTCCTAAAATAACTTTCCATCCTTCGATACCTACAAAAAAGAGAAAAACACCGGTACTAAAAAATGCTACAAAAAATTCTGTTGTGTTAACAGTGCCTATAACTTCTTTTGGGCTTTTTCCTTGATTGATAATATTTGATGAAACAATCGGTCCCCAGCCGCCACCGCCAATAGCGTCAAAAAAGCCGCCTACAAAACCTAACAAACCTATTCTTTTTACTTCGACATTTTCTATAGGTTTGTTTTTAAAGCTTTTGTAAAATATGACTGCGCCAATAATTATCAAATAGGCAGAGATAAAGGGTTTAAAAATATTACCATCAATAACATCTGAAATCATATAAGCGCCAAAACAAGCACCGATAATACCAGGAATAGCTAATCTAAAAAATAATTTTTTATCCACGTTTTTCATGTACAAATGAGACAGCCCAGAAGCGCCAGTTGTAAAAACTTCAGATGTGTGTACGCTTGCAGTAGCAATAGCAGGCGGAATACCAAAGTTTAATAATAAAGTGGTACAACACACGCCGTAAGCCATGCCCAGTGCACCATCAATCATTTGGGCTATGAAACCCGCAATAGTAAATAATAAAAAATTATGATCTTGTGTAATATCAGTTATTTTAAAAGTAGGAGCAATTTGAAAAGCAAAAAAAGCTATTACACTAAGTTTTAAAACTAAAATAACGATACCTAAATGTTTGAATTTGATTCGCTTCACTTTGGATGTTTGACTTCTACTATTTTCTATTAACAGCATTGAATATTTTTAAATAATAATGATTGTCGTAATGAATGAATTCTAGACTGTAAAAATATATAAATTCTATATAAATAGTAGAATTAAATAAATAAAAAATTAAGTTTTAATTAATGAAGCAATAGTAATGTTTTCCATGGCTTGTAAAGTAGTATCTCTAACTAACATCAAACTATTTCGTATTTGACATTCTGACTCATTTTTACAGTCAAAACAAGGTTCATAAAAATTTAATGACGCACACGGCAATAAAGCAATGGCGCCATCAAATAATCTATGAATTTGTGCAATAGTAATGTCTTCTTTTGATTTTAAAAGATAGTAGCCACCGTATTTACCTTGCTTGCTACTAACAATATGGCCTCTCTTTAAATCCAATAAAATTTGTTCTAAAAATTTTTTAGGTACGCAAGCTGCTTCAGCAATTGCAACTGTTTTAGATATACAGTCTTCTTTTTGCTGTGCTAAATAAATTAAGGCTTTGAGTGCGTATTTTGTTTTGTGAGATAACATTTATTGATTTTGTGTTTAGATTTTGGGTATGATTTATTACCAACTTCCGCTAGATCCGCCGCCAGAAAATCCGCCACCGCCAAAACCACCGCCAAATCCGCCTCCGCCACCACCGAAACCTCCGCCTGACGAACCGCCAAAGCCGCCACTTCGTCCCAAACTTCCGAGAATTAGCATTTCAGCAAGACCAAAACCACCTCCGCCAGAATTACCTGAGTTGCCTCCACCTTTTTTATTTCTAGAGATCAAAGCCATAACAATAACAAAACCAATAATCAATGGTAAAATTGGGAATTTGGATTTCTTTTTGTTGGCTTTTCTTTCGCCTTTATACTTTCCTTTAAAGACCTTAAACAATTCGTCTGCTCCTTTGTCTAAACCATTATAATAACTGCCCGCCTTGAATTCAGGAATAATAGTATTGCGTATAATTTCACCACCTATTCCAGCCGTGAGTCGATCTTCAAGACCATAGCCTGGATTTATTGCGATTTTTTTCTCGTCTTTTGCTAGTAAAATAATTACACCGTTATCAGCTTCTTTGCTTCCTCCGATACCCCATTTTTGAGCCCAATTGGTTGCAAGAATATTTATATTTTCTCCTTTTAAAGAAGAAATAATAACAACAACTATTTGGGTAGAAGTGGAATCAGAATAGCGAATTAATTTTTCTTCTAATCGTGTTTTTTCTGCAGCACTCAATACATTGCCATAATCATAAACGGAAGTTTGTAGCGTAGGAATTTCAGGAATGGTAAACTGAGCAAAACCGATTTGAATACTAAAAAAATAAACCAAAAGCGGTATAAGAAATAATTTAATCTTTTTTTGTAAAACCATTATCCTTTAGATATTTCATTTGATAATTCATTCTTATCGCCTTCTTCGTATGGGAAATATTTTTTGAGCTGTTCTCCCGCACGAAGAATACCATCAATAAGACCTTGTTTAAAGTTGCCGTTTTTAAAATGCGCGAGCATGATGTCTTTTGTACAATCCCAAAAGTCATTTGAAACCACATCATTGATGCCTTTGTCTCCACAAATTACAAAGGAATGATCATCAATTGCAAGGTAAATCAAAACACCGTTTTTAAGAGCTGTTTCGTCCATTTTTAATAAATGGAAAACTTCCATTGCGCGATCGTACGCGTCAACAGAAGTTTTTCTTTCAATATGTACTCTTATTTCTCCAGAAGTAGCGGTTTCAGAAACGCGAATTGCTTCTACAATCTCGTTTTCCTCTTCTTGGGTTAAAAAATCTTCAACTTTTGACATTATCTTTATTTTTAATTCCTTTATTAAAAAGTTGCAAGCTTTTGTATATTGAGCTTAAAATTTTACTTCTACTGGTTTTTCTGCACCGGCAACTGATTGGAAGTAAGCTTTTTCTTTGTAGCTTCCTAGGAATAAATTTTTAGGTGTAGACAATACATAATTGTTGTATTCTTGAACTGATTCATTAAAACGTGTTCTTGAAGTAAGAATTTGGTTTTCTGTACTTGCCAATTCGTCTTGTAGTTTCAAGAAATTTTCATTCGATTTTAAAGTTGGATATTGCTCTACGGTCACTAACAATCTTGATAATGAACTGCTCACACCACTTTGTGCTTGATTAAATTGTGCTAATTGTTCTGCACTAATATTTTTAGGATCAATGTTGATTGATGTTGCTTTAGCTCTTGCTTCAATTACAGCGGTTAATGTTCCTTTTTCAAAATCAGCAGCACCTTTTACAGTATTTACTAAGTTGCCTATTAAATCATTTCTTCTTTGATAAGCAGTTTGTACATTTCCCCATTCTTTTTCAGTAGCTTGGTTCAAACGCAAAGCTGAGTTTTTTACTCCAATTACCCAAAATACGAGGGCTAATATTAATCCAATTCCGATAATCCAAGGCAAAAATCTTTTCATGTTTGTATGATTTAAAGTTTATTATTTGTTTAAGTATTATATTAGTCTTTGTTTGTTAAAAATAGTTACAACTCATTTTTAATATTATTGAGTTGTGATTTTATAGCTTCTAATTTACTGATGATTTCAAATTTATCTAAAGTTTTCTTTTGTCCTTCTTTCAAATGAATTTTTGCGCCTTCTAATGTAAAACCTCTTTTTTTTACAAGATGGTAAATGAGTTGTAAGTTTTTAACATCCTCTGGCGTGAACATTCGGTTGCCTTTTGCATTCTTTTTAGGTTTAAGAATATCAAATTCTTTGTCCCAAAACCGAATGAGTGATGCATTCACATCAAAGGCTTTTGCCAATTCTCCTATACTAAAATAGCGTTTTTCTGTAGGTAAGTCTAAATGCATTAATCGAGAGATTGATTTTCTTGGTTGGCTAGTTTTGATATAACAACATACTCAGCAGCAGAAATATTGCCGTAGTAAAAGTTCAAAGGATTTACCACTTCACCATTTTTATGAACTTCATAATGCAAATGGGGTGCTTCGGATCTTCCTGTACTTCCTACATAACCTATGATGTCACCTCTTTTTACTTTCTGCCCAGATCTCACATTGTATTTGCTCAAATGACCGTATAAGGTTTCGTAACCAAAACCATGCCTAATCACGATATGATTGCCATATCCAGAGGCGGTATTATCTGCTCGGTTAACAAATCCGTCGCCAGTTGCATAAATAGGAGTGCCAGATTTAGCCGAAAAATCCATTCCAGCATGAAACTTTCTTACTTTTGTAAACGGATCACTTCTGTACCCAAAACCTGACGCAATCTGCCTTAAATTTTCATTTCTAATAGGTTGTATCGCAGGAATAGCAGCAAGCAAAGTATTTTTTTCTTTAGCCAGTTTCATAATTTCGTCTAGTGATTTAGATTGTATAACCAGTTCTTTTGAAAGCACATCAATGCGCTTCGTGCTATTCATAACCAAATCAGAGTTGTTAAAACCTTCCAGTTCCTTATATCTATTAACACCGCCAAAACCCGCTTTTCTTTGTGCCACCGGAATGGCAGAAGTATTAAAGTAAATCCGATACAAATTATTATCTCGTTCTTCAATATTACCCAAAACATCATCCATTTGGTCCATTTTTTTGTTCAAAATGGCGTAGTTTAACTTTAAATTTTCAATTTCACGGGCTTGTAATCGGTCTTTAGGTGTTTCAAAAAAAGGGGTGTTCAACAAAACTAAAAAACTTAAAACACCAAACAAACCCGAAGCCAATAAAAACAAGGCGATATAGCCTAAACTTCTTCGCTTTAAGGGTTTTATTTTTCGGTAAGCCAGGTTTTCTGAATCGTAATAATATTTTACCTTTTTCATATTTTAAAATATGCTATTTTTGCACCTTATAAATTTAAGGAATACCAATATTACAAAATGTAACACTAGCAAATTTAATAAATGTTTGATTTGTTATTGCTTTTTAAATCATAAATATTGGCGCCTTTTTCCAGCTATACGTTTCAAGTTCTTGTTTACAAATCTTTTTTTACAAGCAACTACAGGAGCTTCTTTTAGTCGCTCTATTGTTGCAGTAAAAAATCAGATTTATAAACAACAAGCTTTTCACTATTATCTGGGGCAAATAAAATTGAAAGATTTAATAATTAAAGAATTGAAAACATAACGCTCAATATTCTTTAATTTTTTGAATCTTTAAATATTTAAACAACAAAAATGAAATCACAAGACATTAGAAAACAATTTTTAGACTTTTTTCAAAGTAAAGGACACTCAATAGTTCCATCAGCGCCCATCGTGCTCAAAGACGATCCAACCTTGATGTTCAACAACTCAGGAATGGCACAATTCAAAGAATATTTCTTAGGAAACGGAACGCCAAAAAGTCCTAGAATTGCAGACACGCAAAAATGTCTTCGTGTTTCAGGAAAACATAATGATTTGGAAGATGTAGGTTTTGATACCTATCATCACACCATGTTCGAAATGCTAGGCAACTGGTCTTTTGGAGATTATTTCAAAAAAGAAGCCATCAATTGGGCATGGGAATTATTGACCGAAGTGTATAAAATCCCAAAAGAAAACTTATATGTTTCTGTTTTTGAAGGCAATGCAGAAGAAAATGTACCTTTTGACCAAGAAGCTTGGGACATTTGGAAGGAATTAATCAGTGAAGACCGCATTATTTTAGGGAATAAAAAAGATAATTTCTGGGAAATGGGCGATCAAGGTCCGTGTGGTCCATGTTCAGAGATTCATGTCGATTTGCGAACTGATGCTGAAAAATTAGCAGTTTCAGGAAAAAGTCTAGTCAATAACGATCATCCACAAGTAGTTGAAATTTGGAACAATGTCTTCATGGAATTCAACAGAAAAGCTGATGGTTCTTTAGAAAAATTACCAGCAAAACATGTGGATACCGGAATGGGATTTGAGCGTTTGTGCATGGCATTGCAAGGAAAAACGTCTAATTATGACACTGATGTTTTTACGCCACTTATCGAAAAAGTGGAACAAATTACAGGATTGAAATACACTTCAAACGAAGTTAAAAACGTTTCAGAAGAACAAAACAAAACCAATATTGCCATTCGTGTAATTGTAGATCACGTTCGTGCCGTTGCGTTTGCTATTGCCGATGGACAATTACCATCAAATACGGGCGCAGGCTATGTAATTCGTAGGATTTTGCGTCGTGCTATTCGATACGGATTTACATTTTTGAATACCAAAGAACCGTTTATCAATAAATTGGTTGAAGTTTTGGCAAACCAAATGGGTGAATTTTTCCCAGAGATTAAAGCACAACAACAATTGGTTACCAATGTAATTCGTGAGGAAGAGGCTTCATTTTTGAGAACTTTAGATCAAGGATTGCAATTATTGGATTCGGTTATTAGTAAAACTTCTGGTTATGAAGTCTCAGGTGAAAAAGCATTTGAATTGTACGATACTTTCGGATTTCCAAAAGATTTGACAGCTTTGATTTTGAAAGAAAAAGATATGTCTTTCAACGAAACTGAATTTGAAGCGGCAATGCAAGAACAAAAAAACCGTTCGCGTGCTGCATCAGAAGTTTCTACCGAAGATTGGTCTGTTTTAATACCAGGAAATGTAGAAACTTTTGTGGGCTACAATCAAACAGAAAACGAAGTTAAAATTACTCGTATTCGTAAAGTTGATTCTAAAAAAGACGGTGTTTTATATCAAATCGTTTTAGACAACACACCATTTTATCCTGAAGGTGGAGGACAAGTTGGAGATAAAGGAACTTTAGTTTCAGCAAATGAAACGATTGATATTATTGATACAAAAAAAGAGAACAACCTGATTTTACATTTTGCAAAACAACTTCCAGAAAATATTGAAGCAGGATTTGTAGCAAAAGTAAACACCGATTTAAGAACGTCAACTTCTAAAAATCACTCGGCTACGCACTTGATGCATTTGGCTTTGAGAAATATTTTAGGAACGCATGTGGAACAAAAAGGTTCGTTGGTAAATCCAAATTACTTGCGTTTTGACTTTTCTCATTTTTCTAAAGTTTCAGATGACGAATTGCGTCAAGTAGAAGCAAGTGTAAATGCTCAAATTGAGGCGCAATTGCAATTGGTAGAACACCGAAATATTCCAATAAAAGAAGCATTGGATAAAGGTGCGATGGCTTTATTTGGCGAAAAATACGGAGATTCAGTTCGAATGATTGAATTTGGAGAAAGCAAAGAACTTTGTGGTGGAATTCACGTAAAAAACACCGCAGAAATCTGGCATTTCAAAATAATTTCTGAAGGCGCTGTTGCAGCAGGAATTCGAAGAATTGAAGCCATAACTGGCGATGCTGTGAAAGATTTCTACAAAAATCAAGAAAGTACTTTGGCAGAAATCAAGGAAACTTTAAAAAATCCACAAGATATTTTAAAATCTGTAGCATCATTACAAGACGATAATGCGAAGTTGAAAAAACAAATTGAGCAATTATTGAAAGAGAAAATCGACGGATTAAAAAATACGTTGGTTGCTGATTTTCAAGAAATAAACGGCGTTAATTTCTTGGCAAAACAAGTTGATTTGTCCATGAGTGCAACTAAAGATTTGGCACAAGCAATTGGAACTTCAAAACCAAATTCGTTTGTGTTTTTAGCTTCAATTGAAGACAATACACCAAATATTCACTGCTATATTTCTAAAGAATTGGTTGCGGAGAAATCTTTAAATGCTGGAAATGTAATTAGAGAATTAGGAAAATACATTGATGGTAATGGTGGTGGACAACCGTTCTTTGCATCTGGAAAAGGTAAAAATGTTAACGGAATTGCAACAACTTTAGAAAAAGCGGTTGATTTTGTGAAGTAAAATAATATTTTAATAATTTAAAAAGCCTTTCATTCTTTTGGAGTGAAAGGCTTTTTTATGTTGTTATTTTTCAATAACTGCCACAGTTTCTATCTCAATTAGCCAATTTCGATTTCCTAAAACAGAAACGCCAACTAATGTGCTGGCTGGATAATTTTCGCTTCCTAAAAATTCTTTACGAATTTTTCTAAATAGAGGTAAATCTACTTCCGGATTAAAATTCACGATGTAAGTATTCATTTTTACTACATCTTCAAAACTAGAATTGCATTCTTTTAAAAGTATTTCTAGATTTTTAAATGTGGCAATGGTTTGCAATTCTAAGCTTTCGCCTTCCCCAATTTGACCCGAAATATGTAATGTTTTAGTCGTTTCAGTTTCTACAACTACAACTTGCGAAAATCCTTCGTTTGGATGTAAAAATTCTTTTTTAAACATTTTAAATTTTATTTTCGTTCGCCAATTTGCTGTCTCCACATTGCATAATACAAACCTTTTTCTTCCAATAAAGCTTCGTGTTTGCCTTGTTCGATGATTTTTCCCTGTTCTAGAACAAAGATTTTATCGGCATGCATAACGGTTGACAATCGGTGTGCGATTAAAACCGTAATTCTATTTTTGTCAGAAATATTTCTAATGGTGGCATTAATTTCTTCCTCGGTAATCGAATCCAATGCAGAAGTTGCTTCGTCAAAAATCAATAAATTCGGGTTTCTCAAAATCGCTCGTGCAATTGATAAACGTTGCTTTTCACCACCAGAAACTTTTATTCCGCCCTCGCCAATGGTCGAATTTAATCCGTCTTCGGCACGTTCTAATAATCGGTCACAACTCGCTTTGTGCAAGACTTCAAGTAATTCTTCGTCGGTTGCAGATGGTTTTACAAACAATAAATTTTCACGAATTGTTCCCGAAAATAATTGGGCATCTTGCGTTACAAACCCAAGTTGTTTTCTCAAATCTAACAGGTCAATTTCTTTTGAATCAATTTCGTTGTACCGCACGTTTCCTTTTTCTGGCGGGTACAATCCCACTAAAAGTTTGACTAAAGTGGTTTTTCCTGCCCCTGATGGACCAACAAATGCAACGGTTTCGCCTTGTTTTATATCAAAAGTTATGTTTTCTACCGCGTTTTGTTTCGCTGATTTGTGTTTGAAACTCACATTAGAAAAGAGTAATGATTTGATAGCGCCAATATTTTTAGCATTCTTGGGACGGTATTCTTTAGGTGCATTTAGCAAGTCTTTAAAATTTTCCATAGAAACTTTGGTTTCGTTCAAAACTATGATAAATGTTCCCAATTCTTGCAATGGTCCAAAAATAAAGAAGGTAAAAAAGACCATGGTCAATAAGTCTCCAACGATAATTTTTTCGCCAAATAAGAAATAATACAAGGTAAAAACAACGCAAGTTCTTAGAAAATGAACCGTTGTTCCTTGAATAAAACTCAAACTTCTAATAAAACGGATTTTTTGCAATTCGAGTTGTAAAATTTTCAAGGTATTTAAATTCAGTCGTTTTTCTTCTTGATAGGTCAATCCTAAACTTTTTACGAGTTCAATATTGCGTAAACTTTCAGTAGTTGATCCCGCTAAAGTATTGGTTTGTGTAACAATTTTTCTTGAAACTACTTTTATTTTTTTACCCAAATAGGAACTTACTAAAGCAATAATTGGCGCAGTGATTAAGAAAATTATCGAAATTCTGTAATCGATTTGGGAAACATAGACTACTACAAAAACAAAACCGATAACGGTTTGAAATATCAATGAAATGGAAAGTGTAATTAGTTTTTCTGAATCGATTCTAACTTTGGTCAATTTGCTCAAAGTTTCGCCACTTCGTTGGTCTTCAAATTGTTCATAAGGCAAGTCGAGCGATTTTTTTATTCCGTCAGTATACATTGCTGCGCCCGTTCGCTGAATAACGATATTGGTAAAATAATCTTGAAAGTTTTTAGTAATCCTAGAAATCATTGCTGCGCCGAGTGATAATCCGAGCCAAAACGCAACCGATTTGATAAAACCCATTTCATTGCCTTTGTACTTGCCAATCCCTACGCCACAATCCTGCATCAATTTTCCAGTAATAATGGAGTCTGACAAGCTAAAACAAATGTTTACAGCTGCCATTAGTAGAGCAAAAAATAATAAAAGCTTGTGTTTTTTAAGATAAGAATATAGTAGTTTCATAGTAATTTTTTAAGAGTAACCGTATGGACTTTTAGATGTGTAAAAATAACAAATAAATGAGCGTGATTGGATTCTTAAATCATGGTTGATTGTTAATTTTAATGAGATCTAAAACTGCAGCATCAAATTTGTTTGTGTTATACGACTAATTATTCCAATAAAAAAGCGGCTAATATCCTTTAATGGAGTAGCCGCATTTTTTCTAATTTAAGATGTTTTATTTACTCAAAGCGTATTTGTTCCCTTCGGTAAGTGAACATTTTTGGAATCCATATTCATAATCTGGCGCAATTAACTGCCAAAAAACAGTTTGGTTTGGCTGAAGTTTTTGTAGTGCAAAAGATGCTCCAAGACCACCAGAATTATAAGGATTTGCTCTTCCGTTGATAGAATAAAACCAGAATACATAATCTGCATTTGGATTGCTTAAATCATAGCAACTGTTGCTGAGATCGGCTTTGATTTCATAAGTTGACAAAGGTATTAATGATTTAACATACAATTTTCCCCCAATATTCACGGTTGTATATGGCATATAGCCAAAATAGCGCTGGTTAACGGCATCCATAACATCTTTAATCGTAGGATTAGGATTGCTAAGTTGAACAGTGTATGCTGGAGTAGAAACTGCATAAGGCCCGCCATACTGCGGTTGTTCAACAAATGAATTTGTTTTGCAAGTAAAATCTACGGGACCATTTGCTGCCATAGGCAAGTTATAAATAACAGAAAAAGTGTACAAAGCACTGCTTTCCTCTTCTTCATTGACAGGGATTGCATCTTGTACCATTTTTGAACCCACATGATGGAGCACGTTCTGAAAAAGTCGCAAAGAACGTCTGTAAGATTGTAGGTGACGCGCTACAGTAAATCCATTTGCAGATTTATTACTCAAATGAGTAATTGTTCTGCGAAGTACTGCGCGTTCTGCTTTTGTTATGCCATGAACATTTTCTGACTCCGTTATTGGGTCAACTAAAAAAGTGTTCAATGCATCATCATTAGATAATAGTAAGTTTACAAAGTTTAATAAACTAGAATTAGATTGTCTCATAATACCATTTTTAAATGTTAAATTTAGTTTTTCAACTCCTAGAAAGGCTGCATTCTAGACAGCTTTTAGTTTTGTTGGTTCATTTGGAATACTTCAAAATAACCGATCGTATTTATTTTTGAAGTAAGATTTTTTTTAAGGATAAAATTTTATTCTTTTTCAAAATTAATACAAATCAAAAACACCAAAACGAGTAGAATTACCTGATTTTAAAAATGATATAAATTATTTTATGATAATAAAAAGCAAGACTTTAAAGAATAATATTTTTGTATTTTTGAATCATTAACAAACGAAAATGAACTTTACCACACCAATTCCCATTCAAAGATTTAATAATCCTATTGATTATAATTCGAGAATAGTTTCTTTAGGCTCTTGTTTTGCCGAAAATATGGCTACAAAACTGGATTACTTTAAGTTTGAAAATGTAGTAAATCCTTTTGGTATCATTTTTAATCCAATTTCAATTGAAGCCATTATTTCGAGAACAGTAAATAATCAATTATTTACGGAATCCGATATTTTTTTTCATAATGAAAGATGGCATTGTTTTGGGGTACATTCCGATTTAAGCAATCCGGATAAAAATCAATTTTTAGATTATTTAAATTTAATAATCGAGACATTTCAAACACAATTAAAAAAAGCTTCTCATATAATTATTACATTAGGAACCGCTTGGGTTTATAGCAATATAAAAAACAATCAAGTAGTTGCAAATTGTCATAAGCTACCCCAAAATAAATTTGCTAAAGAACTTTTATCAGAAAAAATTACCGAAAAGTCGATTGAAAATACGATCCATTTGATTCAGAAAATAAATCCAAATTGCAATTTTATTTTTACCGTTTCACCCGTTCGGCATATCAAAGATGGCTTTGTAGAAAACCAACAAAGTAAGGCGCATTTGATTACTGCATTGCATGCTTCCATCTTCCATTTTTCCTCTTGTAACTACTTTCCAAGCTATGAAATCATGATGGATGAATTACGGGATTATCGATTTTATGCGGAGGATATGTTGCATCCAAGTCAAACTGCGATTGATTATATTTGGGAACGCTTCGTAGCTACTGCGATTGCTGAGAAAATTCATTCAGTAATGGAAGAAGTTGCGGGCATTCAAAAATCCCTTGCTCACAAACCTTTTAATCCAAATTCTGAAAGTCATCTTCAATTTGAAAGACAATTAAAAGATAAAATCACTACATTAGAAGCAACCTATCCAATTATTAAATTTTAATTATGCAAAAAAGAATCTTGGTTTTAATCGCAATAATCGCTATTGTAGTTTTGGCTTTCAAGTTTTGTGGGTTTAAAAAAAATGATGATTCCTCAATAGATTATAATACCAATCTTATCCAACAGCAAATTATAAATGTGGGCAAACTGGTGGTTACCGAAGGACATTTTTCTGAAGTTTTGACTTATAAAGATCAGGACAAGTACCTGATGGACATAATTTCATTCGAAAAAAAGGCTTTGATAATAGTCAACGCTGATGTAACAGTTTCTTACGATTTGCATCTCATAAAATATGATATTGACGAAAAAAATAAGACTATTACCATTTTAAATATCCCAAAAGAAGAAATAAAAATAAGCCCTGACATTCAATTTTATGACGTGCAACAAAGCAAATTCAATGCTTTTACTGGAGATGATTATAATAAAATAAACAAATCAGTTCGTGCTAATTTAGCAAAAAAAATAGCCAAATCTTCCTTGAAAACCAATGCACAAAACCGTTTGATTAGTGAACTTTCTAAAATATTGATTTTGACCAATACCATGAATTGGAAATTAGTTTATAATGGTAAGGATATCGAAAAAGAAAGTGATTTAAATAACAATTTAAAGGGATAAAAAATCCCTAAATATTTTAAAATTTAGGGATTGATAAAGTAAAACTATATATTTTAGTTAACGCTTTCTTTTTCAAAAATTAATTCCAGTCCGTTACTAATTAATTTTGCAATTTCTGGGCGACTTTCCTTTAATTTTTCGAGATGAATCAAAACCTCTTGCATCAGTGTATTGTCTTGCCTAGTTGATAAAATTTCTGCGATTTCAAGAGGCAGCAACCAATCTTTTGGATGGTTTGTTTTTAATTGAAAAAAAATATTTTTTAATGATTCATTATTATCATTTCCATCACGAACAGTTCTAATAGTTTTGTAAAGCAATTCTAAATCTGAACGTTCTTTAGTTTTCTTTGTCTTAATCGTTTTACTGGCGGGTACATGCGTAATCAAATCAAAACTATTCACATCAGCAGGACCAGAAAATGCTGAAACTACTTTTTTACCCACTGCCATATCATAAATCCCCCATTCTGGTTGAAACAAAATAGTTGTTCCATAAGTTACGGTACAATTTTTAAGACTTATCAAAATGATTTCACCTTGTAAATTCCTTGAACCCGTGATTATTTCGCCTTTAACCGTAATATCACCTTCAAATTCTAAAGTTACATTTTCAGCTTCGTAAATATCATAAGCGCTCAAATCACGAGGACTCATATCTTCAATCGCAAGATTGATACCTTTTAATTTTCCTATTGGACTCCCAAAACCCTCAGCGTGAGTTGCCGTACCATGTCCTACTAACTCTTTTTCTCTTGATGACAAAGCTGTTTTTCCAGTAGTTTGGATATAAATAGGTTTGCCATCATGTTCAATAACATTAGTAAAAACACCTGAAATTTGCAATCCAGTACTCAGTTCTACAGTTCCAAGCGCATTAGAATTGATTAATTTCTTGATCCCCGACAAGCCACCAGTTCTTAAAGCCATGGTGTTAGCAAATTCCTCTAAAACTTGATTGAGATGCGCAAAATCTGGTGTAACAAAAAGCTGAGGTTGTGGTTTTGTAATGTCAAAACTTTTTTCGGCAGCATCAATATCATAAGGTAATTTTTTTACTTCATCCATCATGCACCATGCACTTTCTCCGATTGATGATAGCAAGCCTGCCCCGTATATTTTAGGATTTTCTACGGTCCCTATCAAACCGTATTCAACGGTCCACCAATGTAGGTTTCTTATCTGTGCCATTTCTGACATTTCACCCATATTGTTTTGTAAATCTTCTACTGCTTTTTCAGCACTATCTATTACTTCTTTTGGCGTTCCTTCTGCTTCCTTTAAAATAGAAAGCAAACGAATGGCTTCATACATTTCGTAATCTTTGTGCGATGATATGGCTTTACAGCCAATTTCTCCAAAACGACGCAAATATTCAGCATATTCTGGATTGGCAATAATAGGAGCGTGTCCAGCGCCTTCGTGAATAATATCTGGTGCTGGTGTATATTCAATATGTTCTAATTGACGGATATCTGAGGCTATAACGAGTACATTATAAGCTTGGAATTCCATAAAAGCATTTGGAGGAATAAAACCATCTACAGCCACTGCAGCCCAGCCAATCTCTTTTAAGATTCTATTCATCCCGTACATATTCGGAATATTATCAATTTCCAAACCTGTTTTTTGCAAGCCATCCAAATAGGAATTATGAGCCACTTTTGAAAGATAATCTACATTTTTGCGCATAACATAACGCCATACCGCTTGATTAATAGGCGTATAATGAGTATAATCTTGTGGTTTTATAAATTGTTTTAAATGTTTGGGTAGTCTTTCAATCAGCGGATTGCTTTCAAAATGGGTTTCCATAATACAAACGTTGTAGTTGGTTGTAAAAATACAAAATCTTTGATACAAATAAGCTCAAATTAAATCATAAAAAAACCGCAATAACAATTGCGGTTGGTTTGATTTAAAAATATTTTTTACAAATTTATTTTTTTACAGGCGGATATTGTGCTAAAATTTTAGTTACAAATTCTTTAACATTTTCATCTTTTTTAGCGGTATTTTTAGTCAAATTGCCTTGACCCTCACCTTGCCAAATCATTTCTTTCTTTTTTGCATCAATCAAATCGATGAACAAAGTGCCTTCTGTAGAGGTTGAAACCGTAGTATTATTGCCAAAACCTCCAAAACCTCCAAAATTCCAAGGATTCCAACCAAAACCCCATCCGTAACCCCAACCTGCATTAAACTGGTTTACGTTGACTTGCTCTCTGGCTTTTGTAAAAATATTAACTAGTAAATCCGGTGTTTCACTTTTAGTAAAACCTTTAGCAAGCATTTGTTCATCAATGGCGCGAAGAATTCTCTTTTTGTCCAGATCAGAAACTTCAACTTTGTCAATACCCGCTTTATAAAAAGCATAAGTTTTGTATTGTGAAAAATCTACATTTTTGTCAAAATCAGCATTTACTCTCACAACGCTGCAAGAAGCAAATAGAAAAAGCAATACAAGTGGGAGGAATTTTAATGTTTTCATAGCGCAATTATTTTAATTTATTTTTTTCTTTGAAACTTTTTACAATCGCATAACTGTTTATCAAAATAGAGACAAATAATATCGGAGATTTTATATATACATTATCTATAAAAAGCCCTATTGGCAGCAAAATACAACCTATTGTTATTAAAGATAAGCTATCTGTGTTAGTCATAAATGAAAATTAAAAATCTAGTAATTCATCATTCACTAAATTAGGGATGGTAATTTTTAATAATGGTTGCGTTTCCATTGCCCTTTTTATAGCGAAAATTGCTCCTTCATTTCTAGCCCAATTTCTTCTTGCAATCCCGTTGTTAACATCCCAAAAAAGCATTGATTCTAAGCGCTTTGAAGCCTCTTTAGATCCATCAAGAACCATACCAAATCCGCCATTAATTACTTCGCCCCAACCTACGCCGCCGCCATTGTGAATTGAAACCCAAGTGGCACCACGGAAACTATCGCCTATCACGTTTTGAATGGCCATATCAGCAGTAAAGCGAGAACCGTCATAAATATTTGAAGTCTCTCTGTAAGGTGAATCTGTACCTGATACATCATGATGGTCGCGACCTAATATAATAGTTTCTATTTCGCCTCTAGCAATTGCTTGGTTAAAGGCTTCGGCAATTTTCATTCTGCCTTCTGCATCGGCATATAAAATTCTTGCTTGAGAACCCACGACCAAATTATTTTCTTGCGCCCCCTTTATCCATTGGATATTGTCGGCCATTTGTTGTTGGATTTCTGGTGGTGAGGTTTGCATCATTTTTTCAAGAACGTTGCAAGCCATTTTGTCCGTTTTTACTAAATCCTCTGGTTTCCCGGAAGCACAAACCCAACGGAAAGGTCCAAAACCATAATCGAAACACATAGGTCCCATTATGTCTTGAACGTAACTATTGTATTTGAAATCAATGTTATTTTCTGCAAAAACATCTGCACCAGCACGAGAAGCTTCAAGTAAAAACGCATTGCCATAATCAAAGAAATAAGTTCCTTTTGCTGTATGTTTGTTGATTGCTAGAGTATGAATACGAAGTGTTTCTTGAACTTTTTGTTTGAATAATTCAGGATTATTAGCCATTATTTCATTGGCTTCTTCAAAAGAAATTCCTACTGGGTAATATCCTCCAGCCCAAGGATTGTGTAATGAAGTTTGATCTGAACCCAAGTCAATATGTATGTCTTCTTGATCAAAACGTTCCCAAATTTCAACTACGTTTCCTAGATATGCAATAGATACAATTTCTTTATTGGCTTGCGCTAAAACCACTCTTTTTACAAGTAAATCTATATCTTTTAAAACTTCATTGACCCACCCTTGTTCGTAACGTATGGCTGTTATTTTTGGATTTACTTCGGCGCAGACCGTAATACAACCAGCAATATTTCCTGCTTTGGGTTGTGCACCGCTCATTCCGCCCAATCCAGAAGTTACAAATAATCCTCCTTTAGGCGATTTTTTTATTTTTCTAAATCCGTTTAAAACCGTGATTGTCGTGCCGTGAACAATGCCTTGCGGACCAATGTACATATAACTTCCTGCGGTCATTTGTCCATATTGTGAAACTCCAAGTACGCTAAATTTTTCTAAATCGTCTGGTTTGGAGTAGTTGGGAATGACCATGCCGTTTGTAACCACAACTCTTGGCGCCTCCTTGTGTGAAGGAAATAACCCCATAGGATGTCCAGAATACATGGCTAATGTTTGCCCATCTGTCATTTCCGAGAGGTACTGCATGGCCAATAAATATTGTGCCCAATTAGAAAAAACAGCGCCATTACCTCCATAAGTAATTAATTCATGAGGATGTTGTGCCACGGCGTGATCTAAATTATTTTGGATCATTAACATAATGGCTTTTGCCTGTTCAGAATTCCCTGGATATTCAGATATAGGTCTTGCAAATATTTTATAATCAGGTCGAAAACGGTACATATAAATTCGACCGTAGGTTTCTAATTCGGCTTTAAATTCAGGAAGTAACTTAGCATGGTGTTTTGGTTCAAAATAGCGCAAGGCATTTTGTAAAGCGAGTTTTTTTTCTTCGGTAGAAAGAATATTTTTGCGTTTTGGGGCGTGATTTACAGTTAAATCATATGGTTTTAATTCAGGAAGTGTACTAGGAATTCCTTGTAGTATTTGTTCTTTAAATGTCATTTTTAGACGTCTTAGATTATTAGCTTTTTTAGACTTCTTAGATTTTTGCTACAAGGTCTAAGTTGTCTTTTTTATATTTCCTGTTTTTTTATCAAATCCATACGGACAATGACGGCAACCATTTTTACAGCAATGCCCTCGTTTTAAATGGTGTTTTTCGGTAAAACATTTATAACCCTCGGGCGTATAATAAAAATCATCGCCTTCAATTATTTTGTTATCTTTATTTTCTTCATTCATAATTACAAATTTAGAACATTCTGATATGATTCTTATAGCTTCTAAATATTTAATTCCAAAAGGTTATCGTGGACTTACTATTTTTCCGTTTGTTATTTTGTCTGATGCATCAGATAAGGAAAACAGCGTGCTTATTAATCATGAAAAAATACATTTACGCCAGCAAATTGAGTTGCTAATATTACCTTTTTATGTGTGGTATTTGATAGCTTTTTTAAGATATTTTTTAAGATACAGGAATTTTAGCAAAGCATATAGAAACATTAGTTTTGAAAAAGAAGCGTACGATAATGAAATGGATTTAAAGTATTTACAAAAAAGAAATTTTTTTAATTTTCTTAAATATTGCAATAATTAAAAATCCTATCTCGCATAAAAATAAAGATTTTTTTCATTGATTTTTAAAATGATTTTTTTCTTCAACGTATTTTACGAAAATAAAAAAACACTTCATCTATTATTTATGAATTGTACTGATGCTAAAATGTTTACATTAACTATAAAGGTGTCGATAATAAACATTATCCTACAAATGTAGTTTACGAAGTTACCATGCCTTCAGGGACAAACAATACTAGATTTGAAATTATATTTGTAAGTAAAACGATTAATATAAATAACTATTTGTTTGATAATTTTAATATTTTACAAAACAATATCAGGCAAAACTTTACTGTCGCAAATCCTAAATCATTATATTTTACTGAGATAAACGCACATGATATTTGAGGCAAATTAATTTTAATATAAACAAACTTGGCACAAATAGCGTCACGGGTTTTCTACTTCTGGATGGTGTGACATATTCATATTGTAAAATTAAGTACATCTGATAATAAGGAAACTACTAAAAAAAATTACGATTACTGAATCAAAAAAAAATTTAAAAACAAATTTTAAGCAACTAATTTAGCTGCTTTTTTGCAATATATAATTGTAAAATACTGCTGTATGTCCTATTTTTGTAAAAATATTTTTCTTGAAAATTTATAACCAAATTGTTGCTTGTAATAATCCTAAAATTAGTTTGTCGATCAAGCGGGAGGATTTGATTCACCCATTTGTTTCTGGAAATAAGTTTAGGAAATTAAAGTACAATTTAGCGGAAGCCAAAGTAAGGAATGCAAAATCAATAATCACCTTTGGCGGAGCTTATTCTAATCATATCGCAGCGGTTGCTTATGCTGGAAAACAAAATGGTTTTGAAACGATAGGAATTATAAGAGGTGAAGAGTTGATTGATAAAATTGCTCAAAATCCTACACTTCAATTTGCACAAGATTGCGGAATGGTTTTTGAATTTGTAACAAGGGAAGACTATCGGCTCAAACAAGCAAGTTATCAGTTTGAAAATTTAAAAGAGAAGTACAACGATTTTTATTTAATTCCAGAAGGCGGCACAAATGATTTGGCTATTAAAGGATGCGAAGAAATTCTTACAGACCAAGATAGTGATTTTGATTATATTTGTTGTTCTGTTGGTACAGGTGGAACCATTTCGGGGATAATTAACAATTCTTTTCCCAACCAAAATGTGTTAGGTTTCCCAGCTTTAAAAGGAGATTTTTTGAAAGCGGAAATAGCCACAATGACCTATAAAGATAATTGGGATTTAGTTACTGATTATCATTTTGGAGGTTATGGAAAGGTTGATGCAAAATTGATTGTCTTTATGAATACTTTTTTTGACCAAAACAAAATCCTTTTAGACCCTATTTATACAGCAAAAATGGTTTATGGCGTTCTAGATTTGATTGAAAAAAATTATTTTAAAGCAGGTTCTAAGATTTTAATGATCCACACAGGAGGAATTCAAGGAATTCATGGGATGAATATAAATTTAAAGAATAAAAAATTACCAATAATTAATACTAATGTTTAAAAATAGCCCTCTTTTTTTTATAGCCCTTATAATTGTAAGTTGCAACACTACAAAACCGGTGGTAAGAACTTCAAAAGTGGTACTTCAAAAACCAAAAAAAGAAGTGGTAAATCCTTCGAAAAAGCCTGTAGCGAACAAAACGGTGATTACGAGGTTGCCAGATTCAAAGCCACTAAACGCACAAGGGAGTACACCTAAAACTGAAATTATCGAGTCGACTTCTAAAACAGTAGTTACTAATAATGTGGTGAAGGATTATGTTGTTCAGTTCAAAGATATTGCGATGAACAATATGAAAACTTATGGTATACCAGCAAGTATAATTCTAGCACAAGGTATTTTAGAATCGGGAGCAGGGAGAGGCGATTTAGCAATTAGTGCTAATAATCATTTTGGTATAAAATGTCATGTGGGTTGGACAGGAGAGAGTGTAAAGCATGATGATGATGCGGACCAAGAATGTTTTAGAAAATATACTGTACCTGCAGAATCTTACAAAGATCACGCATTGTTTCTAACAAGCAGAAGCCGTTACGGAAGCCTATTTTTATTGCCTAAACAAGATTATAAAGCTTGGGCAAAAGGTTTAAGAGCAGCTGGATATGCTACGGATCCTAAATATCCAGAAAAATTAATTATTTATATCGAGCGCTATAATTTACAACAATATGATGCCCAAGTTTTAGGGATTGAATATGTAAAAACTGAAACAAATAGTAATAAAAATCAGGATTTACAAAACCAAGATCCTAATTTATACGAAGTTCAAAAAGGAGATACTTTTTACTCAATTTCCAAAAAATTCAGTTTAAGTGTCGAGGAATTAAAGCAAAAAAATAGTTTGCTTGAAAATGCTTTATCGATAGGTCAAATATTAAAGGTCAAGTAATACAAACAAGGGTTTTATCAAATACAAATTTATAATCTATAAATCATAACTTAATAAATGTTATATCAAAGAAGTAGTCAGCTTTTTGCTGAAGCAGAAAAAGTTATTCCTGGAGGTGTAAACTCTCCAGTTCGCGCATTTAAATCAGTAGGCGGTACACCTATTTTTGTAAAAAGTGCAAAAGGAGCTTATCTATATGACGAAGATGGAAATAAGTTGATAGATTATATCAACTCATGGGGTCCTATGATTTTAGGACATGCTTATTCACCCGTTGTAGAAGCGATTACTAAACGAGCCCAACTTGGAACATCTTTTGGGATGCCTACAGCATTAGAAACACAAATTGCAACTTTAGCCATAAAAATGGTTCCAGGAATTGATAAAATCCGATTTGTAAACTCTGGTACAGAAGCTTGTATGAGTGCAATAAGACTTGCACGCGGATTTACAAAAAAAGATAAAATCATAAAATTCGCAGGCTGTTATCATGGTCATTCGGATTCCTTTTTAATACAAGCGGGTAGCGGTGCAGTGACTTTTGGCGCGCCAAATAGTCCAGGAGTTACAGCTGGAACAGCAAAAGATACTTTATTGGCCAACTACAATGATTTAGAGAGTGTGAAAACACTAATTGATGCCAATCAAGGAGAAATTGCGGCGATAATTGTAGAGCCTGTGGCTGGGAATATGGGTTGTATTCCTCCTCAAAAAGGTTTTTTAGAAGGATTGAGACAGTATTGTACAGAAAACCAAATTTTGCTTATTTTTGATGAGGTAATGACTGGTTTTAGGCTAGCAAAAGGTGGCGTTCAAGAATTGTATAATGTTCAAGCGGATATTGTAACTTTTGGGAAAGTAATAGGTGGCGGATTGCCAGTTGGCGCTTTTGCCGCCCGAGAAGAAATAATGAATTATTTAGCACCATTAGGGCCTGTTTATCAAGCAGGAACTTTGTCTGGAAATCCTTTGGCTATGGCTGCTGGATTAACAATGCTACAAGCATTAAATGATGATGCATCCATATTTACAAGACTGGCAGCAAAAACGGCTTATTTGGCACAAGGAATTGATAAAGTACTAACTGCGAATAAAGTTGATTTTACAATTAATACAGTGGGATCCATGATTTCGATACATTTTGATGCAAATCCGGTGGTAGATTTTAAAACTGCAGCAAAAGGAGACAATGAAACATTTAAGAATTTTTTTCATGGTTTGTTGAACGAAGGGATTTATATTGCACCTTCGGCTTATGAAAGTTGGTTTATTACAGATGCTTTGACTTATGAAGATTTGGATTTTACCATAAAAGCTGTTGATAAGGTTTCAAAAGAATTTTAATCTAAAGACATAAAAAAAGGAACTTAATTAGAATACCCCAAAAAGTTAGATACTATTTGGGGGTATTTTATGGAAAGAAAAGTTAAGTTTGAT
Source organism: Bacteroidota bacterium (assembly GCA_031413015.1). Classification (GTDB taxonomy): domain Bacteria; phylum Bacteroidota; class Bacteroidia; order Flavobacteriales; family Flavobacteriaceae; genus Flavobacterium. The sequence goes on along the minus strand of JANOEE010000018.1, from coordinate 249,186 downwards.
TTATATTTAATTTGTTTTATTATTAAATATTGTGGACAATTTATAAATATAACTCAATCAAAATTATATTAAAACAGTGTAAATTTTATTAAATCATTTTATTCTTTAAGTTCCACAATTTTATTTTCTCCTACTAGCGTTACTTTAGTCAAACCATGTTTAGCCAGAGATTTCATTGCAGCATCCCATTTTTTTCCGCTTAAATCTGATTTTATTTTTAATACGCCTAAGTCCATCTTGTTTTCATTCGCTTTTAAAAGATCAATAATCAATATTTCATCTTGTAACAACTCAATTTGAACTTGTTTTTTTTCAGGACGCATTTGCGGGAATAATAATACCTCTTGAATAGAAGCATTGTTTGTCAAGAACATCATCAATCGGTCCATCCCAATACCCAAACCAGATGTGGGAGGCATCCCATATTCTAAAGCCCTAAGAAAATCCTCGTCAATTATTCCAGTAGCTTCATCATCTCCTTTTTCGGACAGCTGCATTTGGTGTTCAAAACGCGCTCTTTGGTCAATTGGATCATTCAATTCTGAGTATGCATTGGCCACTTCTTTTCCGCAAACCATCAGTTCAAAACGTTCTGTAAGTTCTGGATTATCACGGTGTTGTTTGCAAAGCGGAGACATCTCTTTTGGATAATCGGTGATAAAAGTGGGCTCAATGTAATTGCCTTCGCATTTGGCACCAAAAATCTCATCAATTAATTTTCCTTTCCCCATGGTTTTATCCACATCAATTCCCATGCCTTTTGCAGCATCAAAAAGTTCCGCTTCCGTTTTACCTGAAATGTCATAACCTGTAAATTTTTTTATGGCATCGGTCATTGTAACTCGTGCATAAGGCGCTTTAAAATTGACTTTGTGTTCGCCAAAAGTTGCTTCGCTCGTTCCATTAACTTGAATGGCGCAATGTTCAAGCAAATTTTCGGTAAATTTCATCATCCAGTTGTAGTCTTTGTAAGCTACATAAATTTCCATAGCGGTAAATTCTGGATTGTGGGTTCTGTCCATACCTTCGTTACGAAAGTTTTTAGAAAACTCATACACCCCATCAAAACCACCTACAATCAATCTTTTCAAATACAATTCATTAGCGATACGCATGTACAAAGGTATGTCTAGCGAATTGTGGTGTGTTATAAATGGTCGCGCAGCAGCACCACCAGGGATAGGTTGTAAAACGGGAGTCTCAACTTCAAGATAGCCTTTGTCATTAAAAAAGGAACGCATTGCATTGAACAATTTCGTTCTTTTAATAAATGTTTCTTTTACGTGATCGTTCACCGTTAAATCCACGTAACGGCGGCGGTACCTTTGTTCTGGATCAGAAAAAGCATCATACGTTTTTCCGTCAGCATCTGTTTTTACAACAGGAAGTGGTTTTAAGGCTTTTGCAAGAACAGTTAAACCATAAATATGAACCGATATTTCGCCAACTTGGGTTTTAAAAACAGTACCACGCACACCTATAAAATCACCAATATCAAGTAGTTTTTTAAAAACCACGTTGTACATCGTTTTTTCCTCATCATCCGAAATGTCATCTCGAGAAACATATACTTGAATGCGGCCTTCGGCATCCTTCAATTCTGCAAAGGAAGCTTTACCCATAATTCTTTTTCCCATCAATCGACCTGCAAGAACAACTTCCTTGCCTTCAAACTTTTCAAAGTCAGCAAGAATTTCGCTAGAATAAGCGGTTGTGATAAATTCGGCTGCTGGATAAGGTTCTATGCCTAAATTGCGTAATTCTGTAAGAGCTTCTCTGCGAAGTATTTCTTGTTCTGACAATGCCATTGCGTTCTGATTTTGAGATTGCAAAGATAAAGCATTTGTTCTAAATTTCAAGATGCAATTACAACGTTTTTTGGAGCTGTTTCCAGCTTTTCGTTGCAATCCACGCCCCAAAAAGCGTGGGATTTTCTCTTCAATCTGGGCTAGGGCATTCGTTTTATAATTAAAATCGATCACTAAATCCTATATCCCAAAACCCAAAATCCTTATCTGTAAATCGCAGATTCCTTTGTATCTTTGTAGTCTTAAACATTGAATTTCAAAATAAGTGAATAAAAATATCCAACTTCAAGACTTAGGTTTAAAAGATTATAAAGCAACTTGGGAATTTCAAGAGGAATTATTCAAAGAAATCGTTGATCTAAAAATCAAAAACCGAAGAGAAGAAACTAACCATGATACACCTAATTTTTTTCTATTTGTAACCCATCCTCATGTTTATACATTAGGTAAAAGCGGTGATTTGTCTAATTTGCTTTTGTCTGAAAAACAATTGGAAGCAAAAGGAGCTACTTTCTATAAAATAAACCGTGGTGGCGATATTACGTATCATGGTCCTGGCCAAATTGTAGGTTATCCTATTTTAGACTTAGAAAATTTTTTTACAGACATTCATAAATATTTACGCTTTTTAGAAGAAGCCATTATTCTTACTTTACAAGAATACGGACTAGAATGTGGTCGAAGCGAAGGTGAAACTGGTGTTTGGCTTGGCGTAGGCACTCCTTTTGCCAGGAAAATTTGCGCTATGGGTGTCCGTGCTTCCCGTTGGGTAACCATGCATGGTTTTGCATTAAATGTCAATGCAGATTTGGGTTATTTTGACAACATCATTCCTTGTGGGATAAGAGGAAAAGCTGTTACATCATTAAATGTAGAATTGGGTGTTGAAAAAGTAGATGAAGCCGAAGTGAAAGCAAAAATCTTAAAACACTTCAGTCAATTATTTGAATGCGCTTTTACTTAAATACTCAATTTTAATTGCTCGGGTAAAAGCCTAAAGCTTATACGGTGGTATTTTGTTATGCCATACTTTCTGATGGCTTCCCTGTGTTCTTTAGTAGGATAGCCTTTATTTTGTTTCCAATTATACATAGGGAACTCTTTATGAATTTCATTCATATATTCATCGCGATAGGTCTTTGCTAAAACAGATGCGGCTGCAATACTCATAAATTTAGCGTCTCCTTTTATGATACAATTATAAGGTATATCATTTAAAGGTTTAAAACGATTACCATCTGCTATAATATGTAAAGGAAGCGGATTGAGTTTCATTATGGATTCTTGCATCGCCTGAATAGATGCGTTTAGGATATTAATTTTATCAATAATTATAGGTTCAAGATGTGTTACAGCAAAACTTATGGCTTGTTGTTCAATAATAGGTTTTAAAATAAGCCTATTTTTTTCTGATAATTGTTTAGAGTCATTTAATAAATCATTTTCAAAATTCTCTGATAAAATTACCGCTGCTGCGGTAACTGGTCCTGCAAGACAGCCGCGTCCAGCTTCATCAGTTCCTGCCTCTAAATAGTTTGTTAAAAAATAATTGCTTAACATTAATTTAATTTTGGTAAAAATATAAATTTAGACGCAACTTATTGAATAATCCTTCATCTCTGTAATTAAATCTTGTGATTAGCACTTTTATTAGGCAAAATATTTAACATAAATAAAAATATTATTTCACAGTAATATTTGGTTATTTAAGAAATTATTAAGAAGTTTGCTGAATAACTAACTAAAAAAATTAATATGAGATCTAAGTTTAAATGGATTTATACGCTATTATTAGCGTTGTCAATGCAGTTTTCGTTTGCTCAAGAAAAAACTGTTACAGGTTTAGTGTCTGATAGCTCAGGACCTATTTATGGAGCTAATGTAACTGTGCAGGGAACTGCAAGAAAAGTGCAAACAGGTTTTGATGGAAAATATTCAATCAAAGCAAATGTAGGTGAGGTTTTGGAATTTTCTTTTGTAGGCATGTCAAGCCTGAGTAGAACAGTTGGTGAGTCAAATTCAATCAACATTAGAATGGCCGATGAAGAGAAATCGCTTGAAACAGTTGTTATTCAAGGTTACAGAACGGTTACGAAAAAGGCTGCTATAGCTGCTATAGCAACTCTTGATAGCAAAACTATTGAAAATCGTCCAAATGCTAACGTTATTAATACCTTACAAGGGCAATTAGCTGGTGTCAATATAACCACTGGTACTGGTCAACCGGGTTCTAAATCAACAGTTATAATTCGAGGTTTGGGTACTTTGAATGGAAACTCTGATCCTCTTTATGTTATTGATGGTTTTCCGTCTAACAGTGATAACTTTAGATCATTCAATCCAAATGATATCGAGTCTGTTTCTGTGTTAAAGGATGCTGCTGCAATTGCAGAGTATGGTTCAAGAGGTTCTAATGGAGTAATTGTAGTAAAAACAAAAAGTGGAAAATTTGATGAGTCTAAAACTACTTTTACATACTCAACTACTTATGGTGTCAATCAATTGCAAACGCCTAAATACAGATTGGCTAATGCGAGACAATTGTTGCAGATTGAAAAAAATGCTGTAACTGCTGCGCCTTCAAAATTTGCTGGATATGGTGCTAATTTAAGCGATGCTCAAATCGCTTCATTTGATGTAAATCAAGATTGGGTTAATTATTTTTTTAGAGATGGTTCTACTAGCAACCACAATTTAAGCATAGAGAATAATGGTAAGCAATTAAATTCATTTACTTCATTAGGTTATTACAAACAAGATGGAATTTTAGAAACAACTGGTTTACAAAGGTTTTCTGTTAGATCAAATATAAACGGTAAATCTCTTGATGAAAAATTTAAATTTCAAGTTAATACTGCTGTAAATCATACTAAAAATAACGAATCTACAAATTTAGGAACTGGTGCAGTAAATAGAAACTATGTTTTAGGTGCATTCCAATCTGCCCCATATTTAAGTGCGGATTTTTACACTAGTTCTGCTCAAACTTTATTAGATTATGCAGGAGTTGGTAATGCTCTGCCTGATACTGATGATTTGTCTCAAACACCTTATTTTTTAGTGGACAAATTAAAGCAGTATACTAATTTAACCGAAGAAACAAGAATTGATATAGCTTCTGAATTTTCTTATAAAATCACAAAAGATTTGACGGCAAGATCTAGAGTATCTGGACAATTGTTGTCTGCAAGATTTTTTCAAAGTGAAAATCCAAGATCTTTCAATGGTTTGCTTTTTAATAGAGCTGGTTTAGGAAGTGTTATTGGTAGTATTCAAAATAACACTGCTTTTACCGAGTTTGATGGATTTGAAGATATCAATCAAAGAAGAGAATTCTTTTTTAACAATTTATGGCAATTAGCTTATAACAAATCTTTTGGTAAGCATACTATAAATGTTAGTGCAAATGCTGAATACAATCATTCTAGATTAAATACTAATAATTTTAGACAAAACGGTTTAGATATTGCTTTATTTCAGCCTAATACAGGTGCCGGATACATAACTGATAATACAACTGGTGCAAATGACTTTTATGTACCTACAATTTCGGCCGCTAACCTCAGAAATGATTTAATTTCTTATTTTGGTTCTTTGGATTATGATTTTAATAATAAATATGGTTTTCTTGGCTCATATAGAAGAGATGCTTCTAGTAGATTTTTGACAGATGATCGTAACGGTGATTTTTGGTCAGTTGGTGCCAGATGGAATATAGATGAAGAAAATTTCATGAATTCTTTAGAGTTTGTTAATGTTTTGAAATTAAGAGGTTCTTATGGAACTGTGGGTAATCAAAGAATTATTGATGGTTCGGTATTCGCTGGAATTATTCCACCTGCTTATGTTACTACTTTTGCGGCTCCTGCTGCAGCTGGTACTTATGCTGGTGCACCTACATTTAATCCTACTTTTGGTGCTCCTGGATTGAGATGGGAGACTACAAAACAATGGAATATAGGATTGGATTTTGAACTTTTCAAAGCGAGACTTAGAGGTGCTTTTGATAAATATAATAAAGAAACTGTTGATCAATTTTTCACTGATCCACAATCTCCTGCTTTTGGAGCAACCGGTTTCTTAAGAAATTCTGATGCTGTGGTAACTAACGATGGTTATGAATTAGCTTTATCTTATGATGTTATTAAGAATAGAAATGTTACTTTTACTTTAAGAGCAAATGGTGCTTACAATAAGAATGAAATTTCTGGAATTACTGCAAACGACGGTAGAATTATTAATGGTAATTTAATTAATAGAAATGGTGGTCCTGCTTTTGAATATTATACTATTCCTTACGCTGGTGTAAATCCCGTTAATGGAAATTTATTATTTCAAAGTGCTTTAGGAGGTACTACTGAGAATCCAACTGAAAGTGACAGGGTGCAAACAGGTAAGAATTATTTACCAGTATACCAAGGTGGTTTTGGTTTTGATTTTAATTACAGAGGGTTCTTTGTTTCTTCTACTTTTACATTTGCACAAGATGTATGGCGTTTTGATTTTGATGAAGAAAGTTTTTACGAGCAATCAGGCTTAGGTGATTTTAACAAGTCTTCAGATTTGTTGAATGCTTGGACTGCAACTAATACCAATTCTAATATACCAAGAATAGATGCTGATAATGAAGGTCAAGATGATAATTCTGATCGTTTTTTAAGAGATGCTTCTTATGTTAGATTGCGTAATGCTCAGATTGGATATAGCGTACCTCAGAAGTTTTTAGATAAAACGTTTATGAGTTCTCTATCATTTACACTTCAAGGTGAAAATTTAGTTAATTTTACAAAATGGCAAGGTTTTGATCCTGAAAGTAATAGGGCTTCTGATAACAATCAATATCCATCACCAAAAATTTTCACATTCGGAGTGGATTTAAAGTTTTAATTTAAAATATATATATCATGAAATTTAATATTAAATTATTGTCTTTTGCGGTTGCTATGTCTCTATTATCTTGTAATAGTGATTTATTAGAACCTCAAACGCCTGGAGTACTTACAGAAGACCTAGCGATAAGAACTCCTGCTGATTTGAATAGAATCACAAATAATGTCTATGTAGCTTTAACAGGTAGAGCAGACATTGAGTTTAGTTCTGTTTTTACAGATGAGGTTTCTATAGGAACAAATAATGGTGGTCAAGGAATTAACGATAATTATGCTTTTATTCTTAATCCTTCCTCGGCTTCTCCTAATGGTATTTGGAATACAGCAAACGTTGTTTTAGCTAGAGCTAATAAAGTAATAGCAAATGCTGATAGATTGCTGTTAGATCCTATTATTAGTGCAAATGCTACTCAAGTTAACCAAATTAGAGTGTCAAAAGCAGAAGCCTTAACTTTAAGAGCTTATGCCCACATAAGATTAATTTCTTATTTCTCTCCAGATCCTAAAGATGATGCTGCTTTTGCAGGAGTTCTTGCATTGGCAGAATTGCCTTTAGATGCTTCATTACCTAGAGCTACAAATGGATCAACTTATATTGCCATACAAAAGGATTTAGATGATGCAATTACTTTATTTGGTACTGCTGCTTTCACAGCAACAAGAGCGAATAGAATTGCTGCAAGAGCTTTAAAGGCTCGCGCTTTCGCATTAAAAGGTGATTATCCAAATGCTCTAGCCCAAGCAAACATAGTTATTGCTACAGTTGGAGCTCCAGCTTTATCTACTTTCGCTACTTATCCTGCTGTCTTTACTGATGCTTCAGCTGGAGAAACTTTGTTAAAATTGTCAAGAACAATCAATCAGTCTGCACAAGCTACCAATATTGGTAATATATATGCATCTGTTGATTCTTCTGTATCTGGTTCTCCTTTCTATGAAATTAACAGAGCGCTGTACAATGCTTTACCAACGGGAGATGTTAGAAAAAATGTCATTCCTGATCCTTCTTCAATAGTTGATCCTAACTATTTAACGTCACCTAATTATAGAACTTCTGATGTTTTACCAGTAGGTAAACATGCTGGCACGCCAGGTAGAGGTCTTTTGAATGCTGATTTTAAATTGATTAGAATGGCTGAGATGCATTTAATTAAAGCTGAAGCTGAAGTTAATGCAGGTCAACTCGCTACTGCTGCGATTACGCTTAAAGGATTGTTAGACACACGTTTTGCTACTGCTCAACTAGCACCAGTTTTTGCAAACCAACAAGAAGCTTGGAGATACATTTTGAACCAAAGAAGAATTGAATTTGCTTTTGAAGGTTATAGATTCATTGATCTTAAACGTTTGGGTGGAGCAGCATATGCAAATGTTGGAATTGATAGGCATCCTTTGGATTGTACAGCCAGTGTAAATTGTACACTACCTGTAACAGACTATCGTTTTGCTTTGCCAATTCCTACTTCTGAAACTAATCCTAATCCAACGATTCAACAAAATCCTGGATACTAACAATACATTTATAAATATTTAAAAGGCTGTCGAAAGACAGCCTTTTTTCACGTTTTTTTACTTATTATTTTAAAATTAATATTCCATGAATAGAATTGCATTAAAATTAGTTTTTTTTATAATCTTTATTCCTTTGTTGTCTCTAGGTCAAAATAAATTAATAGATAATAAGCCCTTTCAAAAAAGTTTAAAATTTTATGAATCAACTTCAAAAAATGAAGCTATAGCAAGATTTTCAAATATTTATAATTTAGATAAAAATAATTCATTTGTAGCTAAAAAAGCAATCACAGATAAAACCGGTATTTCTCATCAAAGGTATCAACAATATTATAAAGGGTTATTAGTAGAATTTGGATCGCTTATAGTTCATCAAAACGGAGAAAAAATTATTTCAGTCAATGGAGAACTGTATAACCCAAAAGGGCTAAACATCAAACCTAAATTATCCTCAAAGTCAGGTTTGCAAATTGCTACAAATTTTATAAATGCTAAAAAGTATTTATGGGAGTCTGTAGAACAATCAAATCTTTTAAATTACAATTATCCTAACGGTGATATTGTAATTTTTCCTTTAGTAAATTCGGGGGAATTAAGACTTGCCTATAAATATGATATTTATAGTGTTGACCCAATTTCAAGAAATGAGGTCTACATAGATGCTAATTCTGGAGAAATACTATATAAAAATCCAATCATTAAACATGCTAAAAGTTTGATAGGAATTAATGAAACTGTACTATCTTTTAATAAAATTGAGAATCTAATTCAAGGTAATGCTGAAACTAAATATAGCGGTACAAGAACAATTGAAACTACTTTTGATATTTCATTAAATAAATACTTATTGTTTGATAATCTTCGTGGTAATGGAATTATTACTTATAATTGCGAAAGAATACCTAGAACATATCAAGATAATAGCTTCGCTGATAATGATAATAACTGGACAAAAGCCGAACATGCTAATTCTTTTCAAGATGATGCTGCCTTAGATGCACATTGGGGAGCTGAAAAAACATATGATTTTTGGAAAAATACATTTAATAGAAATAGTTTTGATGATAATAACTCAGCAATAATAAGTTATGTTCATTACCGTGATAAAAATGAAAATTACGCAAATGCTTTTTGGAACGGTAGATTTATGACTTACGGTGATGGTAGCGGCACAACAAATCCAAAAGCATTTACATCATTAGATATTTGTGGGCATGAAATTGGTCATGCAGTTTGTACATTTACAGCAAATTTAGCATACAGAAACCAATCAGGTGCTCTAAATGAAGGCTTTTCAGACATATGGGGAGCTTGTGTTGAGCAATATGGTAAAACGGGTTCTTTATCAGGTTCAATTGACCCTGCTGTCTGGTTTATAGGTGAAGACATCACAAATGGAGGTAGTAACTTAGAAGATAATGGATTAAGAAGAATGGATTTCCCAAAGGAAAAACGTGATCCTGATACCTTTCAGGGTCAATATTGGATAACCACTGCTGATGATGGGAGTTGTACTCCTGATGGTACTTCTGGTTCCCCTACTTATAACGATTATTGTGGAGTACACACTAACAGTGGTGTTTTAAATCATTGGTTTTATATTTTAACTGCAGGTAAATCGGGAACCAACAATGCTCCAATTCCTGCTAGCTATAATGTTGCTGGTATTGGTATGGCAAAAGCTGCTGAAATTGCTTATTTAGCAGAAAGAGATTTTTTGACATCAAATTCAACTTTTTTTGATATGAGAGAGGCGTCTTTAATAATTGCTAATAATTTGTATTGTAGTAATAGTCCTGAGGTTATAGCAGTAACTAATGCTTGGGCGGCTGTAAATATTGGGGAAAAATACATAAGTTACAACGTTGATGTGTCGCTTTCTAATTTATCGTTAGAGCCTTCTTTATCCTGCTCCAATAATACTTTAAGTACCACATTGTCATTTAAAAATGAAGGGTTGAATGCAATTAATAGTGTTTCATTAAGTTATAATATTGATGGAGGAGTTAATCAAAATTTTGTTTGGAATGGCAATTTATCCCCTTGTAGCGAAGGAAATTTTCAGTTATCTATCAATACGGAAAATTTATCAAGAGGAAGTCACGTTTTAAATGTTACTGCGGGAACTACTGGAGATGGAAATTCTCTTAATAACCTTAAAAGTAATTTAATTTACGTAAATAAGTTAGACACTAGTAATACAGTTAATACTTTTGAAAGTAATAATGATTCTTTTGTGTCCTATGATGAAGGTTCCTTTAATTCTGTCTGGGAAAGGGGAATATCATCCAAATCAAAACTCACAAATGGAATAGCTGGAAATTCTAGTGTTTATGCTACTGTATTGACTGGAACTTATCCTGACAATTCAAAATCATTTCTTGTAACTCCGTGTTTTGATCTCTCAAGAATAGCAAATCCTGTTCTTAAATTTGATATGGCTTTTGATTTAGAGCAAGACTTTGACGTTATTTACATGCAATATTCTACTGATAATGGAAACTCCTGGGACATTTTAGGAAATACATCCGATTCAAACTGGTACAACAGTAATAATAGCTCATGCGCAAATTGTGTAGGTAGTCAGTGGACAGGTGAAGCAGAAAAAAGTAACCCTAGAGGTGGTACAAATGGTACAAAAAGACAGTATTCAAAAAGTTTAGCACAGTTTGGTTCCGGTTCTTCTACTCCTCAATCAAATATAATTTTCAGGTATGTATTTCATTCAGATGAAGCTGCTGCAGAAGATGGAGCAATTATAGATAATTTTGTTGTTGAAGGTACTTTGTCTAATAATAATGAAGCTGTTTTTAATAGACTTTCAATCTATCCTAATCCGGCGGATACTCAAATTAATATTTCAATGATTTCTGAGTTGAATGAGCCCCTAAAAGTTTCACTTTTTGATTTACAAGGCAGGTTAATTAAAAATGTTAGTTTTGAAACATCAATATCAAATATTAATGAATTAATAGACATTTCAACAATACCGTCAGGATTTTATATTTTAAAAATTGCTCAGGGCACATTAATTTACAACACAAAAATTGTAAAAAAGTAGCGACAATAAGTTAATATTTCATAAAACATCTTGAGAAATCAAGATGTTTTTTTATTTATAAAAGTATATAAATTACATTTGTCATCTAATTGTAAAATGCTACATTCAAAAACAATAATAATGAGGTACTTATTTTTTCTTATATTTTTAACCGCTTCATTAGTTGCTCAGGATAAAAAAACACCAGCTAATAATGGTACTAAAAATGATGGCAATTTCACTTCTGATAAAATTTTGATCTCCAAAGACAGAAAAAAAGCCCCGATTGATTGGTACAGAGTCATAACTATCGAAAATGATACTACTTATATCGATACAACATTAACAATTCAAAAAGACTACATCTATAATTATTTAAGAAAAGATAATTTTGGTTTAATGCCATTTGCCAATGAAGGGCAAACATACAATACATTGTATTTCGGATTAAATAGTATTTCACCTTATCCAGAATTTGGTTTTGAAGCCAAACATTTTAATTACCTTCAATCCAATCAAATTAAGTATTATTCAGTACCTACGCCGTTAACAGAATTATATTTTAAAACAGTTATGCAACAGGGGCAGTCTCTCGATGCTTTCATTACACTCAATACTTCTGAAAGATTCAATTTTTCATTGGCATACAAAGGCTTGCGTTCTTTAGGAAGGTTTGTAAATCAATTGTCAAGCACAGGGAATTTTAGATTTACAACGAGTTATAATACTAAAAATAACAGGTATTTTTTAAAAACCCATTTTACCGCGCAAGATATTCTTAATGCAGAAAATGGAGGGATAATAAACATCGAGGATTTTGAAAGTGAAAATATCGACTTCAAAGACAGATCAAGATTACAGGTTTATTTTACCGATGCGCAATCCTTACTTAAAGGCAATCGGTATTTTATTGATCATAATTTAAGAATCAACAAAGAAGGTGATGATAATAATATTTATGTTAAGCATCAGTTTAGCTTTGAAAATAAATTTTTCGAATACAGACAACCTACAGTAAATACAACAGTAACAAATCAAAATGGAACAACGAGCGAAATCAGTCGCTTTGGTTCTTCTTATGTAAATAATAATATTGTTGATAAAACCAGGTACAATAAGTTATATAACAAAGTAGGCGTTGTTTATGAAAATAAGATTTTAGGCGAGTTTCAGTTTTTTGCTGACGATTTCAATTATAGTTATTATTATAACGCTGTCATTGTTAATAATAGCGGGACAATTACTAATAATCTAAACGACAGGATTAATACTGTAGGCGGCCAATACAAATACCAAAAAAACAATTGGAACGGTAATTTTCAGTATTCTAGTTCCATTTCAAAACAATCTTTGTCCAACTTAGACTTGTTCCTTTCGTATGATTTAGACCAAGAAAATCAATTTTCATTCCAGTTCCAAAAGGCAAATAAATTACCAAATCATATTTATAATTTGCACCAAAGCAGCTACATCAGTTACAATTGGCAAAACGATTTTAAAAACGAAAAAATCAATAATATAGAAGTCAAAGCAAATACGAAATGGGCTACCGCAACACTGCAATTTTCTTCATTAGGGGATAAATTGTATTTTGATGACGATAACCCTAACAAAGACACCCTTTCGGTATCCCCTAAACAATATGATAAAACAATCAATTATATAGCGTTAAAAATCGCCAAAGAATTCAAATTCGGAAAATTTGCTTTAGACAATACCATTTTGTACCAAAAAGTAGACCAACAAGATCACATACTCAACGTTCCTGATTTCGTGACCAGAAATACCTTTTATTATTCAGATTATGTATTCAAAAAAGCCATGTACCTGCAAACAGGCGTAACATTCAACTACTTTACATCTTATTTTGCCAATGATTACAATCCATTAATTGGAGAATTTTATATCCAAAACCAAAAGAAAATTGGACAATTTCCCATGTTTGATTTTTTTATAAATGCAAAAATCAAGCAAACCAGAATTTATCTCAAGGCAGAACATTTCAATTCCGCATTCACGGGGAATAATTTTTATTCCGCCCCTAATTATCCTTACCGAGATTTTTTAATCAGGTTCGGTCTGGTTTGGAACTTTTTTCAATAAAATAATTTGGGCGTGACCCCGCAAAAAAACGTGGTCGGGCTATACGTTACAATCCGCACTAAAAAGTGCGGGATTTTCACTAATATCCCTCACGCAAATAAAACTTCACATGCATAATTCAATTTCAAATTGATACCTTTGCAAATTAAAAATAAAATCGCAAACTGAAAACCAAATGAATTATTCAGAAAATATATTAGGCACCATTGGCAACACACCTTTAGTAAAACTTAACAAAGTAGTACAAGGAATTGATGCTTTAGTGCTAGCAAAAGTTGAAACTTTTAACCCAGGTAATTCTACAAAAGACAGGATGGCATTAAAAATGGTAGAGGATGCCGAAGCTGATGGTAGATTACAACCAGGAGGAACAATCATAGAAGGAACTTCTGGCAACACTGGCATGGGACTGGCATTGGCTGCAATCATAAAAGGTTACAAATGTATTTTTGTAATTTCAGACAAACAGTCAAAAGAAAAAATGGATATCCTTCGTGCCGTAGGGGCAAAAGTAGTAGTTTGTCCTACCGATGTTGAACCTACCGATCCACGTTCTTACTATTCGGTTTCAAAAAGATTAGGTGAAGAAACGCCTAATTCTTGGTATGTAAATCAATATGACAATCCCAGTAATGCGCAAGCACATTATGAACAAACAGGGCCTGAAATTTGGGAACAAACAAATGGTAAAATCACTCATTTTGTTGTGGGAGTAGGAACTGGTGGAACAATTTCTGGTATCGGAAAATATTTAAAAGAGAAAAATCCAAATATTAAGATTTGGGGAATTGATACGTATGGTTCTGTTTTTAAAAAATACCATGAAACAGGAATTTTTGATGAAAACGAAATCTATTCTTACATCACAGAAGGAATTGGAGAAGATATTTTACCTAAAAATGTAGACTTTTCGTTAATAGATGGTTTTACAAAAGTGACCGATAAGGATGCAGCGGTTTACACCCGAAAAATTGCTCTTGAAGAAGGCATTTTTGTTGGTAATTCTGCAGGATCTTGTGTAAAAGGATTGCACCAACTCAAAGAACATTTTACAAAGGACGATGTAGTAGTTGTTTTATTCCATGACTCGGGTAGCCGTTATGTGGGTAAAATGTTTAATGATGATTGGATGCGTGAACGTGGTTTTCTTGACGAAGAAATTACAAAAGCAGAGGATGTTATAAAAGACCACATCGATAAACCGCTTGTAGTAGTTCGTACAGAAGAATTGGTATCACACGCCATTGATAGAATGAGGAAATATAAGATTTCACAAATTCCTGTTGTTGATATCACAGGTTTTGTAGGATCTGTAGATGAATCAGATTTGTTTCAAAGTTATGTTGCTGATAAAAATGTTGCTGACAAGCCTATTAAAGAAGTGATGGGTAAATCCTATCCTGTAGTGATGAGAGAAACTAAAATTGAAGAAGTTTCTAAACTTTTTACTAAAGAAAATCAGGCAGTTTTAGTTGATTTAGGCAATGGCAAATACCACATTATTACCAAATACGACATTATAGGATCAATAAAATAAATTAGATTTATAAGAAAGGTCATTGATTCGCTTTAACACGTGTTTTATTGGCCTCTTTTACTTCAAAATAAATCATATATGAACTTTGTCGCCATAGATTTTGAAACTGCTACCGCTTTCCATCCTTGTTCGGTGGGGATTGTAACAGTTGAAAACGGACAAATTGTTGATGAGTTTGTTAGTTTGATAAAACCGCCTAATAATTTATATTCCCCTTTTACGATACAAGTTCATGGCATTTATCCTAGGGATACAGTAAATGCAAGAACTTTTGCACAAGTATATCCTGAAATTAAAAAACGTTTACAAAACAAAACCATAGTAGCTCACAATGAAAGCTTTGACCGCAATGTTTTGGTTAAATCCATGGCGCTTTATGGCTTGAATTACCAAGACTTGAATATAGCCCATCGCTGGGAATGTACTGTGAAAATTTATAAAGCCAAAGGTTTAAAGCCAACAAAATTAAGTGACTGTTGCAAGGCAATGCATATTGCATTAAACCACCATGAAGCATTGTCAGATGCAAGAGCTTGCGCCAAATTGTTTTTGATAAGATAAATTTCATTCATTTCTGTTTTTTTATAACTTTAGAAAATATTTCTAGTATTTAAGAAACATGAAAGAAGATTTTCTCCACTACATTTGGAAGTTTAAAAAATTTAATTTTACGCAGGGATTAAAAACTACTAATGGAGAACCCATAACTATTGCTCATTCTGGACAATATTTGCAACTGGCTGGTCCAGATTTTTTTAATGCTACCATTATAATTAACAATCAGAAATGGGCTGGTAATGTTGAAATTCATCTCAAATCTTCTGATTGGTATTTGCACAATCATGAAAAAGACAATAACTATAATAATGTAATTCTGCATGTAGTTTGGGAACATGATGCTGCAGTTTTTAGAAAAGACAATACCGAAATCCCTGTTTTAGAACTTAAAAATTATGTATCCAAAGAGGTTTTGGTTAATTATCAATCTTTAATCCATCCTAAATCTTGGATTTTTTGTGAGAAACAAATTGCCACAACGGATAGTTTTGTAATTAAGAATTGGCAGGAGCGTTTGTTTTTTGAACGTTTACAAAAAAAATCCCAGCCAGTACAAGATTTATTAGAAAAAACAAACCAAGATTGGGAGACGGTGTTGTTTTGTCTTCTAGCAAGAAATTTTGGGTTGAATACAAATGGCGCTATTTTTCAAAGTATTGCCGAAAATATTTCGTTTTCAATCATTAGAAAGGAAAGTTTTGATTTGCAAAATCTTGAAGCTTTACTTTTTGGCTTTGCAGGTTTACTCGATGATGAAAAAGAAGACAATTATTACAAAGATTTAAAATTCAGATTTTATTATCTGTTACAAAAATACCAATTAGAAAAAAAGTATGTTGAACCTGTTCAGTTTTTTAAACACAGACCAGATAACTTTCCTACCATAAGATTGGCACAACTGGCGCAGTTGTATTGCAACCAAAATAATTTATTTTCAAAAATCATCGACCTTGATTCGCTGCAAAAAGCATATGAAATATTTGATGTTTCCGTACCAGAATATTGGCAAACCCATTATCAATTTGATAAAGAAAGCCCTAAAAAGGAAAAAGCATTGTCACAATCATTTATCGATTTATTAGTAATAAATACCATAATTCCGCTACAATTTGCTTACGCAAAAAGTCAGGACAAATCAATTTCTGAAAATTTAATCTCCTTAATTCAAGAAATCAAACCCGAAAAAAATGCAGTTGTAGATAAGTTTACTTCTTTTGGAATTCAATCTAAAAGCGCTTTTGATACGCAATCGCTTTTACAACTCAAAAATGAATATTGTAACAAAAGCAAGTGCTTAGAATGTGCAATTGGAATTGAATTATTAAAAAATCCTGTAGTTTAGATTATTTTGTTATCTTTAATTTATTCAAAAATAGACAATGCGTTTCGTAATAAGACTTAAATATTTTTTTGAGAAACACGGATTTCACGTTTCTTCACGATTGGCTGACAGGCTAGGCATGCGGGCAAATAGCGTTCGATTGTTTTTTATATACATTTCCTTTGTCACCGCAGGATTGTGGTTTGGGGTTTATTTAACATTGGCGTTTTGGATAAGATTAAAGGATTTGATAAGAGCCAAACGTTCGTCAGTTTTTGATTTATAACTTTTATCTAAAATGAATTTAGAACTCATAAAATCTTACTTTAAATTTACATCGATTCAGAGAAAAGGGCTTTTGTTTTTTCTGCTCTTTATAATTGCATTTCAATTTTATAGTTTTTTTGTAGATTTTTCTCTTCCGCTTGTTAACGAGGGTAAGGAAAAACAACAATGGCTTTCACTACAAGCAGTTATTGATGCAGAAAAAAAAGAGAAATCAGAATATGTTCCTAAAATATATCCATACAATCCTAATTTTATAACTGATTTTAAAGGATACAAACTCGGTATGTCCACTCAAGAAATTGACCGCTTGCTTGCATTTAGAAAAACCAATAAATACCTCAATTCTGCAAAGGAATTTCAAGCAGTAACCCAAATTTCGGATTCATTATTAAATGTGATGTCGCCCTATTTTAAGTTTCCTGATTGGGTGACAAATAAAAAATCAAACAATTTTAAATCCTACAACAAAGCAGATTTCAGTAAAAAAGAAAAAATCAATGTGCTTGATATCAATCAAGCTACACAAGAAGATTTGATTAAAATTTATGGAATCGGCGCAGCATTGTCAGAAAGAATTCTTAAAGAGAAAGACAAACTAGGCGGTTTCGTAGCAATGGAACAGTTAGAAAATATTTGGGGTTTGTCACCCGAAGTTATTCAAAATTTAAACAAATACTTTAAAATTTCGGCTTTGCCAAAGGTGAAAAAGATTAAAATAAACGATGCTTCCATAAAAGAGCTCATGCAATTTCCCTATTTTAAATATGTACTTGCTAAAGAAATAGTAACTTACAGAAGCATGAACTCTGGAGTCAAGAATATTGAGGATTTAACAAAAATTAAGGGTTTTCCTGTTGATAAAATTAAAATAATAGCCTTATATTTGGAATTCTAAAAAAAATACTAAAATAGTCATCGTTACATGAATTCAATTTACTTTACAGAACAACACGAATTATTTAGAAAAAGCTTACAAGATTTTTTACAAAAAGAAGTAGTACCGCATATCGAAAAATGGGAAAAAACTGGTACAATTGAGCGCTTTATTTGGAAAAAATTTGGTGATATGGGCTTTTTCGGAATTGCATATCCTGAAGCTTATGGCGGGTTAAACCTAGATTTATTTTACACCGTTGTACTGTTAGAGGAACTTCAAAAAATTAAATCTGCAGGTTTTGCTGCGGCTATATGGGCCCACGCTTATTTAGCCATGACTCATTTAAATGCTGAAGGTGACGAACGCATCAAACAAGATTACCTAGCGCCGAGTATTTCAGGCGATAAAATAGGTGCCATGTGTATTAGTGAGCCTTTTGGAGGTAGTGATGTAGCGGGAATGCGCACAAATGCAGTAAAAAATGGAAATAAATACATAATAAACGGTTCAAAAACATTTATTACAAATGGTGTTTATGCAGATTATTATATAGTAGCTGCAAAAACAAGTCTTGATCAAGGAAATAAAGGCATTAGCATATTTCTAGTTGATACTAATTTAAAAGGAGTATCAGCAACCAAGCTAGATAAATTGGGCTGGAGAGCTTCTGATACTGCCGAAATTGCATTTGACAATGTAGAAATTCCAGAAGAAAATCTTATGGGCGAGGAAGGCAAAGGATTTCCTTACATCATGCAGCATTTTGCGCTAGAGAGACTAATTATGGCTGTCAATGCACACGCCAGTGCAGAATATGCTTTAGACTACACTATCGATTACATGTCGCAACGTGAAGCTTTTGGCACGACAATTAATAAATTTCAGGCGTTAAGACATACCATTGTGGAGCATGCTACCGAGGTGGAGCACTGTAAAATATTCAATTATGCAGCAGTTGCGAGACTAGATAAAGGAGAATATGTGGTTAAGGAAGCTACAATGGCCAAATTAAAATCGACAAAAGTAGCTGATGATACCATTTATAGTTGCCTTCAAATGCTTGGCGGTTATGGTTATATGGAAGAATATCCATTAGCGCGATTGTTAAGAGACAGCCGTTTGGGTCCAATAGGCGGCGGAACTTCAGAAATACTCAGAGAAATTTTATCTAAAATGATAATTGACAAGCAAAATTACAAACCAGCTGTAAAATAAATATTGAACCAGTAGTTTTTAATTTTTATTAAACCAAGCCAAGAATCAAGCAATTGAATTTTGGCTTTTTTGTTAAGCTATGAATAATAATGCGAAAATTTTTAATTTTAAAATTTGAGATGTGCACAATTGGTAATATTTAAAATTGTCAAACACAACAAAATCGTGTCATTAACAACATTTTTTGACGTTGCATAGTTTTTTTTAAGATGTTTGTTGCATTAGTAGGTATTGAGTAAAGCTGAATAAATTGAGTGAAGAATTTTGTATAAACATCGTAAAAAATAAATAATTTGTTTTTAAATACATTATTAAAAGTTTAAACAACTTCTACATGTAAATTATTTCAATAAAGTGTTGAATGCAAAAATTAGTATTGAAAATGCAGTAAAATATAGTATCACAAAAAAAATTTTTAATTTATGAAAAAAAGAAAAATAATAGTTCCATTGCTCTTGATGCTCTTTGGTATTACATCCGTAAAAGCCCAACAAGTAGTCGTTGCATCGGGAGGGAACGCAGCTGGAAGTGGCGGAAGCATCAGTTATTCCGTTGGGCAAAATGCTTACAAAAACCCTTACAGGAACAACTGGAACGGTGGTGCAAGGTGTGCAGCAACCCTTTGAAATTCAAACAGTTTTAGGTGTCGAGAATTTCAATATTAATTTGAATATGAACGTTTATCCCAACCCGACAACAAATTTTTTGTCTTTGGAAATAAGCAATTATAATTCAGACACCATTTCATACCAACTTTTTGATTTGAACGGAAGATTATTAGCCAACAAAAGCATTTCAACCGTTACAACTTTAATTGGAATGGAAAAGTATCCATTGGCAATTTATTTGCTAAAAGTAGTAAACAACAACAAAGAAGTTAAAACATTCAAAATCATTAAAAATCAATAAACTATGAAGAATTTAACACAAAAATAATCCAATCAATATTGCTGCTAGTTGTAATTTGTTGCTTTAATACAGCATTTGCACAAGCACCAGAAAAAATGAGTTACCAAGCAGTAATTCGCAACAGCGCAAACGTACTCACTGTAAATCAATCCGTTGGAATGAAAATCAGCATTTTACAAGGTTCAACATCGGGAACAGCGGTTTATGTTGAAACCCAAACCCCAGTAACGAATGCAAACGGATTGGTAACCATAGAAATTGGTGCGGGAACAATAGTATCCGGTACTTTTGCCGGCATCAACTGGTCGACAAACACCTTATTTTATAAAAACCGAAACCGATCCAACAGGTGGAAATACATATACCATTACTGGTGTTTCACAATTATTAAGTACACCTTATGCACTTTATGCTAAAACCTCGGGCAGTTCAATACCAGGACCAGCAGGAGCGCAAGGTCTTCAAGGTGCTGCTAGCCAAGGTGGCGTAACGACCGCTGGTACAAACGTAACCATCACAGTAAGCGGAACCATGGCAAGCCCATACATTATCAATGCTGGTCTTACATCTATAACGCAAGTACAGCGCGATGCGTTAATTCCAATAGCGGGACTTGCCATTTATAACACAACAACAAACAGGCCTAATTATTATAACGGTACAGAATGGATGCACTACGACAACACCTCTGCTGCTACACCAGTAACAATAGGAATGGCATATCGAGGCGGAATCGTGGCTTATATTTTGACAAGTAATGATCCTGGTTATGATGCCAATACACAACACGGATTAATTGCTACTCCTGCCGATTTGGCAGTTTCAGTGTGGTCAAATTCTGGAACAGATGTTCTTGGAACAAGTCAGAATATAGGTACTGGAAATGCAAACACCAATCTTATTGTGGCAGCAACTATTGCTGAAAATGGTACTAATGCAGCAAAATTGTGTTCCGATTTGATGCAAGGAGGCTACAGCGATTGGTATTTACCAAGTTTAACCGAATTACGTAGGATTTACGAAAACAGAGCAATTGTTGGCGGTTTTGTTTCAGATGAAGAATATTGGTCAAGTAGCTCTAATATCGCATCAGAGGCTAATACTATCTTTCTTTTTTTAAATATTTCTGTATTGACAGTGATCTGAACCAAGCCATCATTTCATTCCGTTCGTGCTGTTAGGGCTTTTTGATAAAAATAAAAGTACTGTGTTTATGTTGAATTTAAACTGGTAAAAATTATTTTTAAATAAAAAGCATCATATTTAACATAAAAAAGAATAACTTGAATTTAATCATATAAATAAAAACTAGTATTTTCAAAATAAACGTATTCAAAACAATGATATTTTTATAAATACAAAGAAGTAGTAGGTCGTTTTTATTTAATTATCTTCGATGTGGATCTTTCTAATTCAGGTATTACTGCACTAACAGATTTAAGTGGCAATAGCCGCAGCGGTACATTAACTAATTTTAGGTTAACAATTGTGACAACCTCAAATCAGACAAGAAGAGGAGGAGTTTCTTCAAATGTTACCTGCTCAGCATTTGTTTTGCCAGCAGCACCAACGGCTACAACGCCACAAGGTTTTCCAAATGCTGCCACAATAGCTGATTTAACTACTACAACAGGAGTGAATATTCAATGGTATGCAGCAGCTTCTGGTGGAAGTGGTGCTTTTGCATCTACGGCTTTTGTAAATAGTACTACTTATTTTATTTCATAAACTGTTAATGTTTGCGAAAGTACGACAACTGCCGTTGTGGTGGAAACCAATTTAACAGTAACAGGATAATTAATCTAGTTCAAAATTATCAATATATCCAAATCCATCAAACGGTGTTTTAAATATTGATATCGAAGATAATGCTTCAATTCAGGTATATGATTTGGTTGGAAATCAAATAATGAACAAAGAAATCAAATCTGGAAGCTCTGTAATTGATTTATCAAGTTTTTCTCAAGAGATTTACTTTTTAAAAAACCTAATAAGTTTAAACATTAAATAGGTTTTTTTAATGTGTAAACAATTTATTATCAGTATTAGTATTAATCAATTAGAATTAATCAAAAAAATGTATTTTTGAATATGAATCCAAAGAAAGACATATTACTTTTTGTTGTTTTTTTGATTGTGTGCCAACTTTCGGCCCAATCAAAATACAATATCTATGTACAAAAATTGGAAGATTATCGCTATTCTAAATACTTAGATTCTACAAAAATATATTTTAGAAAAGCTTTAGTATTAGCAAAAAAACAAAACGATTCGTTACAGATATTTAATGTTCACAAATTGATGGGAGATGGATATGAACACCATCAAAAACTAGACAGTACTTTGTATATGTATGCTATTTGTGAGCGGTTTATTCCTAAAAATAATTTAAAACTTAAAGCATTTTTATTAAATGATAAAGGATTTACATACAGTTTATTAAATGATTACGAAACTGAAACCCAATTGCGTTTACAAGCATTACAATTAGCCCAAAAAATCAATAACAAAATCCAAATTGCAAATATTTCAGTAAACTTGGCTGAAGCCTATTCAAAATTAAATTTAAATGCAACTGCCAAAAAATATTTTTTACAAGCGATTACTTTATCAAAAAGTGAAAAACAATCTAATATTTTGCATCAAGCTTATAGGTATTATGGGATTCACCAACTAAAAACAAATCAGTTAAATAAAGCATTTACAAACTTAAACTTAGCCAATGCTATTGTTTTAAAAGGAAAAGATTCCATATCAATGGCATTCAACTGGCGGTATTTAGCTGAATATTATTTTAAAAAGAATCAAAATAATTTAGGTTTCCAATTGGCTAATAAATCTGAAAAAATATGGAAAGCAAGAGCGGAGAATAGGGATTTATCAGAACTTTATTTATTACAAGCAGATAATTATGTAAAAGTAAAAAATTTCAAGAAAGCAAAATATTATTATTCCCAAACCGAAAAATTGCTTTTAAATGATTTGTATTTTAACGAAAAATTTTACTCAAATTTTGCCCAATTTTATTCAATTATTGGGAATAATAATCTAGCTTATTTGTATTTAAAAAAAGCAAAAAATGCTATCGAAAAATTAAAAGAAAACGAAAAAATATCAAAAGTTGCTAGTTTAAATATAAAATTTGATTCTGCTCAAAAAGATGGATTAATCAAAGAAACACTTCAGAAAAAACAACTTGCAAATTTAGAATTACAAAAAAAATCGAATCAACTACAAATTATTTTAATCATTTTGTTATTCACAATAATTTCTGTAGTAATTATATCATTTTTTTACAAAAAAATTGATTCAAAAAACAAAGAATTAAATAATTTGGTAATTCAAAAACAATATCTAATAAAAGAAGTACACCATCGGGTCAAAAACAATTTAACCACGCTAAATAGTTTACTTTTTTTACAAGCCAAAAACACGGAAAATTTAGAAACCAAACAAATTTTAACCGAATG
This sequence comes from Bacteroidota bacterium, assembly GCA_031413015.1. Classification (GTDB taxonomy): domain Bacteria; phylum Bacteroidota; class Bacteroidia; order Flavobacteriales; family Flavobacteriaceae; genus Flavobacterium. Next base: position 225,659 of record JANOEE010000018.1, on the reverse strand, counting down.
CCAAAACCGAATACAATCTATGGCATTGATCCAACAAAATTTACATAACGAATTTGAAGGCGACCAAGTAAATTTTGATCATTTTTTAGAGCAATTAATACATTCGTTAGAGACTTTGTACCAAAATAAAGAAAAAAATATTGAAATAAATTATCAAAAAAACAATATAGTTTTTGATGTTTCAAAAGGTATTTTTTTGGGTTTAATTTTAAATGAATTAATTACTAATTCCTTTAAATATGCTTTTGAAAACAGGAATGAAGGAAAAATTAACATCAATATTTCAAACAAAAACAATCAATTTATTATAGAATATTATGATAATGGTTGCGGCATTAAAGATGGGTTTAATGATAAAAATGGTGGTTTTGGATTTAAAATAATTCGTATATTAATACAACAAATAAAAGGGAAATTAGAATATGACTTTGCAAATAATCGTTCCACTTTCACCATAACTATTTAAATCAAATTATGAATTTTTTAATAATAGAAGACGAACTTTTAATAGCCGAAATGTTAAAAGAAACATTATTTGAGTTAGATTATCTTACTGTAAATATAGTGTCAAATATTTCCGATGCTTTGCATTATATAGAAAATCCATCTAATAAAATAGATTTTGTGTTTTTGGATATTAATTTAAACGATACAGAAACTGGCTTTTTTATTGCTGACAAATTAAATTCAATATATAAAATTCCATTTGTTTTTTTAACCTCTTATTCTGATATGGTTACCATTCAAGAAGCCGTAAAATTTAATCCGCAAGCTTATTTGATAAAGCCTTTTACAAAATCTGATTTGTTTGTTACATTAGCCCTTTTCAAAACAAAACAATTACCAAGCGAACGTTTTTTTGAGTTTAAAGAAAGTAATATTTCTTATAAAATAAAGCACAACGACATTAAATATATAAAATCTGAAAATATATATTTAGAAATTTTTACCGATAGAAAAATTTTAATGAGAACCAGTCTAGAAAAATTTCTCGATAAAATTAAAGACAATTCTTTCGTTCGTGTGCATCGTTCTTACATAGTAAATGCAAATTATATAAAAGCCATAAACAGGCAATTTGTTTTAATTGAAAACCAAAAAATCCCAATTTCTCGCACCCATCATGAATCTTTGATGAATCTTTTTACAAAATAAACTCTTTTTATTTTGAATAAATTTGTGTTTGTGTCAAACTCATACAAAATCGTGTCGTTCACAACATTTTTTTAAAAGTGTTAAAGTTTTAATACATTTTTGTTTTATAATTCAAATAACACAAAAATGAAAAAATTATTATTTATTCTCACGCTTTTACTTTGGCAATTTAATGCCATGGCACAAAGCTACTCTGGTGGAGCAGGTACAACTGCCAGCCCTTATTTAATTGGAAACCTTACCGATTTGCTTTACCTGAGCAACAACTCTGGCGAATGGGCAAAACATTTTAGGCAAACCGCCAACATCGATGCCAGTTCTACCAGCACTCTAAATGCTGGAGCAGGCTTTAATCCTATTGGAAATGCTACAACACAATTTAGAGGCAGTTATAACGGGGGTGGTAATACAATTACAGGCTTGGTTATTAATAGACCAACTACAGATTATGTTGGTCTTTTTGGCTACCCGTTTTCAGCCTCAATCTCAAATCTAGGCATGTTGGGCGGATCGGTTTCAGGTAAGTTATTGGTTGGTAGTTTAGTTGGATTTTCATATTCTATGACAGTTACCAATAGCTACGCCACAGGAAGTGTTAGCGGAGCACAGTACGTAGGCGGTTTAGTTGGTTTTAATAATAATAGCACAATTACCAATAGCTACGCAACAGGAAGTGTGAGCGCAACAGGTAATGTAGCCAGTTCTGTTGGTGACTGTGTAGGCGGTTTAGTTGGTTACAGTGGGGATGCTACAATTACCAATAGCTACGCAACAGGAAGTGTGAGCGGAACAACTATTGGTGGTATAGGCGGTTTAGTTGGTCTCAAAAATTTGAATGCTATAGTTAATAGTTCATACTGGAATACTATTACTTCAGGACAAACCACATCTGCTGGCGGAACAGGAAGAACCACTGCCCAAATGCAAACACAAGCCACTTTTGTGGGTTGGGACTTTGTAGGCGAAACCACCAACGGTACCGCCGATATTTGGAAAATGGATTTAGGCTGTCCAAACAATGGCTATCCTATTCTGTCATACCAAACAACAAGTGCGCCACCTGCGGCTCCAATGGCAATAGCCCAATCATTTTTTGTAAGTAGTAATCCTACAGTAGTTAACTTAGTGGCTACAGGTACCGCTATACAGTGGTATGCTAATGCAACTGGCGGTTCGGCTTTAGCTACATCTACTACTTTAGCAACCGGTAATTATTATGCTTCGCAAACTGTAAATGGTTGTGAAAGCGAAAGAGTTTTGATTGTGGTAACAGTTTCTGCACCACCGCAAGGTGCCAGTTTAGATTTTGATGGTTCTAATGATTATGTTACTTTACCACGTTTTGATTTTTCAGGTAATAATAAAGTAACTATTGAAGCTTGGATAAAACCAACCAACATTACTACTAAAGTATTTTATGAAATTGCCAGACAACAAAATCCTCCTGCGGCTCCAGACTTTTTAGTTTCATTTCAAGGTAATGGTACTATATTGTCCTTCGGTTTAAATACTACAACGGGGTATTCGGAACTTGATGTGCCAATTACAGCATCACAATGGACAGATGGCAATTGGCATCATGTAGCAGTAGTGTACGATGGAGTAATTAAAAGAGTATACAAAGACGGTGTACAAATTGGTTTTGAAAACAAAACAGGAAATATAGTAAGTAATGCGGCTTCGGTTAACTATATTGGCTTTAGTCCTGAGTCTGTAGTTGAAGCTTTTCATGGTAATATGGACGAAGTGCGTTATTGGAATAGAGCCTTATGTTTGGGTGAAATTTTAAATAATAAAGATTGTCAATTAAATCCAACAGGTCAAGCCAATTTATATGCGTATTACCAATTCAATCAAGGTGAGGCAGGTCTTTCTAATGCGGGTGTTACTGCGCTAACAGATGTAAGTGGCAACAGTCGTAATGGTACATTAACTAATTTTGGGTTAACAACAGGAGGAACATCAAACTGGGTCACACCAGGAGGCGTTTCTTCAACGGTTACTTGTTCTGCATTTGTTTTGCCAGCAGCACCAACGGCTACAACGCCACAAGGTTTTCCAAATACCGCTACAATAGTTAACTTAACCACTACAACAGGAGTGAATATTCAATGGTATGCTGCGGCTTCCGGTGGTGCCGCTTTAGCAACATCTACGGCTTTGGTTAACGGTACAACATATCATGTTTCACAAACTGTTGATGGGTGCGAAAGTGCAAGAACCGCCGTAGGGGTTACAGTTAATTCTCCTCTTGTAATTCCAGTTGCTCCGCAAACTAATGTATCATGTAACGGTGGATCTAACGGTTCTGCTTCCGTGACTCCTTCGGGAGGTGCTGGTGGATATACGTATTCTTGGTCTCCATCTGGTGGAGCGGCTGCTACAGCAACAGGACTTTCAGCTGGAACTTATACTGTAACGGTAACCGATGCAATAGGGTCTATCGTTACTCGAGACTTTACCATTACCCAACCAACGGCAATTAGTACGGCAACTGCTGCGCAAACTAATGTATCATGTAATGGAGGATCTAATGGTTCTGCTTCCGTGACACCTTCTGGAGGTGCTGGTGGATATACTTATTCTTGGTTCCCTTCGGGTGGAACAGCGGCTACAGCAACTGGACTTACAGCTGGAAGTTATACCGTAACCGTAACAGATGCAAATAGTTGTACAGCAACTCGAAACTTTACAATTACCCAGCCAGCGCAATTCAGAATTTTCAGTTTTAATGCGAGTCAAACATCATGTTTTGGACAATCAAACGGTACGTCCCTCATGACTTTCACAGGCGGTGTTATTCCTTACACGTATCTATGGAGTAATGGTACTACTGCTCAAACTGCAACCGGATTGGCAGCTGGCACTTATACTTGTACGGCAACAGATGCAAACGGTTGTACAGCATCACAAAATGTAACAATCACGCAACCTGCGCAAATTGTAATAAACCCTGCGACTTTGCCAAATGGTGTTGCAGGAGTATCATATTCGCAAGCTCTTACGCTTACGGGAACAGCATTGCCACATACCTACTCGATTTTATCGGGCAGTTTACCCACTGGACTTACAATTGATTCTAGTATCGGTATCATTGCCGGTATCCCAACAACAGCGGGTACATTTAATTTCACGGTACTGGCTAGCAGAAGTTGCGAACCAACAAGAGCTTATTCTATTGTTATTGCTTGTCCAACTATTACGGCACCAATCGCATCTGCACAACAGTTTTTAGCTGCTGGTTCTACAGTTGGTAATTTAACAGCTGTAGGAAGCGGTATCCAATGGTATGCAGCAGTAACGGGTGGACCAGCTTTGTTAGCTTCAACACCTTTGATTAATGGTACAACTTATTTTGCAAGCCAAACAGTAGGAGTTTGCGAAAGTACAAGATCGCCAGTTCGGGTAATTATTACGGCAAATAATGTTGCTATTAATTTTGATAATAGTAATGATTTTATGAGGGTTGCTAATAACACCTCTCTTAATTTTACTACCAGTATGACAGTTGAATTTTGGGTGCGTACAAAAGCAAATACAGTAAATAATGATTATATAATTGGAAAAGCCAATTCATATAGTTGGACGGGTGGTTTTAATTTTACTTTTTCAGGGAATAATAAAATTAATTTCGCACCACAAGGGTGGACTGGTAATTCTACAACTAACGTCTTTCAAACTAGCACAATACCCGTAAATACTTGGACTCACGTTGCTGGTACTTATGATGGTACAACAGCTAATTTATACATCAACGGTTTTTTAAATACCTCAATTCCTTTAACAGGTGCAATCCCTTTGAATGCTTTTGATTTATTTATTGGAGCTGATAATGGGGTAAGTTATTTTGCAAACTGCGATATTGATATGGTGCGACTTTGGAATACTGCCAGAACACAAACTCAAATTGCAAGTAATCTAAACAATTGTATTTCAGCAAGTACAACAGGTTTAGTAGCACAATATGATTTTGAAGAAGTTGTAGGTAGTCTTGCTTTTCAAGATACGTCTGGCAACGGTTTGCATGGGTCTTATAATAACATGGAAACTCCAGACTGGATATCGGGCGCAACTTGTGCTTCAACTTATGTGGCTTGTGCACCATTAGCATTTACAAACACCACGGCAACTAATGCAGTATTAGGGTCTTTATACAATCTTAATGCTTCAGTATCTGGAAATACGCAGCCAGTAACTTACAGTATTACACCAGCTTTACCAACAGGATTAAGTATTGGTGCAACAACAGGAATTATTAGTGGAACACCAACAGTACTTTCTGCTAATACTACTTATACTGTAACAGCAACTACTCAAGTATCTTGTGTAAAAACTCAAGATTATTCATTTGAAGTAGTATGTCCAACATTGGTGTTTGAAACTACATCTTTACCAAATAGAGACTATAACCAAGCCTATTCGCAATTAGTATTGGTTTCAAATTCTACTACCGCAGTAACTTATACAATCACTTTAGGAAGTTTACCAACTGGATTCAGTTTGTCACCAACTGGAACAATTTCTGGAACATCAATAGATATTGGTACATTTACTTTTACTATTTTGGCCACAGATGTTAATGGATGTAAAGTATCACAAGAATTTAGTATTGGATTAAGTCAAATACCAATCACGGTTACAGCTCTTACAAACACAAAAGTATTTGGAACAATAGACCCTATATTAACTTATAACGTTGTGCCGAGTTTACAAGCAGGTGATAGTTTTACAGGAGAATTAGAGCGTATTGCTGGCGAGGATGTAGGAACTTATGCCATTAATCAAAGTACTTTAACAGCAGGACCAAATTATCTAATTACGTTTGTAGGCGCTAATTTCACTATTACTAAAGCTTCACAAACCATTACTTGGGATCAGGATTTGATTATTGGGTGTGATAATTTAGCAACTTATATATTGAATGCTAACTCATCAAGTGGTTTACCAGTAGACTATATATCTCAAGATAATTCGATTGCTACAATTACTGGTTCAACATTAAATATAGTTAACCAAGGAAGTGTAAATATTATTGCATCTCAAAGCGGAAATGCTAATTTTGATGCTGCCACAAATGTAATTCAAACATTAGTAGTAAGTCAACCAGGATTAATAAGAAAACACTGGAGAGATGTTTTATTCTTCGATAATTCGTCTAACGAATATTCAGGATACAGATGGTATAAAAACGGCGTTTTAGTCGCTAATGCAAACCAACAATACTTCAAAGATACGGCAGCTTTAAATGGAGCATATTATGCAACAGCATTTAAGAATGGGGCTTTAATTACAACATGTACTTTAACTATTTCGGAGGCTACACCAGAGTTTGATATCAAAGTGTTTCCAAATCCATCATTACCAGGAAGAACTTTTGAAGTTGAAACCACATTGCCAGCAGCTATTTTACTTGCTGCAAGAATTGATATGTACAACCAACTAGGGGCTTTAGTAGGACAAACGACCGTTACAGGTAGTAAAACACTGGTAAATACACCAATAGTTCAAGGCGTATATATTGTAAGATTGGTGCTAAGCAATGGAAACGTATTTAGTCTAAATTTATTAGTGAAGTAATAACAAAATAAAGGCAGTTTATTTAACTAAACTGCCTTTTTTAAAACAAATAAAACCATGAATAAGATTTTAAAAATCATATTATTATCTGTAATAATTATGACTTCGCACAATAGTTCAGCCCAAATTTATGTGGGCACAAGTGCAAGTCCTTTATCTTTTATTGATGAAACAAGCAATTCAGTTTCAGGTAAACAAAACAATTTTTCGATAAAATCAGGTTATGTATACATGTTTTCGAAAAAATTTGGAGTAGGTTCAGGATTTGAGTTTTCGCAATATTCTCAAAATGTAAACGCATTTGGAAATGTAAATTCAAGTTCAAATTTAATTGATGATACAAATTCCGCATTTGAATATAGAACATCAGCCGAGGGTTATTCGGAAAAACAAAAATTATCAGCATTACAAATTCCGTTGTTTTTACAATTTAAAACATTGATAAATATTAATACAAATTTTTATACTAGAATTGGAGTAAAATACTTGTTGCCGATACAATTTGAAGCAAAAGGAAAAGCATCACAAATAACAGCGGAAGGTTATTATCCAGATTTTAATTTACTAATCTCCGACTTACCATCACGTGGATTTGGCAACTCAAACAATTATACCGCCACTAGCGAGTACGAAACAGAAAACGTAATCTTAGCAAGCGCAGAGATTGGTTTTTCATTTAAAGTTGCTAAAAAAGGAGCGCTTTACGCAGGTTTTTATTTAGATCATGCCACGCAAAGCATCATAAAAAACCCAGAAAGTAAAGCTATTATTGGGTATAATTCAAACACCATCGCCAACAGAACTTTAAACGGATTGTATGCCACAGATTCAAACACAAAAGTTTTGCCAGTTAGTTTTGGTTTAACAATTATGTATAGTTTTGAATAAAATAATAAAAGTGTATGAACCATATAAATTACGATTTAAATCCAAAAAAATTATAATTTATAATTCATAATTCAAAATTAATATTTAAATTCGCACCCTTAACGAGAGGAGGTGTCAATATTATGTTAATTATACCAATTAAAGACGGAGAAAATATAGATAGAGCATTAAAGCGCTACAAGAGAAAATTTGATAAAACAGGAACTGTTCGTCAATTAAGAGCTCGTCAAGCCTTTATAAAGCCATCTGTTACAAACAGAATGAAAATCCAGAAAGCGGCTTACATTCAGAACATGAGAGACAATTTAGAGAGTTAGTAAATAACTTTTCGAGATACAACCGTTAGTAATTAAAGTTTAATATCTTTGGTACTAACGGTTTTTTTTATGGAAAAAATATTGCAGTCTTTTAGTGATTACTTACAAAAAGAGAAAAATTATTCGCCCAACACCATTACGGCCTACAGTAATGATTTGCTTTTTTTTCAGGCATTTATTAATGAAGCATTTGAGCAAGAAGATTTATTAACCGTAAATTATAGTCAAATTAGGAGCTGGATTCTGGAGCTGGTTGACAAGGGAGTTGCTAATACTTCTGTAAATAGAAAAATGGCTTCATTAAAGGCATTTTACAAATTTTTATTAAAAACCCAACAAATTAGTAACAGTCCTTTGTTAAAACACAAAGCGCTAAAAACGCCCAAACAACTTCAGGTTCCTTTTTCAGAAAAAGAGCTAGACGATGTTTTAAATCACCTCACATTTTCTAATGATTTTGAAGGCATTCGCGATAAACTCATTATAGATTTGTTTTACGCCACAGGAATAAGAAGATCTGAACTCATCAATTTGAAAATCAGTAATGTTGATTTGTCTAGCAATACCTTTAAAGTATTAGGCAAAAGAAACAAAGAAAGAATTTTGCCAATTTTGCCAATTGTTTCCCAACAAATCAAAAATTATTTGTCTGAAAGGGCTTATTTGCAACAAATTAAGGATCCAGATTATTTTTTCTTAACGTTAAAAGGTATTAAAATGAATGAATCACTTGTGTACCGTTTAATAAATTATTACTTTAGTAATGTCTCCGAAAAAGTAAAAAAGAGTCCGCACATACTACGACATACATTTGCAACTCATTTACTAAACAACGGAGCCGATTTAAATTCAGTCAAAGAATTGCTTGGGCACTCCAGTTTAGCTTCAACACAAATTTATACACACAGCAGTTTGTCTGAATTAAAAAAAGTATTTGAAACTTCGCATCCTAGGAACTTAAAGTGATTCTAATGTTTAACCAATAAAAAGTTTGATTATGAAGGTAAATGTTCATGCAGTTAACTTTACTGTTGACAAAAAGCTAGTAGATTTTGTTCAAGAAAGAATGGACAAATTAGAGAAGTATTATGACAAAGTAGTTTCATCTGATGTTTTCTTAAAAGTTGAAAAAACGAGTGATAAGGAAAATAAAATTGTAGAGATAAAAATTCATGTCCCTGGAGATGAGTTTATAGTCAAAAAGCAATGCAAAACATTTGAAGAGGCGGTTGAACATGCCGCAGAATCCTTAGAAAGGTCATTGGTTAAAAGAAAAGAAAAAATTAGAACGCATATTTAATCCAAACTTTTTATTAAAAATGTTTTGATTAAAAAACAAAAAGATATACATTTGCAGTCCGTTAGAAATAGCGGACTTTTTTTATTGTTAATGCCAGTGTAGCTCAGTTGGCTAGAGCAGCTGATTTGTAATCAGCAGGTCGTGGGTTCGAGTCCCTCCACCGGCTCTTTTTAAGTTTCAATACAATTTGAAATTTGTTCTTTATTTAATGAAAATAAAATTGGGGAGATACTCAAGCGGCCAACGAGGGCAGACTGTAAATCTGCTGTGTGAACTTCGCAGGTTCGAATCCTGCTCTCCCCACAAATTTTTTAATAAAACTTATCCGAAAGCTCCCTTTCGTGTAAATTTCTTTTTAAAGTTTGAGCGCCGATTTATCGGTACAGGATAACGGAGGGAAATGGAGTAATCCTGCTCTGCTCTCAAGAATAATTTTAAATTTAGGAATTATAATCTAGGATTTTAAAAAGTTCTATCAAAAAATCTAAATGTAAAATCCCAATTCCTAAATCAAGGAATCTGCCGACTTAGCTCAGGGGTAGAGTGCTTCCTTGGTAAGGAAGAGGTCACGGGTTCAATTCCCGTAGTTGGCTCAATTAAAATTAAAATTTGAACACTAATATATTATATAACTAAGATTAAAAATTAAGTAAAATGGCAAAGGAAAATTTTAACCGTAACAAACCCCACTTAAACATAGGAACAATTGGGCACGTGGATCACGGAAAAACTACATTAACTGCGGCAATTACAAAAGTATTGTCTGATGCTGGTTACTGTCAAGCAAAATCATTTGATCAAATTGATAATGCTCCAGAAGAAAAAGAAAGAGGTATTACAATTAATACATCTCACGTAGAGTATGAAACTGCTAACCGTCACTACGCTCACGTTGACTGTCCTGGTCACGCGGATTACGTAAAGAACATGGTTACTGGTGCTGCTCAAATGGATGGTGCTATTCTTGTAGTTGCTGCTACAGATGGGCCTATGCCACAAACACGTGAACACATCCTTTTAGGTCGCCAAGTTGGTATTCCTAGAATGGTGGTTTTCATGAACAAAGTGGATATGGTTGATGATGAAGAGTTGTTAGAATTAGTTGAGATGGAAATTAGAGACTTATTATCTTTCTACGAATACGATGGTGATAATGGACCAGTAGTACAAGGTTCAGCTTTAGGTGGATTGAATAATGATCCAGCTTGGGTACCAAAAATTATTGAATTGATGGAAGCAGTTGACTCATGGATAGAAGAGCCAGTTAGAGATGTTGCAAAACCTTTCTTGATGCCTGTTGAAGATGTATTTTCAATCACTGGTCGTGGAACTGTAGCTACAGGTCGTATTGAAACTGGTGTTGCTAATACTGGAGATGCGGTTGAAATCATTGGAATGGGAGCTGAAAAATTAACTTCTACAATTACAGGAGTTGAAATGTTCCGTAAAATTTTAGATAGAGGTGAAGCTGGAGATAACGTAGGTATCCTTTTAAGAGGTATTCAAAAAGAAGATATCAAAAGAGGAATGGTAATCTGTAAGCCAGGTTCAGTTAAGCCTCATGATACTTTCAAAGCTGAAGTTTATATCTTGAAAAAAGAAGAAGGTGGTCGTCACACACCATTTCACAATAACTACCGTCCACAGTTTTATGTTCGTACAACGGACGTTACTGGAATCATTTCTTTACCAGCAGGTGTAGAGATGGTTATGCCTGGAGATAACTTAACTATAGATGTTAAATTATTGAGTCCAATTGCATTAAGTGTAGGATTGCGTTTCGCTATCCGTGAAGGTGGTAGAACAGTAGGAGCAGGTCAGGTAACTGAAATTGCATAATTCGATAAAATAATTTTAAAGCCAGTAACGCCTTATGGTTGTTACTGGCTTTTAACTAACGGGCGTAGTTCAAGGGTAGAATAGCGGTCTCCAAAACCGTTGATGGGGGTTCGAATCCCTCCGCCCGTGCAAAAAAACAAATTATAATGAAAGTTGTAAATTACATATCAGAAGCGTTTGAAGAATTAAAATCAAATGTAACTTGGCCAGAATGGGCAGAAGTACAACGACTAACAATTGTAGTTGCTGTTTTTTCTGTATTATTTGCTCTTGCAACATGGGGAGTAGATGAAATTTTCGCAAAATCATTGGCTGGCTTTTTTACTTGGATAAACAACTAATTTTTGTGATGACAGACAGTAATGTAAAAAAATGGTACGTTGTCAGAGCGGTAAGTGGGCAAGAAAATAAAGTCAAAGCTTATATCGAAACTGAAATCAATAGATTAGGGATGGGTGATTATATCTCGCAAGTACTTGTGCCTACTGAAAAGGTAGTCCAAGTTCGTGAAGGTAAAAAAATTACTAAAGACAAAGTTTACTTTCCTGGCTATGTTATGATCGAAGCTAATCTTACTGGTGAGATACCTCATATTATTAAATCTATTACAAGTGTTATAGGTTTTTTAGGTGAAGTTAAGAATGGCGATCCGGTACCTTTGAGAATTTCAGAAGTGAATAGAATGTTAGGTAAAGTAGATGAATTGGCTGTGAAAACCGATACGCACGCAATACCATTTAATATAGGTGAAACTATCAAAGTAATTGATGGTCCCTTCAACGGGTTCAACGGAACTGTTGAGAAAATCAATGATGAAAAGCGTAAACTTGAAGTTATGGTGAAAATTTTCGGAAGAAAAACGCCTTTAGAATTGAGTTTTATGCAAGTTGAAAAAGTATAATATTTTTGTTACATATAATAAACCACGTCCATCGCTTCCAATGATGATGTGTTAAATTTTTTAAAAATGGCTAAAGAGATTAGTAAAGTAGTTAAACTACAAGTTAAGGGAGGTGCTGCGAACCCATCGCCACCGGTTGGACCTGCTTTAGGTGCTGCTGGTGTTAATATCATGGAGTTCTGTAAGCAGTTCAATGCGAGAACACAAGATAAAGCCGGCAAAGTTTGCCCAGTGCAAATTACAGTGTACAAAGACAAATCATTTGATTTTGTTGTAAAAACACCACCTGCTGCTATTCAATTAATGGATGCTGCAAAGCTTAAGTCTGGATCAGGTGAACCTAATCGTAAAAAAGTAGCTAGCGTTACTTGGGATACAATTAGAACAATTGCAGAAGACAAAATGGCTGATTTAAATGCATTCACTATCGAGTCTGCTATGAGCATGATCGCAGGAACAGCTAGATCTATGGGTATAACTGTAACGGGAGACGCTCCTTTTTAATTAGAAAAAAGACATGGCAAAATTGACAAAAAAGCAAAAAGAGGCTGCTTCAAAAATTGAAAAGAACAAATTGTATTCATTGAAAGATGCTTCGGCATTAATCAAAACAATAGCTTCTGCAAAATTTGATGAGTCTGTTGATATCGCAGTAAGATTGGGTGTAGATCCAAGAAAAGCGAATCAAATGGTAAGAGGTGTAGTAACATTACCTCATGGAACTGGTAAAGATGTAAAAGTATTGGCATTAGTTACTCCAGATAAAGAAGCGGAAGCTAAAGAAGCTGGTGCAGACTATGTAGGTCTTGATGATTATTTACAAAAAATAAAAGACGGTTGGACAGATGTTGATGTAATTATCACTATGCCTTCTGTAATGGGTAAATTAGGTCCATTAGGTCGTATATTAGGACCTAGAGGTTTAATGCCTAACCCTAAAACAGGTACTGTAACAATGGATGTTGCAAAAGCTGTTGCGGAGGTAAAAGCTGGTAAAATTGACTTTAAAGTTGATAAAACTGGTATCGTACATGCAGGAATTGGTAAAGTATCTTTTGATGCTGACAAAATTTTTGACAATGCACACGAAATTATTCAAACATTAATCAAACTTAAACCAACTGCGGCTAAGGGAACTTACATTAAAAGTATTTACCTAACTAGCACTATGAGTCCAGCAATTGCTTTGGATCCTAAAGCAGTATAATTGGTAGTTAATAATTTTTAGTATGACTAGAGAAGAAAAATCAATCGCGATTGAAGTTTTAACTGCACAGTTAGCTGGTACAAACGTTGTTTATGTAGCAGATATTTCTGGACTAAATGCAGAAACTACTTCAAACTTAAGAAGAGCTTGCTTTAAGGCTGGTATAAAATTAGAGGTTGTAAAAAATACTTTGCTTGCAAAAGCAATGGAAGCTTCTGAAAATAACTATGGTGATTTGCCAACAGTTTTAAAAGGAAACACTTCTATCTTTATCTCAGATGTAGCAAATGCTCCAGGAAAGATAATCAAAGAATTCCGTAAGAAATCTGATAAGCCACTTTTCAAAGGTGCATTTATCAATTCAGAAATTTACATTGGAGATAACTTATTAGATTCATTAGCTACGCTTAAATCTAAAGACGAAGTTATTGGAGAAATCATTGGGTTGCTTCAGTCTCCAGCACAAAGAGTTATTTCAGCTCTTTTAAACCAATTCAAAGAAGAAGAGGTAGCTTAATTAAAACATTTATAAGTTTAAATTAAGTGCATTGAAAACGCGCACATTAATAAATTATATTTTTTACAAATCATTTTAAAACGATAGAAAAAATGGCAGATTTGAAACAATTCGCAGAACAATTAGTTAACTTAACAGTAAAAGAAGTTAACGATTTAGCAACAATATTAAAAGACGAGTATGGTATCGAGCCTGCTGCTGCAGCTGTTGTAGTTGCTGCTGGTGGTGGAGACGCTGCTGCTGAAGAAGCACAAACTGAATTTAACGTAATCTTGAAAGAAGCTGGAGCATCTAAACTTGCTGTAGTTAAATTAGTAAAAGAACTTACTGGTTTAGGTCTTAAAGAAGCTAAAGAAGTAGTTGATAGCGCACCAAGCGCTGTTAAAGAAGGTGTTTCTAAAGAAGAGGCTGAAGGTCTTAAAAAAGCACTTGAAGAAGCTGGAGCTGTAGTTGAACTTAAATAAGTTTACTCAGTTTTAAGAACTAGGTTTAGGTCTTGAGTGAACGCTCAATGACCTAAACCATTTTTCGTATAATAAAATATAACAAGTTTTATTATCAAATAGTTTAAAATACGAAAAAGTTTTTGATCAATACGAAGAAAAAAAATGGAACCAAATTATATAGGTTTATTTTTAAAGATGTATTGGTTATAAAAAAAGGGTATAAATTAAACATTGTGTTTTTACACAAAAATTACTTTTTTTTAATCAAAATTTTGTCCATTGATGATAACAAATCAGACCGAAAGATTGAATTTTGCCTCTACTAAAAACATTCCTGACTATCCAGATTTCTTGGACATTCAGGTAAAATCGTTTAAAGATTTTTTCCAATTGGAAACAAAATCTGACGAAAGAGGCGACGAAGGGCTTTACAATACCTTCATGGAAAACTTCCCAATTACAGATACAAGAAATAACTTTGTATTGGAATTTCTGGATTACTTTGTAGATCCACCACGTTATACAATTCAAGAATGTATAGAGAGAGGTCTTACTTATAGTGTACCCTTAAAAGCAAGGTTAAAACTATATTGTACTGATCCAGAACACGAAGATTTTGAAACTATTGTTCAGGATGTTTATCTTGGTACAATTCCTTATATGACCCCAAGTGGTACTTTTGTTATCAATGGTGCTGAACGTGTTGTTGTTTCTCAACTACACAGATCACCAGGTGTTTTCTTTGGACAATCTTTCCATGCAAATGGAACCAAACTTTATTCTGCCAGAGTAATACCTTTCAAAGGTTCTTGGATAGAATTTGCTACCGATATTAATAGCGTAATGTATGCTTATATCGATAGAAAGAAAAAATTACCAGTTACTACTCTTTTTAGAGCAATTGGTTTTGAAAGAGATAAAGATATCCTCGAGATATTTGACCTTGCCGAAGAAATTAAAGTTTCTAAAACAAGTCTTAAAAAATATATTGGTAGAAAGTTAGCTGCACGTGTATTGAATACATGGCACGAAGATTTCGTTGATGAAGATACGGGCGAAGTAGTTTCTATCGAACGTAACGAAATCATCCTTGATCGTGATACAATTATCGACAAAGATAATGTTGAAGAAATCATTGATGCTAACGTTAAATCTATTTTGTTGCACAAAGAAGATGCGAATCAAGCAGATTATGCAATCATTCACAACACGCTTCAAAAAGATCCAACCAATTCTGAGAAAGAAGCCGTTGAGCACATCTACAGACAATTGCGTAATGCAGAACCGCCTGATGAAGAAACTGCTCGTGGTATTATAGATAAATTGTTCTTCTCTGACCAACGTTATAACTTAGGTGAAGTAGGTCGTTACAGAATGAACAAAAAATTAGGTTTGGATATCCCAATGGAAAAGCAAGTCTTGACCAAAGAAGATATCATTACCATCGTTAAATATTTGATCGAATTGATCAACTCAAAAGCTGAGATTGATGATATTGACCACTTATCAAACCGTCGTGTAAGAACTGTTGGTGAACAACTTTCTGCACAGTTCGGTGTAGGACTTGCTCGTATGGCAAGAACGATTAGAGAGCGTATGAACGTTAGAGATAACGAGGTGTTTACACCTATTGATTTGATCAATGCAAAAACATTATCATCAGTTATCAACTCTTTTTTTGGTACAAACCAATTGTCTCAATTTATGGATCAAACCAATCCATTGGCTGAGATTACACACAAAAGACGTTTGTCAGCACTTGGACCAGGTGGACTTTCTCGTGAAAGAGCCGGTTTCGAAGTACGTGACGTTCACTATACACATTACGGACGTTTATGCCCAATTGAAACACCTGAAGGACCAAACATTGGTTTGATATCTTCTCTTGGCGTATATGCAAAAGTAAACGGAATGGGTTTCATTGAAACACCATACCGTAAAGTTACAAATGGTGTGATTAACCTAACAGATACTCCAGTATATTTAAGTGCTGAAGAGGAAGAAGGCAAATTAATCTCTCAAGCAAATATTGCTATTGATAGTAACGGAAAAATCCTTTCTGACAAAGTAATTGCGCGTGAAGAAGGTGATTTCCCAGTTGTTGATCCATCAAAAATTGATTATGCTGACGTTGCTCCTAACCAAATTGCTTCTATTTCGGCTTCATTAATTCCTTTCTTGGAACATGATGATGCGAACAGAGCCTTGATGGGATCTAACATGATGCGTCAGGCTGTACCATTGTTACGTCCTGAAGCACCAATTGTAGGAACAGGTTTAGAGCGCCAGGTAGCATCAGATTCTAGAGTTTTGATTAATGCTGAAGGTCCTGGTACTGTAGAGTACGTTGATGCTAACATCATCACAATTAAATACGACAGATCTGAAGAAGAAAGAATGGTAAGTTTTGAACCAGATGAAAAAACTTATAATTTAATCAAATTTAGAAAAACCAATCAAAGTACAAGTATCAACTTGAAACCTATCGTAAGAAAAGGAGACAGAGTAGTTCTTGGACAAGTATTGTCTGAAGGTTATGCAACTCAAAATGGGGAGTTGGCTTTAGGTAGAAACCTAAAAGTAGCTTTTATGCCATGGAAAGGGTACAACTTTGAGGATGCGATTGTGATTTCTGAAAAAGTGGTTCGTGATGATATTTTTACTTCTATTCATATTGATGATTATTCATTAGATGTTAGAGATACTAAATTGGGTAACGAAGAATTAACGAATGATATTCCTAACGTTTCTGAAGAAGCTACTAAAGATTTAGATGAAAACGGAATGATTAGAATAGGTGCCGAAGTAAAACCTGGCGATATTCTTATCGGAAAAATTACACCAAAAGGGGAATCAGATCCTACTCCAGAAGAGAAATTGCTTCGTGCCATCTTCGGGGACAAAGCAGGTGATGTAAAAGATGCTTCGTTAAAAGCGTCTCCATCTTTACACGGTGTTGTATTAGACAAGAAATTGTTTGCTAGAGCTGTAAAAGACAAACGCAAACGTACACAAGATAAGGATGCTCTTGGTGCATTGGAAATGGAATTCGAAGTGAAATTTGTTGAATTAAAAGACAAATTAGTTGAGAAACTTTTCAATATCGTTAACGGAAAAACATCACAAGGTGTTATGAATGATTTGGGAGAAGAAGTTTTACCAAAAGGTAAAAAATACACTCAAAAAATGTTGAATTCTGTTGAAGATTTCGCTCACTTAAGTAAAGGTCAATGGGTCGCTGATGATGAAACCAATAAAATGGTAAATGATCTTATCCATAACTATAAAATTAAGCTGAACGATTTACAAGGTGCATTGCGTCGTGAGAAATTTACGATTACTGTAGGTGATGAATTGCCAGCAGGAATCTTGAAATTGGCTAAAGTTTATATCGCTAAAAAACGTAAGTTAAAAGTAGGTGATAAAATGGCAGGACGTCACGGTAACAAAGGTATTGTTGCACGTATTGTTCGTCATGAAGACATGCCATTCTTAGAAGATGGAACACCAGTTGATATCGTGTTGAACCCACTTGGTGTACCTTCACGTATGAACATTGGTCAGATTTATGAAACTGTTTTAGGTTGGGCTGGACAAAACTTGAGTAGAAAATTTGCTACACCTATTTTTGATGGAGCAACATTAGACCAAATTAATGAATTGACAGATGAAGCAGGTATTCCAAGATTTGGACACACCTATCTTTATGATGGTGGTACAGGAGAGCGTTTCCATCAACCAGCAACCGTAGGTGTAATCTATATGTTAAAATTAGGTCACATGGTTGATGATAAGATGCACGCCCGTTCAATAGGACCGTATTCATTAATCACGCAACAACCATTAGGTGGTAAAGCACAGTTTGGTGGACAACGTTTTGGAGAGATGGAAGTTTGGGCACTTGAAGCTTATGGAGCATCAAGTACACTTAGAGAAATCTTAACTGTTAAATCGGATGATGTTATTGGTAGAGCTAAAACTTACGAAGCTATCGTTAAGGGAGAGTCAATGCCAGAACCAGGATTACCAGAATCATTCAACGTGTTAATGCACGAATTGAAAGGTCTTGGACTTGATATCAGATTAGAAGAATAAATAATTTTAGTAATCAATCCTGAATTTTCAGGATTGATTACTCATTTATAAGAGTTTTTAGGATTTATACCCGTAAGCCGTTCCGATTTTTTATATGAACCAGTCGGTTTTATAATTAGCACTTCAAAATTCAAGTTTGAAGTTTAGAGAAGTAATTCGAGGTAATGTTTTGAATGCAATAAGCCTTAAGCTATAAGTCTTAAACACATGCGGAAGCTTACAGCCTAATGCCTATAGCTTCAAAAAGAATCAATTTTTAATTGCAAATAAATCAATAGTAAAAACTATGATGAACAATAGAAATAATAACAACAATAAAGATAAGAATCCTATCAAAAGATTTAACAAAATCTCAATAGGATTGGCTTCTCCAGAATCAATCTTGGCTGAGTCAAGAGGTGAGGTTTTGAAGCCTGAAACTATCAATTACAGAACCCACAAACCAGAACGTGATGGTCTTTTTTGCGAGCGAATTTTCGGTCCAGTAAAAGATTTTGAATGTGCTTGTGGAAAATACAAAAGAATCCGTTACAAAGGTATCGTTTGTGACCGTTGTGGTGTAGAAGTTACTGAGAAAAAAGTACGTAGAGACAGAGTAGGTCATATCAACCTTGTTGTGCCTATTGCTCATATCTGGTATTTCCGTTCACTTCCTAACAAAATAGGTTACATACTTGGTCTTCCGTCTAAGAAGTTAGACATGATCATTTATTACGAAAGATACGTGGTTATTCAACCAGGTATTGCTAAAAATCCTGAAGGAGAATCAGTTCAAAGATTAGACTTTTTGACTGAAGAAGAATATTTAAATATTTTAGATACGCTTCCGCAAGACAATCAGTATCTTGATGATTTTGATCCAAATAAATTTGTTGCCAAAATGGGTGCCGAATGTATTATGGATTTATTGGCTCGTATTGATTTAGATGAATTGTCATACAATTTGCGTCACAGCGCGAATAATGAAACTTCTAAACAAAGAAAAACAGAAGCTTTAAAAAGACTACAAGTTGTTGAATCTTTCCGTGAGTCTAACCTGAACCGTGAGAACCGTCCAGAATGGATGATCATGAAAGTGGTTCCAGTTATTCCGCCAGAATTGCGTCCTTTAGTGCCGCTAGATGGTGGTCGTTTTGCAACTTCAGATTTAAATGATTTGTACCGTCGTGTTATTATCCGTAACAACCGTCTTAAAAGACTAATGGAAATCAAAGCTCCAGAAGTAATCTTAAGAAACGAAAAACGTATGTTGCAAGAATCTGTAGATTCATTGTTTGATAATACGCGTAAGGCTTCAGCAGTTAAAACAGAATCGAACCGTCCTTTGAAATCTTTATCAGATTCATTGAAAGGAAAACAAGGTCGTTTCCGTCAAAACTTACTTGGTAAACGTGTGGATTATTCTGCTCGTTCGGTAATTGTTGTTGGACCTGAATTAAAATTATTCGAGTGTGGTATCCCAAAAGATATGGCATCAGAATTATACAAGCCATTCGTAATCAGAAAATTGATAGAACGTGGAATTGTAAAAACAGTTAAATCTGCTAAAAAAATAATTGACAAAAAAGAGCCAGTTGTTTGGGATATCCTTGAAAATGTTATCAAAGGTCACCCAATCTTACTAAACCGTGCTCCTACTTTGCACAGATTGGGTATTCAAGCATTTCAGCCAAAATTAATTGAAGGAAAAGCAATCCAATTGCACCCTTTAGTTTGTACGGCATTTAATGCGGATTTTGATGGGGATCAAATGGCAGTTCACTTGCCACTAGGACCAGAGGCTATCCTTGAAGCACAATTACTAATGTTGGCTTCACACAATATCTTGAATCCAGCAAATGGTGCGCCAATTACTGTACCATCTCAGGATATGGTTTTGGGTCTTTATTATATGACCAAAGAACGTATCTCGACTCCAGAACATAAAATTTTAGGTCAAGATTTGACTTTTTATTCTGCAGAAGAAGTAAATATTGCATTAAATGAAGGCCGATTAGAATTGAATGCTCGTGTAAAAATCAGAGCAAAAGATTATAATGAAGCAGGAGACTTGGTTTACAAAATCATACAAACTACTGCCGGACGTGTATTGTTTAATGAAGTAGTCCCAGAAGCAGCAGGATATATCAATGATGTATTGACAAAGAAAAACCTTAGAGACATTATCGGTCATATTTTAAGTGTAACTAATGTTCCTACAACTGCGGCTTTCCTTGACAACATGAAAGATATGGGTTACAAATTTGCCTTTAGAGGTGGTTTGTCATTCTCATTAGGAGATATTAAAATTCCAGAACAAAAACAAGCTTTGATTGACGATGCAAATGAGCAAGTTGATGGTATTTCTGCGAATTACAACATGGGTCTTATCACCAATAACGAACGTTACAACCAAGTTATTGACGTGTGGACTTCAACAAATGCAATGCTTACAGAATTGGCAATGAAAAACATTAGAGAAGACCAGCAAGGTTTCAACTCGGTGTACATGATGCTTGACTCTGGGGCAAGGGGTTCAAAAGAACAAATTCGTCAGTTAACTGGTATGCGTGGTTTGATGGCTAAGCCAAAAAAATCTACTGCTGGTGGTGGAGAAATTATCGAGAATCCAATTCTTTCTAACTTTAAAGAAGGATTATCAATTTTAGAATATTTCATTTCTACTCACGGTGCTCGTAAAGGTCTTGCCGATACGGCTTTGAAAACGGCAGATGCTGGATATTTAACAAGAAGATTGCATGATGTTTCTCAAGATGTTATTGTTAACATTGAAGATTGTGGAACATTAAGAGGTGTAGAAGTTGCTGCATTAAAGAAGAACGAAGAAATTGTTGAAACTTTAGGAGAAAGAATATTAGGACGTGTTGCATTGCAAGATGTAATCAATCCTTTGACAAATGAAATTGTTATTGAAGCAGGTAAGCAAATTACCGAAGCAGTAATGAAAGTAATTGAAGTATCTCCTATCGAAAGAGTAGAAGTACGTTCACCATTAACGTGTGAAGCTACAAAAGGTATTTGTGCCAAATGTTATGGACGTAACCTTGCGACCGGAAAAATGACACAAAGAGGTGAAGCAGTTGGTGTGATTGCAGCACAATCTATTGGAGAACCAGGAACACAGTTAACATTGCGTACCTTCCACGTAGGTGGAGTTGCGGGTGGAATTTCTGAAGAGTCAAGTATTGTAACCAGATTTAATGGTCGTCTTGAGTTAGAAGATTTAAAAACGGTTAAAGGCGAAGACAATGAAGGAAATGCAGTTGATATTGTAGTTTCTCGTTCAACGGAATTGAAATTAATCGACGAAAAAACAGGTATTCTTTTAAGTACAAACAATATTCCTTACGGTTCAAGCATTTTTGTAAAAGATGGTCAATCGGTTAAAAAAGGAGATGTTATTTGTAAATGGGACCCATATAACGGAGTTATTATTTCTGAATTTACTGGTAAAATTGCTTATGAAGATTTAGAGCAAGGACAATCGTTCATGGTTGAAATTGATGAGCAAACTGGTTTCCAAGAAAAAGTAATTTCTGAAGGCAGAGCTAAAAAATTGATTCCTACTTTATTGGTTTACGGTAAAGACAATGAATTGATCCGTTCTTATAACTTACCAGTTGGAGCCCACTTGATGGTTGAAAACGGTGAGAAAATCAAAGCGGGTAAAATTTTAGTAAAAATTCCACGTCGTTCTTCAAAATCTGGAGATATTACAGGAGGTTTACCAAGAATTACAGAGTTGTTAGAAGCTCGTAATCCTTCGAACCCAGCAGTAGTTTCAGAAATTGATGGAGTTGTTTCTTTTGGAAAAATCAAAAGAGGTAACCGTGAGATTGTTATCGAATCTAAGTTTGGTGAGGTTAAAAAATACTTGGTTAAATTATCAAGCCAGATTCTTGTTCAAGAAAATGACTTTGTAAGAGCAGGTGTTCCATTATCAGACGGTGCAATTACGCCAGACGATATCTTAAGAATTCAAGGTCCAGCTGCTGTTCAACAGTACTTGGTAAACGAAATTCAAGAAGTATACCGTTTGCAAGGGGTAAAAATCAACGACAAACACTTTGAAGTAGTAATACGTCAAATGATGCGTAAAGTAAGAGTTCAAGATCCAGGAGATACTTTATTCTTAGAAGACCAATTGATTCATACTAAAGATTTTATTGTTGAAAACGATAAATTATACGGCATGAAAGTGGTTGAAGATGCAGGTGATTCTGACAACTTGAAAGCAGGTCAAATTATATCTTCTCGTGAATTGCGTGATGAAAATTCACTGTTGAAACGCAATGATAAAAACTTAGTTGTAGCTCGAGAAGTTATTACAGCAACTGCAACTCCAGTTTTACAAGGTATTACAAGAGCCTCTCTTCAAACGAAATCATTTATTTCTGCAGCGTCTTTCCAAGAAACTACAAAAGTTTTGAACGAAGCAGCGGTAGCAGGAAAAGTAGATTACTTAGAAGGATTGAAAGAAAATGTTATTGTTGGACATAGAATTCCAGCAGGAACAGGTATGAGGGAATACGATAACACTATCGTAGGATCAAAAGAAGATTTCAATGAAATGATGGTCAATAAAGAAGAGTACAATTACTAAAATTAATTTTAGTAATTAAAATTTTTCATCTTATATTTACTAAACCTAACAGACTTTAAAATCTGTTAGGTTTTTTTTAATTAAAAAAATTTAAACTAAAATCATGAGTGATCAAAACCAACAAGGTCAAATAAATATTGAATTAACCGAAGATATGGCCGAAGGCATTTACTCTAACTTGGCAATAATCAATCATTCTGCATCAGAATTTGTGGTAGATTTTGTTTGTATCATGCCAGGAACACCAAAAGCGAAGGTAAAATCACGTATCGTATTAACGCCACAACATGCAAAAAGATTGGTAAAAGCGCTTGCAGAAAATGTGCACCGTTTTGAACTAGCACATGGTGAAATAAAAGACAGCGAGCAACCGCCCATTCCTTTGAATTTTGGACCCACAGGTCAAGCATAATAACCCAAACCTTTAGAGCAATCCAAAGGTTTTTTTTAGTAATTAATAAATAATTATAACTACATCATTTTTGTGTTTGTCAATAATAGCTATTTTATAATGTATTATATTTGAAACATAAAACGGTGAACAATTAGAGTAGATTTTTAACTTTGATTCAGTTGAAAGACCAAAAATCATTATTTATAAATTTGGGTTGTTAATAAAAGGAATTAAAAAGTGATGCAAGATCAAGACCAAGATTGGTTGTTTGAAATAACACCGAAAAACAATTTTTTTTCTTTAAACTTAAAAGAAGTTTGGCAATATAGAGACCTACTCTTTCTTTTTGTGAAAAGAGATGTGGTAACCATGTACAAGCAAACCGTTCTAGGGCCACTCTGGTACTTGATACAGCCTTTATTCACTTCAATTACATTTACCATTATTTTTAATAATTTAGCAGGAATCAGCACAGGAACGGTTCCTCCGTTTTTGTTTAATTTAGCAGGAATCACCGTTTGGAATTATTTCACGGCTTGTCTTACAGGAACCTCAAATACCTTTGGCGCTAATGCAGGGATTTTTGGAAAAGTCTATTTTCCCAGATTGATTGTGCCTATCTCAATTGTAATCTCTAATTTGATTAAATTCGGAATTCAATTTTTTATTTTTATCGTTTTTTATATTTTTTATTATGCGCAAGATGCTACTGTGAGCCTAAGTCCTTCAGTAGTGTTTTTTCCTTTGTTGGTCATTTTGATGGGTATTCTAGGCCTTGGATCAGGAATGTTTATTTCTTCGTTAGTCACAAAATATAGGGATTTTAGTTATTTGATAAGTTTTGGAGTACAGCTATTAATGTATGTCTCGGCGGTGATGTATCCTTTATCATTAATTGAAGAAAAAATACCAAATTTTGCTTGGCTCGTGCGTTACAATCCGCTAGCTTATATAATTGAAACAACACGATATATGTTGCTCAATGTGGGACAAATTTCGATTTTGGGATTAGCCTATACTTTTTTAATAACGTTAGGATTGTTTTTTGCAGGGTTGTTAATTTTTAATAAAACAGAAAAAAGTTTTATTGATACAGTATAATGGGTAGTGAGAAAGTGAGTAGTGAATTGTAAATAGGAAAAAAGAGATTGTATGGATCATAAAGAACTAGATGTTTGGAAAAAAAGTATGGATCTGGTAGCGTCTATTTATAAATTGACAGCATTATTTCCTGATTCTGAAAAATATGGTTTGACCAGTCAAATAAGAAGAGTTGCGGTTTCTGTTCCGTCTAATATTGCTGAGGGAGCTGCTCGGAAAGAAAATAAAGAATTACTACAGTTTCTTTATATTGCGATTGGTTCACTTTCGGAATTGGAAACACAGTATCTAATTGCTGTTAGATTAGCTTTTATAAAAAAAGAAGATACTTTGGAAAAGCAAAGAATCGAAGTGAAAAAGCTTTTATTAGGATTTAAGAATTATATAAATAAAAGTGTGAATAGTTAGAAGTCAATAGTTAGTTTTATCTCAATTCACTATTCACTGCTCACCATAAAAAAAATGAAAGACATCATACTAAAAGCCGAGAATATTTCAAAACAATACCGCTTGGGCCAAGTGGGAACTGGTACGCTGAGTCATGACCTAAATCGCTGGTGGCATCAAGTACGTGGTAAAGAGAATCCCTATTTAAGAATAGGCGATGTTAACGACCGCAGCACAAAAGGATCTAGCGATTATGTGTGGGCACTGCAAGATATTAATTTTGAGGTGCAACGGGGCGAAGTGTTGGGAATTATAGGGAAAAATGGCGCTGGGAAATCGACTTTACTGAAGATTTTATCCAAAGTAACAGCACCCACAACGGGCAGTATAAAATCTCGCGGAAGAATCGCTTCTTTACTAGAAGTAGGAACAGGATTTAATGGTGAAATGACCGGGCGGGAGAATATTTATCTCAACGGAGCCATTCTTGGAATGACCAAAAAAGAAATTACTTCAAAACTAGATGAGATTATAGATTTCTCGGGTTGCGAACGTTATATAGATACGCCTGTAAAACGCTATAGTTCAGGAATGACGGTAAGATTGGCCTTTGCCGTTGCCGCATTTTTAGAACCTGAAATTTTAGTTATTGATGAGGTTTTAGCAGTGGGCGATGCCGAGTTCCAAAAGAAAGCCATTGGCAAAATGCAAGATATTTCTAAACAAGGAGGAAGAACGGTGTTGTTTGTGAGTCATAATATGGCGGCGGTGAAGAGTTTGTGTACTAGGGGGATAGTGATGGAGAATGGGAAGGTAGTTTTTGAAGGGGGAATTGAGGAAAGTATTGAAATGTATTCAAATATTTCTTTACAGGAAATTGAAAAAGAAAGTTGGCATAAAAGTTATTCAAATGCAATTGTAGTAGAGTTATTTCAAGTTTATAATAGGGACAAGTTATTTGAAAAAGGAAGTACACTGGCGTTAGGTGATTGTTTAGATATTAAAATAAATATAATGATTAATGAAGATATCTATGATATGTCAATTGCAATGGATTTATTGAATCATCATTTAGAACTGATTTCTCATATTACAAATGAAGATGATGGAATGTATTTTCCATGTTTATTAAAAGGGAAACAAATAAGTATCAATATCCGTACAAATGAAATTTTGTTTATTCCAGGAGTGTACAATTTAAATTTGTGGATAGGCAGCGGTCAAATGGATACATTGTATACAATTAAAAATTTCACAAATTTTAAAATTGAACAAAGTGAGATTACAAAGCGAACTAAGCCTTTGCCGACGCATTCAAAAGTATATTTGCATTCAAATTGGAAATTAAGCTAACAAATGAAAATTAAAGTAAGTTATCTTTTATCCTATGATTATGCATTGTTTATGACTTCAGTCAAACAACTTTATGATTATGTAGATAAAATCGTAGTTGGTGTAGATCAAGATTACAAGACATGGAGTGGCAATTCTTTTGAAATTCCTGATTCTTTTTTTGACGAAGTCAAATCTTTTGATAAAAAAAATAAAATACAGTTTTACTTTGATACTTTTTTTGTCCCGAATTTAAGTCCAATGGAATGCGAAACAAGAGAAAGGAACTTAGTATTAGCAAAGTTGGGGAGAGGTTGGAAGATTCAATTAGATGTGGATGAATACATATACGATTTTAAAAATGTTGCTAAATACCTTAAAAAATATTGGTATTTAACTTTGTTCCCAAAATATACACCAATTTGTTTTAACGGAACACTGGTAACTTTATTCAGGAAATTACCAAATGGCTATTTGTATATTAACAATAATGAAAGTTTTCCATTTATTACCAATCAAATGGCTAATTTACTCACAAGAAGGAATGATTCTATCAGAAACCATTTCTCAGATATTAAAGTAATACATCAGTCATGGGCCAGATCTGAAGACGAAATACAATTTAAAATTAATAATTGGGGACATAGAGATGATTTTGATACCCAACAATATTTTGAGTTTTGGAAAAAACTTGATAATGTTAACTATTTCAATTATAAAAACTTACATCCAATTGTGCCTGAAGTTTGGGATAAATTATATTTTTTAGCTTCTGATTCTATTGATAATTTTATAGTTAAATTTTCAATTGAAAATCGTCAAGTTATGAGATATCTATCAAAAATGAAAATTTTTAAGTCAGTTGTCAAGAAAATTATGATAGGAAAATAAATGCTTGCAATAATCTTTTTGTTTTACAAACTCATTATTTTAAAACTTCATTTGAAGTTTTAAAATACAAAAACTCTAAAAAGTAATCCATTTTAAAAACCACATTAAAAATATTGTAAACGTATCT
The DNA here is from genome assembly GCA_031413015.1 of Bacteroidota bacterium. Taxonomy (GTDB): domain Bacteria; phylum Bacteroidota; class Bacteroidia; order Flavobacteriales; family Flavobacteriaceae; genus Flavobacterium. The sequence goes on along the minus strand of JANOEE010000018.1, from coordinate 198,582 downwards.
GTAGGAATTGTTTTTTTTGCAAAATGCTATAAACGTATCGCTAATAAATAGTACATTTAACAAAAGTTATAAACGTATCTAGAATGATTTATTTTACAATTCCACCTAATATTCAATTCAGGCCTAGTTATATAGATAGGATAAAGCCATTTATGGGGCAAAATATCATAAAAGTTTTTACAGGGCAACGCCGTGTGGGCAAGAGTTACTTACTTTTTCAGCTCATGCAGCAACTTGAGCAATCTGGAGCAGCCACAATTTTGTATATCAACAAAGAAGATTTAGCTTTTTCAAGTATTAAAACTGCCGAAGATTTGAATAACTATGTTTTAGAAAACAAAGCTTCTAGCGGAAAGACTTATGTTTTTATAGATGAAATTCAAGACATAGAAAATTTTGAAGCTGCTCTGCGATCGCTTCTATTGCACGAAGATTTAGATTTGTATTGCACAGGTAGTAATGCCAATTTATTATCGGGTGATATTGCGGGGCATTTGAGTGGCAGGTACATAGAGATTGTAGTGTATAGCCTTTCCTATCCTGAGTTTTTGTCGTTCCATCAGCTCTCGACTGGGGCAGAAAGTGTAGCGTGTTATTTGAAATATGGCGGACTTCCTTATTTAAAGAACTTGCCTTTACAGGATGATATAGTGTTTGAATATCTAAAAAATATTTATGCCACCATTGTATATCGCGATATTATCAACAGATATTCGGTACGCAATGTGCCATTCTTGGAACAATTAGTGTTTTTTTTAGCAGAAAATACAGGCAGTATTTTTTCGTCTAAAAAGATAAGTGATTTTCTAAAATCGCAGCATATTAATATGGCAGCAAACCAAGTGCAAACCTATGTGCACTATTTGGTGAATGCTTTTTTAGTCCATAAAGTATCTCGATATGATATGATTGGAAAACGAGTATTTGAGATTGGAGATAAATATTATTTTGAAAATTTAGGGATTCGCAACGGAATTGTGGGCTATCGTATAGCCGATCGTGGGAAAATATTAGAAAATGCAGTTTACAATCATCTACTGTTTAAAGGATATACGGTTATGGTTGGTAAGTTTGACCAAAACGAAATTGATTTTATAGCCCAAAAACAAGGAGAAACATTTTATTTTCAGGTAGCATTAACCATAAACGACAGTAAAACATTAGAAAGAGAGTTTGGAAATTTGAGTATGATCTCCGATAATTACCCTAAAACAGTAATTACCTACGATGCTTTTTCAGGTAATACGTACGCTGGTATTCGTACCGTTTCTCTAGAAGAATTTTTGTTGTCTTAATTTTCATGTTATGCTTGCAATCGTCATTCCTTATTATAAACTTACCTTCTTCGAGGCCACTTTGGCTTCATTGGCAGCGCAAACCTGTCAAGATTTTAATGTTTTCATTGGTGATGATGCAAGTCCAGAAGATCCTTCAATTATATTAGATAAATACTATGGGAAATTTGAATTTGTATATCATCGTTTTTCGGAAAATCTAGGAGGAACTTCGCTTACACAACAATGGGAACGTTGTATTGCTTTGTCAAACAATGAAGAGTGGATAATGATTTTAGGGGATGATGACGTTTTAGGGAAGAATGTAGTTGAAGAGTTTTATAGTAATTTATCAGAAATTGAGCAATTGGGAATCAATGTATTACGATTTTCAACCCAAATTATAGATGAAATTACTAATACAACTTCTAAAATCTTTGTAAATCCTAAAGTTGAAAATGCGGCTGATTTTTATTACAGGAGAGATTTAGGTTTAGTGAGATGTTCCTTGTCAGAACATATTTTTAGAAAGAAAAGTTATTTAAAGTATTTTTTTCAAGATTATCCACTCGCATGGCATAGTGATGATTATGCTTGGATTCAATTTGCAGAAAACAAACCAATATTCGCAATAAATAATGAAAAAGTAAGCATAAGAGTATCAAATGAAAGTTTGACTGGAAGTACAACTAATATAAAGGATAAGAGAATAGCTGAATCTATGTTCTATATGGATTTAGTTAAGTATAATTTGAATTTATTTAAGAGAGCAGCACGTTTTCAGTTTTTAATGAAAGCAGAGGTTTCTATTAAAAAGTACAGAAAATTAAGTTTAGAAGAATGGCGTATTTTGTTTTTGAAATATGTCCATAATTTTGCATTTATTGCCTTTTTAAAATTTATAAGAAGATTCTTGAAAAGTTTTCAATAATGAAACAGCCGCTAATCTCCATAATCATTCCTACTTACAATCGGGCGCATTTAATTGGTGAAACGCTCGATAGTGTCTTGGCACAAATTTACCCTAATTGGGAATGTATTATTGTAGATGACGGAAGCAGCGATAATACGGCTATTCTTATTGCCGATTATATAAAAAAAGACAATCGGTTTCAATACCATCAAAGACCAGTTGACAGAATAAAAGGTGCCAACGCTTGCAGAAACTATGGTTTTGAAGTGAGTAAAGGCGAATATGTTAAATGGTTTGATAGTGATGATGTTATGTTGCCCAATTTGTTGGAAAAACAAATTTTGTCATTTAATAAAGATGTTGATGTAAGCGTATGTAAATTGACTTTTTATGATTTTGATAGAGGAATTTCTATAAAAGAAAATAGAATTTTTTCAACTTATTTAATTGAAGACTATTTTACAGGGAAGATTTCTTTTTATATTTCTGGACCATTATGGAAAAGAAGTTTTTTAAAGAAGCAAGCTAATTTATTTGATGTACTTATAACAAATCTTGACGATTGGGATTTTAATCTCAGGATGTTATATCAAGAACCTTCAATAGTTTACGTAGATGAAGCACTAATTCAATACAGAATACATGGAGATTCCTTATCTCAAGAAATTAATAAACTTAATTTTAACGAAATACAATCGGAGTTTAGAGCCAGAGAAAAGCATTTAAAATTATTAAAAATAAATAAGCTTATTAATTTAAGGATTTTGCAAAATTATATTAAAGACAGATATAAATTTATTCTTAGAGAAGCATTAGTTCAAAATGATGAAAAAAAATTTTATTACTTGAAAATGCTTTCTATTTCACAATTTAAAGTTTTTGATATTAAAGGTTTTATTAAAACTATTTTTGGATTTACAATTTTGATTATTTTTAACAAAGGGTATAAATTATTAAAATAAATGAAAATTCTATTTATTTCGATGCCTTCTGTTCATGTCATTCGCTGGATAGAAAATCTACAAGATTCATCTTATGAGTTGTTTTGGTTTGATATTTTGGATCGTGGTAAATTGAATACTTTGGACAGAGTAACGCAATTTGTGAATTGGAAAAAAAGAAAAGTAACTCCCATCAAAGGAGAGTATTTTTTGGGCAAGAAGTTACCAGTTCTTTTTGAAAAAATAAATCCATTTCTGGAAGTAACTGCCAATGAAGCTTTAGAAAAAATAATTTTGGATATTCAACCAGATGTTATTCACAGTTTTGAAATGCAAGGATGTTCGTATCCTATTTTGAAAACAATGCAAAAATACCCTGCTATAAAATGGTTGTATTCGTGTTGGGGTAGTGATTTATATTATTATCAGAGATTTCCTGTACATTTAAAAAAAATCAAACAAGTTTTAAAACGCGCTGATTATTTGCATACCGATTGCCAACGAGATTATGTATTGGCACAACAATTGGGTTTTTTAGGGAAGCATGTGGGAGTTATTCCGGGTGGTACAGGTTACAGGCTCGAAGAATTGCAATTCTATAAATTGCCTATTGGTGAAAGGAGAATACTTTTGGTAAAAGGATATGAACATCATTTGGGCAAAGGATTGAATGTTGTCAAGGCTTTGCAAGCCATCCAAAATCAAATTCAAAATTATGAAGTAGTAGTTTTTGGAGCACATCCTAAAGTAATTGATTATGTAGAATCCCGTCAGCTTGATTTTAAGCTATTTGGCAGACATGGACTTTCTCATCAAGAATTGATGGAATTAATGGGTACGTCATTGATTTATATCGGAAATAGTATTTCAGATGGTATGCCAAATACGCTTTTAGAGGCGATCGTCATGGGAGCTTTCCCGATTCAAACCAATCCAGGAGGTGTTACTCAAGAAATTATTAAAGATGGTAAAAATGGACTCTTAATAAATAATCCAGAATCGATTGTTGAAATTGAAACACTCATTTTGAATGCCGTTTTGAATTTAAAAATTATTGAGAAAGCATCAATTGAAAATACAACGATAGCAATTGAAAAGTTAGATTATCATGTTAATCGAACAAAAGTTATTGACTTATATAATGACATTTTAAAATGCGAATAGGATACAATCTAGATAAAGACTTAACTTAGTGTCAATTTTATTACTTTAAAAATAAATATGATAAGTATTATTTATCCTTATAGAAATTTAGAACTTTTGCGTTTAGAAAAATCTTTAAACTCATTAAGGGATCAAACTATTAATAAATTTGAAGTTATATTAGTTGATTATGGTAGTGATTCCTCTTATACAAACATGGTTTCTAATCTGGTAAGTAAATATTCATTCGTTAAGTATTATTATTCTTATACTCAAAATCAAATTTGGAGTAGAGCTAAAGCACTTAATATTGGAATAAAAAAAGCAAATTTTGATATTTTATTTACTGCAGATGTTGATATGATTTTTAAGCCAGAGTTATTATGTTATTTGCAAAACTTGGATTGTAGAAATACCATTTTTTGCTTTAAAGTAGCCTATTTAAAAAAGGCTTTTTCTTTTGATAAATTTCCTATAGAGCGTTATAATATAGATAGTTATAGTAGTACTGGAGCACAAGGAATTTTACTTTTTTCAAAAGAAAAATCAATAAAGATTTGTGGTTATGATGAATTTATGCACGGTTGGGGTAGTGAGGATAACGATTTTTTAAACAGAATGAGATTGAGTAATCTTAATTATCAATATGTTGATACATTATTTGTATACCATCAATGGCATTCAAAATTTGGCAGTTTAAATGATAGGAATTTGACAAAAAAACTCAGTGTTATGAATGTGCAAGGCTTCAATTCATTAAGATATGAAAGGAATAAAGAAAAAAAAATAATAGCAATAAATAAGAATTGGGGAAAGCTTATTGAAGAGTCAGATTTTTTAAAATTATCTAAACCACAAAAAGAGATTTTTATTGATAATAAAATAGCTAGTATTGATTTTTTATTAAATGAATTAGTTTCATTTAAAGATGAGATTATCAAAGTTGTAATTATAGATAACAAAGCAATTAAGACGTCTTTTGTTAAAGGATTTAAAAACATTTTATTTAAAAATCAAAGAAAGGATAGAATTTTTTATGATTTTAAAGAAGTTAACGACAAACTATTAAAAGAAATGATTTTTAATAGAATATTGAATTATAGTTTGATTATTGATTTTGAAAAAAAGGCAATGGAATTAATTTTTGAAAAGAATTTTAAATAGATTATGAGAGTAGGCTTTAATCCAAACAAAGATAAAATTATAACACAATCAAAATTTTATCATAAAGTTATTGTTCCTGTATATATACCTAATTTTCAAGGGTATTTTCAAGATAGTTTTAAAATTTTTAAGCTCACTCTAGAGTCATTATATAAAACATGTCATTCAAAAACATATATAGCAATTAGTACTAATGGCTGTTGTGAAGAAGTAATTGAATTTGTTAATAATGAATATTTATCAGGAAATATTCACGAAATTATACACCATAAAGAGAATATAGGTAAGCTCAACAGTATTTTAAAATGTTTATCTGGTACAAATGAAATTCTAATTACTATTTCTGACGCGGATGTTCTATTTTGTGATGGTTGGCAGGAAGCAACCGAAGAAATTTTCGAGAATTTTTCTAAAGCTGGGGTTGTTTCAACAACGCCAGGCTCTAAATCTACAGGTAAGTACGATGCTATATTTTATTGGGATTATTTTTTTTCTAAAAGGTTGAAATTCTCAAATGTTATAGACCCAAATGCTTTAATTGCATTTGCAAAAAGTGTAGGAAACGAAAATTTATATAATGAAAGTCATCTCTCTAAATATTTAACATTGGAAGAGAATAAGATAATTGCCGTTGCAGGAGCAGCTCATTTTGTTGCAACTTATAAAGGAGTAATTTTTAAACACCTACGAAATAAACATTCTGAATTTTCGCTAGGAGGTAATAGTGAAGAAGAAATTTTAGACCTACCGCCTTTAAATCAAGGATATTACAGGTTTTCAACAACAATTAATTATACATATCACATGGGTAATGTTTTTGAAAATTGGATGACAGATAAAATATTAAATCTAAAAAATAAGAATACTAACGCAACGATTGAACCTAACTACAAATCTGTTAAAAAAAATAGTTTAAAATTATTTTTATTAAAAAATGTATTAGCTAAAATAATATACAAAAAATATATTTTGTCTTTATTATTAATCTGGAAAGGCCTGAGCAAGGAAGAAGCTAAAAATTATTTGAGATGATTACAATTCTTTATCCTTATCGCAATAGAGAGCTTGAACGCGTAAATCGTTCGATTGATTCATTGGCACAACAAACAAATCAAGATTTCAAAGTTCTATTTGTAGATTATGGTTCTATATCAAGTAGCGCTATGGCAATAGAAACTTTGTTACTAGAATATGATTTTGTACAATATATTTATTCCTATCACCTCCACCAGCCGTGGTCAAGAGCAAAAGCCGTTAATATAGGTTTGCGACAGGTTACAACACCATATGTTTTTGTGGCTGATGTAGATATGTTATTTCGAAATGATTTTGTGGCTACTATAATAAAACTTCAAAATCCCAGTCGTGCTGTTTTTTTTAAAGTTGGTTTTTTAAATCAAAAAGAAAGTTTTTCAGCAAAGGCTTTTAATCAATTTCAAGTTCAATTCTTCAGTCAACCAGGGGCAAAGGGATTGTCTTTATTTCCTCTCGAAGCCTTGATTAAAATAAAGGGTTTTGATGAGTTTTTTCATTTTTGGGGAGCCGAGGATGAGGATGTTCATAGTCGGCTGGAACAAGCTGGATATGAATCAATTTTTTATGAGCAGGAAGTTTTAATGCTTCATCAATGGCATGAAAGTTACAGAACTTCAGAAAGTAAAACCCTAACTGCTGATTTGCAATTGACTCAAATTTCAAGATTGAATCAGCAACACTTACTACAAAACAAACAGATAAACTCTGATGGTGTTGTTTCAAAATATTGGGGTAAGGTAATAACTAAAGAAGAATATGAAATACTTGATAATCATTCAGTTGTAGTAGTGATAGGTAATCAAAAAGCTAAAGTAGATCATTTTTTATATGCCGAATTACCTTGTGCCAAATCCAAAATTGTAAACGTTATTTTTCAAAAAGATCTGTTTCAATCCTCATGGAAGTATTGGGTAAAAAAGAGATTGGGTAAAACGGTTCCAAGTTATTATTCCCTAAAAACAATAAATGATTTGGTTTTATTACATCTCATTAGTTTTTATCGAAACAATAACTATTTTTATATCATAAGCGAAGACTTGAAAACCATTCAATTAAAAATAAAATTCAATTAAGTAACATTTTCTATATTTACCCTATTAAAAAATCTAGTTAATGTCTAAAGTAATTCTACTCTCACAAGTTGCTCTGCCTTTTTCAAAAATTGGAAGTTGGACAACTTTGTATAAAAATTATTTGCAAGGCACGCACTTAATTGATTGTATCATTTGTCCAGAACCAGAAGAAAAATGGGATACAGTGAATTATAGCTTTGTTGTGAATGACAATTTGACTAAGATAAAGCAAGAATGGAATAAAAACCCCTATTTGGGCTATCTTAAAGCTCTAGAAAGGATAATGGTTCCCAATGAAAAGTATATCATTCAAATTGTAGATAATTTTGGGATAATCAAACCGTTGGTGGCTTTTTTGAATCAAAAAGGGATGCGCACTAATTGTTACTTGCAGTTTTTTTATCATGGATTTCCTCCGTTTTATGAAAATTTTCATGGGAGATGGTTTTTTGAAACCATTGATGAAATGGTTTTGTTGACACATGATTCCTATTTGGCTCATAAAAATTATTATACAGTTTTACCTACTCGGTTTTCTGTTTTACATAACGGAATTGATACTACTCAGTTTTTTCCGCTTTCAAAAACAGAAAAATTAAAATTAAAAGCAGAAATGCAGGTCGTTGATACAAAAGTTTTTGTTTGGTGTTCACAAGATCGACCTAAAAAAGGATTGCACCTTATTCTAGATGTTTGGCAGCGCATATATGCCACCCAAAAAGATGTGGTGTTATGGGTAATTGGCTGTGATCCCAAAAAAGAACAAGCCGGAGTGAAGTACTGGGGTCGAATTCCTAACAACGAATTGCCTCGCTATTTTCAAGTGGCAGATTGTTATCTGTTTCCCACACTTTGGCATGAAGGTTTTGGTTTGAGTTTAATTGAGGCCTTACATTGTGGCAATTATTGTATTGCATCGGCTTTAGGTGGTGTTCCAGAAGTTTTGCAATATGGTAAATTGGGAAAACTTATACAAAGTCCTCACTTTATATTTGAATGGGAAGGTGCAATTAAGGAGTTTTTAGAGAAACCTTTATTTTTTGAGAAGATTCCAGAAAATTTATATAGCTCTGAAAGTTGGAATCGAGGTATGAATGACATTATTGATAATGCTAAATACAGTATTTAATAAATGAAAAACATAGCCATAATCCCAGCCCGTGGTGGCTCAAAACGCATTCCAGATAAAAACATTCAGTTCTTAGGAGGATTGCCATTATTGGTGCATTCGATACAATATGCTTTGGCAAATAATGAAATTATTGATGCTATTTATGTTTCTACTGATGATGCAACCATCAAAAGCATCGCCTTAGCATATGGAGCTAAAGTAATCGATAGACCTGAAAGTTTATCAGGTGATTTTGAACCTACGGTTACTGCCCTAAAACACGTTTTAGAAAATATTGAAGCTGTTGATAATGTAATTTTGTTACAACCTACCAATCCATTACGACCAAAAAATTTATTAAAGGAAGCTTTTGAAATTTTTACTAACGAAAATCAAGAAAGCTTGTTTACGGTTTCGAGAAATCATCATAAACTCGGAAAAATAATAAACAATACATTCCAACCCTTCAATTATACTTTGGGACAACGAAGCCAAGATTTAGAACCCTTGTATTTTGAAAATGGATTGTTGTACATTACAAAAGCTGCTTTGATTTTAGACAATAAAATTATTACAGAAAACGCATTTCCATTGCAAGTAAATCATATTTTTACTAATGTTGATATTGATACACTAGAAGATTTGGAGTTTGCAACATATTTACTAAGGAAACACACCCCCAGCCCCTCTCGAGATGGGAGTTAGTAGTGCAAAAAAAATATTATTCTTGAGAATAACAATAAATCTAGCAGGGACATATTGCTCTACGAGAGAGGAATTAGGAGCACAAGAAAAACAGCAGTATAAAAAAAATGAATTATACTTTAAATATAAATGTTAGCACAATCACATTCCCCTCTTGAGAGGGGCTAGGGGTGTGTTTTTTTCAAAGTAAGTTTAACTTTAAAGTAAAAAATAAAAAATGAATCCATTTATAGAAATTGCAGGAAGAAAAATTGGGACAGATTATCCACCCTTGGTCATTGCTGAAATTGGCATCAATCACGAAGGCTCGCTGGACGTTGCCAAGCAAATGGTTGCTGCTGCCAAACGAGCAGGAGCAGAGGTGGTGAAACACCAAACCCATATTGTTGCTGATGAAATGAACAAAGAAGCCAGAAAAGTGATTCCGGGCAACGCCACGGTTTCTATTTACGAAATTATGGAGCGCTGTTCCTTGAACGAGGTTGACGAACTAGAACTTAAAAACTACGTAGAAAGTCTTGGTATGATTTTTATTTCCACGCCTTTTTCTCGTGCTGCAGCAAACAGATTGCAACAATTTGACATTCCAGCATATAAAATTGGTTCTGGCGAATGCAACAATTATCCACTTTTGGAACATATTGCATCATTTGGAAAACCTGTTATTTTGAGTACCGGAATGAATACAGTAGAAAGTATTCGCAAAGCGGTTGCTATTTTTGACACCCATAAAATACCAGTTGCACTATTGCATACTACTAATTTGTATCCAACACCTATTCATTTGGTGCGTTTTGGGGCCATGATGCAAATGCATGAGGCTTTTCCAGATAAAGTTTTTGGGCTTAGCGATCATACTTTAAACAACAATGCTTGTTTAGGAGCGGTAGCACTTGGAGCCTCTATTTTAGAACGGCATTTTACTGACCATATGCACCGTACTGGGCCAGATATTGTTTGCAGTATGAATGAAAAGACGACAGCTGAATTGATAATTTCATCGAATGAAATTTGGCAAATGCGTGGCGGTATCAAAGAACCAGCTTTAGAAGAACAAGTAACTATTGATTTTGCTTTTGCTACCGTTTGTAGTATTGCCAATATTAAAAAAGGAGAGACATTCTCTAAAGAAAATATTTGGGTAAAACGTCCTGGAACAGGTAAAATTTTGGCTGAAAATTTCGATGCTATTTTAGGAAAAACAGCCACTCGAGATATAGAAAATGACGAACAATTGGATTTTTCTGATTTTGATTAAGAGTGTTGTTATTGCTGGGTCTCGACTGCGCTCGATGTGACAGATGCATCTCGACTGCGCTCGATGAGACAAGAAGCATCTCGACTGCGCTCGATGAGACAAGAAGCATCTCGACTGCGCTCGATGAGACAAGAAGCATCTCGACTGCGCTCGATGTGACAGATATTGTAATTTATGTTAGATGTTTATGAACTAATAGGTGCTAATTTTATATTTTATTTTTGTCAAATCGAGTGCATCTTTTTTGTCAAATCGATTGCATCTTTTTTGTCAAATCGATTGCATCTCTTTTGTCAAATCGAGCTTACTTTTTTGTCAAATCGAGCGCAGTCGAGATAAGGGTAATTTTAAAATAATTGATAATGAAATTTTATTTTGTTTATATTTTACTTTGTAATGATAATTCGTTGTATGTAGGTATTACGTCTGATATTGAACGCAGGGTTATAGAGCATAATGAAGGTAAATATCCCGACGCATTTACGCATTCAAGAAGACCTGTAACCTTAGTATTTTGTCAAGATTTTACGGAACCTAACCAAGCCATTGAATATGAAAAAAAGATTAAGAAATGGAGTCGCGCTAAAAAACAAGCATTGATTGATGATAATTTTAATAAATTGCAAGAATTATCAGAATGTAGAAATGCAACGCATTATAAATACAAACCAAATGTTGAGGAAATTGATTGATAATGCATCTCGACTGCGCTCGATCTGACAGAAGCATCTCGACTGCGCTCGATGAGACAGAAGCATCTCGACTGCGCTCGATGAGACAAGAAGCATCTCGACTGCGCTCGATGAGACAGAAGCATCTCGACTGCGCTCGATGTGACATCCCATCAAGTAAGCGTTCACCGCTATATAACTATATAAAATGAAAAAAATACTTTTCCTTACAGGCACGCGAGCTGATTTTGGTAAAATAAAATCATTGATTTCAATTTTGGAACAACAACCTGAATTTGAAGTTTTCGTTTTTGTTACAGGAATGCATTTGCAAAAGGAATATGGGTACACTTTGTTAGAAATTGAGCGCTGTGGCTACAGTCATATTCGTACATTTTCAAATTACACTCATGAAACTACTATGGATTTGACGCTGGCCAAAACCATAGCAGGTTTGTCTGGGTATGTAAAAGAAATACAACCTGATTTAATCGTTGTTCATGGGGACAGAGTAGAAACTCTTGCGGGAGCTATTGTGGGTTCCTTAAATAATATTTTGGTAGCCCATATAGAAGGGGGTGAAGTGTCTGGAACGGTAGATGAATTGATTCGACACAGCGTGAGTAAATTGAGCCATATTCATTTTGTTTCCAATGCTGAGGCGGCACAACGATTGCAACAAATGGGAGAGATTAAAGAATCTATTATCACTATTGGTTCACCCGATATTGATATTATGTTCTCGGATCAACTTCCTGAATTAATTGTTGCTAAAAAATATTATCAAATTGATTTTGATTCGTTCGGAATTGTAATGTTTCATCCTGTTACTACCGAGATAAAAGAAATGGAACAGTATGCAACTCATTTTGTCAATGCAATATTGGCGGATACCCATAATTACATTGTTGTTTTTCCTAATAACGATTTGGGAAGCAAAACAATCTTGCAAGCTTATGAGCGATTAAAAGACAATCCTCGTTTTCGGATTTTTCCATCCTTACGATTTGAATATTTTTTAACCTTATTAAAAAACAGTCAATTCATTATAGGAAATAGCAGCGCAGGAATACGCGAAGCACCTTATTACGGAATTCCGATTATAAATATAGGGACTCGCCAACAAAACAGAGCTGTTCATGCCGATATTATTAATGTCGATTATGATGAAAAAAATATTTTGGAAGCTTTAAAAATTATTGATGTGAAACAAGTACAGCAAACGGTTGCTGATTTTGGACAAGGCAACAGTGCCGAATTATTTTTAATAAGTCTTCAAAAAGAAGAATTTTGGCAAATGAATCATCAAAAACAGTTTAGAGATCGCTAATGCAAAATAATAAAATTGTTATCCTTTTACCCGACGGAATTGGTCTTCGTAATTTTGCGTATTCCAATTTTCAGGCTATTGGAGTAAAAGAAAATTTTGATGTTATTTTTTGGAACAATACTCCTTTTAATTTAGCCCAATTGGGTTTTAAGGAAATAAAAATTCAAAATTCCAAATCGCATCCACTAACGGAGATCTATAAAAACACCTGCAAACAAATAGAATTAAACCTTAATATCCGAAGAACCAAGGATGCTGTTTACAATACGTATCGATTCCCTTTTTCGTATGTTACAACTATAAAAGCTTTAAAAAGTGGTGTAACGCAATTTTTATCAAGTACACATTCTTCAAAATACGGATTACTACGTATTCGAAAAAAGATTAAAGAAGAAGAACGCAAAACCTTGTATTACCATAAATGTTTAGAAACGCTGCAAAAAGAAAAACCAGCGTTGGTTTTTTGTACCAATCAGCGGCCCATGACTGCAATTGCACCACTCTTGGCAGCACAAGAATTAAAAATTCCAACGGCGACATTCATTTTTTCTTGGGATAATTTGCCCAAGGCTACAATGGTTGTAGAAACTGATTATTATTTTGTATGGAGTGATTTAATGAAAAAGGAATTGCTTTTTTATTATCCGTATATCAACGAACAAGAAGTTTTTGTTACTGGGACTCCGCAATTTGAATCACATTTTGATAAAAACAAGTTGCTTTCGAGAGATGCTTTTTTTGAGCAAAATAATTTAAATATCAATAAAAGATACATTTGTTATTCGGGTGACGATGTAACAACTTGTCCTGATGATCCAAAATATCTTGAAGATATCGCTAAGGCTATTCGAGAATTAAACAAAAAAGGTCATTCATTGGGGATTATTTTCCGCCGTTGTCCTGTTGATTTTTCAGATCGATATGATGCCGTTTTAGAAATCTATAAAGAAGTTATTACTCCAATTGCTCCTCTTTGGGAAAAAATTGGGGATGGTTGGAATACTGTTTTACCTACTCAAACTGATATTGATTTACAAATCAATACAATTGCACATACAGAACTGGTTGTCAATTTAGGTTCTTCTATGGTATTTGACTATGTAGCTCATAATAAGCCCTGTGCTTTTGTAAATTATGATGTTGCTACTAAAAAAATCAAGGATTGGTCCGTAAAAAAAATATACAATTATGTTCATTTTCGCTCGATGCCTAACAACAATGCCGTTTTGTGGATAAACAGTCCCGAAGCGATTGCTGGAATTATTGAGAAAGGAATAGCAACTAATTCTTTGGTTATAGAAAGCGCACAGAAATGGTTTGAAACCATCAATCAACATCCTCCGCAAGAAGCTTCGAAACGTATTTGGGAAGGAATTAAAACCATCATTTCTAAATATTAATCCTTTTCTTTGTACTATAAATAGCGTATAATTTTTTATGAACAATTATGCTTTTCAATTTGATACATTAAAAAACTTCACATCTTCAAAATTTGGGGTATGTGGCTTTGAAAGGTAACAATGGGAAAATGAAAAATGATTTAAGAGTTTTGAAACCCATACAAAACAAACATTATGAAGAAATAAAGCAAATAAGATCTATCCCGAAATTGACAATTATGAAAACGCAATAAACGGGGATAACTATTTTTCGTCTTGCGGACATATCAATAACACAGGTGCGAGACTGTTTACTGCCCGAATAATTAAGGATTTTTTTAATTAATAAAATATGCATATCGCCTTTTTAACCCCCGAATATCCGCATGCGCGTGTACAATATACAGCAGGGATAGGCACGAGTATTAAGAACTTGGTTGGCGCTTTGGTTAAAAAAGGAGTTATTGTCTCAGTTTTTGTTTACGGACAAGGAGAAGAGGCTGTTTTTCAAGAAGATGGTGTTTGCATTCATCTGATAAAGACACGAAAATACACAATGTTAGGATGGTATTTGCATCGAAAACACCTTCAAAATCATTTGAATAAACACATAATTTCTAATGGGATTGATTTAATTGAAGCACCCGATTGGACAGGAATTACTGCTTTTATGAATCTAAAAGCGCCGTTAGTGATTCGTTTTCATGGTAGTGATACTTATTTTTGTCATTTGGAACAAAGAAAGCAAAAACTTAAGAATTTTTGGTTTGAAAAACTTGCTATCAATAAAGCTCAAACTTTTATTGCACCAACCCATTTTGCTGGAGAACTGTCAAAAAAGCTTTTTGGTATTAAAAATAAAAAAATAGAGACCATTCACTATGGATTAGAGTTGAATCAATTTAATAACACCAATCCTTTGGTTTATGAAAAAGGTTTGATTTTATATATTGGCACCATCATCCGAAAAAAAGGAGTATTTGAATTATCCGCAATTTTTAATAAAGTTAGAAATAAACATCCAAATGCAAGGCTCGTTTTAATTGGAAGTGATTCTTATGATATCAAAACAAAAACGAAATCAACTTGGGAATTAGTGCAACAACAATTTGAAGAAGGTGATATTAAGAATGTTACCTATTTAGGTAAAATACATTATCAAGAAGTACAAGAATATATAAAAAAAGCCCATGTTTGTGTTTTCCCGACATTTGCCGAAACTTTAGGAATGGTTACTATTGAATCTATGGCGTTGCAAAAGCCGGTAGTTAATAGCAATATTGGTTGGGCACAAGAATTGATTGTTGAGGGCAAAAGCGGATATCTTGTACATCCAAAACAGCACAGGGAGTTTGCAGATAAAATAGTTGGTTTACTGGATGATGATAATTTATGTGTTAACATTGGTAATGCTGCAAGAATGAGAGTAGAAACTGTTTTTGATATTGAAAAAACGGTAAAACAAAATATTGATTTTTATAGAACATTAATAGGTCAATTTTGATTGTAGTTTATCATAATAACAAGTTCATTATTAGAGTAGAATCTACTATAAGTAAAACAATACTCTTTGATAAAAAAAAGACTATTGCTTATGGGCTGATGCAATTAGCAATTCAGTTTCCAGAGGCAAAGTTGGTTTGGTGTCATGAAGATTTTCATCAGCAAATTAATCTTAATGCCATTTCAGGAATACTACATCATCAAAAAATGATGCTTTCTTATAATTTGGGTGACAATTATTTAGGAAGAGAAATAGGTTATGTAGAAGAATCCCCTTTTATAAATGTAAACAAAAAAGTTACCTATCCTACTTGGCAGATGAGCAGTTTTGTGGGTGTGATTTATGCTTCAGTTTTGTTGACTTTTAAAAGTAAAATAAAGTTAGATTCTGATTTTGATTATTATCTGAGTTCTATTGCCAAAGTTTGTATGCCATTAGGGTTGTTATGCTATTCGGAACCTAAATTATTGAAAAAGGAAGCAATTGAAATAAGTTCAAAAGCAACTGTTTTTACTCTTTTTAAATTTGTAAAGCAACATTATAAAATACGTTGGTTGGTTTTGTTGATAATGAATTTATTGGTATATGAGTTTCGATTTCCATTTATAGCTTTTCTTTATGCTTTGATTTTTAAAGACAGAAACAAATTGTCTATTCACTTAGATAGCATGATGGTTCAATCCAGTAGGGAAGTGGTACAACAAGCTACAATGGATGTTATTATTCCCACAATTGGTAGAAAGAAATATTTGTATGATGTATTACTAGATTTATCTAAGCAGACGCATTTACCAATAAACGTGATTGTCGTAGAGCAAAATCCAATGCCCAATTCCTTATCAGAATTAGATTATTTAGAAAAAGAAAGTTGGCCATTTATAATTAAGCATACTTTTACTCATCAACCTGGTGCTTGTAACGCCAGAAATATAGCATTGAGTCAAGTGGAAAGTGAATGGGTTTTTATGGCTGATGATGATATTCGCATTGATTCTGATTTTATTGAAAAAGGTTTCAAAGTAGCTACTTCATTTGGTATAGATGCAATCACTTTTGGATGTTATGAGGCTAATTATCAAAAAAAAAGTAAATTAAAATATAATACGCAATGGAGTTCATTTGGATCGGGATGCAGTATTGTAAAAATAAATGAAATTGAGAATTTAAGATATAATAAAGCACTTGAGTTTGGATACGGAGAAGATACCGATTATGGACTTCAGTTAAGAAACAAAGGGATAGATGTAATATATTTTCCAGAGCCTACGATTTTGCATTTAAAGGCGCCAATAGGAGGTTTTCGTACGAAACCGAAGTTGCAATGGCAGGATGATATAATTCAGCCCAAACCATCGCCAACTGTTTTATTATGTAAGTTGCTGTATCAAACAAAAGAGCAAATTTTAAGTTATAAAATAACTTTGTTTTTTAAATTTTACCAACATCAAAGCATTAAAAATCCATTCCGATATTTTGTAAATTATAGAAAGCAATGGAAACAAAGTGAACTGTGGGCTAATGAATTAAAAAAACAATCATGAAGTTTTCGCTAATTATCTGTACTTATATGCGCCCTAAACCTTTGCTCCAATTGTTGCAATCAGTAAGGGAACAATCATTATATCCAGATGAAATTCTTATAGTAGATGGTTCAATTAATAATGAAACACAACTTGCTTTGAAGGATATTTTTTTTCAAAATTTAAAGTATTACCTAGTTACTAATGAGTATCGTGGTTTGACCAAACAGCGTAATTTTGGAATTACCCGCGTTGGAAACGATATGGAAGTGGTTTGTTTTTTAGACGATGACACCATTTTAGAAAAAGATTATTTTGAGCAATTGATTAATACTTTCAAACAAGATAGTACTGTATCAGGAGTTGGTGGAGTTGCCATTAATGAAAATACTTGGCAAATAATAGACGCAAATAAAAAGTATAATAAATACAAGTACTTTCAGTTTGAGGGGTTTGTATATAAGGAAGGGTTACGGAATATAGTTCGTAATTATTTGGGTTTACAATCGAATCTTGGCCCTGGAAAGATGCCTGACTATTCACATGGAAGAACTTGTGGTTTTCCTTTGAACGAAAAAATGTTTGAAGTCGACTTATTAATTGGGATGTCGATGGCATATAAAAAGAGTGTAGTTGATAATATACAATTTTCATCTTATTTTGAAGGTTATGGTTTGTATGAGGATGCTGATTTCAGTATTAGGGCTTTGCAATTTGGTAAAAATGTAACAAATACAAGAGTAAAGTTAAGTCATTTTCATCATCCATCTGGTCGTCCCAATCAATACCAATACGGTAAAATGGTAGTTAGAAACGGCTGGTATGTTTGGCGGGTAAAAAATCCGAGTCCCAATGCAACTGATTTCGTGAAATGGCATACTATTACTTTACTTTTGACGTTGATTCGATATAGTAATGCAATCACGTCAACCAAAAGAAAAGAAGCATTTACCGAAGCATTGGGAAGATCTATAGGTTGGTGGAGTTTGATTTTTTATAAGCCGAAAAAAGCCATATGAAATTCGCTATTATCACTCATGTTCAACATATCCAGTTACAAAATCAGTATTTTGCATATTCACCTTACGTAAATGAAATGAATGTTTGGTCAAAATATATTGATGAATTGATTATTGTGGCTCCAATACAAAATGCGGAAATAACAGCTATAGATTGGTCTTACAATTCAAATACTATACAATTTGTCTCCATTAACAAAATTAGTTTGTTGGGATTGCGGGCAGTTTTGAATGCGATACTAAAAGCGCCAAAAATTAGTTGGCAAATTTTTAAAGCCATGCAACAAGCCGATCATATTCATTTGCGCTGTCCAGGCAATATTGGTTTATTGGGATGTTTGGTTCAAATTTTATTTCCTAACAAGCCCAAAACAGCAAAATATGCTGGTAATTGGGATCCCAAAGCAAAACAGCCTTGGAGTTACCGTTTGCAGAAATGGATTTTGAGCAATACATTCTTAACCAGAAACATGCTGGTTTTGGTGTATGGCGAATGGGATGGGAGTACAAAAAATATCAAACCTTTTTTTACTGCAACTTACTCGGAGACTGATAAAATACCCATTCCAGCGAGAAACTTTGAAAACACCATTCACTTTATTTTTATTGGAACACTTGCAGCTGGAAAAAATCCGATGTATGCAATTGAACTCATAGATTTATTATTAAAAAAAGGTCATAAAGCAAGCTTAGCAATATATGGCGATGGTATCCAAAAAACAGAAATTCTTAATTATATTAAAAACAACAATTTAGAATCTCAAGTGATGTTGTATGGCAATCAATCTTCCGAAACATTAAAAATTGCCTACCAAAAAAGTCATTTTGTAATATTACCTTCGGAGAGTGAAGGTTGGCCCAAAGCCATTGCCGAAGGGATGTTTTGGGGTTGCGTACCTCTTGTAACCCCAGTTTCATGTGTGCCTTACATGTTAGATTATGGAAAAAGAGGTTTATTTTTAAGTAAAAATACCCAAGAAGATGCAATCGAAATAGAAAAACTACTAAATGATGTAAATGAATTTAATAAAAAATCACAACAAGCAAGTGATTGGTCACGACAATATACATTAGAGGTTTTTGAAAAAGAAATCAGGCAATTGCTATTATCATGAGAATTATCCAAATCATAGATTCATTAGAAGCTGGTGGAGCCGAAAGAATGGCAGTTAATTATGCCAATGCTCTTGCATCAAAGATTGCTTTTTCGGGAATAATAGCGACAAGAAAAGAAGGTGTTTTAAAAGAACAAATAAGTGATAAAACGGTATATTTTTTTTTAAATAGAAAACATACGTTAGATATTTCATCCGTTTTTAGTTTAAAATCGTTTGTAAAAAAAAATAAGGTAACAATTGCTCATGCACACGGGACTTCTTTTTTTATTGCATTTTTGCTTAAACTAATTTATCCTAAGATAAAAATTATATGGCATGATCACTATGGCGATAGTGAGTTTTTATCAAAAAGACCTTCTCTTGTACTAAAAATTTCAATTGCATTATTCAGCGGCGTTATTGTTGTGAACCAAAAGTTAAAATTATGGGTGATAAAAAAATTGAATTACAAAAAAACGCTTTATTTATCTAATTTTATATTGACAGAAAGTACTGGTATCGCTACTACTTTTCTTAAAGGACAAAAGAATAAAAGAATAATTTGTTTAGCCAATTTAAGAGAACAAAAAGGGCATTTTTTTTTACTAGAAATTGCCCAAAGATTAAAACAAAATAATGCTGATTGGTCTTTTCATCTTGTGGGGAAAGATTTTGAGGATGTATATTCAAAAAAAATTAAGGAGTTAATCATTGAATACAATTTGCAAAATCATGTTTTTATTTATGGTTCAAGACAGGACATAGGTAATATTTTAAAACAATCTGATATTGCTATATTAACTTCAAAATCAGAAGGTTTGCCATTAGCGATTTTAGAATACGGACAGTATAAAAAGGCCGTAGTTGTAACTAATGTAGGAGAGATAGAAAATGTGATTGATGATATGAAAACAGGAATCCTAGTGCCATATAATAATGTAGATTTTTTTACCGAATCATTAATAAAATTGATTCACAATAATGAACTTGCAAAAACATTGGGCAACAATTTATACAAATCAGTATTAGAAAATTTTTCTGAAGAAGCAATTATAAACCAATATCTTTCATGGTTAAAAACACTTTGATATGAAAAACAAAAGTATCAACTACCTATCATTGATAGGAATGCATGTAGGGATTGCCCTTTTGATCTTTATATTGCCTTTTTTTGCAAAAGTTTATTTGTTATTGATTTTTATAATAGGATTTTTATATGTTGTAAAAAAACAGAACAAAAACAATGAAGTTTTAATGGTTTCAGGCTATATTGTAGGTGCAGAAGTTTTATTAAGAGCAACAGATGCAGCTATACTGTATGAGTTTTCTAAGTATGGCATCATTTTATTTATTATTGTAGGGATATATTACAGTAGTTTTTCAAAAAATGCTTTGCCCTATTTCATATATATATTATTGTTAATCCCAAGTGTAATTATAGCCACATATGTGCTTAACGCAACCACCGAAGAAAGAAAAATAATATCTTTTACGCTTTCAGGCCCATTGTGTTTGGGTATTTTGAGCATATATACTTTTCAAAGAAAAATGTTGCTTGAAACCTTAAATACAATATTATTAGCAACAGCTTTACCTATCGTATCTTTAACCACTTATTTGATACTTTTTAATCCGAGTGTTAGAGATGTAGTTACGGGAACCGATTCTAATTTTGATACCTCAGGAGGTTTTGGGCCAAACCAAGTGGCAACTGTTTTGGGCTTAGGGATGTTTATTTTTATGTCTAGAGTTATATTGAAGTCGCATAATAAATTTTTAATTTTATTTAATTTTGCGATAGTCGCAGTAATCACATTTAGAGGATTAGTAACTTTTTCTAGAGGTGGTATTCTTACATCAATTATTATGATTATTGTATTGTTAATCAATGTATATTTCTTAACAGATTATAAATCTAAATTTAAATTGAATTTACTTATTTTTTTTACAATAATCGCTTCCTTAGGGATTTGGGGTTATAGCGTATTACAAACCAACGGGTTATTAGTAAACCGATATGAAAATAAAGATGCCGCAGGTCGGGTAAAAGAATCTAGATTGTCTGGGCGTGAGGATTTAATCAACTCTGAACTAGAACTGTTTTTTGAGAATCCAATCTTTGGTGTTGGTGTTGGGAAATCGGTTGAAATTAGAAATTCTGAAACTGGAATTAAGACCGCATCCCATAATGAAATTACAAGATTATTAGCAGAGCATGGTACATTAGGGATTGTAATTTTAATTATTTTGTTTTTAACACCAGTGTTTATTTATTTCAATAACAAACAAAATATTTTTATGTTTTCTTTCTTTTTATTTTGGTTATTAACGATCAATCACGCGGCCATGCGTATTGCTGCTCCAGCATTTATTTATGCCCTTTCTTTATTAAAAATATACATCAAAATACCAGAAACAAATTCTCAAAAATCCGACTTAGAGTATTTGTAAAAACAATATTATTCAAAAGGAATATATAAACTTGGTAATACAAAATCATTAAATTGCAACAATAAAACATTACTTAATGACCTCAAAAAACAAAATACATTTTGAAGTATCAGAAAGAAAATTGCTCTTACGTGTATTTGATGTGTTTTCTGTTTTGTTGGTATTAAACATTTTAGACTTGTTTTCTAGTTTTGATTACTTTTATATATCAACCCATAATTTTTATTGGATTATTGTTTTAGCAGTTTATATCAATATTTTTGGTACTGTTTTCGAAATGTATAATTTGCAAGTAGCCGCAAATCAGTTTCAAGTTATAAAAAGTATCGTTTTAACATCTTGTACAACTGTACTCTTTTATTTATTAACCCCAATTTTAACCCCAATTCTTCCGCTTAATAGATTACAAATTATTTATTTCTTTTTAGGTGTATTTATAGCACTATTACTGTGGCGTATTTTTTACCAGACTTTCTTAGCCTCTCATAGATTTGAAAAAAAAGCCATTCTTATTTGTGATCATGACCAAGTAGAACATCTCATTACAGGGTTAGAAAATATTGATCCACATTATAAAATTATGGGTTATGTAAACTCTGACAGTATTGAAAGCAAGGATATAAAAATAGATTATGTTAAAAGGTTAAACATTGATAATCTAGAAGTTTTTGTTCATAAAAATAACATATCAGAAATTGTTATAGCTTCAAGGAAAACAGACGAAATAACAGTGCCACTTTACAATAAATTATTAGAATTATTGCAAAACGGTGCTACAATAAAAGAGTATACACAGGTTTATGAGCAAATAACGCAACGCATACCCATTCAGCATTTTGATAAAGATTTTTACATGTATTTTCCCTTTAGCCGAAGCAATCAAAATAAACTGTATTTATTAATCGTCAAGTTTTTAGAAATGGTACTTTCAATAATAGGTCTAACAATTGGGATAATTATATTACCATTAATTTTAATAGGCAATGCAACAGGTAATCGTGGGAAGTTATTCTATACACAAACAAGAGTAGGTAAAAACGGAAAGCCATTTGAAATCCTAAAGCTAAGAACTATGGTCAAAAATGCTGAAAATAACGGAGCAGTTTACGCTACCTCTAATGATAAAAGAATAACAGCTTTTGGAAAAATATTAAGAGGAACCCGTATGGACGAAATTCCTCAATTTGTTAATATTTTAAAAGGTGATATGGGATTTATTGGACCCAGACCAGAAAGACCTTTTTTTGTAAATGATTTGGCTGAAAAAATACCTTTTTATGAAACGAGACATGTCATTAAACCTGGTTTAACTGGTTGGGCTCAAGTTAATTATTCTTATGGCGTTTCAACCGAAGACAGTCTTATAAAATTACAATATGACATGTATTACATCAAGCACCGAAGCGTTTTTCTTGATATTAACATAATAATAAAAACTTTTAGTACCGTTTTATTTTATCGCGGACAGTAAGTTTTATCTTTAGGTTACCTATTCAAACTAAAATGTCCTTTTGCAATTCTTCCATCTTGAAGATACAGCGTAAACCAGTAATCATCAGCTGGTAAAGGTTGCCCGTTAAAAGTGCCATCCCAACCTCTATCAGAACCTGTTGGTATTGTTACCAATAGTTTTCCGTAACGGTCAAAAATATAAAATTTAGCATCATTAAAAAAAGTAGCATTAATCCCTTTTAGTTTCCAAAAATCATTGTATCCATCCCCATTTGGAGTAAAAAATGGAGGCGCGCCTATCACTGCGACAGTCCTTTCTACAATACCACAACCTTTTTTGTCATTAATATAAACGATGTGAATGCCGGGTTCTACATTTTCAAAAAGTCCCGTATCTTGAAACGGACCATTAGGATTGTCAATGCTAAATTGATAATCACCTAATCCAGATGCTACTATGTTTACTGTATTGTTTGTTGTCAAATCATTTATAGTAACATTTTCAAAAGAAGCAATTTGTGAATACACCACGGTATTTGTTCTCACTCTTTTACATCCGCTAGCAATATTAGTAATAATAGTTGTGTAAACACCATCTAAATTAACTGACAATTGGTATTGTGTTTCACCTACAATTAATTGGTTGTTTCTAAACCACTCATAACTAAAATCTGTTGTGATTCCAGATTGTAATCCTGCATTAAGCACTACAGTTTCATTAAGAATGCCTGTACATATTATTTCATCATTAGTGAGTTCAATATCTGGTAAAGGATTGACTGTAAATTGTATAAATGTTTCTGCGAAACAATTGTTGTTTATAGGATTTTCTATAACTACTCTTACAAGTTGAGTTGCTGTTACAAAAGGATTGGGTAAAGGGCTTGATAAACTTGTACCGTCTTCGGCAAAATATTTTACAGTAAACGTTTGGGTTCCTAATATTGTACCTTGTACCGCTGATGTATCAAAACTAAAATTTACTAATAAATCATCAGGATTTGCATCGCATGCAGCTGCAAAAGTTACTGGATTTGCAATAGGTTGTGCATCTACAACAAAAGCTATTGTAGTTTCATCATAACAAGGACCATCAGTAGCATTTGTGTTGTTGTTAGTTACTCTTACACTTATAGTCTGTGTTGCTGTTAAAAATGGATCGGGCAACGGACTTGGCAATGCATTGTTATTTTGATCAGTATAAGTTACAGTGACATTAGTTTGTCCGTTTAAAAGTGTACTCTCGATTGTTGAAGTATCAAAATTATGATTCACAATCGCATCACTTGGATCATCATCACACCCTCTTGGAACAACAACTGGATTTGCAATTGGCAAAGCTTCTACTGTAAGATTGATGTAAGGACCAATGCCAAAACAAGCATTTTCAACCGTACTGTCTACGCGAACCCAAATAAATTGTTGATTGGCATATCCTATATTTCTGTAGTTATTTATGTTTGTAATTTCGAGGGAATTTCCAGAAGCATCTGTTTCTGCAAATGCATCTGGTTCATTTTTATAGTACTTTATGGTGTAGGAAGGAGTAGCGGGCAAAATGGCTGAAATATCGGTAGTAACTGAACTGAAATCAAAGGATGCAATACCATCTTTGTCATTATTATTACTGTTATTATTACCACTAATATCTAAAAAATCATCACATTTACTAAATGACCATGACGTTCCAGCTGGAATTTGGGTAGCGGAAACAATTAAATTCATTTGTGTAATATTGTAACATTGGTTGTTATTTTGGGTTCTTACCCACACAGTATTGCCATTTGTGTTATTGTAAACTGTTGG
Organism: Bacteroidota bacterium; assembly: GCA_031413015.1. Taxonomy (GTDB): domain Bacteria; phylum Bacteroidota; class Bacteroidia; order Flavobacteriales; family Flavobacteriaceae; genus Flavobacterium. Next base: position 173,736 of record JANOEE010000018.1, on the reverse strand, counting down.
ATTGGTTATTTGTAAAGTACTGTCTGCTATATTTGCTGCAGCAAACGAACTATAATAAGTAAAAGTTTCGCTAGCAAAATTGGCTGATATTTGACTTTCTTTTTGTGTCAAATTAAAATCTGATAAACTGTCTAAATCATCATCACATTGTACTAAGGTTGTAGTTGCAACCACAACAGGACGAACTAAAACGGTTAAAATGCCTGCTGTTGATATTAAACCGCAAGTATTACCATTTTTATTTAAAACTACCCTGTAATAGTAATTGTTCATACTTATAGTTGCACCAGTAATTTGCAATGTTGCGGTTGTACTGCTGGAATATAAAGCGTTATTTACAATATTGGTGTAATTTATACCGTCTGTACTTAATTGCCATTGGTAGCTATCAATAGCATTTGTTTGTATGGTAAAAGTGGCATTTTGTGTTTCGCAGGTAGTTTGATTCACAGGTTGATTTACAATTATTATAGGAGCCGAAGTGATATAATTGTTGTTAGGTGTAGTGTAACCATTTGTACCTGAGGCAACTTTTCCGTTGGTGTCTACCAATAAAGGCGTATTGCCTAATAATCCATCAGTATTAGGATCTGAAAATCCTGCCTCAATCACATCATAACAATTATCTTGATCACTATCTAGATCTATATAGTTCTGAAGGTTATCAGTATCAGTATTGGTTATTGTAAAATTTAGAATTCCAGAATCTGTGGCAGTTTCTTGAAGATTAGCATATCCGTTTGAACCAAAATCACTTGGATTGCCATCAATGATTCCATTAAAATTGGCGTCTAGTGCATTACTTCCTGATTCTACTAAATCATAAATTCCGTCATTGTCACTATCAATATCCAGGTAATCTACAATACCATCATTGTCTGAGTCTAAAGTTCCTAAACCTGGTTCATGCACATCATTTAATCCATTTTTATTCGCATCTACAAATGGAATTACTGCAAAATTTTGTCCTAGTGCTTCCACATTATCAGGAATTCCATCGTTTTCAGAATCTAAATCCAACTGATCAGCAACCCCATCATTATCTGTATCCTTGGGAACACAACTGGCAATTAACTTAAATGTGGCTCTATTATTTGCTAAAGAAAGATTTTTATGGGTGTAAGAAAAACTATTTACAAGATTGGTTTGAAATTTAAACGTTCCTGTTCCTGCTGCTAAAGATGCGCCAGAGCTGTTTAATCGAAAACGTATTTGAAAAGAAGAAAAAGCAGTCACACCGTTTTCATAAATTCCGTCATAATTAGTATCTATTAACAACTGGTCATTGGGATTCAATACCGTTATGGTTTTATCAATAGGAACTTGTATTATGAATTCGCCATTCGTCGTCAAAAGATCGGCATTATTTGCTGTCATCACATACTCTAATGAAAGGCTTACAGGCGTTGTAAAATTAAAATTCTGAGTTACAGCATTATTTAATCCGCCGATTGTTTCTGACACAAAACTACCATCAGTATTCCCTAAAAAAGGAGTAGTAGGTTGTGGTCCATTTCCAGTGGTGCTTCCTGTAAATGAATTAGAATACGTATTTACATTGATAACTCCAGCATTAGGATTGGATAAATTGATATTGCTGTTGCCAAATGACTCTGTACAATTTGTAATACCATCATTATCATTATCAATATCAATATTATCGTTTGCTCCATCATTATCGCCATCGGTAGTGCAGGAACTTACAGGAATTTGATCAGATAAAAGACTCGTACCGCATTGGCTTATTTTTGCCTCAACGCTATAAAAACCCGGTTGTAATGGGGTATATTCATTTGTTGTTGCACCAGTTATTGGGTTGTTATTTAAAAACCATTGAAAAGTGTCAAAGGAGCTCAAGGAATTTATAGCAAGCTTGGCGTTGGGAATACAATTGTCAGTTGTGGTTACCAGTTTGCCAAATGCAATTTCCGGTTTAAAAGTAAAACCCGAATAAAAGCCTCCATAAGTTGCAAATCCACTCGAACCAAAATAGGAAAGATATACTTGTTTGCTCGAAAAAACGGAAATATTGCCTTGCAATCCTTCAATTGTATAGGTTACAAATCCTGGATTTCCGGTTACGCTTGATGGTCCATTAATTGTAAATGGCAATGTTGCAGAGTTGTAAGAAGTACCGTTTATAATAAAATCAAGACTTGCGCCAGTTTCTGTAACAATACAAACAGTCCCAGTAAACGTCCCATCGTTTCCTACTTGATTTATGAAAGGAATGTTATTAATAATCTTAGGTGTTTCACAAGCTAGAGGTGGAACAAAATGCATGTTTTGATTGGCTTGACTTCCGCTTCCACCAATTCCTTGATAAGCAAATACATTTTTTGAAGTTCTTACATATAAATTACCATTTGCAGAAAACTGACTGCCATTTAACGCTACATATTGTCCAGCATTCAAAGTTATAAATGATGTCGTGCTGCCGTTGAGAAAAACTTCAGTGTTATCCTGATCGGCGATGATTAATGGTCGTTCAACAACATCCAGACCATTGCCTCTAATAAAAACATATTCAGTGCCCGTTCTTTCAGCAGATACGATTTGGTCAAAACCAACATCTAAATTAGGAGCATCTCCATTGCTTCCTGCAAATGAACCACAATTTACGGCTATTGGTTTACTAGATGTGATGGAAGCGCCAATTAATCCATCGCGATTTGCAATAGTAGTACCACTGGTAGCAATTGTATAACTTTCGCCCCTATTTAAAATAATATTTGCAGGCGTATTTCCTGCGGCTACATTATTTATTAAAGTTACACCTGCTTTTATATCATTGAACGAAACAGTAGTATTATTTTCGGTTGCTAAAATTGATGCAAATGTGTAGTGTGAATCACTTGTATTTGTAACACCTGTATTTATAAATGCACCAATTCTAAATTGAGTTCCTAATGCTGCTAAACCTTTGGATACCAATCCTCCAGCATGAAATCTTCCTTGTGTTGCAACCACTCTTACTGCTGCATAAACCTGGTCTTCGGCTTCAATAATATAGCCTTTATTGTTCATTATTGAACTAACACTAAAACTACTAACAATCATTTGGGTATCTGTCCCGAAACCAATCGAAAATGCAATAGGTACGTCTCTTGATACTGTAACATTAGTGGTAGCACCACCAATAGCAATGATTCTTACATTTATGGGAGTTAAACTGGGTGAGGAAATGTATAAAAAATGATCTTGAGGTTCAACTAGACTAGAATTTGAAATAGGCGGAATATAATGGGTCTTACTAAACTGAGAAAAACAATTTATAGAAATGCCTAAAATTACTAAGAGTATTAATTTTTTCATAAAATATTAAAAGAAATTCAAATGTAATGATTTATCCTTAAGTAGAAAATAACCTTTTTAAGAAATTCATTTCCTACTTAAGATGAATGTTACAAATCTCTTTTCTTCAATAATTTATAAGAAAAATATATAAAAATAGCAGTCCAAACTAATACAATTAGCATTGATCCAAAATGTACGCTGTAGTCTTTAGTATTTTCTACACCCATTTGAGTACCTATGGTTTTAACTATTGAAAGTCTTGTAATAGGTTCGACAATTAAGTTAGACATGGATTGCAAAGGCAAAAATGCTATTACTTTATTAACTTGGTCATAAGTATCAAAAACCAACCATTTTAACAAACCCTGAACAATTCCCTCGAGAAAATACCAAACCAGTAGAAATCCTAATGCGAAAGCAGAGCGCTTTACTAATATTCCTAAAAATAAACAAAATGAGAAGAAACCTATCAATTTAATAAAATAAGCCAATAAATAATCCAAATCAGAAAAAACGATATCTATCTCTGTAAATGAAGAAAAGGAATATCCTAAGATTAAACTCATTATAAAAACAAAAACTGTGGAGCAAAGTGCAAATAAAACAACTGTAAAGAATTTTGAAGTTATAAATTCTTTTTTGCTCATACCATCAATTAAATTTTGTTTTAAAGTGCCATAACTGTACTCATTTGCCATCATTGAAACGATAACTATGGCCAAAAAGAATTTAAAATAACCGGCAAAATAAGTGTTAAAATGCCAAATGTAAGGAAAATTGAAAACCCCATTTTCTGCTGGATCTATATGAATTGGGCCCAAATCAAATTTGATTGAAGCAATCAATGCGATACAGGTTAATAAAATAAAATAGGTAAGTGTCAAGACACGACTGGCTTTATTTTTCCAGATTTTTTGTAATTCTATAGCGAGTAAACGTTTCATTTTTTGTTTGTTTTAGTTTTGGCAAAGATTTTTTTTTGAAGATGTGTTAGCGTTGTTATTGGTTTTTTGTCAACTCTAAAAACTGCTCTTCTAGACTGTTTTTTCTTTTTACAAGATGATGAAGCACAATGTTTTTTTCAAAAAGAAAACGATTCAATTCGGCTGCATTAAGATCTTCTTTCAAGTAAACTAAAATTTTACCTTCTTCTTCAACTGTATTTTTTACAACAGGATGTTGGCTTAAAGCAGCTTTTAAAGTCGCAATATCATCCGATTGAAGTTCAAAAAATGCTTCATTTGCAGTCATGCCGTCAACAGTTCCAGAATATAAAATTTCTCCCTTTCTTAAAACTAAAACATGAGAACATACTTTTTCTACTTCATCCAGCAAGTGGGAAGCCAGTAAAATAGTTGTGCCTTTAGCCGCAATTAATTTAATGATATCCCTGATTTGATGAATGCCTTGTGGATCCAATCCGTTAGTAGGTTCATCTAATATTAAAATTTCTGGGTCATTCAGTAAAGCCGATGCAATGGCCATACGTTGTTTCATCCCTAATGAAAAAGTACTGAATTTACTGTTTTTTCTGTCCCATAGACCTACAAGTTCTAGTTTTTCTTGCACTTTATCGTAGGTTATTCCTTTGATTTTGCAAACCAGTTCAAGGTTTTCCTCGGCAGTCATGTAAGGATAAAAATTAGGGCGTTCAATAATAGCTCCTACTTTTTTTAGCGCATCATGGGTTTCCATTGTGCCGCCAAACCAACTGTACTCGCCCGAAGTTTTGTTTACAACATTTAAAACAATGCCTAATGTGGTTGATTTCCCGCTGCCATTTGGCCCCAAAATGCCATAAACATTGCCTTTTTTGATTTCTAATGATACGTTTTTTACGGCCTGTAAATAACCAAAACGTTTGTTGAGATTTTTGATTGATAGTATTGTTTCCAAAATAATTATGGTTTAGGTTTTATGTAGGACGAGGAAAAAGCTTTATTGTTACAGGAATACTTTTTATTGAGAGAAGTAACCTAATTTTGAAAACGGAATTTGTATTAAAAAAGGATTATCCTAAAGTATGAAAACAAAAATCTGCGAAAGTTGCAAAAAGGAATACAATGTTCTTTTTAGAATTCAAAAAAACAAAATAAAAACATGGATTTTTGTTTGCGAAGCCTGTTGTATTGCAGCAAAATTACTTCCCGATTATAAATATGGTGGGACATGGAAAGGCAATCGGTATTAATTTTTTAGGCAGCTGTAACTTTTTTACAACTCCTAATAATCCGTACCAATATAAAAATATGGGCTAAAACAATAGGTAAAAATAAAACGAAATGGGCTTTGTTTGCTAGTATTAAAATGTAGACTAACAAAATGGATAAAGTGAAATAAGAAGTTCTCAAAATCCACTTTTTATTGTTTTTTATTACAAAAACAACGACTAAGAGTAAAAAAGGATTGAATAACAACACATTGTAGTTGAGATTTAATTCATCGTGCAAAGAAACAAAGCCTACAGCCAACATAAACAGTCCAAGCGCTCCCGCAATTATAAAATAAGTGAGATAAATGCTTTTTTTATTGAAAATGATTATTAAAGCGAAAAACAGCAAATAAGTATACCAATTGTTCCACCAAGAAAAAGGATTACGGTCAGCACTGTGAATATTGATTACATTAGCATTTAGAAGTAAAGGCCTGCCATTATTTTTGGATACTTTAATGCTTTCCATAAGTTGTAATGGTAAAAAAGCATGGTCAAAAACTTTGTCTGTCTTTGCACCAAATAACAAATTGATGCCTAAATTTTCATAAAAATGATGTTTTACATAGCCGTATAAAATGCTACGGTTTGTTTTTTTTGCATCCTCAATTTGAGTAGAAATTTTAGTATCAATATTTTTATTGATTAAATCCGCTACCATTGTTGTGCAATTTCGATCAATAAACTTGTAAGTGTAAAATCGATTTTCTGACGATAAAACAGCATTTAAATCTGCGAATATTTTTTGCTTTTGAGTAATGTTTAAATTTAACTGTTGCTCATAAACCCCTCTTTGTTCATAAACATATTGCGGATAAAAATCTTCATAAGGACCTACAGCAACAAAATATTGTAAATCGCCTTTTACAAATTTCATATAAAAATTAGGCGTTCTAAAATCAAAATAGCCATAATTATAAACCACATCAATACCATTGGTACTGTCTTTTATCCGTAAAGCAGTATGACCAAAAAGCGAATACAATTCTTGACCAGCATCGCAGGTCAGTACACTTATTTCTGAATTATTTGATAATTGGACTTGGCTTAGTACAGCATTTGAAGCAGTGATAAGAAATATTGTTAAAGCTATTTTTAAGTAAATTTTACGCATAAAGTATTAATTTTTATCTTCTAAAAATGCTTAAATCTACTTTTACCGAAAATATATTAGAGTACAAAGCCGCACTTTGATCTCCTAAATCTGTCAAGGCATAATCAATTTGAATGCCTTTGTACTTAAATCCCAAACCAATATTAGGCTGAAAACCTACACGATCTGTTCCATCTATTTGTTGAATATTTTGAAAATTACCTACGCCAGCTCTAAGAAAAACCAAATCGGTATAACCAAATTCAAATCCTAAAGCAGGATCGATACTCAATCTTTGTGATGAAAATATGTCATTTGTACGTTCAAACCGCATGTTCATATTTGTAGCAGCCAAGAGACTGGTCTGGTTGTGGAATTCGAATTTTTTTGAAACCCCTATTTGTGCTTTTGGCAATGTAATTTCTGAGTTTTCAGGTAATTCTTGGTTCTGCCCTTGAACAGCATTGGCTACTTTTGCATATTCCTCTTCATCAATATTCCAGATATTATAGGTGGTTGTAATGTCACGAATCATAACACCAAATTGCCAATCATTGCGCTCAAATTGCAACCCGAGATCAAAACCAAATCCCCATGAATCAGCAAACTTGCCTATAATTCGTCGGATGACTTTAGCATTAATACCATAATGAAGGCCGTCAAGCGGAAGTTTTCTCGCATAAGAAAAAGTAAAACCATAATCTGCAGTAGAAAACAAACTAATTCTATTATAATCAATATTGCCATCTGCAGCAATAAGTTGGGTAGTATTTAGGATATCATCTACTCCAAAACGGATTATTGATATACCAAAGGCGCTTCTGTCATCAATAGCTTTGGCGTAAGCCGCATAATCATATTGTGCAATATTTGCGAAATAACTGGCATGCATGAATGCAGCCTGATCGCCTTCAATTTTTAATAATCCCGAAGGATTCCAGTAGCCTGCATTAACATCTTTTGTATTTGCAACAACCGCATTGGCCATTCCTAAAGCTGCTGCGTCCACACCAATATTCATGAACTCATTAGAATATTTCCTAACTGCCTGACTGTATACATTTGCATACAAAAAAATAAATGTAACTAAAATAATTTTTCTCAAGGCAATTTATTTTTACAAACGCTAGCTTGTTTTTTTCTTCAAAAATATAAATTTTTAATGATGTTATTTGGTGTTATTGCTAAATAAATAGTAATGCGTGATTATTGACTAAAAATCTATAATAAAACGTACTTGTCTTTAAGTTATTGTACTAAATTTGCGATTGCAGTCAATAAACAAAACCAACATGAATATAAAAAAGCACGTACCTAATTTTATCACCCTTCTTAATTTATTATGTGGCTGTATTGCTGTGGTTTTTGCGTTTCAAGAAGATTTTGAAGTTGCTTTTTTATTAGTGAGTGCGGGTATTTTTCTTGACTTTTTTGATGGCTTTTTTGCGAGATTGTTCAAAGTTTCAAGTCCGTTAGGTTTACAGCTGGATTCTCTAGCAGATATGGTTACAAGCGGTTTAACCCCTGGCGTTGTAATGTTTTTCATGCTGATTAATTCACTACAATCGCCTGCTTTTAGTTTGTCAAATCCTGATTTCCTTATTTGTTTATTGGGTTTTATAATCACTTTAGGTTCTTGTTATCGGTTGGCTAATTTTAATATTGATACCCGCCAAACGGATTCTTTTATAGGATTGCCTACGCCAGCAAATGCTTTGTTTATAATGAGTTTGCCGTTAATTCTTGCTAGTACAGATTCTATTTTTATACTTGAAGCCTTAACAACTCCTCAGGTTTTGTTAGTAATTGTTGTTTTTAGCGCTTACATTTTAAATGCAGAAATACCATTATTTTCCTTAAAAGTAAAAAAGCTTGATTTAAAACACAATACACTACAAATCGTTTTTTTAATTATTGCATTTGCTTTACTGGTCATTTTTCAATACTTAGGAATCCCATTAGTTATCATTACTTACGTATTGTTATCTGTTTTTGTAAATCGTTTTCAAAAAAAGAATGCTGTAAATGAGAACAAGTAGTAGAAAAAAAACTACCGTTCGTTCTCGAAAAAAGGCTACTTCTTCTGGGTTTTCTAGATTTAAAACCTTCTGGTGGTCACTTTTTTTCATCATAACTTTTATTTTTTCAGTTAATTATTATAAAGATGGATTAGCTAATTATTTGGGTTTCAAAACCGGAAAAACTTTAAAAGAAGCTGCATTAGCTAAAGAGATTTCAGACATAAGAAACCATCAAATTTTATTCAAGCATGCGGATAAAGTTGTTGGAATTGATGTTTCAGAATACCAAGAAAAAATCAATTGGGATTCCATCTCAAAAATTGAAAATGAATTCCCTATTGATTTTGTTTTTGTGAGAGCCACTGTAGGAAATGATAGGGTTGATACTAATTTCAAACAAAACTGGTCTGCTCTAAAGAAAAAAAATCTTATCCGGGGTGCTTATCATTATTATAGGCCTAATGAAAATTCGCTAGAACAAGCAACGCTTTTTATTAAAAACGTAAAACTTAAAAAAGGAGATTTACCACCAGTTTTGGATATTGAAAAATTACCAAAAGAACAGTCGCTAGATAGTCTGAAAGTGGGGTTGAAACGATGGCTAAAAAAAGTAGAAAACCATTATGGCGTTAGACCTATTATATATTCTGGCGATAGTTATTACACTGATTTTCTTGAAGAAGAATTTACAGAATATACTTTTTGGATAGCCAATTATAATTTACTCGAAGAAGAAATAAACAACAACTGGCGTTTCTGGCAATTTACAGAAAGAGCTGCTGTAAAAGGGATTCGAGGCAACGTAGACGTTAATATTTTTAATGGTAATAAAACAGAATTGAAGTATTTGACAATAGGCAATTAAAATTCCAATTTCTTTTTTCTCAATTCAAAATTTTGACCCAGATAAACCCTTCTTACCATTTCATCTTGAACAAGTTCTTCGGGAATTCCAGCTTTGAGGATCCCTCCTTCAAACATAAGATAGGTTTTGTCAGTAATAGCAAGTGTTTCCTGCACATTATGATCTGTAATCAAGATGCCAATATTTTTATTTTTTAGTTGCGCCACAATACGTTGAATGTCCTCTACAGCTACTGGATCTACACCTGCAAAAGGTTCGTCAAGTAAAATGAACTTAGGGTCAGTAGCAAGGCATCGGGCTATTTCGGTACGACGGCGTTCACCACCAGAAAGCAAATCGCCACGATTGGTTCTTATGTGTTCCAAGCTAAATTCTTCAATAAGCAATTCCATCTTTGCTTCTTGCTCCGCTTTAGTCAATTTTGTAAGTTGTAAAACACTCAAAATATTGTCTTCAATACTTAATTTTCTAAAGACTGAAGCTTCTTGCGCAAGATAACCTATGCCTTCTTGCGCTCTTTTGTACATTGGATAATTAGTAATATTTAAATCATCTAAGTAAATGTTGCCGGAATTGGGTTTTACCAATCCTACAATCATATAAAAAGAAGTGGTTTTACCAGCGCCATTAGGTCCCAAGAGTCCTACAATTTCACCTTGATTTACTTCAACAGAAATGCCTTTTACAACACTTCTTCCTTTGTATGTTTTTATTAAATTTTCGGCTCTTAAAATCATTTTTAACTGGTAAATTAGATAATTAGAAAATCAGATATTTGGATCTAAATTTCAAATTATACAAGTTTTTATTATCTACAAATAAACGGTTTAATAAATAATCAGATCAATCAATTAACAAATTCTTACATTATCTAATTATCTAATTGACTCGCTATCTAATTATTCGTTCTCTTCTAAAGCTTCCCAAAATTCATAGGCCCTTCTTAAATGAGGAACCACAATTGTACCACCTACAAGCGTAGCAATTCCTAAAGCTTCCATAACTTCCTCTTTAGTCACGCCTTCTTTATGGCTCGTTTCTAAATGGTATTTTACACAATCATCGCATCGTAAAACTGCAGAAGCCACAAGTCCTAAAAGCTCTTTGGTCTTAACATCTAATGCGCCTGGAGCATAAGCATTTGTGTCTAAATTGAAAATTCTTTTGATAATTTTATTGTTATCGTCTAACAATTTTTCATTCATTTTTTGACGATACTCGTTGAAGTCTTTAACTAAGTTGCTCATTTTTTTGTCTTTTTATTACTAAAGCTGAAATTAATACACTTATTTCAAATATCAATAGCATGGGTATGGCTACGATGATTTGGCTTACTACATCTGGAGGTGTTACAATTGCTGAAACAACTAATACTATGATGATGGCTATTTTTCTATATTTCCTAAGAAAATCGGGTGTTACTAAACCTATTTTTGTTAAGAAATAAATTATGATGGGCAATTCAAAAAACAATCCGCTCGCAACAACAGAGGTTTTTATCATGCTCACATAGGAGTTCAAACTGAACTGATTTTTTACAATTTCACTTACTCTAAAAGTTGCAAAGAAGTTAACAGACATAGGAACTACAATAAAATACCCGAATAGAACTCCTATAAAAAACAAAATAGATGAAACGAAAATAAAAACTTTGGCGTTCTTTTTTTCTCTATCGTAGAGTGCTGGGCTTATAAATTTCCAAAATTCCCACAATATATAAGGAAAACCTAATATAAAACCTGCCGTGATACAAGTCCAGACTAAGGTGTTTACTTGGCCTTCCATATCAGTATTTTGAATTATGAAAGGCATTTCGGTTACGCAAATACTATCGGCTATGCCCAATTGATGTGACAAGTCACAAAAAAACCTATAAGTAATAAATTCGGGATGGGTTGGTCCAAAAATGATTACATCAAAAATAAATTCGCTTAAAAAGAAAGTTACAGTACCCATTATTAAAATGGCAAGGGTACTTCTAATTAGCATCCATCTTAAAACTTCTAGGTGTTCTAAGAATGACATTTCCTTCATATTTTTTTGAGCCATTATATTATTCCTTCTTTTAAAATATCATGTAAATGTAAAATTCCTTTGTACTCTTCATGATCCACAACTACTAATTGTGTTATGGCAAAGTCCTCAAGAATATTAAATGCATCAACAACCATATCTGTAGATTGTATGATTTTAGGATTTTTAGTCATTATATCTTTGGCTTGCAAATGATTAAAAGTATCATTATTGTTCAACATTCTACGAATATCACCATCAGTAATGATACCTATAACTTTTTGGTTTTCTACGACTGCTGTAACCCCTAAGCGTTTTTCTGAAATTTCAAAAATCACTTTTTTGATTGGAGCATCAGCATCCACCATAGGTTTTAATGTATTTTCTAACATATCCTTGACGCGCAATAATAGCTTTTTGCCTAATGCGCCACCGGGGTGGTATTTTGCAAAGTCACCACTCTTAAAATCACGCATTTCCATCAAACAAACAGCAAGAGCATCACCCATTACGAGTTGGGCAGTGGTGCTGTTAGTAGGTGCTAAATTAAGTGGACAAGCTTCTTTGTTAACAGTGGTGTTCAATACATAATCGGCTCCTTTTGCTAAAAAAGAAGTGGTGTTTCCAGTAATAGCAATCAGTGTATTGCCAAAATGTTTCAAAATAGGAACCAATACCTTAATTTCCGGACTATTACCGCTTTTTGAAATACAAATGACAAGGTCCTCTGTTTGTACCATTCCTAAGTCACCATGAATGGCTTCGGAAGCGTGCAGAAACATCGATGGTGTGCCAGTAGAATTCATAGTTGCCACAATTTTCTGAGCAATAATGGCGCTTTTGCCTATGCCTGTAACAATCAATCGGCCTTTAGTATTGTAAATAATTTCGACAGACTTAACAAAATTGGTATCTAGAAAATCAATAAGCTTTGCAATAGACTCACTTTCAGAAAGTATGGTTTTTCTGGCTGTAGCCAATATATCTTCTTTTGTTATCAAAACAGAAATTGTATAAAGTTTGTAAGTGTTAAAGAAATTTGTATCTTTATGTTTTGCAAATTTATGTAAAATACCATTAATAAAGAATGAATTCAAACGAAATTGACATCCATAAAGAATTAAAAAAATATTTTGGTTTTAACCAATTTAAAGGATTGCAAGAACAAGTTATAAAAAGTATTATTACGGGTAACAACACATTTGTAATAATGCCTACTGGCGGTGGTAAGTCTCTTTGTTACCAGTTGCCCGCTTTGATTCAAAATGGAACGGCCATTGTGGTTTCGCCTCTTATTGCACTTATGAAAAACCAAGTAGATGCAATAAGAAGTTTATCGTCAGAAAATGGGATTGCGCATGTATTAAATTCTTCATTAACAAAAACAGAAATCAACCAAGTCAAAAAAGACATTACGTCTGGATTGACAAAATTATTGTATTTGGCTCCAGAATCTTTAACTAAAGAAGAGTACGTTAGTTTTTTAAAAAACGTACCAATTTCCTTTGTAGCAATAGATGAAGCACATTGTATATCAGAATGGGGTCACGATTTTAGACCAGAATATCGCAATTTAAAACACATTATCAAGCAATTAGGAGATGTGCCCATAATTGGTTTAACCGCAACAGCAACGCCTAAAGTTCAAGAGGATATTCTTAAAAACTTAGATATGCCTAACGCCAATACTTTTAAAGCTTCTTTTAATAGGCCTAATTTGTATTACGAAGTGCGTACCAAAACCAAAAATATAGAAGCTGATATCATTCGGTTTATAAAATTGCATCAAGGTAAATCTGGAATTATATATTGCTTGAGCCGCAAAAAAGTAGAAGCGATTGCACAAGTGCTTCAGGTAAACGGTATAAGTGCCGTTCCTTATCATGCAGGACTAGATGCCAAGACCAGAGCAAGACACCAAGACATGTTTCTTATGGAGGATGTTGATGTTGTGGTGGCAACCATTGCGTTTGGGATGGGAATTGACAAACCAGACGTTCGATTTGTAATACACCACGATATCCCTAAATCCTTAGAAAGTTATTATCAAGAAACAGGTCGTGGAGGCAGAGATGGAGGAGAAGGACATTGTTTAGCTTATTACTCCTACAAAGATGTTGAAAAGCTGGAGAAGTTCATGTCTGGAAAGCCTGTTGCGGAGCAAGAAATAGGGTTTGCATTACTGCAAGAAGTAGTTGCTTACGCCGAAACTTCAATGTCCAGACGCAAGTTTTTATTGCATTATTTTGGTGAAGAGTTTGATAGTGAAACAGGCGATGGTGCCGATATGGATGATAATGTTCGCAATCCAAAAACGAAAGTAGAAGCCCAAGACCAAGTTGTAAAGTTATTAGAAATCGTTCGCGATACAAAGCACCTTTACAAATCAAAAGAAATAGTTTATACACTTATTGGCAAAGTAAATGCGATCATAAAGGCGCATAAAACCGATACCCAAAAATTCTTTGGAACAGGTGCTACTTTTGAAGAGCGGTATTGGATGGCCTTGATTCGTCAAGTACTCGTTGCTGGTTTACTTACAAAAGACATTGAAACTTACGGAATTGTTAAAGTCACGCCTAAAGGACTTGCGTTTTTAAAAAAACCATCTTCATTTTTGATGTCAGAAGATCATGAATACAACGAAACTGAAGACGAAGCTATCGTAACTGCTGCAAAATCTACAGGAACTGCAGATGAAGTTTTAATGGCCATGTTGCGAGATTTGCGTAAAAAAGTGGCTAAAAAGTTAGCTGTACCTCCATTTGTAGTTTTTCAAGACCCTTCTCTAGAAGATATGGCGCTAAAATACCCAATTTCGCTAGACGAAATGAGTAATATTCATGGCGTAGGTGAAGGTAAAGCTAAAAAATATGGTAAAGAATTTATCGATTTAATCAACCGTTATGTTGAGGATAATGAAATCATTCGTCCCGATGATTTAGTTGTAAAATCTACAGGAGCTAATTCTGTTAATAAATTATACATCATTCAAAATATTGACAGGAAATTATCCCTTGATGATATTGCCTCCGCAAAAGGGTTGAATATGGATGCTTTGATCAAAGAAATGGAGCAAATTGTATATTCTGGTACCAAATTAAACATAAAATATTGGGTCGATGATATGCTCGATGATGACCAGCAAGAAGAAATTCATGACTATTTTATGGAATCTGAAAGTGACAAAATAGAAGATGCACTTGCAGCTTTTGAAGGAGAATATGATATTGATGAATTGCGCTTAATGCGCATTAAATTTATAAGTGAAGTGGCTAATTAGATGGATAGTTTTACCAACTTATTTTTATAAATCTTTTCTAAATTTACCTTCATGTTTTTAAGCATTATTTTACCCACTTACAATGAAGAAGAAAACATTAGCAAAACCATATCCCATTTACATCAAAATTTATTTCCTAATTCTTATGAGATAATAGTAAGCGATGCAGAAAGTACTGATAATACAGCATTATTTGCTCAGAATCTAGGCGCTATAGTTTTAAATTCTCCAATAAAAGGACGTGCGGGACAAATGAATAATGGGGTAAAACATGCACAAGGCGACGTGTATTATTTTGTTCATGCAGATTGTTTACCTCATCCTACATTTCAAAAAGAAATTCAAATAGCAATACAAAGTGGTTATGATTGTGGAAGTTTTATAACCCAATTTGATAGCAATAGGTTTATCCTAAAAATTAATGCTTTTTTTACCAGATTCAATTATTTATTTTTTCGTGGCGGTGACCAAAGTATTTTTATAACTAAGAAATTATGGCTTGAAGTAGGAACCTACAAAGATGAAATGCTTATAATGGAAGATTATGATTTTCTAAAACGTGTTTGGAAATCGGGTAAATTCAAATTAATTCGAAAAGCTACATTAATTTCTGCCCGAAAGTATGATCAAAATTCTTGGTTAACTGTACAACTTGCCAATTTAAAAGTGGTGCGAATGTATAAAAATGGCGCTTCTCAACAAGCCATGGTATCGACTTACAAACAAATGCTTAATTATCGAAAAAATGCATTTTAAAAACAAAATAATTTGGATAACTGGTGCTTCATCAGGAATTGGTAGGGCGCTGGCACTAGCATTAGCAAAACAAAAAGCTGTTTTAATCCTTACTGCTACAAATTATCTAGCCTTAAATAATTTGGCTTTAGAATTAAGAACCCATACTGTTTGTCATGTTTTGCTTTTTGATTTATTAAATGTGGATGCAATTCCAGATCTTGTAGGTCAAGCTATAGCTTTAGAAGGAAAAATTGATATTGTCATTCAAAGTGCTGGGACAAGTCAGAGAGCACTCGCTAACGATACCACTATTGCTGTGAATAGAAAATTAATGGAGCTCAATTTTTTTGCTCCAGTGATTTTGACACAAGCTATTTTGCCTCACTTCAAAAAAGCAAATTCAGGAAACATGACCGTGATTAGTAGTGTAGCCGGACTTATGGGATTTCCATTGCGATCAGGTTATGCAGCTTCAAAACATGCATTAAAAGGTTATTTTGAAACTTTACAAGCCGAGTTGTACAAAACTAAAATAGGCATTACTCTCGTATATCCGGGTAGGATAGACACTAATATTTCTAAAAACGCATTAACGGGTGACGGAAATCAATTTGGTAAAACCGATGAAAACAATGAAGTAGGAATTGATGTAGGTGTTTGTGCTGAACAAATTATTAGCGCCATTCAAACCAATAAAAGAAAAGTTATTATTGCAAAAGCAGAAAGATTACTGTACTTTTTCTGGTGGTATTTTCCATCGATTTATTATAAAATTGCTTACGCAAAAGGTATTAAAAATAAAAAGGACTAAATAAATGCATGATTTTTTATCTGGAATTCAGCAAGTTGGAATAGGTGTAAAAGATGCACATCAAGCCATGCTTGCATACAAAGCTATTTTCGGGATGGATGTTTTGATCTTTGATGACATTGCACCTGCCCAATTGATGGCACAATATACAGGTCAAAAAATCTACAACCGCAGGGCCATTTTGACAATAAATTTAAAAGGTGGCGGTGGATTTGAAATTTGGCAGTTTTTAGATAAAATTCCATTAGAAAATAAGGATGTTAATTTAGGAGATTTAGGTATTTATGGGCCTAAAATAAAATCTTCTGA
Source organism: Bacteroidota bacterium (assembly GCA_031413015.1). Taxonomy (GTDB): domain Bacteria; phylum Bacteroidota; class Bacteroidia; order Flavobacteriales; family Flavobacteriaceae; genus Flavobacterium. The sequence continues at coordinate 157,094 of JANOEE010000018.1, read as the reverse complement.
TATACAAAAATCGCACAAGCAACTTTTACAAAATAATTCAATTGCGGTTTCAGCTATTTCAGATGGTGGTTCTCAATTTTGGGTAAAAGACGCGTATGGAAATAATTTTAATATTGTGGCAGCTCATGAATGGTTTCAAGATGGCGATTCTGATTTAGGAGGTGTTTGTGGTGCCGTAATTGGCGTAAGCAACATGGAACATTCTATACAATTTTATGCTAATGTTTTAGGAATCAATACTGTTTTATACGACAAAGAAATAAATGATATTGAAGGAAATATTTATAGAAAGGTAGGATTGTATAAAAAAGCTTCTGGAAAGGGCGCTTTTAACAAATTGCTTGGTTCTGTGGAAATAGAATTGGTACAAATTTTAAATAAACCAGCAAAAACTATTTATCAAAATAGATTTTGGGGCGATTGTGGTTTTATACATATGTGTTTTGATGTATTGAATATGGATGCGTTAAAATTGCATGCTGCGCAAAACAATTGTCATTTTACGGTAGACAGCAATAATACTTTTGAAATGGAAAATGCTTCAGGAAGGTTTTGCTACATTGAAGATCCAGATGGCACGCTGATTGAGCTTGTAGAAACACATAAAGTGCCTATTTTAAAAAAAATAGGTTGGTATCTCGATCTCAAAAAGCGAAATTTCGAAAAACCTTTGCCCAACTGGATGATAAAAATGCTGGCGTTAAGTAAAGTAAAATAGTCTATAAGTTGTTCTTAAATTGTTTGTAACAAAAGGCTGTAAAGGGCAAAAAAATCAGGACAATTAATCCATAAGTAAAATCAGTTACTATTGTTAATATTGTGACAACTAATAAAACCATAACTGGATACAGCAGCATCAAAAAGCCAAATAGCACTGAGTCATAGAAAACAGTATTTTTGGTTTTTTTTGTTACCCATTTGTTGATAATAAAATACATCCAATATTGAGTTATAAAACCTAATATTGCTGGAATTAATAGCAATCCGAGTTTAAAATAGCTTCTTCTTATAGTAAATAATTCAACATCTTTCAGGTCATTTTTTACTATCATTCCTTCTAAAATCCTTTTTTTTAATGTTTCATTAAAAGTTTTATAAAAAACGATTTCGCTGCTTTTGTCTAATTTTTCTAAAGTAAAAGGTGCGTTAAAATTTATCAAGATATCTTTTGGGAATTTTGAAAAAGAAGTGTAGTTTATATTTATCGGTCGAACAATCAAAGAATTTATTTTTTGTTCTAAAGCGATAAATACAAGTCTTGCAGTTCCTTTTTTTAATGGTCGCAAGTGCCATTCATTCACACAAATTCCTTCAGAAAATATTAAAATGCTTTGGTTGTTTTTTAATAATTGCAAGCAAATTTCGAAAGTTGCATCGTTTTTATACAAATTTTCTTTGCCTTCGCTCAAACGATAAATAGGGATGAGGTGCAAAGCCTTTAAAAAATTTGCAACCATTGGTTTCTTGAAAGCATCGCCACGCGCTAAAAAATAAATAGATTTAGGATAATTTACTGCAATAACAATGGCATCAAAAAAAGAATTGGGATGGTTAGAAGCAAGTATTTCTGGTCTACCGAAATTTGGTTTATAAGCAAATTCAGTAACCGTTTTTCTGGAATAGAAAAAAAGTGCGGTTCGTGCCCATATTTTAAAAAAGTTGTACAAATATTTTATTTCCAGTGTTGTGGTAAATCTTTTTCTTCGTCAATGTCAGTCAACTTAGTTAAAACTGCATGTGATAGATTTAGACTTTTAAAATTGCTTATGGTATCTTCGTAAACAGTTTCGGTACTCCAAACCTTATTTTCAAAAAAATCTGCATAAAAAGTTTTCATCCCTAAAAGGTAATATCCGCCATCGAAAGTGGGACCAATGACTACATCATTTTTATTTAAATGTTCAAAAGCGGTATCAATTATTGCTGTATTCAACTCATAACAATCGCTTCCTATGATGCAAATATTTTGATAACCCAGTTTAAAAACACTTTGAAAAGCATGACTCATGCGTTCTCCTAAGTCAGCTCCAGATTGTACTTTTTTTATAAAATCGTCATTAGACCAATCATCATCTAAGGTTATTTCGTTTGAATAGAAAACAAATTTATCTGCTTTTAAAGGTGAAACTATTGTTCTGGTATGTATTAATAGTTTTTTATAAACAGCAAGAGCATTATCATCACCTATGGTTCGGGCCAATCTGGTTTTGACTTTTCCTAGTTCGGGATTTTTGGTAAAAAGGATGATCGCATTTTTATTCATAAAAAGTAACTGTTATAATTACCAATTCCTCCAATTTTATGGAGGAATTGGTAGTTTATTTATCTTTTAGCAACACCCACCACCATTGTAGTGAAAAGTAGATTCGCTAATAAAAATATCATTTCGACCTAGCGAAGCAATAGCAGCAGCGGTTTTATCACAAACCGCTAACGGTTGATTTTTTAATAAAACATGTCCTTTTTTGTCATCAAAATAAGCTTCTTTACCATAATAAATTGCCGCTTTACCTGTAAAAATGCATGCTCCATCAGCTGGCATTGGATCTTTGATTGCACAAACTTCGATACTTTCAATATAAATTAATTCATCTGTTGCATAATTTTCGGTATCCAGAATTCTATAAGGTCTTCTGCCACGAATTTCGATGGTGCCAAAACCTACATCGGTTAACATCTTAATATATTCAGCAATAGGAATACTTCCGCTCAAGCACAACGCTCTCAAATGAGCATCATTTCTTAAGGTTTCATTCATTTGTTGTTCACAGGTTGGGTCACTCATTACCAATCTTCCGTGAGGTTTCAGGACACGGTGCATTTCTTGCAAAGCTTTTCTTAAATCGTCTGTTTTAAAAATATTGAACAGACAGTTTTGAGCTGCAACATCAATACTTTCATCTTCAATTGGTAAATTGAGAGCATCGCCTTTTTTTAGTTCTACAAATTCGCTTTTGAACCAATCGTTTTCTTGTTCGGCAATTATAAAGTTTTTTCTTGAGGCTTCCAGCATTTCATCAACAACATCTACACCTACGACGCCGCCTTTTTGGCGAGAAAAATAAGAGAACTGCAATAATTCCATTCCGCCACCTACGCCTACGTAAAGTATTTTAGGATTATTGATTAAGTCTTGCGCGCTAATTGTGCTTCCGCAACCATAATTCATTTCCTGCATGATTTTCGGAATTTCTAAACCCGGAAATTTCCAAATAGGAGTTGTGGTACAACACAAACCCACATCAGGAGTTAATGCCGCTTCTCTGTATAAATCTGTTGTTGCGTCTAAATAATTTTCCATCTAATTTATTTTATTTTTTAATTTGATTAAGCTACTGCGCCACCACAACTGCTTCCTGCACCGGCAGTACAGCCATAACAGTGGTTATTTACAATTATATCTCGGTTTAACAATGCGTCACGTTGAAAGGTTGATAGATGTTGAGACCCTGGAGTTGCAACCTCTAATTCTAACATTTGGTTAAAATCGCAATCATATAAATAGCCATCCCAACTTACAGAAATGGTATTCCTACACATTACATTGTATGCTGTCGAGGGATTAAAAGCACCAATTAATTTGGTCATATAATCTTCATAATTTTCAGAAACTACAAGATAGTCTAAGTAGCGACTAATAGGAAGATTTGTAATTGCAAATAAGTTATTGAATTCAATATCAAAATCTTTTTTCAAATTGGTTTTGAATTCTTTTTCTAAGGCATTTTGATCTGGAGGAAGAAATGCGCCTGCGGGATTATAAACTAAATTAAGGGTTAAGCCACTGTTTTCTTTACCGTAACCTACTTCATTTAGCATTTGTAACGCAGTAATCGAGCTTTTAAAAACGCCATCACCACGTTGTTTGTCTGTCCTTGATTGGGAGTAAAAAGGGAGAGAAGAGATCACTTCTATTTTGTGTTTTTTGAAAAATTCGGGTAAATCATAATACTTTTTGTTGGCCCTAATAATGGTTAAATTGCAACGCACATACATTTGGATATTCAACTTGCTAACTTCCTCGACAAACCATCTAAAATCAGGATTCATTTCTGGTGCGCCACCTGTCATATCAACAATTTTGAACGAAGGGTTGGCTTTTAAAACATCCAGACACAATTGCATGGTTTCTTTTGTCATGATTTCTTTACGATCAGGACCAGCATCTACATGACAGTGTGTGCAAACTTGGTTGCACATTTTACCTAAATTGACTTGAAATACTTCGAGTTGGGTTGGTTTTAAAGATGTTATGCCCATATTAAGCAAATTGTCTTTAAAAGGTTTGAACTTTTCTGGTTTTTGTTCTAAAATACGTATCTGATTTTCAACCTTAGAAAGTGCATTATCATTAGATTTTAAAGATTTTAGCACTACTTTTTTAAACTCGCTCATAAGCTTATTTTCTTAACTTTATTCATCATTTGAACACCATGCACTAGTGTTGCTCCGCCACGAATGGCTGCTGCAACATGAACTGCTTCCATCATTTGATTTTCGCTATATCCTTTTTCATAAGCATCGCTACTGTAAGCATCAATACAATAAGGACATTGTACAGCATGCGACACGGCAAGCGCTATCAAAGATTTTTCTCTGGCTGTAAGTGCACCTTCTTTAAAAACTTCGCCATAATAACCAAAAAATTTATCAGCCATTTCTTTTTGAAATTCTCCAATGTTTCCAAATTTTGCTAAATCATCAGCATTGTAATAATGATTGTCCATGTTTTTTTAATATTTAAAGTTTTCTAAATAGAGTGTCCAGTCGTATTTGTTGTATTTTAATTTTGGTTTGACATTTTCAGGAATGATTTTCAAATCTTTACAAATTTTTAATATGCCTTTTTTATTACCAAAATCACCTCTAAACCAACTCATTAAAGCAGGTAATGATAATGTATTGGTCGCTTCATCATAGCTCGCATCACCATTTAGATAACTCGCTGTGGCTACATCAAGTTGTTTGTCAATGCTTTGAGGCTCATAAAAAGCAATCATAGGACAGCTTTTCGCACCACAATTCAAACTAAAATGAATGCGATAATCTACTTTTTCAACCCGATAGATCTTTTCAAGGCGTGAAGGAAATATTTTTTGAAGTTTACCAAGACTCAGTTTAATACTTGATTTTCTAAGGAAACCGTGTTCAATAATGTCCAAACTTATTTTATTACCAGCTAAATTAAATTGTTTGCTTCTGAAAAATTGACCTCTATTTTTATACTTATTTGGGTCTTTTTTTAATGCATCATTAGTAAAGGCATTGTATAAATTAATGAAGAAAGCTTTTTTAGCATCATCATTAATAAATTGTTTTTGAAGGGTTTTTTCATCAGCATCAGCGAGAACTTTCAAATAGTAAGAAGTACTATCATCTTGAAATTTTGCCGATTCTAGAAATTTTTGCGAGATTTTTATATAGTCAATTACTTGTGCATTCATAGTATAAAAACTCAAGAATATAAAAACCACAATGTATCGTCTCATATTGCTTTTTATGTAAATTTATATTTTATTTACGAAATTTAAAAACAAAAGTTTTTTCCAAGATGAATTATTTAGAACAAATTAATCAAACAACACAATTTTTAAAAAACAAAGGATTTGAAAATCCGCAAATAGGCGTGGTTTTAGGAACAGGCCTAGGCAAGTTTCTTGATTATATAAAAATTGAACTGTCACTTGATTATACAGATATCCCAAATTTTCCGCAATCTACCGTTGAGTTTCACAAAGGCAAATTGATTTTTGGCACCATTGGAACGACTAAAGTTATTGCAATGCAAGGCCGTTTTCATTTGTATGAAGGTTATAATTTTCAGCAAATTACTTTTCCGATACGGGTTTTACAAAAACTGGGTATTCAGCAATTATTTTTAAGTAATGCTGCAGGAGGCATTAATCCTGAATTTAAAAAAGGAGACTTGGTTTTATTAGACGACCATATTAATTTACAAGGTGGAAGCCCGTTAAACGGATTAAATTCATTTGATTATGGCGGCATTTTTCCCGACATGAGTTGTCCTTATGACACAAATTTGAATCAAAAGTTGTTACAACAAGCAGGAAAGTTAAAAATTACTTTAAAAGAAGGTGTTTATGCCTCTGTTTTTGGCCCACAATTAGAAACTAGAGCAGAGTACCGTTATTTAAGAATTATTGGTGTGGATATGGTAGGAATGAGCACAACGCCAGAAGTTATAGTAGCAAACCAACTCCAATTGCCTTGCGCTGCAATTAGTGTGATAACTGATGAATGTGATCCTGATAATTTAAAACCAGTAAATATCCCAGAAATAATTGCAGTTGCTGGAAAAGCTGATGAAAAATTGAGCCAACTGATAGCGGAGACTATTCAATTTTTATAGAATTAGAATTATTTTTTATTCTTTGTACAATTCTCCGCGATGTGGTTTCAAAGCATCACGAACAGCAATCATATAATCGTCTGTAACAACAGTAAAAGCAATAGCATGCATTTCATTAATGCCTTCAAAACCAGTAATGTTGATAGGTAAATTTTCTGCAACATTGTATTCTTTTAAATGAATTTCATGGTGTTGGGCCGTTTTTAATGCAGCAGGACCACGAAAATCCCAAATCAATTTTATTTTTCTAACCATTGTTTATTATTGAAAAATTTTTGAACTGCAAAATTACAAAGTCTGCAAATAAAACAGGATTATAAATTCAAAATATTTAAAGTCGTTGTAAAATATTACTTTTGTAACCGGATTTTAACAAGTAATAAGTCCCTCAATAGTATAATTGATAGAAATGCCAAAAGAAATACTTTTACAAGTCGCACCAGAAATTGCCGCAAATGAAAATTTGCTAAAAGTACATCTTGCAAAAGTTGCTAAGATTGCTGTAAATGATATCCAACATTTAGCAATCTTAAAACGCTCCATCGACGCCCGACAAAAGGCAATCAAAATTAATTTGAAAGTATTGCTTTATTTTCAATCGGATCAGTTTATTGAAGAAAACATAGCGCTTCCAGATTATAAAAATGTAACCAATGCGCAGGAAGTAATTGTTGTAGGAGCTGGCCCAGCTGGTTTATTCGCTGCATTACAACTCATAGAACTAGGATTAAAACCTATAGTGATTGAACGTGGAAAAGATGTTCGTGGCCGTCGTAGGGATTTAAAAGCGATCAATGTAGATCATATTGTAAATGAAGATTCTAATTACTGTTTTGGTGAAGGCGGTGCTGGAACTTACTCAGACGGAAAATTATACACCCGTTCTAAGAAACGTGGTGATATTGATAGAATTTTAAAATTATTAGTTGCTTTTGGTGCTACGCCAGACATTTTAATAGAAGCGCATCCGCATATTGGAACCAATAAATTACCACAAATCATTCAGGATATTCGAGAAAAAATTATCGAAATGGGTGGGAAGGTACTTTTTGAAACCCGATTAACAGATATTTTAGTCAAAAATAATGAAATTCAAGGTATTGTAACTCAAAATGGGGATACAATACTTTCAAGTAAAATTATTCTTGCTACGGGACATTCCGCTCGAGATATTTTTGAATTATTGGATAGAAAGAAAATTTTTATTGAAGCAAAACCCTTTGCGCTTGGCGTGCGTGCGGAGCACCCACAAACTTTAATTGATAGCATTCAATACAGTTGTGATTATCGTGGTGAACATTTGCCACCAGCGCCTTATGCTATTGTAAAACAGGTCAATGGACGTGGTATGTATTCTTTTTGCATGTGTCCTGGCGGAGTCATTGCGCCTTGTGCAACAAGTCCAGGTGAAGTGGTTACTAATGGTTGGTCGCCTTCTAAACGGGATCAATCCACCGCTAATTCTGGAATTGTTATTGAGTTAAAGCTAGAAGATTTCAAACCTTTTGAAAAATTTGGTGCCTTAGCAGGGATGGAATTTCAAAAAAGTATTGAGCAAAAAGCGTGGCATCTTGCCGGCGGAACGCAGAAAGTTCCTGCCCAACGCATGATTGATTTTACCCAAAATAAAGTTTCGACCTCCATTCCTAAAACTTCGTATGTTCCAGGAACTACTGCTGTAGAAATGGGACAGGTTTTTCCTGGTTTTTTATCACAAATATTGCGAGAAGGTTTTACTGAATTTGGTAAATCAATGAAAGGATATTTGACAAATGAAGCGATTTTACATGCTCCCGAAAGCAGGACTTCCTCTCCAGTCAGAATTCCAAGAGATACGATTACATATGAACACCTTCAGATAAAAGGTTTATATCCTTGCGGAGAAGGTGCTGGATATGCTGGTGGTATTATTTCTGCGGCTATTGATGGAGAAAAATGTGCGCAAAAAATCGCAGAAAAAATTTTCAATTAAAATATTTCATTTTTATTATTGAATTAAAACTAAAAGTAAATCCGTTAATTTTTTAACAATAGTTTTTACCCTAAATAATAAAAAAACATAAGATTGTTTGAATTTTTAGCTTTAAATTTACAGTAATTATTTATTGTAAATATTTTTAATAAAACCTAAAAAAAATGTTTGAAAAATTTAAAAAATCTGAATTATTTATTTTATCCGTTGTAATTCTTTTAATATTTGTATCCGAGTATATATATTTAATTGAAGAAAACTTTGAGAAAGCGGTTTTCATAGGTCTATGGCCTCCAACAATTGTTGGGCTTTTAATATTTTTTAATCTTAAACTAAAGAAATAAATGAAAAATTTAGATATCATATTGTTTACTCTTTTAGTTGTATTTTGTTTCTCTACATTTATAATTTCAACATTTAAAACTTTTGAGAAAATAAATAGTAAAGATTTTAAAAAAAGTAATAAAAAAGGTATCATAAGCCGTTTTTTATATTATTTGGAAAGTTTAACATAACTCAAGAAATTTGGCAATTTTTTTAATCTTGTCTTAGAAATAGATAAGTTTATAGATCTCTTTAGTGAAAATAATTTATGACCGAAGAAAAAGTAATATTGGTAAACGAAAAAGATGAACCAATAGGGTTGATGGACAAATTAGAAGCCCATCAAAAAGCAGTTTTGCATCGCGCCTTTTCTGTTTTTGTTTTGAATAGTAAAAACGAAATCATGCTACAACAACGCGCCAATCAAAAGTACCATTCTCCATTACTCTGGACAAACACTTGTTGCAGTCATCAACGTGAAGGCGAAACCAATATTGAAGCAGGAACCAGACGTTTGTTTGAAGAAATGGGTTTTGTGACCGAAATCAGAGAGTTGTTTCATTTTATTTACAAAGCACCATTTGATAATGGTTTAACTGAACATGAACTGGATCATGTGATGGTAGGTTATTATAATGAAGAGCCTAAAATAAATACAGACGAAGTAGAAAGTTGGAAATGGATGTGTATTGAGGCAGTAAAAAATGATATGTTGGCCAATCCTGAAATTTATACAGTTTGGTTCAAAATCATTTTTGATCAATTCTACCATTTTCTTGAAGAACATAAATTACCAGTTGGTTAAAATAAAAATTTAAAATTGTAATGAGAGTAACTATAAGCAGAAAAGCCCATTTTAATGCAGCACACAGATTGTACAGGAAAGATTGGTCTTTTGAAAAAAACGATTCTATTTTTGGCAAATGCAACAACCCTAATTTTCACGGTCACAATTATGAATTAATTGTTAGTGTTACAGGTGAAATTGATCCAGAAACAGGATATGTAATGGATGTTAAATTCCTATCTGACATTATTAAAGAAGATGTAGAAAATGAGTTTGACCACAAAAATCTTAATGTAGATGTTCCTGATTTTCAAGATTTAAATCCAACAGCCGAAAATATCGTGGTTGTAATTTGGAATAAAATAAGGAAAAGAATAAAACCTGAATTTGATTTAGAAGTGGTTTTGTATGAAACCCCAAGGAATTTTGTAACTTATAAAGGAGAATAATGGGACTAAAAGTAGGAGATAAAATTCCAAATTTCTCAGCAAAAGATACTAATGGCAATGACTTTGATAGTACAACGGTTTTAGGAAAAAAACCTTTGGTTATTTATTTTTACCCAAAAGACAACACACCAGGTTGTACTGCGCAGGCATGTGGTTTTAGAGATCAATATGAAGATTTTAAAGATTTTGGAGCAGATGTTATAGGAATTAGTAGCGATAGTAGTGCTTCGCACCAGCGTTTTTCGGAACGTTACAAACTTCCTTTTACACTGCTTTCAGACAGTAATAACAAAATTAGAAATGCGTTTGGACTTTCGACAGGCTTTCTAGGACTATTTTCAGCTAGAATAACTTATGTAACAGATAAAGAAGGTACAATAATAATGATTTTTGACAGCATGCTGGCATCTAAACATATTCCAAAAGCACTTGAAGCGATTAAAAGGTTAGTACTATAAATTAATAAAATTATATCAGAACGTGAATTTATAATTCATGAAATTTGCCAACAAAATGAGTTTTAAAATATATCCACTGCAGTTTGAACCCATTTTGAAAACCAGAATTTGGGGTGGCGAAAATTTAAAAACCGCTTTAGACAAGCCTATAGTTTCAAAAATAACGGGAGAGAGTTGGGAAATATCTACAGTAAAAGGCGATGTTAGTACTGTGATAAATGGTTTTTTTAAAGGAAAATCTTTATTAGAAATCATAAATGATTTTCCAAACGAAATTTTAGGCACAAGTGTTTATAAAAAATTTGGTAAGCAATTTCCTTTGCTATTTAAATTTCTTGATGCTCGAGAAGATTTGTCTATTCAAGTGCATCCTAACGATGAATTGGCTAAAAAGAGACACAACTCATTTGGTAAAACCGAAATGTGGTATATTATTCAGGCCGATGTAACTGCTAAAATACTAGTTGGTTTCAAAGAAAATGCTACTCAAGAGCAATATTTAAATCATTTAAAAAACAAAAATTTAGTAGATATTTTAGAACAAATCCCAACTAAAAAGGGAGATGTTTTTTTTCTTGAAACTGGAACAGTTCATGCTATTGGAGCAGGGACGCTTCTTGCGGAAATACAACAAACGTCTGACATAACATACCGCGTTTATGACTTTGACAGAAAAGATGCCGATGGTAATGCGAGAGAATTGCATATTGATTTAGCGCTGGAAGCAATTAATTACAAAAAAATTGAGACTCAAAAATTTTATAAAACAGAACAAAATCAATCTAACGAAATTGTAGATTGTCCTTACTTTACTACTAATATGATTCCGCTCAACGGAACGATGACAATTCACAAAAACGAACTTACATTTACAGTTTATATGTGTGTAGAAGGTGCATTTGAAATCAGTTATGACGAAGTTAATTTTCAATATAAAAAAGGCGATACAGTTTTAATCCCAGCAGCATTGAAAACTTATACAATGCAAGGAAAAGCTTCGTTACTAGAAATCTACATTTCATAGCGTTAAATAGAAAGTTTATGTGTACTTTTGCACCAAATTTTAGAATTTTAAATTAAAATATAAAAATAAAATGGCAAACGTTAAAAATTTAAAAAAAGACATCAACTACGTTTTAGGAGATATTATTGAAGCAGTTTACTTGTTTGAAATTTCAACTACAGGAAAACCCACAACAGAAACCAATGCATTAATTGACGAAGCTATTGCAGCTTTTGACACTTTGATCACTAAAGTAAATGCAAAAAATGTTGAAAATAAAAAAGCCCACTTCAAACAAATCAATGTTGAATTGGAACAAACTGCAAATCAATTGATTGGTAAAATCAACGCATTGTAGTCAAAAAAATCAATAAAAAGTGCTGATTTATTTTGGATTATTGAAATTCAGCTTTATATTTGCACTCGAAATGCCGCCAGTGTAGCTCAGTTGGCTAGAGCAGCTGATTTGTAATCAGCAGGTCGTGGGTTCGAGTCCCTCCACCGGCTCTTAAACAAAAAACCATCCTGAAAAGGATGGTTTTTTATTTTAACTAGGAATAAATTTAATTAATTTCCTTCTTCTTTTTTTCTTTCGTTGTAATAAGTGGTAAATTTTTTGCCGTACATTGATTTTTCAACTTTTGGCGTAATCGATTTTTGAATCGTGTCCAAGTATTTAAAACTCACATCGCTTATGTTTGATAGTACGATATATGGCGCAACTTCATAGTCTTTATTTGATATAGCAAAATTCACTGCATATAAGTATTTTCGTTTTATGATGGCATCTTGTAGTGCTTTGATACTGTCTAGTTTCTTTTGGTTATTACTTTTAATAGCGTTGAATTTGGCTTCGGTAAGATTCAATTCATCATCATTGAATCGGGCTATAATTTTTTTATATCCATCATACAATTCTTGATTTTTTGAACCCGTAATTTTTGCTTTTGCATAAAAAGATTCTAAATCGGTTTCGATATTCATTTTGCCCGGCTCTGCAAAAAACATAAGGCTATTGTCTAAAGAATTTGAAGTCCCACGATCAAGAAATAAGTAAAGCATCTCTGGAGATTCTATATCAATTGATGATTGAAAATGAGAATCACCATCAATTTTAATACTGTCTATTGTTATTAATGAAGTGTCAACAATTCTTTTTATATAAAGTTTTCCTTCTTTTAATCCAGCTATATTTCCGGTTAATTCTAAGTTTTTATCAGATTTTTTTTCGCCACAAGCGGCAATAATAAACAAAGCAAACATTGCAAATATTGATTTTTTCATTGTGTTTTTAGATTTTTGGCAAAATAATAAAAAAATCCCCAATCTGGAATACAAATTGAGGATTTAAAATTTTATTATTTAAAACTAGCCTTTAAGCCAAGATGTTTTAAGTGTGTTTTTTGTTTCATCGGCACCTTTAAAACCATTCATGTCTTCATAAGGCAGTTTTACAGTCCCTTTTATTACTTGCTCTTTGTCTTCACGCTTTATTTTTACAGTAATTGCTTCGTCTTCTTTCCAACTTTGACTTGCACCAATCAATTCATAAATGTTGTCTAGGTTGTATTTTTTATTATTAACTTCTGTTATAATATCTCCATTTTTTAAACCTAAATTTTTATAAAAATCAATTAGGTCAATTTGTGGTAATATTACAATCTCTTTCGTAGCCTGGTTTATGGTAATGTATGGCATTTGTCCTTTTAGAAAAACATTACCGGCAACTTTTACTTTAGTATTGGTTACACCCATTTTTGCAAAAAAGTCATTGTAAGGAATAGGCGTAGTACCTGAAACGTACGTTTTTAAAAACTCACCTACTTCTGGATAGGTAAGTTCAGCTATTTTAGCAAATATTTCGTTGTCATCAAACGCTTTTTTTGTGCCGTAAGTTGTTGCAAGTTTTTGCATAAGGTCAAGAATTCCTCTTTCTCCATTGCTTTTTTCTCTGATAATAATATCGATACACATGCCTATTAATGCTCCTTTTTGGTAAACATTAAGGTATTGTGCTTTGTATGGTTCTTCCAGCACATTAGCACTCATTGTTGTAAAAGACATGGTGTCATTCATAGCATTTGCCTGATCAATCTTTTCTGCCATTCTCTTGTAAAAATCTTCTTCTGTGATCAAGCCTTGATTTACTTGAAAAAGATTGGCAAAATATTCGGTCACACCTTCATACATCCATAAATGCTGAGACATTTTAGGATTATTATAATCAAAATCTTGAATTTCTTTTGAATGCACAGTCAACGGTGTTACGATATGAAAGAATTCATGAGAAACCACATCTTTCATTTGCTCTACTAACTGTTCCTTAGGCATGACCTCTGGCATAACAACTGTTGTAGAAGTTGGGTGTTCTAGCGCACCAAATCCCTTTGCATCTTCATTTTTCATAGAAGAGAGGTACAGAAGCACAGCATATTTTTTTGTAGCATTTATTTTTCCTAAAAATTTCTTTTGTGCGCCCATTATTACTTTCATTTCTGGCGTAATACTTTCGGCTGTAAAAGCACCGTTTGGCGAATAAACTGCTATTATAATCTCCATTCCGTCGATGGTGAAAGTAGTATAATCTGGCTTGGCATACATAATAGGATTTTCTACTAGATCTGCATAACGACTTGTTGTAAACTTATCTTTTGTATCGCTCGCATCAGTATCAATCATTGCTGTAGCTCCGTATAAAGTTGTAGGATGCACAATGGTTACTTGATAGGGAACGTTATTAAATTCATTAAAATAGCCTACAAAAGCATGGGTGTTGATCATGAAATTTTTGCCTTCATCGATATTTGAACCAGCTGGTGAAAAAATATCACTACCAAATCCGCCACCTTTTTCGGTATCAAAACTATCGTTTACCCAATAGGTGATTTTTGATAATTTTTTTGCACCATTAATTTCCCATGAATTATCATCGGTTTTTGTAACAGTTAAGGCAATACCTTTTGCATCAAAAGCTTTTAGATCAGCCACATTTTTCCCATAATTATCAGTAGAATAAGTCCCAGGAACTGTTTTAGGAATGTGATAAATAATTTTATCCGTTTTTACCTTTGGCGTAATAATTTCTACCATCACCATATCTTCTTTGACAACATTCAAATCAATATTGACTAAAATTGGGTTGGTTTTTTTGTCTTGCGCATTAGCGCTAAAGTGCAATAAACTTAAAGCTAAAGCTAAATTTAAAACTAGTTTTTTCATGTTAAGAAATATATTTTAGTCATTTGTCTTGTGAATACTAAAAATGTTACAGTTATAAGGATTTAATAAAAGCATTTATTTTCTCAATCAATTCTTTATTTATTGCAATATCAGGGTTAGAATAAGAAGCCATGTTTTCCTTGTCATCTGTTAGAATATCTTTAAATATATGGTTCATGTTTTCAATAATTACCAACTGAGCATCTGGTTTGGCGTCTTTTAATAAAGCGGCATCAGCAGCATTGACTTGTAAATCTTTTGTGCCATTAATGAGTAAGGTTGGAATTTTTAGTTTTTTAATTTCTACTTGCGGATTGTATTTGATCCATGAAATCATGTATGGCTGAACGCTTGCTCTAAAAATTGAAGCTAGCATTTGGTTTTTAAGTTCAAAGGTTTTGCCCGTTTTTAATATTTCAAAATAACCTTGTACTTCTGTTTTTAATGTTGGTGCCTGTTTTTCTATTTGCTCCACAATAATTTGGTCTATACCTTTTCCTGCTCCAGCAATAGAAATGTAAGCGTCCGCATTTTCATTAGCAGCAATCATTCCTATCAAAGCACCTTCGCTATGGCCAATGATTGTGATTTTTGAATATTGTTTTTTTGATTTAAAAAATTGAATAACATCTTTAGCATCCTTTATAAAATCTTCAAAAGACAAGTTTTCTTCCTTCATGTCTCCAGATCTTGATAATGCAAAAATTCTTTTGTCATAACTAAAAACCGCGATATCATTTTTCACTAAACCTTCTGCGAGTAATTTTAGAGAATTATTTGTCATCCCCGCTTGGTTTCCGTTCCTATCTGTTGGACCAGAACCTGCAATTAAGATCGCTAAACTTGTTTTTTTATTAGGCTTTAGAGGCGCGTACAAATTTCCTTTTATTAATGAATTGACTTCAATTTCAGACACCGAATAAGTGGTTTTTTCCTGTGAAAAACTGGTAATAAACACGAACAGAAATAGGATAAAAAATATTTTTTTCATTTTATTTATTGTTTAAAAGTTGGATTATAGATTCTGGATTTTCGACTTCTATGATTAATTTTTTGTAAGAATGGTTTTTTAACGTCACAACAATTGCATTTTCTTTGCGCATGACATCCCAAAAATTCTTTCCTTTTTTGTAAAAAGTGCCAGCGGCTATGATTCCTGGAATTTCAGTTCCAGGCATTCTTAGCCCTTTCCAGAAAGTAAATTCTTGATCATCTTGGTAGGCTTTGATTATATTTTGCTGAGGCACATGAATGCTACTTTTTAAAGCCCAAATTTTATGAAATCCTTTGATATCAAAAATAAAATTACCGTTATTAAATGTTACACTTACCATAATCATAATAAATTAAAAAAAAACAAAAGTAATGATTTATGTTAGGTTAAAATTTGTGTAAAAAAAACTCCCATTTAGAGAGTTAAAATTGAAGTAAGATGGTATAATTTATCTTTTGGATATTTTATTGTGGGTGATTTGTTTTTGTAATGTGCATTTGAATCTATCGATTCCTTCTACTCTTAATTTGGCATGTTTTGTTGCACGACCTTGAACGCGAGCACGCCACATTTTGAAACTAGAGAGTTTCATTTCTTTTCTCATGATTTCGATTACTTCTTGTTCAGAAATACCGAATTGCATTTGTATAGCATCAAACGTGGTGCGGTCTTCCCAAGCCATTTCAATAATACGGTCAATTTCTAATTCGGTAAACTCTTTTTTCATCAAAAAATATTTCCGTAAAAATAAAAAAACTCTTGTTGAACAAGAGTTAAAGTTTAATCAAATTTATTTTTTATGTAATATTTACCGTCTAAATCTTCGTCAAAATCATCAATTTTTAATGGTTTTGGTTTTGGTTTTCCCGAGTTTGCTTTCTTTTTCCAAAGTTCAAACTTATCTGCGGTCAGCTTTTTTTTCATGATTTCGAGCACATCTTTTTCAGCAAGCCCAAATTCTTTTTTGATAATCTCAAACGGGTTTCTTTCTTCTAGAGCTAATGCAACCATTTTTTCAGTTTGGTCCCATGTTAATGTGATGCTTTTATTCTTTTTCATTATTTGAAAATAAATTCTCTACAACTTTTTTATTATACCAATTTCAATACCAATATTAAGAAAAAAAATAATCACTTTTTCAGAGAGAATAAAAAATTTCAAGGATTTGTTATTGTATTTTCATTTTGGGCTTTTGAAATGGTATTTTCAATAGATTTTTTAAATTATTGTGTTCCTCAGGATGCATGTGGGTATCAACTCCATAAATGATTTGGTCACGATTTAAAGTGGTAAATGTGCCAAACAATCTGTCCCAAACAGAAAATATATTGCCATAGTTTGAATCGGTATAAGGCAAAACATAATGGTGGTGAATTTTATGCATGTTTGGCGATACAATAAAATAACTGATTATTTTGTCTACATTTTCAGGCAATGAAATATTAGCATGGTTGAATTGTGAGAGCACAACAGACAAGGATTGATATAAAAAAACCAGCCACATTGGCGCGCCTACTGCTAGAACACCTAAAGTTGTAAATACAAAACGTATTACACTTTCACCAGGATGGTGCCGGTTTGCGGACGTTGTATCTATCCATGTATCCGTATGGTGAATCAAATGAAAACGCCAAAAAACTTTGACTTTGTGTTCTACTAAATGTGCTAAATAGGCACCGATTAAGTCTAAAAGTAAGAGGCCTAGTATCGCATAAATCCAAATATTAATTTCTGGTAACCATTGCAACAATCCAAATTCATTTTTAATAGTCCACTCTGCAGTCATCAATAAAACAAATGCCATAATAAAATTGACAATAATTGTTGTTACTGTAAAAAAGATATTAATAGCCGCGTGGTTCCATTTTTTATAATCGAAGTTAAAAAGTGGTTTTATACTTTCGGCAACCCAAAAAAATGCAATTCCACCAGCCAAAATTAAACCTCTGTGTAAAGAGGGTATGGTTTCAAAATAGGTAATTATTTCATTCATATTTTTTGTTTTAAACGATTGTTCTAAATGTCAAATTAATTCTAGGTTCAATGGGTTTACTGGTTTTTGGTATTTGGTGTTTCCAAAAATGTTGTGTTGTTCCCTTCATTAATAATAAGCTTCCGTGTTCTAATTGTATTTTTAGTTTTAACTCTTTGTTATTGTTGTGTTGAAGATGAAAATACCTTTCGGCACCAAAACTCAACGAAGCAATAATAGGGTTAATTCCTAATTCTTTTTCATTGTCTGCGTGCCAGCCATTGCTGTCTTGTCCTGTTCTGTATAAATTGAGTAAAACGGTTGTAAAATTAGCTTCACAAACGGTTTCTACTTGAAATTTTAATTTTTGCAACAGCAAGTTCCATGGATGCGGTTGCATTGTAATGTTAGAATAGGAGTATGGTTTTCCGTCATTGCCAAATAATGCAGTCAATCTGGGTTGCGGATAAACCTTTCCGAAAACTTTAATATCGTCTTGTTGCCAAGGAATAGTTTCTGTTAATGTAGTCAATATTTCATCAGCTTCGACAGTATTAAAAAATTGCGGGTAATAAATGATTTCCGCATCGGGTAAATCAAAAATTATTGGTTCTTTATTTTCAAAAAGTGTTTTCACAGAATTAAGTATAAATGTAAGCCCAGATTATCAATACAATTTGCAAAGGTAGTCTCAAAATTAAAAGCCATTTTGGCAAACGAAAACTTGCCTTTTCATTAGTCAACATATAGACATTTGCAGGAAAAATAGCTATAAGTAATGCAATAATTTCCCAAGCGGCAAAGGATGAAATCATAGGCAGGCACAAAGTAATTCCAAGAAATATTTCTGCCAAACCACTCAAATAATTAATTTGTTTTGGGTACGGAATATAATGCGGAATAATTCGGGCATACATTTTAGGATTCCTAAAATGATTCAAACCTGCCAAAATATATATGCCAGCCATAATGTACAAATGCCAAGAAAGTTCCATCGATAAATTATTAATTTACCCGAAATTACAAAAATTATTTTGCTTTTTTTGTCAATTTAAGGTTCATTAATACAATTGCGCCGATTATTAACACAATTCCAATCCATTGAATAATAACTACAGTTTCATTTAATAAAAAATAGGCCATTAAAACCGATACCGGAAGTTCTAATGCAGCCACAATAATTCCTAAGCCAATACCTGTTAAAGGAAAACCAGCATTAAGCAACATCGGTGGAATGATTGTGCCAAAAAGTGCCAAAACAATACCCCATTTTAAGAAAATAGCGGTGTTAAAAGGTGTAACTTGTGTAAATAATGCAAACGTAAATACAATTATTCCGCCACCAATGAGCATATACAAACTGCGCTGTGCAGATGAAATATCGGTTGCAATGCTATTAGCTGTAAACATAGTCGTTGTAAATGAAGCGGCTGCTAAAAGCCCCCACATTATACCACGCCAATCTAAATTGATATCACTATTAGTAAGGTTTGTAGCAAGAACAGTTCCAGTAAGAACGATTATTACTGCAATAATTTTAGTCTTGGAAGGCCATTTTTTCTCTAAAAACATTTCCAGTAAAACACCTATCCAAACGGTCTGCATCAAAAGCACAATACCTATAGATACAGGGATATACTTAACTGCTAAATAATAAAAAATACTTGTTAAACCAGTTGAGGTTCCTGCAAGTATTAATTGTGTGATATTTTTTCTTGAAGCTGCAACAACAGCGGTTTTAGTTTTGATTTTTTGAAAGCTATTTATAATCAAAATCCCTATTATTCCTATAATAAACTGTGAAGATGTTACCTCTGCTGTTGTAAAATTTTCGTCATAAGCCATTTTTACAAAAGTAGCAAGCATACCATAACTTGTTGCACCAAGCGCTACAAGTAAAACACCTTTTAATGTATTGTTTTGAATCATTATTTGATTTTTAAAGCATGCAAATGTAAACATCTAGTTTCTGTAAATCTTATTTTAATTAAAAAAAACCTGTAAGTTCCAGAATATATTGGTACTTACAGGTTTTATAATTCGTCTTTTGGGCTTTGATTGTATTATTTAATCAACTCAAAACTTCTCTTTACAAAAGCAGTTAACTCTTCACCTTTCAAAAGATTTTGAGACAATTTTGCCAAGTCTAAAGCTTGTTTAACCAAACTTTCTTGTGCAGATTTGTCTTTGTTGTTCAAAATATTGGTCACTAATTCAGAATTTGTGTTTACAACCAAGTTGTACATTTCTGGCATGTTGCCCATTCCAAACATACCGCCGCCGCCAGATTGACTCATTTCTTTCATTCTTCTCATGAATTCCGGTTGGGTAATGATGAATGGCGATGCATTACTGTCTAATGCTTCTAATTGAACTGAATAAGTAGGTTGAGGAACAAGTGTTTCTAAAACAGTTTTTAAAGCTGCAGTTTCATCATCAGATAATTTAGAAATCTGCGTTTCCTCTTTTGCAATTAATTTATCAATTGAATCACCATCTACACGAACAAAACTCAAATTCTCATTATCAGCTTCTAATTTTTGAATCAAATGCGAAATAATAGGAGAGTCTAATAATAGCACTTCATAAC
This sequence comes from Bacteroidota bacterium, assembly GCA_031413015.1. Classification (GTDB taxonomy): domain Bacteria; phylum Bacteroidota; class Bacteroidia; order Flavobacteriales; family Flavobacteriaceae; genus Flavobacterium. The sequence goes on along the minus strand of JANOEE010000018.1, from coordinate 136,956 downwards.
CTTTGTCCTTAGCAGTTTGGATGTAAGAATGTTGCGTTTCTTTGTTTCCGGCATATAAAACGATAAGTTTTCCGTTTTTGTCAGTTTGCTTTTCTTTTAAATTTTCTTTAATTTCTTCAAGAGTGTAAAATTTACCATCCACTGTTGGGTACAAAACAAACCCAGCAGATTTTTCGTAAAATTTTGGTTCCGAAAGCATTCCGTATTCAAGAACGATCTTAATATCATTCCATTTTTTTTCAAAATCTTCTCTATTATCAGTAAAAAGTGCTTTGAGTTTATCTGCAACTTTACGGGTAATGTAATTTGAAATTTTCTTTACCGCAGCATCAGCTTGTAATCCTGAGCGAGAAACGTTCAAAGGAATATCAGGTGAATCAATAACACCTTTGAGCATGGTTAAAAATTCTGGGACGATTCCTTCAACATTATCGGTTACATAAACTTGATTTTGGTACAATTGTATTTTATCTTTCTGAATTTGCATGTCAACACCCAATTTAGGGAAATACAAAATTCCGGTAAGATTGAATGGATAATCTACATTCAAATGAATATTAAAAAGCGGCTCTTCAAACTGCATTGGATACAATTCTCTGTAAAAGCTTTTGTAATCTTCATCAGATAATTCAGTAGGCTGCTTGGTCCATGCAGGATTTGGGTTGTTGATGATATTGTCTACATCAATACTTTCTGAAACATAATCTTCTGGCGCATCTTCTGGTTTAGGAAGTGTTTCTTTTTTGGTTCCAAATTTAATTGGAATAGGCATGAACTTGTTGTATTTGTTCAACAATTCACGAATTTTGAAGTCTTCAAGAAACTCTAATGAATCTTCTGCAATGTGCAATATAATCTCTGTTCCGCGAGATGTTTTGTCAGCAGGTTCTAATGTGAATTCAGGACTTCCATCACATGTCCAATGCGCTGCAGATTCATCTTTGTAAGATTTGGTAATAATTTCTACTTTTTCAGCAACCATAAAAGCCGAGTAAAAGCCTAATCCAAAATGACCTATAATTCCTGAATCCTTAGCAGAATCTTTGTATTTGTCTAAAAATTCTTCGGCTCCAGAAAAAGCTACTTGATTGATGTATTTTTCAACTTCATCAGCTGTCATGCCCAAACCTTGGTCAATGATGTGCAATTTTTTTCCCTCTTTATCAATTTTGATTTCGATAATAGGACTGCCGTATTCTACTTTTGCTTCACCTATACTAATAAGGTGTTTTAATTTTAGGGTAGCATCAGTCCCGTTTGAAACCAATTCACGCAAGAAAATTTCGTGATCGCTGTATAAAAATTTCTTGATTAAGGGAAAGATGTTTTCTACTGAAACATTAATTTTTCCTGTTGTCATATTTGTTTGATTTAAGTTTATTTTCGAAAATTACTTTTCAAATAGAATACCAATTAAACCATAAGTGACAAATTGTCGTAAATGTTAATACTAATTACCTTAATTACGAAACAATTTAAAATCTTAACGGATGTATCTTTGCCAGAGTATTAATTTAAAAAATACCACAAAACATGAAAAAAATAATTTTATTAATCGCATTCTCCCTTATGATTTTTGCTTGTAAGTCAAAATCAGCCACAAACACAAAATTAGATAACAAATCTGAGCGCGCTATAAAAGGTGACTGGGTTATCAGCTCAGTTACTTATCCTGGATCAGATTATATTAAAGTAACATCTTTTCAACTGGCAGATTCAAAATGTTTTGAAGGCAGCACTTGGAATTTTGTTTCAAATAACAACAAAGGCAGTATGGCTTTGACAAAAACGGACTGTGTTTCATTTAATTCCCCAATTTCATGGTTTGTAAACAAAGAAGGCCAATTTATACTAAAAGTTCTTGATGCTGGAATTAAAGCAAAAAGAGTAAGAGATGGTTATGTATTAGGATTGGCAAACCAGTCTGAAAACGCATTTCAATTAATTGATAAAATAGATGTAGGCGGGAAAATGACAAACGTTATTTACCAATTTCAAAAAGTTAACTAAAAAATAAAAAAAAGATGAAAAAAATTTCAATCATAGCATTAGCATTTTTAATGGTTTCGGGTACAGTATTTACAAGTTGTACAGCTGTAAAAAATTCTAATAATACACAAAAAGGTGCAGGAATAGGCGCGGTTGCTGGTGGTGTTCTTGGCGCAGTTTTAGGAAATAACCTTGGTAAAGGTGGCAATGGTGCTCTAGGAGCAGTTATTGGTGGGGTTGTAGGTGGAGTTGCTGGTGGTGTTATTGGTAATAAAATGGACAAACAAGCAAGACAAATAGACAATGCACTTCCTGGTGCTGATGTAGAAAGAATAGGTGAAGGTATTAAATTAGTTTTGAAAGAAAACGCAGTACGTTTTGATACAAACAAATCTACATTGACATCAACCGCAAAAGCCAATTTGAACAAACTAGTACCCGTATTCAAAGAATATCCTGATACAGATATCGTTATTTATGGTTACACTGATAGTACTGGTAAACCTGAATTTAATTTGGTTTTGTCTGAACAAAGAGCAGCGTCTGTTAAGTCTTATTTGTCTTCTCAAGGTATTAGCTCAGCAAGATTTAAAACTACGGGTATGGGTGTTGCTGATCCTATTGCATCAAATGAAACATCTGATGGTAGAAGTCAAAACCGTCGAGTAGAGTTTGCTATTACAGCAAATCAAAAAATGATAAATGATGCTGAGAAAGAAGCAAAATAACATTTCTTCGATATAAATTGTTTATCAAAAACTGCTTCTTCACGGAAGCAGTTTTTTTATGTAAAAAAATTAACAAATATTTTTGTTTAACAATTATCTAAAATAGTTAAACAATGTGTATCTTTGTATAAATAATTTATAAGATGGCAACTGTAAAAAAAGCGGGTACAAAAAAAGCAATTGTTGATGAAAATCAAATTATTGGTTTTTACATGAATGATGTTTTAGAAAACAATCATAACATAAAAAACGTGTATGTTTTTTGTAAAAATAACAATATAGAAGAAGTTGATTTTTATTCTTTTTTTGGTTCCCTTGATGCTGTAAAAGATGCAATTTGGGTTAAGTTTTTTGAAAATGCTGTTACAGCCATAGAAAAAGATGAATCCTACTTTACATATACCGATAAAAATAAATTATTGGCTTTGCACTTTACTTTATTTGAAATCTTGACATTGAACAGAAGTTATGTAGTTACGGTGCTTGAAGAAAACAAACAAGGACTTAAAAACCTAAAACAGCTTAAGGATTTAAGAAACCGTTTCAAAGAATTTATAGTAGATATTATTGAAACCAATACTTCTGAAGGACAAGGTAATGCGTCAAAAATAACAAAACCCATTTTTTCTGAAGGGGCGTGGATTCAGTTCTTGTTTATATTGAAATTTTGGTTAGATGATAGGTCTAAAGGTTTTGAGAAAACTGATATTGTAATAGAAAAATCAGTAAACACAGCGGTTGATTTATTAGACACAAAACCATTAGAAAGCTTGTTTGACTTGGGTAAATTTCTTTGGAAAGAAAGTAAAACAAGATAATTGAATTATTCAAAATAGAATTTGAAACTCTGTTCCGAAGCTTCGGAATTGTATATAAAATGAAAACATTAGATAAAATACCAACCAGTAAAATTGAGCGTGCTGGACAACTTGTAAAAACAGGATTCAAGGTTGGTGGAAATTATATGGCTTACTATGGCGAAAAAATAGTAAACCCATCATTGACAAAAGAAAAACTCAATGAAAACAATGCAGAGGATATTTATGATGGTTTAAAAAACCTTAAAGGCAGTGCGCTAAAAGTGGCCCAAATGTTGAGTATGGATAAAAACATTATGCCAAAAGCTTATGTTGACAAATTCTCACTAGCACAATTTTCGGTGCCGCCATTATCAGCGCCATTGGTTAGAAAAACATTTAAAAAATATTTAGGAGAATATCCTGAAAATATATATGATTCCTTCACTCCTGATTCTGTAAATGCTGCTAGTATCGGTCAGGTACACAAGGCAACCAAAGATGGGAAAAAGCTTGCTGTGAAAATCCAATATCCAGGAGTGGCGGATAGTATAAGTTCTGATCTTGCAATTGTAAAACCATTTGCAATAAAAATGTTCAACCTTCAAGGAAAGGATTCTGAAAGGTATTTCAAGGAAGTAGAACTTAAATTATTAGAAGAAACAGATTATGAGCTAGAATTAGAACAAGGTGTTTCGATTGCAAAATCTTGTGAAAAAATTCCGAATTTGAGGTTTCCAAAATATTATCCTGAATTATCGTCAAAGAAGACCATAACAATGGATTGGATGGAAGGGGAACATCTTTCAGAGTTTACTGCTCATAACCAAGATCGTGCAAAAGGAGATAAATTAGGTCAAGCATTATGGGATTTTTACATGTTTCAAATCCATGAATTAAGGCAAGTTCATGCTGATCCGCATCCCGGTAACTTTTTGATAGATAAAGATTCAAATTTGATAGCCATTGATTTTGGGTGTATTAAAAAGGTGCCAAATGAATTTTATTTTCCTTATTTTGAATTGGCCAAACCAGAAGTTATTGATAACCCAGATTTGTTTTCAGAAAAAATGTATGAGTTAGAAATTCTTCGTGCAGATGATACAAAAAAGGAAATAGAATATTTTACAGGTTTGTTTCATAGGTTGTTGAGTTTGTTTACAAAACCTTTTCATGGTACTGAGTTTGATTTTTCTGATGATGCTTTTTTTGATGAAATTGCAACTTTAGGCGAGGAGTTTACAAAAGATACCCAATTAAGAAAAATGAATGGTAACAGAGGTTCCCAGCATTTTATTTACATCAACCGAACATTTTTTGGATTATATAATTTATTACACGATCTAAAAGCCAGAGTTGATACAGAAAATTATAAAAAATACATGTTTTAAAGATAGTTTGTTTATTTATTGGTTAGGTTGATAAGAGCGCTTTCCGCCGTGGAAATGCGCTCTTATTGTTTTATAACTTTTCCAACTTTTTTTCAGAAATTAAACTTTGTACCTTTGCTACCTAAAATTTGAATTTTAATTGCCATGTTAAAAATAAAAGATATTTCTTTTTCTTACCAGACAAATCAAGTTATAAATAATATCAATTTTGAACTTCAAAAAGGACAAAATTTATCACTTATTGGAGAAAGTGGTTGTGGTAAAAGTACTTTACTTAAACTGATTTACGGATTATATGATCTAAATGAAGGCAATATTTTTTGGAATGACCAACCTATTTTAGGACCAAAGTTTCACCTCGTTCCTGGTGCTGATGAAATGAAATATTTGGCGCAAGATTATGATTTGATGCCCTACATAAGCGTGAGAGAAAACGTAGGCAAATATTTATCTAATATAAATCCTGAAATCAAAAACAACAGAATAACCGAATTGCTGGCGATGGTAGAAATGCTCGATTTTGCAGATACCAAGGTAAAATATTTGAGCGGAGGCCAACAGCAACGAGTAGCTTTAGCAAGAGTTCTCGCTTTAGAACCAGAAATATTATTGCTCGATGAGCCTTTTAGCAATATTGATAGTTTTAGGAAAGGTGCTTTGCGCCGCAATCTTTTTGCCTATTTAAAGCAAAAAGAAATTACTTGCATTATCGCAACACATGATAGTATTGATGCATTGTCTTTTTCTGATGAAACGATAGTCATGAAAGATGGCGCAATTGTAGCACACAATATGGCTAAAGAAGTATATTTAAGCCCGAAAAATAAGTATATAGCTTCACTCTTTGGCGAAGTCAATGAAATCAATTTACATTATTTATTACCTACTGATGATTCTGAAAAAACAATATTGATTTATGCTAGTGAATTGTTTTTGATTGATTTTTCAGCATTACAAGTAACTGTAAAATATGCTTATTTTAAAGGAAATAATTATTTGATAAAAGCAGTTTTTGACAAAAAAGTATTGTTTTTTGAAAGTCCATTTGCAATTCCTGAAAACGAAATTGTTTTTCTTACTGTTGATGAAGAAACTGTTTTATTACGTTTATAAAAAAAGTCCTCAAATTTTTTGAGGACTTTTTAGATTTAAATAATGGATTTAATTACAATTACCACCACAATCTATGGCGTTTTGAAAATCTTCCAAGGTGATAGTGTAGACTTCCGTTAGTTTAGTATTAAATACATCATTAAAAATATTTCTTGGCTGTGTGTTACAGCTATTTGTAGGACTGCAATTCTCGTAAGTTATCTTTTTAGTGCCATTAAAAATAATATCAATTTTATCTACGCTCAGTTTTGGAAATAAAGCAAAAATCATTCTAAATCCGCCGTTATATGGCGGATAATCAATATCAATTTTATTTATTAATCCTTTATCATTTATAAAAATCGTTTCATTTGAATTTTTAATACCATTTATATATGGAATAATTTCTATTGAAACACTAGAGTTGTTTATGACTGAATAATCGTATCTTCTAGCTTCGCCTTGATCCGTACCACAACTACAAACAATAATTGTTACTACTATTAAAATTATTTTTTTCATAATTATTGATAAAAAAGTCCTCAAATTTTTTGAGGACTTTTTAAATTTTAAATAATGAGTTTAATTGCAATTACCACCACAATCAGTGGCATTTTGAAAATCTTCCAAGGTGATAGTGTAAACTTCTGTTTGCTGTTCGCTAAACTCGCTGTTAAAAATATTTCTTGGCTGTGCATTACAATTATTTGTGGGGCTGCAATCTTCGTAAGTTATCTTTTTTGTACCATTAAATATAATATCAATTTTATCTGTAAAAATTTTATTATCTAAAACTGTTATCATTTGAAATCTACCATTATAAGGAGGATAGTCAACATCTTTCTTTGTCAAAGTTTGACCATTTTGTAAAATAACTATTTTATCTAAAAACTTTATTCCATTCTCATAAGGAATAATTTCAATAACATTTCCTGAGTTATTAATAATTTTAGATTCATATGTTCTTGCTTCGCCTTGATCTGTACCACAACTACAAAAAATAGTTGCTAATACTATTAAAATTATTTTTTTCATAATTACTATTGTATTTCCCAGTTATCAAATAATTCGTCAACAAATTGTTCTGTATTATTATCAAATTTACTTTTTATATTGTCTCGCCATTGCCACCAAGACCTAGCGCCAACTAATGCTTCCTCTAGTTGCGTTATACTATAACCACTAACCCTGTCTACAGGTAAGTTAGGAATATTATAAAATTGACGTTGGTTTAAATCATCAATAAGATCAAAACCAACAGAAGTGTAATATCTTTCATCAAATACAGTTTGTCTTTGTAAATTTTCCAATCCATTCTCAAGGTAAACGCTATAATTTGTAATTCCTAATTTATTTCTATATCGGTCTAAAACAAAAAGGATTTCGACAGTGGTAGGCCAAGTTTCTAAAAGCCTTCTATTGTTGTCTCCCGTAGGTCCCAGATCATCACAACCAGACACACAAGGATTTGTATATGCATCAAATACAACATTATTATAGGATGGGGTATCAATTTTTCTGTGCGCAGCGTGAGCGAGTTCATGAATGGTAGTTCCATATACCTTTTCACTAGCTTCGCCCCATTCTTTTATAGAGATTAAAGCTCCAAACCAGATCTCTCTTGCTTTTACTGTTGATGATTTATCATTTAATTCTCTGGCCGCAATTTTAACTTGCCTGCCTTCATTGTTCAAAGGTGGTGAAGTTAAACCAAAACGATGGCCATAATAATAATCATGTGCTGCTTGATGAATAAGTGCATGGTATTTATCATCACCACCTGTTATATTTAAATTCCATTGTCTTTGTTTTACCTTAGGCCCTCTGGTTTCGGCTTGAAATAAAGATCCGTTTCTTATACTATAATTGTATCTTTCCCATTGCAAAATATACCTTGCAGAACCTCTTACTGATGATGTTTTAAAATAACCATTTGCATCTGTAATGGCTTGTCTTACCGTAAACCACTGTCGCATCAATACTTGTGCCCCTTGTACTGGAACGTTTCTTTGAGCAACTTCATCAAACATAGTAATTGTTCCGCTAGGCCACCATCTAGTACCAAATATCCATCTTGAAGTTTCACTGCCTTGAGGCGCTTCTAATTGCGCTTCATTACCAGTTAACGTATAAGCTTCATTTAAAAGTAATCTTAATAACTCTTCTTTGCTATTGGCAATTTCAGAATCTTTAGTTTTTCCACTGCTTATTGCTGCATCTGCAAAATAGGGATCTTCTTCGGGAATGTATAATTCATCCATTAATTGATATTGCGCCTCCGAAGCGACTTCGGAGTCTATACGAATGGCAGCATAATAATCAGGAATTTCACCTTCTAAAAGCGCAGTTCTACTCGCTAATTCTTCATCGGTAAACTCATAATCTAACGGATAATCAGCAACTATTAAAGTACTGTCTTGTTTTATTGTTGCTTCCGCTTCTGGAGTTTGTGGGTCAAACATTACATACAAGTGAGTTGTTTCAATTTCAAAATCAGCAATTATGTCAACTGTTCTTTGATTGGATTTATTGGTATTGCTTTCCTTAATTTTTTTTAATGCTTTACGCATATTTTCCACAGAATATGGATTTTTAAGTTTTTTACCAATCTTGCTAAAGGATTTCGTAGATTTTGCCGATGTATTACTATCATTTAAATCTGAATTTTCAATAAAGTCATCCTGACATGAAAATGTCATAAATAGAATCACTGCAGAAAATAATAATTTTTTAATTGTTAATTTTATCATGGATTTTGTTTTAGGTTATTCAAAACTAAGTATAAAATGAATAATTTTAGCATTAACTTTTTGTAAAGTTTTGTTTGAAAAAACTTTAACTATTTGGTCAATAAACTGTTGCTATGCGTTTACAAAAAAAGTCCTCAAATTTTTTGAGGACTTTTAGATTTAAAAAATTAGTTTTTTAACGATTGCATTAGCCCTGATAGTAGCGGCATCCCACGCTTTTTTGCGTGGATAAAGCGGATAGCAGGAATAGCTCCAAAAGATCATTATATTGCTGAATGCTAAAAAAATGCTATCTTGTGGTGTAGTTTTTTAAAGGATTTGTAAATTTGTACTTTTATTTTTAACAAAATAGTAAAACATGTATAATTCAAAAATAACAGGATTAGGTTATTATGTTCCTGATAATATTGTTACAAATGATGATTTATCAAAGATAATTGATACTAACGACGAGTGGATTCAAGAGCGAACAGGTATTCAAGAACGCCGCCATATTATTAGAGGAGAAGACACTACAACCTCAATGGGTGTTAAGGCTGCGAAGATTGCTATTGAGCGCTCGGGTATAAAAAACGATGAAATAGATTTTGTTATTTTTGCCACATTGAGTCCTGATTATTATTTTCCTGGTCCAGGGGTTTTAGTACAACGTGACTTAGGTTTAAGAACCGTGGGTGCCCTTGATGTAAGGAACCAATGTTCAGGTTTTGTTTATGCGATTTCTATTGCAGATCAATATATTAAAACCGGAATGTATAAAAATATTTTGGTTATAGGTTCAGAAGTACACTCGGTAGGTCTGGACATGACCAGTCGCGGCCGAGGCGTTTCAGTAATATTTGGTGATGGAGCAGGAGCAGCTGTTTTGAGCCGTGAGGAAGACAATACCAAAGGAATTCTTTCGACACACTTACATTCTGAAGGCCAACATGCCGAAGAATTGATTGTAAAAGCACCTGGAATGGGCGGCAGATGGATTACTGATATTATTGCCGATAATGATCAGGAGGATGAGAGTTATTTTCCTTACATGAACGGGCAATTTGTATTCAAAAACGCTGTAGTTCGCTTTGCGGAAGTTATTAATGAAGGTTTAAAAGCCAATAATCTGAGCGTTGCAGATATTAATATGTTGATTCCGCATCAGGCAAACTTGAGAATTTCGCAGTTCATTCAGCAAAAATTTCAATTGAGCGATGACCAAGTTTATAACAATATTCAAAAATACGGGAACACAACGGCAGCTTCTATTCCTATTGCACTAACTGAGGCTTGGGAACAAGGAAAAATTAAATCTGGAGATACCGTAGTTCTGGCAGCCTTTGGTAGTGGGTTTACTTGGGGAAGTGTAATTATTAAATGGTAGTTTAATAAGCAGAAAATAATTTTTTAAAAAACAGTTGCATGAGTACTTATGCAACTGTTTTTTTATTTGCAAATATTGTAATTTCAAATCAAATGGAGCTATCTCAATTTAATCACAATCCATAAAATGGTTACTTTAATTTTTTTAATGTTAAATAATATTTATGTCTGAATTAGATAACTTTACTCTTCATATTAAGGAATTACAATTATCTTTGCATTTTTAAAAATGCGCCTTATGACATTGAACCAAATTCTTACGCCCCAAATCCTGAAAGCAATACAAGTTTTGTTTAACACTACTGTTGAAAAAATTGAATTTCAGGCGACCCGCAAAGAGTTTGAAGGCGATATTACGATGGTTATTTTTCCGCTTTTGAAAGAAATCAAAAGCAATCCCGTTGCATTAGGCAATCAAATAGGACAATATCTTGTAGATAATGTAACTGAAGTTAGCAAGTTTAATGTGGTTTCTGGTTTTTTGAACATTGTAATTTCTGACCAATATTATATTGATTTTTTCAATATTATAAAAGACGAAATCAAATTTGGGTTTGTAACTCCAGATCCAAACGATAAAGCGATAATGGTTGAATATTCGTCGCCTAATACCAATAAACCTTTACACCTTGGCCACGTGCGTAACAATCTTTTAGGTTATGCTGTTGCTGAAATTATTAAAGCTTCAGGTAAGAAAGTGTATAAAACCCAAATCATTAATGACAGAGGGATTCATATTTGCAAGTCAATGTTGGCTTGGCAAAAATTTGGAAATGGAGCAACTCCAGCAAGTTCTGGACTAAAAGGCGATAAGCTTGTAGGCAATTATTACGTAAAATTTGATGCGGTTTACAAAGAGCAAATAGCAACATTAATTGCACAAGGAAAAACCGAAGATGAAGCTAAAAAGCTTGCACCAATTATAATTGAAGCCCAACAAATGCTCTTAGATTGGGAAGCTGGAAAATCAGAAGTGATTGCTTTGTGGAAAATGATGAACCAATGGGTTTATGATGGTTTTGCAACAACTTACAAGACATTAGGGGTAGATTTTGATTCCTATTTTTATGAAAGCAATACCTACTTATTGGGTAAAGATGTTGTACAAGTAGGTCTTGAAAAAGGTGTTTTTGAAAAAGATCCTGATGGTTCCGTTTGGATTGACTTGACAGCAGATGGTCTTGACCGAAAAATTGTATTAAGATCAGACGGGACGGCAGTTTACATGACACAAGATATTGGCACTGCGATTCAGCGTGTTAAAGATTTTCCAGATGTAGGCGGTATGGTTTACACTGTAGGGAACGAGCAAGACTATCATTTTAAAGTATTGTTTTTGATACTTAAGAAATTAGGTTTTGACTGGGCCGAAAGTTTGTTCCATTTATCTTACGGAATGGTTGATTTGCCATCAGGTAAAATGAAATCCAGAGAAGGAACTGTAGTTGATGCAGATGATTTGATGGATGAAATGACACAAACTGCTCAAAAAATTGCCGAAGATTTAGGCAAACTCGATAATTATTCTGATGATGAGAAGGTACAGTTGTACAAAACAATAGGATTAGGCGCCTTAAAATATTATATTTTAAAAGTAGATCCTAAAAAACGCATTCTTTTTAATCCAGAAGAATCAGTTGATTTTGCCGGAAATACAGGGCCTTTTATACAATATACTTATGCAAGAATCCAGTCTATCATTAGAAAAGCAAATTTTGACTTTACTCAAAAAATAGATACGCTTGTTTTGCATGAAAAAGAAAAGGAATTGTTAAAACAACTGTCTTTGTACCCAGAAGTTATTCAAACGGCTGCTCAAAACCACAGTCCTGCTCTGATTGCTAATTACACTTATGATCTGGTCAAAGAATACAATTCATTTTATCAGGCAGTTCCTATTTTGGGCTCAGATAATCCAACTGAAAAAATATTCAGAGTGCAATTGTCTAAAAAAGTATCAGAAACCATCGCATCATCGTTCCAATTACTAGGAATTGCTGTTCCAGAAAGAATGTAAATAATTCCTAATTTTAATTCATAAATTCAAAAGTTGAACACAAAATCCTATTTCTTTCAATCTTTTTTGATAATCCTATTATCAGCGGTATTTTTTTTAGTTATAAAACAAGTTTTGCCTAAAAAAATATTTTCTGAAAAAGCAGGCACTACTAAAAATGTATTGATAGACAGCATGTTGATAGATGCTTTCGAAAAAGAAAAAGTCAATTCTAAAACCAGTAAAACAGATTCACTAGAAAATGAAACCATTACATTCTATGAAAAAAATGGAGTAACATTTCCCAAAGAATCTTATGAAAATTACAAAGGATTTCAATATTTAATTCCGTTTTACGAAAAATTATTCCAACTAGAAACAGCTCAAAACGGAAATGTTAGGATTGCTTATTTTGGTGATTCTATGACCGATGGTGATATGATTGTTCAAGATTTTCGTTCCAGTTTTCAAAGTAAATTTGGAGGTAAAGGAGTTGGTTTTGTTGCTATTACTTCAGAGTCAGCTACATCAAGAAGTTCGATAACGCATCAATTTTCAGGCAACTGGAAAACCCAATCTTATCTAAATGTAAAAAATCCAATAAGACCTTTTGGTATCAATGGGCATGTTTTTTTTGCAAATGATACTACTAATTCCGCATGGGTAAAATACAAAGCCAATAATGGTAAGTTTACTTCTCAACTTGAAAATCCGACACTATTTTACGGTAATTCAGAAAACGCGCATGCTAAGATTTATTATCAAATAAGCAATGATACTTTAAACAAAAAGCTTGCACCTAACCAATTGTTGAACACCTTAAGACTTTCGGAAAAAGCAATCAAATCTTTAAGAATTGATTTTAAAAATGCTAGAAATGTTCCTGTTTATGGATTCAATTTTGATGATGGAAAAGGCGTTCATGTTGACAATTTTTCGCAACGTGGCAATTCTGGAATTCCGATATCCAAATTCAACATTGCTTTGATGCAGTCATTTCAGAAAAGATTGAATTATGATTTGATCATTTTGCATTACGGTACTAATGTTTTGAATTATGGCACAAAAAATTACAATTGGTATGAACGAAGCATGACAAAAACCATCAACAGGCTCAAAGAGTGTTTTCCAGGCGTTGCGATTTTAATCATATCTACAGCAGACAAAGCCTCAAAATACGAAACTACAATGCAAACCGATTCGGCAGTTGTACCGTTAACTTTGGCACAAAAAAGATATGCGCTTAAAACACAATCTGGCTTTGTAAATCTTTTTACATTAATGGGCGGTGATGGCGCAATTACAAAATGGGTAGAAGATGAACCTACTCTGGCCAATAAAGATTATACCCATTTTAATTTTAGAGGGGCAAAAAAAGTTTCGGAGTTGATTTATAGCCAAATATACAAAGGCTATGAGCAGTATAAAGTTTTGAGAAAAAAGCGAAAGGCAGTCATGCAATTAAAACCCGCTGTTACAGCAGATAGTATTGTGACAAATCCTGAAAACGAGACAGATGATGAAGAATAATTTTTGTTTTTTACTCCTTGTTTTGATCTTCAGTTTGCAATCTTATGCTCAAACTTTAGACACAGTTGCTGTAGCAATAGATTCACTCGAAGCGGATGATTTCCCGCTAGTTTTGCCAGAAAATAGTATTCAAAATCCAGTGGCAATGTCAGTTTTCTTTCAAAAATTGATGCAACTTGAAAAATTGCGTTCAGGAAAAATCAATATTGTACATATAGGCGATTCTCACATTCAGGCAGATTTGATGACCAATAAAGTGCGTAAGAACCTTCAAAAGATATTTGGTAATGGTGGTAGGGGTTTGATCTTTCCTCATAATTTGGCCAAAACAAATGGTTCTTGGGATATTAAATTTTCGTCAAACACCAGTTGGCAAAACCACAAGTTAGTAGCTTCAGGCAGGGACAATGCAGTAGGTTTGTCGGGAATTGCACTTACTTCTTATTCAAAAGATTTTGCCATAGAACTAAATGCAAAGGATACTGGCAATTATTTTAATTTGATAAAAGTAATTACGCCTAAAAACGAAAATAATTTTGATGTGGCTATTGCCAAAAAAGCTATTTTTTTAGAATCACTCGTGCCTAAAACAATCAAACATAAAATCAAAAAAGGAGAGGCTATTTCTATAATTGCAGATAAATACGGGGTCAGCATCTCTGAATTGAAAAAGGCAAATGGTTTAAAATCTAATACGATACGTGCTGGGAAGGTTTTAAAAATTCCAACCGATGAAATGCAAACTAAATCCGTAAAACGATCTGAGTTTGTTACGCTGCCAACAACTCTTGATGATAATTTTCACTTTTATAAAGCAAATCAGCTGCTTGAAAAAATATATCTTTTGCCTAATAAAAATGCAAACAAGTTTTCGTTAAATGGTGTGGTAATTGAGAATGATGAGGCTGGTATTATTTACCACAATATAGGCATTAATGGCGCAAAACTATCTGATTATAACAAATATGCTTTGTTTTTTGAACAATTAAAAGCTTTACAACCTGATTTGATAATAGTTGCATTAGGTACCAATGAATCTTTTGACAAAATGAATGGCTCAGATTTTATGACCCAGTTGGATGTATTTTTAAATAATACAAAATTGCAAAATCCTACTTCAGAAATACTTGTGATAACGCCACCACCCTCCGTTTTTAAAAGAAAGTATCCGAATGTTTTTGTGGCAGATTATGCGCAAAGAGTTATCAATAATACCCAAGGAAATAATTATGCAGTTTGGGATATGTACTCGCAACTTGGCGGTTTGTACGGCGTAAATAGAAATTTTAAACAGGGATTAATGGCGAATGACAAAGTACATTATTCAAAAGCAGGTTATGAAAAGCAAGGTAATTTATTGTCTGATGCTATTTTTAAAATGTACCAAATCCTTCAAACTAAAAAATCAAATAAAGAGTAATGACTTTGTTAAACATACAAAATTGGTTCACATCCACGTTCGGTAATATCACTTTAAACCAAGTAGAAAATTGGTTTGTGTTTAACCCAAAAGAGCCTATATTATTCAATACAGCTTTGTTTTTAGGATTGTTTCTGGTTTTTTATCCTATCTATATTTTTACGACGAAAGCAAAAACCAATACGCTCAGAAATGCTTACGTATTTGCTTTTTCACTTTTTTTCTACTATAAATCCAGCGGCATATATTTTGCTTTACTATTATTTTCGGGAGTTGTTGATTACAGTTTGGCCAAACTTTTATACGATGAAGTATTAGAAGGTTATCGAAAATTTTACTTGGTACTCAGTGTAGTTTTAAACCTGTGCTTCCTAGGATATTTTAAGTATACTAATTTTTTAATTGAGAATTACAATGGTCTTTTTGACGGAACTGTTCCTTTTCATAAAATTATCTTACCTGTAGGAATTTCGTTCTACACCTTTCAATCAATGAGTTACATTATTGATATTTACCGAAGAGAGTTAAAACCAACAAAAAACATCTTAGATTATATGTTTTTTGTATCTTTTTTTCCGCAATTGGTCGCTGGACCAATAGTTAGGGCATCTGAATTTATACCACAAATATATTCAAAATTGAACCTGACCAGAGAAGATGTTAACAAAGCATTGTTTCTCATCATTGGTGGTTTGATCAAAAAAACATTCATTTCTGATTATATTTCTTTGAACTTTGTTGATCGTGTTTTTGATGCACCTAATTCTTATACGGCTTTCGAAAATTTAATGGCCACTTATGGCTACACAATTCAGATTTACTGTGATTTTTCAGGCTATTCAGACATGGCCATTGGTATTGCATTATTGATGGGTTTCAAATTGTCGGTCAATTTTAGAACACCATACAAATCAGCTTCGATAACCGAGTTTTGGAGAAGATGGCACATTTCATTGTCCACCTGGTTGCGCGATTATCTTTATATTTCGCTAGGCGGCAACCGCAAAGGAAAGTTCAGAATGTACATTAATCTCTTCCTCACGATGCTGTTGGGCGGATTATGGCATGGCGCATCCTGGAAATTTGTTATTTGGGGGTCGCTACACGGATTACAACTGGTAATAGAAAGATTGTTCAAAGACTATATTAAACTGCCTAAAAATAAATTGACATGGTTTATTAGCGTGATTTTGACGTTCCATTTTGTGGCTTTTTGTTGGATATTTTTTAGGGCCAAAGATTTTTCTACAGCTTTTGAAGTTATAAACAACATCAGTACATTACAATTCAACCTTGAAGCTTGGATTACCATTGTGTTGGGTTATCAAAACGTATTTTTAGTAATGTTGATTGGTTATATTTGGCACTTTTTACCATCAAAAATTACCAATTTTATGAAGACCATATTTGATACAATGCCAATAGTAATTAAGGCTTTTATTCTGGCTTTGGCGTTTTGGATAGTATATGCCACATCAACTTCGGGACCGCAGCCCTTTATTTATTTTCAGTTCTAGAAAAATAATTTTAAACTCAGATTAGGTGTTCTTTCGAGAGAATAGGTTTTTATATTTTCGATAGTATTGTTAGTTGAATTGACTCTAAAGTAACTATTAATTATATTTTTTTTATTTAAAATATTTAGAACTGAAATTCCAAGTTGTAATTTTGTATTAGTACTGAATTGCCAACTGTTAGAAGCCGAAAAATTAACCTGAAAATAATCCTCGAGCCTTTCATTATTGGGGGTATTATAATTAATTCGGGGCTCCGATGGATTGTCTAAAATTAATGTATCGTTTGCAGGAGTGGTAGTTGGTTTGCCTGTAAACCATTTGCTGCCCAATGCTATTTTTAGATTGTTCCATTCATAAACACCTGCCCAAGACAAAGAATTAGGTATTGAAACATTATTAGAAAAGGCATTTGCTTGGTATGCTTTAAAAACATAGTTGTTATCGTTCCAATTGTAATTTATCCACGTATAAAAATGATTGAAATTCTTTTGGATTAAAAACTCAGTTCCCAAAACACTATATTCACCAGTTGTATTAATAAATTCAAGTTGGTTCTGAAAACCTTGACTGTTGCTTGAAATCTCAATTACTTTTTTATAAAAGTTATCTAAAACTACAAGCCATTCGTTTTTTTTATATGTAAAGCCCACTGAGAATTGTTGGTTTTTTTGAATAGGAATTGTACCGTTGTTAGACAAAACCCATCTTCTTTTTTCGATGCCTAAAAAATCACTTTGCAAATCAATGATTTGTGATGAAGTTTGGCTTTTTATTTCCCCTAAAACTTCCACGTTTAATGCATTTGTAATGCCAATATTGAACTGTACTCTGGGTTCAAAAAGCAGTTTATTGAATTGTTCAAAATAATTGATACGCATTCCCGCCTTCAAAAAATTAGTTTTTTTGTTGTTCTCATAAACCGATTCTAATACCAACGCATGGCTTCGAATTACTTCTTTATTTTTTCTAGAAAATATGGGCGTGTTAATAATATCAATATTTGTAACCCCAATTTCATTGAATTGATAACCATTATTAATTGAAAAGTTAGCATTCAATATATGGTTGTTTTCCACCTTAAATCCAGTATCCAAAACAGTATTTTTTTGATTTAGAACTTGATTGTCTTGTAATGATTCATTTCTAGAAAACAAGTTATAGTAAGAGGTGTAAATATTAAATTGGGTCGTGTTTTTAGTATTCCACAAAGTTTTCCAATACAAATTCCCGCCATAGTTTTGCTGGCTCAAATTACTATTTTTTGTGTTAAAACTTGGTCCATTTTGATAAGTTTGATTGAAATCCAAATGATTGCTAATACCAATAAAATCAATTATTAATTCATTTGTTATGCCAATTTTTTTTTGAAATTGAGCCGTAAAATCATAAAAATAAAAGTTCTTATCTGCTTTGTAATCGACATTTTGATTATTAGCATCAGTAATAATGGTGTTCTGGAAAATTCTGTCGTAATATTTTTGATAGGTAGGCGATGCAACAAGATCTGTAAATGAACGTCTTCCAGAAATTTCAAACGATGCTGTCGCAGAGGTTTTAATTTTAGTATAAAAGTCTGCACTAATTAAATTAGCACCTACGCTAGAATTAGCACTTTCAATCTCAGGCGTATGTGTCGAAATGGCTACTAAACTTGACATACTTTCTCCATAAAAAGCAGAAGTACCATTTTTATAAATTTTAATATTGTGCGCTAATGAAGGATTAAAAGCGGATATCAAGCCAAAGAAATGTCCTGTTTGAAAAATTCTAATGCCGTTCCAAAGAAAAAGATTTTGGTCATGAGTACCGCCCCTAACATTAATGTTAGAAATGGTTTCATCAGCACTGTAAATTCCAGGGATTTGCTGGATGGTTTGTAAAATATCGGGTTCGATCAAACCGGGTAAGATTCCGAATTTTTTAGGTTTTACTTCAAATGCGCCATCATTTCTTTTGCTCATTCCTGAGGCCAAGTATTGTTGTGCAATGACTTCTGTTAGTATTTCTATTTTTGGTTCAAGAAATATTTTTTGACAATCACGAACTGCATTTTGTGCTTTGAAAACTATAGGAGTGTAGCCAATACAACTGATTTGAATGGCATTATCTTTTGATAAAAAAATTTCGAAATAACCATTTTTAGCTGTGACGGTTTGATTAGAACCTGGAATTTTAACAGATACATTTTCTATTGGTAAATTGGTCGCTGTGTCATAAATAAAACCGCAGTATTTTTTTTTAGCAACAATGGTGATGAAATTATCGTCTAGAATTTCAAAATACAATCCTGTTTTTTGACTGATATGATTTAGTTTTTCCGATAAACTGAGGTTTTTGTCAGGTTCTTGAATTTCGAAAACTACTATTTGTTCATCAATATAATTAAATGACACATTATGTTGCGTGGCAATAGTGTTTAATATTTCTTTTAAAGGCGTTTTTATTAAGGTCTTTTCCTGAGAAAAAACATTTTGTGATATTATAAAAAACAATAATAGTTTTAAGTAAAATTTATTGATTTTTATCTTCATTTGTTAGTACAATCAGTTTTTTGTTCCTTTTTAGTGTAGTCAGTTGGTAGGTTTTAGATACAATTTGTATTGCGGTATTTAAATTGTTAGAAGGTAAGGTTCCTGTGAATTTTTGAACAGGTAAATTCCCTTTGAACTCAATGGTGATACCATATTGCCTTTGTATTTCTGCAAATACAGCTGCTAAACTTTCTGAGTTGAATTTTGCTTTATTTTCAATCCATTCCGGTTTATTGGTCGTTAATTTTTCTGTATTCAAAGCTTTTCCATTTTCAAATAGCAGGCTTTCTCCTTTTGTAATTATCTGTTCACTTCCGTTGAAAGTTACTTTTACACGGCCTTCAAAACAAGCTACTTCAAAACGATTGGCTCTTGCTTTTACATTAAACTGTGTGCCTAAAACGGTAACTTTGCCTAACGCAGCGTTGACATCAAATTTTGCACCTTTGGCCACTTTAAAAAAAGCTTCACCAGTGAGATTACAATTTCTGTTGTTTTCCCAATTGAATTTTTTATATGACAACTCCGAACCAGCATTTAGCGTAACTATAGAATTATCTGGTAAGGAAAAAGTTTTTCTTGCGCCAGAATTGGCCAACTGTGTTGTGGGTGTAAAGGTGTTGTAAAGAAGCGTTATGCTCAAAAATAATGCAACAGTAGCTGCAATTTTCCAAACCCAATGTCTATTGTTTTGAGTAATAGATTTTTCTTTTTTGATAGTTATGACTTCTTGTAGCCTTGCATTTGTATCAAAATCTGGCGCTTGCAACTGGCTAGAAAAATCCTTGATTTTATTGTAAGTTTTGTATTCAGGCGTGTTTTTAAAAGCTTCTAATTCGCTTTCATCCATCTTTCCGTCTAACCATTTTGCTAAATTGTAATTTTCTTGCATCATCTCTGATTTTATATTAAACAAATGAAACCTACAAAACCCTACCTAATATTGTCGATTTCTTTTCTTAGCGCCAGTAATGCGCCATGTATTCTTTTTTCTACTGCTTTGACACTAATATTTAATATCTCGGCAATTTCT
Source organism: Bacteroidota bacterium (assembly GCA_031413015.1). Taxonomy (GTDB): domain Bacteria; phylum Bacteroidota; class Bacteroidia; order Flavobacteriales; family Flavobacteriaceae; genus Flavobacterium. The sequence continues at coordinate 116,817 of JANOEE010000018.1, read as the reverse complement.
TTGTATTTTTTCTCTTCTATTCTATGCAATAAAAAAGCGGTTCGTTGTGCTTCGGTAAGATTATCAATTGCGTTCTGAAGTTTGGTTTTAAAATCGGCTTCTTCTAAAATAAATTCGGGACTTTCAGAAGTATGTAGCATTGGTTCTGATTGCTTTGCATATTCTAAAACCACTTTTTGATGGGTAATTTGGTTTAACGAAGCATTATTAGCTATGGTGTAAATAAAAGATTTGGCTTTCTCAAGTGGTACTTTATCGCAATTTTCCCAAAGTTTGATAAATGCTTCTTGACAAATATCTTGGGCTTGTGCTTCATTCCCAAACTTAAAATACAAGTAGTTTTTTAAAGTTTTAGCATTATTTTTGAAAAAATTAGAAAAAATTATTTCCTCACAAATACCTGATAATGAAGTTTTAGACATGAATTTTAATAAATATTTCAAACAAATTTAAAAAAATAATTGTCATGAAGGTAGGGTAATGTGGTTTTTAATTGTTTTAGTATTGAATCTAACTTTTACATTATGAAAAATATCTTAAAATCAATTTCAGTACTAGGTCTTTTTATGATCTTAACATTTTCTTCTTGTCAATCAGAATTCAATGAACTGATAAGTGACGAAGAAAATCTTACTAAAGCAACTCCGCTTACAACTTTACTGGCCAGAGTATCACAAACACCTACTTCAAAAGACAATGTTATTGACAGCAGCAGTTGTTTTAAGGTGGATCTTCCTGTAACTGTTGTAGTAAACGGTAAAGAGGTCATTGTAAGAGAAGAAAAAGATTATGCATTGGTCAAAAATATCCTTAGCGAGTTTAAAGATGATGATGATAATTTGAGGTTTGTTTTTCCTATCAAAATCATTTTTAAAAACTTTGAAACAAAAATCCTTAATAACCCAAATGATTTACAAAACGTTATCAATACATGTAATGATGACGATGATGATGATAATGGTGACGATGATGGTAATGAGATTGAATGTTTAAAGATTAATTTTCCTATAACAATTTCTTTTTACAATGCACAAAACCAAACGCCAGCTACTGTAACAATTAATAGTAATGTTGACTTGTATAAATTCTTTGAAAAGTTTGATAATGATGATTACTCTCAAATTAATTATCCTATATCAGTAACTACAGCAACAGGTTTGCAATTAATTATAAGCAGTAATAGCCAACTCGAAGAAGCTATAAAAATCGCTAAAGAGGTGTGTGACAAAGACGATGATTATGACGATGATGACGATGATGACAATGACAATACTCCTATCTCGCCTAATTTTACGGGAGTGATAAAGGATGGTACATGGGCAGTTGCTTATTTCTTTGATGATGAGGATAAAACAGCTAAATATGCAGATTATAGATTTACCTTCAAAACAGATAATATTGTTAGTATTCTAGGTAAAGGAACTACTACTACAGGTATGTGGAAAGCTTATGTAGATGACAATCAAAATACATTAGAAATGGAATTCACCGCTGTTGATCTCAAAGACTTAGGTGATGATTGGGAAATTATAGAATATGGTATTACAAAAATTCGTCTTAAAGACAGAAGCGGAGATGACGGTGAGCTTGATTACCTGACGTTTATTAAAAAATAGGTGTTAATTTAATTTGTTTTGTTTTTTAACAAAAAGAGGTTGTCTAGAAAGGACAACCTCTTTTTTATTGTATTAGGACAGCAGAATTAAAATTATTTTTTAGTGTTAATTTTATTAAAGAGATATTATAAATAGCTATTCCTTCAAAAATTCATACTCGTATATTTTTGGTTTAATTTTATCGGCTAGTGCGTTTAGGTTATTTCTTAATTCACTAATTAATTCTGTATACTTTCCATCGGTGCTTCTTGCGTTCATTCTGCCTTTGTCGTTACGGCCCTGAAAATATTCTCTTATGTCATATAAACTTGCGTTTACATTTACTTCATTTTGTGCATGGTAATATTGCCATAATTCGCGCCCAGCATTAAATACTGCTGTAGCTTCTTCTGAAAATTGTCTTGGTTTATTGTCATAAACACCAACTTGTATTTCATTTTCGAATAACGAATGTTCCGTTTTTTGTTCCACTTTTAGTTTTCCAGCGATAAATTGGGTCATAAAATTACTGGCAAACTTTTCTTTAGCATTTACTTCTTGTTCGGTAAAGGGAATCCAATTATTTATTCCAAATTTGAATTGAATTGTATTACAATTGTCGAAAAGTGCAAATGTTAAGCAATCATTTTGAAACTCTGTATCAGTTTTCCAATCATCGTTTGGAAAAATAAATTGGTCTCTATCGTTGAGCCAAGTTGCAGGTATACTATGTCGAACAGCAACGTAAATAGAAACTTCTATTATGTTTTTATTTGTTATCCAAGTTCCACGCGGGTGAGGCAATTGATTTTTATCGTTAATGATAAAAACAAAATTTACATTTTGAAAATCATTACCCTTCGCTGAAAGAAAACCAATATTTTGCTCGTTCATTCTATTTCTAGTTGTAATTAGCCAATCATTTATTGATTTTAAGATAGAAGAATCATATAAATTTTTATTCCCTACAAATTCTCCTTTCGTATTGTAAATATCAGCATCAATGTTTTCAAATTTTTCTTTTTTGTCTGCATTCCAAATAAAAAATCCAATTGGAAATTTTCCTTTTACATTGTCAAATGAATCTGCTTGAACTATAAAAATATTTTCGAGCTTCGCTTTGTAAAATTCACGAAACTCAGAGAAATTTGGTGCTTGCAGAATTTTCAACTTTGAAAATTCTGCAAGTATGCTATTAGGGATTTCGGCATAAATTCTAGTTAGAAATTGCACAAAAAGTTCTCGACCACCTATTCCGATTTTACTCTTATATTTTTCATAAACCTTTGTTGTAACTGCAACATCAGTTTTATTTGTCCCCGTATTGGAAACAGTTCCCTTACTTGCAGCCTCAGCATAAGGCGGATTAATATAAATTACTAATTTTTTTCGCTTTTCTTCGTCATTAATAATGTCTTGCAAACTTTGAGGCAGTTTAGTAAAATCGTCATTCAGGAAATCAAATTGAAACACGTGTTTTTTCAATAGGTTTGCTCCGTGGTCAATGCGTTCGTGCATTACATTGATGTCGGCTTGGTCTAAAGTACTGGCGTAAATATTAAATTTATTGGTTAAACCTGTTAAAAGATTTCCTGTGCCAGCAGCACAATCCCAAATATAATAGTCGTCTTGCCAGTTCTCGCCTAGATAATCGGTGATGTATTTTTGCGAAAGTTCTACCCATTTTCGTGGCGTAAAAAAAGCTCCTTTTCGTTCGCGTATGTCTTGCGGAACTAATAAATCTCTACGTTCAATGATATAGTCTTGAAATTCTTTGATGGGCGGTCGTTTGTAGCGTTTCCAAAACTGAAGATAGGTTTCCTTGTTTTTTAAGTTGATGGTAGCATCAAACATTTGCTTGATGTTTTCCTTTGCAATTTTGTACCCTTGATTTTGATATACGACAAATAAACTATCTCTTATGGTAAGGTCGTCATCAATATTTTGAGTGTCTTTGTCATCAACAAAAAGGTCAGCAAGATAAAAGTCGTTATCAAATATGTTTGCCTTTTTTAAGTCGTCCCAATTAACGTCGATTATAGGCTTTACTATTTCTAGCCAACGTAAGTAAATGGGAATAAAATTATTTTTGTCAATTTTTATTTTGTTTACCGTTGTGGCTTTGGCAACATTGTTTTTAATAAACGTTAAAAGGTCTTTGCTTTCTTTTTCGTAATCAAAAACATAGGTGTTTTGTTTCAATATGGTTTCTACTCGGTTTTTAATGAGTTTAAACTCCTTAGTTTCGTGATTACTTGGTGTTACATTCCAATTAAAATCATTTAAATAAAAGATATCTTGAACATTTACATAGGGTACAAAAGCTATTTTTTTGAAGTCAAAAGCGCCTAAAAAAGCTGGTGGCAAGGTTTTGTCAAAGGTTCTGGCTTTACCAATGGTGAGGATAAGTTGCACAAACATTGCTGGAATATCAAAATTTCCTGTTTTGGCTTCAGCCCAAAGAAGCGGAGTTCTTCCAAATAAGTTATCTTGTTGCGGAAAAACGGTAAAGTCAATATTTCCTATTATTTCTGTAGTGTCAAATTGCTTAAACCAGTCTGCACCCACTTTGTTTTTAAGTTCTTCTTCTCTTATGTTTTTGTACTTCATTCTTTATCTATCGTCAATTTTATGTAGCTTTCTATTGATTATTAATGACTTACATATATGCTATTAAACACCATTAGTACAATCAAATAAAAATATATATGCAGTGCTTTTTCCCGAGTTATATCCCTCAAAAATAATCAAAAAAGGATAACAAATAATTTTATCTATTAACTTTCCGTACTGCTTTTAAATTTAGTTTCAAAAAAAATAAAAGCTGAATTCACGTAAAAAATACAATCATAAAAACGCCAACTTTACTACTTCAAGACTTTTTAACTTTAAGACTTTAACCTATATTTGCACTTTAATAAAATAAAAATTATGTTCGATAATTTAAGCGATAAACTAGACAAAGCATTCCATATTCTCAAAGGTCACGGTAAAATTACCGAGATCAACGTTGCCGAAACCCTTAAAGAAGTGCGCCGTGCCTTGCTCGATGCCGATGTTAACTTTAAAATTGCTAAAGATTTTACGACCAAAGTAAAAGAAAAAGCCATTGGTCAAAACGTATTAACTACTTTACAACCAGGGCAACTGTTAGTAAAACTGGTCAAAGACGAACTTACCGAGTTAATGGGTGGCGATGTGGCAGGAATAAACCTTACGGGTGCGCCCACAGTGATCTTGATGTCGGGATTGCAAGGTTCTGGTAAGACTACTTTTTCTGGTAAATTGGCCAATTATCTAAAAACCAAGAAAAACAAAAAGCCACTTTTGGTTGCTTGTGATATTTACCGTCCTGCGGCAATCAATCAGTTGCATGTAGTAGGTGAGCAAATAGGGGTTGAGGTATATTCTGAACCAGAGAATAAAAATCCTGTTGATATTGCTCAAAAAGCGATTCAGCATGCAAAAGCAAATGGTTTCAACGTAGTAATTATAGATACAGCAGGTCGTCTTGCAGTTGATGAAGAAATGATGAACGAGATTTCTCGTGTTCACAAAGCCATTCAGCCACAAGAAACTTTGTTTGTTGTCGATGCGATGACGGGTCAAGATGCTGTTAATACTGCAAAAGCATTCAACGATATTTTAAATTTTGACGGTGTAATTTTAACCAAATTAGATGGTGACACCCGTGGTGGAGCTGCAATTTCTATTAAATCGGTAGTCAACAAACCGATTAAGTTTGTAGGAACTGGCGAAAAAATGGATGCGATAGATGTTTTCTATCCTATTCGTATGGCAGAGCGTATCCTTGGTATGGGAGACGTGGTATCATTAGTAGAAAGAGCGCAAGAGCAGTTTGATGAAGAAGAAGCCAGAAAATTACAAAAGAAAATTGCCAAAAATGAATTTGGTTTTGATGATTTCTTGACACAAATTCAGCAAGTCAAAAAAATGGGTAACATGAAGGATTTGGTCGGTATGATTCCTGGCGCTTCAAAAGTCATGAAAGATGTAGAAATTGAAGATGACGCTTTTAAACATATCGAAGCCATCATACATTCTATGACACCCATAGAAAGAACAAAACCTGCAATAATCGATGTAAAAAGAAAAGCCAGAATTGCAAAAGGTTCGGGCACAAAAGTAGAGCAGGTGAATCAGTTGATGAAACAGTTTGACCAAATGAGCAAGATGATGAAAATGATGCAAGGCCCAGGCGGAAAAAATATGATGAAAATGATGGGCGGAATGAAAGGTGGTATGCCAGGAATGAGATAATAATAAGTTATAAAGTCGAAAGTTAAAAAGGTTTAAATCTTTATGACTTTCGACTTTCGGCTTTAAGACCATAAAAAATGATTTTACTAGACGGAAAAAAAGTTTCAGAAGACATCAAAAACGAAATCACCCAGGAAGTGAATTTGATGAAAAAAAATGGGGAAAAAGTGCCTCATCTTGCCGCAATAATTGTGGGTAACGATGGAGCGAGTTTGACTTATGTAGGCAGTAAAGTAAAAGCCTGCGAACGTGTGGGTTTTGAATCTACACTTGTAAAAATGCCTAGCACGACTTCTGAAACCGAATTGCTCAAAAAAATCAAACAATTGAATCAAGATGATGCCATTGATGGTTTTATTGTACAATTGCCACTTCCGGAACAAATTGATACTCAAAAAGTACTTATGGCTATTGATCCGAGCAAAGATGTTGATGGTTTTCATCCAGAAAATTTCGGAAAAATGGCTTTAGACATGACCACTTTTATTCCAGCAACGCCTTTTGGTATTCTGGAATTATTAGAACGCTATAATGTAGAAACCAAAGGGAAACATACAGTCGTTATTGGTCGCAGCCATATCGTTGGCCGTCCTATGAGTATCTTAATGGGAAGAAAGGGTTTTCCTGGCAACTCAACCGTAACATTAACGCACAGCTACACTAAAAACATTGCACAAATCACAACACAAGCAGATATTATTATTACTGCTCTTGGTGTGCCAAATTATTTAAAAGCCGAAATGGTCAAAGACGGCGCAGTAGTAATTGATGTAGGTATTACCAGAGTTACGGATGAAAGCCACCCAAAAGGTTATCTTATTACTGGGGATGTAGATTTTGAGAATGTTAGCAAAAAAGCATCACATATTACACCAGTTCCCGGTGGAGTAGGCCCAATGACCATTGCCATGTTGTTAAAGAATACACTTTTAGCCAGAGAACAACGAAAAGATTTAAAAAAATAGAATTGAAAAGCCTTGATATAACTTCAAGGCTTTTAATTTTTTAATAATCTCCTCTTTTTTTGAATCGGGGATCATCCCGTTTTATAAATTCTGTTTTTCTGATAGGTTTGTCTATTTTAGGAATACTGGCTTCTTCTGTCTTGCTCGAAGGTGCTATTAATGCATTCAATTCTTTTATTTCTGCATCGGTCAAATCACGGTAACGACCCACAGGAATATCTAATGAAATATTGATGATTCGTATGCGTTTCAAGGCAGTAACTTCTGAACCCAGATATTCACACATCCTACGAATCTGGCGGTTCAAGCCTTGAGTCAAAATGATTTTAAAAGTATATTTACTGATTTGTTCTACTTTGCATTTTCGGGTAACCGTATCTAATATTGGCACACCATTTCCCATACGCTCAATAAAACGATCAGTAATGGGTTTGTTTACGGTAACGGTATATTCTTTTTCATGGTTGTTTCTGGCGCGTAAAATTTTGTTTACAATATCACCATCATTGGTCATAAATATCAATCCTTCACTTGCTTTGTCTAATCTCCCGATAGGAAATATACGTTTGGGATAATTAATATAATCAACAATATTGTTCCGAACATCAAGGTTTGTAGTGCATTCAATCCCCACAGGTTTATGAAAAGCGAGATATACTAATTTTTCGTTTTTTTCGTGTATCAGTTTGCCGTCAATTCGTATTTCGTCTTGAGGTGTAACTTTTGTACCCAACTCAGGAACAATACCGTTAATTGTTACGCGGCCTTCTTCTATAAACTTATCTGCTTCACGTCTTGAACAGTAACCGGTTTCGGCAATGAATTTGTTAAGACGTTTTAGATTTTCTTCCATGATGCAAAGATAATACAATTAGATAAAGGGGGATAAAGGTTATGCTTCTAATAAAAAGGTACTTATTTTTTCATACAACATATCATCATGCAAGCTGTGGCCCAAACCTTGGGTTTCTATAAAAGTCGCATTTTTCCAATTGCTTGAAATTTTCTTTCCTTCTTCAATCGCAACAATGGTATCGTGTGTATCATGAACAATCAAAGCTTTCGTTAAAATATGAGGCGCAAATTTTTTACCCGAAAATTCATCAACATGCAATTCAAATTTCTCTGAAAAAGTATTTTCTAAATGAAACTGAACCCTAGAATTCAAGCTCAACATATTGCAGTAATTGATAATTAGATTTTTTAAATCAGAAGGTGCTCCTAATAAAATCATTTTATCAATATTTTTATTTTGGTGTAAAAATTGGTAATAAATACAAGCGGCACCACCTATAGAATGGCCAATCAATACATTTGGATTCATAATTTTTGTATAAGCAGCGATGGCATCAGCATATTTTGGGACATTGAATTCTTTTCCGCTAGACAAACCGTGTGCTGGTGCGTCAATGGCAACAATTGTACTTCCCGTTTTTTTAAGATAAGGCAATAATTTTTCCCATCGTGAAGCGTTGCTTTCCCAACCATGCACTAAAAGTATCATGTGGTCATTGCCTGGCCAGGTATAACTTTGAAATTCTTGGTTTTTATGTAAAAATGATTCTTGTTTTGCTGTTTGTAAAATCTCAGGTAGGTCTTGAGCCACCAATTTCCCTAAACGTGGTTCACTAAACAACTTGTAGGCTAATTTTGATGCTTTTTCTGGGTTAACAAAAACCAAACAGTTGATATAAAAACCGACTGATTTGACCAATAAGAAGTATTTTATTTTTTTCATATAAAAAAACCACGCTTAGAGGCGTGGTTCGTATTTTTAGAACTTAGAAAATAATTTTTCCATTTTTTCTCTCTCCTCTTCAGCTAGTGAGCTGTCTACTAAAATCCTTCCTGAATGTTCATCAGTAATTATTTTTTTTCTGGCAGCGATTTCTACTTGTGTTTGTGGCGGTATTGTAAAGAAAGACCCTGCAGAAGCACCTCTTTCAATAGAAACTACAGCTAAACCATTGCGAACGCTGGTTCTTATTCTGGTGTAAGCAGCTAACAAACGCGCTTCGATCAAAGCTTGGTATTCAGCTGATTTTTCAGTTAAAAAAGCTTCTTCCTTTGAAGTTTCAGCCATTATCGCATCTAATTCGGATTTTTTATGAGACAAATGTGATTGTTTTTGCTCTAATTTTTCAGTTGATTGTGATACGATTTGTTTTTTATATTCAATAGAGGCTTTCATTTCTTTAATTTGCTTTTCAGCCAATTGAATTTCTAATTCTTGAAATTCCACCTCTTTAGTCAAAGAATTGAATTCTCTATTATTGCGAACGGTTTCTTGTTGTTTTGTGTATTTTTTGATCGCTTCTTTGTGTTCATCAATAGCATTTTTTCTGGTCTTGATTTGCTCTTCGATAACTTCTAAATCAGCTTTTAATTTTTCAGAACGAGATTTAAGTCCAGCAACTTCATCTTCTAGATCTTCCACTTCTAAAGGAAGTTCACCTCTTACATTTCTGATTTCGTCAATTCTGGTGTCAATTAACTGTAAATCATAAATTGCTCTTAATTTGTCTTCAACACTCAATTCTTTTGTAGTCGCCATATTTTTATAAGTACTTAACGGGATTTGTATTTTCTTTGGATAAAATGAATGCAAAATTAGGCATTTTTTTGATAAGATAGTCAACAATATAATTTTTTGTGTAGCGTTCGCTCTCAAAATGACCAATATCGGCTAATAAAATACGATTTTCGGCTTCATAAAATTGGTGGTATTTTAAATCAGCTGTTAAATAGGCATCGGCTCCAGCCTGAATTGCATTTTTAATAGCAAAACTTCCAGCTCCGCCTAATACTGCAACTTTCTTTATTTCTTTATTCAATAATGTAGAATGTTTTATGCCTTCGCATTGCATTTTGTCTTTTACAAAAAGCAAAAAGTCTTTATCTAACATTGGGTTTTCTAATACTCCAATCATTCCTAAACCTATATTTTGGTGGACATTTTGTAAAGTATAAACTTCATAAGCCACTTCTTCATATACATGGTTTGTAAAAAGTGCTTTTAGTATTTTTTGTTCCAAATGTTTTTCAAAAGTAACTTCAATTTTAACTTCATCAGTTTGCGTTAGTTCCCCTTTGTTGCCTATGATAGGATTGCTATTTTCGTTACCTTGATAAGTGCTAAATCCGTTTGAATTGAAACTGCAATTGTCATAATTGCCAATTGTTCCTGCCCCAGCTTCACATAAAGCATTACGAACTTTCTGCGCATTTTCAGGAACTGTGTAGGTGACTAATTTTTTAATGAAGTTTTGTTTTGGAATTAAAATTTTAACATCTTTTAGACCGAGAGCATCACAAAAAATCTTGTTGACACCGTTTTGATGGTTGTCTAAAGCGGTGTGAACGGCATAAATGGCAATATCGTTCTTGATAGCTTTGATGATGGAGCGTTCTACATAATTTTTTCCAGTAATCTTTTTTATTTCCGAAAAAAGTATTGGGTGAAAACAAACCACAAGATTACAATTTTTTGCTATCGCTTCATCAATAACACTTTCGAGCGCATCGTGACAAACCAATACGCCTGCGGCTTCTTTGTTTTCGTTACCAATAATTAAGCCCACATTATCAAAATCTTCAGCATAAGCTAATGGTGCCATTTCTTCAAGAACGCGGATTATGTCTTTAATTATCATTATAATTGGTTTGAATGAATAAAGTTTAATAATGATTTGCTCATTTTAAACTTTAAACAAAACTATAAAATAAAAAATTATTATACTTTCGTAAAATGAATTGGTTTAGAAAAATACTTTTTCCCTTCTCCTTATTGTATGGTTTCATTACCGGTTTGCGTAATTTTCTTTATGACAAAGGAATTTTAAAATCTTATACTTTTGATCTACCAGTTATTGTTGTAGGCAATTTAAGTGTGGGAGGCACTGGTAAAACCCCACAAATTGAATATTTGATCAGATTGCTTACTGATAAATACAATGTTGCCACGTTAAGTCGAGGTTATAAAAGACAAACGAAAGACTTTATTTTGGCTGATGCCAATAGTAATGCTGCAACATTAGGAGATGAACCGTTTCAATATTATCAGAAATTCCCAAACATTCAAGTTGCGGTTGATGCCGACAGAAAAAACGGAATAGCACAATTGCTTTTGCAACCTAAAAAGCCACAAGTTTTACTTTTAGATGACGCTTTCCAGCACCGCAGGGTGAAAGCAGGATTTTATATTTTGCTAACTTCTTACGGAGATTTATTTTGCGATGATTACATGTTGCCAACAGGAAATTTAAGGGAAAGTAGGAAGGGAGTAAAAAGGGCCAACATCATTATAGTTACAAAATGTCCAAAAAGTTTGTCTTTAGAAGCACAAAACGAAATAGAATTGAGGTTAAAACTGAACCAAAATCAACAACTGTTTTTTAGTTATGTTGATTATGACACATCAGTTTATTCGCAAAAAAATACTTTGAAAGTGGCCTATGTAAAAGGAATGAATAAATTACTTGTGGCTGGAATAGCAAAACCAGAACCTTTTTTTGAATATTTGCAAAACGAAAAAGATGTGGTAATGAAGTTTGCAGACCATCATCATTTTTCAGAAAAAGACATTTTAGAAATTAAAAATAAAGCCAACAATAAAATTATTATTACTACTGAAAAAGATTATGTGCGCTTAAAAGACAGTATTAATCAAGAACAACTATTTTATTTACCAATAAAAAGTGCATTTGTCGTTGATAGCGAAAATTTTGATAAAACAATTATAAATTATGTGGGAACAAGTTCAAGAATCAGTTAGTTATATAAAAGAGAAAACAAATTTCACGCCCGAATATGGCGTGATTTTAGGTTCAGGCCTAGGAAGTTTTACTGATGACATCAATATACAATTTACGTTGCCTTACAGTGAAATTCCAAATTTTCCTGTTGTAACGGTTGAAGGTCATAAAGGAGCACTGGTTTTTGGCACCATAGGTGATAAAAAAGTGGTTGCTATGCAAGGTCGCTTTCATTTTTACGAAGGTTACTCCATGAAGGAAGTTACATTTCCAGTTAGAGTTATGAAGTTTTTAGGCGTTCAAAAACTTATTGTTTCAAATGCATCAGGAGGTGTAAACCCAAATTATGAAGTTGGTTCAATTGTCTTTTTAAAAGACCATATCAACATGATGCCTGAACATCCGTTGCGAGGAAAAAATGATGAACGTTTTGGACCACGATTTGTGAATATGAGTGAACCATTTTCGAAAAACATGATTGCGAAGGCCAAAGCAATTGCTCACAAGTTAAAAATTGAAGTACAAGATGGCATTTATATGGGCTTGCAAGGACCTACTTTTGAAACTTTATCAGAATATAGAATGGTTAAAATTCTAGGTGCTGATTGTGTAGGAATGTCAACCGTTCCAGAAGTTATTGTAGCGCGTCACATGGGTTTAGAAACTTTTGGAATTTCGGTAATTACAGATATGGGAAATGAAGAAAATATTGAATCTATAACCCATGCTGAAGTTCTGGAAGCCGCACAAAAAGCTGAACCTAAAGTTAGAAGTTTGATTAAAGAATTGATTTTAGCTTATTAAACTTGTTTTTTTTTAACAAGTATTCAGCAATAATGGTAAAAAGATTATCGGGTTCAAAAGGCTTGGTAATTACTGCATCAATTCCAAAAGACATTAACATTTCTTGATTTTCATGTAGTGAAATTGCTGTTAAAGCAATAATAGGTGTTTCTTTATCGAACAAACGAATTTGTTCAGTGGCGATTGTACCGCTGATTCCTGGTAGGTGAACATCCATAAGAATCAAATCAAAATCATTGTTCCTAACTTCTTGAACTGCATCCTCACCATTTTCAACAATTTTACAAATCATTTGCTTTTTTTCGAGCATTCTTTTTGTAATCATTTGGTTGATTTTGTTATCTTCAACTAGGAGAATTTTTTTAAATATAAAATTTTTGATGTCGTAAAAAATTTCATTATCTGAACTTACAATAGGAATATCGGCTATTGTAAAGTCTAAGTTAAATGAAAAGTTAGTTCCTTTTCCTAATTCACTTTTTAAATTAATTTTACCGCCTTGGATTTCAACAAGCCTTTTTACTATGGAGAGACCTAATCCTGTACCGCCATATTTGCGATTAATTTCGACAGAAGCTTGGGCAAAACTATCAAAAACCACTTCTAATTTATCAATAGGAATACCAATCCCATTATCAATAATTTCAAAACGTAGTGTTACTTTATCATCATATTGACAACTCATTTTAGTAACTACACTCACTGCGCCATCACTAGTAAACTTTAATGCATTGTTGATGAGGTTCATGAATATTTGTGACAATTTAGTAGGATCTCCAAGTAAATAATCAGGAATATTATCGTCAATTTCTAATGTGAATCTGTTGTTATTTTTATTCGCCATCTCTTTTAGAGAATTTTGAATATCAGATAATAATTTTTTTAGATTAAAATTGATTGTTTCAACTTCAATATTTTTTGATTCAATTCTGTTAACTTCTAATATTTCATTAATATAGTTGAGTAAATGATTACCAGAAAACCGTAATGATTTAAGATATTCCGCGTGTGCTGGTTTAGGATCTTCATCAATAAGTAAATGGGTAATGCCTATAATTGCATTTAATGGTGTACGCAATTCATGACTTACAGTCGATAAAAAATCCGCTCTTGCTGCTGAGGAGCGTTCAGCACTTTCTTTTGCAAGTTCTAGTTCAGCATTTTTTTCTTTTAGTAGTAAATTAGATTGTGTCCGTATTAGATTGTTTCTATACAATGAAAGACTTAAAAGGGATAAAATAGAAATAAGTGCTAAACTTAAAATACTAATAAGCTTTGAAAATTTACTGTCTTTTTCCTGCTTTTCTTGTTGTGAGTTAGTCTTGTCAAGTGTTTTTTGAATGTCTATTCCGTTTAATTTAGCATTATCAAACAAATAAACATTACCACTTTTATCAAGTAATATGCCTTTTTCATAAAGTGTTTTTGCGTATTTATTGTATTTGTAGTAAAGGTCTCCAAGTTTGGAATATAAGTAAGTTTCGGATTTAAAATCCTTTTGTTTTTCTGCAAATTCTATTGCCTCGTATATAAATTTGAAAGATTTTTTAAGCTTATTTTCCTGTACAAAAAAACCAGACTCGTTCAGATAATAAGTTTTACTATCTGTTTCCTTTTGAGAACTAAAGTTTATTTTTGCGTGTGTTATAGTAGAAACTAATAAAACACATAGTATGATTAACCTCATTTTTCAAAATTGACTTACTATGTTGTAAATATAGAATTATTTCTTATTTATTAACATAATTAAATCAATTATTCTTGAACAATAGCCTATTTCATTGTCATACCAGCCTACAACTTTCACCATTTTACCTATCACTGATGTGAGCTGAGCATCAAATATGCAGGAATGACGGTTGCCTATTACATCTACTGAAACTATAGGATCTTCGGTGTAAGATATAATATCTTTAAAACTATTTTTTGCAGCAAGTTGAAAAGCGATATTGATTTCCTCTATTGTAGCTGATTTTTTCACATAACATGTAATATCGGTTAAGGAACCATCTGGCACAGGAACACGAATACCGCTCCCACCAATTTTACCATCCATATTAGGAAATATTTTTGTCAAAGCTTTTGCAGCACCAGTTGTAGTAGGAACTATAGATTGACTTGCGCCACGAGCACGTCGTAAATCTTTATGCGGTTGGTCGTGTAAACTCTGGTCTGTAGTATAAGAGTGAACAGTTGTTATATATGCTTGTTCGATACCGCAGAGTTGATCTATAATCTTAATCATCGGTGCAGCATTGTTTGTAGTGCAACTCGCATTAGAAATTATAGTTTCACTTCCGTCAAGAATATTTTCATTAACGCCAAGAACTACAGTTTTAATGGTATCAACTTCTGAAGGTGCAGAAAGTATTACTTTTTTGGCTCCTGCCAAAATGTGTGCGTTGATTTCGTCAAAAGTCTTGAACTTTCCTGTCGCTTCTATAACAAAGTCAATGTCTAAGGTTTTCCAGTTTAAATTTTTAATTTCTTTCTCGTGAAAAAATAAAAAATGTTGTTTATCAACTATAATTCCGTCATTATTATAACTACATTCATAAGGCAATACGCCATGAATACTGTCATATTTTATAAGGTGCGACATGGTTTTATTGTCGGCAATATCATTTATAGCAATAACTTCTATATCAGGATGGTTTAAAAGTAATCGGAACAAATTTCTTCCTATTCTGCCAAAACCATTGATGGCAATTCTTGTTTTTTTACTCATTTATTGTGAACTGAAACACTTGTTGATAATTATAAAATATGCTTAGCTGCTTTGTAAGAAGAACGAACTAATGCGCCACTTTCTACATGACGGAAACCCAATTCAAGGCCTATCTTTTCATATTTAGCAAATTGATCTGGAGTAATATATTCTTTTACAGGTAGGTGTTTTTTACTAGGTTGCAAATATTGGCCTATGGTTACCACATCTACATTCGCACTGCGCAAATCATGCAAAGTTTGAATTACTTCTTCTTCGGTTTCACCAAGTCCAAGCATGATTCCAGATTTTGTTCTATTAATTCCTTTGTCTTTTAAATATCTTAAAACTTCAAGGCTTCGGTCATACTTGGCTTGAATGCGTACTTCACGAGTTAATCTGCGAACAGTTTCCATATTATGTGAAACGACTTCAGGATTGGCTTCTACAATACGATCAATGTTTCTTTCTATACCTTGAAAATCACCTATCAATGTTTCTAGGGTTGTATTAGGATTCATTCTGCGAATCGCTTTTACCGTTTCAATCCAAATGATAGAACCGCCATCTTGTAAATCATCGCGATCTACGCTAGTAACTACGGCATGTTTGATATTCATGATTTTTATTGAACGGGCCACTTTTTCTGGCTCATCCCAATCTACTGTTTCTGGTCTTCCCGTTTTTACACCGCAAAAACCACAAGAACGGGTACAAATATTGCCTAAAATCATGAATGTTGCTGTACCCTCGCCCCAGCATTCACCCATATTAGGACAACTACCAGATGTACAAATGGTATTTAATTTGTATTTGTCTACAAGACCACGAAGTTCAGTATATTTTTGTCCAATAGGTAATTTTACCTTTAGCCATTTAGGTTTGGCTGTAGGAAGTACATTGTCTAAAACAGTTTCCATAAATGCAATTTATAAGATGACAAAGATAAGCAATGTTGTTTATTTGTAGATTGGTTTCTTGTATATTTTGAATGGAGATTTTTTGAAATATTTTATAGACACACAATTTATTTTCTGGTTTTTTGAAAACAATTAATAATCATAAAATAAATTTTTATTGTGATATTATCGAAAATATTCGTTTTAAAACAAGTTCTCAAAATCTTGGTTTTACAAATAAACCCTCATGAATACTAAGGTTTTCAGTTTGCACAATAAATAATTCTACTAATACTATAGAATTAAAGTTAGTATCTTATTTTTTTGCTGAATATTTACTTAGTAAATTTGTTTAAAATTTTCAAATAAAGATTCTATGAAACCTATAGCTATTTCTCACGAGCACCCAGATTGGTTCAAGCCCTTGTTCAAAATGTTAGCACAAAGAAGCATACCATTTGTTACTGTAAATCCTACGCAACATACATTTGACATTAATGATACTGATGTAAAATATTCTCTATTCTTTAACAGAATGAGTCCTTCTGCTTATTTAAGAGATGGTGAACAAGGTATTTTTTATACTCAGAGTTATTTAAAACACTTGGAAACCTTTGGCACCAAAACTTTAAACGGTTTCAAAGCTTTTACTTATGAAACGTCAAAAGCACAACAATTGTCTTTGATAAAAAAATTAGGCTATAACTTCCCTAAAAGTAAAGTTGTAAATCACGATTCTCAATTGATTGCCGCTTCAGAAGATTTGCGTTTCCCGATAGTTGTAAAAGCCAACATAGGGGGAAGCGGAGCTGGAATTACCAAATATAATTCGGTAGCAAGTTTACTGGAAGATATCGATAATAAAGCCATCGATTTTGGTATTGATAAAATGGCGCTTGTTCAAGAATATGTTCCGGCTCGCGGAGGCTATATCAATAGAGTGGAAACGATAGGTGGTAAATATTTGTATGCGATAAAAGTGTACACAACGGGAGAAAGTTTTAACCTTTGCCCTGCTGATATTTGCCAAACAAATGATGGTAAAGAATTGGTTCGTAACGCTTGTGCAGTTGATGCACCTAAAAACGGATTGAAAGTAGAAGCTTTTACCCCTTCGCTAGAAGTTATTGCTGCTATTGAGGCAATCATGCAAAATGCAGGAATCGATGTAGGCGGAATTGAATACATCATCGATGATCGTGATGGCGAAATACTGTATTATGATATCAATGCGTTGTCTAATTTTGTTGCCGATGCAGTAAATGTGGTAGGATTTGATCCACATGAAAAATTAGTCGATTATCTCGAAGAGCAAATGCAGTTGAGCACAAAAAATGAAAATGCAACTACATTAGTAAACTAAAATAAAGTCATCAAAAATAAATTGAATTTATGAAATATGGTTATTGGTTACCCGTTTTTGGTGGATGGCTTCGCAATGTAGAAGATGAAAACATGCAAGCTGATTGGAATTATGTAAAAAAACTAGCAATAAGAAGTGAAGAATTAGGTTATGATGTTGCTTTGATTGCAGAATTGAATTTAAACGATATCAAAGGTATCGATTCTCCAAGTTTAGATGCTTGGAGTACAACCGCAGCTCTTGCAGCAGTGACCAGTAAGATAGAATTGATGGCCGCTGTAAGACCTACATTTCACAATCCTGCTTTATTGGCAAAAATGGCTGCTAATATTGATCATATCAGCAACGGAAGAATTTCACTTAACGTGGTAAGCAGCTGGTGGAAAGACGAAGCAGAAAAATTTGGAGTCCATTTTGAAGAGCATGACGACCGCTATGCAAGAACCGAAGAATGGCTTACAGTTTTAGACAATGTTTGGAAAAAAGACAACTATAGTTTTACGGGGAAATATTATACGGTTAAGGACAATGTTTTACAACCAAAACCAATTTCTAAGCCTCGTCCTTTTATTTACGCTGGTGGCGAAAGTGATCGTGCAAAAGATTTAATAAGCAGTACTTGCGACGGTTACGTAATGCATGGTGACAATCCTGAAACCATAGGAAAACGCATCAATGAATTAAAGGAATTGAGAGATAGAAAAGGTTTGCCACCAATGAAATTTGGCGTAGCTGCTTTTAGCATTATTAGAAATACCGAAGCCGAAGTTAAAAAAGAAATTGAGAGAATTACCAATGTAAAAGAAGGCAGTGCGGGTTACGGAAATTACCAACAATGGTTAAGCGGGACACAATTAGAAAACAAAGTTTCGTTAGAAGATTATTCGGTTTCTAACAGAGGATTACGTGCTGGTTTGGCAGGAACTCCTGATCAAATTAAAGAAAAAGTAGCTGAATTTGAAAAAGTAGGTGTTGATTTTTTCCTTTTGCAATGCAGTCCGCAACTTGAAGAAATGGAACGTTTTTCTGAAGCGATTATTCAAGTGAATTAACATTATTCTATAAATAGAAAGGAAAAACCACTCTTAAAAGTGGTTTTTCCTTTTTTAATAATTACTGCATTTGGATCGATATGGGTAAATTGTAGTAAGCCCTTACTGGTTGTCCGTCTTTTATTCCCGGTTGCCATTTGGTCTTAAGGGATTTAAGTACACGAATAGCTTCTGCACCTAAACCATAACCTGGGTCTTTTTTTACTTCAATATTGGTGAGGCTTCCATCTTTTTCAACTACAAAAGACACAAAAACTTTAATGGTTCTATCAAGTTCTACTTCGGGCGTTCTAAAATTATTGCCTACGTACTTTAAAAAATTCTTAATTCCGCCAGGAAACTCAGGATTTTTATCCAGTTCATAAGCGGCATGAATGCCCGTTGGGTTTCCTGTTCCAGTAGTTGTTTTTCCGCTTTCTGTACCTGTTGTTGAGGTTCCATTTGCTTCGCCATTTGGGTTATTATTTTCTACGGGAGTATTTTTGACTTCATCATTTTTTGGTGCTTCATCCTTTGTGTCGTCACTTTTATCACTAACAACCATTCTCGTATTATCTGGTTGAGGTTCATTTTTAGGAGCTTCCGTTTTTTTGGTTATAGGAATTACGGCTTTAGCTGGTTCTTCCGGCTGTTTGGGTTGAAAAATATCAGTCATCGGTGGTAACGTAATAGGGGTAATGGTTACAACATCTTTTACCTTAAAATGATTGATCAGCATAGGAACAGCGGCTAGTGCTGCGACCAATAATAATCCAGTAAATAATGCCATTAAAGTTGTTCTAGAATTTTCCTGACGCAGTTGGTAAGCGCCATACTCTTTGTTTTTTCCTTCAAAAACAAGGTCAATCCATGCGGTTTCGTAAATACTTAATTGAGACATAATAGAGATAATTAAAGGTTAAGTATGAATTACTTCATAAGCCGTATCATTTTAACATTTAACGTAAAGTTAATAATTAATATTGTACAAAATTATTTAAATATGATAATTAATTTTGTAAGATAAAAAGAGCAGTAATTTTATCGCTTGTTTTGGATAATTGCTGCCAATAATTTTTTGGCTCGAAGTAATTTGATCTTTACGTTACTCAACGGTTCGTTTATTTTGTCTGCAATTTCTTGGTAACTTAGCTCTTGAAAATAGCGCAACTGTATAACTTCTTGATAATTTGGTTTGAGTTCTTTAATGAATTGTAAAAGTTGGGAGAGGTTTTGTTCTGAAATTAAATCATCTTCGGCAGAAGGGGAAGTATCTGCAACATTATAAGCTTGCTGGTCTTCTTCGTCAGTAATTTCGATAAAAAGTGAAGATTTTTTTTTGCGAAGTAAATCAATATGCACATTTTTTGCAATGGCAATTAGCCAAGTATTGAATTTAAATTCAGGATTGTAAGTGGCAATCTTGTCAAAAGCCTTTGAGAAAGTTTCAATTGTTATGTCTTCAGCATCGGTTTCATTTTCTGTTCTTTTGAGCATAAAACCATACACTTGGTTCCAGTAATGATCCAACAAAAAAGTAAAAGCAATTTGGTCGCCATTTTTTGCTTTTTCTATATTTGATTTTATTTCCAATAGACTGGTTTTGAAAAAATATTTGTTATAAAAACATTCAGTTGTGTGAATATAAGTATAATTTCAATAACAGGAAACCAAACCATTACATCTTTTTCATTCAACTTTTTTGATGCAATATGAAGTATTGTCCATGAAAAAAAATATCGGAAACCAATTAATCCTAAAACTATTTGCCATTCAAATTCAAAAGCAAGTAAAATTGTAGGTAAAATTAAAAACAGTATTTGGGAAATATAAAAAAGTGTGAGCTGTAATTTATCAAATGTTTTGTAATACTGCGCTGTTGATACATGGCGTCTTTTTTGTGTAAACCATTGTGAATATTTGGTTTTGGGTTTTGAATAAGTAAAACTTTCGGGTGAAAAACAAATGGCTGTATTACTCTTATTAGCAACCTGATTTATAAACAAATCATCATCTCCAGAACGGATTTTCATGTGGTCTCGGTAACCATCAACTTCAAAAAACAAGGCCCTGTCATACGCCAAGTTACGGCCGACGCCCATGTAAGGTTTGCCTAATTTTGCCCAAGAAAAATACTGTACAGCAGTAATTAAAGTTTCAAAACGAATAATTTTATTTAAAAACGAATACGGCATTTTTTCATAAGCACCATATCCCAAAACAATTGATTTTTGAGTATTAAAATGTATGCTCATCTCAGTAATCCAATTGGTTGAAACAGGATAACAATCGGCATCAATAAATAACAAATTCTTATTTTTAGAAGCCTTAATTCCTAATGTTAAGGCAAATTTTTTGTTGCCCCAAAATGCTTCGTTATTCACCACTTTAACAATCTTAATATTAGAATATCGTTTTTCAAAATCTTCAAAAATATCAAGTGTGGCGTCGCTTGAAGCATCATCGATGAGTACAATTTCAAAATCAGGATAATTTTGTTCAGCAAGTAGCGGAATCAATTTTAGAACATTATCTGCTTCATTTTTTGCGCAGACAATTACAGATACAGCTTCTTTTTGTGGGTTGCTAGGTTTGTTTTTCGCAAAAGCAAATTTCCCAAAAACTACCAAATAGTAAAAAAGTTGCACAAAAATAATCGTAATAAAAATGTAAAAAAGAATTGACAACATTAGAAAAATAGTAAGTTAAATTTTGCGCAAATGTACAATTCAATTGTGAAATTTTACCATCAAAAAGATTTTAAAAATGCAAATTAGGACCACCTGCATTTAGTCATTTCTTTTGCTATTTCTTTTGAATTGTTGGTATTGGTTTTCTCTAATTCGGTTATAATATTTTCATGGTTTTTATCGTCTCTATTTTGTGATAACTTTTTTTGTGCATGAATTTCAGTAATTTCAATTTCAAAAGAAACAATGCCACGGGTTTGCATCATTGTTTTTTTGGATAAATTTTCAATTTTAACCGGATTTTCAGAACTTGATTCATATTTTTCTACAAGTTTTTTTAAGTTTTCAAGTCCTGCGGCTTCATCTAGAATTCTAATTTTTCCATAAACATGAACGGCTATAAAATTCCAAGTGGGTACATTTTCATGATCATACCAAGACGAAGAAATATAACTGTGCGGTCCTGAAAAAATGGCTAAAACTTCTTCATTATCAGTAAAGCTCTCCCATTGCGGATTTTCCTTTGAGATATGACCTTGCAGAGTTGGCTTTCCCATCACATTGTTTTCTAACTCAATAGGAATATGTGTTCCCCAAATTTTCCCTTTTGTTTGGTTTATTAAAATCCCGAAACTATTGGTTTTTATAAAGTTATTTATATCTGAAGGATCTTCGTTTTTATAAATTTCAGGAATATACATAAATCATTAAATTTTAGTTTTAAAGCAAATGTTATACGATATTTACTTCGGCTTCAATTTCGATTCCAAAGAGATTTAATACCGTTTTTTGAACATCTCTGGCTACATTCAAAATTTCTTGACCTGTTGCATTACCGTAATTGACTAATACTAGCGCTTGGTGTTCATGTATACCTGCGTTGCCAAAACGTTTCCCTTTAAAACCGGCTTGTTCTATCAGCCATCCTGCTGGAACTTTTACTTCTGTGGGTGAAATTTCATAAAACTTCATCTCTGGAAATTTAACATGTATTTTTTCGAAATCAGATTTTAAAAGAATGGGGTTTTTAAAAAAACTTCCGCTATTACCTAAAACCTTCGGGTCTGGTAACTTGCTTTGTCTTATTGCAATTACTGCATTGCTTACCTCTTTTAAGCTTGGGTTTAGAGCGTCTGTAGCATTATTTTTATGCAACTGCGCAGCAATATCGCCGTAAGAAATATTGATATTGTGGTTTCTTTTTGTCAATTTAAAAACGACCGATGTAATGATAAATTGGTCTTTGATTTGGTTTTTAAAAATACTTTCTCGGTAACCAAAATCACAATCTTGATTGTCAAATCGTTTGATTTGCTGGTTGTCAATTTGCATGGCATCGCAATAAGCAAGGGTGTCTTTTATTTCCGTTCCGTAGGCTCCTATATTTTGAACAGGTGTTGTGCCTACATTTCCTGGGATTAGTGACATGTTTTCCAAACCGCCAAAATTTTGTTCAATAGTCCATAGTACAAACTCATGCCAGTTTTCTCCAGCTTTGCATTCTACCCAAACAAAATCATCATTTTCTTTAATTATTTTTTTTCCTTTTATGGCAATGTGTATTACCAATGCATCAATATTTTGCGTCAATAACATGTTACTACCACCGCCTAAAATAAATTTTTTAACGTTGTTGTTTTGTGCCAAAACACTACTTAATTCTTGTTCCGTTTGTATAGAAACAAATTGTTTTGCAGCGGCTTCGATGCCAAAGGTGTTGTAGTTTTTTAAAGAAAATTGTGTGCGGATCTCCATAAAAGAATGCTAAAGATGAAGGATTATTTGAAGTCCAAATTTACTGCAATAATTTTAAAACCTAAACAATATTATTTCAAATCTGAGGAAATAGAAAATAAGTTGAAAATAATTCTTTACCTAAATGTGCATTTAAACATCTACATAATATAGGAAATGGCGCTGATATTGCCTTTTTTATAAATTTTGACCAATTATAAAGTATTAGTATTTTAAAATACGGTATCCTGAATAAATCTCTTTTTTTAAGAGTATTTAATTCTTCTTTAAATGATTAATAATGAAAGTAATAATAAAGAAACTTTACACCTATTTGTCAATAAACAATCCTTTGTATCTGGACTTTGGTGTTTGGATGCGTCTCGTATTTTCGTGAGCAAACGTTCATCAATTTTTTTGAGCTTATAAGTGAAATATATCGCAGATTCAATACCTAATTTATTGTTCTTTTTGAATGTTAATGAGCTCATGGTATTTATCGGCAATTATCTTCATATTAGTTTGATAATTAGCATTTTCTTCAATCCATTTTTTATTAATTGCGATAGCGGTATTTTTATATTCTTGGTTTTCGGCCAACCAAATTATTTCTTCTGCTAATTTTACATGGTCTTTTGCAGCAATCAGTTGTCCATTTTCTCGGTGCCTTATCCAGCTTTTATTGCCTGGAATATCTGAAACAATCGGGTAACAATTTGTTGCCATAGCTTCAAATAATGAAGCCGAAACGCCTTCGGTTACGGGCATGCTTAGGTACAAATTAGATTTTTTTAATAAACTTGGTAAATCCGTATTGGCTATTCTACCAGTAAAGACAACTTTTTCCTTTATATTCAATTGGGTTGCTAATAATTGCAGGTTTGTTAATTCTTTGCCATCTCCTACGATAGTAAGTACGAAATCAATTCGGCTCTGGTTCAGTAATTCAAAGGCTTTTATGATCGTTTCATGATTGTATTCTGGTAATAAAGACCGTGTTACAATCGCTTTTATTGTATTTGAGTTTTTCTTAACCGCGCCTTCGAACTGTCTTAAATCAATCCCTTTTGGTAAAACTAAAATTTTGTTAGGGTCAACATTTGCGCTTAACATTGAAGTTTTCATGACAGGTCCCCATGCATGAACCAAAGTAGCTTTTTTAAAAGCATATTGCTGAATCGTTTTTTTAACAGGCAATAAAATTGATCCTTCTGGCCACAAATCACTAAATCCTTGTTGGGCAATAGCTATAGGTTTTACGCCCGATAAAGCTGCAAGAAATCCATAACTAGTAGTTCTTTCTGCAATGACCATATCTGGCTTGTACAATTTTATGATTTTTTGTAAAGTAAAGTAGGCGAATATAAATTCAGTAATTCTTAATAACCGATTTAAGAAACCATGGCTTGGTGTTTTAAGTTCCCAATGAATGATTTCGAAATCACCAAATTCCTTTAAACCATTGGTCCACGTAATTGCATCGGCCCTGTAGGATTCTCCAAGAAAAAGTATCTTTCTTTTTTTCATGACTTGGTTTAAAATTCATCTGATGTTAAAGCCCTGTTCAAAAAGTCATTCAAAGGTTTTAAAGCAATTAATTTTTTACTGATATTCTTAACAAAATCTTTGTCATGAACCAAGTTTAAATCAAATTTTTGTGTCGCAACAAAACTTTTTAATTTTAGAAACTCAATTGCTGGATGGTCTTTTTCATAATCCTTAGGTGCGTTTTTTAAAGAATTAGTTGCATTGATATCCAAAGTTTTAAATTCTTTTTTGAAATTCTTGTCGTTTATAATTGCCTCTAAATCTTCATAAAAATAGGCAATTTCTTTTCGTATTTTTTTTAAATCAGGCGCTTCTGGTGAGTAAAATCCTCCTGCAATAAAACTTTCTTTTGGGTCAATATGCAAATAATAACCAGAACGATTTAATCCTTTTACACCGCTTGATAACCAAATACTCATATGAGATTTATAAGGCGATTTGTCTTTAGAAAAACGAATGTCACGATTGATTCTAAAAGTGCAATTTTTTACCTCAAGCAACTCTAAACTTGGGTCTAATGGTTTTATAGCATCAAGAAAGTCAGCTACAAGTTGATGGTAATCTTTCTTGAAAGCCTCGTAACGCTTTTTATTGTCAAGAAACCAATCTCGGTTATTATTGACTTTCAGATCTTCTAAAAATTGCAGTGTTTCCTTTGAAAGCATATTTATTGTAATTGTTTTTTTAAATCCAATTCACTAATCAAGCCACTATGCGTCCATGTTACTTTATTATTTTCATACAATAATAAGGTAGGCAGTGTGTTGATTTTGAGCGAAGCAATTAAAGTTTTATTTTCATCTGCATTAAGTCTAATTATAGTCACATTGTCTTTGAGATCTTTTTGCATTTTACTAACGTAGGGTGCCATGATTTTACAAGGGGCGCACCAATCTGCATAAAAATTAATCAGTATTTTTTTATCCGAAAGTAATAGTTTTTGATAGTCTTCAACTGACATTCCTATTATTTTATCACTTGGTTTAGAAAATCCAGCAGCATTCCATTTCATAATGCCGCCATCTAATTCATAAATGGTTTTAAAACCGAGTTCTTCTAGTTTTTGAGCTGCTTGCTTGCTTCTTCCGCCACTTAAGCAATACACAAAAACAGGTTCTAATTTGTTGTATTCATTGGCTTTGGTTACAAAATCAGCTGCATTCCAGTTTACATTTTTTGCATCATCGATATGTTCTGAAGCAAATTCTTTAGGCGTGCGAACATCAATAATTTGAGGATTTGTAGTTGCGTTAATTTTTTCAGAAAAGGCTTTTGGGCTTATACTTTCAGTGTTTTTTGTAGCTTGTCCGTTGCAGGAACAAATCAAAAAATGAAACAAAACAAAGACGATACATTTTATTTTCATGACCAAATGGTTTGTAGATAATAAAGCTAAGTTAGCTATTTTTAAATTATTTAAAAGAAATTATAAATTGAAAATTTTATAACTCTGGTGGGTCGATTTTATTATGATTTCTGTGCGTTCTGGATGGGTGTCTGATATAAAAAGTTGTCCGAAATCATCATTATTGACCATTTCAACAATCTTACCTACACGAGTTTCATCGAGTTTGTCAAATATATCATCAAAAAGCAAAATTGGTTTCTCGCCGCTTTGTTTTTTAACAAATTCAAATTGGGCTAATTTAAGCGCAATTAAAAAAGATTTTTGTTGGCCTTGAGAGCCAAATTTTTTAATAGCATAATAATCAATTTCAAAAGACAAATCATCACGATGAATACCTGCACTTGTGTAATTTAATGCCCTGTCTTTATTAATATTTTCTTCTAAAAGATTTAAAAAGTTATTTTCATGCAAACTGCTTTCATAAACCAGTTGCACTGTCTCTTCAGAACCAGTGATAGATTGATGGTGCTTGTTGAAAATAGGTATAAAATCATTAATAAAGTGCTTTCTTTTTTCAAAAATGGTATGTCCTAATGCGTTGAGTTGTTCATTGTATATAGACAAAGTATCGGTTTCAAAAACACGATTTACAGCAAAATATTTTAGCAATGCATTGCGCTGGCTCAAGATTTTTTGGTATTGTATGAGTTGCTGTAAATAATCAGCATCAAGTTGTGATATCACGCTGTCAAGAAACTTTCTGCGGGTTTCGCTACCTTCTACAATCAGGTCACGATCGGCAGGAGAAATGATTACTAAAGGTATAAAACCAATATGGTCAGAAAACTTGTCATACTGTTTGTTGTTGCGTTTCAAGATTTTTTTCTGTCCTTTTTTTAAACTGCAAACCACCTGTTCTGTTCTTTCGGTTTTTTCAAATTCGCCATCTATGACAAAAAATTCTTCGCCATGTTTTATGTTTTGAACAGCAAGCGGATTAAAATAGCTTTTCCCATAGGACAAATGGTAAATAGCATCGAGCACATTGGTTTTACCAATGCCGTTTTTGCCTACAAAGCAGTTGATTTTAGTATCAAAATCAAAACTGGCTTCTGAAAAATTTTTATAATTGAATAGTGATATTTTTTTTAAATACATCTGTTAAAGCCTACTGATATTGAGAAATTTGATTTGAAAAAGAAGTATTAATGAAGCTGTTTTTTAGACGTGTGCAAATTATTGAAAAATATCGATAAAACATCTTTTAGATTTGAATAAAAATTTTATTTTTGCACCTCACTAAATTATGATAAATGGCAACTTTTAATAAAAGAGGATATAAAGCAGCAAAACCGAAAGAAGAAAAATCTGATGTAGATTTGGTCGAAAATGTTAACATTGACGAGAAAGACAGCACAACAGCAGGCGTTTTTAATTCACTTGATGCTACAGCCTCAAAAACAGAAGATTTTATTGCTAGAAACCAAAAAGTTATTTTTGGTATAGTTGGTGCAATTGCATTAATCACTGTAGGTTATTTTGCTTACAACAAATTCATAGTTGAGCCTAAAGAACTTGATGCAGCAGATCAAATGTTTGTAGCACAACAAAATTTTCAAAAAGCTACTGAAGGAGTTTCAGCAGATTCATTGTATACATTGTCATTAAATGGTTCTGAAGGTAAATATGGTTTTGTAAAAATTGCTGATGAATATTCAGGAACTAAAACAGCGAATTTGGCCAATTACTATGCGGGAGTTGCTTATTTGAATACAGGTAAATTTGACAAAGCAATTGAATATTTAGAGAAATTCAGTTCTGATGACAAAATTTTAAGCGCATTAGCCACTGGAGCAATAGGAGATGCTTATTCTCAAAAAGGAAAACAAAAAGAAGCTTTGGATTTTTACATCAAAGCATCTGAAATGAATAAAAATGATTTTACTACGCCAAGATTTTTGTTAAAAGCAGGTAAAACGGCTTTAGCTTTAGGAAACAAAGCAGATGCAGTAAAATATTTTACTGAAATCAAAGAAACATACGAAACCACTACTGAAGCACAGGGAATTGATGCTTTAATAGGATTGGCGCAATAAGCTTCATAAAATTTGGCTTTACTATAAAAGTAAACCTCACAAGTAATACAAATCTTGTGAGGTTTTTTTATATTTGTAATTAAGGAATTGATAATAAAAATATTTTACAAAACATTTTCAAAAAGTATATCAAAATGGCAACTGCAAATAAAAATTTATCAAATTATAACAAAGAAACTATTCCGAACGCTAAAAATTTCAGATTCGGAATTATAGTTTCAGAATGGAATGATCATATTACTGAAGGTTTATTTTCTGGAGCTGTAGCAGCTTTATTAGATTGTGGTGCGCTTCAAGAAAATATCATCCGCTGGAATGTTCCTGGAAGTTTTGAGCTTATTTATGCTTCAAAAAAAATGATTGAAACTCAAAAACCAGATGTAGTTATCACAATTGGAAGTGTAATTAAAGGAGAAACGCAACATTTTGATTTTGTTTGCGATGGTGTTACCCAAGGGATAAAAGATCTGAACGTTTTATCAGATGTTCCTGTAATCTTTTGCGTTTTAACAGATAATAATGAGCAACAATCAATAGATAGGAGTGGAGGTATTGATGGGAACAAAGGAACAGAAGCTGCAATTGCTGCAATAAAAATGGCTTTTTTGAGACAACAAGCCAGTTTGAATTATCAGTTTCAGAACCAAAATTTATTAAATACCAATCAGTTGCAAATTGAAGAAGGTAATAAGTTATTGGAAGAGTAAATTATTCTTATTGAAGTCATTTTATAAAACTATATAAACCTGTAAATGTTTTTTACAGGTTTTCTTTTTGCATTACAATTAGCTTACTCATTTCTTTAAGGTTTGCTAACGGAATATTCTTTAGGTTATTAACCCATGCTAAATCTTCATCTTTCTTAACCAAATTATGTAACGGATGATTTGCTGCTAATAACTGATTTGCATTGGGTTTATAAACAAAGATATCATTGGGTTCGCAACACAATAGCACACATATTTTTTCTATATGGTCTAGTCTGATTATTTTGGTGTCATTGTTTATGATTGTGGTGGCTGTGTTGGGCGATATTCTTGCTTTTACCAAAAACGAATATGGTCTGTCTATTTGATGGGCTTTAAAAATAGCATGTCAATTGTATAATGACATAAGTATGTTGATTAAATTAAAAATAATGTTTGATAAAACACAAATAATATGCCATACTATAAAATGTATATTTTAAAAACTAAAAGATACTATTGCTCTACTAAAAACAAGTATTGATAAATATAAAAGTACTTTCGATAAAACTAAAAATACTTTTGATAAATGTAAAACAAGATTGATTATACTAAAAGTGATTGATGATATACTAAAAATGAGATTGCTGATTATAACAAGAGTATTGATGAAAATAAAAAAACCTGTTGCGAGACAGGCATTGATTACACTAATTTTAAATATTAAATTCCATTTCTTATTTCTGTCAACAATTCTTTTAAAGTAATTTCTAAACCCTCACAAATTTCTAATAAATAGATATATGATGGGTTAAATTGACCAGATTCAACTTTATGTATTGATTGTTGGTCTTTAAAAATTTTTAAACCAAGTTTTGCTTGGGACAGTCCTTTTCTGATTCGTATTTCTCGAATTTGCTGTCCTAACTGCTTTAACAGTTCTGATTTATCCATCAATTAACTTTTCATGGAAAATTGAGGTTTATCAATTAAAATTTCAACATACAATAATATGTTAATTGAATTATTTTTATATATTTGCAAAAAGATAAATTAGCATTTTTAATGCTAGAAAGTACGGGAAAATCTAATATTGCAAGGATGGTAAGTATTTACTATGTTTACAAAACATTTGTGAACGTTCCAATCATCTAGGTTAAAATGACATCTTAACTATTATAAAACAAAATTTTAAAAATTATTTATGAAAAAAATTAAAGAACTAGTCTTTTTTAAAAACATCGTAGTGTTTGTTATTTCAATGTTCTCATTATTAGTTTTAACAAAATGTCAAATAGAAGATGCTTTTTTAAATAATGGAGTTCACAAACTGCCTGCCACTTCCCAAAAGGTCAGTTTTGAGCAAATTAATTGCGAGATTAACAATCCCATCATAAAAAAATATCTTTCAAAAGTAAATATTAGTAACGAGTTACAGCGATCTTCTAGATTGTACGACCAAGTTTTTTTTAATAAAATAATTAAAGAAAATGATTATGATACATACACACTTCCAATAAATAAATTTTCGCTAAACGAACCTTTATTTGAGTTTTTTATCATTACCAAAAAGAATGATAAAGAAAATGCCTGTGTTGTAAAGTATATACCTACTGAACATAATCCTATTTTAAATGTCAAAAATTTTACTGGAACGATAGAGATATATACTATTAGCGATGAGTTGTATGCAAAATCTAACTTTATAAATGGTCAAGTAGTTGCTACTACTAGCAATAATAATGCAAGGATGGAATGTGTCAATTCTACAGTTATAAGCACAATAACATGCTCAAATGGTGGTGGTCATATTCCTGGTCAATCATGTAATAATGGTGCCGTTAATGATTCTTACTACCAAGTAAGTGTAAGAGTTACATGCAAAGATTTTAACACATTAACACCTCCAGATTCCTTTATGGGTCAATCAGGTGGCGGGGGCGGTGGTCCATCAACTCCTGAAGAAGCTAGTTTTTATACTTTTTTAGATTCATTAACAGAAGATCAAAGAACAATTGTTACACAAAATCAAAGCATTGTTAATTATTTGATGCAAAATGATACTGATGAGGCTAGGGCGTTTGTAAGGGAAGCTTTAAATGCCGTTTTAAATCAATTAAATATATTTGGTAATACATTTGTAAATAACCAAATCATAAATGATTTTATAAATAAAGTTTTAAATGGCGATAATGATATAAATAATAGTCCATCTTTACCTGTTCAGCCAAGTAGTTTAAGTTTTAATTTCGTTAATACAAATTCAAACTGGCAAGAAGCTGCTGTAACAAATATTTATTTTCAAATTGCACTTATATCTCCTGAAGGAATACATTTTACTCATATTGTAAATAATCCCCAAGCAATTTTATTTGGTTGTCCAAGAAATCTTGCTGTAGGTAATACAACAATTTCAGCTAGTATGGCTGCTATTGCATCAGCTCATGCTTTAGGTGTTTCAATGTCTGAAACTGCTAGAAAATACGGTAATAAACCTGTATCAGATAATATAGTTAATCTTTATTTTCAGAGTAGATTAAGATATAATTATTCACTTTTTTTGCCAGGAGGAAGAGTAAATATAAATCCAACTAATTATAGTGTTACACCAACACCATATATTTCAAATTAATTTTTTATTAAACTATTTATAATTTAATCTCATTAAAATGTTAGATGAATTGATAATAAAAACAAATGATATCGACTTTTATCATGATGGAGATTTTTGTTTAATTGGGATAAAAACTGAAGTTGGAAAAATTAATGTATCAGAATTTAATTTTATTATGGAAGAACTTGATGAAATTACTTTCTTAAAAAAACAAACTTATTGGAAAATTATTTCACATAATACCATAAAATATAAAAATTTAAACAATAGAATTCTTCTACCTTATATAAAAATTAAAATTTTAGATAATCATCCTTTACTTTGGAATTATAAAGAAGAAATATATAGAATTGAATTCCAAAAATTTCCTAAAAATCTATCTGAATTTATTGGAGATTTAACAATTAAGTTTGAAAAAATAACTGGGAATTGGGTAAATCTTAATCAACATTTATTTAATATAAATGAGTATTGTAAAAGGAATAGTTCAGCAAAAATTATGATTCCAAAATCTTTGAGATTAATCTTTGAAGACACTTGTAAAAAGCATGAAGTAAGTTTCAATATTGAAAAAGTTTTAGAACAATACGATAGAAACTTTGACTATAAACCAAATGTAAAACTTTTAATATTTGGGAATGATGATGTAAGTCCAAATAGTTATAATTTAAATCAACCATATATAATTGCTGATAGTTTTGAAGCAACAAAAATGAAATAAGTATGAAAAAAAAATTAATTCTAGTAATTGCACTTTTGTCTATTGGTTATTTTTTTAGAGAAGAAACTATTGTTTTTAACATAAAAGACACTTATTATGTAATATCTTATTTTACTATAGCAACATATATTTTATATTGTTTTTTTATCTTTTGGATTTTAAAATTTGTTTTCAATAAAATAAAAAAATCAAATAAAAAGTAGGATTATTTCGGTCATTTAAGATCAAAAATTGTAACTGCTAATAATAATTGTCAATGAAAAAACTAATAAAAATAATATTACCTCTTTTATCATTAATTACTTATTCACAGGAGAAAGAGATTTTACAACAGAATCAAAATTTTGACATTTACATATTTATTGATAAAATTTCTAAATCTAATATTACTAAAATAAAAGATAAAGATATTTATTATGAAAATTATAGATTGAGTTGGCCATCATCAATAAACTATAAAAAAATGAGTTTAAAAGTGAATGAAAAAGGAGATTTAATTAGCTCAATATCTATATTAGGAAGTAGTAAAAATGTTAATTTAACATACAAAAATGAGCAAAATAAAAACTCACCTATAAGGGTTAAGAAAGACCAGATATTGAATATTATCAAATATGATGACTTTGTTTATTATGAAAATGACCTAATAGAATTTTTTAAAAATGCTAGAAATTTATATGTAATTTTAGAAAATGATTCGAGAGGAAATTATTACATGGTAAAAAAAGTAGAATTAATTCCTTTAGGTAATTTATGATTATAGTGCCTCTAAAAAGCATTAGGGATAGAGGCGATTTCCTTTTTTGAGGCACGAAAAAAAGATAAAGCCGAAAAGCCCGACCCAAAAACAAAAAACTTGTTTTATTCATGATGTGAGTAAAACAAGTTTTTTGTTTTTGGGAATGCCCTAATAATAGCTAAAGAAATATTTTCTTGTTTTAAAATTCTATTACCACAAAAAACAAAACCTTTTGCTTAAATTTGTAATCAATGGTTTAAACCAAATATCTAATAACCCAAAAAAACCAGAGTCCAATAGTGTCGAGTATAATTCAGCTACTTCCTGATCATGTTGCCAATCAAATTGCCGCTGGAGAGGTTGTACAACGACCTGCTTCAGTTGTAAAAGAACTGCTTGAAAATGCAGTAGATGCAAAGGCTACAGATATCAAATTAATAATAAAAGATGCAGGAAAATCATTGGTGCAAGTTGTTGACAATGGTTTAGGAATGAGTGTGACTGATTCTCGTTTGTGTTTTGAACGACATGCTACTTCAAAAATCCGCCAAGCCGAAGATTTATTTTCATTGTACACAAAAGGTTTTAGAGGTGAAGCATTAGCATCTATCGCGGCTATTGCCCATGTAGAAATGAAAACCAAGCAAGACCAAGAAGAACTAGGAACCCATATAATTATCGAGGGCAGTAAATTTGTATCTCAAGATGTGGCAGTTTTGCCAAAAGGGACTTCATTTTTAGTCAAAAATCTATTTTTTAATATTCCTGCCCGCCGTAACTTCTTAAAATCTGAAACGGTAGAACAACGCCATATTGTAGATGAGTTTCAGCGCGTGGCATTGGCACATCCTAATATACATTTCACCTTTTACCATAACGGTAGTGAGATGTTCAATTTACCACAATCCAATCACAGACAAAGAATTGTAAATATTTTTTCTGGCAAGACCAATGAAAAATTAGTGCCTGTTCAAGAAACTACAGAAATTGTTAATATTCAAGGGTTTGTTAGTAAGCCTGAATTTGCTAAGAAAAACCGCGGCGAACAATTTTTCTTTGTCAATAATAGGTTTATAAAAAGTGGTTATTTGCACCATGCAGTTATGGCTGCTTATGATGGTTTGTTAAAAGATGGTGCACAGCCAAGTTATTTTATTTATCTGGACGTTCCACCGCATACAATTGATATCAATATTCACCCTACAAAAACAGAGATTAAGTTTGATGATGAACACGCTTTGTATGCCATTTTACGTTCCTCTATAAAACACAGTTTGGGACAGTTTAATGTTGCGCCGGTTTTAGATTTTGAAAGAGATGCCAATTTAGATACTCCTTATCATTATAAAAATCTTGAAGGCGCTATTCCTACCATTCAAGTAGATGGCAATTACAATCCATTTTCGGATAAAGAGCCCAACAAGCACTTTGCAAGCCATAGAAAGCAGGAAACTTCTAATTGGGAAGGTTTGTATGTGGGCTTAAAGCATGATACAGAAACCATTACAGGAATAGGTGATGTCGAATTTGAAAGTGAAGATGTAACTGCTTCCTTATTTGAAGACCAAGAGATTGATAAAGCGGTAAATAAAACATACCAAATTCATAAAAAGTACATTGTAAATCCTATAAAGTCAGGAATGGTAATTGTTGATCAGCAACGCGCACATCAGCGGGTGTTGTATGAGCAATTTTTGACCAATATGACGGTAAAACAAGCATCGAGTCAGCAGCTATTGTTTCCGTTGAATTTGTATTTTTCGTCAAGCGAAATGCAATTGATAGCCGAATTAAAAATTGCTTTGAACAATACAGGTTTTGTTTTTGAACAGACAAATCAAGACCATGTTGTTATTTCGGGATTGCCTGTCAATATAACCGAAAGCGAAGTTGCAATCGTTTTGGAACAATTGTTGAGCGATTTACAAGACGGAATACCTAATAATAGTTTTTGCCAGAACGATACAATTGCTAAATCCTTATCGAGAAGTTTGGCCGTAAAAACTGGCACTTATTTAACCGAAAAAGAGCAAGAAAACTTGGTAAACGGACTTTTTGCTTGCAAAGATCCTAATGTTTCTCCATTTCAAAAACCCACTTTCATCACCATGCGTGTGGAAGATTTAGACAAAAGATTCGCAATATGATGAATATCACACCCACTGTTAAGCAGCTATTGATTATTAATGTTATTTTTTTTATTGGTTGTCAATTGGTAAAAGGCGCAGATATTTTGTTTGCATTGTATCCTTTTTCAAATAACAATTTTATGCCTTGGCAACTCCTTACGCACATGTTTATGCATGCGCCTTTTCCTAACATTTCCCACATTTTGTTCAATATGTTTGCCTTATATTCTTTTGGCTCTGCATTAGAACAATTTTGGGGTCCCAAAAAGTTTATATTCTTTTATATTTCTTGCGGATTAGGAGCAGCCTTGCTTCATCAAGGTGTGAATTATTTGGAATTGCAACAATTACTTGAAGGCTCACAGGGTTTAAATCTCTCAGCAGATACTCTAAATAAAATTCTTCATGCAACAACAGCTTCAGATGGTTATGAACGTAAGGATTTATTTGAATTGGAAATTAGACCTATTTTAGAAAATGCTGGAAAGTTAAACGCATTAAATCAAGAAACTTTTACATCTCTTTTTGATTCAGCAAGAAATGTTCAAACTCCCTCTGTAGGTGCTTCAGGAGCAATTTATGGTTTGCTTACTGCTTTTGCATTTATGTTTCCTAATGCGCCACTGGCATTATTATTTATCCCATTTCCTATAAAAGCCAAGTATTTTGTGCCAGGAATTTTAGCCATAGATTTGTTTCTTGGGTTAAAAGGAGGCTCGATTTTTGGCGCAGGAAGTACAGGAATTGCCCATTTTGCGCACATAGGCGGCGCGATTACTGGCTTTATAATGATGTGGATTTGGAAGAAAAATCAGTTTAACAAAAACCGTTGGAATTAATAAAAACGTTTTATGAGTATTATTGAAGATCTTAAATTGCAATACAGAATAGGAGGCATTGCACAAAAATTGATTTACTGGAATGTGGCTCTTTTTGCCATTCCTTATATCGTATTTGGGTTATTATCGTTGTTTGAAATTAAAATTGATTTTCTAAACTATGTAAGTCTGTCTTCAAATCCAGCAGATTTATTATGGAAACCATGGTCTATAATTACGTATGCTTTTTTTCACTACGGTATTTTTCATATTTTTTTCAACTTACTGGTTTTGAATTTCTCTAGCCGATTGTTTCTTACCTATTTTACCCAAAAGCAATTGCTCAGTTTGTATTGTGTTGGAGGTATTTTTGCAGGGCTTATTTATTTAATTAGTTATTTTTTGTTTCCTGCTTTGGCACATTTAAATGTAAGTTTAGTAGGAGCTTCAGGAGCAGTAATGGCTATTTTATTTGCAGCAGCGACCTTTTTTCCATTAACAGAAATTCGTTTGTTTTTAATAGGAAATGTAAAATTATGGCACATTGCATTGTTTCTTATTATTACTGATTTGATACAGTTGCCATTAGAAAATACTGGAGGACATTTGGCACATTTAGGTGGTGCTTTATTTGGTTATATTTACATCAAACAAATAAGAAAAGGCAATGATATAGGGCAATGGTTTTCTGGTATTTTAGACAATTTAGCCAATCTATTTGAAAAGAGAGCCAAAACACCGTTTAAAAAAGTACACAAAAATTATAACCAAACTAATACTAAAAACGTATCTAAGATTGTTACAAAAGACAAGACGCAACAGCAAATTGATGAAATTTTAGACAAAATAAGTCAGTCGGGTTATGATAGTTTGACAAAAGAAGAGAAAGAATTTCTTTTTAAAGCAGGAAAATAGTTTTCCTTTGCATTTAACGGAATTAGTAATTAATGAAAAACCTTTCCTGGTTCAATAAAGCAGTCTTTTTTTTAAATATAGCCTTGGCTGTATTTACCTTGGTTGCTTATGCTCTTCCATTTTTAGCCCCAAAATTATTTCCTTTTTTGTCAGTATTGACATTGTTGTTGCCCATGATGCTTATTTTAAACTTGTTTTTTTTTGGTTTTTGGGCCATTCAGTTAAAAAGGCAACTGTTATTGTCTGGCTTAGTTTTGTTAATGGGAATTACGTTTATCAATAAGTTTTATAAATTTTCTGAAACCAATCTTGCAGAAAGCCCTAACGATTTTAAGGTCATGAGTTATAATGTAAGGCTTTTTAATAAATTTGCTTGGTCAGACAAAGAAACTGTCCCTATTGAAATTTCCGATTTTATAAAAGAAAACAAACCTGATATTTTGTGTATTCAAGAATTTTCGAACTCAAAAGAGTTTGATTACAGTGCTTACAAACATAAATTTATATTGTCAAAAGGCGATAAGATTAAAACTGGTCAAGGTATTTTTTCTAAATTTCC
Source organism: Bacteroidota bacterium (assembly GCA_031413015.1). GTDB lineage: Bacteria > Bacteroidota > Bacteroidia > Flavobacteriales > Flavobacteriaceae > Flavobacterium. Next base: position 79,821 of record JANOEE010000018.1, on the reverse strand, counting down.
AATTATAAAAACAGGGGAAATTATATTTCCTGATTCTAGCAATAATGTGATTTTTGTCGATATTATTAAAGGAAAAGATACACTTAGAATTTACAGCATACACTTACAATCTATAAAAATCACGCCCGATGTAAGCGAAATTAATGAAGACATTAATGAGATTGATCAACGTAAATCCGAAATGATGTTCAAGCGTATGAGCAAAGCCTTTAAGAAGCAACAACTACAAGCAGAGTTAATTGTGACTCATAAAAAAGATTGTAAATACCCTATTATTTTATGTGGTGACATGAATAACAGCGCCTTTTCCTATGTTTATAGAAATATAAAAGGCGAATTAAACGATACTTTTGAAGAAGCAGGTACTGGTTTTGGAAAGACGTATGATTTTAATTATTATCCCGCCAGAATAGATTATATTTTTGCTGATAAGAAAATTAAAGTCAAAAATTTTAGAAACTTCCCTGAAATAATGGATTCTGACCATTTTCCAATCATGGCTAGAATGGCAATAAAAGAGTAACTACAACTTTTGATTTTTTAAATAATCGAGGGCAAATTTCCCTTCATTAAAAAGTAAATCAAGTACGCTCAAATTGTTTAGGAAACCTTCTTTTTCCTGAAAAACCTGTGGATAAGTTTCAAACTGAGAAAGGTCTTTTTTACCATTTGTCAAATACCGAAAATCTTGGTGGTTGTCAACTTTTAGAAAATATTCCTCTGTTTTATCGTAGCTTAAATCCATCCGAAGACATTTGGCCACAATTTCTATGGTTTGAAAATTCAAATCCATTAAAAAGGTATGTTTTTTTTCGAAAATTGGCATTAAATCATCTTCAAAATATTCAAAAAAAGGAGAACTTCTATAGGCAGCTTCTAGGGATTTAAAATGCTGTTTTTGCCAGTCAAAAGCAGTTTCTAGTTGTATGTCTCTTGTTTTCTGGTGGCTTTGTTTGGTGTGCTTTACGGGAATATTAAGCAGCTGAATCCCGTTAGGACTGTAAATGTACATCCTGTTTCTATTGGTTTGTTTCTGAAAGTTATCATCCATTTCAAAAGTAATACTTTCAGATTGTGCCATCACTGCAAAGTGACTAATTGAAGGAAAATAAGTAGGATGTAGTAATGAATTCATCACTTTATTTTTTTAAAATAAAAAGTCACAAGTCGTTTTAAGGACATCATGACTTTTTGTATTATTGACTAAATTATAAATAGGATTATGCTTTCTTCTCTTTTCGTTTATTGACAAAATAAGAAATCCCAAAATAAGCTGCGAGTGCCATCAAGAAAAATTTCAAATAGGAGAAAGGTTCGCCGTCTCCACCAACAGTGGTAAACATTCTATCCCAACGAATCTTATTCAATCCTTTTCCGTTAGTGTCCCAACTCATCCAGATAAAAACAGGCTTTCCTACTATGTGGTCTTCAGGCGTATAACCAAAATACCTTGCGTCTAATGAGTTGTGACGGTTGTCTCCCATCATCCAATAGTAATTTTGTTTGAAGGTGTAGGTAGTAGCCTTTTTATCGTTTATATAAATATCATCCCCCACTGTTTTTAGAACATTACCTTCATAATCACTAATTATGGCTTTGTAATAAGGCAAGGATTTTAAATCTAGATTTACTGTTTTCCCTTTTTGAGGGATATAAATTGGACCAAAATTATCGTTAGACCAATCATTAGTAATCGATGGTTTTCCATCTTGATAATCTGGAAATATCCCGTCTTCCGGACCTTTATTAATCACCCTTGTTACACTTTTAATTCCAGGAATATTTTTAAAGCGGGCTGCATTTTCAAAAGTCATCGCTCTTACAAATAGTGTGTCTTGATTGTTCATAAATCCTGCACCATCAGTAATTTTCATATCTTTTAGTAAATATTCAAAGTCAATAGGAGTTTTACCGTCTAATGCAATTTGATAAGAATATTGCGGCTTAGCCCTATCTGAAAGCACCAATTCTTTACCGTTAATAAAAACAATACCGTCTTTTATTTCTAGTGAATCACCTGCTATACCTACGCATCTTTTTACATAATTCGTCTTTTTATCGACAGGTTTGTAATAACGTTTGTCAGAAGGTTTATACATATTAAACGCAGTATCAGTTGGCCAGTTAAAAACCACAATGTCATTATTTTTAATTTTTTCAAAACCAGGAAACCTAAAATAAGGATACTGTGGTTTTGGTAAATATGATTTTACATTTAATAAAGGTAAAGTATCATGAACCATCGGAGCAGCTACAGCAGTATTAGGAGTTTTTGCGCCATAATGGAACTTACTTACAAAAAGAAAGTCGCCAATCAATAATGTTTTTTCTAAGGAAGCAGAAGGAATTGTAAAAGGTTGCATGATATAAGTATGTACTAAAGTCGCAACTACAATTGCAAAAAGCAATGAACTTACCGTATCTCCAGTTTTAGTGGTAGAAACCAAACTACGGTTTTGTATGTAAGTTACATCTTGTGTATAATTGATGTAATAAATATAAAAGCCTAAAGTAAGGATACCTAAAAAAGTATCTAGAGTACTGTTTTTACCAAAACTTCTTAAAGTTTCTACCCAGACTACAGGAATCATTATCACATTGATAACGGGTGTAAATAACAATATGGTCCACCATGCTGGGCGGTTGATAATTTTCATTAACACAATGCAATTGTAAACTGGGACAATGGCTTCCCAAGATTTACGCCCTGCTTTAATATATAATTTCCATGTCCCTAGGAAATGTATTACATGAACAATTAAATAAAAAAGTAACCATTGGGTAAGTGTCATAATCTTATTGTATTAATTTTTTAAATCTCTTATTCGAAATTTAAAAATAGTTTTTAGTGTTTATTTATTGATTTCTAAAACGTCTTTCATTGTATAAACGCCTTTTTTACCTACTAACCATTCCGCAGCAATTATAGCACCTAGTGCAAAACCTTCTCGGTTGTGAGCCGTATGTTTAATTTCTATGGTGTCAACAGTCGATTGATAAAAAACAGAATGGGTTCCTGGCACATTTTCAATCCTCTTTGCATCAATTAGAATTTGGTTTTCTGCAGGCGTTTCAAGCGTCCAGTTTGTATAATCAGAATTGGATATGATGCCGTTTGCTAATGTAATTGCGGTTCCGCTTGGTGCATCTAATTTTTGGGTATGATGAATTTCTTCCATACTCACTTTGTACTGATTGAATTTCGACATGATTTTAGCCAAATAATCATTCATTTCAAAAAAAATATTGACACCCAAACTAAAGTTAGAACTGTAAATAAAAGCACCATTATTTTCTTGGCACAAAGCTACCATTTTGTCATAATCTGCTAGCCAGCCCGTTGTACCACATACAATGGGAATGCCAGCATTCAAGCTTGCAGCAATATTATTTATTGCGGCTTCTGGAATACTAAAATCGATGGCTACATCAGCATTCTCAAGACCTTGAAAAGTAGTTTCGCTTGATTTTTTTAGCACAATTTCATGACCTCTTTCTAAAGCTATTTTTTCAATAACTTTACCCATTTTGCCGTATCCTAAGAGTGCGATTTTCATTTCAGTAATATTAAAAACTATAGTTCAAAGACAATGCTACATTGTGCTTGTAGTTTGTTTGATTTTGATAAATATCAGGTCGTAAAGACAAATTGTTATTGACATTAAACTGTAATAAGTGTGCGTCAACATTAGCATCAACAATATTTAAGACATACAATCCTACGGTTATCAAAAGTGACAAATCACGGTTGCGTTGAAAAGTTCTTTGTGCATTAATCAATGTTGCGTCACTGTATTGTCCGTCAAACTCATCTTTTCCGCCTGCAAGTCTCGTTTTGTATGCATCACGAAAACGGTTGTATTTTTTATTATTATCGGTATAAAAATAAATTCCGGTTCCTAGTGCACCATAAACAATAGGTATTTTCCAGTAATGTTTGTTATAAGCCTGACCTAAACCTGGAAGAATTGCCGAATAAAATGCTGCCCTCGCTGGTGCTAATGGATTTATAGCAACTTGTTTAGTAACTACTGTATCACTTGCAATTACAAGCGGTGCAGTTTTTTCTTGACTAAAAAGGAGTGTGCTTCCAAAAAGGAAATAAAAAAAAAGTATGAAAATAAATTTATACACTAACCTTTTATGAGTTTAATTATTCTGTTAAAGTCTTCTTCAGAATGAAAAGGAATAGTAATTTTTCCTTTACCATTTCCAGCAACGTTTACATCTACTTTTGTGCCAAAATAGTCAACAAAAATCTTTTTTTCATTCTCTTCTACCACAAATGAAGCTGTTTTGGCTTTTACATCTGTTTTAGGTTTTAAACTATCTTGGTAGTTTTTAACCAAAGTTTCGGTTTCTCTAACCGATAAATTTTGGCTTACAATTTTTTGGTAAATATTACTTTGATCGTCCTGATTTTCTATGTTTATCAAAGCGCGACCGTGCCCCATACTTATAAATCCGTCACGAATTCCGGTTTGGATAATTGGGTCAAGTTTTAGAAGACGCAAATAATTGGCGATTGTAGAACGTTTTTTCCCTACACGATCACTCATTTGTTCTTGGGTAAGCTGTATTTCATCAATCAATCTTTGATAAGAAAGCGCAATTTCTATAGGATCTAAATCATGGCGTTGGATATTTTCCACAAGTGCCATAAGCAGTGATTCATTATCATTTGCAATTCTAATGTAGGCAGGGATAACATTTAAACCAGCAATTTTAGAGGCTCTTAATCTTCTTTCTCCAGAGATTAATTGGTATTTATTAAATTCTAATTTTCTAACAGTTATAGGCTGAATTACACCTAATTCACGAATAGAAGTGGCTAATTCTTGTAATGATTCCTCATTAAAATTGCTTCTAGGTTGAAACGGATTGATTGCAATAGCATCAAGTTCAAGTTCAATGATGTTGCCTACAACTTTATCTGCATTTTTATCATTAACGGATTTAATATCGTTATCTGGATCCTTTAATAATGCAGATAATCCTCTTCCTAATGCTTGTTTTTTTACAGCTTGTGCCATATTAATTAACTATTTTTCTTAATTATTTCTTGTGCTAAATGCAGGTAATTTGTTGCTCCTTTGCTCGTTGCGTCATAGTTAATGATACTTTCGCCAAAACTTGGTGCTTCACTTAATTTAGTATTTCTTTGAATTATAGTTTTAAAAACCATATCGCTAAAATGTTTTTGTACTTCTTCTACCACTTGATTGGATAAACGCAGTCTCGAATCAAACATGGTTAGCAATAAACCTTCAATATCTAAATCTGCGTTGTGAATTTTTTGAACACTTTTTATTGTGTTTAATAATTTGCCTAAACCTTCGAGTGCGAAGTATTCACATTGAATAGGAATTACTACAGAGTCTGCAGCTGTAAGTGCATTTAGCGTTAATAATCCTAATGATGGCGCACAGTCAATTAAAATATAATCATATTTTTCTTTGATTTCCGTTAACGCTTGTTTGAGCATGTATTCTCTATTTTCCTTGTCAACAAGTTCAATTTCAATAGCTACAAGATCAATATGAGCAGGAATTACATCCACATTGGGTGCAGAACATTTCATAATTGCCTCCTCGGGGATATTGCTGTGTTCTAGAATTTGGTAAGTTCCTATTTCAACACTATCAATATCAATTCCTAAACCAGAACTTGCATTGGCCTGTGGATCAGCATCAATAAGTAACACTTTTTTTTCTAAAACACCTAAAGCGGCTGCTAGGTTAACAGAGGTTGTTGTTTTACCTACACCACCTTTTTGATTGGCAATTGCAATGATTTTACCCATTTTGTTTTTGAGATTTTGAGTCGTAAAAATACAATTTTTTATGGTTTTTTCAAGTCTAATTTGTTAACAAAAGTTAATACTTCTGTCTACTAAACATTTACAGACTTTACTTGTGATTTAATTTTTTGGAGCTTCTTCCTGCTGTTCACTGTATCCACGCTAAAAAGCGTGGGATGCCGTTACCATCAGGGCTAAAAAAAGAGCTTTTAACGGCTCTTTTTATATATCAAATTATAATTTACACTATTTATTTGTTCTTCTTTGCCTTAATCATGGCTTCCAGCATATCCCACATTTCTCCGGGTATGGCAGATAGTTCGTTAAACTGTCCTGCACCTTTTAGCCATTCGCCACCATCAATAACTACTACTTCACCATTAATGTACGCCGAAAAATCAGAAACCAAATAAGCAGCAAGATTGGCTAACTCTTGGTGTTCTCCATTGCGTTGTAGCGGCACTCTTTTTGAAGTATCAAATTTTTTAGCCAAATCTCCAGGTAACAATCTGTCCCATGCACCTTTTGTAGGAAATGGTCCAGGCGCAATAGCATTACTACGGATACCATATTTTGCCCATTCTACAGCCAGACTTCTTGTCATTGCAAGTACGCCGGCTTTTGCGGTAGCACTTGGCACTACATAAGCAGAACCTGTCCAAGCATAAGTAGTCACGATATTCAAGACATTAGTATTGGTTTGTTTGGTATCAATCCAGTGTTTCCCAAAAGCCAAAGTACAGTTTTTAGAACCCTTTAAAACAATATCAATTACAGTATCAAAAGCATTAGCCGACAATCTTTCGGTAGGTGAAATAAAGTTTCCAGCCGCATTGTTGAGTAAAACATCAACTTTGCCAAAAGCTTTTAAAACTGCAGCCAACATACTTTCTACTTCTTCATAATGGCGTACATCACATTGTACAGGCAAACACTCACCGCCAGTTTCGGTTGCTAGTTCATTAGCTGTATTTTGTAATTTTTCGATATCACGAGAGGTAATTGCTACTTTTGCGCCTAGTTCTAGAAAATATTTGGTCATTGCTTTACCAAGGCCGCTACCGCCACCAGTTACAACTATTACTTTGCCTTTTAGGGCATCATCACGAAGCATTTTTGCTGAAAAATCCATAGTTTGTTTTTTTTGTATTTCAAATGTAACAAAAATAGTTGTTATGCACCCATAGCAGTTAAAAAGTTGTTTGGTTTGATTTAATAAAAGAAGTTGAACTTAATTCTTTTGCTAACGATACTTACGAAATTGACGAAGTAGTCAATAGGTTAAAAGTCAAAAAGGACTTACTAAGGCCAAAGAAAAAGTCGAAGGAAATTGAAAGCGGTGAAAAAATGCAACAATAAATAAGAAAACCAGCTTTAGGGCTGGTTTATTTTTGAAATATGGTATCCATATGAAACTCTAAAAATTCTTTTCTTGGAAGATATTTTACAGGTTCAATGATTTTTAGATTTTCGATAGGAGCGAAGTGATTTTTAAAAAAGGCTGTCTCTTTTTTCTGTTTTAACGACGTAGAAAGAATTATTTGATAATTGTTATTTATACCAATAATTCCTTTGTCATACGCTTTATCGTAAAGAGCAGAAAGACAAATCCCATTTTCTGGATTTAAACGATGCTCTTCATTTTTTGACCATGGCATAATATGACTTGCCAATAATAATTCAGGAATGTCAATACTGGTAATTGCGCATTTTGTGTTATAATTTGCTAAAACCATTTGCCTGAAAACCGATTGATTGACTCGTGTTTTTACTTGACGAATGGCTGTTTCTCCTTTTAAATCTTTAATATCAAAAAGTAAGTCTTGGTATTTGTTTTCTATTGAGGTGTTTTCTTTTTCAGCTAATATTTTTTCACTTTGAAATACTAATTCTTCTTGATTGTGAAAAAATTCATCCCAAATGGGTTGGACTATTTTTGTACCACCATCCATTCCTTTAATTCCACGAGCCTTTAAAACTGGATCTACACTTGCGAAATTAACCAACCTTAAAGCAATAGAATTAGGCGTTCTACCAATTAGATTGGCTAAATGAATAACCTCTTTATTTGTACTGTGCATTTTTCCAAATGGAATTTTTAAGTACAAATTAAATGCAAGAATTAATTCTTCTTTTGTCCAGAGGTTGCGGGTTGCCATAACTTATTTCTTAACAAAATCTACTCCTACTCGAACAGGATGAGTAAAGGAGTGATTTGCAATTCTTTGAGTGTAATTTGGCCTTAACGATGAAACATACTCAAAATCTATAAATTTTATTGTACCGTTATCATCTATGACTTCTGTTGTTGATTCTACTCTTCGTACATGTATTTTACCGTCCAATATTCTTGGGTTTTTAACATTAAAATTTATAGGCTCTATATATACTGGTTTAAATTTAAATTGTCTTAAAGCCTCATTCTCAGCTTTTAAATTATTAATTTGCTTTTGTTCAATCGATAATTCTTTATTATTAACTGGTTTCTTTGATTTGGTGGACTCGAGTGTAACCCAAGTCACTGCCAAAATTTCAGAGAAATAACTAATAAAAGCGGAATCACCTAAACTATTTGCAAGGCTAACATCTATTGGTTCTCCTCTAACAAAATAATAATTTTGTTTTATTTTTTCTGGTCTCAAACAATCGCATAGAGCAGTAATACATAAATAATAATACTTTTGACCATCAAAAAAAACATCTCCAAAATTTATATTAGGAAAATCAACATTGTTTAATTTTTTAAATTGAACTGAATTATAAAAAGTATTTAATGATGCAATATCATTTTCTGTAGGCTCGTTAGTTTGCTTAGCACTTTCAATATCTAAGAAAGTTTCTTCTAATATTGATAATTGAGCACTCCGCAGTTTTAATGTAGAATGTTCTATTAATACATTTTTAATTAATGAATTAAATGGAATATCTGTTTTGTTAGTTGTCTTTAAATAATTTCTATGTGCAAAAACTGTTTCCTTCGAAACATTTAATAAATTTTCATTTATAAAACTACCCTCATTATTGAAGACTGTTTGCATCTCTAAACCAAGCAATTGAACAAAGTTATTTTCTGTCGATATAAATACATCTCTAATTCTATTTAATATTTCATCAGTATTGATATCTGTTTCTATCCTTTTCTCTAAAATAAAAATTATTGTGTTATTAATAACTAATGAATCCTTTTCATATGAAATAATATTAGGTACATGCTCTAAATTATCAGATTTTGCATAATCACTAAAAGTTAATAAAAGATCCCTTATTGAATTATTCACATTTTCATTCTGAAAATGCTCATTAATTATGCTAATATCTAAGCCAATTTCTTCAAATTTTATTAAAACATCATCGTATGATTTTAAATCATCATATTTAAAAGAATTTCCTATTTCAACCAATTCAACAATACCTTCAAAAACGGATTTAGTTCTTTCTTGGTCTTCTTTTGAAATTCCTGAAAAATAAGACAAAAGATGATTGAATATTTGATTAAATTTAGCTGAACTTGAATAGATACAACAGAAATTTATATGATTAGCGTTAACAATTTCAGAAAGTAATTTTAACGAATAAGATAGACCAATATTTACATCAGTATCTAGCTCCCAATCTAATAAGACTAAATCTCTATCTTTAAAAAGATATCTTTTCAATTTCTCATTTTTCAGATTTTCTTCTTCAAATTTATGTACGGCTAATGAAACACCTTCTTTTTTAAAAGCTTTATGAAGTCCAAGAGATAAAGAGTGTTCAATTATTGTATCGTGAAATTTCTCTTCAGAGTAGAATTCTAATGCTTTTTCATCAATAAAAATTGCTGATTTTATAGATTTCTTTATAATCTCAAATGCTTTTTCTTCGTAACTCATAAATCTAATTTAAAGGCTTAATAACAAAACAAGCACCATTTAACAAATTGTAATTTTTATCATTAGTTGCATATATATCAAAATAACTTTCGTTTAAACTTTGTTTTGATAAATACAATCCGATTCCTCTTCCATTTGGCCTATTGGAATAGAATAATTGGAAAATTTTTTCTCTTCTATGCTCTTCAATTTTTTGACCTGAATTGATAATTAAAATTTCGTTAGTATCGTTTTTGTAATCAAATTTTATGTGTTTTATATTTGAATTTCTAATCCAATACAAAGCATTGTTTACGACATTAATAAAAACAGTATGTATAACAGGTTCTTTAATGTTTATTATGTGATTTTTAAAAGCATCTGTTTGTTCAAAATTTATGTTGTTATTACTAATCTTTGATGCAAAGAATTTTTTCAAATATTCAAAGATGTTATCACACTTAATGTCTTTTGCAACTACACCAGATATTCTGTAAAGTGGTGATAATAAATCGTATTTATCTTCTAATTGTTTGAAATTCTGTTTCAAAAATTGAAATTGTTGAATGTCCGTAAATAAATTATCATTACTTAATTTATCAATAGAATAATTAATCTTAGCATACAATTGATTGAACTCATGATCAATGATTTCAACTGCCACACCAAGTTGAGCAGTTTCTCTTGTTTGATCCCATTGGTACTTCATGGAATCATATTCTGCTTTGTAAGCACCTTGAACCAACTCTTCATCTAAATCAAAACTCAATTTATTTAAATGCTCAATTAAGGGAAGTAATTCTTTAATGACCTGTTCTCTTAAATATTCAAATTTATTAGATACTTTTTCTGTTTGAAGTTTTACGGAATCTTTAGAGTTTATGGAACTTATAATTTGTTCTTTATCAAGATTAAAATCTTCAATAATTCTTCTTGATCTAGCTGAATAATCTTTTAGTAAAGTATCAAATTTAGTTTTAAGAATATCTCTGTTGTCAGAAATTAATCTTTCAAGGGTTCCATTATATTTCTGGAAGTTTTTTACAAACTCCATTTTTAATTCTTTAACCTCCAATTTTTCTTGAACACGAACCATTAATTGAATACTATCTTTTTTAATGGTATCGTTAAACTTAATAAGCTTACTTTCAAATTTATCTAATCTGTCAAGTTGCGTATCAGTTGGTTTGTATCGTTTAGGGATTTTAGGTAGAAGATTTTTATAACCAACATCAAGTGTATGTATTTTATCCAATAAATCTTCAATATCTGAATACAAAACATCACTTTGATTTGTTTTTTCTCCTAGTTGATTGAGTAAATCTTGATATTCATTTTGATACTTATCAAATCGTTCTGTGTATGAATTTAAATCTTTTGAAAACTGAACTTTTTCGTAAGTTTCTCTTTTTTTGTCTGCTTTTATTACTTCAAACTGTTCTTTAAGGAGTAACTTTTTATCAAGAAACAATTTTGATTTTGCATCTGTGCCAAGATATTCTTGAGCTAATTCAATAAAAAAATATTCTAAATCATTTTTGAATGCTGCATATGCTGCATTGTTAATTAATCCCTCTCTACTTGATTTATCAATAAGTTTATAATTTCCTTTTCTTGTGATTGAAATAAAACCATACATTCTTCTATGTGAAAAATAATATGAACCAGCTCTCTTTGCTCTTCTTTTTTCAAAACCTAAAAAATCAAAATCTGTTCTTCCATATGGTAATACCCTAAAATTATCTCTGTAAATGTAAAGACCACCATTTTTTGAAACTTTGTCATTTATTTTCTTCCAAGCATTAGTTTCCAATTGAGACTCACTTTCATTACCTTGTGAATAGCCTAATTTAATAGGGATGTTTCCGTAATTATGCCTTTTATCTTTTTTTCTTGGATTTACATAAACATAATCAATTTCTTCATCATACATTTTTAATTTACCTTTGAATCCACCATTGCCATCAAATTGTCCTTCAATCAAAACATCAGCAAAGTCATAATCTTTCGAATTAAAAAAGTTTCCTTGAGTAGTTAGTAAGTCATATCTAATATTTTCATCAAGATGAATTGGAATTGATGTATTTATAATGTTATTGTTCTCTAAAAATTCATTTGTAAACCCAGATAGACTAGAAATAACAAATCCTTTATCTTCAAGATTATCATCATCATTTGATGTTAATTCAATTATTTGATCAATTGGCTCAAAAATGATAAACTTTGTTCCATTATTTTTTTCTAAATGGATAACATCTTCAAGAAGTTTTTTTTCTAAAAAATCAGGTAAGTAACATTTCTTTACAGAATTTTCAATTTCATTTTTAAGTTTCAATTGACTTTCTTCCCAAACACCTATTTCATTTTCGTTTTTTATAGCACCATTCTCATCCACTTCAGGAAAATTCTTTAGAAAGGATTCTTTTAACTTCGTGAACTTAACCGAAAAATCATTTATTGAATCAATATTTTCAACAGGAATATCTACATCATCAAGGAAAAGGTTGTAATTTTCAAGTAATCTCCAATCAAAAAATAAAGCTTGTAAAGGATAACCTTGTTTTTTAGTCAACATTAACATTGGATTTCCAAGAAAGGCAACTGATAACCTTCCAATTCCTTTTTCACCAGCTTTTATTCTTGGCTTTTTCCAAAGTGTTTCTTCACTTTCTTTATCTTCAAGCGTTGCTCTACTTTTTGAATCAGTTCCAAGAACTAACCATTTTTCAAATATATCATTTCGAGACATGCCTTTTCCATCATCAGTCATGACAAACAATGGAGTATTTAGACCTTTATAACCTTGAAGATATATTTCAGCAGTTAAGTTGTCTGCATACGCATCATAACCGTTTTTCCACAACTCTGTTATAGCAGTTGGTAGATCCGCAATTTGTCCTTTTCCTAATAAATCTACTGCTCTTGCTTTGGTTCTAAATTGCATTTAGATGATTTTTAATTATTGCTTTACCAATAGAAGCAGCATATTTTGGTGGCACAGCATTACCAATCATTCTTGCTGCATTTGCAATACTTGTTGCTTTAATTTTATAATCTTTTGGAAACGATTGCAAAACGGCTCCTTCTCGAAGAGAAATGGCTCTGTTTTCTTCAGGATGTGCAAACCTTCCATTTGAAATACTAAAATATTTTGTAGTTATGGTTGGTGAGGGTTTATGCCACCACATTCTGCCATAAGTATCTTTGAAGTTTGAAGTGTCGTTTTTATGGCAATTTGGAGCTAAATCTTCATTGTTAGCATAAGACATCCTTGAGCCACCGTCTTTATCAGTGACATTAAGTCGGTCAATATTGATTTGTTTTAAACCTGCAACTGAATGCATAAATTCTGTTTCATCTTTATGACCAGCTTCGATTTTTGGAAATCCATTGTGTTCTCCAATTGCATCATAAACGGTTAGTTTTTTTCCTTTGTATTTTATAGGCTGTAATTCAACAGAAGTTACTCTATTAGCAATTAAAGTTAATCTTCTTCTACTTTGCGGAACTCCATAATCCATAACATTATGAATATTGTGATGAACTTTATAATCGTGATTTTCTAACCAAACAATAAAGTCTTCTAATCCACTTTCATCTTTTCGTCTTAATACACCTGGCACATTTTCAACAACAACATAACCTGGGTTGAAATATTCTACAAACCGTTTGAACTCAATTAATAAACTTTTAGATTTCGCTGATTTCTTACGATCTGTATTAATAATGCTCCAAAATTGACAAGGACTGCACCCAATTAAGATTAAATCATCGTCATTTTTTTGAAGATTCAATTCTTTTTCAAGGGTTTCTTCTTTATATTCAAAAACATCCGCATGAATAAATTTCGCTCCTTTGATATTAGCTTCGTAAGTTTCTTTACAGTTATTGTCATAATCAATTCCAGCTAAAATTTTTATGCCTGAATTTTGCATGCCAGAACTCATTCCTCCGCCTGAACAAAAGAAATCAACAGCCTTAAGATTGTTTTTTTTATACATAATTCAAAATAATTCTGGAAGATAAAAATTAGTGTTTTCACTTTTTAATAATAGCGAATATAATTAAATTATTTGTTTGGTAATTCTTAATCTTCTATCAAAACTTCTAATATTTTAATCGCGGCTTCGCTAATTTTAGTACCTGGACCAAAAACGGCAACAGCGCCAGCATCAAATAAATACTGGTAATCCTGGGCAGGGATTACGCCACCTACAATGACCATAATATCTTGTCGGCCATACTTTTTAAGTTCTTCAATTACTTGTGGTACTAATGTTTTGTGTCCTGCTGCAAGAGAGGAAACGCCTAAAATGTGTACGTCATTTTCTACTGCTTGTTTGGCAGCTTCGGCTGGCGTTTGAAATAAAGGACCTATATCAACATCAAAACCAACATCAGCATAACCTGTTGCCACCACTTTTGCCCCACGATCGTGACCGTCTTGTCCCATTTTTGCAATCATGATTCTGGGTCTTCGGCCTTCTTTTTTAGCAAATTCGTTGGCCAATTGCTTTGCTTGTTCAAAGCTTTTGTCGTCTTTAATTTCTTTACTATACACGCCACTAAAGGATTTAATTTGTGCTTTGTATCTTCCAAAAACTGTTTCGAGTGCATCGCTTATTTCTCCTAAAGTGGTTCTGTATCGTGCGGCTTCAACAGCGATTTCTAATAAATTGCCTTCGCCAGTTTGTGCACAAAGGATTAATTTTTTGAGTGACTCTTGCACCTTTTCGGTATCACGGGTCGCTTTTATCTGTTCTAATTGTTCCAATTGTTGCTTGCGTACCATTTGGTTATCCACATCAAGAATATGCAACGGATCTTCTTTTTCTAAACGGTATTTGTTAACGCCTACAATAATATCTTGACCGCTGTCTATTCTGGCTTGTTTGCGGGCTGCCGCTTCTTCAATGCGCAGTTTTGGGATACCGGCTTCGATGGCTTTTGTCATGCCGCCTAGTTCTTCTACTTCTTCAATTAACGCCCAAGCTTTATCTGCGATTTCTTTCGTTAGGCTTTCTACATAATAACTTCCTGCCCAAGGGTCAACGGTTTTGGTTATTTTTGTCTCTTCTTGTAGAAAAATTTGGGTATTTCTCGCAATTCGTGCCGAAAAATCAGTTGGTAAAGCAATCGCTTCGTCTAGTGCATTGGTATGCAAAGATTGTGTTCCGCCAAAAGCTGCTGCTGCTGCTTCGATGGTGGTTCTTGCTACATTATTAAACGGATCTTGTTCTGTTAAACTCCAACCAGAAGTTTGACAATGGGTGCGTAAAGCCAATGATTTATCATCTTTTGGGTCGAATTGTTTCAATAGCTTTGTCCAAATCATGCGTCCTGCACGCATTTTTGCAATTTCCATAAAATGGTTCATACCAATGGCCCAAAAAAACGAAAGGCGAGGCGCAAAGTCGTCAATTTTCATTCCTGTAGAAAGTCCTGTTCGTATGTATTCCAAACCGTCTGCCAAGGTGTAAGCCAATTCAATATCAGCCGTTGCACCCGCTTCTTGCATGTGGTAACCAGAAATGGAAATCGAATTGAATTTGGGCATTTTTTTGCTGGTGAATTCAAAAATATCCGCAATAATTTTCATGGATGGGGTAGGCGGATAAATATATGTGTTACGCACCATGAATTCTTTAAGAATATCGTTTTGAATCGTTCCCGAAAGCAATTCTGGTTGAACACCTTGTTCTTCGGCAGCCACAATATAAAAAGCCATAATGGGTAAAACAGCACCGTTCATGGTCATGGAAACCGACATTTCGTCAAGCGGAATCTGGTCAAACAATACTTTCATATCTTCAACAGAATCTATCGCAACACCAGCTTTCCCCACATCTCCTACAACACGTTCATGATCAGAATCATAGCCCCTGTGTGTAGGCAAATCAAATGCAATAGACAATCCTTTTTGTCCTGCAGCAAGGTTTCTTCTGTAAAAAGAATTGCTTTCTTCGGCAGTGGAGAATCCCGCATATTGTCTTACTGTCCAAGGTCTTCGGACATACATTGTGGCATAAGGACCACGCAAATTGGGTGCAAAACCTGCTGCAAAATCAAGATGCTCAAGATTTTCGAGATCTTGTTTAGAATATGTAGTTTTAAGTTCAATGCCTTCGGCGGTTTTAAAAGAGCTATTAGCTGTTGGCCTTTGGGTGTCAGCTGATTCCTTTAATGTTATATGTTGGAGGTCTTTTCTTTTCATTTTTAATAAATTACTCTTGTTCCAATCTTTCTTGCTCCACTTTCTCTGCCAATCTTTTTTCTATAATGGGCATTATTAAAGTTTTTCGGGGTTTTATTTTTACAAAAGGAAAAAGTTCTAAATCATGTTTCATTCGGTCATTTTTATTAGGGTATTTATTGGTTCCTAATAAAATTTCCTTACCAGAGTCAAATAATTCTTGTTCTTTATCGGCACTCTCTTGAATTTTTCTTTGAATGGTACCTTCGGTCAATTGTTTTAGAAATCCGCCGTTGACCTCGATGTCTTTAAAGAGAGTTAAGGCTTTTTCTGCCAATTGTTCAGTAAGACTTTCTATGTAATAACTTCCGTCAGACGGATTATTGACTTTGTCAAAGTAGCTTTCGTTTTTAAGAATCAGCAATTGGTTTCTTGCAATTCTGTCTCCAAATTCATTGTCTTTATGGTACAAAGCGTCATAAGGCAAATTAAAAATGGTATCCGCTCCACCGATTATAGCAGACATGCACTCTGTGGTAGTACGCAGCATATTTACGTTATAATCATACAATGTTTTGTTGCGCTTTGTGGGAACAACTAGTAAATGGCACTCATGATTGTGGTTATATTCCTTTGCGATAGCGTTGAAAAGCAAACGCAATGCGCGTAATTTTGCTATTTCAAAAAAATAATTGGTTCCTACCGCAACTTCAAAAAGGATGGGCTGTTTTATGTCATCAAAGCGGTTCAAATATTCATTGGCATGTGCTAAACTGTATGCAATTTGTTGCACCATATTGGCACCCGCATTTTGGTATAAAGTAGCATCAATACTTATTATTGTGGTATTTGTTACTTGCTTTAACAGCCTTTGTAAACTGTCAAAATTATCTTTTTCAGAAGTTAAGAACCAATTGCCTTCTCGTGCTAATTGTACAATAGGATCTGTATGGCAAAATATTTGAATGTTATTTTGTTGTGCAATTTGATCTATTTTTTTGATGTAATCAAAAGATAAAAAAGCCAAATTAAAATAAACAGTGATGTTTTGTACAGGCAGTTTTTCTAATAATTTTATGACGTCAATAGTCGGGTCTTCAATAGTAAAACGAATACTTTCGGCACCGCGATTGATGCTGTCTAATGCTCGTTCTATTGATTTTTCAATATCGTAAACAAATATGTTTTGGCCAATTTTAAATTGGGAAGCTGCAGTAAAAATACTGTTATTGCTTGTATGGTCTTCTTTTGTATAAAATGGTTTTACCTTAATATCTTCGGGTGAGTTCCAGATTAATGTTTCATTATAATCGGCTCCTTTGAGTTCAAACTGGATTTGTTGTTTCCATTGTTTGGCAGAAACAGGGTCAAATGCTTTGAATAAATTCATTTTTATAGTTTTTGTTTCATGTTGGGTTTCATGAATTCTTATTGATTGTCAAGCGTATCACCTTCAAATTCTATGATGTAAATGTCCTCGCTGTCTTTTTTCATATAATATTTTTCGCGGGCGTATTTTTCTATTTGATCAGGATTTTTAAGGGTTTTGATGTTCTTTTTGTCCTTTTTTATTTCTTGTAAATAATAGTTTTTATTGTCTTCTAGTTCTTGAATTTCTTGGTTTAAAACACGGTGCTCAAAATAGGAATAGTTGTCTAGAAATAACATCCAAATTACAAAAAATAGCAATACCAATACGTATTTGTTACTCATGAATTTGAGTACAGGATTTTTTTGAAGGGTGTTTTTAAAAGCGTTTTTCATTTTTATTTTACATTTTTAGCCCCGATAGTAGCGGTATCCCACGCTTTTTGCGTGGATTTAGCGAATAGCGGGAAAAAGCTCCTAGAAATTTAAAAATTAAGTGGTTAAATTAAGTAAAATTTTATAAAATACGTTGGTTTATGACAGCTCGTACCACATCTATGGCTACGGTGTTGTATTTGTCATTAGGTATTATTATGTCGGCAAAGGCTTTTGTAGGTTCAATAAACTGCTCATGCATCGGTTTTAATGTGTTTTGGTAGCGGTTCAAAACCTCTTCCATGTCGCGACCGCGTTCAGCAATATCACGTTTTAGACGGCGAATCAGGCGTTCGTCAGAATCTGCATGTACATAAATCTTGATGTCAAAAAGTTCCCGAAGTTCTGGATTGGCAAGGATCAAAATTCCTTCTACAATCATTACTTTTCTAGGATGGGTTATAACAGTATCTTCCGTACGGTTGTGGGTTACAAAGGAATAAACGGGTTGGTTTATGGTTTTTCCGTCTTTTAAGTCCTTGAGTTGCGCTACTAATAATTGAAAATCGATGGCGCGAGGATGGTCAAAGTTAATTAATGCGCGCTCTTCATAGGCCAAATTATGGTTTTCTTTGTAATAAGAATCTTGAGAAATGATTCCGACCTCGGTTTGAGGTAATTCGTTCATAATCTGATGAACAACAGTTGTTTTTCCGCTTCCCGTTCCTCCAGCAATTCCTATAATGAGCATGTTGTAATGATTGTTTGTTTGTTTTGACAAAAATAGGAATTTAATCGAGAGTGAATTTTGTTTTTTTGCTAAATGTTTGATGGCTAATTTTATTATTTTTAGTGGTTAAGCGGCAATAAATTTTTATCTTTAATTTTTAAAATCACAAAAATTTGTACACTCAAATCAATCAAAATATAAGCCGTTATGTAAATTTTACTTCAGAAGAACTGGAGATTTTCAACTCTTTATTGGAATTTAAAAGGGTGCCAAAAAAAACAATCCTTCTACACGAAGGCACCGTTTGTGATTTTGAAGCTTTTGTGATCAAAGGCTGCGTTAGGAAATATTATATTGATACCAATGGTTTTGAAGTTATTTTACAGTTTGCCATAGAAAATGCTTGGGTTAGTGATATTTCGTTTAGTATTTATGAAGAACATCCGAGTCGTGTTTTTATAGAAACCCTCGAAGACTGTGAGTTTTTTATGTTCAATCCTACTACAAAAGAAACTTTATTTGAGCGCGCACCCAAGTTTGAACGGGCTTTTAGAATATTAATGCAACGGAGTTTAGCAGTGACTCAGAACCGTTTGTTTCATACGATTTCTAAAACAGCTACTGAAAAATATTTAGAATTTTTGGAACAATATCCTACGCTTTCCCAAAGGGTGGCACAGCATTATATTGCCTCTTATTTAGGTATTTCGGCAGAATTTCTAAGTAAAGTTAGGGCTAAAATAGCAAAACAGTAACCCTTCATTTCTTGTCCTAGTTCAATGCGCAGCCTTTTATTTCTTTGCAAATTTGTATCATAAATAGTAAATCTTATCACATTATGGAAAATACAACAGTTTTAGACACAGCAAATAAAATTTTACACAAGGCCAATACAAGAGGACATGCCAACCATGGTTGGTTAGAATCGTACCACACTTTTAGTTTTGCCAATTATCACAATCCCGCAAGAATGAATTTTGGCGTTTTAAGAGTATTGAACGATGATAAAGTTGATGGAGGAATGGGTTTTGGCAAACATCCCCATGACAATATGGAAATAATTTCTATTCCGTTGGAAGGCGATTTAGAGCATCAGGACAGTATGGGGAATGTTGCTGTTATCAGAAAAGGTGATATTCAAGCCATGAGCGCCGGAACCGGAATTTTTCATAGCGAGCAAAACAAAAACAAAGACCAACTTACAAAGTTTTTGCAAATTTGGGTGTACCCAAATAAAAAAAATGTAACCCCACGTTACGATCAGATTACCTTGGATATTGATGCGCGTCATAATAAATTACAACAAATATTGTCTCCTAATCCAGATGATGAAGGGGTTTGGATTCATCAAGATGCTTGGTTTCATTTGGGGAAATTTGATAAAGACTTTTTAATTGATTACCAACTAAAAAAAGAAGGCAATGGTGTTTATGCATTTGTGCTAAAAGGTGACATAACCATAGGTGATATTAGTTTGAATGAAAGAGATGGTCTCGGAATTTTGGATACAAACAGCTTTACTATCCATTCTAATTCTGAAAATGCAGAAATATTGTTGATGGAAGTACCTATGAATATGTAATTATAAATCAGACTATGACACCGATAAACATATTATACATAGGCAGACACCCAGAGATTTTGCAAACAGTTGTTCGCTTAATCAACAATAATAAGGATTGGAATGCTGTGGGTTTCGAAAAAGATGAAGATGCCAAAGCGGCTTTTGTTCAAAAAAACTTTTCGATAGTATTGTTAGGTTCGGGAATTGATTATGAAAGCGAAGTTGATTTGCGTACTTTTTTTGGAAAACAAAATCCTGAAGCTATAATTATCCAACACTACGGCGGCGGAAGCGGTTTGCTGAACAGCGAAATTTTGATAGCGCTTCAAAAGTAAAATATTTAAAAAATGATATAAAAAAAGCCTTTTCATGATAAATGAAAAGGCTTTTTGTCGGGGTGGCAGGATTCGAACCTGCGGCCTCCTGCTCCCAAAGCAGGCGCGATAACCGAGCTACGCTACACCCCGTATTTTAAAAAAGGTTTACATCTTGAAGATATCTTTTAGCACCTCTTTTTTTAATTTTTTGTTCTAAAAGTATTGCTTCAGAACGTATAGGAAATTCATTTGTGTAAATAAGTTCCCAAGGTTTTCCCGATTTTGTAGCTAAGTTTAATCCGGAATTATGTCTTTTTAATCTGTCTTCAATATCATTTGTCTGACCGGTGTAAAATTTTAAAGAAGTTTTACTAAATAAAATATATACAATGTACATAATTGTTTTATGAACTTATTTATGCGGTCTTCACGCCCTGCGTGACACGATAACCGAGCTACGCTACACCCCGTAACGAGGTGCAAAGATAGAATTAATTTCTATTTCAGCAAATCAATAATACAAATAGTCTAATATTATTTTAGAATAGCTAAAACTGATATTTTTTTAGTTTAAAATTTTTAATTTAAACCTACATTTGCACTGTACAAAATGAATTAAAAAAAGCTTATGTCAGATACAATAGAAAAAATCAAATGCCTAATTATAGGTTCTGGGCCAGCAGGTTATACAGCAGCAATTTATGCAGCAAGAGCGAATATGAACCCTGTTCTTTACCAAGGAACACAACCTGGAGGACAGCTTACAACAACTAATGAAGTAGAAAATTGGCCTGGAAATCCAGAAGGAATTACTGGTCCAGAAATGATGGTTGGGATACAAGAACAAGCCAAACGTTTTGGAACCGATGTTCGTGATGGATGGGCTACCAAAGTAGATTTTTCGGGACCAATTCATAAAGTTTGGATCAATGACACAAAAGAGATTCATTGTGAAACTGTGATTATTTCTACAGGTGCTTCTGCAAAATATTTGGGTTTACCATCAGAGCAACATTATCTTCAAATGGGGGGTGGTGTTTCTGCTTGCGCTGTGTGTGACGGATTCTTTTACAGAAATCAAGAGGTTGTAATTGTAGGAGCAGGAGATTCAGCTTGTGAAGAAGCGCATTATTTGTCTAAACTTTGCAAAAAAGTGACCATGCTGGTAAGAAGTGAAAAATTCAGGGCATCAAAGATTATGGAAGCACGTGTTCGCAAAACTGAGAATATTACTATTTTAATGAACCATGATACGGAAGAAGTTTTAGGTGACGGACAAGTAGTTACTGGTGTGAAAGCTAAAAATAAAACCACAGGTGATGTATTTGAAATTCCTGCAACAGGATTTTTTGTTGCTATTGGTCACAAACCAAATACAGATATTTTTAAAGATTTCTTAACGCTAGATGAAACGGGTTACATTGTAAATGTAGCGGGAACATCAAAAACAAATATTGAAGGTATTTTTGTAGGTGGAGATGCTGCAGATCATGTTTACCGTCAAGCAATTACTGCTGCAGGAACAGGTTGTATGGCAGCTCTGGATGCAGAAAGATATTTAGCAGCAAAAGAATAATCCAAAAGCAATTATATGAAAAACGCCTTACTGAAAAGTGAGGCGTTTTTTGTTTTATTTGATTGGTTTTTTATAAAGTATGGCACTGTCGTCAAACTTTTTGAGTTCAATTTTTGGTTTCCCAAAGAGTTGTACTTCACTATTTCCAGAAATTTCAAGTACAACTGCGGTTTCAACTAAAATGGAAGCATTTGTATAAGATTCGGCTGTTATGTAAGCATTTTTTGAAGTTAATTTTTTTCCATTAAAATTAGCATTATTGTCCAGTCTTAATTTCATATCAATTACATCTCCTTCAATAGCTGCAGTAGCTTTTTGGTACAAATCACATTTGAGTTCGGTTGAGGATATGAGTGCTTTTAATTCGGCATTTTTTATTAATACGATGTTTGCAAATTCTGACTTTGCATTGATTTCTACATGAGATTTATCGTCAATTGAAAGGGTAAATGATTTTGTGTTGAGGTTCAAATACAATTTTGAATTGTCAAGACTTTTAAAACTGATTTCTTCTAATTTAATTTCCTCAAGCGCATTTACCTTAGACTTATTTTTTGCCACTACAGATTTAAGCGCATCTGTGTAGGTAACCCTAATATTGAATTTTTTGAAACTTGAAATATCTTTCGTACAAGAAATAATAAGCACACCTCCACTCATTCTTAAATCAATTGCATCTTGAAGATTGTCATCGGCTTCGAGCTCAACACCATTTTTGTCACCTTTAATTAATGAAACTTCTATATCATCAAGTACTTCAAGCGCATTAAAGCTTTCTACTTTTTTTTGTTCAATGGTTACAATTTTAGAACCTTTTATTTTTTCTTTTTTTTGACCAAAAGCAAAGGTTGTAATTAGAGTAACAAGGATTATAAAAGTAAAATTTTTCATAGTTGAGGATTTTAAAAACAAATATAAATAAAAAAACATCCGTTTGTGACGAATGTTTTGTTGTGTGTTTTAATTTTTATCATTCTTTTGAAACGCTTCCACCAGAAGTTTCTTCTTTAGAAATCGTTTTAGGTTCTTTGTGATAATCTACGGAACTGCCACTTGATGCTTTTGCTTTTAAACTTAAAATTGGAAAAACCTCTGTACTACTGCCACTAGTTGCTTGTGCAATAACCTCGTTTGCCAATAATTTTTCAGCATTAATTTCGCTACCACTGCTTGAAGTTGTTTCTAATTTTAATGCTTTGCCAGATGTACTTATACTGCTTCCGCTTGTAGATTCTAATGTAAGATTATCCGCTTCTACCATGATTTCAATTTCACTTCCACTAGAAGATTTAACATTAAGATTGTTAGTCATTAATGTGTTTTGAGATTTAATAGTAGAACCACTTGTTGAAGCTAATCCTTCAATTACAGGCATTTTTACAGTAACTACCGGAGACTTGTCAGTATTATAACTTTCGTCAGATTCAATAATGAGCACACCGTTTTCTACTTTTGTAATGATGTGTTTTTGCAAATTATCATCTATCTCTACGGTTATTGATTTGTTATTTGATTGTTCAATGACAACTTCAATACCACTACTCACTTCAACTTTCTTGAAATCTTGATTTACAGTTCTTGTTTCGGTAGTTGTGTTGCCACTTCCTTTGATTCCGTTCCCAAGATTGAAATTGTTGCAGGAGGTAAATAGCAATGCAATTACAGTTGCTACTACAAGCTTTGTTAAAAAAATGATTGTTTTGACCATGATTTGTTTTTTTATTGGTTGGTTTTTGAGTATAAAAGTACTTTATTTTGTAGTACTGTTATTACTAATTTATTTATTTTTAATAATTACACCATTTTCATCTTGAGACAGTCCTTTTGTTCTGGTAGTTTCTTTTACAATTACTTCTTCACCATTTACTTTAACCGATGTTGTAGTTGTAACTGTTGTATCATTTTCAGTTTCATAATATTGATCTGTCTCAATGTCATTGTACTCATCTTCATTTGAAGGACAATTTAAGCATTTTACTTGATTTTCTCCTACTTTATAAATGTAATTGCCTGAACTGTAGTGCATATTAAAGAAAGCGTCATCTGATCTGTCATAATTTTGAATACTTGAATCTGCTTTAAATACTAAGTTTTTAGGCAAATATAAAGTGATTTCTACTTCTTGATCACGGTACTTGTTTTTGAATTCTGTTAGTAAATAATTATCAAGAATCAATCGGTTGCCTTCAATTTTAAATTTATAATTGATTTTCTCGGCTGTTTTTTTGGCTTCTGACAATGATTTTCCTTTTGCTTGCTTTTCAATTTGTATGTAAGGCAGTTTCTCATCTGTTTTTATGATATTCAAACTTACTTCATTAGAATAAATCACTTTTGTATTAGCAGAATCTAACGTGATTAAAAAATCACTATTGTCATTTACATCCTTAGAATAGTAATCGTTGTGCTTGAACTTGATTAGCAAGGTATCATTAGGTTTTAATGCAATAGTTTGTTTTTGAACCACTCTGCCTGTTGTAGCAAATTCAGTTAATTGATTGATACCAATGGAGATCAAAATACCAATTGAGATGATCCAAACCGCTAGCAAAGTATATTTTGCCACATTGCCTATTGAACTCATGTTGCTAATGAGTAATTTAAAACCAAGTAGCATTAAGAAAAAGAATGGAATTCCTACTGCAAAGAACATTAGTAAGCCAAAAGACCACAACGGATAATTAGAATAATTACCTACCTCTATGAAGTTTTGCCAAGGGAAATCAATAAAAGTGGAAGAGCCTAATGTAAAAACACCTATCAACAAAAGTACAATTACTGGCAGAGCACTAATTACTAAAACTACACCTATTACTTTTGAAAACACTTTGAAAAATGCACCTAAAATCTCTCCTAGATTATTAGCCAACCGTTCTGCACCTGTTTTTACTTGTTTGCCCATTTCATCATAATTGGCATTTTTTATTTTGTCAGAAACGTTTTCAAATTCTTCTCTAACTTTTCTTTCGATGTTAGATATCGTTATGGGTTCCCCAGTCATTTCTAATTTCTCGGTTGTAGTTAGAGCTTCTGGCATGATAACCCATAAAACGATATAAGCTACAATTCCTGACCCAAAACCTGCAAAAACTAAAATCACAAGTAAAATTCTTAACCAAACAGCATCTATCCCAAAATAATGACCTAAACCAGCAGCTACACCACCTATGATCGCTTTGTCTTTATCACGGTACAGTTTTTTTGTATTGCGATTGGTATTAAAATTTGCTTTTTGCGCTTCTTGATTGTCATTGTCAATTCTATAATCCTCTGGTTGACCCATTACTGCAATTACCTCGTCTACTTCTCTCAAGTTGATCACTTGTTTGTCGTTAATGTGTTTTTCAGTAATTAATTCGGCAATACGCATTTCTATGTCTTTGATAATTTCATCTTGTCCGTTAGAATTTGATAATGAGCGTTTTATAGCATCAAAGTAGCGTGTCAATTTTTGGAATGCATCTTCGTCAATATGAAAAAACATACCTCCTAAATTTATGTTTACAGTTTTGTTCATGACTATTGTTTTTGGTTTGTTATAATGTTTACTGCATCAGACAATTCTGTCCAGGTGCTATTTAATTCGTTTAAAAAAGTTTGTCCTATTTCGGTTAAACCGTAATATTTTCTTGGTGGACCTGAGGTTGACTCTTCCCAACGGTAGTTGAGCAATCCATCATTTTTAAGCCTTGTAAGTAGTGGATACACAGTTCCTTCAACTACAAGTAATTTGGCGTTTTTTAGAGTGTCTAAGATTTCTGAGGTATAAGCATCTTTTTCTTTTAATACTGATAAGATGCAAAACTCGAGAACACCTTTACGCATCTGGGCTTTTGTGTTTTCAATGTTCATAATGTTGTTGTTAATTTTGTTTTTTTGATTGAACTATTCATTTTTTGATTGATGATTGATTTATTTTATAAACGGAATGGTGAGCGGATATTTAAAAGCAACTCCTGTTGATGTTTTTACAGCTGCATAAATGATAAGTACAAATTCGAAGACCTTTAACGAGCAATACACCACGCCCGATAGTATGGCAAATATTAATATTCCAGAGATGTTGCTATTGCTAAAGTTTTCAAAATAAAAATCTGTATTGTTAGATATGTTATTGAAATTAAAATTTTTAAAAACCGTAACTAATAAAACAGGAACAGTTATCAAGGCCATAATCATTGTGTATAAAAATATACTCAATTGAAAATTGATAGTTTCTTTTCCTTGATCATTTATATAATTTGATTTTGTTTTTAAAGAACTCCATAATATTACAGGGAAAATAAAATTCCCTAGCGGAATAAAATACTGTGTCAATGAGCTTAAATGAATTGCAGTTGCGGTATTCTTGTCGTTTGTTGTCATAATGATTGATTTTGAATGATTGATTTTTTGTTTTCTGAACAATACTATTGATTGGCTATTAATTTCTTATGCAAATATATATCTAAAAGACAGTATCTTGTTTCGCATAGTACTTAATATTAACAAAATATTAACAAATAGTATTTATTCTATATGTTTAAATATTTATTAGAAAAATAAGAGTTAGTGATTATACTTTGATGGCTAAACAGAAAAGATATTCGTTCAATAAAGAAATTTAATAAATAGTTATAGACTAATATGATTTATACTTCTCTTAATTTATTTATAAAAAAACAGTTTTTAGCTAACTAAAAACTGTTTTAAAAAGTAGTAATTACTTATTTTTTTAAATGTAATACTAATTAATTTTTAATAAATATTTTAGGATTTTTTAAAATATAATACCAACTTAAAATTATACCTATTGGCGGTAAGAAAATCAACAATAAGATTGATATAAATTTATTAGAACTTTTTAAATGGCTTACGTTAATGAGTTTGTACAAAGTGAAAATCCAAAAAATAACGCTTGTGAAAATTCCAGTAATATATAGTATTTCTATCATAATTTCTATTTTTAATTCCACCAACTACAAGATGAGCTACAAGACATTGTTGTTGTTGTTACGCATACATGAGAATCTGTTAGGCAAGAAGTATCAGAACCTACAATAGTACAGTCAGAATTACCGTCAGCAATATATTCATTTGTATCCGATACAGACCTTAGTTTTGAGGCCGAAGCTGTTAAACCAACTCCGCTCTCAAATTTCAAACAACTTCCAGCCTTTGATGAATAATTTGCTTGAATATCAGTTTGTAAAGCATTTAGTCTTCTAGCATTAACATCATATAATTCAATATATATTGACAATAACTGCTCTAAAACATCTCGTTCATTTTTATTTAGATTATCTAAAATTACTTCAGATAATATAACAGATTCTTTATTAGCACTGAATAGAATTTCATTTGTTGAAACATTTTTTATCAGTTTGTAGGTATTTTCATTGCTGATATTGCTGATTTCAAGGTGATTTTTTGATAATTGCAAATCAAAAACACTAATAAATGTTTTATCAGCTTGAAGTTTAGAATATTTTTCTGCGTTTATTGTATAACTATTAATTCCTGTTTTGTCAACGGATAATTTTCTAATTGCTTGGTTAGCAGCAAATACTGTTAAATCAGATTTATTGTTAAATTCTAAAGGATGAAATGATTTAAGGAACTCTTCCTCGTTTTCTGTACTCTTTGAGCAACTTGAAAAGATTGCAATAATTGCTGTAAATAAAAGTAAAATTTTTTTTAATCTGTAATTTGTAATTTGTAATTCATGTTCATAATTTGGGGTTTTAATTGTTAAAGGTAAATTTAACTAAAAAATTATATCTTTGTTTCTTTTAAATCTTTTTTAACAATAAAATATTTATTTTAGAATAAAACCGTAAATATATGCACATTACAGCCTCAAAATTAAACCAGTTTTTATTTTTTAAATTGCCATCAGCATTTATATGTGGAGTCCGTGTTAAAGAAATTGATAAAAACAATTGCATTGTATCAGTAAAACACCGTTGGATCAATCAAAATCCTTTTAATTCAATGTATTTTGCGGTTCAAGCAATGGCCGCCGAACTTTCTACTGGTGCATTAGTAATGTTGCACATTCAAAATTCAAAAAGAAAAATTTCTATGTTAGTGGCAAACAACAAAGGCAGTTTTACTAAAAAAGCAACAGGAAGAATCAGTTTTAGTTGTGTTGATGGCCACTTGATTGAGCAAGCCATACAAAATACGATTGCAACTGGCGATGGACAAACTTTTTGGATGAAAGCCATAGGTAAAGATGAAAACGGAATTCAAGTTTCAGAAATGGATTTTGAATGGAGCATAAGAATCAAATAATACTTCACTTTATTGGTTTAATCATTCGTTAAACCTACCTTAATTAACATTTATTTTTTAACAATCAACTGTACTTTTGAAAGACAATGAATTTTTGTTCATAGATAATCGTCACTGCTTTTAAAATAAATTCCCCATGAAAATATTAATTACAGGCGCAACAGGTTTAATAGGAAGCGAGTTGGTTTCCCTTTTATTACAAAACGGAATTAGTGTGCATTATTTGACAACTTCAAAAAAAAAGGTTACAAGTCAACCCAATTATCATGGTTTTTATTGGAATCCTAATCAAGGGCTAATTGATGAAAATGCATTGATGGGTGTAGACGCAATCATTCATTTGGCTGGCGCCAGTGTTGCAAAAAGATGGACCAATAGTTACAAACAAGAAATTATTGAGAGCCGTATTTTATCGGCTAATTTGCTTTACAAAGCGCTTAAAAACCATCCACATCAAGTAAAACAAATTATTACAGCATCTGGAATAGGTATTTACCCAGATAGTCTTAAAAATATTTATGCAGAAACCCATAAAACAGTAGATGATTCATTTTTAGGTAACGTTGTTGTAAAATGGGAAGAAAGTGTAGACAAGTTTAAATTAATGAATATTAAGGTTTGTAAACTAAGAACAGGGATTGTGCTCTCTAATAATGGTGGCGCACTTGTTGAGATGTTAAAACCAATAAAATTAGGTCTTGGAGCACCATTTGGATCAGGGAAGCAAGTACAATCTTGGATACACTTGCATGATTTGGTAAAAATGTACTTTTTTGCAGTTCAAAACCAATGGGAAGGGATTTACAATGCTGTAGCCCCGAATCCAGTAACAAACAAAGAACTTACTGTAGCCATCGCAAAAAAATTAGGAAAACCATTGTTTCTGCCTCATATTCCTGAGTTCATGATGCAAATGGTACTCGGGGAAATGCATCAAATTTTGTTTTCGAGCCAAAATGTTAACGCTCAAAAAGCAATTGATAAGGATTTTATTTACAAATACAAAACACTCGACAAAGCACTTGATGATTTGCTTGCATAAATGAGCAATGTTAAAGCTATTTTAGTTTTTATTTGATTTAAATATAAATCCCAAACCGATACTTTTTAAAATTCTTTTTCCAAACGGGGAAAAAAACTTGGATTGTCCAAACACGTATCCAAAAACCATTAATAAAAAAGGATATAACGGCAGTACTAGAATTATAAAAAGCAAATAATAAAGATACCAAGGTGTATTTTCAAGATTAATGCCCAGCAAATCTATTAAAAAATAAGAGATTTTTGCAGAAATTGAACCATTTATGGCAAAAACTATAAAAATTATTACAAACTGATAATTTGAAGTTATGCCCCAACGGTCTTTGAGTTTGATCATTTTTTTTAAAATAATTTCAAAAATACAATATTAATATCGGGCAACAAAACCACCTAATTTGATATTGTTTCTAATTTGAACATAGTTGAGATAATTAAAAAGCATGTAGTTTACCTCATAACCATAATTGATATTGCTTTGATAATCAATTTGCATTTCAAAAATACCAGAATTAAATCTACTGGGCTGCATGGCTCTTGAATTCCATTCAATAACCCAAATTCTGTTTCTGGCTTCCAAGTATTGTTGCGAGTAAAAATTACGTGGTCTTGCATAACTGGCAAGCCAACTGCTAAAACCAGCATCAATAATTATTATTTCATATTCTAATTCCTCATTTGCAATACGAATAGTATCTGAAACTTTTTTGTTAATTTCATTATTGCTCAGCGGCTTATTAGTTGGCGTTTTGCAGCAAACAATAAATCCTAAGGTTATGAATAGAAATAGATACTTTTTCATAATGATTCATTTAGAAAGCTTAAAATTACAAAAAAGCACCATCAATATTGGTGCTTTTTATATAATTTAACTTATAAATTACTAGAATTAAGTATTTTGTGTTTTCAACAAACTTATAATTTGTTCAGCCAGTTCTGTGCCAATTCGGTCTTGGGCTTCTTCTGTTGCGGCACCTATATGTGGTGTTAAAGAAATTTTTGGGTTCATCAAAATTTTAATTTCAGGAGTCGGTTCATTTTCATAAACATCCAGGCCTGCAAATAAAACTTTTCCGCTATCAAGTGCATCAATAAGTGCGACTTCATCAATAATTCCGCCTCGTGCACAGTTAATGATTCCTACACCATCTTTCATTGCATTAATTTCATCCTCACCAATAATGTATCCATCTTGTGAAGGTACGTGAAGTGTAATAAAATCAGCGTGTTTAAAAAGATCTTCTAGCGGCTCAGTTTCTATTTCTACATTGATAAATTGACCGTTGTAGAAATCTACTTTTATTTCGGCTTTGCCTAAAAACTTATCGGCTGCAATTACTTTCATACCAAGTCCTAGCGCCATTTTTGCTACGGCTTGTCCTATTCTGCCAAAACCTATTATACCTAGGGTTTTTCCTCGTAATTCAATTCCGTTAGCATAAGCTTTTTTTAAACCTTCAAAATTCATATCACCTTCAAGCGGCATGTTTCTGTTGGCATCATGCAAAAAACGAACCCCAGAGAACAAGTGGGCAAAAACCAATTCGGCCACAGATTCTGATGAAGCTGCAGGAGTGTTTATGACATGTTTTCCATTGGCTCTGGCGTAATCAACATCAATATTATCCATGCCTACACCGCCACGACCTATGACCTTTAAATTGGGACAGTTATCAATAATATCTTGTTTAACTTTTGTAGCACTTCTTACTAAAACGACTGCAATATTATTTGTATTGATATAATTTGCAAGTTGTTCCTGTGCTACTTTTGTAGTAATTACTTCAAATCCGCCTTTTTCTAATGCTTTAATGCCGCTTTTAGAAATTCCATCATTGGCTAATACTTTCATTTTTATTCGGTTTATTATATTTAAAAAATTAAAATTTTGTTTTAGAGATTTTACTTTCAAAGTCTTTCATCACGTCAACTAATATTTGAACGCTTTCAAGAGGCAAGGCATTGTACATGGATGCGCGATAACCACCTACAGAGCGGTGACCTGTTAAACCAGAAATCCCAGCCTCTTTCCATAAACTGTCAAAAACGGTAGCGTGAGACTCTTGTTTTAATAAAAAAGTAGGGTTCATGATGGAACGGTCTTCTTTATTAGCAGTTCCTGTAAAATAAGGATTTCTATCAATTTCGTTGTACAAAAGCGTTGCTTTTTGATTGTTGATCTTTTCAATAGCCTCAATTCCGCCCATTTTTTTGAGCCATTGTAATGTTAATAACGAAGCATAAATAGGAAAAACTGCAGGCGTATTGTACATGCTTTCGGCCTTGATATGTTTTTCATAATCAAGCATACTTGGAATGTTTCTGTTTGTTTTCCCCAAAATTTCTTCTTTAATTATAACTAATGTTGTTCCTGCTGGACCCATATTTTTTTGTGCACCCGCATAAATCAAATCAAACTTTGAAAAATCCAATACTCTTGAAAATATATCAGAACTCATGTCACAAACTACGGGTACTTGTGAGTTAGGAAATTGCTTCATTTGTGTGCCAAAAATGGTATTGTTGCTTGTACAGTGAAAATAATCTACATCATCAGGAACTTGATAATCCTTGGGGATAAATGAATAATTCTCAGATTTTGAAGAGCCTACAACAATTGTTTCTCCAAAGTTTTTTGCTTCTATTATAGCACCAGCTGCCCAAGTTCCAGTGTCTAGATAAGCTGCTTTACCGTCCTGTTTCATTAAATTATAGGGTACCATCAAAAATTCTAAACTTGCGCCACCATGCAAAAAAAGTGCTTGATAACCTTTACCAGTTAGTCCTAAAAGGTCTAGAGCTAAGGCTCTAGATTCCTCCATTACGACTACAAAATCTTTGCTTCGGTGAGATATTTCAAGAATTGATAATCCAGAATTATTAAAATTTAAAATCGCTTGGGCAGATTTTTCAAAAACTTCTTGTGGCAAAATACAAGGTCCTGCGCTGTAATTGTGTATTTTCATTATATATTTTATGGTTCTAGTTAGACTACAAATTTCAGAAAAAATCATTAATACTCTATTTGTAGATGTTAAAACTTTTACAAGGTTATTAACAAAAACGTTATAGTAAATTTAATGAAATTCAGTTTTTAGTTAAATATTTATAAGAAATTCAATGGTATCAACATTATCTGCATAATCCCATAAATTCGGTTTTTGAGTTTGCCCAAAATGTATTGAATTATCAATAAGCCCATTTGAAACTATACATTGAATTTGTTCATTATCTGCGTTCAAACGCTGTTTTAAGTCATTTATATCCTCATAAAATTCATAAAAAACACTCGAAATAGGCGAGGCATAGCTTGCATCCTCTTTTAATGTCAAAAATTCATTGTCCAATAACTTAAAATTACTCATCAAAAAAACAGCTTTGTTGTAGTCATAATTATTAGCATATTTTTCATAAAAAATAGCATCTTTATATTGGTAAATTGCTTCAAAAAAAGGCGCAAAATCATACTTTTTTGGCACAAAAAGTTTTGAAACGTTCCTACATCCCAAACCAAAATATCTAAAAATATCTTCACCTAAATTAAAAAGTTCTTCACTTGATTCTTTACCGTTTAAAATGGCGACAGAGTTTCTATTTTTTCTTGTTATTGAAGGTTTGTCTTTAAAATAATATTCAAAATAACGAGCTGTATTATTGCTTCCAGTTGCGATTACTGCATCAAAATTTTGTAGTTTTCCTTCTACAAAAGTGATGGAATTGCTTAATTTTGGTTCAACCAAAATCAGATATTGGGCTAAAAAAGGCAATAAATGTTGGTCATTCGAAGATGTTTTAACAAGTACTTTGTGTCCCGAAATAAGTACCGAAAGGAAATCGTGAAATCCTACCAGTGGAATATTGCCAGCAAGTATTAATCCTACTGTTTTAGGTTCACTTTCTTTAAAATTATAATCTGACAGCCAAGTATTCAAGTTAATTTCAGTCAATGCTTGTGACCAAGATTGAATAGAAAAAAAAACTTGCTCAGGGGTGTACCAACCGTTATGGGATTGTGTGAGTTGTATTAAATCTAAAAATTTGTCAAAAAACAAATCATTGTGCAAGACTACTGGATTTTTAATACTTTTATTTTCTGAAAATTGGCTTAAAAATAAACCGAGTTGAATAAAAATATTTTTTTTATGTTCTAAAGTCATATTGATTTGCTTATGAATTGTTTTGGACGTAATTTTGTGTAAATTTAAGACAATTAGTGTTTGTGTAACAGACAAAAGTTACAAAATTGCTTTACTGAATTCTTTTAATACAAAACAAAAAAATGGCAATCATAATTACTGACGAATGTATCAATTGTGGTGCATGTGAACCAGAATGTCCCAATACCGCAATTTACGAAGGCGCTGACGATTGGCGTTATAAAGATGGTACAAAGTTGTCTGGCAAAATAATTTTAGCTGATGGAACTGAAGTTGATGCAGATACAGCTCAAACGCCTATTTCAGACGATATTTATTATATAGTCCCTGGAAAATGTACCGAATGCAAAGGCTTTCATGACGAACCGCAGTGTGCTGCTGTTTGTCCTGTAGATTGTTGTGTTCCTGATGACAATCATGTTGAATCTGAAGAAACGTTGCTCAATCGCCAAGCATTTTTGCACAACAAATAATATTTTACATCTTTCGCACAATAAAAAAACCTCGAGAATATCGAGGTTTTTTTTTATACTTTTTTATGTTTTATGTAGCTAAATAAGCTAATTGTTTTCAAAAACATAAAATTATTCTGAAGCATATTTTTTTAGCATTTCTTGTTGCATTTCTTGTATACCTTCCATTCCCACAGTAGTAAGAATAACAATCATATAGACGATATAAATTGCACTTAAAACAACCCCAATAATTGCTAAAATTCTTCCCGTTTTTAAATTAGAAAAATTGACATATAAATCTGGATTTTCTTTATAAAGTGCTAAATCTTTTTTTGCAAGAATGATAGCAATTATTCCGAGTATCAACCCAATAATTCCATAACAACAACAAGTTATGATTGATAAAATTCCTAAAACTAATACTGCTGTTGCATTGGGTAAACTTCTTTTTTCCATGTTTAAATTTATTTAATTAATAGTTTGTTATTTTGTAAATATATGAAATTATCATTATTACAGCGTTTATTATTGCTAAACCAGATACTATTGTATTATAATTTCTTTTTTTATCAAATATCAATAAACCAATAAAAATAAACAATAGTATGGTGGTAAAGATTGCAGGAAACATTCGGAATGCTTCTGCAAATTCGCCTTTTAAAACTAGCATAAATGCACGTTGCGTTCCGCAACCTAAACATTCAATTCCAAATATTTTTTTGTTTACACAAGGCAACATGTATTTTTCTAAATTCAAAATAATTTATTTTATATAGTTGCAATTTTACAAAAAAAATTAGAATCCTTTCTAAACTTTACAAGTTTTGATTCAAAGTTTGTTACTTTTGAATCATAATATTTTACAATGAAAAAGTTTTTAATTCCTATTCTTATAATTTCAGGATTTTTTGCCTTTTATGAGCAAAGTAAGCCTGAGCCTAATATTATGATAACAGTAGCAGCTATAGTTGTTTTTATGTTTGGATTGTTTCAATTAAATTCAAAAATACCGAGTAAGAACCAAGAAAATGATACTGATGATGTTCAATAAAGGCGATAAAGTTACCGTATTAGATGACGCAATTGATGGTGTGGTGCTTAGTGTTGCTAATACAAAAGTAACCATTGAAACTACTGATGGTTTTGAACTGACATTTGAATCACGAGAGTTGATAAAAATTAATAACGATTTGAATTTTAATATAGGCAACCAAAATTTGAATCAGATTTTGCAGGAAAAAGAAATTCCTAAACCCAGAAGTTTCGTTAAAGAAAAGAAAGCCAAATTTGAAGCAGCTGTTCCAGAATTTGATCTACACATCGAGAAATTAGTTCAAAATTTTAGAGGAATGAGCAATTATGACATCCTAACTTTACAATCTGAAACTGCAAAACGCCACCTTGAGTTTGCCATAAAAAATAGGATTCCTAAAATAGTTTTTATTCATGGGGTAGGAGAGGGCGTACTCAAAGCCGAATTAGATTTCTTATTAGGTCGCTATGATAACATTGTTTTTCAAGATGCGAATTACCAAAAATATGGATTGGGCGCAACTGAAATTTACATCAAACAAAACGTAAAATAATCTTTAATTAGTAGAGTATTTCCCAAAGATATATTCTGTTCCTAATTTAAAACTCTCTGCACCCTTAGTAAGCGTGACATTTTTAAATTTTATAGTGTGCTCAAAAAGGCCAACACCAATAGTTGTTGTAGTTACTTCAATCTCACCAGTTGTATTTGCAGTCCAAGTTTGTGTAGGAATAACAATTGGCGTTTTACATAAATAGTCAGTTGTAACAGTAGCGCTAAAAACATTGTACGTTAATTTATTTTTTACACCATCAATAGATTGAACTTTTGGCGTGCCTAGAATTGCGGTATTAAAAATAGTTTTATCAACAGTAAGCACCATTGATTGGCTTCCTGAAACTTTAAAATTCAGGGTTTCATCATTAATGCACCTGTTTATTCTTATGTTAACGGATGTAAAATCAGTTGGAATTACTGGAATTGTAGCGTAAGTTCCAAAATTAATGAGCTCGTTTTTTTGAATCCCATTACCAGTATTGAATTCTATATTGTTAAAAGTTACACTATGGTTATA
Source organism: Bacteroidota bacterium (assembly GCA_031413015.1). Classification (GTDB taxonomy): domain Bacteria; phylum Bacteroidota; class Bacteroidia; order Flavobacteriales; family Flavobacteriaceae; genus Flavobacterium. The sequence continues at coordinate 44,013 of JANOEE010000018.1, read as the reverse complement.
ACCAGTAATTCTTGTGGCTCCTGTATTTGCATTTGGCTCACTTTTTACTGCTGTAGTCGTTATAATTAGCTTTCCTCCAGTAGCAGTCCATTCTGTTGTAACAGTTGGGTTAGAAGCTGGTATTGTAGTACAAAGTGCAGCGGCAGTTAGCTCGCTATTATACTCTCTGTAATACACCTTTATTGCTGTTCCTACATCCAATTTTATGGGTAAACCATCAGCAGTTACTTCATTTTTAAAAGTACTCTCTGGTATTTCAACTATAAAAACCCTGTTGTCTTTAAAATTATACAAATAAAATTTGCCAGGGACTCCTGCATTGCATGAAGTTAACTTATCAGTTGCCTGAAAATCAAATGTTACAATTTCCAAGTCGCCATCATTACATCCTGTAGCAAATATTAAAAGTAGTAACAGACCTAAAAAATTCTTCATTTTTTTTATATTTAAAACAAAAATAGATAAAAAAATCTTAACTAAGAATTGACTTATCATAATGAAATCACAAATTGAAAATTCATAACTTTGCTGTAATGAAAAAGGTATATTTAGATAATGCGGCCACAACGCCAATACGTGAAGCAGTTATTCATGAAATGGTAAGATCTATGAATGAAGATTATGGAAATCCGTCTTCAACCCACAGTTTTGGTAGAAATTCAAAAAACCATCTTGAACTTTCAAGGAAAACGATAGCCAAGTTATTGCACGCAACGGCTCAAGAAATTATTTTTACATCTGGAGCTACCGAAGCCAATAATTGGATTATAAAAACAGCGGTTCAAGATCTTAAAGTAAAGCGAATTATCACCAGTAAAATTGAGCATCATGCCGTTTTACATGCTGTAGAAGCTCTGCAAGAAGAATTTAAAATTCAAGTGGACTATGTCAAAATTTTACCAGACGGAGAAGTAGATACTACAGATTTGGTCACTTTATTGTCTCAAAATATTCCTACGCTGGTTTCATTAATGCATGTCAATAATGAAATAGGAACCATTTTAGATGTAGATAAAATTACTAGAATTTGCAAACAATATCATGCTTATTTTCATACTGATGCGGTTCAATCAGTTGGTAAAATGAATATCAATTTACAAGAAATCCCCATTGATTTTTTAGCAGCAAGTGCACACAAATTTTATGGCCCAAAGGGTATAGGATTTGCTTTTATAAGAAGAGGATTGGTTGTAAATCCTATTTTTCATGGTGGTGAACAAGAAAAAGGTTTGCGACCAGGAACCGAAGGCATTCATAATATTGTCGGTATGGCAAAGGCACTTGATTTGTGTTATTTGCATCTTGAAGATGAAAAAAAGCACATACAAGAATTAAAAGATTATGCTATTTTGCAACTTGAAAATACATTTACGGGATTAAAAATTAATGGAAATCCTAAAACTACTTTTTATAACATCTTGAATATTTTACTGCCTTTCTCTGCTGAAAAAACAGGTATGATCCTCTTTCATCTTGATATGAGAGGAATTGCGGTTTCTCGAGGCAGTGCTTGTCAATCAGGAAGTGTTAAGCCTTCTCATGTTTTAGCAGAAATATTAGTTCCTGACGAACTTAAAAAACCAAGTATCAGAATTTCTTTTAGCCACAGCAATACAAAAGAAGATATTGATATTTTAATTGAAGGTTTAAAAGTGGTTTAGATTAAATCATTTTCAAAGTTTTGTAAAATAATCGGTAACAAAACTGTTTTGTTGTTTTTCGCTCATATTTACGGTATTGATTGTCTCAATTTCGATATTGTCAAAATCATGATTCAATTTTAGCAAGTTGAATAGTTCTAATTTGGCATTTGTGGGTCCAAAGAGGATAATTTTATTATAGTCTTTTATAATATCACTCAACTTGTTGTAGTATTTTCTTAAACTGTCTTGTTCCTTATTGTGCATGGTACTCTCGCCATGTGTCAAGCTTTCTTTTTTAACGTCGTTTGTGAAATCAGAAACAACAATTCTGGGTTTACTATTGTTAGAATCAAATTCAATAATATGTGCTAAGGAATGGTCCATAAATATGCCTATTCTTTTTGAATTTTTCATGCTTTAGGTTTTTTATATTGCAATTGTATTGTTTAAATAAAAATGCGTAAAATTCAACTTGATTTTTACGCATTTTTTCTTTTTTAAAATTAATGTGCGATCAATTTATCACGCATATTTTTTACAGTGTCATGATCTGCTTTTAATAAAATGTGTTGTGCTTTGATCATTACTTTTTGTTCAAAAGAGAGATTTTCGCTTTCATCATTCAAAACATCCTCATACGTTTGTTTAGCAACATCTTCTCCATATTCGCATGAATCAAGAATTACTTTCCTGTCTTTGCCAGAAAGTGCTGCTTTGACATCCATCCAAACTCTAAAAAACTTCCCTTTTGTTTTTGTACTTTCAGTAGGAGTGCCTCCTAGATTCTGAACTTCGCTAATCAGTTCGTTGTTGCAATGTTCACTGGTTTGTTGCAGTAGTGAAAATAGAGCTTTTAAATCACTTTCATCTGTCTCTTTTGAGGCTGTTACATAACCTTCAATTCTGTCGTTGTTGATTTGAATTAAAGAATTCAAAACTGTAATTGCTTTTTCGTTACTCATCATTTTTAATTTTAATTACTACTTCTTTTTCACTTTATAAAGGTTAAAAAAATAGTTTTTTGATGTGTTATGTGACTTTTTAAATTTATTATAGCTTTCCCATTTTAGCTATTTTAAAATTTGCATTCCTATAAAAACTACAAGACCTATATATGCAATACAAAGTAAAAACAGTGAAAGCATTTTATTAATGCCAAAGGTTTTAACTAGGAAATCAGCTGGATAAGTAATGATTTTATAGATTTTTGACTCTAAAATTCTACTGGTACTTTGACCCTTCATTACAATACTTGATGCTCCTTTTTTAAGACTTGCAATAGCAACCGCTATATCTTCGTTTGAAGATAAAATGATCACTTCTGTAAGGGGATTAATTTTTTTTATAGCAAGCATTATTTCGTCAGATTCTTGGCCTTTCAAATCATAATCAATTACGACTATAGCTGTATTTTTTGTTACGTTTTCTAAAGCGGTTTGACCATTTTCGAAAATAAAAATATTCAATTCATCATGGAACTTTTGTGTCAAAAAATCATACAGTACTTTTGCAGTTGCCTCATCATCTTCAATAATAAATAAATCTTGGTTTTGTATTTTCATTTTTAGTTGGACTTATTTAAATATTAATATTGCCTTCTTTTGCATCTACTAATGTTGCTCCAGTGGCTATTGATGCCAGCATTTTAAAGAAGTTGATCATTTGGTTGCCTTCCACATCCCAATAATAGGCTTTGCTTGGGGTTACTTTTATCAAAGAGAGATTTGGATCATCTTTACCACCTTGAAACCATGTTTTGACTAATGGTGACCACAATTCTTCAGTTTTATGACGATCAATAATGATTTCTGCATTACCGTTTACCACCATATAATTGCTTTTTCCGGGATGAGAATATAAAAGCTGTACTTTTTTATCGGCTTCGATTTCGTGATTTTTGACACTATCTTTTTCGCTAAAGAACCAGATGTTCCCCTCTTCATCAACACCTTGCGTGCTCATAGGTCTGGTGGTTAAGCCATCATTTTCTTTTAAATTTGTACAAAAAAGACAAATATCAATGGCTTTTGCTAGTTCTTTAATTTTATCAATGGCTTTTTGGTTGTTTAAATTGGTTTGATTTTCCATAATAATTTTAATTTTATTAAAAATAATTTTATGTAAATCTCCAACCTATAGCCGTTAATGTTGTTATGGGATAAAAGTAATAAGTTGTATTATTTCAATATTCGTGACAGTATGTTATACATCTTCAGTTTGTTGTTCCATTATTTTAATTTGTGTTTTCTCTTTTTTAATCCCTTGTCTGATCAAAAAATTAATACCCATGTACAAATTAGCGATCCAAACAATACAAAATTCGGCAATGACATAGCCGCGCCAATCGTTTATTAAAAGTTTAAAATCTGTAAGAATTATAAATAGGAGTGTTACATAATGACTAAAACAGTATTCACAAGTGAAGAGGTAAAAAAACTTTTTGACAATAAGTTGTTTCGAGTCTTGGTTTTTTTGAACACAAAATGTTTTAAATTCTTTAAAAATTTCTTCTTGCGTTACAGTCCATGACACACAGGCTACCGCAATAGCAATTATGAAAAGCCATACAATTTGCATTACTATTGTCATAAGTTTTAATTTTTAAAATGTTATTTATTGAAATGTGAACATAGCATTTTAGAAATAACTATATCTACATAAAACGTAGCATTTTTTGTGAAGAAAAAAAATTCTAATTGGTAGGTTTAAAAAATCAATCAACGCTTATCAAGCTCGTGTACCTATTCGTTGGTCACAGACGGAAGATTGGAAAACCTCTGTGTTCTTGATGCCGTTATGCCAACCTATCAAATTGATTGTGACTACCAAAGAGAATTTTGTAATCACAAATATCTCTATTAGCATAGAAATTAAGGTTACAAAACTTTAACTTTAAGTTATAAAATAGCCATAAAAAATCCCAAAGACAGCAAACACTATATTTGGGATTTTTTAAAAATACTGAAAGGTTGATTTTTAGACAAATAAACCTTCAATACTTAAATATCTTTCACCAGTATCGTAACAAAAAGTGAGTACTTTAGCATTTTCTGGGATTTCATTTAATTTTTGTGCAACTGCTGCAAGTGACCCGCCCGAAGAGATTCCTATCAACATTCCTTCTTCTTTTGCAGCTCTTTGCGTGTATTCAAAAGCATCGTCTTTGCTTATTTGTATCGTCCCGTCTAGTATTTCTGTATGAAGGTTTGCAGGTATAAAACCAGCTCCAATACCTTGAATAGGATGTGGAGCAGGTGCGCCACCACTAATAACAGGCGAAGCTTCTGGTTCTACAGCAAAAACTTTCAAATTGGGATAATGTTGTTTTAAAATTTCGGCACAACCTGTAATATGTCCGCCAGTACCAACACCAGTTATTAAATAATCCAGCCCATCAGGAAAAGCTTTTATGATTTCTAAAGCCGTAGTTTTTTTATGAATTTCAATATTTGCAGGATTTTCAAACTGAAGCGGTGACCACGCGTTAGCCATTTCAAGCTTCAATTCATGTGCTTTTTCAATAGCGCCCTTCATGCCTTTTTCTCTTGGAGTTAAAACAAATTCGGCGCCATAAATACTCATTAATCGTCTTCTTTCTACAGACATTGACTCAGGCATTACAAGAATCAATCTGTAGCCTTTTACGGCAGCTACCATCGCTAAGCCTATTCCTGTATTTCCAGAAGTGGCTTCAATGATAACGCTATTGGGCTGAAGCAATCCTTTTTGCTCCGCATCTTCAATCATTGATAGTGCGATCCTATCTTTGATACTAGCCCCAGGATTTGCACGTTCCAGCTTAATCCAGACTTGATGATTAGGGCCAAACAGTTTATTTATTTTTACATGTGGCGTATTGCCTATGGTTTCTAAAATATTATTGAATAGCATATTTTTAATTTTTAAATGGTGAATAAATTATTGTCTCTTATCTCTTGTTGGTTGGTAATTGTATTTTTAGTAGCCTGCATCACTACAGCGTATGGATTGATACTTTTTGTTATAAAAGTATTACCGCCTATGATACTGTTGTTTCCTATAATGGTGCTTCCGCCAAGAATAGTAGCATTAGCATAAATGACCACATTGTCCTCAACAGTAGGATGGCGCTTTTTTTCTTCCATATTTTTATCAACTTGCAATGCACCAAGCGTTACACCTTGATAAATACATACATTTTTACCAATTATGGCAGTTTCTCCAATGACAATTCCTGTTCCATGATCAATTAAAAAAGGCACTGCAATAGTGGCTTTAGGATGAATATCTATTCCTGTTTTACTATGGGCATATTCCGTTAAAATTCTCGGCATTAATAAAATAGAATGTTTTGTCAGTTCATTTGCAATCCTATAAACGGCAATGGCAAAAAAGCCCGGATATGCATTGATGACTTCGCTCATGGTTGTAGCTGCTGGGTCATTGTTGAGTAACGCATTTGCATCAGTTTGCATGGCCTGATACAAATCTGGGATGGCATTGTAAAAATTTTCGGTTGTATTTAAAATTGAAATGCTCTCATCGGTCTTAATTCCTGCGATTATTGTAGAAAAAATAACTTTATTATTTTCAAAAAGTGATGCTATATCTGGAATCTGTAAAGGTTTTTCTGGAAATAAAATTTGGAATAAATCTTCAATCCACATAATGATTTTTGAAGAATCAACGGCTCGTACCCAATTTTCATTTTGATGCTTATGAAGTGATTCAAAAAAAGATGGGTTGGTAGGATTCATTTAAATTTTTTTTAAAACAAATATGTTAAACAAATGTAGTTTAGAATTCGTAAAGTTTTAAAAGACATTTGTTAATAAATGTTAATCATAGATTGCCTTAAACAAAAAACCCCAATTTGTAATTTACAAATTGGGGTTTTAGAAAAAAATATTTAAACTTTTACAAATGAATTACTTCGCCATAGGCATCAGCTACTGCTTCCATAACCGCTTCACTCATAGTAGGGTGTGGGTGAATTGATTTTAAGATTTCATGTCCCGTTGTTTCTAATTTACGAGCAACTACGGCTTCTGCAATCATATCAGTAACACCAGCGCCAATCATGTGACAACCCAACCATTCGCCATATTTTGCATCAAAAATTACTTTTACAAAACCATCTGGTGTTCCAGCAGCTTTCGCTTTTCCAGATGCTGAGAATGGAAATTTACCCACTTTAATTTCGTATCCTTTTTCTTTAGCTTGTTTTTCAGTCAATCCAACCGAAGCAATTTCTGGTGTTGCATAAGTACAACCTGGAACGTTTCCGTAATCTATTGGATCTACGTGTAATCCAGCAATTTTTTCAACACAATTAATTCCTTCTGCTGAAGCAACATGCGCCAATGCTTGACCTGGAGTAACATCTCCTATAGCGTAATATCCTGGAATGTTAGTTTGAGAAAAAGCATTTACAAGAATTTTATCTTTGTCAACGGCAATTCCCACTTCTTCTAGACCGATATTTTCAATATTTGTTTTAATTCCAACTGCCGATAATAAAATATCTGCTTCTAAAACTTCTTCACCTTTAGCCGTTTTTACAAATGCTTTAACGCCGTTTCCAGATGTATCAACTTTTTCTACTGAAGAGTTGGTCATAATTTTGACGCCCGCTTTTTTCATAGAACGTTCCATTTGTTTCGAAATATCTTCGTCTTCAACAGGAACAATATTTGGCATAAATTCTACAATTGTAACATCCGTTCCCATTGCGTTATAAAAATGTGCAAATTCTACTCCAATTGCTCCAGAACCTACAATAATCATCGATTTTGGTTGTTTAGGAAGCGTCATTGCAAGTCTGTAACCTATAACTTTTTCGCCATCTTGAGGAAGATTTGGCAATTCACGAGAACGTGCTCCAGTTGCAATAATTATATGATCTGCGCTGTATTCTGTAACTTTTTTATCTTTATCGGTAACGTCTACTTTCTTTCCTGGTTTTAATTTCCCAAAACCATCAATAACGTCAATTTTATTTTTTTTCATCAAGAACTGAACACCTTTACTCATGTCGCCAGCCACATTTCTTGAACGGTTTACAACTGCATTAAAATCTTTGTCATATTCTTTTACAGTTAAACCATAATCGGAAGCGTGCTTTAAATAATCAAAAACTTGTGCCGATTTTAACAGTGCTTTTGTTGGAATACAACCCCAATTTAAACAAACGCCACCAAGACTTTCTTTCTCGATAACTGCTACTTTAAAACCTAATTGTGAGGCACGAATTGCGGTTACATATCCACCTGGACCACTTCCTAAAACTATAATATCGTATTTCATTTTTTTAATATTTGTTTTTATTGTAACAATACAATTTATAAAAAATCTTTTCTGTTTTGTGAGGCAAAAGTAAGGAATATTTTTTTTGAACTATTGCTTTGGTTTCAATATTTTAATTGGCTTGTTGGTAAAAAAAGCTTGTGATAAATAACAGCAAATCGTTGCTTAAACATTAGTTTTCTACTGCAAATTGAGAATCATATAAATTTTTATAATAACCTATTTCTTTACTCAGTAATTCTTGGTGTGTGCCTTGTTCTACAATCAAACCTTTGTCCATAACTACAATTTTATCAGCATTGATAATAGTTGCAAGTCGGTGCGCGATTACTATTGAAGTTCGGCCTTTTGTAACGGTTTGCGTTGCGTTTTGAATCAATTCTTCAGAATAAGTATCAATAGATGAGGTGGCTTCATCAAGAATTAAAATACTAGGATTACTAACATAAGCTCTTAAAAAAGCAATGAGTTGGCGTTGCCCAGAAGACAGCATTACACCACGTTCCTTAACGTTGTAATCGTAGTTTTGAGGCAAACTCATGATGAATTCATGTACGCCAATTTTTTTGGCAGCGTCTATTACTTGTGCTTTTGAAATATCTGGATTGTTGAGTGTAATGTTGTTCAAAATAGTATCTGCAAACAAAAACACATCTTGTAAAACAACTGCAATTTGTTTGCGAAGCGAATCTAATGTATAGTTGTGAATGTTTTCTCCGTCGATACAAATAGTGCCACTATTGATTTCATAAAATCGGTTCAGCAGATTTATTATTGTAGATTTACCAGCTCCAGTTGCACCTACAATTGCAATAGTTTCTCCAGCGTTTACATGAAGATTGATACCTTTTATGACTTCTTCTTTTTCGATGTAACCAAAACGAACTTCTTTAAAATCAATACTACCATTGAATTTTTGAGCTTCAACCGTTCCCTTGTCTTGGATCTGATCTTGTGTGTCAAGAATGTCAAAAACACGGTTCGCCGCTATCATTCCCATTTGCATCTCATTGAATTTATCAGCAATTTGACGCAAAGGATTGAATAACATGGCTATAAACATGGTGTATGAAAATAAATCACCAAAGGTTGTCATCGTATCTCCATTGAGAATTTTGATTCCGCCATACCATACAATACAGCCTAAAGTTAGTGAGGAAATGATATCAGCAATAGGAAAAAAAATAGAGTTATACCACACGGTTTTTATCCATGCTTTATTATGTTTGTCATTGATTTCGCTAAATTTTTCAGCCTCAATTTCTTCTCTGTTAAAGAGTTGTACAATTTTCATTCCTGTTACTCTTTCTTGTACAAATGTATTGAGATTAGAAATTTGGTTTCTCACTTCTTCAAAAGCGATTTGCATTTTCTTTTGAAAAATTCTAGTAATGATTACTAAAATAGGCATGGCTACAATAACAATCCAAGTCAATTTCCAGTTCATGTAAAACATGAAAAACAATACGACAATCATTTTCATCAAGTCGCTTATAATCATGAACAGTCCTTGGCTAAAGATTTTAGCAATTGCTTCAATATCCGATACTGTTCTTGTAACAAGTTGTCCTACTGGTGCAATGTCAAAATATTTCATTCTAAAACGCAACATGTGTTGAAATAATTTGGTTCTAATATCCCTAACAATATCTTGACCCAACCAGTTGGCCCAGTAAACAAAGTAAAACTGAGAGAAAACCTCAAGAAGTAAAACAATACCCATTAAAGTCACATAAAACAACAAGCCTTTTTCGTCTTTTGTTTGTATATAACTATCAACCGTTTGTTTTAATAAATAAGGTCGTAATGCTGCAAAAATTGATAGTGAAATAGCCCAAATAATGACACCATTGAACCTAAATTGATAGGGTTTTGTGTAAACCATTATTCTTCTAAATACTTTTGTGTCGAATGCTTTTGCTTTCATATATTATTTGGAGACATACATCTAAAAATGCTTTTGTCTTTATTTAATGTAATTATATTCAATTTTTGTTAGATACAAACCACATGCAGGAACTGAAAAACCTGCTTTATTACGGTCTTTACTTATTATTATTGTACTAAAATCCTCTAGTGATATTTTGTTTAAACCTACGTAAACTAATGTACCTACAATGGCTCTTACCATATTTCTTAAAAACCGATCTGCGGTTATGGTAAAAATCAATTGATCTTCTTCTTTCTTCCAATAGGCTTCAAAAATGGTACAATTAAAAGTGTTGACATCTGTATTTACTTTTGAAAAACTCTGAAAGTCATTATGCTTAAAAAGCAATTTTGCAGCTTCATTCATCAAATTAATATCTAAATCCTGATGGTAATACCAACTGTAATCTTTTAAAAACGGATTTTTAAAAGAATTAATATGGTATTCATAGGTTCTTTTAGTCGCATCAAATCGTGCGTGTGATTCGGGAGTTACCACAATAATGTCATAAACCGCAATATCTTTTGGTAAAAAAGAGTTGAGTTTGTGAACAAGAGTTTGTACTTCAAAAGTAGGATCAAAATCAAAATGCGCATACATTTCTTTTGCATGAACCCCAGCATCCGTGCGTCCTGCACCCATTAATTCAATTGGATGATTTAATATCACACACAATGCTTTATTCAAAGTTTCTTGCACGGTTACTGCATTTGGCTGCGCTTGCCAACCATGATAAAGGGAACCGTCATAAGAGAATTTTATAAAGTAACGCATTTATGGTTTGCCAGTTAAAAAGTGTAGTTTTCATAAAAGTATGGTTCGTTATTTACCACTTTTTTTTGAAGTTGCAAAGTTACAAAGTTTTAATCAAGTAGGTTTTAAATAAGAAATATTTAAGATTAATTATTAGCATTAAAACTAATGATAAATCAACTTAGTTTATTTGATGCTTTGTAACTTTGAATCCTTGAAATTATTTAAAATGACAAAAATTCTTTTGCTTTCTGATACGCACAGTCATATTGACGAAACCATTCTTAAATATGTAAACTTGTCTGATGAAGTTTGGCATGCTGGCGACATAGGCAATTTAATTGTTACGGATACTATCAAAAAAATAAAGCCTTTAAGAGCAGTTTATGGCAATATTGACAATGATAAAGCAAGATTAGAGTTTCCGTTACATAATAGGTTTTTTTGCGAAGGAGTAGATGTTTGGCTTACCCATATTGGTGGCTATCCAGGAAAATACAATCCTAATATAAAAGAGGCATTGACTCAAAATCCACCTCAATTATTTATTTGCGGACATTCGCACATATTAAAGGTGATTTTTGACAAGAAGAACAACTTTTTGCACATGAACCCGGGAGCAGCTGGCAAAAGTGGTTTTCACGACGTAAGAACCATGTTGCGATTTGTTATTGATGGTGAAAAAATTAAAGATTTAGAAATAATAGAAATTGGTAAGAAATAGATTTTAACTTTCACCAACAAAAAAAACCCAAACTTTCGTTCAGGTTTTTCTTCGCACTAATAAACTAAGTTTATAGGTTTATCTCAATCGATCTACAGATTTTACGAGATCTTCATCCTTCTTGATGGCTTTATTGGCCAAAGCCAAAAAAACGATAGCAACAACAGGTAGCAACATCCCAATACCTTTCTCCGAAACTTTTAAGGTTTCTCCAGATAAATTTAGAGAACGATAAACAAATAATCCTAATAAAATTAAATTCAATATGATGTTCAATCTGCCAATTACAAATTGATTTTGTCTCTTTTTAAAAGAAATAATACTAAGCAATGACAATGTTGTACTGAGTCCAAACAATGCAGCATATTTCATATCAAACATAAAATAAAATACTTTTGAATCACTTAATGTCCATAACGGACAAAAAAATGGCAAAACCCCAGTCACAAGCATCGCAATTATTAGATAAACAGTCTGGATTCGTTGTAACATTTTCTTTATTTCTTTTACAAAAATATATTTTCTTTTTAATAAATACTATTGCAGCATTAAATTTTATTTGTATTATTGCATAACAAAACCGTAAGTACTTCATTCTTTGGTCAATTCATTTACAAATATTTCACTTCATCTCACATTACTTTCCAAATAATTAAATTCAAATAACATACATGTTTGATATTTCTGCGTTAAAAGAAATGAAGCTTTCTGAGCTTCAAGACATAGCCAAGTTGGCTAAAACAATTAAATTTAATGGTGTTAAAAAAGAAACATTAATAGCCAATATTCTTGAACAACAAGCAGCTACTAATGATACTTCAAGCCAAGTAAATACTGACGATGCTAACGAACTTAAAATAAAAAGAGCCAGAATTGTTGGTGTTGAAAAAGCACCTAAAATTGCAAAGTCAAATAATAAAACAGTTTTGCTAAAAAACAGTATTGTTGTAGAACCTACAGTAACATTATTTGATGAAAATCCCACAGTTTTAAACACTGCGCCAGAACTTGAACCTGCTGCAAGCACGCCTTTGCAAAAGGAGCGGAAAGTAATTAAGTTTAACAAAGCAAAGTATGAAAGCAAAATAAGCAATGCCATTCAAAAAGTAGCAACCGAAAATAAAGCAGAGATTACTCCAGCTGCAAATATTACTGAAACAGAAACTTTGAAAAGTGACATCACTTTAGAAAAAGTTATAAATCCGAATCAGAAGCCCAATCCGAATCAGAAGCCAAACCCAAATCAAAACGGTAATGCTAATCCGAACCAGAATGGGAACGGCAATGGCAATCAAAATCCGAATTTTAAAGGAAAGAAAACCAATTTTAGAGATGCTGATTTTGAGTTTGATGGCATTATAGAAAGCGAAGGCGTTCTAGAAATGATGCCTGATGGTTACGGATTTTTAAGGTCTTCAGATTACAATTATTTGGCATCGCCAGATGATATTTATTTATCCACATCACAAATCAGACTTTTTGGTTTAAAAACTGGAGACACTGTAAAAGGGGTAGTAAGACCGCCTAAAGAAGGTGAAAAGTTTTTTCCGTTAGTTCGTGTTTTAAAAATCAATGGTCATGACCCACAAGTTGTGCGTGATCGTGTTTCTTTTGAACATTTAACACCAGTTTTTCCATCTGAAAAGTTCAAATTGGCCGAAAAACAAAGTACGATCTCTACTAGAATTATCGATTTGTTTTCTCCTATAGGTAAAGGACAGCGCGGTATGATCGTGGCACAACCTAAAACAGGTAAAACAATGTTGTTAAAAGACATTGCAAATGCCATTGCAGCAAACCATCCTGAGGTATATTTAATAGTACTTTTAATCGATGAACGTCCGGAAGAAGTTACTGATATGCAACGCAATGTTCGTGGTGAAGTAATTGCTTCTACCTTTGATAGAGAGCCACAAGAACATGTTAAAATAGCTAATATTGTACTTGAAAAAGCAAAAAGATTAGTAGAATGTGGCCATGATGTAGTTATTCTATTAGATTCAATAACACGTTTGGCTAGAGCTTACAATACTGTACAACCCGCATCTGGTAAGGTTTTAAGCGGAGGCGTTGATGCCAATGCCTTGCAAAAGCCAAAACGGTTTTTTGGTGCTGCCAGAAATGTAGAAAACGGAGGTTCTCTTAGTATCATTGCAACTGCCTTGACAGAAACAGGTTCTAAAATGGACGAGGTGATCTTTGAGGAATTCAAAGGAACTGGTAATATGGAATTGCAATTGGATAGAAAAATTGCTAACAAACGTATCTTTCCAGCAATAGATTTAACATCATCAAGTACAAGACGAGATGACATGCTTTTAGACGAAAAAACATTGCAACGCATGTGGATTATGAGAAAGTATTTATCTGATATGAATCCGGTGGAAGCAATGGATTTTATCAATGACAGATTCAAAAAGACTAGAAATAATGAAGAATTTTTAATTTCTATGAATGATTAAAAATTAATTTGTGACAATAATATTTTTTTAAAGACTTCAATTCACATGCAATTGAAGTCTTTTTTTTATTAGCATTTTTATTTTGTTTAATTATTTGTTAAAAATATTAAACAAAATAAAATATATATTACATTTGGTTCATAAACAATTTAATACTAAAAACTTAATTATGAAATTATTAAAATCAATCACAACGTTAGCAATTGTTGGATTATTATCTGCCTCTTGTGCAGACGCTAAAAAAAAGGAAGTAACTGAAGAAGTAGAAGCAGTTGCTCCAGTAACTGAAGCAGTTGCTGTAGAAAACATCGTAGGAGTTGCAGCAGCAAATCCAGATTTCAGTACATTAGTTGCGGCGGTTAAAGCAGCAAACCTAGTGGAAACATTAAGCGGCGCAGGTCCCTTTACAGTTTTTGCTCCCACTAATGCAGCTTTTGAGAAACTTCCAGCAGGAACTGTTGAAGGGTTGTTGAAACCAGAAAGTTTAGAGAAATTGAAAACTGTATTAACGTACCATGTTGTTTCAGGAAAATTTGATGCAGCTGCAGTTATAGCTGAAATTGAAAAAAACAAAGGAAAATTTACAGTTACCACAGTTCAAGGTGGAAAAATTGATTTAAGTTTAAAAGATGGAAAAGTTATTCTAACTGATGCAAACGGAGTAAGTTCAACTGTAGTTATTGCAGATGTTGCTGCTTCAAATGGTATTATTCACGCCATCGACACTGTTGTTATGCCTAAATAATTGATTATTGTTAATTCAAAAAAAGCTCCGTTTGAAAAAACGGAGCTTTTTTTATTATGTGAATTAATAACTACACGTAACCTTCAGTGTCAATTAATTATTTAGTAAACCAACACAAACAAATTTATTTAATTCATATCCAAATCTTCTTAAAATTATATTAAAATAAATGTTCATTTTTTTTACTTAATCTTCAAACAATTCATTAAGCAACCTAGGTATGCAATTAAATAAGATTTAGCGACAGTTTATTAATTTTTTTTAAGGATAAATTTTAAAAACAGGTGACAATTTGACATTTTATAAGAAATGGCAGTAATTTTGTAGTCTGAGAAAAATAAAAAAAATGAAGTTTAAAAACATATTCAAAAATAAAACAAACATGACTACTGAAAATACTGAAATAGACAAAGAATTAGATGATGCTACACTAGAGAACAATGCCAATGGAGAGCAACTAATTATAGAAGAATTAAGTATTGAAGAACAATTGACAAAAGATCTTGCTGCAGAAAAAGACAAGTTTTTACGTCTTTTTGCAGAATTTGAAAACTATAAAAAAAGAACTTCAAAGGAGCGAATAGATTTGTTTAAAACAGCAAACCAAGAAGTACTTCAAGCCATGTTGCCAGTTTTAGACGATTTTGACAGAGCCATGATTGAAATCAAAAAATCTGAAGACGATTTATTGACAAAAGGGGTTGAGTTAATACATGACAAACTTAAAAACACTTTAATTTCAAAAGGCTTAGAAGAAGTTGAAATACGTGCGGGTGATGCTTTTAATGCAGATTTTGCAGAAGCTATCACACAAATTCCTGCTCCATCGGATAAATTAAAAGGAAAAATTGTTGATGTATTAGAAAAAGGATACAAATTAGGAGACAAGATTATTCGTTTTCCTAAAGTAGTAATAGGACAGTAAATCAAACATTGGTGCCGTCTCACACTCATACAAAACAAAAATGAAAAAAGATTTTTACGAAATATTAGGCATTTCAAAAAGTGCTGATGCTGCAGAAATAAAGAAAGCATACCGAAAAAAAGCGATTGAATACCATCCTGATAAAAACCCCGGGAACAAAGAAGCGGAAGAGAAATTTAAGCTTGCAGCCGAAGCTTATGAAATTTTAAGTGATCCACAAAAGAAAGCCAAATATGATCAATATGGTCATCAAGCATTTGATGGTGCTTCTGGCGGTGGTGGTTTTAATGGCGGCGGCATGAATATGGAAGATATTTTCAGCCAGTTTGGAGATATTTTTGGTGGTGGTGGTTTCGGAGGATTTGGTGGTGGCGGTGGTGGTCAGCGCCGTATGAAAGGAAGCAATCTTCGTATCAAAGTAAAATTGACTTTAGAAGAAATTGCCAACGGAGTTGAGAAAAAAGTAAAAGTAAAACGCAAAATACAAGCAGCTGGAGTATCCTATAAAACTTGTGGTACATGTAACGGCCAAGGCCAAGTAATGCGTGTAACCAATACCATATTAGGAAGAATGCAATCAGCATCAACTTGCCCTACTTGTGGTGGTTCTGGTCAAATTTTAGATAAAAAACCTGCAAATGCAGATGCTCAAGGAATGATTCTTGAAGATGAAACGGTTTCTATAAAAATTCCTGCTGGCGTTGTTGATGGGATGCAATTAAAAGTAGCCAATAAAGGGAATGATGCACCAGGAAACAGTGTGCCAGGAGATTTGATTGTTGCTATTGAAGAAATTGAGCATGAAACTTTAAAAAGAGAAGGAGAAAATCTTCATTTGGACTTGTACATTAGTTTTGCAGAAGCAGTTCTTGGCGTTTCAAAGGACATTGATGCCATTAATGGTAAAGTAAGAATTAAACTGGAAGAGGGCATCCAATCAGGAAAAATTTTAAGACTGAAAGGCAAAGGAATACCAAGTATTAATAGTTACGGGAACGGTGATTTACTTGTTCATGTAAATGTTTGGACACCTAAAACATTAAGCAAAGATCAAAAGCAGTTTTTTGAAAATGCGCTTACAGACAATAATTTTATACCTAAGCCAGAAAAAACAGATAAATCTTTTTTTGAAAAAGTTAAAGATATGTTTTCATAATATTTAAATAATATATACATTTGAACTTTACTAGGAAACTAGTAATTCTTTTTCATAGCAATTTTTCCCATCCTTGTGCAAATAAGGGTGGGTTTTTTTTGTAACATTTTCCGCATTTTTGTTACTAATTTTCTACATTTACAAAAATCAGATCATAAGTCCTAACGCATAAAATAAACCTTAATAAGAATGAGCAATATCCTTGAAGTGAACAAAGTTGTCAAACAATATGGCAATTTCACAGCACTTAATGAAGTTTCAATTTCAGTACCCAGAGGTAGTATTTATGGGCTTTTAGGTCCTAATGGTGCCGGAAAAACATCACTAATAAGAATCATTAATCAAATTACGATGCCAGATAGAGGAACAATACTTCTTGATGGCGAAAAATTGCAGCCCAAGCACGTACAATCTATAGGCTATCTGCCTGAAGAAAGAGGATTGTATAAATCTATGAAAGTAGGAGAGCAATGCTTGTATTTGGCTCAAATGAAAGGACTTTCGAAGGCTGAAGCCAAAAAGCAACTGGATTATTGGTTTGAAAAATTAGAGATTCAAGGTTGGTGGAATAAAAAAATTGAAGAGCTTTCAAAAGGAATGGCGCAAAAAGTGCAGTTTGTGGTTTGTATTTTGCATAAACCCAAATTATTGATTTTTGACGAACCTTTCTCTGGTTTTGATCCTGTGAATGCAAATATTATCAAAGATGAAATTCTAGGATTGCAAAAAGAAGGCGCTACCATTATATTTTCTACGCACCGTATGGAAAGTGTTGAAGAATTGTGTGACCACATTGCATTAATCCATAAATCCAACAAATTAATTGAAGGCAAACTAGAAGATGTTAAAAAGCAATTTAGGACGAACAGCTTTCAAGTAGGGATTTTAACCAGTAATGTTGAAGGTTTGATGTATGATTTGACACAAAAATTTACTGTAGGTCAAGCCGATTTTAAATCGTTGAACAACGAGTTAAAACTTGAAATCCAACTCGGAAATGCTACTTCAAATGATTTACTACATATACTTACGCAACGAGGACAAGTCACTCATTTTGTAGAAAAAATACCTAGTGTAAATGATATTTTTATAAAAACCGTAAGCGAATAGTATTTTTTAGGACAATCAATCAAACAAATAATACCCAAAAAATGAGCATATTAACATTAATTATAAAAAGAGAATTTATTGCAAAAGTGCGCAATAAATCTTTTATAGTGATGACTTTTTTGAGTCCATTACTAATGGTGGCATTGGCCACATTTGTAGGTTATTTGGCATCGATGAAATCAGATACAAAAGTCATCGCCATTCATGATGAAACAGGACAGTTTGTAAACGAATTTAAAAGTTCCGAAGCTTATAAATACATAGATTTTTCAAGCGTTGATACAAAAATTATTAAAGACAGTATCATAAATGAAAGTATTGAAGGAATGATTTTTATTCCAAAATTAGTACAAACCACTTCGTTACAAAACAAGATTGAATATGTATCAAATGACAGTCCAAGTATGGATTTTATTGATACTGTCGAAAAGACCATTGCCAATACAATTACCCAACAAAATTATACAAAAGCAGGATTAGATACTGTAGCTATAAAAAATGCAGTTGCAAAGGTAAACATCAGTCTCAAAAAATCATCTGGAGAAGATACTGTCAAAGGTTTGAACGCAATTAAAGTAGGTATAGGTGGCTCCTTTGGCTATTTGATAATGATGTTCATCATCATTTATGGCAACATGGTCATGAGAAGTGTGATCGAAGAAAAAACAAATCGTATTGTCGAGATTATTATTTCTTCGGTAAAACCATTTACTTTAATGATGGGCAAAATCATAGGCACTTCCTTTGCAGGTATACTTCAATTTTTAATTTGGGCCACAATTGGCGGCATTTTATTATTTGTAGTCACAGGATTTTTAGGACTCGAAGTGGGCGCGGGCGCAGCTATTCAACCACAATTAGCAGGTGCAGCAAAACCAGATATGGCGGTTACCGCACAATTGTATTTAAATGAATTGCTCAATTTGCCTATCGCCACGATCATCGCCTCCTTTCTCGTTTATTTTATTGGAGGGTACTTTTTATACAGTTCTATTTATGCCGCAATTGGTGCTGCGGTTGATAGTGAGACCGATTCTCAACAATTTTTATTACCTATAATTTTACCACTAATATTAGGCGTTTATGTAGGTTTTTTTAGCGTACTTAATGATCCACATGGCACTGTGGCCACAGTTTTTTCCATGATTCCATTGACTTCGCCTATCGTCATGATGATGCGGGTTCCCTTTGGCGTGCCGTGGTGGGAAATACTAATTTCATTGGTATTATTGTTTGGAACTTTTTTTTTGGTGGTTTGGTTTGCTTCAAAAATCTACCGAGTAGGTATTTTAATGTATGGTAAAAAACCCACATGGAAAGAGCTTTACAAGTGGTTGAAATATTAATTTTTTTTAGAAGCTATTTCCTGCTCTCTTTCCAATCTTTTGGTTTTTAAAGAAAACCCAAAAGGATTTTCCCTTCGATCAGGGCTAGAAAGCAGTAGATTACAATACCTTTGATTTTTAAAAGCCATATAAAAATTATGCAGAAAATACTAATAATTGAAGACGAAGCAGCGATACGTAGGGTTTTAACAAAAATTCTTTCAGAAGAAAATGATACCTACCAAGTAGAAGAGGCCGAAGACGGAGTCTTAGGCCTCGAAAAAATAAAAAACAGCGATTACGACTTGGTTTTGTGTGATATAAAAATGCCCAAAATGGATGGCGTAGAAGTGCTAGAGGCTGTTAAAAAAATCAAGCCTGAAATTCCTATGGTAATGATTTCTGGTCACGGTGATATGGAAACAGCAATACAAACCATGCGTTTGGGCGCATTTGATTATATCTCTAAACCGCCAGATTTAAACCGATTGCTCAACACGGTGCGCAATGCGCTTGACAGAAAAAAACTAGTAGTCGAGAATAAAATCTTAAAGAAAAAAGTCAGTAAAAATTATGAAATGATAGGTGATAGTGAAGCTATCAATCATATCAAAACCATGATTGACAAAGTGGCCACTACTGAAGCTCGGGTTTTAATAACGGGTCCTAACGGAACAGGAAAAGAGTTAGTAGCGCATCAATTGCATGAAAAAAGCGAAAGGGCTAATTTTCCTTTAATCGAAGTAAATTGTGCCGCCATTCCCAGTGAATTGATAGAAAGCGAATTGTTTGGGCATGTCAAAGGCGCCTTTACATCCGCAGTAAAAGACCGTGCAGGCAAATTTGAAGCAGCAGACAAAGGCACTATTTTTCTTGATGAAATAGGCGATATGAGTCTTTCGGCGCAAGCCAAAGTGTTGCGTGCACTTCAAGAAAGCATGATTACAAGAGTAGGTGCGGATAAGGATATTAAAGTTGATGTACGTGTAGTAGCAGCTACAAACAAAGACCTTAAAACGGAAATTGCTGAGGGTCGTTTTAGAGAAGATTTGTACCACCGCCTAGCAGTTATTCTTATAAAAGTACCTTCATTAAATGACAGGAGAGAGGATATAGCGCTTTTGATTGCTCATTTTTCTGAAAAAATAGCTTCCGAACAGGGTAATGCAATAAAAAAATTCGCTCCAGCCGCTATAAACTTGTTAAAAGAATATGATTGGACGGGAAATATTCGTGAACTAAGAAATGTTGTAGAAAGATTGATTATCCTTGGCGGGAACGAAATCTCTGAAAATGATGTTAAGTTATTTGCGTCGAAATAATTAAATCTTTCAATATAAAATAGATGAAACTAAAAAAAATAAACGAAAATCTTCAAAAAGCACTGATCGAGAATGGTTTAGTGGAAGCCAACGCGTTGCAACAAGAAACATTTTCAACTTTAAAAAGCGGTGCCGATTGTATTGTAATCGCACCCCCAGGAAGCGGTAAATCAACCACAATAGTGCTCAATGTAATTCAGCAATTGGTTGCAGAAGGAGAAGAATCACCACGTGCTTTAATCATTGTAGAAGACAAAGCAAAGGTGCTGGAAATGGAAGCTACATTTGAAAAACTCGGTAACTACACTGATTTAAGAGTCTATGGTGTGCATGATAAAGGCGATATGGAATATGATAAAAATTATATTTCGACAGGAATTGATGTACTCATCGGAACGCCAAATAAGTTAAGCGAAATGTTTACTACTGCAGGTTACAACGTGAACCGATTGAAAATGTTTGTGCTGGACGATGCTGATCCTATCTTGAAATTGCGTCATGAAACTAAAATTATGCGTATTTCCAATAGTATAACTAAAACACAACGCATCATTTTTGCAGACCATCTTACTGAAAGAATTGAAGTATTGGCAGATAAAATGATGGTTGAACCTTTTTTATTCGAAATAGAAGAGGAATAAATTATGGAAAAGCTGAAATTTATTGTAACTAGATTTCTAGGTTTGTTAGTAATTATATATTTAATTATTGTTTCATATATTTACTTCAATCAGGAAGAGATGATTTTTTTTCCAAAAAAGTTATCGAAAGAATTTAAATTTCAGTTTGAAGCAGATTTTGAAGAACTCAATATTTCTTCATTTGACGGAAATATACTAAATGGATTATTATTTAAATCCAAGATTTCAAAAGGTGTTGTTTTTTATCTTCATGGTAATGCAGGTTCTTTGGATACATGGGGAAATATCTCTAAAAATTATACAGATTTAGGATATGATATTTTTATTTTAGATTACCGAGGATTTGGGAAAAGTGAAGGAAATATAGATTCTGAAAATCAGTTTTGCAATGATATTACAACTGCTTACAAATTTATAAAATCTAAATACGGTGAGAATAAAATTGTTATTGTTGGCTATTCTATTGGAACTGGACCAGCAACAATTTTAGCATCACAATACAAACCTAAATCTTTAGTACTTCAAGCGCCATATTTTAATTTTGAAGAGCTAGCGGGAAATAAAATTCCTTTTATACCTGATTTTTTAAAGAAATATAAATTTGAAACCAATCGTTTTATTACAAAGGTTAAGACACCAGTTTTTATTTTCCATGGAAATGAAGACAATGTAATTCCAATTAATAATTCTGTTAGATTAAATCAATTATTGAAATCAAATAATCACTTTTACAAATTGAATAATGAAGATCATATTGGGATAAATGAAAATCAATATTTCTTATCTGAATTAAAAAACATCTTACAATAACATAAAAACATACAAATGGGACTAATGAAAATATTTTCAGGGAGTGAAATCTTAGCACAGGCTTTGCAGCAAAAAATTGAGGCAATAGGTGTGGAAACGATTGTAAAAAACAATATACAATCGTCGAGATTAGCAGG
The DNA here is from genome assembly GCA_031413015.1 of Bacteroidota bacterium. Classification (GTDB taxonomy): domain Bacteria; phylum Bacteroidota; class Bacteroidia; order Flavobacteriales; family Flavobacteriaceae; genus Flavobacterium. The sequence goes on along the minus strand of JANOEE010000018.1, from coordinate 22,045 downwards.
TTTCGGGAGTACAGGAGTAGCGGTAGAAGTGTTTATTCAAGAAGTAGATTTTGGAAAAGCAAATCCAATTATTGAAGCTTTTAGATTGAGTATTTAAAATAAAATGAATTTCAACCTTTTCAACTATTAACTACCAGCATCACACCTGAACCAAAAAGTAAAAACAATATAAATTTCTTTAAAATTTTTTCGTTCAATTGTAAGTATACTTTTTTGCCAAAAATTATTGCTAAAATAAAAAATGGCAACACATACAAAGAATTAGACAATTGATTGAGGGTTAAAATACCACTAAAAATGAGTACAGGCAGTCGCATTATTGTGACAAGTCCCAGTACACCTAACATTGTGGCTCTAAAAGTTTTAATATCTACCGTTGCATTTTGAACTACCATTACATACAAAGGACCACCAGTAGAAAACATACCCGAGAAAAAACCACCCAGAAAACCAAATAAATGTTTCATTTTAGAAACTAAAAGCCATTCTTTTTTACTTCTCAAACTATTCAAAACAAACAAAATAATAAAAATCCCTAAGGCTTTCTTAAGAAACAAGGGTTTGCAATATATTAAAACGGTAATACCAATTAAAATCCCAAGAAAAGAAGACAGTGCTAGTTTCTTGAGCAAGTCTTTGTCAATATTTTGCCATTCTTTATAAACATAAATAGGAGTGGAGATAAAATAAAAAATAGACAAATAGGAAATAGCTTCCGATAACGGCATTACAAATAATAAAAAAGGCAATGCAATTAATGAGCCCGCAAAACCAATAATGGTTTGTATAAAAAAACCGAAACAAATCCCAATTGTAAGTACTAAAAGCATTGCATCCATTTTGCAAAATTACGGGAACACAACATTTTCGTAAAACTTTATCAACGGATTTAAAGTCATTATTCCGAAATATAAATGTAATTTTAATGCTTTTAAAAATTAATTTATGGTAGATGCATTAGATTTAAAAATTATAGAACAACTCAAAAAGAATTCCAGATTGTCTTATGTAGATATAGGAAAGCAAATAGGACTTTCGCCTTCATCTGTGAGAGAACGTATCCAAAAGTTAGAAGAAACTGAAGTTATCAAAGGGTATAAATTGCATTTGAACAATACAAAACTCGGTTTTGGACTAGAAGTTTTTATTATGTTCAAACTCTTTAGCGGAAAGCTGATGATTTTTTGCAACCAGCTACATGATTTTCCTGAAATCAGTCAGATTCATAGAATAACAGGGACGCACAATATTTTTATGAAAGTTGTACTTGTTGATCAATTGCATCTTCAAAAATTTATTGATAGATTACTCGTTTTTGGAGAACCTACCACCCATTTGATTTTATCCGACTTGAGCGAGATGGTTAAAGAAGAATAAAAATAACAAACATTTTTTTCGCAGAAAACCGTTATTGAATTATCAATTAACAAATTGTCTAATTCTTTAATTAATCTATCTTTGCACCTTCAAAAAATCGATTGTTTCAAAATTGAATAATCGAAAAAATTAATAATTGAACAAATGATTACAATCAACGATGTTTCCGTACAATTTGGAGGTACAACACTTTTTAGTGATGTTTCTTTTGCCATAAATGAAAATGATAAAATTGCGCTCATGGGCAAAAATGGTGCAGGAAAATCTACGCTTTTAAAAATAATTGCAGGACAAACCAAGCCTTCAACAGGAAATATTTCGGCTCCAAAAGATGCAGTAGTTGCTTATTTGCCACAGCATTTATTGACTACTGATGGTGCCACAGTTATGGAAGAAGCTTCAAAAGCATTTGGAGAAATCTTTAAAATGAAAGCAGAAATTGACGCAATCAATGAGCAACTGACCATTCGTACGGATTATGAAAGTGATGAGTACATGAAATTAATAGAAAGAGTTTCTGACTTGAGCGAAAAATTTTATGCGATAGAAGAAATTAATTATGAAGCGGAGGTTGAAAAAATATTGGTTGGTTTGGGTTTCCTTCGCGAAGATTTTGAGCGCCAAACTTCAGAATTTTCAGGAGGTTGGAGAATGCGAATTGAATTGGCCAAAATCCTGTTGCAAAAACCAGATTTAATTTTACTAGATGAGCCTACAAACCACATGGATATCGAAAGTATACAGTGGTTAGAAGACTTTTTGATCAACGCTGCAAAAGCAGTTGTAGTAATTTCTCACGATAGGGCATTTGTAGACAATATTACAAATCGTACGATAGAAGTGACGATGGGGAGGATTTATGATTACAAAGCCAAATATTCTCATTATCTGGAACTGAGAAAGGACAGGCGCATGCACCAGCAGAAAGCCTATGATGAACAACAACGAATGATTGCCGACAATCAGACATTTATTGATCGTTTTAAAGGCACATTTTCAAAAACCGATGCGGTGCAGTCTCGTGTTAAAATGCTAGAAAAGTTGGTCATTGTTCAAGTGGATGAGGTAGACACATCGGCTCTAAAGTTAAAATTTCCTTCAGCCGTGCGATCAGGAAACTATCCAGTTACTGTAAAGGACATGACAAAATCCTATGGGGATAATGTGATTTTTAAAGATGCCAATATTGTCATTGAACGTGGACAAAAAGTAGCTTTTGTAGGCAAAAATGGTGAAGGAAAGTCTACGATGATCAAAGCCATTATGAAAGAAATTGAGATCAATGGCGGTAGTGTAGAGATTGGTCACAATGCACAAATAGGTTATTTTGCTCAAAACCAAGCCGCATTACTCAACGAAAATGCTACTATTTTTGAAACGATAGATGACATTGCAGTAGGTGATGTGCGTACAAAGATCAAAGACATTTTAGGCGCTTTTATGTTTCATGGAGATGATGTGACCAAAAAAGTAAAAGTGCTTTCTGGTGGAGAGAAAACCCGATTAGCCATGATCAAACTATTGTTAGAACCTGTTAATTTATTGATTCTGGATGAACCTTCAAATCACTTAGATATGAAGACCAAAGATATTATTAAAGATGCGTTAAGAGAATTTGACGGAACATTAATATTAGTTTCTCACGATAGGGATTTCCTTGACGGATTGGCAACTAAGGTTTTCGAATTTGGTAACAAACGCGTAAAAGAGCATTTTGAAGACATCAAAGGATTTCTTGCCCATAAAAAAATGGACAGTATGCGCGAAATCGAGAAGTAGATTGTGAGAAGTTAGAAAATGATAAAACGCTATAAATGCTAAATTAACATATATCAAATATTATTAGTATTAGCAATATGAGACAAATATTAGATATTCAAAATCAAATAAAAAATCTAAGTAAAGATTTTGATTCTAACGAATTAAACTCATTATTGAATTTTAATACTGAGATTAAAACTTATTTGCAAGTGAACATCAAAGATGATTTTATTCTTAAATTAGTTAGTGAAATTCCTGATTTCAAATTAGATGATTTTAAAGTTGGTTTTGATTATATTGGGATTTTAATAGGTGTTTTTTCTAGTTCTTTTGAATCATTTAATAATAAAAAATATGATTTTGAAAAAGCTAAAGTAGCACTTAATCTAATTAAAGATAAATATGCTTCGTTAGAAAACATACTTATGAATTCTTCTAACTGCTAATTTTAGTTTTTCTTTTAACTGATTTTATGCCCAATCATCAAATATCGGCTTTTTTGTTATAAATCTATTTTTAATTTATAAATCTTAGATCGTAATACTTCGGTATCATTGTCTTCGCAAATTAAGAATTCTATTTGAGAATTGGAATTTTTATACAAAGTCAAACCTTCAAATTTACGTTGGTCCGTTATTTTGATGCTGGTTGTAAGTGCAATGTTATCAATATTTATAGTTCCTATGGCACTTCCTACTATTTGTCCGTCATCATAAGTTGAGATAGTATCTTCGGCTGTGGCCAAGAAATAAATTGTTTTTTCAACTAAAATAGCATCTGTAAACGATGACATGGCACCATTTATTACAGGTAGTATTATAGCATGAAACTGTATTTGTGGGTCAGTACGGGTATCAAAATCTCTAATGACAAAAATTCCATTTTGTGCGGTTGCGCCATTACCTCTTTGAAACAAATACAAATCATTATTATTAAACAAAGCGCCTTCAATATTCAAGGTATTGTCTGAAAGAGAAGCTGTCGTTTTTAATTTTTGATACAAAAGGGACAAGTTTTTTTCTAAATAGGTTTGGTTTTTAGTGTCAAAAATAATTAAAGTATTTCTGTTAGCAGTTGAGCCAGATCCAAAGACATAAAGTAAATGCTCCTTTTTAGTTATGGCCTCAAAATCAGGTTTTTCTTTTTTAATAATATTTTTTGATGGGTTTTTATTTATAGCGTATTCCTTCATAACTTTGTCAGCTATAGTGTAATGGTAAATAAAATTAGCATTATCACTTATGGTATAAATTGAATTTTGGTCATAAATTAATCCAGAAACTGCTCCTATACCATTAATTTCTAGAAACACTTCGAGCTCAAAATTTTTCATGAATACTACTGTTGTTTATTTTTAATTAGGAACTAGCCCAGATAGTAGCGGCATCCCACGCTTTTTTTGCGTGGATATAGCGAATAGCTGGAAAAAGCTCCTAAATTTAGTTATATTTACTTTGATAAAACTACAAATATGAAATCCATTGACCCAGATGATTTTAGAGTTACAAGTCCAATTCAGCTTTCGGAATTGCCCACTTTACTTGATATTAAGGCAGATGATGAGGAAAAAGAAAAGAAATTAGACAAGGTGCAGGTCAAATTGAGCGCATTGCAAGATGTAATGTATGCGCACAATAAATACAGTGTTTTGATTTGTTTGCAAGGCATGGACACATCGGGGAAAGACAGCATGATTCGTGAGGTTTTTAAGGAATTTAATCCCAGAGGTGTTGTGGTGCATAGTTTTAAAACGCCCAACGCAACGGAGTTAGAACATGATTATTTATGGCGCCATTATTTGGCTTTGCCCGAAAAAGGGAAATTTGCCATTTTTAACAGAACGCATTACGAAAACTTATTAGTAACCCGCGTGCATCCTGAATATATCTTGAATGAAAATTTACCAGGGATCAATAAAGTGGAAGATATTACACCTTCGTTTTGGACCAATAGATTTGAACAAATCAATAACTTTGAAAAACACATTACACAAAACGGAACTATTGTTTTAAAATTCTTTTTCCATTTGAGCAAAGAGGAGCAAAGAGAGCGATTGTTACGAAGGCTGGAAGAAGAAAAACACAATTGGAAATTTTCACCAGGCGACTTAAAGGAAAGAGAACGATGGGATGATTACATGAATTATTACCAAGAAGCCATTAATAATACAGCTACAAAAAATGCGCCTTGGTTTGTAATTCCTGCTGATGATAAAGAAATGGCGCGTTATATTATAGGTAAAATTATATGGGAAGAGTTACAACAATATACGGACATTAAAGAACCTGAATTAGACCCTAAGATTAAAGAGAACATAGAAAGTTATAAAGATGCGCTAAAAAAAGGATAAAAAAAATGCTCTGACGTGAATCAGAGCATTTTTTTATGAATTGTTAGTTTTACAATTGAAAACCGTAAGCCAAACGTACACCAACTTGTCCAACACCTCTACCAAGAGAACCGTTACTGTTTAAACGATCAAAATGATTGTAGTGGGTGTAGTTCAAAGAAATATCTATGTATTTCGTAGCATAACCTATACTTGGAGATAACAATAAAGAAGTATCGTCTCTTGTGTTTGCTACATTACTTGTTGCAAATGCTGCACCAGCTTCTCCCATAACGTAGAATTGGTCATTCCAAATAAAAGCTTTGAAACCCGCTTTAGCTGGAATAATACCTAAATCTTTTCCATCAGCTTTGCTTACAAATAAATTAGTGTAACCTGAAGTCAATGTCAAAGAGTATCTTTTTGATAAATCATATTGTCCTCTTACATCTGCACCAAGTGATAATTTATAAGGATCATTAGTAGCATATCCAGCATTTAAACCAATACCTAAACGGAAACCCTGATCATAATTTGTTGCTGTATTTTCTTGAGAGTTAACGTTACTTCCTAAAAATAAGGCCATTGCCAATATTAATAAAATTTTAAATTTTGCAGTCGTTTTCATAATAATAATTTTTTTGTTTTATAAATTTAATGTTATAGTTTGATAAGCTAATTCCTATCAAATTATCTTTTGCAAATATATACTCGTTACAGACACCATAAGTTATAGAATTCCCATGTTTTGTTATAGGATTTTAAAACCCCTATTCATTGTATATTTATGATATTAATCAAATAGTATGAACTGCAATCAAACCCAACTTATTATATTTGCTATCAAAAAGATACCAAAGTGAACTTAGCACAATACACAAAAGAGTTTTCCTATAATTTAAAATTAGCTTATCCAGTTATATTGGGAATGTTAGGTCATACCTTAATAGGAATTGTAGATAATATTATGGTAGGCCGTTTGGGCTCTACAGAACTTGCTGCTGTATCATTAGGCAATAGTCTTATTTTTATTGCCATGTCAGTAGGAATAGGATTTTCAACTGCAATTACACCTATCGTTGCTGAGGCTGATGCCGAAAAGGACGAAAATAAAATACGTTCTACATTTCATCACGGGCTATTTTTATGCATCATGTTAGGAATATCACTTTTTTTGTTGGTTGTTTTTGCAAAACCACTCATGGGATTGTTGAACCAGCCACAAGATGTGATTGACCTAGCTAATCCTTATCTCGTTTGGGTTGCATTTTCTTTGGTACCACTTATCATTTATCAAGGTTACAAGCAATTTGCAGATGGATTGTCTATGACCAAATATTCTATGTATGCTATAGTAATGGCAAATGTTGTACACGTGTTTTTAAATTATGTTTTAATATATGGTATATGGTTTTTTCCAGAAATGGGGATAATTGGTGCGGCATTAGGTACTGTTATTTCTAGGATTCTTATGGTTTTGTTTATGCACATTATACTTTATAGAAACGAAAAACTCAAAGTTTATTTTCAGAATTTTAGTTTTGATGAAATTAAGAAAGCCATGCTCAAAAAAATCATCAATCTCGGTTTACCCTCTGCGATGCAAATGCTTTTTGAAGTCGCATTATTTACTGCTGCAATTTGGCTTTGTGGCAATATTGGTAAAACGAGTCAGGCAGCTAATCAAATTGCGCTTAGTCTGGCTTCCACGACATTCATGTTTGCTATGGGTTTGAGCGTTGCCGCAATGATTAGAGTGAGCAATCAAAAAGGATTGCAAGATTTTAAGAAACTAATTGTCATTGCAAAATCAATATTTTTATTGGCTATTTTAGTCGAAATTATTTTTGCATTATTATTTGTGGCTTTGCACCAGTATTTGCCTCATTTCTTTTTGAATATGAAGAATATGGGCCAAGCGCTGGACAATCAAGAAGTAATTGTAGTAGCTTCAAAATTATTGTTGGTTGCTGCAGTTTTTCAAATTTCCGATGGTATTCAAGTAGTGGTTCTAGGTGCTTTAAGGGGTTTACAAGATGTAAAAATCCCAATGTATATCACTTTTGTAGCTTACTGGGTCATTGGCTTTCCGGTTTCTTTTTATTTAGGAAAATATACGGATCTAAAAGCGGTAGGCGTTTGGATAGGTTTGTTAGCAGGTCTAACCGCAGCAGCGATTTTCTTGTATATCAGATTCATCCGATTGACAAAAAAGTTGGTTTTAGAAAACGAAAATCAATAGTTTTTTAAAATTGGTTTAAATAAGGTAAAATCTTATAATAAATCGTAAATTTATAGTCAATTAAATAAAAAAATAATGATACTAATAATTGCCCTCGGAGCCATATTGCTGTTTTTGAGTTTTTCTTTAAAAAGCAATTTAAATCCTTTTACAAAATATGCCAATGCATTAAAGATTGCAGGAATTGTAATGATTGCATTGGGATTGTTCTCCTCTATGTTCAAGCAAATCAATGCAGGTAAAGTAGGCGTAAAATCGTTGTATGGTAAAGTAGAACCTGGTATTTTAGAAAGTGGTTTGCACTTGATTAATCCGCTTTTAGACGTAACTGATTTTGACATTCAAACTCAAAATTATACCATGTCAGCCGTTCACAATGAAGGTAATCTTGAAGGAGATGACGCTATTCGTGTTTTGTCAAACGACGGATTAGAAGTAGTTATTGATCTTACAGTGCTTTACCGAATTTCTCCAGAAGATGCGCCAAAAATTTTCAAACAAATTGGACCCAATTATATTGATAAAATTGTAAGGCCTGTAACCCGAACCCGTATTCGTGACAACGCGGTTTATTATGATGCGATAGCATTGTACTCAACCAAAAGAAATGAATTTCAGTCCCGTATTTTTAAAAGTATTGAAGAAGATTTTAAAAAGCGAGGACTCGTTTTAGAGCAATTATTGATTAGAAATATCAATTTGCCCAACTCCGTAAAAAAAACAATAGAAAGCAAAATCAATGCAGAGCAAGAAGCGCAAAAAATGCAGTTTGTTTTGCAAAAAGAAAAGCAAGAAGCAGAACGCAAAAGAGTGGAAGCTCAGGGTATTGCTGATTATCAAAGAATAATTTCTACAGGATTGTCAGACAAACAGTTGCAATATGAACAAATAAAAGCACAAAAAGAATTGGCAGCTTCTCCTAACACAAAAATTATTTTCATGAACGGAAAAGGAAGTCCGCCAGTAATACTATCAGATAAATAAATAAAAAATATCGTTTGTGGTTTTCAAGAATATTTTTACTACAAATAACAACAATTAATAAGACCAACAACAATGGAATTACCAAAATTTTTATTAGGTGACAATACTGATTTTCAAGAAGATATATTTATCATTCACCTAGATTATCCGCGATTTATAATCAATCTTAAAGATGATGAGGTAGAGTTTATGGAAGAAGCTGAAGACCTAGATGAGGCCGAATTGAATGCAGAAATGGAAGGTTTGATAGTATTGGCCAATGCGTTTTATGACCGAGAAATGGAACGTTACGAAAAAGAATAATTTACTTTTTAAAATACTTTTCTAATAACAATTGAGCGGCTGCAAATGGTGAAATCTCATCATCTTGCACCGCTTTTTTACTTGCTTCGAGTTGCAAATGAATTTCTGGATGGTTAAAAAAGTTATTTTTTAATTGCTCATTTATGGTTTCTAACATCCAATATTGGTTTTGTTCTCTTCGTTTTTCAAAAAAATAATGGTTTGCTTTTGTAACCACTAAAAAATCTTCTATTGTTTTCCATACGTTATCAATTCCTTCGTGTGTTATGGCGCTGCAGGTTGCAGTAGTAGGAATCCAACCAGATTTTTTCGCAGGGAAAAGATGCAACGCGCGGTTGAATTCGGTTTTAGCCAAATTGGCTTTTTTAATATTATCTCCATCCGCTTTATTGATCACAATAGCATCGGCCATTTCCATAATACCGCGTTTTATACCTTGCAATTCATCACCAGCGCCAGCAATTTTAAGCAATAAGAAAAAATCAACCATACTGTGAACGGCAGTTTCGCTTTGGCCAACGCCAACAGTTTCAATAATAATGGTATCAAAACCAAAAGCTTCGCAAAGTGTTATCGTTTCTCTTGTTTTTCTGGCAACACCGCCAAGTGTTTCGCCCGAAGCCGAAGGTCGTATAAAGGCATTTTTGTCTTTGACCAATTCTTCCATTCGGGTTTTATCACCTAAAATACTTCCGTGTGAAATGGTGCTGCTAGGATCTACGGCCAAGACCGCTACTTTTTTACCTAAACTAGTAAGGTATTTGCCAAAAGCTTCTATAAAAGTACTTTTGCCCACACCAGGAACACCCGTAATGCCTATTCTAACCGATTTATTAGCATGTGGTAAGCACGCATTGATGACTTCATTTGCTTTAATAAGATGTTGGGTATTTGTACTTTCTATTAATGTTATAGCACGACTTAACGAAGTGATATCAGCAGCTAAGATTCCGTCAATTAATGTTTTTGCAGAAGGTTGCATTTTGCGGAATTGTTGGATATTTTCAATACTAGCAGCGCTCACAATTTCTGGTGGCGCAATGCCAGGCTTTTCGTGAAGAGCAGATTGAAGTGTTTTTTTGTTTTCCAAAACTTAAAATCGTTTGAGTAAAATTAGCACTTAATGCCTAATTACCCTAATTCTTGTGGTATTTTTTTGGTTGAGTAGGTGTTTTGACTATTTGTAAAATCATGAAATAATAACTCCCTTTTTATTGTAAAATTCAAAGTATTGTGGTTCAAAAGAATTTTAAATACTATTTTTGTGTACTATTTAATCCCATGGAAAACATCATTCTTATTTTTCTTTGTTTGCTTCTTGGATTTTTATTGCAAAGGGTCAAAGATTTTCCACTTCACAGTTATAAAACCCTCAATCAGTTTGTAATTTATATTTCACTTCCAGCATTGGCCTTGTTTTATATACCTAAAATTGAGTTGAGTTTTCAATTATTGTATCCCATAGGAATTGCTTGGATCGGATTTTTACTGTCCTATTTGTTTTTTAGTTCATTAAGGAAATACTTAGGTTGGTCTTCAAAACTAACAGGATGTTTGATTTTAACAGCAGGTTTAGGCAACACCTCTTTTGTAGGTTTTCCAGTCATTGAAGCATTGTATGGTAAAGAAGGTTTGTCAACAGCCATTATAGTGGATCAGCCAGGTTCTTTTGTAATGTTGGCTACTTTTGGGGTTATAATTGCTTCCATTTATTCAAAAGGAGCAACAAATATTGGGATGATATCTAAAAAAATATTGTTTTTCCCACCATTTATTGCTTTTGTTTTAGCCTGTATAATGAATGTTTTTAAATTAGATTTTATAAATGAGTTGCAAATGGTTTTTGAAAAACTGGGCAACACTGTTTCTCCTATTGCATTGATTGCAGTTGGGTTGCAATTAAAATTTGATAAAAACAGCAAGCATTGGCCATTTTTAGGATTGGGTTTGGTATTTAAATTACTAATCACGCCACTATTTTTTTATATCTTTTACAAATTGATTTTGAATCAAGACAATACAATGATTGATGTTTCTATTCTTGAATCGGCCATGGCGCCCATGATTACAGCATCAATTTTAGCTTCTTCTAATGGTTTGAAACCAAAGTTAAGCAGTATGATGATTGGTTTTGGAATTCCATTATCATTCCTTACGCTGGCTTTTTGGTATTTTATTTTAACAACTTTTTAATTTTATGGAAATTACAGATAATACGAATATTACAAACAATCAGGTTCAAAAAACAGTCTATCCCATATTGTTTTCTATTGCTTTTGCACATCTTTTAAACGATTTGTTGCAAGCTGTAATTCCTGCATCATACCCCATTTTAAAGGAAAATTTCAATCTTAATTTCACCCAAATCGGTTTAATAACATTGTCGTATCAGTTAGCTGCTTCCATTTTACAACCTCTAGTAGGTTTGTACACTGACAAGAAGCCCAAACCTTTTTCGCAAATGTTCGGTATGTTATTTACCCTCACAGGAATTATTCTTTTATCGTATGCAAGTAATTTTTCAATGATAATTATTGCGGTAATTTTTGTTGGTATCGGTTCCTCTATTTTTCATCCTGAAGCTTCCCGAATTTCCTTTTTAGCATCAGGAGGTAAGCGTGGTTTGGCACAGTCAATATTCCAGTTGGGTGGCAATACAGGAACAGCAATAGGACCTTTATTAGTCGCTCTTATTGTAGTGCCCAATACCCAACATTATATCATTTGGTTTTCGATTGCTGCCATAATTGCATTACTTGTTTTGAGTAAAATTGCTTTCTGGTACCAAGACCATTTGAGTTTGCGAAATACTAAAAAAGCCGCTATTGTCCTACCGAATCTTTCACAAACTAGAATTACAATATCGGTTATAATTTTAATGGTACTTTTATTTTCTAAGTTTTTTTATACGGCGAGCATATCTAGTTATTTTACTTTTTATTTAATAGATAAATTTGCCTTATCGGTTCAAGACGCACAGTTTTATTTGGTTTTATTTTTGTCTTCTTGTGCTATAGGAACCCTCCTCGGTGGTCCTTTGGGAGATAAATTTGGAAGGAAGTATGTGATTTGGTTTTCTGTTCTTGGCGCCGCACCTTTTACATTGTTATTGCCTTTTGTAGATTTATTTTGGACGGGATTTTTATCAGTCATTATTGGTATCATAATATCTTCGGCATTTCCAGCAATATTGGTTTATGCACAAGAATTATTGCCTAAAAAACTAGGAATGGTTTCTGGTCTTTTTTATGGATTTGCTTTCGGGATGGGTGGTTTAGGATCTGCTTTGTTAGGCAATCTTGCGGATCATACTAGCATTACTTATGTGTATCAATTATGTGCTTATTTGCCATTGATAGGAATTATTGCGCTCTTTTTACCAAATTTAAAAAAGAAATAGATTTTTTTGGAGCTTTTTCCAGCTATTCGTTACAATCCACTAGATTGCTTCGTGCCTCGCAACAACGTGGGATTTTCACTGCTATCTGGGCTATAGCATTTATTTGTTGATTTGTAATTCTTTTATAAAATCAGTACTTTTATAACTCAAATTATATTCCCCAATGCAAACCAAAATAACAGTCGAAATCCTTAGCAAGCTCAATCAAATAATAGGTGTGAACTTTGTTTTTTTAGACCAAGAAACTCGCAATCATTATGGTCATGACGAAACCGAAGATTATGTTTTTCCTCCAGCTGTATTGGTTAAACCTGCTAACTCTTTTGAAATAGCATCAATTTTAAAATTAGCTAATGAGTATAAAATTCCAGTAACCCCAATAGGAGGAAGAACGGGATTAAGTGGCGGTGCTTTATCGATTCATAAAGGCATAGGACTTTCTACAGAAAGACTCAATACAATACTCAAAATAGACGAACAAAATCTTCAGGTTATTGTAGAACCAGCAGTAATTACTCAGGTTTTGCGTGAAGCAGTTGCCGAGAAAAATCTTTTTTACCCGCCAGATCCTAGTAGTCAAGGCAGTTGCTGGATAGGAGGGAACGTTGCCGAAAATGCTGGCGGAGCAAGAGCTGTAAAGTATGGTGTTACTAAAGATTATGTTTTGAATCTCGAAGTTGTTTTGCCATCGGGTGAAATTATCTGGACTGGTGCAAATACTTTAAAAAACACCACTGGTTATAATTTGACACAATTAATGATTGGGAGCGAAGGAACTCTTGGCATTATTACCAAAATTGTAATGAAGTTATTACCAAAAGTCAATTACAATGTTTTGCTTTTAGTGCCATTTTATCAATCTGAACAAGCTTGTGAAGCAGTTTCGGCAATTTTTAGAGCAGGAATTGTTCCTAGCGCTTTAGAATTTATGGAGCGCGACGCCATTGATTGGACTTTAAAGTACAACAAAAACATTAACATAACCATTGATGATAAAATTCAGGCGCATCTTTTAATCGAAGTAGACGGCAATTATCCTGAAATTCTTTTTGCCGAAGCAGAAAAAATAATGACCGTCGTAGAACAATTTGAAATAGATGAAGTACTTTTTGCTGATACTGAAGAACAAAAAAATGCCTTATGGAAAATGCGCCGTTCTGTTGCCGAAGCCGTAAAAGCAAATTCTATTTATAAAGAAGAAGATACTGTTGTTCCTAGATATGAACTGCCCAAGTTGCTTTCTGGTATAAAAAGAATAGGAAATAAATATGGTTTTAAATCAGTCTGTTATGGGCATGCAGGTGATGGAAATTTACACGTAAATATCATCAAAGGCGAAATGACTGATGAGAATTGGAAAACAGAAGTGACTAAAGGAATTCGAGAAATTTTTGAATTAACAGTAAGTCTTAACGGTACTTTATCAGGAGAACACGGTATTGGTTTTGTACAAAAAAACTATATGACAATAGCTTTTAATCAGGTAGAACTCCAATTGATGAAAGGTATAAAAGCAACTTTTGATCCAAACGGAATTTTAAATCCAGGCAAAATTTTTCCGGATTGATAATTTATTTGTTCAAAGCTCTTGTAATTAATTAAAAATGAATAAATTAGTTTTAAATATTTACCTAAATTTAAAATTCAATTTAATGTGATTTATTTATTTTTAACCTTTAACTTTTAGCTATGGGAAACACTAGATTATCCAGACGGGAATTATTAGGAAAATTGATAACTAGGTTTACTAATGACGCTAAAAAAACAGATCCGCTTTTTGAAAAATATTCCAGAAAAATATTTAATGGAAGACGTTATTCCTCATTAACTAATAAAAACACAAATCAAAACCGTAGTGAAAAAGCTGCGCCAGAATTAGAACGGGTTACAAATGTGACTTCAGGCATCGCTACTTATAATGGTTCTTGGACCACGCTTGAAGCAATACATTTATTAAAACGCACAGGTTTTGGATTCAAAAAGCAAGACGCAGCTATTTTATCAGGACTTTCGATGAGCGATGCTGTAAATATGGTTTTAAATATAAATCCCACTCCACCAGCGCCGCCAGTAAACTATTATGAAAATGCGCTTCCTGATGAAAATGGACTTCCTTATGGTGCGGATTGGACAAATAATGCTTTTTCGGGTAATGAAATAGGCAATAAAACAAATGCCAGACGATCTATTGGGTTAAACGCATGGTCATTGGGCTTGGCTTTTAACCAAGACATTACTATCAAAGAAAAAATGACCCTTTTTTGGTATCATTTTATACCTGTAGACGTTTATTTTGTTCAACAATCTTCAAATTTATATAGCAACACAAACTCAGCCAGAATTTGTTACAGTTATATGAAGCTTTTTAGAGACAATGCAACTGGAAATTTCAAAACATTGATTCGCAATATGGCCACGCAGCCTGCTATGATGTTTTATTTGAACAATCAAGCCAATTCTAAAAATGCACCAGACGAAAATTTCGCAAGAGAAATAATGGAACTTTTTACCCTAGGTAAAGATGTTGCAGATGCCTACACACAAGCCGATGTAGTACAAGCGGCTAAGGTGCTTACAGGCTGGCGGGTTCAAAATCTAAATACCAGTAATCCTGTAACTAATTTTATTCCAAATTTACACGACACAAGCAACAAGCAGTTCTCTGCATTTTTTAATAATACGGTAATTCCTAATTCTGGTGCAGCAGAATTGGATTTATTTATTGATATGTTGTTTTCGAAATCTAAAATTGTTTCAGAATATATTTGTCGAAGGTTGTATCGCTTTTTTGTTTATTATGATATTGATGCCACCATTGAAGCTAATGTCATTGTTCCTCTTGCACAATTTTTTGTTGCAAGTAACTGGAATATCTTACCCGTTTTAGACAAACTTTTTAAAAGCGAACATTTTTTTGATATGGCAAACAGAGGTGTTTACATAAAAAGTCCCTTTGATCTTATTATAGGATGTATGAGGCATTTTAAAATTAACTATAATGTTGCCGATGCTAATAATCACGATGCGCAATATGAACTCTGGAAAACTTTTAATTATGCTATGGAAGAAATGGACCAGAGTATGGGCAGTATTCCTAATGTATCTGGATGGCAACCTTTTTACCAGAAACCTTCGTTTTATGAATATTGGATTAATTCTAACACCATTCAACAGCGTTTTGCTTTAATAGAATACCTTTTTTATGGATTTGATTTAAGAAGAAATGGTCTAACAACAAGAATGGAAGTTGATGTAATTGCTTATGTAAAACAGTTTCCTGATGCAGTTATTGAGGATCCTAATTTATTAGTAGCAGAATGCATAAAATATTTACTTCCTATTGATTTGAGTTTGAATCAAAAAAATATTATTAAAACACAAACACTATTATCCAATCAGGCTTCTGATTATTACTGGTCAGGTGCCTGGATTACTTATGTTAACAATCCTACATTAGACAATCAAACTGTAGTGAAAACAAGATTAAAAAGCCTGTTGCTTACCATAACACAATACGCTGAATACCAGTTAATGTAATCTTTGAATTATTTAAAAAATGGAAAGAAGAAAATTTTTAAAGTCAACAGCTATTGTAACAGCAGCACCTTTGCTTTTTAACCATATTCCAGTTTTGGCATCGTCAGAATTAGAAAGTAAAAGTTTACAAATGCTGGCAAATGCAACAGCTGGTTGTGGTAAAATATTAGTTATCATACAAATGAATGGAGGAAACGATGGCTTGGCTTCGGTTTTTCCTAGAGACAAATGGAGTGAACTTTCTAATGCAAGATCAAATATATTGATTAATGAAAACGATGTTTTACCATTAGATAATAATCCGCA
Source organism: Bacteroidota bacterium (assembly GCA_031413015.1). Lineage (GTDB taxonomy): Bacteria > Bacteroidota > Bacteroidia > Flavobacteriales > Flavobacteriaceae > Flavobacterium. The sequence continues at coordinate 5,806 of JANOEE010000018.1, read as the reverse complement.
AACTGGATTTCATCCTGCGATGAAAGAAATGCAAAAATTGTATAATGAAGATAAAATGATTATTGTTCAAGGCGTTTCTTATCCTAATCCTAGCTACAGTCATTTTAGAGCAACTGATATTTGGTTTACAGCTTCCGATAGTGACAAGTCACTACAAACTGGTTGGTTAGGACGCGCGCTGGATACTATTTATCCTGATTTCCCCACAGGTTACCCTACTGCAGATATGCCAGATCCATTAGCAATACAAATAGGTTCTAGCTTGCCATTTTCATTGCAAGGGCCTACTATAAATATGGCATACAGTGTTCCTGATCCAGACGCTTTGTTAAATGTTATTAATGCAACAACGGATCCTGCTCCAAATTCTGATTATGGAAATGAGCTTACTTTTTTAAGGTTAATGAAGGACCAGAGCAATACCTATAGATCAGCAATTCAAACCGCATACGATGTTGAAATGCCACTATCTGCCACTTATCCTAGTAAAAATAAACTAGCAGACCAACTTAAAATTGTGGCCAGATTAATTAACGGAGGTTTGCAAACACCCATTTATATTGTAAACCACCCTAAAACACATGATACTCATGAAGATCAAGTATTAGCTTTGGATAAGACAAAAGGAAGGCTAGGAGACAACCTCACTATTTTATCACAAGCAATAGGGGCTTTTCAAGAAGATTTAAAGATTATTGATAAAGCCGATAAAGTTACAGGTATGACGTTTAGCGAATTTGGACGTCGTATAAAAAGCAACGATAGTTTAGGAACAGATCATGGTACTACAGCTCCGGTTTTATTTTTTGGCGCAGCTTTAAATACAGGAGTCAATACAGTAAAAGGCACCGCACATCCTATTTCTGGAATGATTGGCACATCGCCAGTTTTGCCACAAAATGCAAAAGTAAATGATGAAATGCCTACGCAATTTGATTTCAGACAAATATATTCATCAATCATGCAAGATTGGTTGTGCATGACAGAAGCGCAAGCCACAACAGTTTTAGGCGGGACTTTTGAAAAGCTTCCGATTTTTAAAAATCAGTTAAATATTGGCAATGAAGTCGACAATGGTTTTATTGTAGTCTATCCTAATCCAATTGTTGACAATCAGATCAATATCAAATTTAAAGATCTTATAAAATCTAGTGTTAAAATTGACATTCATACTATTCAAGGTACAAAGGTATTTTCTAATATTTATGGTGTAGATGGAGATACTGTTAGTTTTACAACTTCAAGCAACTTGTCTACAGGAACTTATATTTTGCAATTAATCTATAATGATAAAAAATTCTACAAAAAGCTACTTGTGTTGTAATATTAGTGGTTTATGTATTAAAATAAAAAAGCGCCAATTGGCGCTTTTTTAGTCTCGTTTAGGGGCATTTTTCTTTTCTCTCTTTTCCTCTTTCTTTTCCTTTGCGGTTTTAAGGGGTTCTTTCTTTACCGTTTTCTTAGCGTCTTGACTTTTAGCCATCGTATTGTTCTTAAGGTTATCTTATAATAGTAGTAAATATAAAAATTATATTCTGGTTATAAAAAAATACTTTTTTTAAATCACAAAGTGCACTGTTCATTTCGTTTCTTTAAAAGTAATTTTGGAGTTACCCCATTTTTGATTTACATTTCTGGAATATAGATATCAAAGGTTGCGCCTTTGTCTAACTCGCTTGAAGCCAAAATAAATCCGTTGTGGTTTTGTATTATCTTTTTCACTATCGAAAGACCTATGCCTGTTCCCGCATAATCTTCTTTACCATTCAATCGCTGAAAAACTTCAAAAATAAGTTCTTTGTATTGTGGTTTAAAACCGATACCGTTGTCACTAAAGGTGATATGACAGTATTTTTTTTTCAGCAACATTTTTTTTGTCTTTAGCTCTGGATTTTCAAGTATTAGGTCACTTGTTGTGGCTATTTTACTGGTTATAATAATATGAGGATTGTCATTCGCTTTTGTAAATTTAATAGAATTATTAATGAGATTGTGCATTACTTGTCTCATCTGGAAAGGATTGATAAAGGATTTGGATTGATCCTAATACTTTTTTTACTTATACATTTTATGGGATATTATCTTTTATAAAAACAAAAACCCAATCTTTCGACTGGGTTTTATAAGTAAGTAAGTTTAAATATATGTTGATAAAACGTTTATTTTACTTTGTTAAGTACAGCTTTAAAAGCTTCTGGGTGATTCATTGCTAAATCTGCAAGCACCTTACGGTTCAATTCAATTCCGTTAGCTTTTACTTTACCCATGAATTGTGAATAAGACATCCCTTCTAATCTAGCTCCAGCGTTGATACGTTGAATCCACAAAGCACGGAAATTTCTCTTATTTACTTTTCTATCACGGTATGCATAGCTCATTGCTTTCTCTACCGCATTTTTTGCAACTGTCCAAACGTTTTTACGACGACCAAAGAAACCTTTGGCTTGCTTCATTATTTTTTTTCTTCTTGCTCTTTTAGCAACTGAATTTACTGATCTTGGCATAATTTTTTACTTTTTTTGTAGTAGGCGTCCCGAATTGAATCAAGAGAACTTAAGGCCATACTCCAAGGTTATTTTAAATTGTTTTAACCTAAAGAATTTTAGGCAATAGGCTTTAGGCATAAGGCTTAAAGCATAGAGCAATTATATAATTCTTAATTGTTGTTTGATGCTTTTCATATCTGTTGCGTGAACTAGCGCAGAGTGTGTCAATGCTAATTTACGTTTTTTAGATTTTTTAGTCAAAATGTGACTTTTAAAAGCATGTTTTCTTTTAATCTTTCCAGAACCAGTAACTTTAAAACGTTTCTTGGCGCTAGATTTGGTTTTCATTTTAGGCATTTTTCCCTAGTGTTTTAATTTATTCTTACTTACTATTTTTGAGAGGAATGAAGCAATCTGCAATCGTTCATCAATATTCTTATTTTACAATTGCACAAAGCAATCTTCCTTGTTATTCTGTTTCTTTATCGCCAGAATTAGGCTGAGCTGCAGCATTTTTTACAACCGGTTTTTGTTGACTTTCTTTTGCTTTTGTCGGCGATTGGGTCGATTTCCCTTTCTTTGGAGCAATAAACATGATCATTCTTTTACCTTCAAGAACGGGCATGGCTTCTACTTTGCCATACTCTTCAAGATCGGTTGCTAATCTTAGCAACAAAATTTGTCCCTGATCTTTGTAAATGATAGAACGACCTTTAAAGAAAACAAATGCTTTTAATTTAGATCCTTCTTTTAGGAATTTCTCTGCATTTTTTCTTTTAAACTCGTAATCATGCTCATCGGTTTGTGGACCAAAACGAATCTCTTTTACTACAATTTGAGTAGACTTTGCTTTGAGCTCCTTTTCACGTTTCTTTTGCATGTAAACAAACTTTTTATAGTCCATTATTTTACATACAGGCGGTTCTGCGTTTGGAGAAATCTCAACTAAATCCAATTCAAATTGATCGGCCAATCTTAAAGCTTCGGCGATTTTAAAAACACCTGGCTCAATATTTTCTCCTACTAGACGTACTTCTGGAACACGAATTAAATTATTAATTCGGTGTGCATCTTTTTTTTCTACTCGAGGTTGGTAACCTCTGTTACTTCTTATTGCTATGACTTTATAATTTAGGTTAAACTGTAAATACTTTTAATGTTTTGCTTATTTCTTCGTTAACAATTGCTGCAAATTCTTCAATTGTAACGGTAACATTGCCCTTTCCTTCCTGACCATGACGGCGTATAGAAATGGTATTGTTTTTCTCTTCTTCCTCACCTACAATGAGCATGAACGGGGTTTTTTGCATTTCGGCATCCCTAATCTTTCTTCCTATTGACTCATTTCTGTTGTCAATTAGGGCGCGAATTTCGTGATTTTCTAGCAAATTTAAAACTTTTTTAGCATAAATTTCATATTTCTCACTCAAACACAATATTATAGCTTGTTCTGGCATAAGCCAAAGCGGGAAATTTCCTGCTGTATGTTCAATTAAAATAGCAATGAATCGCTCCATAGAACCAAAAGGTGCTCTGTGAATCATAACTGGCGTATGGGACTCATTATCAGAACCTTTATAAGACAGTTCAAAACGTTCTGGAAGGTTGTAATCTACCTGAATGGTACCCAGCTGCCACTGCCTTCCTAGCGCATCTTTGACCATAAAATCCAATTTTGGACCATAAAAAGCAGCTTCGCCATAAGCAACGACAGTTTTTAATCCTTTGTCACGAGCGGCATTGATGATTGCGTTTTCTGCTTTTTCCCAATTCTCATCGCTACCTATATATTTTTCTCTGTTTTCTTGATCACGCAAAGAAATTTGAGCAGTAAAATTTTCAAATCCTAAAGAACCAAAAACATACAAAACCAAATCAATTACATTTTTAAATTCTTGGTCCAGCTGGTCTGGTGTACAAAAAATATGCGCATCATCCTGTGTAAATCCTCGAACACGTGTCAATCCATGCAATTCACCGCTTTGTTCGTATCTGTAAACTGTTCCAAATTCAGCATAACGTTTAGGCAAGTCTTTATACGACCATGGTTTTGTATTATAAATTTCACAGTGATGAGGGCAATTCATTGGTTTCAACAAAAACTCTTCACCTTCCGCGGGGGTTGAAATGGGCTGAAAACTATCTGCACCATATTTAGCATAATGACCAGAAGTAACATATAGTTCTTTTTGCCCGATGTGTGGCGTAACCACTTGCTCGTATCCAGCCTTCTTTTGCGCTTTCTTTAAAAACTGTTCTAATCTGTCACGCAAAGCAGCGCCTTTAGGCAACCAAAGCGGCAATCCCTGACCTACTTTATGAGAAAAAGCGAACAATTCTAATTCTTTTCCTAATTTTCTGTGATCACGTCGTTTTGCTTCCTCTAATAATAACAGATAATCTGTTAAGTCTTTTTGTTTCGGAAACGAAACGCCATAAACACGAGTCAACTGTTTGTTTTTCTCGTCACCACGCCAGTAAGCACCAGCCACACTCATAATTTTTATGGCTTTTATAAGTCCAGTATTAGGAATATGTCCACCACGGCACAAATCTGTAAAAGTAGCGTGGTCGCAAAAAGTAATGGTACCGTCTTCAAGGTTAGAAATCAGTTCCGTTTTATATTGGTTATTTTCTTTTGCATAAAACGCAAGCGCTTCCGCTTTTGTAGCACTACGCATCTTGAACTCATGCTTTTCACGGGCAATTGCCAGTATTTTATCTTCTATAGCTTTAAAATCAGCATCAGTTATTTTATTTTCTCCAAAATCCACATCATAATAAAACCCGTTTTCAATTGCAGGACCTATCGTAAGTTGAATGCCAGCATACATTTCTTGTAAAGCTTGGGCCAAAACGTGTGAAGTGGAGTGCCAAAAAGCCTTTTTGCCCTCTGCATCGTTCCATGTATATAATATAAGACTGCCATCCGTCGTCAAAGGAGTTGTCGTTTCAACCGTTGTACCTTCAAAAGCTGCCGAAATCACATTTCTAGCAAACCCTTCGCTAATACTAATCGCAACATCCATAGGCGTTGCACCACTTACAAACTCTCTAACCGAACCATCGGGTAATGTAATCTTAATCATCTTTGATTATTTATGAACCGCAAATATAGAAGATTAACAAAACACACACAATATATATGTAGAGTAAAAAAGTAAATTCCACGATAATTATTCAGGAGCTCCTTCCCGCTATACGTTCCAATCCACGCCAAGGGTCGTGGGATTTCACTGCTATCGGGGCTATTTATAAGAGTAAAAAGAACCAATTTATAAAAACAGGGCGACACAATCCCTAACCCAGAAACCGAAACG
>JANOEE010000017.1:0-3080 GCA_031413015.1 Bacteroidota bacterium | reverse complement strand
AAACGACTGAAATCTGGATAAGAAGGAACGCCTTCAAAAATTACAGTAGTTGCACCGTTTAAAAGCGGACCATAAAGAATATAAGAATGACCTGTTATCCAACCGATATCTGCAGTACACCAATAAATATCATTTTCTTCATAATTGAATACATTCTTGAATGTATAAGCAGTATAAACCATATATCCAGCAGTGGTATGCACCATTCCTTTTGGCTTACCGGTAGAACCAGAAGTATAGAGTATAAATAGAGGATCTTCCGCATCCATTATTTCGGCAACATTATTATCAGAAGCTTCATCTAAAAGTGGTTGCAACCAAAAGTCGCGACCTTCTTTTATATTTACAGTTGTATTTGTTCTTTTGGTTACCAAAACTTTTGTTACGCAAGGACAATTTACTAATGCTTCGTCTATTATTACTTTTAAATCAATTGATTTATCTCCGCGGAAACCACCGTCTGAAGTAATTACCATCTTACAATCACTATCATTGATTCTTGTGGCAACCGCCGCTGCTGAAAATCCTGCAAAAACAACCGAATGTATGGCACCAATTCTTGCACAAGCCAATACCGAAACTGCTAATTCTGGAATCATAGGCAAATAAATACAAACCCTATCACCTTTTTTAATGCCTTGTTCTCTAAGCACATTCGCCATTTTGCAAACACGCTGGTGCAATTCATTATAACTAATATGTAGCGCTGCTTCGTTAGGATCATTCGGTTCAAAAATAATAGCAGTTTTATTGCCTCGTCTGGCTAGATGCCTGTCAATACAATTTTTTACAATATTAACTTTAGCGCCTGTAAACCATTTTACTTCGGCTTCGGCCATATTAAAATCTACTACTTTTTCCCATTGTTGGTACCATGTAAAGTTTTCTTCGGCTATTTTGCCCCAAAATTTTCTGGGCTCGCGTATGGATTTGTTATAATGTTTAAAGTATTGCTCTAGATTATCAATTTTATAGTAGCCCATTAGGTGATTTTTTTGTTGAAGATGAAGTAGTTAATTTTTTTAAAAAGAAATATTAGACCCAAACTATTAATTGTAAAGAAAATTATATCTTAATTGCTATTTCTTGTTTATCATTAATTCTTTGACGTATTTAACTGGAGCACTTCCGTAACTTAAAAATGTTTCATGAAAGTTTTTAAGATCAAATTTTGAGCCTAGTTCTTTTTTTTGCATTTCTTTAAAATCATAAATTTCGGTATAACCCGTAAAATAAGAACACAATTGTACTTGAGTTAATGTTGCCCTTCTCCATTTGCCCTCGGCTTCCGCTTCCTGCTGAAAGGCTTCTTTGATCAAAAGTTGCATCGCAGCGTCTTTAGAAATGTTTTTAGTATGCACACTGTTGTCTAAAATGGTATTGCAAGTCGTTCTTAAATTCCATTTATAGTACATCAACCACATTTCATCCGAATTTTTATAACCACTTTCTAACATCATTCTTTCAGTATAAACCGCCCAACCTTCAATCATGGCGCCGTTTCCTAGAATGGATTTGATGATACTTGGCGATTGGTTGCTGTAAACCAGTTGGGAGTAATGGCCAGGAATTGCTTCATGGATATTCAAAATCTGAAGGATATAATCATTGTATTCTCTCAAATAACTTTCGCTTTTTTCAGGAGACCAACCTGACATGCTTCCTACATTGTAATAGGTATTTGCGTTTTTATCATACGGTCCAGGAGCAGAAATTGAGGCGCCAGCAACTCCAGCCATATAATCTGGTTCTTTGCGGACTACAAGTGGTTTTGAAGGATCAATGTAAAGTAAATTTTTAGTTTTTACATAGACCGTTAATTCTGGAATTTGCTTCTCAATTTCCGATTGAAATTTTTCTGGTGTAGTATGTTGTAAAGAGATTTTATCTATTACTTGTTTTATCAAGTCAAGTTTATTTGCTGGTCTCGCTATAGTCCCTAAGTATTTTGGCCATAAATTATCTGCCAAAACAAACATTTTATCATGCAAACCTTTTTTATGAGCTAATGCTTTTTTATATATCTCATTTGCTGAATATCCCGATTGTATATCCAAATCAAACTTTTTTGAATACAAAGCTGTTCCTAATCTAAAGGATCTGGGTGTTTTATTTTCTAAATTTTGTAACCAATCTGCATAACCTTTGATAGAATTTACTGCTGTTATTGCTTTATTGATTATGCTTTGTTTTTCTGAATCTGGTAATTTACTTTTTTCTAAAGCTACTTTTAAGTCGGTTTCAAAAACTGAAATTCCTCCCAAATTTTGAGCAATTGCTAGAGAAGTGTGTTCAGTAGTAGGGTTTTTTATATTTATTTTTGCAGCTTTGTAAAAATCTGGAATAGCGTTCATTTTTAAATTAAAATGATGTAATCTCACATCTAATGAGTCGTATTTACCATTTAAAATTTCAGCAAAAGCACCAGAAACATTATATTGAGATGGATCCCATTGGTATGATTTCAATTCTGTGAGTCCAAAAACTATATTTTGTAATTGGTTTTTAATCATATGATAATCCGTTTTATTATTATCAGTAAGATTGTCTAGTTTGTATAACGCTAAAGAATCCAAATGAGAAGTTGCAAAATCCAATTGTTTGTTTTGAAAAACCACATCAGGAACCACAAGAATACTATCTAGTTTATGATATCCTTGGCTTGCAGCCCAGTCTGGATAGAGTCCCCAAAGGTTAGAAATAAAATTAGCCTTGTAGTTTTCAAATTTTTTATTGGTTTGTATGTTTTCACCATTATTTGCTTTATTGCAAGCGAAAATTAAAAATATTGCAAAAAATAATAATAAAATTTTTTTCATATTAATTTAGTTTGTTTTTATAAAGATAAGTAAAATATGTTTTGCAGTTTTTTAAAATTAAAATTCTCGACGACCTCTAATAATGTCTTCAAAAGAACAACATTTTACATATTCTTTCTCTTGATCAATAATCATTGGTAAATATATTGTTTCAATTTGTGAAACATCTTCTTTTAGGTAAAAAGCAATATCATCTAAATTGTAAAACCATTCCGTATCAAATTGAATTTTATTGATTTTTGCGTTTTTTAATAATTGTTG
>JANOEE010000016.1:0-137088 GCA_031413015.1 Bacteroidota bacterium | reverse complement strand
CCCATTATACGGTAAGTTCGTGTTGAAAACTAAAAAGTATCATGCACACGACGAAATGAACGACTGTAACATTGGAGATACTGTAAGGATTAGTGAAACGCGTCCTTTGAGTAAAACAAAATGTTGGAGGTTAGTTGAAATCTTAGAAAGAGCTAAATAATTATGGTACAACAAGAATCAAGACTAAAAGTAGCAGATAACACTGGAGCAAAGGAAGTTTTAACTATCCGTGTTTTAGGAGGTACCAAAAGAAGGTATGCCTCTGTTGGAGACAAGATTGTAGTTTCTATCAAAGATACTGCTCCTAACGGAAGCGTTAAAAAAGGAGCTGTTTCAACTGCAGTTGTTGTACGTACCAAAAAAGAAGTGAGAAGAGCCGATGGTTCTTATATCCGTTTCGATGACAATGCATGTGTTCTTTTGAATGCTGCAGGAGAAATGAGAGGAACTCGTGTTTTTGGTCCAGTTGCAAGAGAACTTCGTGAAAAACAATTCATGAAAATTGTATCATTAGCACCAGAAGTGCTTTAATTATTTTTAAGATGATAAAGCTAAAAATAAAAACAGGAGATATCGTTAGAGTTATTGCCGGAGACCATAAAGGTGCTGAAGGTAAAGTTGTAAAGGTAGATCGTGAGAAGAATAAAGCGGTAGTTGAAGGTGTAAACATGGTTTCAAAACATACGAAACCAAGTGCAAAAAGCCCTCAAGGAGGTATCGTTAAGAAAGAGGCTCCAATACAAATATCTAACATCTCACTTATAGATCCTAAAACAAAGGAAACTACAAGAACAGGTGTAAGAGTAGAAGGAGATAAAAAAGTAAGATTTTCAAAAAAATCTAATCAAGTACTATAGTAATGGCTTATATACCTAGACTAAAAGAGGAGTATAAGAACAGAGTAATCTCTGCTCTTAAAGAAGAATTCGGATACAAAAACGTAATGCAGGTTCCTAAATTGGAGAAAATCGTTTTGAGTAAAGGAGTTGGTGCAGCAGTATCTGATAAAAAACTAATTGACTATGCAGTTGAAGAGTTAACAAAGATCACTGGACAAAAAGCTATTTCTACTATATCAAAGAAAGACGTTGCGTCATTCAAATTGAGAAAAGGAATGCCTATTGGAGCAAAAGTAACTTTGCGTGGAGAAAAGATGTATGAGTTTTTAGACAGATTCATTACATCATCTTTGCCACGTGTTAGAGACTTTAGCGGAATCAAAGCTACTGGTTTTGACGGAAGAGGAAACTATAACTTAGGTGTTTTAGAACAAATCATTTTTCCTGAAATCGATATTGATAAAGTAAATAAAATTTCTGGAATGGACATTACTTTTGTTACTACTGCAAAAACAGATAAGGAAGCAAAGTCATTATTGACCGAACTAGGATTACCTTTTAAAAAGAATTAAGACATGGCTAAAGAATCAATGAAAGCCCGTGAGGTGAAGAGAGAAAAAACGGTAGCTAAATATGCTGAGAAAAGAAAGGCTTTGTTAGAAGCTGGAGATTTCGTAGGTTTGCAAAAATTACCGAAAAACGCTTCACCTGTTCGTTTGCACAACCGTTGTAAATTAACTGGCAGACCCAGAGGATATATGCGTCAATTTGGTCTTTCACGTGTTACATTTCGTGAAATGGCAAATAACGGATTGATACCTGGGGTTAAGAAAGCCAGCTGGTAAAAAACATTTATAAATTGGTTAAAGGTTCATTTAATGAGTATTATTTGAAAACCATAGCCGCTAATTAATACACATGTATACAGATCCAATTGCGGATTATTTAACAAGAGTTCGTAACGCTGTGGCTGCAAACCACAAAGTTGTAGAAATTCCTGCATCTAATCTAAAAAAAGAAATCACTAAGATCTTATTTGATCAAGGTTATATCTTGAGTTACAAATTTGAGGACAACGCTGTTCAGGGTTCAATCAAAATCGCTTTGAAGTATGATAAAGATACTAAAGAGTCAGTAATCAAAGATATCCAAAGAATTAGTAAACCAGGTCTACGTAAGTACGCAGGTTCTTCTAACCTACCAAGAATCCTTAACGGATTGGGTATTGCTATTGTTTCAACTTCAAAAGGGTTGATGACAGGAAAACAAGCAAAACAGCTTAATGTTGGTGGCGAAGTAATTTGTTACGTATACTAATAATAAAGACTTAGAAGATGTCAAGAATAGGTAAAAATCCAATTGTAGTCCCTGCTGGAGTAACTGTGGAAGTTAAAGAAGGTATCATTACAGTAAAAGGAAAGAATGGTCAACTAACTCAGGAGTTTTCGGACGTAACTGTAACAGTTGAAGATGGTCAAGTTCAAGTAGACAGATCATCTGATCATAAAGACCAGAGAGCAAAACACGGTTTGTATAGATCTTTAATCAATAATATGATTTTAGGTGTATCAGAAGGTTTTACTAAATCACTAGAATTAGTAGGTGTTGGTTACAGAGCTTCAAACCAAGGTCAGAAATTGGACTTGGCTTTAGGATATTCACACAATATTGTTTTAGAGGTTGCTCCAGAAGTTGTTGTTGAAACTATTTCTGAAAAAGGTAAAAACCCAGTTGTGAAATTAACATCATTTGACAAACAACTTTTAGGCCAAGTGGCTGCGAAAATCAGAGGTTTCCGCAAACCAGAGCCTTACAAAGGAAAAGGTGTTAAATTCGTAGGTGAAGTATTAAGAAGAAAAGCAGGTAAATCAGCTTAAAAAATAAGATTATGTCATTAACAAAATCTGATAGAAGACAGAGAATCAAGTTCAGAATTAGAAAGATTGTAAGCGGTACTGCTGCTAGACCAAGACTTTCTGTATTCAGAAGCAATAAAGAAATCTACGCACAACTAATTGATGATGTGAACGGGGTAACTTTATTGTCTGCATCTTCAAGAGAAAAAGAAGTAGGTAAAGGTACTAACGTAGAAGTTGCTGGATCAGTTGGAAAACTATTAGCAGAAAAAGCGTTAAAAGCTGGGGTTGAAACGGTAACTTTCGATAGAGGAGGTTATTTATACCACGGTCGTATTCAATCATTAGCAGAAGGCGCGAGAGCGGCTGGACTTAAATTCTAATATAGTATGTCTAATAGTAAATACAAGAATGTAGAGCTAGTAAAACCAAGTGGTCTTGAATTAAAAGACCGTCTGGTAAGTGTTAATCGTGTTACTAAAGTTACAAAAGGTGGTAGAGCTTTCGGTTTTTCTGCTATTGTAGTTGTAGGAGACGAGAACGGAGTAGTAGGTCATGGATTAGGAAAATCTAAAGATGTTTCTGAAGCAATTGCGAAAGCAGTAGAAGATGCTAAGAAAAATTTAGTAAAAATTCCTTTGAATGGTCAATCTGTTCCACACGAACAAAAAGGTAAATTTGGTGGTGCACGTGTTTTCTTAATTCCTGCCTCTCATGGTACAGGAGTTATTGCTGGTGGAGCTGTTCGTTCAGTTCTTGAATCAGTAGGAATTCATGATGTATTGTCAAAATCACAAGGATCATCAAATCCTCACAACGTAGTAAAAGCAACTTTTGATGCTTTATTGCAAATGAGAAGTGCTTACACTGTTGCAAAACAAAGAGGCGTTTCTTTAGAAAAAGTTTTTAAAGGTTAATTCAAGGAAATTATGGCTAAATTATTAGTAAAACAAGTTAGAAGCAAAATCAATTGCCCTCTTACTCAAAAAAGAGGCTTGGAAGCTTTAGGTCTACGTAAAATGGGACAAGTTGTGGAGCATGATTCAAATCCTGCTATCCTTGGGATGATAAACAAAGTTAAACACTTAGTTTCTGTAGAAGAAGCTAAATAACAAATACTGTTATGAATTTAAGTAACTTACAACCTGCTGAGGGTGCTACTCACAATCAAAATAAAAGATTAGGTAGAGGAGAAGGTTCTGGTAAAGGTGGTACTTCTGCAAGAGGTCACAAAGGAGCAAAATCTCGTTCTGGTTATTCTAAAAAGATTGGTTTTGAAGGTGGTCAAATGCCACTTCAAAGACGTGTGCCTAAGTTTGGTTTCACAAACATCAACCGTAAAAATTACGAAGGTGTTAACCTTGATACACTTCAATTATTAGTGGATAACGGAATGATTACAGATACTGTTGATATGACAGTTTTTGTTTCAAATCGTTTGGCTACAAAGAATGAAATCGTTAAGATTTTAGGACGTGGTGAATTGAAAGCAAAATTAAAGGTAACTGCTCACAAATTTACTGCTACTGCAAAAGCTGCTATTGAAGCTGCTGGTGGAGAAGCTGTAATTATATAATTTTTCTAGTAAGATGAAGAAATTTTTTGAATCATTAGCCAATGTTTGGAAAATCGAAGAACTGAAAAACAGAATCCTAATCACATTAGGTCTGCTTTTGGTTTATCGTTTTGGAGCTCAAGTAACGCTACCAGGTATTGATGCTACTCAATTAACTAGTTTAGCTGGTCAAACCAAAAATGGTATTGGTTCAATTCTAGACATGTTCACAGGAGGTGCTTTTTCTAAAGCTTCTATTTTTGCTCTAGGGATTATGCCTTACATTTCTGCATCTATTGTAGTTCAGTTAATGGGAATTGCGGTTCCTTATCTTCAGAAGTTACAAAGTGATGGAGAAAGTGGAAGAAAGAAAATCAACCAAATTACACGTTGGTTAACAATTGCGATAACATTAGTTCAAGGACCAGGTTATATCTACAATTTATACCAAACATTACCTAACGGTGCGTTTTTATTAGGTTTCAACTCGTTTGAATTTTTATTCTCATCAGTTATAATTCTAGTTACAGGTACAATATTTGCCATGTGGTTAGGAGAAAAAATTACTGACAAAGGAATTGGAAACGGTATTTCACTGTTAATTATGGTAGGTATTCTAGCTAGATTTCCTCAAGCATTTATTCAAGAATTCGCAGCTACCGTTACAAATAATAATGGTGGACCTATGTTATTAGTGATAGAGATCATAATATGGTTATTAGTAATCATTTCATGTGTACTATTAGTAATGGCGGTGAGAAGAATTCCGGTTCAATATGCAAGAAGAACAGTTTCTGGAGAGTTTGAACAAGATATGATGGCTGCAAACAGACAATGGATTCCATTAAAGTTGAATGCTTCTGGCGTTATGCCAATCATTTTTGCTCAAGCAATCATGTTCATTCCCGCTGCAGTAGCAGGTTTGTCACAATCAGAAGCTTCACAATCTATTGCTGGTGCATTTAGTAACATCTTTGGAGTTTGGTACAACCTTGTATTTGCTTTCCTAATTATAGTATTTACTTACTTTTATACTGCAATTACAGTTCCTACAAATAAGATGGCAGATGATTTAAAAAGAAGTGGTGGTTTTATACCAGGTGTAAGACCTGGTGCTGAAACTTCGGATTATCTAGATAAAATCATGTCATTGATAACTTTCCCAGGATCTTTATTTCTTGCTCTAATAGCTGTATTTCCAGCTGTTGTAGTAAATTTATTAGGAGTACAACAAGCATGGGCTATGTTTTTTGGTGGAACATCATTAATCATCATGGTTGGTGTGGCAATTGATACAATTCAGCAAATCAATTCATACTTGTTGAACAAGCATTATGACGGTTTAATGAAAAGTGGAAAAAATAGAAAAGCAGTCGCTTAATTTATGGCTAAACAATCAGCAATAGAACAAGACGGATCAATCATCGAAGCATTGTCAAATGCGATGTTCCGTGTAGAATTAGAAAACGGACATATTGTAATTGCTCATATTTCTGGAAAAATGCGTATGCATTATATCAAATTATTACCTGGTGATAAAGTGAAATTAGAAATGAGCCCTTATGATTTATCTAAAGCAAGAATTACTTACAGATATTAAAGGACACTTAAAATGAAAGTTAGAGCTTCAGTAAAAAAGAGAAGTGCCGAGTGCAAAATTGTGCGCAGAAAAGGCAGATTATATGTGATTAACAAAAAGAATCCTAGATTTAAACAAAGACAAGGATAGTTATGGCAAGAATAGCAGGGGTAGATATCCCAAAAAATAAGAGAGGTGTTATTGCACTTACCTATATCTTTGGATTAGGAAGAAGCAGAGCAATAGAAATATTGGCTAAAGCACAAGTTAGTGAGGACAAAAAAGTTCAAGATTGGAATGATGACGAGATCGGAGCAATTCGTGACGCTGTATCAACATTCAAAATCGAAGGAGAATTGCGTTCAGAAGTTTCTTTAAACATCAAACGCCTTATGGACATTGGATGTTATAGAGGTATACGTCATAGATCTGGTCTTCCTTTAAGAGGACAAAGAACTAAAAACAACTCTAGAACAAGAAAAGGTAAGAGAAAAACTGTTGCCAACAAGAAAAAAGCAACTAAATAATAAGTAGTATGGCTAAGGCAAGTACAAAAAAACGTAAAGTTATTGTTGAATCAACAGGAGAGGCGCACATAAGTGCTACTTTTAACAACATCATTATTTCTTTGACAAACAAGAAAGGTGAAGTTATTTCCTGGTCTTCAGCTGGTAAAATGGGCTTTAGAGGTTCTAAAAAGAATACTCCATATGCAGCTCAAATGGCAGCAGAAGATTGTAGTAAAGTTGCATTGGAAACAGGGCTTAAAAAAGTAAAAGTGTATGTAAAAGGACCAGGAAACGGACGTGAGTCTGCAATTCGTTCATTACATAATTCAGGAATTGAAGTAACAGAAATTATTGATGTTACTCCAATGCCACACAACGGATGTCGTCCTCCTAAAAGACGTAGAGTTTAATACTCAAATTTTTATAGTATAACCAAGATGGAATATAGATTATCGAAGGATAAGACCTGAATTCATAATCTCTATCTTAAAAAATTTAAAATGGCAAGATATACTGGTCCAAGTACAAGAATCGCACGTAAATTCGGCGAAGCAATTTTCGGAGATGATAAATCATTCGAAAGAAGAAATTATCCTCCTGGACAACACGGGATGGCTAAAAAAAGAGGAAAAAAATCTGAATATGCAGTCCAGTTAATGGAAAAGCAAAAAGCTAAATATTCTTATGGGATTTTAGAAAAACAATTCAGAAACTTATTCGAAAAAGCATCAGCTACGAAAGGTGTTACTGGTGAGGTTCTTTTACAATTGTGTGAAGCAAGATTAGACAATGTAGTTTTTAGAATGGGTATCGCTCCATCTAGAAGAGGTGCGCGTCAAATCGTTTCTCACAGACACGTAACCGTTAATGGTGAAAATGTAAATATTCCTTCATACCACTTGAAGCCTGGTGATGTTGTTGCTGTTCGTGAAAAATCTAAATCATTAGAAGCAATCGAACGTTCTTTATCAAATTCTAGTCATGTATATGAGTGGATTACTTGGAATAATGATACTAAATCAGGCACGTTTGTTACTGTTCCTGCTAGACTTCAAATTCCAGAAAACATTAAAGAACAACTAATCGTCGAATTGTACAACAAATAATAATTGACTTAGTCGAAATTATGGCAATATTTAATTTTCAGAAGCCCGATAAAGTTATCATGATCGATTCAACCGATTTTGAAGGTAAATTTGAATTTAGACCTTTAGAACCTGGTTATGGATTGACTGTTGGTAATGCACTTAGAAGAGTTTTGCTTTCCGCTTTAGAAGGATATGCAATAACATCTGTTAGAATTGAAGGTGTAGACCACGAATTTTCTACTATCTCAGGAGTTGTTGAAGACGTTACAGAAATCATTCTTAACCTTAAACAAGTACGTTTTAAGCGCCAGATTGAAGACGTAGATAATGAAGCTGTTACTATTTCTGTTTCTGGCAAAGACCAACTTACAGCTGGTGATTTTCAAAAATACATTTCAGGTTTTCAAGTTTTGAATCCAGAACTTGTGATCTGTAATCTTGATAGTAAAATCAACCTAAATTTCGAATTAACAATCGAAAAAGGTAGAGGTTATGTTCCTGCAGAGGAAAACAAAAAACAAAATGCAGCGATAGGAACAATATTTACTGACTCAATTTTTACTCCTGTGAAAAATGTTAAGTATGCTATTGAAAACTTTCGTGTAGAGCAAAAAACAGATTATGAAAAATTAGTTTTTGAAATAAAAACTGATGGATCTATTAATCCTAAAGATGCTCTGACTGAAGCTGCAAAAGTGTTAATTCACCACTTTATGTTGTTTTCTGACGAAAGAATTACACTTGAGGCTGATGAAATTGCACAAACTGAATCTTACGATGAGGAATCATTACATATGAGACAATTGCTTAAAACGAAGCTTGTTGATATGGATTTATCAGTTAGAGCATTAAATTGTTTAAAAGCGGCTGAAGTTGATACACTTGGAGATTTAGTATCTTTCAATAAAAACGACCTGATGAAATTCCGTAATTTCGGTAAAAAATCTTTAACAGAGCTAGATGAACTAGTAGCTATTAAAAATTTAACCTTTGGGATGGACTTAGCAAAATACAAATTAGATAAAGAATAAACCACTTCATATTTTGCTCTTCAAAGAGAATCGTAGCAAGATGAAGGTTTAAAAAAAGCACGTCATGAGACACGGAAAAAAATTCAATCACTTAAGCAGACAGAAAGGACATAGAGCAGCTATGTTAGCTAATATGGCTTGTTCTCTTATTGAGCACAAACGTATTAATACTACTGTCGCTAAAGCAAAAGCACTTAAACAATTTGTTGAGCCGCTTATAACTAAATCTAAAGATGATACTACTCACAATCGTCGTATCGTTTTCGCTTACTTACGAAGCAAATATGCAGTAACTGACTTGTTCAGAGACGTCGCAGCTAAGGTTGGTGATCGTCCAGGTGGTTACACTCGTATAATTAAAGTAGGAAATCGTTTAGGAGATAATGCTGATATGGCGATGATCGAATTAGTAGATTTTAACGAAATTTACAACGGTGGTAAAAAAGAAGTTAAAAAAGCAAAAAGCCGTCGTGGTGGTAAAGCTAAAAAAGAAGAAGGATCTCATGAAGCTCCAGTTGCTGAAACTACCGAAGCTAGTGGTAGCGAGGAAGAAAAACCAACTGCTGAATAATGATTTTCAATTCTCAATACAAATCAAGGATAAACTTTTATTAGTTTGTCCTTTTTTTTTGTTTCTTTTTGAAGTAAAGAATATGGACATCTATCTTAAATTTATTTTCTTTTAAATCGAATAAGAAAAATAACTTTAATAATGTTCATAGCTACTTTTGCTTTAAATATTTAAATTTGCATAACAACTAACTACATATTTCTAAACAATGAAATACACAACACGAGATAAAGCGCTTTTATTATTAAGTGACGGTACTATTTTTCATGGTAAATCTATCGGAATTTCAGGAACTACTTTCGGTGAGGTGTGCTTTAATACTGGAATGACAGGTTATCAGGAAATTTTTACTGACCCTTCTTATTTTGGACAAATTATGGTTGCTACAAATCCACATATTGGTAATTATGGTGTCAATGAAAATGAAGTAGAATCAGAAAGTATTAAAATTTCCGGATTGGTTTGTAAAAATTTTAGCTTTAATTATTCTCGTCCTGATGCTTCAGAAAGTCTTGAAGGTTATTTTAAGAAACAAAACTTAATCTGTATTTCTGATGTTGATACCCGTGCTTTAGTAAGCTATATTCGAGACAACGGAGCAATGAATGCTGTAATTTGCACCGATGGCACATCAATTGAAGATTTAAAGATCGCATTATCAAATGTTCCAGATATGGAAGGTCTTGAGTTGGCTTCAAAAGTTTCAACTGCAACACCTTATTTTTTTGGAAACGAAAATGCAACATATAAAATAGCGGCACTTGATTTAGGAATCAAAAAAAACATCCTGCGTAATCTTGCAAAAAGAGATTGTTACATCAAAGTTTTTCCTTTTGACACCAATTATAATGAGATGTCAACTTTTAAACCAGATGGTTATTTTTTATCAAACGGACCTGGAGATCCTGAACCGCTTTCTAATGCAATCCAAGTTGCAAAAGAAATTATTGATAAAAACAAACCAGTATTTGGCATTTGTCTTGGTCACCAGATAATTGGATTGGCTAACGGGATCGCTACTTATAAAATGTTCAATGGTCATCGTGGCATCAATCATCCTGTAATGAATTTAATTACTGGAAAAGGAGAAGTCACTTCTCAAAATCATGGATTCGCTATAAATAAAGAAGAGTTGATGAGTCATCCTGATTTTGAAATCACGCATGAACATATTAATGACCATACAGTTGCAGGCATGCGAATGAAGAGTAAAAAATGTTTTTCAGTGCAATACCATCCAGAAGCAAGTCCTGGACCACATGATTCATCTTATTTATTTGATCAATTTATCGAAAATATAAAATCTTCAAATAGCTAAAACGTTATCGTTAATAAGATTCCTTTTTTTAATAGAATCATTATTTAAGATACAATATATTTGTAATTCAACAATAAAAAACAATAAAAATGAGCATAATCATCAAGATTCACGCAAGGCAAATTTTTGATTCAAGAGGTAACCCAACCATTGAGGTAGATGTAGTTACTGAAAACGGTGTTTTAGGTCGTGCTGCTGTTCCTTCTGGAGCATCAACAGGCGAACATGAAGCGGTTGAATTGCGTGATGGCGGTAAAGCTTTTCTTGGAAAAGGCGTTTTGAAAGCTGTAGAAAATGTAAATACTAAAATTGCAGAAGAATTATTGGGAATTTCTGTTTTTGAACAAAACCTCATTGACCAAACTATGATAGACTTAGATGGAACTGCCAATAAATCAAATCTAGGTGCAAATGCCATTCTTGGTGTTTCATTGGCAGCGGCAAAAGCGGCAGCTAACGAATTAGGATTGCCTTTGTACCGCTACATAGGTGGCGTTTCTGCGAACACTTTGCCAGTTCCTATGATGAATATTATTAATGGAGGTTCCCATTCGGATGCGCCAATTGCTTTTCAGGAATTTATGATTATGCCGGTAAAAGCAACTTCTTTTACTCATGCCATGCAAATAGGAACCGAGATTTTCCATCACTTGAAAAAGGTGTTGCATGACAGAGGCTTGAGCACAGCAGTAGGGGACGAAGGCGGTTTTGCACCCAATTTATCTGGTGGAACTGAAGATGCATTGGACACTATAAAAAAAGCTGTAGAGAATGCAGGTTATAGTTTTGGTGATGAAGTAATGGTTGCTCTTGACTGTGCAGCTTCTGAATTTTATGCAAACGGTAAATACGATTATACAAAATTTGAAGGACCTACAGGAAAAATCAGAACTTCAGAGGAGCAAGCGGATTATTTGGCAGAATTAGCTGCAAAATATCCAATAATTTCAATAGAAGATGGTATGTATGAGGATGACTGGGCGGGTTGGAAATACCTTACCGAAAAAATTGGTCATAAAACCCAACTTGTAGGAGATGATTTATTTGTAACCAATGTTGAACGCTTGTCAAGAGGAATTAATGAGAATATTGCCAATTCAATTTTAGTAAAAGTAAACCAGATAGGTACTTTGACAGAAACTATTGCTGCAGTAAATATGGCGCACAGAGCAGGTTATACCTCTGTAATGTCGCACCGTTCTGGCGAAACTGAAGACAACACTATTGCTGATTTAGCAGTTGCATTAAATTGTGGGCAAATAAAAACAGGTTCGGCATCGCGTTCTGACCGTATGGCAAAATACAATCAGTTACTAAGAATTGAAGAAGAATTGGGTGATACTGCATATTTTCCAGGTCAAAAGGCTTTCAAAATCAAATAGAAACCCATGTTATATAGTTTTAAAAACCCCATAGTCATATAAGCTATGGGTTTTTTGTGCCTTGTGGTTTTATTTTATTTTTGAAATGATTTTATTGATTTTTTGGTATTGTGTATATTAATTTTGCACTTTTTATAATTTAATTAACGAAAACGTTACCTCTTTCCCTTTTTATTTATTGTTAAATTACTTAAATTTGTTAAAATTTTAATTTCACAAGAAAAATCACCACATATATTATGTCAAAAACAGCAATATTAGAATTAGATGGCAAGAAATATGAACTTCCAATTATTGTAGGAACTGAAAATGAAGTTGCTATCGATGTCAATAAATTAAGAGACTTAACCGGAGCAATAACAATGGATCCTGGTTATAAAAACTCAGGTTCATGTTCAAGCAATATTACTTTCCTTGACGGAGAAGAAGGTATTTTGCGATACAGAGGTTATTCAATTGAAGATTTAGCAGAAAAAGCCAATTTTCTTGAAGTTTCTTACCTAGTTATCTTTGGAGAGTTGCCTACCGCGAAACAATTAGAACAGTTTGAAAATGATATCAGAAAGTACACTTTAGTAAATGAAGAAATGAAAAACATCATTGATGGTTTTCCTAAAACAGCTCATCCTATGGGGGTTTTGTCTTCACTTACAAGTGCTTTAACGGCTTTTAACCCAAAAGTAGTTAATGTAGAGAACGAAAAAGAAATGTACGAAGCGGTTTGTAAAACTATGGGTAAATTCCTAGTTCTTGCAACATGGACATTTAGAAAAGCATCAGGTTTTCCTTTGAATTATTATGACAATACTAAAGGTTATGTAGAAAACTTCATGAGATTGATGTTTGAATTGCCTACAGGACCATACAGTTCAAATCCAGTTGTAGTCGCTGCTCTAGATAAATTATTTATACTTCACGCAGACCATGAGCAAAACTGTTCTACATCAACAGTAAGAATGGTTGGATCGTCTCACGCAGGATTGTTTGCCTCAATTTCGGCAGGTGTATCAGCACTTTGGGGACCACTTCACGGTGGAGCAAATCAAGCAGTTTTAGAAATGCTTGAAGAAATTCAAAAAAATGGTGGTGATGCAGATAAATATTTGGCTAAAGCCAAAGACAAAGAAGATCCATTCCGTTTAATGGGATTTGGTCACAGAGTTTACAAAAATTTTGACCCTAGAGCAAAAATTATTAAAAAAGCAGCCGATGAAGTGCTTGCAACTTTAGGAGTTAATGATCCTATTCTAAACATTGCGAAAAAATTAGAAGAATCAGCACTTGTAGATGAATATTTTGTTTCTAGAAAATTATACCCAAACGTTGATTTCTATTCTGGAATTATTTACCGTGCTTTAGGAATTCCTACAGATATGTTCACTGTATTATTCGCCATCGGAAGACTTCCGGGTTGGATAGCACAATGGAAAGAAATGCGCGAAAACAAAGAACCTATCGGAAGACCAAGACAAGTTTACACGGGACATCCTTTAAGAGCTTTCAAAACGGTTGATAAAAGATAATTAATTCGATTTATAATTGTAAAAAGCTTCTCTTAATTGGGAAGCTTTTTTATCTTTGTCGAAAGCCAAAAGCAACTGTATGCTACAAATTAATGTAAAAAATGAAACCTCTAGATTAAGAGCAGTAGTCTTAGGATCAGCAATAAATAATGGTCCAACACCTTTAATTGATGAAGCATATGATCCTAAATCACTAGAACATATAGTAGCAGGAACGTATCCCCTCGAACCAGACATGGTGATAGAAATGGAGGCCTTTAATCAGGTTTTTAAAAAATATGATGTCAAGGTTTTTCGTCCTGAAATGATTGAAAATTACAACCAAATTTTTACTCGAGACATCGGTTTTGTTATTGATGATACTTTTATCAAAGCCAATATCCTTCCAGATAGAGAAAGAGAACTTGATGCAATTAGATATGTTACAGATCAAATTGACCCTTTAAAAGTGGTGCGTCCACCCGAAGAAGTTCATATCGAAGGTGGAGATGTGATGTTATGGAACGATTATATTTTCATAGGTACTTATAAAGGAAGCGACTATAAAAACTACATCACTGCACGAACAAATATGCATGGTGTAAATTATATAAAAGAATTATTTCCTCATAAAATTGTAAAAGAATTCGACTTAGTCAAGTCAAAAATTGAAGCCCGTGATAATGCGCTGCATTTAGACTGTTGCTTTCAACCAGTAGGAAATGACAAAGGAATAATTTACAAAAGCGGTTTTCGTGAAGAGTCAGATTATTTGTATTTGATAAACCTTTTTGGCCTTGAAAATCTTTTTCACATCACCAGAGATGAAATGTACAACATGAATTCTAATGTATTTTCAATAGCGCCAGATGTCGTAGTTTCTGAAAAAAAGTTTACCAGATTGAATGCTTGGTTGCGAGAAAACGGATTCACCGTCGAAGAAATTCCTTACGCAGAAATTGCTAAACAAGAAGGTCTTTTAAGATGTTCTACATTGCCATTAATTAGAGATTAAAATTGTTGAAGGTTAGAAGTTGTATGATTTCCAACTTTAGACTTTAAACTTTAAACCAAATATAAAATGAGACAAACAACAAATGCTATATTCATGATTCGTCCAGTTGCGTTTAGAATGAATGAGCAAACTGCAGTAAATAATTACTATCAAAAGGTACTTGACGGATTATTACCAGCAACTGTAAATGCAAAAGCACAACAAGAGTTTGACACTTTTGTAGAGAAATTAACAGCAGTGGGGATTGATGTAACTGTTATCGATAGTACTTTAAACCCAGATACTCCAGATTCTATTTTTCCTAATAATTGGATCTCGTTGCATGAAAATGCAGATGTAGTTTTGTATCCTATGTTTGCCGAGAATAGAAGGTCAGAACGCCGAGAAGAAATTCTTGATTTATTAGAAGAAAAAGGATTTGAAATCCAAAATATTGTAGATTATACTGAGGCAGAGCAAGATGGTTTTTATCTTGAAGGAACAGGGAGTTTAGTGCTTGATAGAACAAATGGTAAAGCTTATTGCGCATTGTCGCCCCGTGCTGATGAAGAATTATTCATAGAGTTTTGCGAAGATTTTGATATGAGTCCAATCATTTTTGAGGCTTTTCAAACGGTAAATGGAGAACGAAAGTTAATTTATCACACCAACGTAATGATGTGTGTAGGCGAGACTTTTGCAGTAATTTGTGCAGATTGTATCGATGATAAAAAAGAGCGCAAAATGGTGCTTGACAATTTGAAAGCAGATAATAAAGAAATTATTTTGATCACCGAAGACCAAATGAATAACTTTTCTGGGAATATGCTGGAGCTGCGCGGAGCTAATGATAAAAGGTATTTGATCATGAGCACATCCGCACACCTAAGTTTAACCCCAAAACAAGTGGAGCAATTGCAAAAACATGCCACTATTTTAAGTTCAAGTCTAGATACAATAGAAGCCTGTGGCGGAGGTAGTGCACGATGTATGATGGCCGAAATTTTCTTACCAAAAAATTAAGTGCTTTCGAGAAAAACAAAATACGGAATCAAGGCGCTGATTTATATCGCTAAACAGCAAGAATCAGTGCCTATTCTTATTTCAGAAATTGCAGAAAAGGAAAATATCTCAAAAAAATTTTTAGAATTAATATTATTGGACTTAAAAAACAACGGAATCTTAAGTTCAAAAAAAGGTAAAGGTGGCGGATACTATCTCTTAAAATCTGCTAAGGATATTTCAATTGCCTCTATAATTCGAGTGCTTGACGGACCTATCGCACTGTTGCCATGTGTAAGTTTAAATTTTTATGAAAAATGCTCCGATTGTCCTAGTGAAGAAAAATGCGCGCTCAATAAATTGATGATTCAAGTAAGAGACAACGCACTCAGCGTTTTAGAAAATAAAAGCTTGTACGACTTAACACTGTTTTAAAAAAAATTAATCAATTAGTCTACAAAATCAATAGACTAATAGTATATTTGAAAATAAATTATCATATGCACGAAGAAATTATAAACAAAATTGATAATTGGAATACACAAATAAGATTGTTTTCGGTAGAGGATAAAATTGAATTTGTGTTGAAAAAAATTGAAGGGAAAAAAGTATTTTCTACCTCTTTTGGTATCGAAGATCAGTTTTTGACTCATATTTTATATCCACATTTCGATCAATTTTCAATTTTTACATTAGATACAGAAAGACAATTTGAAGAAACATATCAGGTTTTTCAAAAAACCATTGAAAAGTATAATAACTATAAAATTGAAACATTTTTCCCTGAGGAAAATGATGTCAAAGAATATGTTTTTTCTGATGGAATTAATGGTTTTTATAACAGTGTTGAAAGCAGGAAAAAATGTTGTTTTGTTAGGAAAGTTAAGCCTTTAAAAAGAGCGATTAAAGGTGCTAATCTTTGGATAACTGGTTTAAGAGCCGAACAATCAATGAACCGTGAAAACATGAATTTTCTGGAATGGGACGCTGAAAATGAGTTGATAAAATTCAATCCGTTACTGGATTATTCTCTAAATGATGTAGCGTTTTTTGTAAAACAGCACAACATTCCTATAAATTCACTTTATGATAAAGGTTACCCAAGTATAGGTTGCGCTCCATGCACAAGGGCCATTTCTAAAGATGAGGATTTTAGAGCGGGCAGATGGTGGTGGGAAAATGGAAAAAAAGAATGTGGGCTTCACATTAATATTGAAAAAAATAATTAAAATTTGATGATATGCAAAACCATTTAGAAGAATTAGAAAACGAAAGTATCTATATTCTAAGAGAAGTAGCAGCACAGTTTCAAAAACCAGTTCTGTTATTTTCTGGAGGTAAGGATTCAATCACTGTGGCAAGATTGGCACAAAAAGCTTTTTATCCAGGTAAAATTCCATTTGCATTTTTGCATATTGATACAGGACATAATTTCCCTGAAACCATAACATTTAGAGATGAGTTGGTGCAAGAATTAGGTGTAGAGCTTATTGTTAGGTACGTACAAGACAGTATCAATGCAAATAAAGCCAAAGAAGAAACGGGCAAACATGCAAGTCGCAATTCTCTACAAACAGTTACGCTACTTGATGCAATTGAAGAATTTGGTTTTGACGCTTGCATAGGTGGCGCAAGGAGAGACGAAGAAAAATCACGGGCTAAGGAAAGAGTTTTTTCTGTAAGAGATGATTTTGGGCAGTGGGATTCAAAAAAACAACGTCCAGAGTTATTCAATATCTTAAACGGGAAAATTAATTTTGGCGAAAATGTAAGGGCTTTTCCTATAAGCAATTGGACAGAAGAAGATGTGTGGAGCTATATAAAACATGAAGATTTAAAATTGCCTAATATTTATTTTGCACACAACAGAAAATTAGTAAAACGCGATGGTTCTTTTTTAGCACATTCAGCACATTTGAACCTTGTACCAACAGATGAAATTGAAAATCATATAGTTCGTTTTAGGACTGTTGGTGATATGACTTGCACAGCTGCATTGCTTTCTACCGCAGCCACAATTGAGGAAGTGATGTATGAAAATAAAGCTTCAAAATCATCCGAAAGGGGCGCGAGAATAGACGATAAACGATCAGAGGCTGCACTTGAACAAAGAAAAAAAGGAGGATATTTTTAATATGGAACTACTTAAAATAAATACAGCAGGAAGTGTTGATGATGGAAAAAGCACCTTAATAGGGAGGTTTTTATATGATAACAATGCGCTGACAATTGAACAAGAAGAATTAGTTAGAAAAAAAACGAAAGAAAAAGGCTTGCAAGATCTTGATTTTTCGGTTATTACTGATGGATTAATTGCAGAAAGAGAACAGGGAATTACAATTGATGTAGCACATATTTATTTCTCTTCTTTAACGAGAAAATTTATAATTGCGGATAGTCCAGGACATATTGAATATACAAGAAATATGGTTACTGGCGCTTCTAACTCTGAAGTTTCAATAATTCTAATTGATGCTAGAAAAGGACTTTTAGAACAAACACACCGCCATTATTTTATAAGCCGATTGTTGCGATTACAATCTGTAATTTTTTGTATCAACAAAATGGATTTAGTCAATTACAGTGAAGATGTATTTTTTAAAATAGCTTCTGATATTGAAAAAATGATTAGTGAATTACCTGATACCGAACAAGAAATTAAAATTATCCCTATAAGTTCTTTAAAAGGTGATAATGTGGTTCATTTTTCAGAAAATATGAATTGGTATCGAGGAGAAACATTGTCTCAAGTTTTACATGACTTTAAAAAACAGGATTCAGAAGAAATTGTTTTTAAAATGGATGTACAACAAGTATATCATGTGCAAAATGAAGAACATGTTGATTACCGTGCTTATGCAGGAAGAGTGATCTCAGGAAAGATTAATGTAGGCGACAAAATTTTTGTTTTGCCTTCAAAAATTGAAACTGAGGTTGTTGAAATTTCAAAATTCAAATCTATTTTAAATACTGCTCAAAAAGGACAATCTGTTCAAATAAAACTCAAAGACCAAGTGGATATAAGTCGCGGAATGATGCTTGCTAAAGCAACTCATGACTTTCTATTTGAAAAAGAAATTGAGGCTCAAATGGTTTGGCTAGATGAAACAGAAGCGAGTTTAGTAACAAAATATACAATTCAGGCAGGTAGCAGGACTACTTTTTGTAAAATAAAAAGGTTTGATAACTTGCTCAATCCAGTAAAACCTTTAGAATTAAATCCAACTGCTACGTTAAGGCTCAATGATATTGGAACTATAAAATTACAACTGGCCAATCCTATTTTTTTGGATAAATATATTGACAATAAAGCAAATGGCACTTTTATTTTGATTGATCCACAAACAAATAATACTGTTGCTGTGGGCTTTGTGAGATAATCATTCATACTCAAAATTATGATCCCAAATTATTTTAATTTGGGATTTTTATTTAGAATTGGCTATATTTTTTATCATTCCGCCAAAAATAAAATAATGAAAAGGAACAACACTGTACCAATACAATCTTCCCATTAAACCACGAGGTCTAAAAGTTGCAATTTGTCGCAATTCATTTTTTTCATTGATTCGAAATTCGAGCCAAGCTTCACCAGGAAGTTTCATTTCGGCAAATAAGAGTAATCTTTTTTCTTCTCTACTGGCCAGTAAAACCCTCCAGAAATCTAATGAATCGCCAGAATGTATTACGTTAGGATTCGTTCTTCCGCGACGCAAACCCACACCGCCTATTAGTTTGTCCATATTGCCGCGAATGCGCCACAACCAGTTGCCATAATAATATCCTTTTTGACCTCCGATCGAGAAAATGTTGTCTAGTGTTTGTTCTACATTATTAATTTTTAAAGTTTTTACATCCTTTAAACACCCATAAGTAGGCACTTGAATGTAACCTGATAAATCATCGGCGCTTCGGCTGCTGGACAAACTGTCTTTCCAACTCGAAATCACAAGATTTTGTTCAATTTTTAAAAAGGCCAGTTTTATAGCATCAACATAGGAAATAGGTCTGATTCCTAATTTATTTTGTAGTTTGTTGTCCCTACAAACCACTTCCATGGCCATACTATCCACTAAATTCGCTGCTAATTTATATGAGGTAGATGTAACAAAGTACAGCCAGTAGGATGACAATCTTCGGGTCATTATGGGCAATGTAAAAATCCATAATTTAATACCACGTGTTTTTGCATAAAGCAACATCATTTGTTTGTAAGTGATTATATTAGGACCGCCTATATCAAAGGATTCATTATAACAATCTTCTCGTAACATCACGCCAATTAAATATTGCATCACGTCTCGAATTGCAATGGGTTGCGATTTTGTTAAAACCCATTTAGGAGTAATCATAATAGGTAATTTTTCACACAAATCTCTTATGATTTCAAATGAAGAACTTCCAGAACCTACAATAATACCTGCTCTTAAAACAGTTAAATTAAATTGGCCTTTGTATAAAATAGCTTCGACATCGCTTCGGGATTGCAAATGTTTTGAAAGCTTGAGTTCATTAATTATTCCGCTCAAATAAACTACTTGTTTGACGCCAATATTTTCCATGTATTGGTTAAAATGCAAAGCGGCATTGGCTTCTAAAACATCAAATTCAGTTGTGGAAGCTGTCATAGAATGGATGAGGTAAAAAGCGACATCAATATGCTGAGGAATATTTTCGTATTCTGGATCATCAAGAAAATCGACTTCCCAAATTGTAATTTTAGCCAATGTAATGTCATCTAAACCCAGACGGCGTTTATCACGTACACAACAAATGATTTCATGATTGAGATTGAGCAACTCTGGCAACAAGCGTTTGCCTACATAACCGTTTGCACCCGTTAATAATATTCTCATAGCCCTTAATTTTCATTAAATTTAATCAAAATTATTAAGACAATCAAGCAATTAGATTCCTCTTACAATGCTTAAAATAGAACTTATTATGTATTGAACTCCAATGGCAATGGTAAGAAAACCTACAATTCTAGAAATAGCAACAATTCCTGAAGTTCCAAGTATTTTTGAAAGGTAATGCGCACTTTTTAAAACCAAATAAATTATAATAGAAACGGCAAGTATAGCAAAACTGCACGCTATAATCTCATTCATTGAGTGATGGTCTTGGTAATAAGCAATTAATAATGACATGGAACCAGGTCCAGCAAGCATAGGCATTGCGAGCGGTGTAAGCGCAATATCGTTGCGTACTTTTACTTCTTGCTCTACTTTTTTATTGATTCCTTTATTTTTATTGAATTTTCCGTTAAGAAGCGAAAAACCCGAGCTCGCAATGATAATACCACCAGTTATTCTAAGCGCATTTATGGTTATCCCAAAAAATGACAACACATATTGGCCAATAAAAAAAGCAATGATGAGTATTATAAAAACATCAATCGCAGTCCATAATGAAATTCTAGAACGTTCCGCTTTGTCATCGTGCTGAGTCAATCCTACAAATATGGGCACAGTGCCTATAGGATTTAACACTGAAAAAAGGGCAAAAAATAAATAAATAAAAATTTCCATTGTTTTTTTGCGAAATTAGTTGGTTTTAAAGGCTGCCAGCGTAAAATTAAAATTAATTGTAGGTTATGAATTTCTACTTTCTGAAATTAAAGATATTGAATTTATTGAAAACCAAAGCCATTATTTTTACTACTTTTACCCTAAATCTTTTTTTGACATGATTAAAAATAAAAAAACATTAGTTTTAGGAGCCTCAACAAAACCTGACCGATATGCTTATAAAGCCATAACAATGCTTGTTGATAAAGGCCACTCGGTATTAGCAATAGGTCAAAATGCTGGAGAAGTTGCAGGAATTAAAATTCAGACAAAAGCCATTCCGTTAGCTAATATAAACACGGTAACCTTGTATTTGAATCCTGCGAGACAACGTGATTATTACAACTACATTGTTGACGCAAAACCAAAGCGAGTTGTTTTTAATCCAAGAACAGAAAATCCTGAGTTTTATCAATTATTACAACTAAATAATATTAAAGTCGAAGTTGCTTGTACGTTAGTTTTATTGACTACTAATCAATATTAAATTTTATTTCATAAAAAAACAAAAATCCCTTTTATTATTCCATGAAAGGGATTTTTTTATGAGTTAAAATCTAGTTTGAGCCGTTGCAGTTTTACTTATTACAAGTAATCCTAAAAATGTTAATAATCCGTTTACAATAATTAATTCGTTATCAAAAACGTAACCGTTAAAAAGTAATTTCGAATTTTCGCTTATAAAAAAAGTTAGGGCTGGAGAAAGTAAGCAAATTATTGGAACCAATTTGTCATGAACAGTTCTACTTTTTATAAACAGACCAAAACAATACAAACCTAACAAAGGACCATAAGTGTAGGATGCCACTCTAAAAATCATTCCTACAACAGAGCTGTCATTGATTGTGTTGAAAATTATAATTACTAAAAACATAAGCAATGAAAACCCAATATGAACAAAATGTCTGGTTCGAACCAGTTTATTGTCTAGAATTGTATTTTCTGCTTCGGTGTTTAAAATATTCTTTTCCTTGTCCATTCCTAAAAAATCAACACAAAAGGATGTTGTTAATGCAGTCAGCGCAGAGTCGGTTGTTGCAAAGGTAGCCGCTGTTAAACCCAGTAAAAATACAATTGAAGGAATAAAAGCAAGATGGTGAAAAGCAATTTCTGGGAAAAGCAAATCCGTTCTTGGTTTGCCAGTTATTAAATCGGTTGGCACTTCAATACCATTTTTTGCAGCATAAATATAAAGTAATGCGCCTACACTTAAGAAAAAGATGTTGATAACCACAAAAATACCTGTAAAAGTAAACATGTTTTTTTGGGCTTCGCCAATGTTCTTGCAACTTAAATTTTTCTGCATTAAATCTTGGTCAAGACCTACCATGGCTATAGTTACAAATATTCCGCCAAGAATTTGTTTTACAAAATGAAATTTGCTTCCTATAAAATCTTCAAAGAAAAATATTTTTGAATAATTGCTATTTTTTACTTCTTCAAAAGCCTCAATAAAACTCAAATCTAAACTGTTGCAGATAAATAAAATAGTAAAAAACACCGAAGAAACTAAAAAGAAAGTTTGTAAAGAATCAGTTATAATAATGGTTTTTAATCCGCCACGGTAAGTATAAGCAAATATCAAAACTAGGGATATCATAACGGTAATTGCAAAGTCAATGTTATAAAAATCAAAAACATAGCGCTGCAAAACAATAACTACAAGATACAGTCTAAAAGCCGAACCTATTGTTCTACTAATAAGGAAAATGGTTGCGGCAGTTTTGTAGGAATAAAAACCCAAACGCTGCTCGATATAACTGTAAATAGAGGTGAGATTCATTCTATAATACAGTGGTAATAATACTTTTGCAATAATAATAAACCCAATTGCATTACCTAAAATAAACTGAAAATACTTGAACTGTTCTCCGTTAGGAGATCCTACTTCGCCAGGAACAGAAATAAAAGTGACACCAGAAAGTGCTGTTCCTATCATCCCAAAGGCAACAAGATACCATTTTGAATTTTTATTGGCTTTAAAAAAAGCTTCGTTTCCGTTGTCTTTTTTACTTACAAAATAAGAGATTGTAAATAGAATTCCGAAGTAAATAATTATTAAAGTCAAGATAGCGATTGGCGTCATTTTTTAAGTAAATTTTGTGTTTGCCAAATTACACAAATAATCTTCAAATTTTCAAATTTTGTAACCTGAACCTTGCCTACAAATTAACTACTTTTGCAATATGGAATTTTCTTCAAAATTATTAGAAAAAGCAGTCAATGAAATGTCGCAATTACCAGGAATTGGTAAAAGAACTGCTTTAAGATTGGTTTTACATTTATTAAAACAACCGGTAGAGCAAACCAGTTTTTTATCACAAGCATTGGTTAGTATGCGCCAAGAAATTAAATTTTGTGACAGTTGTCATAACATCTCAGATGTTACAATTTGTGAAATTTGTGCCAATAAAAACCGTGACCACCAACTTATTTGTGTTGTTGAAGATATTCGAGATGTAATGGCTATAGAAAATACAGGTCAGTTTAGAGGTGTTTACCATGTACTTGGAGGAAAAATTTCGCCTATAGACGGCGTTGGCCCTAGCCAACTTAAAATCAATTCGTTAGTAGAAAAAATAAAATCTGGGAATGTTAAAGAATTGATATTTGCATTAAGCTCAACGATGGAAGGTGATACAACAAATTTCTATATTTACAAGCAGATTAAGGATTGTGATATCATTACCTCTACGATAGCAAGAGGAATTTCTGTAGGCGATGAGCTAGAATATGCAGATGAGGTTACCCTAGGAAGAAGTATTTTGCAAAGGGTTCCTTTTGAGAATTCTTTTAAAAATAATTAAACGCATTTTAAAACCCTTATGAATTCTATATTTATAAAGGAAAAACTATATTTGTTTATAAAAATTGGATCATGAATAGAATTAATATAATTTTTTTATTGTTGGTGGGGATTTTTTTTACTTCTTGCGTACCCATAACAGACTTGATATACTTACAAAATAAAAACAAATCTGAAGCTACAAATGCTGTGAATCCTGTAGTAGTAAAACCTTACCGACTACAGACTAATGACGTTTTAAGCATTAATATCAAAGCAATTGATTCTAAATTAGTTGCCATTTTTAATCCAGTTGCAAATGATGCTGGAGCAACTGGTCAAAATAGCGAGTCCTTGTACTTTAATGGTTTTACAGTAGATGATCATGGCAATATTAGAATCCCAATAATTGGAGATGTTAATGTCTTGGGTTACACTATTGAAGAAACCAGAATTAAAATCGAAAAAGAACTCCTGAACGTTTACTTTAATAAAGAAGCAGATATTTTTGTAAATGTTAAACTTTCTGGACTGCGATTCACTATAAACGGTGAAGTAGGCGCGCCTGGCACAAAAATCTTGTTTCAAGAAAAAGTAAATGTACTTGAAGCACTTGCTAATGCTGGCGATATAACAGTTGTAGGCGATAGAAAAAATGTGACAATTATAAGACAATATCCTCATGGTACCGAACTTCACGATATTGATTTAACGGATATTAAAGTCATGCAGTCGCCTTATTATTACCTTCAGCCTAATGATTATATTTATGTAAAGCCTCTAAAACAAAAAACTTGGGGAACAGGAAAAACAGGTATAGAATCGCTAAGTACAATTATTACGTTATTATCCTTAGCTACAACAACTTATTTATTGCTCAAAAATTAATTATAAATAGCGATGCTTGATACAAAAGATTTTTCTTTTTTTGAAAACCAGAACAGCTTTGATTTCAAAGGTTTTTTGTTAAAAACCATCAGTTACTGGAAATGGTTTTTATTTTCATTAATCATTACTTTTACCATTGCATACCAAGTTAACATTCGCAAAGAAAAAATTTATGCGATGCAAACCACTATCTCAGTAAAAGAAGAAAATAACCCTTTTTTTACCTCAAATACGAGTTTGGTTTTCAATTGGGGTGGGACCTCAGATCAGGTACAAACCATATCTTCAACTTTAAAATCAAGGTCGCATAATGAACTTGTAGTCGAAAAGCTCCAGTTTTATATCAACTATCTCAAACAAGACAAATACAACATTGTTGATGCGTATGGCGAAGTTCCTTTTTATGTAAATATTAATAAAATAAACGGGCAACTGGCGGGAGCCAATATTAAAATTAAGTTTTTAAGCGAAAAAGAATACGAAATAATGATTCCTTTTGAAACTGATAATGTTTCATTAATTCATTATGCAGATAATTCTCAAACCAATACTTCAGTAGCAATTGGTGTTTTTGTGCAACGATTCAAAGTAGGTGAGCAAGTAAACTTGCCCTTTTTAAATTGGAAATTAGAGATCAGAGACAATCCCGGATTTTATAAAGGTAATGAGTATTTTGTAAGTTTTAACAACTTTGATGGAACGGTTGCAAAATTTCAAAATATTAATGTAGAAACTGATGTAAAAGGAGGCTCTATCTTAAAACTTTCTCTGCAAGGCACAAACAAAGCCCGAATGGTTACTTATTTGAACACTACCGTTCAAGTTTTAAAAGACAATCAATTGTCGATGAAAAACCAGTTTGCAACCAATACTATTGCGTTTATTGATAGCACATTAGTCGCTATGGAAGAACAAATCAAAGCGACGAGTTCTGAGTTAAAATCATTCAGAAAAGGCAAAAATATTTTTGAAATTGAAGAAGGAGGTGCTAAAATTTCGGAACAACTTTTAGAATACGATATTAAAAAAGACGAGGTTGCCCGAAAATTAGCGTATTATAATTCGCTAAAAAATTATTTAAAAAGCAGTGTCGACTTCTCAAAACTACCAGCACCATCTGTAGCAGGGATCGAAGATCCTAATGTTGTAATTAATGTTTCTAAACTGATTTCACTTTCTACCCAGCGTTCAGAAATGAAATATGCGGTAAAAAGCGAGAAAATATTCAGGGATTTTGATAACCAGATGGAAGCTGTTAAAAATGTACTTTTAGAAAATATTGCTTCTGCAAAAGCGACTTTGCAATATGAAATTAACAGTATAGGAAGCAAAATCAATCAATCTGAAAGTGTGATCAAGCAATTGCCAGAAGACCAACAAGAATTGATTAAAATTAAAAGAAAATACGATCTTAATGATAATATTTACAGCACCTTTCTTGCAAAAAAGAGTGAAGCAGATATTGTTCGTGCCGCAAATTTATCCGATATCCATTTCATTGACTCGGCAAAAGATACCGGCGGAGGATTAATAGGTCCTAAAACAAGTGTCAACTATATTCTGGCTTTTTTTCTTGGTATTTTATTGCCATTAATTATCATTCTTGGAATTTTCTTTTTTAATAATGCTATTCAAAATACAGATGATATCAGCAAGCTAACAAAACTTCCGTTGATAGGAGTTGTAGGCAAAAAACAAGGAATGTCTAACTTATCGGTTTTCGAAAAGCCCAAGTCTGCATTGTCAGAATCCTTCAGAGCCATAAGGTCATCTTTACAATTTTTATATAAAAAACAAAACGTTGAAGGTACAAAAGTACTTATGTTGACTTCTTCTGTAAGTGGCGAGGGAAAGACTTTTTGTTCCATAAACATAGCTACAGTTTTTGCTTTAAGCGAGAAAAAAACTATAATAATTGGACTCGATTTAAGAATGCCTAAAATATTTGATGATTTTAAGATCACTAATGATAGTGGCGCAGTTAATTATCTTATTGGCCAAAAAACAATTGATGAGGTCATTCAAAAAACACATATTCCGTTTTTAGATGTCATCACTTCTGGCCCAGTACCACCTAATCCTTCCGAATTGATTTTGAGTGATGCAATGCGGGAAATGTTAGAAGAATTAAAAACCCGTTATGATTATATCATCCTGGATACACCTCCAGTAGGATTGGTGTCGGATGCGTTAGAACTTACGGCCTTTTCAGATGTGATATTGTACGTTATTAGACAAAATTACACTAAAAAAGACATGATAAAATTACTAAATGAGCGACATAAAAAGGGGGAATTGAGCAATGTAAGTATCATTTTTAACGGTTTTGAAAACAAAGCGAAATACGGCTATGGTTATGGTTACGGTTATGGATATGGCAGCTATGCTAATGGCTATCACGAGGATGACAAAAAACAAAACAAGTTGTTAAGATTTTTTAATAAATCATTTAGAGGTAAAAAAGAGAGCTAAGTACTGCCTTTATTCAAATTAAGGTAGTGTCTTTTTAATTTTAAACACAAGAGATTGGGCTTAAAACATAATCGCATTATCTTTATAAATTTTATCTTTGGCAATTATACCAAGCAAATACTAAGAATATGATTACAGAAATAAACATAAAAATCCTCATTACAGGTGGAGCTGGTTTTATAGGTGCTAACTTGTGCGAGTATTTTATTTCAAAAAATTATAAAGTGGTTTGTTTGGATAATTTTGCTTCAGGACACCGTCATAATATTGAGGCGCTGTTACAACATAAAAATTTCAAATTGATAGAAGGCGATATCCGCAATCTTTCTCATTGTCATCAAGCGGTTCAAGGGGTTCAATATGTTTTGCACCAAGCCGCTCTAGGCTCAGTTCCACGTTCAATAAACGATCCAATCACTACGAATGAAGTCAATGTAGGCGGCTTTTTGAACATGCTTGTTGCTTCTAAAGAAGCTGGCGTAAAAAGGTTTGTTTATGCAGCGAGTTCGTCTACTTATGGAGATTCAGAGGCGCTTCCAAAAGTGGAATCGAACATCGGGAAACCTTTATCACCTTATGCGATAACTAAATATGTAAACGAATTGTATGCTGGCATTTTCAATACCACTTACGGTTTAGAAACGATAGGATTGCGTTATTTTAACGTTTTTGGTAGAAAGCAAGATCCTAACGGTGCTTATGCAGCTGTAATACCTAAATTTATAATGCAACTCATGCAACATCAATCGCCAGTTGTAAATGGAGATGGTACATTTTCACGTGATTTTACTTATATAGATAATGTAATTCAAATGAATGAATTGGCCATGACTACGGATAATAAAGCAGCCATTAACACCGTTTACAACACAGCTTTTGGAGCAAGAACCACGCTCAATGAGCTGTTGTGTTATTTAAAAGATGATTTGTCAAAATACGATCCTGAAATTCAAAAAATCCCTATTACTTATGGTTCTAGTAGGTCTGGAGACATTCCCCATTCACTGGCAAGTATCGATAAAGCCAAGGAATTATTGGGTTATGCGCCACAATTTTCGATAGAAAAAGGATTAAATGAAGCGATTGATTGGTATTGGAACCATTTAAAATAATTAAAATTATACGGAAGGTTTATAGCATACAACTTATTATCAAAAACACAAATGAAGATAGCGATCATAGGCTTAGGATACGTAGGATTACCATTAGCGAGACTGTTTGCGACCAAATATTCGGTTGTGGGATTTGATACCAATGCTTACAGGGTTTCGCAATTGAACTCTGGTGTAGATCATACTTTAGAAATAGAAAAGGAAATGTTGCAATCGGTTTTGTTGTCTACAAATTCTACCCATGCTAATGGTTTGTATTGCACTTCTGTACTCGATGATATTGCCGCTTGTAATTATTATATTGTTACGGTTCCTACTCCGGTAGATAAAAACAACAAACCAGATTTGACGCCACTGTATCTCGCTAGTGAAACCGTAGCAAAAGTTTTAAAAAAGGGTGATATCGTGATTTATGAATCTACCGTGTATCCTGGTGCCACCGAAGAGGAATGTGTGCCTGTTTTAGAAAAAATAAGTGGTTTGCAGTTCAACAAAGATTTTTTTGTTGGCTATTCACCAGAGCGTATTAATCCTGGCGACAAAGCCCATACTGTTGAAAAAATATTAAAAGTTACTTCAGGTTCTACACCAGCAACAGGTCAAAAAGTAAATGTACTTTACCAATCGGTAATTGCGGCGGGAACACATCTTGCGCCCTCAATTAAGGTGGCTGAGGCGGCTAAAGTTATAGAAAATTCGCAGCGCGATATCAACATTGCTTTTGTTAATGAATTGTCCAAAATATTTAATATCCTAAATATCGATACCCATGATGTTTTAGAAGCGGCTGGAACCAAATGGAATTTTCTTCCCTTTAAACCAGGATTAGTTGGTGGTCATTGCATAGGTGTCGATCCATATTATTTGGCACAAAAAGCCCAACAAATGGGTTATCATCCAGAAATTATTCTTGCAGGAAGACGGCTTAATGACAGTATGGGTGAATATGTAGCGTCACAAGTTGTGAAGTTAATGATTAAAAATGGCATTGAAGTCAATGGTTCCCAATTACTCATGTTGGGCATTACATTCAAAGAAAACTGTCCTGATTTTAGGAATACTAAAATTGTAGACGTTATAGCTTCGCTAAAAGATTATGGAATTGTCGTTACAATTTATGACCCTTGGGCAAATCCCGAAGCGGTATTGAATGCCTATCAGCTTGTATCTACTCAAAACGTTCCTGATACAAAATTTAGCGTCATAGTTTTGGGCGTGGCTCATGATGCGTTTTTAAAATTGAATTATGACGTGCTTAAAGCTGAAAAAAGTGTGGTTTATGATGTTAAAGGTGTGCTAGGTGCCGTTGCAGATGCCAGATTATAAAAATAAATAAATGGATTTAATTCAAATATAAAAATGAAAATAACAAATATTTGTTGCATTGGTGCAGGTTATGTAGGCGGTCCTACTATGGCTATTATTGCTGATAAATGCCCTGATATAAAAGTAACCGTTGTGGACTTGAATCCCGATAGAATTGCGGCTTGGAATAACCAAGATATCAATCAAATACCTATTTATGAACCAGGACTGGGCGCTATTGTAGCAAGAGCAAGAGGTAAAAACTTATTTTTTTCTACTGAAGTTGAAAAAGCAATTGACGAAGCCCAAATGATTTTTATTTCGGTTAATACGCCTACAAAAACCTATGGATTGGGCAAAGGAATGGCTGCTGATTTAAAATATATAGAACTTTGCGCCAGACAGATTGCATCGGTTGCAAAAGACAATAAAATTGTTGTAGAAAAATCGACATTGCCAGTGAGAACTGCCGAAGCGATTAAAAATATTCTAGACAATACAGGAAATGGTGTTCAGTTTCAAATACTTTCAAATCCCGAATTTTTAGCCGAAGGCACTGCTGTGGCTGATTTGTTACATCCGGATCGGGTTTTGATTGGGGGCGATAATTCTTCAGAAGGGCAAGAAGCCATTGATGCTCTGGCAGCTATTTATCAGAATTGGGTGCCGCAAGAAAAGATTTTGACTACAAATGTTTGGTCGTCGGAATTGTCAAAATTGACTGCAAATGCATTTTTAGCCCAACGCGTTTCCTCCATCAATGCCATGTCTGAACTTTGCGAAAAAACAGGTGCGGATATTTCCGAAGTGGCTAAGGCTGTGGGAATGGATACTAGGATTGGGTCAAAATTTTTACAAGCTTCTGTAGGTTTTGGAGGTTCATGTTTCCAAAAAGACATCCTTAATTTGGTTTACATTGCAAAATCTTATGGATTGCATGAAGTAGCCGATTATTGGGAGCAAGTTATCATCATGAACGACCATCAAAAAAAACGTTTTGCAAGTAATATGGTGAAAACTTTGTACAATACGGTTTCAGGTAAAAAAATCGCTTTTTTAGGTTGGGCTTTTAAGAAAGATACTAATGATACCCGAGAATCAGCAGCCATTTATGTAGCCGATTATTTGCTGAATGAGCAAGCGCAAATTGCAATTTTTGATCCACAGGTCAAAGAGCAACAGATTTTAAATGATTTGAATTACCTACAAACACGCACGATAGAGGAAAATAAAAATGGCATTACTGTAGTCCAAGATCCTTACGCTATTTGCAAAGATGCGCATGCCATAGCGATTTTGACCGAATGGGATGCTTTTGCAACCTATGATTGGAAAAAAATATATAATGCTATGCAAAAACCAGCTTTCCTTTTTGACGGAAGGAATATTTTGAATCCCGAAGCCATGCGTACAATAGGATTTGTGTTTGCAGCAGTTGGAAGTTCAAAATAAAATTATAAAATACATACAATGAAAAAAATATTAATTACTGGTGGAGCAGGATTTATAGGTTCTCATGTGGTAAGAAGATTTGTTCTAAATTACCCAGATTATCATATTTATAATTTAGACGCCCTCACTTATGCCGGTAATTTAGAAAATATCAAGGATATTGCAGCTGCTGCAAATTATACTTTTGTAAAAGGAGATATTGTTGATGCTGTTTTTATCGATTCTCTTTTTGCGTTGCATGAATTTGAAGGTGTTTTGCATCTTGCTGCAGAATCACATGTGGATCGTTCTATTGAAGATCCGCTTTCATTTGTAAAAACCAATGTTATAGGTACGATGAATTTATTAAATGCCGCAAAAAACCAATGGAAAAATAATAGCGAAGGAAAACGTTTTTATCATATTAGTACTGATGAGGTTTACGGTTCGCTTGGCGCCGAAGGGTTGTTTACTGAAACTACCCCTTATGACCCCAACTCTCCTTATTCGGCTTCAAAAGCCAGTTCGGATCATTTTGTAAGGGCCTACGGAGAAACCTATGGTTTGCCTTATGTTTTGACTAATTGTTCTAACAATTATGGTCCTTTTCACTTTCCCGAAAAATTAATTCCGTTGTTTATCAATAATATCATTCATAATCTGCCATTGCCCGTCTATGGTGATGGTAATTATACCCGTGACTGGCTTTTTGTAGAAGATCATGCGGTAGCCATTGATTTGGTTTTTCACCAAGGTAATAATCATGAAACCTACAACATTGGAGGTTTTAACGAATGGAAAAATATTGATTTGGTCAAGTTGTTGTGCCAAATCATGGATCAAAAATTAGGAAGGGTTGCAGGAACTTCTGCCCAATTGATTACTTATGTAAAAGACCGTCCAGGCCATGATTTGCGTTATGCTATAGATGCTTCAAAAATTAATAAAGAACTGGGTTGGCAGCCGAGCGTTACCTTTGAAGAAGGTTTAGAAAAAACAGTCAATTGGTATCTTGATAATAAAGAATGGCTTGAGAATGTTACTTCTGGAGCTTATAAAGATTATTACGATAAACAATATAATTGATTTTAAGGTT
This sequence comes from Bacteroidota bacterium, assembly GCA_031413015.1. Lineage (GTDB taxonomy): Bacteria > Bacteroidota > Bacteroidia > Flavobacteriales > Flavobacteriaceae > Flavobacterium. Next base: position 105,203 of record JANOEE010000016.1, on the reverse strand, counting down.
TTAGGTTCTTGGTAATGGGTTTTAAATTTGAATAGGAGCAGGAATCAATTAAAAATTTCAACCTGTTGGGTGTAATTATTTGAAACAAAATAAATCGATTAAATATTGGTTAATATATTGAAATTCAGTATCTTGAATTATAAAAGCAACCAATATCTATGTCAAACTTAGCTAAAAATTATTTTAGAGTTTAAAAAGTTATAGGTTCTTTAAATTGTAAATTAGAGAATAAATCAGATGTCGGAAGAAAACTAAAAAACGTCTAGTTTAGAGGTAATTGCACTTACTTTAACAGCTGAATTTATTTAGATTTATAGTAAAACGCATTATTTATATCGGCGGATGATAGTCAAATTTCAAATCTGATTAAACGAAGTCAGTTTAATAAAAGAAGCCAAAATTGTTTTTCTTATTAGAAGAAGTTGGAACAAAATTAGCTTCACGGTTTTTAGAATTTGAAGATGAATTTAGCGTCGATAGTATGACGTTGTAGATATACAAATTTGCTCGTCATTGAAGAATTAAAATCCGTTAAAAGGATTTAGAAACTGCTCCTTTGAAAGGGTTTGTACTTCTCAAAACAACTGGTTTTAAGGATATAAATTGCATGGAGTTTGTTTTATAAATGTAATTTTTTATTCCCTAGACATTACAAAAGTAGAAGTTCACGGTGTTCATTTTTTAGAAAATAAAAAGCATCAAATATCTGATTGTGTGTTGCTTGGAGATATATATAGGTTACTTGTTTTAAAGTATTCAACTGGATTGGTTTCAAACAGTAATGTCAAATTAGAAACACCAAAAAGAGTTAATCAAAAAGAATATAAGCCACAACCAGATATCGTTAGTAAATCAAGAAAAAAGATTGAAACATTATTTTCAAAATTGCGCGACCAATTCAGAATTAGAAACAATTATGCCAAAACTTTTGAAGATTTTAAACCAAGAATTTCAGCAAAAGTAGCAGCATTAATATTGGTTCAGTATATCAATAAGTTCATATTTGACAAACCAATAAACAATATTAAAAATCAAAAAATTTAATTATACCCAACGGATTAAAAGTTATCCAAAAAGAGCTTGAGATTATTTATTTCAATTATGTAGTGCGGGTTATACTTATGTTTTACTAATAATTTTTGCAAAGATTTAAAAAGAACTCTATAAAATACAGGTTTTCCTATCTGGAAGTTTTTTTAGCTTGTTTGATTTTGTTTATTTTTTTTAGGATTAATAATTATTGAGTGTCTATTGATTCTAATGCTTATTTTTATAAAGAATTTATAAGAACAAAGTACAAGGATAATTAAATACCAATTCTATTTTTGCTATAAAAAAGCGATTGAGAATTGTTAAAGAGGGTTGGTATTTTAAAAATATTGAAGTGTTTATGCAATTAATTCCTATAAATTCAAAAGGAAAATTCATATAGATTAAATACCAAAAATTATTTAACAATGTTTTTGTTTTATTGAGATACAATTTTAATTAATGCGTAGTTCTAAAAAATTCATTCAATTTTTTATTGTTAGTTTGCTTCCTAAATGAATTATCAAATATTATGTATAAGGTCTTTATTAAATACACAATAGATTTTTTTATCGCATTTGTTGGATTGATTGTGCTTATGCCAATATTACTTATTGCACTAACGTTGCTATTTTTTGAAAATGATGGGAAACCCTTTTTTTTTCAACTGCGTCCTGGTAAAAAAGGTAAAATTTTTAAAATTATCAAGTTTAAAACTATGAATGATAAAAAAGATACCAAAGGAAAATTATTATCTGATGAATTGCGTTTAACAAAAATTGGTAAATTTATACGTAAAAACTCATTAGATGAGATTCCTCAATTGTTTAATGTTATTTTAGGCGATATGAGTCTTATAGGACCACGCCCTTTATTACCCGAATATTTGTCGTTGTATGATCAAGTCCAACAAAGACGTCACGAAGTTAAACCAGGTATAACAGGCTGGGCGCAGGTAAATGGTAGAAATGCAATAAGTTGGCAACAAAAATTTGAACTGGATGTTTGGTATGTAGACCATATTAGCTTTTTGTTAGATTTGAAAATTTTTTTGCTTACTTTCAAAAAAGTGATCATCAGAGAAGGTATTAATATGGAAGGACAAGTAACTACAGAACGATTCAATGGAAACTGAAATTATTATTTACGAGGCAAGCGGACACTTTAAAGTAATTATTGAGGCGCTATAGTCTCAAAAAAATTTGTAAGTAATTCAGTTAAAATCATAAAATATAATTCAATAGAAAATGATTAACACAAAAATATGGCTTTCTTCTCCGCATATGGGAGGTAATGAACAACAATTTGTTAACGAGGCTTTTGATACCAATTGGGTAGCGCCTTTAGGGCCTAATATCACTGGATTTGAAAACGATTTAGAAAGTTATTTAGGTCAAGATGTTCAGGTTGCCGCTTTAAATTCTGGAACAGCAGCAATACATTTGGGACTTGTTTTGCTTGGTGTTAAAACTGGCGATGTGGTAATTTGCCAGAGTATGACTTTTTCTGCATCGGCAAATCCTATTTTGTACCAAGGTGCGACGCCGATTTTTATTGATAGTGAACCAGAAACCTGGAATTTATGTCCTGTGGCTTTAGAAGAAGCAATTGTGGATGTTATCGCCAATGGTAAAAAACCAAAAGCGATCATTGCAGTTCATCTGTATGGTGTGCCTTATCAAATTGAAGCTGTTAGGACAGTGGCAGATTGTTATAGCATACCCATTTTAGAAGACAGTGCAGAGGCTTTAGGCAGCAGTTACAAGGGACAGAAATGTGGTACTTTTGGTGATATTGCTGTTCTTTCGTTTAATGGTAATAAAATTATAACTACTTCTGGTGGCGGTGCAATAGTAGTGCCTACAAGAGCGTTAAAAGACAAATCAGTTTTCTTTGCCACCCAGTCAAGAGACAATGCACCACACTATGAGCATAGTGAAATAGGTTATAATTACAGGATGAGTAATATTTGTGCAGGAATAGGCAGGGGCCAAATGCAGGTTTTAGACAAACATATTGATTTGAGAAGGAATATGAATCAATTTTATCAAGAAGTTTTCGCAAACATTGCTGGAGTTACAGTTTTTACAGTGCCTAATGCTGATTATTTTGCAAATTATTGGTTGACTGTAATAACTGTAGATGCTTCCAAAACGAATGGTAAAACACGTGAACATCTAAGATTGCATCTGAAAAAATTAAGTATAGAAAGCCGTCCTTTATGGAAACCGATGCATTTACAACCTCTATTTGCCCAATATCCTTATTATGGAACCATTGTTGCCGAACAATTGTTTAATATCGGTCTTTGTCTTCCTTCTGGATCTAATCTTACTGAAGCTAATAGACAAAGGTTAAGAAAATCGATAATGTCCTTTTTTAAATAATATTTGTAAGAAAATTTACTTTTATATTGTTTTATTTTTTTATAAATTTATCATCGCTCGAAATACACTAAAAGTCATTATTTTGGATAAAAAAAATAAAATATCAACTTCCACTTTATTGTCTCAAACTATTGAGCGATTTAAAAATACCCATAATTTGATGTATATTAATTATTTGCCCAGATGGGTTATTTTATTGATAGACATGAGTATCGTTTGCGCTTCAGCGCTACTCACGTTTTATATACTAGATGGTATGGGTATTGATTACGTGCATAAAAAAGTCTTGCTCTCTGTTATTGCAATTTTTTTATTAGTCAATATTTCTTATTTCTGGATTTTTAGAACCTATTCAGGAATTGTAAGGCATTCCTCCTTTGTAGATGCGATGCGTCTTCTTGTTTCCTTATTTTTTACAATGGTTACGCTAGTAGTTGTTAATTATATTAGTCTTTTTGTTAGTGGGCAAAAAATGTTCATGAGCACGGGTTTGTTCATTAATTTTATATTTTCATTCTGTGCCTTATTCATTTACAGGATTATTGTAAAACAAACTTTCGAAATTTATTTTACTGAAAAAAGAGAAACAGATTTGATTAAGGCATTGATTTATGGTACTGATGCCAATGCTATTTCGGTAGCTAATACTCTAAAATCAGAAAAACCAACGCGTTTTAAGGTCGTAGGGTTTATAGATAAAGAAAATCAAAATGCCTCTAAGAGGTTGTTGAATTTACCAATTTTAAATCTTAAAAAGAAAATTTCAGTACTGCTTCGTGCTGTTAATGCCGATGGTTTGATCATAGCAGATGGAAGTTTAACAAAAGATCAGAAACTAAACATTGTTGATGAATGTCTCGCCTATAATTACAAAGTCTACAGCGTACCAGTAATTTCTGATTGGGAAAATAGTAATGAAATATCAAAGAAAGTTAAGGATTTTCAAATTCAAGATTTGCTTGAAAGAAAACCTATCGTACTAGATAATCGTGCCATTATTGATCAACTCAAAGGCAAAGTTATATTAATTTCTGGTGCTGCAGGTTCTATAGGAAGTGAGATAGCACGACAGGTTATCAATTTTAATCCTAATAAAGTAATTATTTTAGACCAAGCAGAAACGCCTTTACACCATTTGCAATTAGAAATGGAAAAGCTGGATACTGCTACTAAAATAAGAACTGTAATATCCGATGTAAGCAATAAAGCCGCATTGACAGAAGTTTTTAAAAAATACAAGCCCGATGTTGTTTTTCATGCAGCTGCTTACAAACATGTTCCTATGATGGAAGAAAATCCAGCCCAAGCCATATTTGTCAATGTATTAGGAACTAAAAACATTACCGACTTGTCTTGTGAATTTAATGTAGAAAGTTTTGTTATGGTTTCTACAGATAAGGCAGTAAATCCTAGTAATGTTATGGGCGCTAGTAAGCGTATTGCTGAGAAATATGTGCAAGCATTGCATTACAAACTCAATGTAGAGCAAAAAAAATGTAATACAAAATTCATTACTACAAGATTTGGTAATGTATTGGGGTCAAATGGATCTGTTGTACCTTTGTTTAATGCCCAAATTGCAAAAGGTGGACCACTTACAATAACACATCCCGAGATAATCAGGTATTTCATGACCATTCAAGAAGCTTGCCAGTTGATTCTAGAGGCCGGAGCTATGGGAAATGGCGGTGAAATCTATATTTTTGATATGGGCAAGCCTGTTAAAATTATTGATTTGGCTAAAAAAATGATCCAACTTGCAGGTCTTACGCCTGAAAAAGAAATTAAAATTGAGGTTATAGACTTGCGTCCTGGCGAAAAATTATATGAGGAATTGCTCAATGTTACTTCTAAAACATTACCTACACATCATGAAAAAATTATGATTGCGTTAGAAGAAAGTGATGATTTTGATGTCTTGGAAGTCGCAATTAATGAGTTAATTGCAACCGCACAACTTTATTGCAATAACGATATTGTGGCTAAGATGAAAGCCATAGTACCTGAATTTATAAGTATGAATTCTAATTTTGAAATGCTAGATGTAAAACAATAGTTACATTTATTTTATACATCATAATTGAAACTCTACAGTCTTAAAGAGATTACTTCTTGTAATTCAAGCGATATGACTTTTCTATAAAAATTTATTTATTTAACTCAGTACATTATCATTGTTTTTACCTTAACTAAAGTTGCTTTTATTTGTTATTTTTTTTAGTAAAGTGATAATGTATAAATCACTTCCTTTTTTTATTTTCCTTTCGTCGATTTTTTTTCTATAAACGACTTCTTTTTAGTACACTTTATTGCTTAATTACGTATTTCTACTTGGTATACTTGTGTTTATTTTCTTTACTTTCGCTTAAATCAACAAAATTACTGTGATTCTTAAAAATCATTTTAATGCAGTCTAATTTAAAACTCTTTTTGGTTTGCGTTTAATTGTCTTTTTTAATATTTAGAAGTTTGATAATCTTCATATTAAAAGATTGCGTACATCGATAAAATTATTTTTTATATAGCAATTGTGTTTATCAATTTTGTTTAAAAACTAACTTAAATTAATTTTTATGAAATTAAAATTACTTCTATTTATTAGTGTCTTGTGTGTTTTTTGCAGCACAGCAAATGCACAATGTGTCAATTACGGTAGTGGGCCAACCCAAGATTTTGATTGTGACAATGTTGTCAACAGTGATGACTTAGACGATGACAATGATGGTATCTACGATACTATTGAATGTGATTTGTCTTTAAACGGTAGGGTTTTCAACTTGTTTTCTCCGCCTAATTTGTATGATCCTAATGAATTGTGGAACATTAATGTTTCCGGAGCAAGTGGTACAGCTATCACGTTCAACGGAAATAATTACACCATTCCAGTTTCTGGTGTTTTAGTTATTGCTGTAGATGAGGTCACCACTCCAGCAATAACTGAAAATGTAATTGAGTCAGGAAAAAGCCTGCAATTGACCGCTAGTGCGCCAGTAACGATAATCCATGAATTGACTGGTCCTTATTTAAGTGATTCGTGGGTGGTATTGCCAGAGCAATTGTGGAACAACAATTACAGATTGTTTTCTTATTTGGGTACAAGAAACTATGCAAACAACCAATATGCAATGTTGTACAGTCCTTTTGACAATAATACAGTAATCATTAAAGATAAAACTGGGGCTGTTGTAAAAACAATAGTTTTGAATACAGGACAAACTTATTTGCAAGCTGGATTATCACTAGACATGACAGGATGGACCGTGACTTCAACAAAAAAAATAGGTGTTATTGTAGGTGTAAAATGTGCAAATGGTTCATCTGGTGCATGTGATAATATTGATGAAATGTTGTTGCCTACGAATTTGTTAGGCACTAAATTTTATGTACCAAATGGCGCGAGTAATACTACCTATGTAATGGCAGAGCAAGCAAATACAGCAGTAACTATTAATGGTGTAAACGTTACTACACTAACAAATCCTGGAGATGTATACTCTTTTGATATCGCTACAACCGATTTAAAAATACTAGAAACGAGCGCTAACGCAACGGTTTGGCAATTGTCCCCTAATAATAATGATCCTGCTTGGTTGTTGGTTTTAGATGCGTCAAAAGCAGTGAAATCATTCAATTTCTCGACACCTTCTTCAATGACAACTTCAAATGTTTTGTCGTTGATCGTGCCTACCGCTAGTACTTCATTAATAAGATACAATGGTAATCAGGTTTCCGGATGGGTACCTTATCCTAGTGAGTCGAGTACCTCTTATGTTGAAATTTCTGGAATTGCAGCTGCTTCCTTTATAAATATTACCTCAACAACAAATAGTGTTCCTATTTTGTCTTCCTATACAGGAACAGGTAACTTTATTACAAATTCAACTGCGCCATCAATAGGAAATTTTAATATCAATACCCAAGCACAAGTTTTAGCCAGTTGTACCGATACTGATATTGATGGCACTCCAGATTATTTAGATCTCGATTCTGATCAGGATGGTAGGAGCGATGCTAACGAAGCGTATGGCACTGTAACTGCTCAAGGTACAGACGGCAATATGTATTACGGCAACGGTAATCCACCTGCAGTAAATACTGATGGTACCGTAGTGGGAGCTACGTATCCTGGAACTAATATTGATGTGATTACTGTTAATGCTGATACTGTTGATACATTAGACCCAGAACTTACTCCAGTCGAAAATAGGAATGAGAATGTAGGTTTGAACTGTGCTTTCATAATTCCAGATTATACTGATTTAACTGTTGCAACGGATGATTCTGGTTCTGCAACCGTAACCCAATCGCCTGCAATAGGTACCACAATATCTGGCAATGGAACGGTACAAATTATAACATTGACGGCAACAGATGCTAGCGGAAATAATAGTTCAACTTCATTTAATGTTACGCTTCTTGATGTTGAATTACCAGTAGTAATTGCACAAAATATTACTGTACAACTAGATGCTACAGGAAATGCTACAATAACCGCTACTGCTATTGATAATGGTTCGACTGACAATTGTGCTATAGGTGGTTATTCGCTTGACAAAAATAGTTTTAATTGCGAAAATGTAGGTGCGAATACGGTAACATTATCAGTAACTGATGTCAATGGTAATATTGGTTTTAGAACAGCAATTGTAACCGTAGTAGATGAGATTGCACCTGTTGCAATTGCGAATAATTTGACAATTACTCTTGACGAGAATGGTCAAGCTAGCATCACAACAGCTATGGTAAACAATGGTTCTACAGATAATTGCGGTATTGCCTCAATAACGTTGAGCCAATTCAATTTTAGCTGTTCAAATACAGGTGTTAATATTGTAGTACTTACTGTAACTGATAACTATGATAACAGGACTACCGCTAATGGCACCATTACTATAACTAATAATTACGGGGATAATGACAATGATGGAGCTAAAGACAACTGTGATGATGACGATGATAATGATGGTATTATAGATACCCAAGACAATTGCCCATTAGTTGCTAATTCAGATCAAGCGGATAATGATAATGATGGTAGGGGTAATTCTTGTGATGATGATGATGACAATGATGGTGTCCTTGATACTACGGACAACTGTATTTTTGCAAGTAATTCAGGCCAGGAAGATCGTGATAAAGACGGTTTAGGAGATGTTTGTGATCAGATTGAAGTTAACGTCTCTCAGGCCATAACGCCTAATGGAGATGGTGTAAATGATACTTGGATTATTTATAACATTCAGAATTATCCTAATTCTATTGTTCGAGTATTTAACCGTTGGGGATCCGAAGTTTTCGTAGCAAAAAATTATCAAAACAATTGGAACGGATTCTATAAGAATAACAACCAACCGCTACCAGATTCAGGGTCTTATTACTATCAAATTGATATGGATGGTGACGGTAATGTAGAAAAGAATGGCTGGTTATTCATATCAAAATAAGCGTACTAACAAACAAGAAAAATGAAAACAATTAAAAATATATTATTGAGCATACTTTTATTGAACAGTTGTACAATTTTTGCACAGCAGGAAAGTATAATTTCGCTCTATCGTTATCATATGAATATTATAAATCCTGCTTATGCTGGTGTTGACAATGAAACTATTTTAACAAGCTCTTTACGAAAACAATGGACAGGAATTGCTGATGCACCAGCCACACAAGCGGTATCTTTTGGCACTTCATTGACAAAAAAATTCGGAATAGGTTTATCGGTAATTAGTGATCAAACTTTTGTAGAACGACAAACTACTGTAGGAATAGATTTTTCATATAAAGTACAATTTTCTGAAAATACAAATGTGTATTTTGGTCTTAAAGCTGGAGGTAATTTTTACAGCGTTAATTCTTCTGGATTAGAGACTTATAATGTAATTCAGGATGGTTCTTTGACATCAATAAGCAATTTTAATCCTAATGTAGGTGCAGGTGTTTTATTAAAACAAGAAAAATGGTTCGTATCTTTTTCTATACCAAAAATTTTGAGTACAAAAAGAGCAAGAAATGAGGACGGAATTGCAACAATAGCAACTGATAGTCCGCATCTTTATTTGAGTACGGGTTATGATTTTAATTTGGACAATACAGATTATTTGGTTTTAAAACCTTCTTTTTTGGTACGTTATGTTAATGGCGCTCCTGTTTCTGCTGATATTAATACAATGTTAGCTGTTGACAAACAATTTGAAATTGGAGCTACATATAGAACAGATCAGGCATACGCAGCTTTGGTTACGGTAACACTAAGCAAACGCTTTCAGTTTGGATATGTTTATGAAATGAGTACACAATCTCAATTAGCAAGTGCTAGAAATACAAATGAATTTTTATTACGATTTAAGTTTTAATATTTGTTGATAATGGAAAAAAGGGAGCCACTGGCTCCCTTTTTTATTGTGTTTTTTTTAAATTATGTTTGTAGTTAATTACTCAAACTCAGAAGTAAAAAATAATTTTACGTTAGGATATTTATTTTGCGTCATTTGAATCGTAAAGTCAGAATCTGCAAGAAAAACCAACTGATTGTATTTGTCATGGGCTAGAAATTTTTGCTTGATTCTTCTAAACTCCTTAAACTCTTCACTTTTTGCATCTTTGGGCTTGACCCAGCAAGCTTTGTGTACCGGAAAATTTTCATAAGTACATTTGGCGCCATATTCATGCTCTAATCGGTATTGTATCACCTCATATTGCAATGCGCCTACTGTTCCTATTATCTTTCTGTTATTCATTTCAAGCGTAAACAACTGCGCTACACCTTCATCCATTAGCTGGTCAATTCCTTTTTCTAGTTGTTTGGATTTCATAGGATCAGCATTGTTAATGTATCTAAAATGCTCTGGAGAAAAACTCGGAATACCCTTGAAACTCATTACTTCACCTTCGGTTAAGGTATCGCCAATTTTAAAATTACCAGTATCATGAAGTCCTACAATATCGCCTGGATAAGAAATGTCTACAATTTCTTTTTTCTCAGCAAAGAATGCATTGGGGCTTGAAAATTTTAAATTTTTGTTTTGGCGCACATGCAAATACGGTTTATTTCTTTCAAAAGTACCTGAAACTATTTTTATAAATGCAAGACGGTCTCGGTGTTTTGGATCCATATTGGCATGGATTTTAAATACAAAACCCGACATTTTTTCTTCATTTGGATTTACCAATCTGGTTTCCGATTCTTTAGGTCTAGGCGAAGGCGCAATCGCTACGAAACAATCTAGCAATTCCCGAACACCAAAATTATTCAACGCAGAGCCAAAAAACACAGGTTGTAATTTTCCGTCAAGGTAATCTTGTCTGTCAAACTTAGGATAAACTTCATCAATCAACTCTAATTCTTCTCTCAGCTTATCAGCAGGTTTTTGACCAATAATTTTTTCTAATTCAGGATTCTGCACATCCGAAAAAGCAATGGTTTCCTCTATATTTTTGCGGTTGTCACCACTAAAAAGGTTGATGTTTTGTTCCCAGAGGTTATAAATACCTTGAAAATCATAACCCATACCTATAGGAAAACTCAACGGGGTAACTGTTAATCCTAATTTTTGCTCGACTTCGTCCATCAAGTCAAACGCATCCTTTCCTTCACGGTCCAGTTTGTTGATAAAAACAATCATAGGAATGTTGCGCATTCTACAAACAGCCACTAATTTTTCGGTTTGTTCTTCGACCCCTTTGGCCACGTCAATCACAACAATCACGCTGTCTACAGCAGTTAATGTTCTAAATGTGTCTTCGGCAAAATCCTTGTGACCAGGCGTATCAAGAATATTTATTTTTTTGTCTCCATAATTAAATGCTAGAACAGAAGTGGATACAGAAATCCCTCTCTGGCGTTCAATTTCCATAAAATCAGAAGTAGCTCCTTTTTTTATTTTGTTGTTTTTTACTGCGCCTGCTTCTTGAATTGCCCCACCAAAGAGTAATAACTTTTCAGTCAATGTGGTTTTACCCGCATCAGGATGTGATATGATCCCAAAGGTTCTTCGTCTGTTAATTTCTTCTGTAAAGCTCATATTTTGTAATAGATGTAATGCAAAAGTACTATTAAAAATGGGATGGGTCGTTATTTTTTTTCCAGTTAAAAAAGTAATTTATCAATAGACCTAGAAAATTATAAACTCATAGTTTACTTCTTATTAAAATCATTGAAAACATTTGTTAAAGAAACATTAATAAAACGTATTGTGAAATTGTATTTTAACGATAATAAAGTGCGCTTGAACGAATATTTTACATTTAAGATAAAATTAATGTTATGTTTGTAAGACACTTATTTTTGTGTTTAAATTTTAAACACAGTTTTACATATAAATAAATTTTTATGGTGAATTTTACTTTTTTAAAATCTATTTCAACTTATATCAATTCGAACAAGAAGTTTTTTTTGGTTCTTTTTTTATTTGTTGGTTTTATTGGTTATTCTCAGTCTGGTAAAGACGGCGCACTAACTGTTAGTACTTCAAATACGGTCTTGAATCGGTATTCTAGGGTTTTAGTAGATGTGGCTGTTGGTGCAACAACGGTTACCGTTTCAGATATTAATGATCTAAACAGAGATGGAATAGGATATTTACCCGCTGGATTAACTACAAGTGCAACTGGATTTGCTACAAATGCCGTATCTAAAGGGGATTTGATAATGATCTATCAAGCACAGGGAGCTATCATAAATGCTACAAATACAATGAATTATGGTTCTGTTACAGACTATAATGGAGCTGGTAGTTATGAGTTGGCGTACGTAGAAAGTGTTTCTGGAAATACCATAACTTTAAACTGTAGTATAAAATTATCCTATTTTGCTGCTCGTTACGTGCAAGTTATAAGAATTCCGCAATATACAACTTTAACAGTAAATTCTGGAGCAACGGTAGTTGCTGTTCCATGGGGAGCGCCATCATTTGGTGGTGTTGACCCTTCATCACTTGCAAGAAGAAGAGGCGGATTTATTGGTGTTTTAGCTAATAATGTGGTGAATAATGGTTCTATAAATGCTAATGATGCAGGTTTTAGAGGGGGTACTATAGAGAATACTACCTCTGCTCAGGGAGATATCTTTTATACAGATTTTAGAACGAATAATTTAGCTCTTTCTGCCGAAAAAGGAGAAAGTATTGCTGGATATCGTGATGATTATGATAATCTATACAATGGCAGGTATGGTCGAGGATCTGCCGCTAACGGAGGTGGAGGTGGAAACGCACACAATGCTGGTGGAGGTGGTGGTGCTAATGGTGGTAATCTAGCCAACTGGTTTAGGGGCGCTGGTGTCATGAATGATTTTGGAGGTACTTGTGGTACTCCAGGAGCTTGGGCTCTTGATCCTAATTATATAGCCAATGGTAATGCTTTAACCAATTCTTCTGGAGGAGGTAGTGGCGGATACTCGTTCGCTGGTGCTGATCTGAATGCTTGTTCCGTTGGACCATCTTATCCAGCAGGTTTTATTTCGGCAGGTGTTCCTGCGGCAAATGTTTTAAGAACTGGCTGGGGCGGTGACAATAGAGATGCGGTAGGAGGATTAGGAGGACGACCTATAGTTTCCTCAGGATTACAAAGCCAAATTTTCTTTGGTGGAGGAGGTGGTGCTGGTGATGGTAACAATAATGCAAATGCTGATGGTGGTGATGGAGGTGGAGTTGTTTTTCTTGTAGTTGCCAATGCTATATCCGGAACAGGAACAATACAATCTAATGGTCAAAATGGGTTTAATACAGTACCTAATCATAATGATGCACCAGGTGGTGGTGGTGGTGGTGGTACCGTTTTGGTTCAAGCCAATACAATTGCTAATACCATTTCAATAAATACAAATGGTGGTAGTGGTGGAAATCAGCTTATTACTAATGGCGAATCCGAAGGCCCTGGTGGCGGTGGCGGTGGTGGTGTAATTTCTGTCAATGCAGTTACAGATACTTCTGTCAAAACTATTCTTGGGGGCACAAATGGTAGAACAAGTTCTTCCTCATTAACAGAGTTTTTGGCTAATGGTGCTACTAGTGGTAATGTGGGTTCAATAGTTGGAATAGCGGTAAATTTAAATGCCGCAATTTGTCAAACAGATTTAGAAGTTAATAAAACGGTTAGTTCATTGAATCCTAATGTAGGAGATGTAATCACTTTTACAATTACTGTTAAAAATAACGGTAGTTTTGATACAACGGGTGTAATTGTTACCGATGTATTGCCTACGGGTTATACTTTTGGAGTAGCAACTCCTTCAGTTGGTACTTACGATTCAGGAACTGGTTTATGGACCATTGGTGCTTTAACAAATGGAACAACGGTTAATATGACCATTACGGCAACTGTTTTGGCTACAGGTCTTTATTCTAATACTGCAACAATTACAGCAAATGATTTAGGAGATCCTATCACAGCTAATAATTCACAAACTGTAATTGTCTTCCCTATTATTCCTGGAGACAATGATGTCGATCGTGTTCTCGATACAGATGATTTAGACGATGACAATGATGGTATTTTAGATACAGTTGAATTTAATTGTCCCCCTAGTTTTATTGCTTTAGGTCAAACTTTTAGTAGTACAGCAAATCCAGGAACTGTAAATAATATTTATTCTTACAGTACAACAAGTGCAAATTTTCAATACAGTTTAGTAAACGTTACAGGTACAGGAATAGCTTGGGGAACAGGAGTTAATTCTCAAGGACCTACCGCTGGTATTACAGGAAATTATATAAATGTTCAATCTAACAATACTGACTTTGCAGGAGGAGATGTTGCTGTATATACTTTAAATTTTTCTCAACCAGTCTATAATTTAGCTTATAAATTTGGAGGATTAGACAATCAAGATAGAGCGGATTTTTCTGCCAGAAACGGAGCTAGTACCATTCCTGTTTTAGTAACTGATATTAACTTAGGTGCTAATGGCACATTTACAGGTCAGTCTGTAGTAAGTTCTGCTGGTGGTGCAAATTCTCCAGCTAATAGTGTTCAGGTTAATATTTCGGGTCCAGTAACCTCTATAACAATTAGAACCGCTAAAAACGATGGAGGAAATGGTAATGTTACACTTCAACTATATGAGTTAACATACTGTTTGGGTACAGATTCAGATAGTGATGGTATTCCAAATTATTTAGATTTAGACAGTGACAACGATGGCTGCAGCGATTCAAATGAATATTATGGATTAATTAATGCCGATGGTAATCAATCGGGTACTGATAACGGACAATATGGAACGGGAATTCCTATGGTTAATGCTACAACAGGTATAGTAGTTGCAGCCTCTTACTCTGGAACATATGCGGGAGCTATCTCATCAGGGATTTTGAGTACAGTAACAAATCCAACTAATCAATCTACTACTGTTGGTGGAACAGTAACTTTTTCCGTAACAGCTTCAGGCGGTTCGGGTACTACGCTATATCAATGGCAAGAAAGTACAAATGGCGGAACTACATGGACTAACATCATAGATGGTGGAATTTATTCTAATGCGCAAACCAACAATTTAACATTGACAGGGGTTACATTAGGAATGAAAGATTATGACTATAGAGTTTTGGTTTCTCAAAGCGATTATGTTTGTGGTTTAGCAAGTAGTGCAGCTAATTTAACTATTTTAAATTCTCCTCCAATTGCAAATGATGATGATAGAAGCGCATTCCCATTAACGGAAGATGGAGCAGATGGAGCCGTAAATGTGATTGCGAATGATACCGATCTGGATGGTAATCCAACTGCACCAGTAAATGTGTTAGGGCAATTCACAGTAGATTTGAATACTACAGTAGCAGGAATTCAAACTATGATTACAACAGCAGCCGGAGTTTGGACTTTGGCAATTGCAACAGGAATTGTAACATTCAATCCAGCGAATAATTATAATGGTACTGCAACATTAACTTACAGTTTATGTGATCCAACAGGTGTTTGTGACCCTGCATTAATTACGTTTGTAGTTACAGCAGTCAACGACGCTCCAGTTGCTAATGATGATAATAGAAGTGCTACACCATTAACAGAAGATGGAGCAGATGGAACGGTAAATGTGATTACCAATGATACCGATGTAGATGGCAACCCAACGGCACCAGTAAATGGAGTAGGACAGTTTACGGTAGATTTGAATACAGGTTCGCCTGGAATTCAGACCACATTTACTAATGGGACTGGCGTTTGGACTTTGGCAATTGCAACAGGAATTGTAACATTCAACCCAGCGAATAATTATAATGGTACTGCAACATTAACTTACAGTTTATGTGACCCAACAGGTGTTTGTGATCCTGCCTTGATTACGTTTGTAGTTACAGCAGTTAACGATGCGCCAATTGCGAATGATGATGACCAAAGTGCTACACCATTAACAGAAGATGGCGCAGATGGAACGGTAAATGTGATTACTAATGATACTGATGTAGATGGCAACCCAACGGCACCAGTAAATGGAGTAGGACAGTTTACGGTAGACTTGGATACGGCAACAGCAGGAATTCAAACTATGATTACAACAGCAGCCGGAGTTTGGATGTTAGACCCAGCTACAGGAATTGTAACATTCAATCCAGCAAACAATTATAATGGTACAGCAACCTTAACTTACAGTTTATGTGATCCAGGAACACCAGTATTGTGTGATAATGCAGTTATAACATTTGTTGTAAATGCAGTCAACGATGTACCAGTTGCTAATGATGATCCAATTACAACTTTATACGAAGAAGCGGTCGTAGTTAACGTGATTGCAAACGACACTGATATTGATGGTGCAATAAATCCTCTAACAGTTTCAATCATTACACAACCTTTAAATGGTACAGTTACTATAAATCCTACAACTGGAGCAATTACGTATACTCCTAATCCAGGATTTAGTGGAAATGATACTTTTGTATATCAGGTTTGTGATAATGGTACGCCTCTACCCGTACTATGCGATACAGCTACTGTAAGAGTAACTGTAAGCGAGTGTGTTATTAATCCAATCAAAGATTGTGATAACGACGGTTTAACAAATGCCGAAGAAGCTACTTTAGGGACTGATCCTTTGAATCCCGATACAGACGGTGATGGTGTTCTTGATGGAACAGAGCTTAACGACGGAACAGATCCTCTTAATGGTTGTGAATCAATAGAAGCAAATGTTACATTACCACAATCACAAGGATTTTTAAATGGTGATTGTGATGCGGATGGACTAAATAACGGTATTGAAATTGGCAACGATCCAACAAATCCTAATGATAGCAATGCAAATGGAATACCAGATTATTTAGAATTTAACAATGGTAATCCAAATGCAGCCGACAATTTAGAAATATTCAATGCCTTAACACCAAACGGTGATGGTCAGAATGATGTTTTCACAATCAGCAATATTGAATCTTATCCTAACAATACATTAGAAATTTATAATCGATGGGGCGTTGTTGTTTATGAAACAAGATCGTATGGTCAAAATGGCAATTATTTTAGCGGAATTTCAGAAGGAAGAGTTACAGTAAATAAAGGCTCAAATTTACCAGTAGGAACTTATTTTTACTTGCTGCGCTATAAAAACGCTTCAGGTTTAGACAAAGAAAGATCAGGCTATTTGTATATCAATAGATAAATATTAATAGTATCAATAATTTTAATATTTATAAAATTTTAAAGATGAAAAAAATATTTTTAATAATAATTTTTATAACACTTGGAGTTACTTGCTATTCACAGCAAGACTCCCAGTTTACACAATACATGTACAATACTGTTAATTTTAATCCAGCTTATGCAGGTTCAAGAGGAGTTACAAGTATTTTTGGACTTCACAGGAACCAATGGGTTGGTTTAGATGGTGCACCTGTTACAAATGCATTTTCAATTCATAGCCCTATTGAAGGGACTAATATAGGATTAGGACTCTCATTTATCAATGATAAAATAGGTCCTTCAGATGAAAATGCCCTAGCAATAGATTTTTCTTATTACATTAAAACATCAGAAAATTATAAACTGTCTTTTGGTCTTAAAGCAACAGGAAATTTACTGAATGTTGATTTTACAAAGTTAAATACCTACAATCCTTCAGACCCTTTGTTACAACAAAATATCGACACTAAGTTTTCTCCTAATGTTGGTGCTGGTTTGTATTTGTATTCAGAAAAGACCTATTTTGGGTTATCGGTGCCTAATTTTTTAGAAACGAAACATTTTGATGATACTAAAAGTTCTGTAGCAAATGAAAAAATGCATGTTTACCTGACAGCAGGTCATGTTTTTGATCTGTCACCATCAGTTAATTTCAAACCTGCTTTATTGACAAAATTTGTAAACGGAGCCCCATTGCAAGTGGATGTTTCAGCAAATTTTTTGTTCAACGAGAAGTTTACTTTAGGCGCAGCCTACAGATGGAGCGCTGCTGTTAGTGCAATGGCTGGTTTTCAAGTCTCAGATGCTTTGCTTATAGGGTATGCTTATGATCGAGAGACAACAAAATTAGGTAGTTACAATTCAGGATCGCATGAGATTTTCTTGAGATTTGAATTGTTCAAAAATTACAATAGAATTGTTTCACCAAGATTTTTTTAAAAGTAAACACATGAAAAAAACTATATTTTTATTTATTTTAGTTGTCTTTACTAAAAATTTAAACGCACAAAATACGCCATTAAAAAAAGCCAATAAAGAATACGAAAACTTGGCTTATTCAGAAGCCATTACAAAATATGAGCAAGCTGTTGCTAATGGTGTCACATCGATAGATTTGTATCAAAATTTAGGAAACGCCTATTTTTTTAATGGCAAATTAAAAGAGGCTAATAAATGGTATGCAAAATTATTTGTAAATGAACAAGATAAAAAAGTTGAAAATGAATATTATTATAAATATTCACAAACACTCAAGGCTGTAGGAGATTACAATAAAGCCAATGAATACCTTGATCAATTTCATGCACTAGCTGCTACTGACATAAGAGGTAATTATTATAACAATACTAAAAATTATCTTGATATAATTGCTTTGAATTCTGGCAGGTACGATGTAAAAAATATGAAGATCAATTCTAAGTCTTCGGACTATGGGGTCGCTTTTTATGGTGATAAAATAATTTATTCAAGCGCAAAAGACACTACTGGTTTTGCTGTTTATAAAACTAAATGGACCAATAAAGCATTCACAGATTTTTTTGTTGCGCAAAATGATGCTGCCGCTGCTATTTCTGAGAAATTTTCTAAAAATATTAATTCAAAATTCAACGAAGATAGCCCAGTATTTACTAAAGATTTAAAAACCATATACTTTACCAGAAACAATTATATCAATGGTAAAAAAGGAACAAATGACAGTAAAGAAGTTTTATTAAAAATATACAAAGCGACGCTAAACAATGGAAAGTGGGACAATATAACCGCCTTACCATTTAATAGCGACCAATATAATGTGGCACATCCAGCATTAAGCAATGATGAAAAAACACTATACTTTGCATCTGATATGCCAGGTACAAAAGGGCAGTCTGATATATACAAAGTGTCTATTTTAGACAATGGTACCTTTGGAACACCTACAAATTTAGCAGGTGGAATCAATACAGAGTCAAGAGAAACATTTCCTTACATATCGGCCAATAATGAACTTTACTTTGCATCAGATGGTCATCCAGGATTGGGTGGGTTAGATGTTTTTGTAGCACAACTTGACAGCAACGGGAATCCTAAGAGAATAGTAAACGTAGGTGCACCTGTAAACACAAACTTAGATGATTTTAATTTTATAATTGATAGTAATTCAAAAAAAGGTTACCTTTCTTCTAATAGAGAAAACGGTGTAGGCAATGATGATATTTATTCTCTATTTGAAAAAACACCACTAAATTATGACTTTAAACATATTCTTGAAGGTGACATAACAGATAAAGATACTGGACTTAAAATTAATAATTCAACTGTGGTCTTACTTGATGCAAATAAAAATGAAATTGCAAGACAAATTACAGATAAAACTGCATTATATAAATTTGACGTTACAGGAGGCAAAACGTATTATGTTAAAGCAGAAAATACAAACTACAACGCAAATGAAGTTATAATTGCCATCCCAGCAACAGATGGCACTACAAATTTGCCAGTAACGCTTTCAAAACTCCAGGCAGAACCTCTAACAGTCGGGTCAGATGTTTTAAAATTATTAGAATTAAAAAATATATATTTTGATCTTGATAAATACCAAATCAGAAAAGATGCAGCATTAGAATTACAAAAAGTTGTAGTTTTAATGAAATCACAGCCAGATTTAAAGATCAAAGTCTTGTCGCATACTGATAGCAGACAAACCGCTAGATACAACTTAGCACTTTCACAAAAAAGAGCTTTTTCAACGGTAAATTGGATTGTAAAAAACGGTATAAGCGCGGATAGAATTTCTGGAATTGGCTTAGGCGAATCCAGCCTCATTAATAACTGCAAAGACGGTTTCAAATGTACTGAGCAAGAACATGAAAAGAACAGGAGAAGCGAGTTTATTATATTAGAATTATAATACAAAGAATGCAATTTATTAAAAGCACCTGAATTTTCAGGTGTTTTTTTTTGATACAATTTTATGTTAATAGCATATTATATAGTTGCATAATGTATTTGAATTGTTAAATTTGTTTACCCATATAAAATTTTATGGTTAAGATAAGATTATACTAGGTCATAAATATTTAATATAAAACTTAAAATAGAAAATTTACTAATAATGAAATTGAAACAATTGTTTTTCGTACTCTTAGTTGCTCTGGGATTTTTTTCTTCTGCTCAAGAAAGTAACAAGACCGTATTGTTTTCTATTAATGACAAACCTTATTACACCGATGAATTTTCAAGAATTTACAAAAAAAATATAGATCTCGTTAAAGATGATTCTCAAAAGGATTTAGACCAATACCTAGAGTTATTTATAGGCTATAAACTCAAAATCAATAAAGCCTATGAATTGGGTTTGCAAAAAGGAATCAATTACCAATCAGAATTAAAATCATACAGAACCCAACTTGCTAAGAATTATTTGACTGATTCAAAAGTTACCAAGGCTTTAGTCGAAGAAGGCTACAATCGATCCCTCAAAGAAATCAAAGCGGCGCATATTTTGATTATGGTTGATGAAAATGCTACTCCAGCAGATACATTAAAAGCTTTTAACGAAATTACCGCTATTTATAAACGAGCTATTGCAGGAGAAGATTTTTTATCATTAGCGGAAACCTATTCTCAAGATCCTTCCGCAAAAGAGAATAAAGGTGATTTGGGCTATTTTTCAGCTTTTAGAATGGTATATGCATTTGAAAATGGCGCTTATAAAACTAAAGTAGGAACCGTTTCAAATCCTATCAGAACCCGTTTTGGTTATCATTTGATAAAAGTAAATGCTATTCGAGACAATCGAGGAGAAGTCACTGTTGCGCACATTTTGATTATGAAACCAGAGGACGGCTCTGTTTCTGACAAAGCAAAAACTACTATTCATGACATTTATAAAAAATTACAACAAGGTGAAAATTTTGAAACGTTGGCAGCTCAATTTTCTGAAGACCAATCTACCGCTAGCAAAGCGGGTGTTTTAAACCGTTTTGGATCAGGTCAATTGAGTTCTGATACTTTTGAAAATACGGCTTTTTTATTGACAAAAGAAAATCCTATTGCTGCTCCTTTTGAAACACAATACGGCTGGCATATCGTTAAATTGATTGATAAACATCCTGTTAAATCATTTGAAGAAATGCTACCTGAGTTAGAAAGTAAAATAAAAACAGATGACCGCTCGCGATTGATTGCTATTTCTATGAATGAAAAACTAAGAAATCAATATCCTGTAAAAAGGAATAATAAATTGTATAATTTATTGTCTCAAACGGTCACTAAAGATTTTTATACCAATAGCTGGAAAAAACCAGAAATTAATGCCCCTTATGACATACCATTGTTTAAAATCAAGGAAAGAGTACTCTCTGGAAGCGATTTTTTAACTTATTTAGAACGCCAACAAAAAACGGCAAAAGACAGTAAAAAGCCTTTGAACCAAATCATTACAGGTTGCTATGAGCAGTTTCTTGACGAAGAATTAGTGCGCTATCATGATGATAATCTTGAAAAACAATTCCCAGAATTTGGGCATATCGTAGAAGAGTATCGTGATGGTCTATTGTTGTTTGATTTGATGGAAAAAGAAATTTGGGAAAAATCAAAGAATGATACTATTGGACTTCAAAAATTTTATGATACGCACAAAGACAATTACATGTGGAAAAACCGTGTTGATGGTGTAATTGCTTCATCAACGAAGGAAGATGTTGTACAAAGAGCAAGAAAAATGCTTCAAGACAACAATACAATTGCATTTATAAAAGCACAATTGAATAATGAAGAAAGTGTTGCTATAATGGACAAAGAAGGTACTTTTGAAGAAGATAATGTGGTGCTTCCAAGATCCATAAAATTAGAAACTGGAATTTCTCCGGTTGTAAAGGAAGGGGATTATTATTATGTTGCAAAAATAAATAAAGTACTCCCAGCAGCAGTTAAGACATTAACCGAATGTAAAGGCAAAGTGATTAATGATTATCAGCAATATCTAGAAGAAAACTGGGTTAATGATTTAAAGAAAACATTTAAAGTTACTCTAAATCAAGCTGCTTTTGAAAAAGTAAAAAAAGAAATTAAGATTTAATGTCTAAATATTTGTGTGCAATAGTGTTGTTATTTTCGCTTTCATCTTGTGATTTTTTTAAGACGGAAGCCCAGCCCCAAGCCATTGCAAGAGTCAATAACAGTTATTTGTACAAAAAAGATATTGAAAATTTGGTGCCAGCTGGAACAGCAAAAGAAGATAGTATAATTATTGTAAGGAATTTTATAAACCGTTGGGCAAGTCAGATATTGTTGACACAAGGTGCAGAGATTAATCTTAGTGAAGAAAAAAAAATTGCTTTTGACACGTTGATACAGCAGTATAAAATTGATTTGTATACAAAAGGGTATTTAGAGGAAATTGTAAAAACAACAGTAGATACAATTGTTACATTAAGACATTTAAGAAATTATTATAACGATAACAAAGAAAATTTTAGAACAAACGGTATTTTAGTGCAATTGCGATATATTAATTTGCCTAAGGACCATCCTAAATTTCAAACCATAAGAAGTAAGTTTTTAGATTTTAGAAAAGCAGATAAAAAATTCTGGGAAACATATCAGATGCAATTTAAAAATTCAGCTTTAAATGATTCCGTTTGGGTCGAATTGAACCAGATTTATAGAAAATTACCTTTTATAAATCCAGAAAATCGTGATAAATTCATTTCAGCTGGAATTTCTTTTGAAAAACCAGAAGACCAAAACGTATATTTAGTAAAAATAAAGAATGTAATAGACAAAAATGAAATATGCCCATTTGAGTATCTAAAACCTACTTTGCAACAGGTTATTTTAAACAAAAGAAAACTAGAATTAATTAAAAAATTTGAAAAAGACATTACCGATGATGCTATTAAAAATGAAGAATATGAAATTTATAAATAATAAAATAAGCCTGTTTTTTTTGCTGGCAATTGCTACCATTTTTGGAACAAATGCACAAGATGTTATTAAAGACGGTACCATAAAAAAACCACAGGTTATCAATCAAAGACAAAAAATAGACGGCGTTATTGCTTCAGTTGGTGACTATATATTGTTGGACTCAGATATTGATAAATCATTTCTTGAAATTACCAGTCAAGGTGGTTCTGTAAACGATATTACAAGATGCATGATGTTGGGTAAATTATTAGAAGACCGTTTGTACGCGCACCATGCCATTCAAGACAGTATTGCAGTAAGTGATGCCGAAATCAATAGTATGGTAGGCGAGAGAATTGCTGCTATGATTGAAAACTTTGGTTCAATGGAAAAAATCATAAAGGTTTACAAAAAAAATACAGAGGAAGATTTTAGAACCGACTTGTTCGATATTTTAAAAACGGGCAAGTTAACGGCCGAAATGCAACGCAAAATCATTGATGAAGTTCAAATAACTCCAGAAGAAGTTCGTAATTTTTTTAAAAAATTGCCAAAAGAAGAGTTGCCTGTTTTTGGCGATGAGATGGAAGTAGCACAAATTGTTGTTGCGCCAAAAATTTCTGATGCCGAAAAGCAAAAAGTAATTGATAAGCTCAAAGAATTTAAAAAAGAAGTGCAAGAAGGATCTAGTTTTTTTAGTAAAGCAGTACTTTATTCTCAAGATCCTGGATCAAAATCTACGGGTGGTTTTATGAAAATCAATAGAAAATCACCATTGGTTAAAGAATTCAAAGACGTTGCTTTTAGTTTGAACGAAGGTGAAATCTCTGAACCTTTTGAAACCATGTATGGCTATCATATCCTTTATGTAGAAAAAATCCGTGGTCAAGAATTGGACATCAGACACATTCTTTTGTTTCCTAAAATTTCTGATGATGATTTAAAAACCGCCAGAGAAGAAATCGCGTTGATCAGAAAGAAAATTGTTGACAAAGAGATAACATTTGCAGATGCAGCGAGAGCATCTTCTACCGAAAAAGAAACCAGAGCAAATGGTGGGGCATTGATTAATCCTAAAACGTTGGATACCCGTTTTGAATTGACAAAAATGGATCCGACTTTATACACGCAAGTTTCTAACTTGAAAGAAGGAGAAATTACTATTCCTCAAATGGATGAAGATGAAATGGGTAAAAAAGTTTTTAAATTACTTACCGTAACCAATAGAATTCCGTCTCATGCGGCGGATTATGCTAAGGATTATTTAAAAATTAAAGAATTAGCATTAAAAGAAAAACAAATTAAAGCTGTAGGCAAGTGGTTTGACGAAAAAATCAAAGAAACCTACATTAAAATCAACGGAGAATACGGAGATTGTGGTTTTACAAACAACTGGCTCAAAAAATAATTGTAACACAAAATTACTATCTGAAATATGTCTGACGTAGCTGCAATTCAAAATTTAGTAGAAAAAAGAAAAGAACTAAAAAAAGAAATTTCAAAGATCATTATTGGTCAGGAAGTTGTTGTTGATCAGGTACTTTTGAGCATTTTTTCAGGAGGACACGCACTTTTAGTAGGTGTGCCCGGGTTGGCAAAAACCCTTATGGTCAATACGTTAGCACAAGCTCTGGGTTTGGATTTTAAGCGCATACAATTCACACCAGATTTGATGCCTTCAGATATTTTAGGGAGTGAGATATTAGACGAAAACCGTCAGTTTAAATTCATTAAAGGTCCAGTATTTTCTAATATTATATTAGCTGACGAAATTAACAGGACGCCACCTAAAACCCAAGCGGCCTTATTAGAAGCCATGCAGGAAAGGGCCATAACAATCGCTGGAACGAATTACAAATTGGATTTGCCATATTTTGTGTTGGCCACGCAAAACCCAATTGAGCAAGAAGGAACTTATCCTTTGCCAGAAGCGCAACTGGATCGCTTTATGTTTTCAATAAAATTAGATTATCCTTCTTTTGCCGAAGAGATTCAAGTTGTAAAAACAACTACATCTGATAAAAATGAAACCATCAACGCCTTATTCACGGCACAAGAAATTATCGATTACCAACAATTGGTTCGCAGGATTCCCGTGGCAGACAATGTCATTGAATATGCTGTAACACTGGTTAGTAAAACCCGACCTAATAACGGTTTGTCTAATGACTACATTAAGAATTATATTGATTGGGGAGCTGGACCACGTGCATCACAAAATTTAATTTTAGCAGCCAAAACCCATGCCGCTTTTAATGGTAAATTTTCTCCAGATATAGAGGATGTCAAAGCAGTAGCAATAGGTATATTAAGACATCGTGTTGTTAAGAATTATAAAGCTGATGCCGAAGGCATTTCAATTGAACAAATCATAACTACTTTGTTTTAAATAAAGTCAAAAATCCGCTACCTTATTCTAGCGGATTTTTTTAAACCCTTAATTTAGAAGCGTTCTTAATTTACAAAGTGTTTCAAATTATATTGTAAATTCCGAATTTGACAAAAAAGATAGTTTAAATTAACAATTACATAATATTTTAATTCAAATAGGAATTTAATTTAATAATAACCACTAAAATTCCATTTTTAGGAATAATAATGGTTTGAATTGTGTCTTTTATTAAAAATTGTTCAATTATGAGTAGAATTCATTAAATTTGTATCTACAAACAAACAATCCTTATTATATGGCTTTTGATATTGAAATGATTAAAAAAGTGTATGAAAACATGACCACTCGTGTTGACATCGCGCGCGAAATAGTTGGGCGTCCACTTACACTTACTGAGAAAATTTTATACAATCACCTTTGGGAAGGGAAACCTTCTCACGCATTTGAAAGAGGTAAAGATTATGTAGATTTTGCTCCTGATAGAGTAGCTTGTCAAGATGCAACAGCGCAAATGGCATTGTTGCAATTCATGCATGCTGGAAAAGCAAAAGTTGCCGTTCCTACTACTGTACATTGTGATCACTTGATCCAAGCAAAAGTAGACGCAGCAACAGATTTAGCTCGTGCTAAAACACAAAGCAATGAGGTTTTTGATTTTTTATCTTCGGTTTCAGACAAATATGGTATCGGATTTTGGAAACCAGGCGCTGGAATTATTCACCAAGTAGTATTAGAAAACTATGCATTTCCTGGTGGAATGATGATAGGTACCGATTCTCATACAGTAAATGCTGGTGGTTTAGGTATGGTGGCCATAGGTGTAGGTGGTGCAGATGCAGTTGATGTTATGTCTGGCATGGCTTGGGAATTAAAATTTCCAAAACTCATCGGTGTTAAATTAACAGGAAAATTATCTGGTTGGACAGCGCCAAAAGATGTTATTCTTAAAGTAGCAGGAATTCTTACTGTAAAAGGTGGAACCGGTGCTATTGTAGAATATTTTGGCGAAGGTGCTACTTCTATGTCTTGTACAGGAAAAGGTACTATTTGTAATATGGGTGCCGAAATCGGTGCAACTACATCTACTTTTGGGTATGATGCTTCTATGGACCGATATTTGCGTTCTACAGACAGGGCTGATATTGCTGATGAAGCGAATAAAATAGCAAAATATTTAACTGGCGATGCTGAAGTGTATGCCAATCCAGAATTGTATTTTGACCAAGTTATAGAAATCAATTTATCAGAATTAGAGCCTCATTTGAATGGTCCTTTTACGCCGGATTTGGCGACGCCAATTTCTAAAATGAAAGAAGAAGCTATTAAAAATAACTGGCCTTTAAAAATCCAAGTGGGTTTAATTGGTTCTTGTACGAATTCATCTTATGAAGATATTTCTCGTGCTGCTTCTTTAGCGGAACAAGTTTTAGCTAAAAATTTAAAAATAAAATCACAATTTACCATAACACCAGGTTCAGAACTAGTGCGCTACACCATTGAACGTGATGGCTTTATTGATACTTTCGATAAAATTGGTGCCACAGTTTTTGCTAATGCTTGCGGACCTTGTATTGGAATGTGGGATAGAGAAGGCGCTGAAAAAGAAGAGAGAAATACTATTGTTCACTCTTTTAACCGTAACTTTTCTAAACGTGCAGATGGTAATCCTAATACTTTGGCTTTTGTAGGTTCTCCAGAATTGGTAACCGCCTTGGCCATTGCAGGTGATTTGTCATTTAATCCTCTCACAGATACTTTAATCAATGAAAATGGCGAAGAAGTAAAATTTGACGAACCAACCGGAAATGAATTGCCACCACGAGGTTTTGCTGTTGAAGATGCAGGTTTTCAAGCGCCATCAGCAGATGGTTCAGGCGTTCAAGTTGTGGTATCTCCTACATCAGAAAGATTACAACTGTTAGCGCCTTTCTTGCCTTGGGACGGAAAAAATATTACAGGTGCCAAGTTGTTGATTAAGGCTTTTGGAAAATGTACCACCGATCATATTTCTATGGCTGGACCATGGTTGCGTTTCCGCGGACATTTGGATAATATTTCTAATAATATGTTGATAGGTGCTATAAACGCATTTAATCAAAAACCAAATATGGTTAAAAACCAAATAACAGGTGCTTATGACGCAGTTCCTGCTGTAGCCAGAGCTTACAAAGCGGCTGGTGTGCCATCAATAGTTGTGGGAGATCACAATTATGGAGAAGGTTCTTCAAGAGAACATGCTGCAATGGAACCAAGATTCTTGGGTGTTAAAGCGGTTTTGGTAAAATCATTTGCACGTATTCACGAAACGAATTTGAAAAAGCAAGGTTTGCTAGGTTTGACATTTGCTAATGAAGCCGATTATGATAAAATTCAGGAAAATGACACCATTAATTTTATAGATTTGGTTGATTTTGCACCTGGAAAACCATTGACATTAGAATTTATTCACGCAGATGGTACAAAGGATTTTATCTTGGCCAATCATACTTATAATGCTGGTCAAATCGGTTGGTTTGTTGCTGGTTCAGCACTGAACTTGATTGCAGCAGGTAAAGCTTAATACTATTTTCACTTTCATAAAAAAAAGCCTTGTAATTTTAAAATACAAGGCTTTTGTCTTTGAGTTTTATCTTATCTGTTGTACAGTAAAGAAGCAATTCTCTATTGTCCCTAATAATTTTATATTACTCAAATCAGATATAATCTTAAAGGTTATCACCTCTCTAATTTTCACTGTAAAAATAGAATATTTTGGAGCAGTTGGGGTAACTGTCACATTTGTATTTCTAATTCTTAAATCGCCATTTACGTAAAGAGCACTTGTGAAATTTGTGGTTCCAAAACTTATTTGTGCAAAAATGAGGATAAAACCAATATGGGCTGGCAGCATAAATAAATTTTCAAAATATTAAATTTGGAATAAAATACTTCATATAAATGAATTTAAAATTTTAGAAATATTACGAATATTTATGTTAAATAATCTCGTATTTTGACATTCGCTTATTTTTATTTGATTTCATCTATTTTATAGTTTTATAAAGGTTTTCTGTAATTTTACATGTGTTAAGATTAAATTTTTAAAATTATGTTTGACTTAATATTTTAGTTCGTTTTATTTAATAAACTAAAAAATATTTGGTCTATTGAAGACATTTTACAATTTTAATTTGATGGCATTCATTTTCTTAAAAATGTATATCTTTAGCCAAATCAAAATGCAAAATATACATTATGGAAAACCAAAATCAAGATGATTTTAAAAGAGAACTTGGACTATTAGACGGAACCATGCTTGTGGTAGGTTCAATGATAGGCTCAGGTATATTTATTGTAAGTTCGGATATTGCAAGACAAGTAGGTTCTGCAGGTTGGCTCACTTTGATTTGGGTTATTTCTGGATTAATAACGGTTATTGCAGCTGTAAGTTATGGAGAGTTAAGTGCGATGTTTCCTAAAGCCGGAGGACAATATGTGTATCTTAAAGAAGCATATGGCAAATTAATTGCTTTTTTATATGGCTGGAGTTTCTTTGCGGTCATTCAAACGGGTACTATAGCTGCGGTAGGCGTTGCATTTTCTAAATTTGCAGCTTATTTGTATGAGCCTTTTAGTGATGAAAATATATTGTTTTCAATTGGTAGTTTTCAAGTCAATGCGGCACAAATTGTGGCTATCATCATGATTGTATTTTTAAGTTATTTGAACAGTCGTGGCGTAAAGGACAGTAAGGTTTTACAAACAGTACTTACCATTATAAAAATATTTTCACTTTTAGGATTGATTGTTTTTGGATTTGTATTAGCTGCAAAAGCGGAGGTTTGGGATGCCAATTGGGCCGATGCCTGGGGTACACGAACTTTTGTAAAAGAAACAGGCTCTTGGTTGCCTATAAGTGGTACCGCATTGATCACAGGAATTTCGGCAGCTATGGTAGGCTCCTTGTTTTCTAGTGATGCATGGAACGGTGTTACCTTTATTGCAGGAGAAATAAAAAATCCAAAACGCAATGTAGGTTTGAGTTTATTTTTAGGCACTTTGATTGTTTGTGTCATTTATATCTTGGCCAATTTGATGTACCTGGCTGTGATTCCTTTTGACGAAATAGCTACAGCTAAATCCGACAGAGTAGCAGTAGTAGCTTCACAATATATTTTTGGTAATATTGGTACCTTGATTATTGCAGTAATGATCATGATTTCTACTTTTGCTTGTAACAATGGCTTGATTATGGCTGGCGCCAGAGTTTATTATACCATGGCAAAAGACGGATTGTTTTTCAAAAAAGCGGCAGTTTTAAATAGTGCAAGTGTGCCGCAATGGGCCCTGTGGGCTCAGTTTTTTTGGGCTTCGGCCTTGTGTTTGACAGGGAAATACAATGACTTGCTGGATTTTGTAATTATTATTGTATTGATTTTTTATATTTTGACCATTTATGGTATTTTTATTCTTCGCAAAAAAATGCCCAATATAGAAAGGCCTTACAAAGCCTTTGGCTATCCTTTTTTACCTTTGGTTTATATTGTAGTGGCAAGCAGTATTTCAATTGCGTTGTTGTTTACAAAAACCAGTACTTGTGGCTGGGGCGTTTTAATCATGCTTATCGGAATTCCGATTTACTATCTTACAAAGCCTAAGGAGATTAATTAATTTTTGAAATTTATATTTACAATAAAAAAATCCATTTCATAGAAATGGATTTTTTTGTGAAATTGAGTAAAATAACCCAGCGACTAATAATAGGTATATCTTCTTACTTTCGAAATGTATTTAGCCAATCGAATTACTTGGTGGCTGTAACCATATTCATTGTCATACCAAATGTACAAAACGATATTTTTACCATCGGCCGAAACAATTGTAGCATTACTATCATAAATAGAGGGTGCCGATGTGCCTACAATATCCGACGAAACCAGTTCGTTGCTCAAAGAATATTTTATCTGCTCTACCAATTCGCCTTCAAGCGCATACTTTTTCATTATCGAATTAATTGCTGCAATTGAAGTGGTTTTTGTGATTTCTAAATTCAAAATTACAAGAGAACCATTTGGCACAGGCACACGAATCGCGTTTGATGTTAATTTTCCAGCTAGCGAAGGCAATGCTTTTGCAACTGCGCTTCCTGCTCCAGTTTCTGTAATAACCATATTTAAAGCTGCAGCTCTACCACGACGGTATTTTTTGTGCATGTTGTCTACTAAATTCTGATCGTTAGTGTAGGCATGAATGGTTTCTAAATGACCTTTTACAACACCAAGCGTATCTTCAATTGCTTTTAAAATAGGAGTAATGGCATTTGTTGTACACGAAGCAGCCGAAAATATATTGATTTCATCAGGATTATATTCATTATGATTCACACCATGTACAATATTAGGAACCCCTTTTCCTGGTGCTGTTAACAATACTTTATCGGCACCTTTTGAAGTCAAATGTCTTGCTAATGCTTCTTGAGTTGTAAAAGCGCCTGTATTGTCAATAATTAATGCTTCATCAATACCATATTCTGTATAATCAATTTCTTCGGGGCTGTTGGCTGTAATAATATGAACCGTAGTCCCGTTAATAATCAATGCATTATTTTCTGGATCTGCTATTACTGAACCTTGAAAATCGCCGTGAATAGAGTCATAACGCAATAGTGAGGCTCTTTTTTCTAGAGTAGTAGCATCGTTTTTATCTCTTGTTACAATGGCTCTTAATCGCAACTGGTTTCCTTTGCCTGTTTTAGACATCAACTCTCTGGCCAACAAACGACCTATACGACCAAAACCGTAAAGTACCACATCTTTAGGCTGAAAGCTTTGCGAATCTTTTGCATTGCTCAGTTTGTCGATTACAAATGATTTGGCATCATTGTGTTTGTTGTTCTCTAAGTGAAATTCATAGGTTAGTTTACCGATATCTAATTTGGAAGCCGGTAAATCCATTGATAAAATGGCTTTAGCAATTTCTACAGAGTCAAAAACCGAAATGGGTTTTTCAACAAAAGCACCCGCATATTCATGAAGGTTTATGATGTCGCTTACATTTCTGTCAATCAATTGGTTTCTAAAAAGCACCAATTCTATAGATTTATCATACCATAAATCACTGATAATTTTTATAAATTCTACACCAGCACGTCTTCGGTTTGCTTGAAATGAAAGTTCTTTTTCGTATAAAACGGTGTTGTTCATTTGTTTAAGATATAAAATAGTTAGTGTTGTTTATTTTGTGTAAAAGTAAAATTTTGAAACGGCTTGCGAAAACGATTTCGTTAAAATTTTAAAATAAAAAAAGCCGATCAATTAAAATCGGCTTTTAAAAAATGAATATGAGTGGGGAATTTACAAAATGACACGGACCAATTCTCCGTTTACAGTCAGTAATTCCATTCTTATGCTTTGTTCTTTTGCAACTCCAGATAATAGTTTAGAAACTGTTTCTACATCATCAGCTTTTATATTGCCTATTTTTAAAATGATACCACCCTTAATGTCATTTGCATATTCATTTAAATTTTCATTGTCTAGTGATTTGATTTTTACACCATAATCAATTTTAAATTTCTTTTTGTCGGCGGCGTTAATATTTTCAATTTCAATTCCTTTGAATTCATAAGTAAAAATATCATTTTTTGAAAGCACTACAGGTACTACAAGTGTTTTTCTGTTACGAATAAAGGTAACTTGTACTTTGTCATTTGGTCTTTTAGAATTAATATAAGAAGACAGTTGCGCAAAAGAAGCAATATTTTGATTGTCCAGTTTGGTAATAATATCCCCTTTGGCCAAGCCAGATTTATCAGCACCAGTATTTTTTTGAACACTATTAATGTAAAATCCTTCGGTTTGTTGGGTGCCCAGTTCTTTTGCATTCATACCATTCAGTTCTAAACCTTGAACGCCTAGAATACCACGTTGTACATTGCCAAATTCCATAATGTCTTCAATGATTTTTCTAGTAATATTAGAAGGAACTGCAAAGGAGTAGCCTGTGTAACTTCCTGTAGGGGAGGAAATCATGGTATTGATCCCGATCAATTCTCCTCGGGTGTTTACTAAAGCACCACCACTATTCCCAGGATTTACAGCAGCATCCGTTTGTATGAACGATTGCATGCCATTAGTATCTAAATTTCGTGCTTTTGCCGAAACAATTCCGGCGGTAACAGTCGAGGTCAAGTTGTAAGGATTGCCCACTGCAAGTACCCATTCGCCCACTTTTACAATATCAGAATCTGCAAATGAAGAATAGGCTAACTTTTCATTGGCTTCAATTTTTAATAAGGCAATGTCCATTTTTACATCGGTACCTATGAGTTTTGCTTTG
Organism: Bacteroidota bacterium; assembly: GCA_031413015.1. GTDB lineage: Bacteria > Bacteroidota > Bacteroidia > Flavobacteriales > Flavobacteriaceae > Flavobacterium. The sequence goes on along the minus strand of JANOEE010000016.1, from coordinate 72,572 downwards.
TAGCTTTTTTTGTTGTTGAGCGTAATTTCAATTTCCGAAGCATCTTTTATCACGTGATTGTTTGTCACGATATAACCATCTTCTGAAATAATTACTCCAGAGCCAGTACCTACTTGTTCTTGTTGCTGGCTACCGCCATAACCATAAAAATATTCCATTATAGGATCTGAAATTGTTCGGCGAGAAACATTTTTTACGTGTACTACTGAGTGTACTGCCTTATCGGCTGCTTCAGTGAAATCGATATTCTCGGCATTCAACCCCACATTTTTTGAATAATTATTAGGAGCAACTGTTACAACTGATTTTGAGTAGGCTGCATTTTCATCAAAAAACAGTTTATAAGCGCCAAGTGTTGTTGCACCACTTAACAAAGAGACTAAAAATAAATTTCCAAATCTTTTCATTGTTTGTATTTAATTAAGTTATTTAACAGTAAAATTATATGATTTTTGTTTTTATAAATTCAGTTTAACGCACGTTTAACAATGATTAACTTTTCATTAATAGTTGTACTTTTGTTACAATACAAATTTATAAATGGAAATTATATTTTACAAATACCAAGGAACAGGAAATGATTTTGTAATGATTGACAATCGTGATGAAAGTTTTCCTAAAAACAACACTACTCTTGTTGCGCATTTGTGTGACAGACGGTTCGGAATTGGTGCCGATGGTCTTATTTTATTAGAAAATGATGCAGCCACTGATTTTAAAATGGTTTACTACAATTCTGATGGAAACCTAAGTTCTATGTGTGGTAATGGTGGTAGGTGTTTGGTAGCTTTTGCCAAGAAACTGGATGTTATTAAAGACAAAACCACATTCATGGCTACTGATGGTTTGCATCATGCCACAATTGCTGCTGATGGAATCATTTCTTTACAAATGAAAGATGTAAATGCTATTAAAAAGGAACAGGAATTTAGTTTTTTAGATACGGGTTCGCCACATCATGTTCAGATGGTTGAAGATTTAAAATCATATCCAGTAAAACAAAATGGCGCTCAGATCAGGTATTCTGATTTGTATGGTTCCAACGGTGCGAACGTTAATTTTGTAAGTCAAAACAATGAGAATACGTTTGCAATTAGAACTTATGAAAGGGGTGTAGAAGATGAGACATTGTCCTGTGGCACTGGAGCCACTGCAGTTGCAATCGCTATGCACGCTACTAAAAAAACATCGGATACTTCAATAAAAATAAATGTAGAAGGCGGGCAGCTAGAAGTTGCGTTTGAAAATAGTGGTACTAATTACACCAATGTGTTTTTAAAAGGCCCTGCAACATTTGTTTTCACAGGAACAATCAATTATAATAATTAATTCACGACGCTATTTTGATAACTTTAAAAGGGAAAAATATTTATTTGCGTGCGCTAGAACCTGTAGATTTAGAATTTATTTATGCAGTAGAAAATGATGAAAAGGTATGGGAAGTAAGCCATACCCAAACCCCATACAGTCGATTTTTAGTACGCCAATATCTCGAAAATGCGCATCAAGATATTTATGAAGCAAAACAACTGCGTTTGGCCATTTGCTTAAATGATACTGATATTGCTGTAGGTTTGATTGATTTGTTCGAATTTGATCCAAAAAACAATAGAGCAGGAATAGGAATTCTTATCAAAAATAATGACAATAGGAATCAGGGTGTAGGAACCGAATCTTTAGAATTACTCATTAAATACGCTTTTTATCATTTGAATTTAAACCAGCTTTACGCAAATATTGACACCGAAAATGAAGCAAGTTTAAAGCTTTTTACTAAATTTGGTTTTCAAAAAATAGGCATAAAAAAACAATGGAACTTGGTCAATGGCATTTATAAAGATGAAGCTATATTTCAAGTATTAAAATCTCAGATTCAAAACACAGCTAAATTTTAGCATTCAAAATCAAACAAATTATATGAAATTAAAAAAAATCTTCGTTATACTTTCTCTCGTATTGGTTGCAGCAGCCTCTATTTATGGTTACACAATTTACAGGAACATTTTTTCAAACAATACCAGTTTTGAAGACAAAGAACTTTTTGTTTATATCCCCACAGATGCTAATTTTGATCAAGTTATTACAATAATGGCACCTTATGTTAAAGATATTGAAAGGTTTAAAATGGTTGCCGAAAAAAAATCATATCCTACAAATGTAAAATCAGGAAAGTTTTTGTTGACTAAGGGAATGAACAGCAATCAAATCATCAACTCTTTGCGTCAAAATGTCCCAGTAGATTTGGCATTTAATAACCAAGAGCGATTGGAGGATTTTGCGGGTCGTGTAGGTTCACAAATTGAAGCAGACAGTTTGTCGCTGCTCACCGCTTTCAAAGACAAGCAATTTTTACAAGAAAACGGATTTACGGAACAAGATGTGCTCGCAATGTTTATCCCTAATTCTTATGAGTTTTTCTGGAACATTACAGCAGAAAAATTTAGGGACCGAATGGCTAAGAAATACCGCAAGTTCTGGACAGAAGAACGTATCGCTAAGGCTAAAAAATTAAATTTGACACCCATCCAAGCTTCAATTTTAGCTTCTATTGTGCATAAAGAAACTGTAAAAAAAGATGAAAGACCTACTGTTGCTGGGGTTTATCTTAATAGATTGGCCATAGGCATGAAATTAGAAGCAGATCCTACGGTGATTTATGCAGTAAAAAACAACACGAATAATTTTAATCAAGTTATCAAACGTGTTTTGTACAAAGACCTTGAGACCAACTCTCCTTATAACACTTATAAATTTAAAGGTTTGCCCCCAGGACCTATTGCTATGCCCGATATTACTGCGATAGAAGCGGTTTTGAACCCGAAAAAGCACCAGTACATTTATTTTTGTGCTAGTGTAACTAATTTTGGGTACCATGAATTTGCAGTAACACCAGCGCAACATGAAGTCAATCGTCAAAAATACGTAGCTTGGGTAAACAAACAAGGCATAAAAAGATAATTTTGAAGTTCTATAATTATTGGTTTTATCTATTGCTATTTTTAGTTGTAGAAAATAGTTATTCTCAAACACCATTTACTAACTTTTTAAAACCTTCGGATACTTTAAATCCTAAAAGAGTTCAAACCGTTGCAATTGCTGAAAGTGTCATTGCAGCAACAACTCTCGTAGGATTGAGTGCTTTATGGTACAATGATTATCCTAAATCTAAATTTCATTTTATAGATGACAATGCCGAGTGGCTGCAAATGGACAAGGCAGGACATGTTTTTTCGGCCTATCATTTAGGAAGACTGGGCGCTTCGAGTTTAAAGTGGAGTGGTGTATCTCAAAAGCAACAATTGCTTTATGGCGGTACATTGGGATTTGCTTTTTTATCCATAGTTGAAGTTTTTGATGGTTATTCAGCAGAGTGGGGCGCTTCTTGGGGTGATATTGCAGCAAATGCAGCAGGAACAGGGCTGTTTATTTCTCAAGAATTGTTATGGAAGGAGCAGCGGATTGTTCCTAAATTTTCTTTTCATACTACTGTTTACGCCTCTGCGCGGCCTAATGTGTTAGGAAAATCATTAAATGAACAAATTCTTAAGGATTATAACGGACAAACATATTGGCTTTCTGTAAATATTCATTCGTTTGTAAAAAATGCTAAAGTGCCTCAATGGCTCAACATAGCTTTAGGTTATGGTGGTGAAGGAATGGTTACTGGAGAGGAAGCTTTTATAAACACAATTTTTTTACCTGAAAAGGCTAGAGTACGTCAATTTTATTTGAGTCTTGATGTTGATTTGACTAAAATAAATACAAAATCTCCTGTTTTAAAAACACTTTTTTCAGTCTTTAATACGATCAAAATTCCGGCTCCGACTTTTGAAATCAACGGACGAGGAAAATCTAAATTCCATACCATCTATTTTTAGAAAACATTAACAACCTGATTTTCAGCATTTTTTTGTTCTATATTTACGTTAAAGTAATTTCTTAATGTGGTAATTTAAAAAAAATATTTTTTATTTCAATTTTTTTAAGATTTAGGTAATTATTAATAACACTACACGAAAAAAAATTAGAAAATATATAGAGGATTATTTGTTAAAACGGCCACTTTCTAGAGGTACTTTTTGTTGTATCTCATTACATTTGCAAGCAGTAATATATTGTTTTATTTTTTTGAATATCAAATAGAAAGAATAGTATTGTATTATCACACAATATAAATAAATTGATTAAGTTATTATTTATAAAACCCATAAACAACAACAAATGAAAACACTACAATTGCTACTGCTATCCAGTATTTTATTTTGCACTATTGGACAGGCACAAACATGGGAAAATCTAATATTCAATGATGATATAGTAGGCTTAAATACAAATCCTATTCGTGGTCTTATTCCTGGTTATAATGGTACTCGTAATTTTCCATATAGTATGGAATTTTTTTACTTGCCGTTGCGAAATACTATGAACAATATCAATAGTTTTAATTGGACTGAGTTTGAAGCCAAGCTAGAAGAAGTGGCTAACCGAGGCAATACCGCTGTAGTTCGGTTTTATGTAGATTATCCTGGAAGAAGCTTAGCGACACCACAATTTTTAATAGATGCAGGCATCACGATGAATAATTATACAATTTATGGTAATGATCCTAATGAAAGTAAATCACCTGACTATAATGACCCACGAACCATGAATGCTTTGGTTAATTTTATAGAAAACTTTGGCACAAACTACAATGGCGATCCTAGAATAAGTGTCGTACAAGGCGGTTTGGTAGGTTTTTGGGGCGAATGGCATAATTATCCGTTATCAAATGAATTAGGCATGAATGATGCCAATAAGAAAATCATTTTTGAAAAATTTATAACCGCATTCCCAACTACCCAGGTTAATATTAGAACTCCTGAAGCAGCCGTTCCTACAAGTTCAGAATTTCAAGTGGGTTATCACGACGATTCCTTTATGCAATCGACTATTGGTCCTGAAGGTTGGCACTTTTGGCCTCAAGTGGTTAGTGCTGGTATAAGTACTGTATGGCAAAATCATCCTATAGGCGGTGAGATTTATCCAGGTTTACAAAATACAATATGGCAAGCGATACCCAATACATCTGGTCAAGATTTTCAAACCTGTGTTACTACCACTCATGCAACTTATATGCTAAATCATGGTATTTTTGACGACCCTGTGGGTTCTATAACTTACAATAATGCATTGATACAAAACAAACGTTTTGGTTATACATTTTATGTGAATGGTATTAAGTTAAATGCCTATCAAAATGGCCAAATTAATATTGATGTTAGACTTGAAAATAGGGGCGTGGCACCCTTTTATTACAACTGGGCTGTAGAATTTGGCTTGGTTAAAGATAATGTATTGACTAGTTTAGGAACGACTAACTGGAATATCCCTACCATACAACCTAATGCTGCAGTAATCAAAAATTTTACCGTGACCCAAACCCTGCAAACAGGCACTTATACCATTGTTATGCGTTTTGTAAATCCGCTAACAGCATTAAAACCTAACGCCAAACAATTGCATTTTGCCAATACCGAACAAAATGCACATAAAAATGGTTGGTTGTCATTAAAAACGTTTCAATACAATGTTTTGGGTATTGATGATTTTCAAAATAAATCAGAAATGATATTGTATCCTAATCCAACCGATAACTCTTTTACAATTAAAAGCGATAAAAACATTGAGGTCATTAAAATATATGATGTCAATGGAAAATTGGTAAAAACAATCCTGCCTCAAAAAGAAATGACACTAATTGATAGTAGTGATTTATCTAAAGGAGTATATTTAATTGAAATTAAATCAAATAACATACTTAAGGTAGAAAAATTAATTAAAAATTAAGATTGTAGTTTAGTTTTGAGGCTAACAATAAATTTTAACAGGTCTATTTTTTTTAGCTATTTTAGTATTGGTATTTCCGAAGCAATTATTGTAAATATTTGTGATTATCACTTTGGTTATAAAAAAAACACACTATTTTTTGTGTGGATATTCAATAAATCTCTAAAATAGATTAGAAAAAGGAGTTTTTACAGATTTTATAATTGTTAAAAATATAATATTTCATAAATTTATAATGCATCTTACCTATAAAAATTAAATTCAATCTATAGTTTAATATAAAAATAAACATAAAATTCCCTGTTTTAAAAACACTTTTTTCGGTTTTTAATACGATCAAAATTCCAGCACCTACTTTTGAAATCAACGGACGAGGAAAATCTAAATTTCACATTGTCTATTTTTAGAAAACATTAACAACCTGATTTTCAGGTTTATTTTTTTTGTTGTACCTTTACATCATAGTAATTTCTTAGTGTGACAGGTTAAGAGAAAAACAATTTATGATTAAAAAATGTATATATTACACAAGTATTACAGTTGTTGTAGTCTTTATTAGCTTAAGTTTTAAACCTTTACAACACGAAAAACTAGATTGGTTTTTTGTTAATGAAAATGAAGAATCGCCTCATTTATTTCCTTCAATAGAAGAAACAGACTACACTAACTTTGATTCTCCTTACACAGGAAAATCATTCACCGGTTTCAAAGAAGCCGTTGCGTTCAAAGAATCTCAAGGTCAGTACAAATTAATTAATTCTTTAGGTTATATGGGCAAATACCAGTTTGGTATGACCGCATTGCGTGCTATAGGAATTAATAGTAGCACTGCCTTTCTTAACAGTCCCAGTTTGCAAGAAGCTGCTTTTAAAGTTTTATTGGCAAAAAACAAATGGGAACTCAAAGATGAAATTGAACGTTATGATGGAAAAATCATCAACGGTATTAAAATTACGGAATCTGGAATTTTAGCGGCTGCACATTTAGGTGGCGCAGGTTCTGTAAAAAAGTATTTTAAAAGTAACGGAAAAAGATACTTTAGAGATGCTTTTGGTACATCACTAAGAAGTTATTTAAAAGCTTTTGGTGGTTATGACACTTCATTTATTGTTGCTGATAGCAACGCTAGAGTGGGTGCTATTTGATTATTAAAAGAAATTAGTTCAAAAAAAACCTGCTTTTTGCAGGTTTTTTTATTGTATATTTTAAATGAAGCACAGCAGTTTAATAATTTTGTACTGTAAAAAAATATTTTTAAATTTATTTTAATACTATTATTTATATAAGATAAAACTGTAAATTATTTTCGTTAAATTTAGCTTAAAGCAGTATTGTAAAATGGTTCACTTGGATAATTTTACAAAATCAATCCTATTAAAATGAAAAGTTTAAATTTTGTTGTGTTGCTGTTTTTAATATTTCAATTGAGTCATTCACAAGCTAAAAAAATATTTTCAGGCAGGGTGTTGTATCAAAGTGAACCTATAAAAGGAGTCGAGGTTATTAATGCTACAAATAGTAAAATAGTAATAACAGACGGGGAAGGTAGGTTCGCTATTGAAGCAAAAGCAAAGGATGTACTTGTTTTTGTTGCTAAAAATTATGAAGAAAAAAAAGTAAGTTTGTTCGATGCGGATTTAAATAATGATAATTTTTCAATAGTATTGGTTTTACAATCTATTGCGCTTGATGATGTGGTGGTGAATCAAAAATATTTAGATAAAATAGCATATGATTCTAGATTGACCGATCAATTCAAATTTGAAATGGAACAAGCAAGACTTAAAAATCCATTTATTTATGATGGTAGGACCACTAATGGCGTCGATTTTATCAGGTTGGGTAAAGATGCTACAAGATTGTTTAAAAAGATTTTTAACATTCAAAAGAAAGTTCCAGCATATAAAATAAATCCTATGGCATTTAAAGAATACTTGGCTGCTCATTTTGATCAAGACTTTTTTACCAAAAAATTAAATTTATTGCCAGAAGAAATAACCTTGTTTATCGAGTTTTGCAACAGTGATACAAAATCAATTGGCATTGTAGAAAATGATACTACTTTTTTGGTTATGGATTTTTTAATTACTAAAAGTTCAGCATTCAAAAAGCTTCCAAAAACTAAAAGATAATAATAGTAACAGCAATTTTGCTATTATTTTAAATGGTGAATGATAAAAATGGTGGGTCTGTTGTGCAAATCGATTACCGCTTTTTTCCAGTCAGACACGCGCATGGTTTTTATATATTCGGTAGGCAAAGTAATGTCGGCCGCAACGCAAACATGGGTTGAAGGTTGTAAGGCTTGTAAGATATCTTCCAGCATCTTGTTGTTTCTATAAGGTGTTTCTATAAAAATCTGAGATTGGTTTTTATCTATCGAGAGTTTTTCAAGATTTTTTAATACCGTCTTCTTTTCGGATTTATCAATAGGAATGTAACCATTAAATGCAAAACTTTGACCATTCATTCCTGATGCCATAATAGCTAGTAAAATGGAAGATGGACCTACTAATGGCACAACTTGAATCCCTTTTTCATGGGCCAGTTTTACAATTACAGCGCCTGGATCTGCAACTCCAGGACAACCTGCTTCAGACATAAGTCCCACATTTCTTCCTTCTAAGCAAGCCTGAATCATTTTATTGTGTTCTGATACTTCCGTATGTTTGTTAAGCGCACTCAGTCTCAAATTGGCTTGTACCTTTTGAGGATTGATACTTTTTATGAATTTTCTTGCTGTTTTTTCGTTTTCAACAATATAATCGTCAATAAAATCAATAGTTCTTGTTATGGTTTGTGGCAAAACATCCATAGGTTCACCTTCGCCTAATGTGGTTGGAATTAAGTATAACTTACCATGAATTGCCATTGTAATTGAATTTAGGAATTAATAATTTGGGGGTATGCAATGGATAAATACAAATATTATTTATTTTGTAGTTGGTTTGCAATGATTTCGCAAACTTCATTTAGCATTTCATAAACACTCGTGAATCCGTTTTCTAAACCAAAATAAGGATCTGGAACATCTACGTTTTCGCCTGGAAAAAGAGCATCAAGTATCAAACTCACCTTTTTTTGAGCTATTGCATTTGGCGCTAGTTGTATTACATTTTTATAATTGGAACTGTCCATCACATAAATATAATCATACTTATCAAAGTCGGCTACTGTAAATTGTCTTGCTTTTTGTTGTGAAATATCAATGCCGTTTTTTTTAGCAACAGCAATAGAACGCAAATCAGGCTGCTTGTTTTCGTGATAATTCCCTGTACCAGCGGAGTCAATTGTAAAAAGATGATTAGGCAGTTTTGAAGCTAAAATTCCTTCTGCCAATGGCGACCTACAGATGTTTCCGAGGCAAACCATCAAAATTTTGGTAGGCATTTTAGAGAGATAATTTTTTGTGAATATCGTCTACAAATTTCTTAAACTGTTTGTCAGTTGCTACAAGATTGTCAACCGTTTTACAGGCGTGCAATACGGTGGCATGGTCACGATCTCCAATTTGAGAACCAATATTGGCCAATGAAGCTTTAGTGAATTTTTTTGCAAAAAACATGGCCAATTGTCTGGCTTGTACTACATGTCTTTTTCTGGTTTTAGATTGTAAAGTATCTAAATCCAGTTGAAAATAATCTGAAACCACTTTTTGAATGTAATCTATAGAGATTTCACGTTTCACATTTTTAACAAACTTTTCAACTACTTGTTTGGCAAGATCAAGAGTCACCTCTTTTTTGTTAAAAGAAGACTGGGCAATCAATGAAATGATAGCACCTTCTAATTCTCTAACATTAGATTTTATATTTCTGGCAACATACTCAATAATTTCTTCAGGAATTTCAACGCCATCTCGGTATAAAATATTTTTTAATATCGAAATTCTTGTTTCATAATCTGGTTGATGCAACTCTGCCGAAAGGCCCCATTTGAAACGAGAAAGCAAGCGCTGTTCAATGTCTTGCATATCAACAGGTGCCTTGTCCGAAGTTAAAATTACCTGTTTGCCATTTTGATGTAAAAAATTAAAAATATGAAAAAATACATCTTGGGTCCCTGTTTTACCTGACAAAAATTGTACATCATCGATGATTAAAACATCAATCAATTGATAAAAATGGATAAAGTCGTTTCGGTTGTTTTTCTTTACAGAATCAATGTATTGTTGGGTAAAGATTTCAGCAGAAATGTATAAAACTGTTTTTTCAGGATATTTGTCTTTTATTTCAACCCCAATAGCGTGTGCTAAATGGGTTTTGCCTAAACCAACCCCACCAAAAATCAATAATGGGTTAAAAGAAGTTCCTCCAGGTTTGTTGGCTACAGCCATACCAGCAGAACGTGCTAAACGGTTTGAATCTCCCTCTAAAAAGTTATCAAAGCTATAATTCGCATTAAGTTGGGACTCGATTTTTAAATTTCTTATTCCCGGAATTACAAAAGGATTTTTTAATTCAGGATTTAAATTTTTAAAAGGAGCATCAACTTCTTGGGTTTTCATTGGTGATCGATGCGCACTTGGCAATTGTTCCGTAAATGGTTGTTTATTGCCATAAGTGTTTTCCATTTTAATTTTATACAGTAACTTTGCATTTTTGCCAAGTTCTTTTGTAAGTGCTACTTTTAATAGCTTAACGTAATGTTCTTCTAGCCATTCATAGAAAAATTTGCTAGGAACCTGAATGTACAATGCATTATCTGTTAACTCCACTGACTTAATCGGTTCGAACCAAGTTTTGTATGCTTGATCTTGGATATTATCTTTTATGAATAGAAGACAGTTTTCCCATACTGATTGCGCAGATTTGTCCATTATTGGTTTAATTTGTTTGTTTGTTATAAAGGTTATCTTACAAAAAGAAGTAAAACTTCTGCTATTATTCGGGGAGACAAATATGTGAACAAATTTCTTTAAAAAAAAATAATTAGGTATTGATTTTATGAAAAAAAAGACGTAAGTAATATTAAACTAATGATTAACTAATCTAAATTTAACATACATATAATATGAAACAGCATGAATTTAAGGTAAGAGTTAGGTATTCAGAAACAGACCAAATGGGTGTTGTTTATCACGGAAACTATGCACAATACTTTGAGATGGGACGGGTGGAATGGCTTAGAAACATTGGTATTTCTTACAAGTGGATGGAAGCTAATGGTGTAATGCTGCCAGTAGTTTCCTTGAATATGAATTACAAAAAACCAGCACGATATGATGACTTACTAATCGTTAAAACAATTTTTAAAAGTCAGAGTTCTGTTAAGATAGAATTTGACTATGAGATTTATAATGAGGAAATGGAGTTATTAACAATTGCTAGCTCAATTTTAGTGTTTGTAGACATGAAAACAGGTCGCCCTACACTTCCTCCAAAATATATTATAGAAAAACTTTTAGAACTCGAAAAAACACAATAAATTGATGATTATTCATCGATTTTTATACCTACTTCAAACATTTTATTAAAAATGTCGAAAACAGATTCGGCATTTTTTTTTCGGGTAGCAATTGTAATTTCACAACTGGCATCCATTTTTTGATGTAAGGGTTGCAAGTTTTTTTCTTTTAGAACCCGCATCACTTTGTTCATGTTTTTGTATTCAAAATTTATAGTGTAATGAACATCAATTGTTTTTTCAATTATTTGTGATGCTGATAAAGCCATTTGTGCCCCAGTTTTATAAGCTGTAATTAATCCACCAACACCTAATTTTACTCCGCCAAAGTAGCGTAGAACAACTACTAAAACATTTGTGAGTTCAAAGGATTGTATTTGCCCATAAATAGGCATACCTGCACTATTGTTAGGTTCTCCATCATCATTTGTTCTAAAATAAATTTTTTCGGTACCCGTTTGGAATGCATAACAAAAATGGCCCGCGCCAGAATGTTGTTTTTTTAATCTTTCTATAATGGATTTGACTTCATTTTCCCTTTGAATAGGGAAGACGTAACCATAAAATTTACTATTTTTTTCTTTAAATAATATTTCTTCAGAAGGTGCAAGTATTGTATTGAAGGTATCTTTTGTATCAGGTTGCATGTAATTTTAATCGCTTAAGTGTCAAAAACTTCTTTTTCAAACAAGTCTACAACATCTTCTTGACCAACTTGTAAATGCCATACTTGAAGGCCTAAACTCGCTGCAGCATCAGTATTTTGTTTGTTATCATCAATAAATAAAGTACGTTTGGGCGAGAGTTCGTGTTTTTTTATAATGTAATTGAAAATGTCAATATCAGGCTTGCGCATTTTTAATTCAAATGAAAAATATACTTTTTCAAAACATTTGTAAAAATCCCTATAAAAACTAATTCCAGCTTTGTGTTGGAATTTATCGATGTGCATCGCATCTGTATTACTGAGCAAAAAGAGTTTGTAGTTAAGGGACAACATTTGTAAAAATTCTAATCTGTACAAAGGAAAATCAGTAATTACAGCATTCCAGGCAAACCGAATGTCCTCAATTGTAGCATTGGGCAAGTGCTTTTGAAAACCTTCAATGAATTCGAGCTCTGTAATTTTTCCTTTTTCAAATGCGATGTTTAGCGCGCCAAGATCTTCAGGCCAATTTTTAAGTCCTAATTTAGCCAATTCATTGGTCTGTGCTGCTTTATCAAGATTGATAAAGACATCTCCAAAATCAAAAATAATAGTATTAATCATTGTTCTTGAAGATTAATAGTTCATCTTTTAAAATCATTCTTTTTTCTGCATTGCTGACGCTAAGAACGGGTGCTTTTGTTCCTTCGTCTAAAAACAGAGGGCTTTTAAAAATCCTTGCTTCATCCCATAAATTTTCATCAATAAATGTTTGTAGCGTTTGTCTTCCGCCTTCAATGATTACAGATTGAATTTGGTTTTCGTATAAAAAAGAAGCAATTTCGACTGCGATATTTTTATCAAAGTTTATTTTTTCTTTGTCAATTACTATCGTTGTAGCTTCATTATCAAATATATGACTTTCTTTTGAAATTCTATTGTTCTTGTCAATAACAATTCTTACTGGATTTTTTCCAGCCCAATCTCTGGTATTTAATCTCGGATTGTCTGCAACGGCAGTTTGCGTTCCTATCAAAATGCCTTGTTCTTCACTGCGCCATTTGTGCACAAGTTGTCTTGAAAATATATTGGTTATCCAAACAGGCGCTTGTTCAATTTGTTTTTTTGGCGCAATATAACCGTCTTGGCTTTCGGCCCATTTAAGGATGATGTAGGGTCTTTTTTTAGTATTAAAAGTAAAGAAACGTTTGTTCAGGTCATTGCATTCTTTTTCTAAAACACCAACAATTACATTTTTTTTTGCATCAATTAATTTTTTGATGCCGTTTCCAGCTACTTTTTCAAAAGGATCTGTCGTGCCTATTACGATATTGGGTATTTCATGATGTAATATCAAATCGCAACAAGGTGGTGTTTTGCCAAAATGACTGCAAGGTTCTAAACTTACATAAATGGTTGCTTTTTTTAATAATGATTTGTCTTTTACAGCATTTATGGCATTTACTTCGGCATGTGCTTCACCTGATTTTTGATGCCAACCTTCGCCAATAATTGTATTTTCAAAAACAATTACACTGCCTACCAATGGGTTAGGATAGGTGGTTCCGAGACCATTTTTAGCAAGTGCAATGCAACGATTTATATATTTTTCATGTATCTTCACAACACAAAAATACTATTTAAAAACAGAATGAAAAGTATAATTATCAGAGAAATTGAGCAGCGGGACAACGCCGCAATTGCACAAGTGGTTAGAGATGTTTTGATAGAATTGAATGTGCCAAAAGTTGGTACAGCCTATGCAGACCCACATCTTGAATATTTATTTGAAACGTATAAAGAGCCCAAGGCAATATATTTTGTTATTGAAAAGGATTCAAAAATAATAGGTGGTGCTGGTGTGATGCAACTAGAAAATGAAAGTAGCAATATTTGCGAATTGCAAAAAATGTATTTGTTGCCCGAAGCCAGAGGTTTAGGATTAGGACAACAACTAATGGCAATGTGTCTTGAAAAAGCTACCCAATTTGGTTTTGAAAGTTGTTATCTGGAAACAATGCCTTACATGCAAGATGCTCAAAAGTTGTATAAAAAAGTAGGTTTTGAATATATTGACGCTCCCATGGGCAATACGGGTCATACTAGTTGTCCTGTTTGGATGCTTAAAAAATTATAATTTTGAAAATAAAGGCATACAAAACTTTTTTTATCGATACACTCTTGCCCATTTACGATGCAGGTGAAGCGGAAAGTTTTTTTTATATCATTTTAGAAGATTTTAAAAAAATGAAAAGAATAGATCTGGCATTGTCGCCTGATTTAATTTTTTCTGAAGCCGAATTACAAAGATGGAATGTTGTGTTAGAGGATTTAAAAAAAGAAATCCCTATTCAATACTTATTGGGTAAAACCCATTTTTATGATTTAGAATTTACTGTCAATGAAAATGTTTTGATTCCACGTCCCGAAACCGAAGAGTTGGTTGCATGGATTATCAATGACCAACTTCAAAACCGTACAAATGCGCACTTAAAAATTCTAGATATAGGAACGGGTAGTGGTTGTATTGCAATAACGCTGGCAAAAAATATTAAGAATGCTACTGTTTTTGCTCTTGACGTTTCCGAAAAAGCATTGCAAACAGCCCAAAAAAATGCCTTGATCAATGGAGTTGAAGTTACTTTTTTGCATCAAAATATATTAGAAACCGATGACTTGCAGCAGCAATTTGATATCATAGTTTCTAATCCTCCCTATGTTCGGAATTTAGAAAAGCAAGAAATCAAGAAAAATGTTTTGGACAACGAACCGCATTTGGCGCTTTTTGTAGCAGATGGTGATGCATTGCTTTTTTATAGAAAAATAGCCATATTGGCACAAATAAACTTAAAGCCAAATGGACTATTGTATTTTGAAATCAATCAATATTTAGGCACAGCAACAGTCGATTTGCTTGAAAAAAATAATTTCAAAAACATAGCATTGCGCAAAGACATTTATGGTAACGACAGAATGATAAAAGCCACTATTGGTTAAAATAAATATGTATTATTCGTATCTCAGAGCTTCAATAGGATCTAATTTTGCCGCTTTTATTGCTGGATAAGAACCAGAAACTACCGCTACGATAAAACTGATAATAAAAGCCCATATTATTGCGCTGTAAGGAATTACGAAACCAAAACCTATAGCTGAGGAAATACCAAAACCAATCAAAAGGCCTAAAATTACACCAACAAAACCACCTATTTGACCTATAATTAACGTTTCGATAAAAAACTGAAAGGCAATGGTAGATTTTTTTGCACCCAATGCTTTCCTAACTCCGATTTCTCTTGTTCTTTCGGTTACAGAAACAATCATGATGTTCATTAATGCAATTGAAGAACCAAAAATAGTGATCAAACTTATTACAATCGCAGCAATATCGAGATAACTGGTAATACTAAGAATTCGATTGATCAAATCATCGCTTCGGATCACACCGAAGTTATTGTTTTCAATAGGATTCAATTTTCGTACTTTTCTCATAGTGATTGTGGCGTTATCAATCGCTTGCGTTAGCAACTGGTTTTTTTCGACCATCACGCTCAAAGTATAATTGATACTTGGCGCAGTAAATAAAGAACGCGCCACTTGAATAGGAATTAAAACCCTTAAATCTTGGCTGTTGCCAAAGGTGGAACCTTTTTCTTTCAATACACCAATCACTTTAAATTTAGCACCACGAATGGCGATAATTTTACCGATAGGCTGCGTGTCTTTGAGCAAACCTTTCATAAAATCGGAACCTACAACACATACATAGTTGTTGTTTTCGATATCAAAACCTGTAAAATTTCTACCATACACTGTTTCTAAACCAGAATTGGGAATAAAATGATTGTCAACGCCTAAAACTGAAATTTCTGGATCGGTTTTATCGGATTCATATTTTACTTCGGCAGTGCTTGTTGCTGTAAAGGAAAGCGAACAGTAGGTAAAAGGATAACTGTATTTGTCTTTAAATTCTTTTGCCTGGGTGTAAGAAATAATAGGATTGATGATTTCTCTTTCGCCTCCACCGCGTCTTTGCGTCCTAAATTCATATTGGTTGATGTTAAAGGTATTAGAGCCCATCGACGCAAAGTTAGTAGTCAACTTGTTTTCTAGTGCAGCAACTACGGTCAAAATCCCTACTAGCGCTGTGATTCCTATTGCAATAATAAGCACTGTAAGAATGGTTCTTAACAATTGGGTTTTTATAGAACCCATCGCAATTCTTATATTTTCTTTAATTAATTTTAGCATCATAGTTGTTTGACACGAAATTACAGTTTTTGTTACAAGTTTGTTTTAGAAGAAGTATTATTTATTTTAAAAATAAGATATTTGCAAAAGGAAATCAAGGGTTTTGAAACAATAAATTCTCGATTACCTTATTAAAAATGTACAAATCCAAATGGATAGAGTATAAAGCAATTTAAATCTGCAATTAAGAAAATGGCTCAAAAACCAAGTATTCCCAAGGGAACAAGAGATTTTTCACCAGTTGAGGTGGCAAAAAGGCAATATATCATTTCGGTTATAAAAAATAATTTTGAAAAATTTGGTTTTCAACCCATTGAAACGCCTTCGTTTGAAAATTCAGAAACCTTGATGGGCAAATATGGAGAAGAAGGCGATCGATTGATTTTTAAAATTTTGAATTCAGGAGATTATTTTAAAGATGTGAAAAAAGAACTTTCAGATGGCGCAGTCCTCATTGTTAATTTCTATCATATTCTAAATGGAATTTTCGTAGGCTTAAAAAGAAATATTGAAGATAACAACATTGAAGAATATTTTGATTCAAGATTAGATCAAGGTTTAAAAAAATTCTTTAGTAACGTAAATGTTGATGAAATTCTAGTAGGGATTTTTATAAAAGGCTATAAGAGTAAAATTATAAATTTCATTAAAAATACTTCTTCTATAAATATTGAAAGTGTAGAAGAAATTACATTTAAGCAAAATATATTTGTTGAGTTTCATGATTTTTATTTAAGTGGCAATGTATTAGATTTAAAAAAGAACTCAACAAAAATCTCTGAAAAAGCTTTACGTTACGATTTGACTGTCCCATTTGCAAGATACGTTGTGCAACATCAAAACGACATTGAGTTTCCGTTTAAGCGTTACCAAATCCAACCTGTTTGGCGTGCTGATCGTCCTCAAAAAGGACGTTTCAGAGAATTTTATCAATGCGATGCCGATGTTGTAGGTTCTACGTCGTTATGGCAAGAAGTAGAGTTGGTGCAACTTTATGATGCTGTATTTAAAGATTTGGGCTTGAATGGGGTTACTATCAAAATCAATAACCGCAAAATATTGTCAGGAATTGCTGAAGTTATAGGTGCTTCAGATAAATTAATTGATTTTACAGTTGCTTTAGACAAGCTTGATAAAATAGGGGAGGAAGGCGTTAAAAACGAAATGATTGAAAAAGGAATTTCGGCATCAGCCATAGAAAAAGTAAAACCTTTGTTCCATTTCACAGGAAGTATTCAAGAAAAATTAGCGCAATTATCGGTTTTACTTGCTGCCTCAGAAGAAGGGTTGAAAGGCGTAGCCGAGCTACAATTTATTTGTGATCATGTGCTAGATTTAGGTTTGAGCAGTGCTGTTTTAGATCTAGATGTAACATTAGCCAGAGGACTCAATTATTACACAGGTGCTATATTTGAAGTGGCAGCGCCAAAAGAAGTTGCCATGGGTTCCATAGGTGGTGGCGGCAGGTATGACGATTTAACAAGCATTTTTGGTTTAAAAAATATGAGCGGTGTAGGTATTTCTTTTGGCTTAGACCGTATTTATTTGGTTATCGAAGAATTGCAATTGTTTCCAGAAACGGTTTCCGCTACCTCAAAGGCATTATTCATCAATTATGGAGAGAAAGAAGCTTTTTACGCGATGAAAGCCATTAAAGAATTAAGAAATGCTGGGGTCAAGGTAGAATTATATCCTGATAATGCGAAGGTGGCCAAGCAATTTTTACATGCAGATAAACGCCAAATACCTTTTGCGGTTATTGCTGGTGAAACGGAAATGAATGACAACCAGTTTAGTTTGAAAAATTTATCTTCTGGAGAACAAATTAAGATTGATCTAGAGGGTTTAAAAGCGCAGTTGTTGGCCTAAAATATAATTATTCCGCAAAAAAACCTCCTAAATCATTTAGGAGGTTTTTTGGTTATAAAAGTGACCTATTATTCTTTTTTAGCTGCTGTGATTTTTTTGTCATAGATTTCACGGTCATCAAAGGCTTTGATTAATTTTATGAAATAATCTTTTTCCTTAAAAGTAGCAGTAATATTGGTTATTTTCTTTGGATCAATCGCATTAGTAACCCTTATTTTTTTGATTTTGAGTACATAAAACTTTTCGATATCAGCGGCTGTGAGATAGCAAGTTACTTTGCCTTCACAATTCATTTTCTCGATAGATTTTTTTACCATTTTATCTTCATTTTCAAATGTAATGGTAACTTCTACATCGTCAATACATTCAAAACCAATCAATTTAATGTCAATCAGGTGGAATTTTAAATATTCGTATTTTAAATTATTCAATAAAAAAGTGGTTTCCAGGCCTTGAAAAGTAATTGGATTTTCATAGCTCAGAATTCTAGAAGCATAAAATGATTCTTTACCGGTTTTAGGATCTACTTCACGAACAATGTGCAAAACATCTTGTGCCGAAGCGGAAGCGAAAACAATTAATAAGTACAGTAAGGTAATTTTTTTCATGGTATTTGGTTTTTCAAAAATGCCGTTTTACAACGTATTGCTTGACAGCATTTTAATTGGACTTTGCGTAGGTTTATTGTGTTTGTTTTGAGACTGGAAAATTAGTAATAATTTTTGATGTAAAAAAAAGCAGGTTTCAAACATAATCTGTTTTTTACAATAATTTTATGTTGTTTTTATAATCTTAGTTATTGTTTTAATTATTGTAGAAAATCCGTGCGATTTGGTGACATTTGTGTTGTATGTTATCTTTAATGTTAATTCTGTTGTAGTTAACCGCGTTGAAATGCTACGTATGTATCTACAAGTTAAGTAAGCATTCGTTGTAAACGAGTGCTAGTGTGGGTAAAACTTTCAAAACTTGTTAAAAACTAAAAGCTTAAACTTCTATTTATAGTCTGTACTTTACTAATTTTAGAAATTATAATCATAATCTTTTAGAAATGCCTTTATTCCAGAAGTCGGTCTTAACAAAATACTTAAAAAACCAAAGCGCAACTTTACTTTTGCAAAAAAGGGAAGCCTATAAAAAGCACTTCCTAAATTTAAAAGTTCAAGAGGATATTAAAAGTCTAAAAGAAGAACAATATCAGGGCGAGTTTTTAGAAGACTTGTTTGTTAAAATATTAGGCTATACCAAGCCTGCATCTTCAACGGAAACAAAATTTAATCTTACTACCGAATATAAAAACGTAAAAGACAGCAAAAAAGCTGACGGAGCAATTATTATTGATGAAAAAGTAAAAGCAGTAATTGAATTAAAAGGCACAAATACAACCGATTTAGGTAAAATTGAAACGCAAGCTTTTGGCTATAAAAACAACCAACCCGATTGCGTTTATGTGATTACTTCTAACTTTGAAAAAATTCGATTTTATATTGATAATGCTATCGAGTTTTTAGAGTTCAATTTGTTTCAATTGACACAAACCGAATTTGAATTACTGTATTTATGTTTAGCATACGATAACATTTCTAAAGGTGTTGCAAAAACTATAAAAGATGAATCGGTAAGCCAAGAAGACATTATTACCAAAAAATTATACAAAGATTATTCGCTTTTTAAACGTGAATTGCATCAAAATTTAGTGGCTTTAAATCCGCAATATGAACCGATTGAACTCTTTAAAAAATCGCAAAAGTTATTAGATAGATTTCTGTTTATTTTCTTTGCCGAAGACCGAAACTTATTACCAACCAATTTAATTTTTCGTATCAATAAAGAATGGCAAAATTTACGCACTATGCGTATGGAAGTGTCTTTATATGATAGATACAAAACTTATTTTAGGGATTTAAATAACGGTGCAAAAGTGCAGTTGCCAGCCTTTTCTCAAACGATATCAAATACTTTTGAAGAACACCAAATTTTTGCCTATAATGGTGGATTGTTTAAAGCTGATGCTATTTTAGACAATATTAAAATTGACGATGCTGTTTTATTTAAACACACCGAAAATTTAAGTAATTACGACTTTGCCAGCGAAATTGACGTGAATATTTTAGGGCACATTTTTGAAAATTCGTTAAATGAATTAGACGAAATAAAAGCACAATTAGAGGGCGAAACCATAGATAAAACCAAAACTAAACGTAAAAAAGACGGCGTTTTTTATACACCAAAATACATAACCAAATACATTGTAGAAAACACCGTTGGTAAGTTGTGCGAGGAAAAGAAAACCGAACTAAAATTGGTTGATGAAGATTATACAACTGATAAAAAACGACAAAAGAAAACCTTACAAGCTTTAATTGATAAAGTAGAAAATTACAGAAGTTGGTTATTGCAACTCACCATTTGCGACCCAGCTTGCGGTAGTGGTGCGTTTCTTAACCAAGCCTTAGATTTTTTAATTGCAGAACACCAATACATTGACGAACTAAAAGCCAAATTATTTGGCGATACTTTTGTGTTGAGTGATGTAGAAAACAGCATTTTAGAAAATAACCTTTTTGGTGTAGATTTAAACGAAGAAAGTGTAGAAATTGCCAAACTTTCCCTTTGGCTACGTACCGCACAACCCAACCGAAAATTAAACGATTTAAGTGGTAATATACAATGCGGTAACTCACTTATAGATGATGTTGCCATTGCTGGAGACAAAGCTTTTAATTGGCAAACTGCATTTCCGAGAGTTTTTAAAGAAAAGCAGAAAAAACCATTTCACATTACTACAGCCATTCACGACAGTCGAACATCGCAACGTATGATAGATTATAAAGTGCGAGAAAAAAGAGCAATGGGAACAATGCCTGAACCGCAAATAAATTATCTTACAGATGAGGATGAAATGGTAATTGCAGAAACTGTTTTAACTTTGGTAAAAGAACAAAATTTAAACATTTTAGCGTTTAATGTTTGCAAAGACCATATACATATTGTTTTGGTTTGTGAAGAAGAAGCGGTGAGTGAAATTGTGCGAAAAATAAAAGGACGCACGGCACGAGAAGTTAATCTCAGCAATGGGTTTAAACCCCTTGTCCAAAAAGAAGGCGAAAAAAGCGTTCCGTTATGGACACAAAAATTTGGTTGCAAAGAAATTGTTGATGAAAACCAATTGCGAAACACAATCGAATATGTGAAAAACAACAGGGTAAAACATAATTTGTCCCCGCATAGCAACAAGGGGTTTAAACCCCTTGTCGATAGCATAGCCTGTAGTTACGAACACGCTTTTCGGGAAGAATATAACGGCGGTTTTGATGTGATTATTGGTAATCCACCTTATGTTTTTACTAGAGGAAATGACCATTTTAAAGATTTAAATGAATTTATTTGGAGAAAATTTAAATACAATAAAGGAAAGTTAAACTTATATAGTGTGTTTTTAGAACTTACCTTAAGTATGATATTAAAACCAAAAGGAAGTATGGGCTTTATTACACCTGAAACTTTCATAAGAACAAGTACTTATCAAGAAATTAGAAAATTTGTTATTAATAATTATAATTTAAGAACAATACAAATATATGGTATTGGAGTGTTTGAAAATGTAACTGCAGAAACAGTTATTATGATTATTGATAATAATTTTGATAAAAATAACATTTCTTATTTTGAAAAAATTATTAATTCAAATTCATCAATAATTTATGAAGAAACTCAAAATAATTTCAATAACACACCTGAGAATAGATTTGTTTATGGTAATAGTAAATCGGATGAAATTTTATTTAAAAAATTAAAAGAAAATAATATTTTGTTGGGAGAAATTATAGATGTTAGAAATGGAGTTGCAACAAAATCAGGTAAAAATGATTTTATTTCAAAATCTATTTTAACAGAAAAATACAAAAAATTATTAGAAGCTCCAGAACTTTTTAGATATGGATTTAAGTGGGCGGGTAACTATATTAACTACGATAAAAAGGCACTACATAGACCAAGAAAAGAGGAAACATTTTTATCTGACAAAATAATGATTCAAAGGGTTTCGTCTAGACTTATTTGTAGTTTTGATAATGAACAATTCTATACTTTTAATTCGGTAAACAACTTAATAATTACAAATAGTAATTTTACCCTCAAATATTTAATTACAATATTAAATTCAAAAATAATCGATTATTTTTATAGGAAAAACTATTCCTTAGATGCGAGTTATACAATAACTGTAACTAAGCAAAATTTAGATTCTATACCAATACCAATAGTTACCAATACACAACAACAACCATTTATTGAAAAAGCCGATTTAATGCTTTCATTAAACAAAACTTTGCAACAACAACAATCTAAAGTTATAAATATGTTGCAAAGGGATTATGGTTTAGAAAAACCAACTAAAAAATTGGAAACGTGGTACGAGTTAACGTTGCAAAGTTTTTTTGCTGAGTTGGCAAAAGCAAAAATTGTATTGTCGGCAATACAAAAAGATGAAGTACAAGAGTATTTTGAAACCTATCAAAAACAAGCCGTTGCCACAAAAAACCAAATCATTGCAACAGACAAACAAATAGATGCCATGGTTTATGAGCTTTATGGATTGAGTAATGAGGAAATTAATATTATTGAGGAAAACTAAAAAAAAGTTATGGGAGTAGTATTTATTTTGATTTTATTTGTTGTTTTGGTTGGAGGAGGTTGGTTATTTGGAAAAAGTATTGGTCAATGGATTTTTGGGAAAGACGAAGATGATAATTTAAATAATAGAAATTGAGTATTAAGCGGTTATAATTTGACTTAGCTGCGCATAAGTCTCCTGACTTTGCGCTAAATTATAATAAATCATTGAAGTAAATACTTAATAAATGATGATTATTTTAAAACATCAGCTTGATATTAAAAAAGTATCATGAATTTTACTTTAACTATACCACAAAGTCAGGAGACTTTGTGGAGCGGAGATTAATTAATTCAGTCAATTAATCCTCCTTCACCTAAAACAAAAAAATCCCTAAACAGTTGTTGTTTAGGGATTTGATTTTTGTAGCGAAGACGGGAGTTGAACCCGTGACCTCAGGGTTATGAATCCTGCGCTCTAACCGACTGAGCTACCTCGCCATTTCTGGTATATTTCGCATCAATCAATGCGGGTGCAAATATAAAACTAAATTGATAGGTTGCAAATTTTTCTTTCACATATTAAAGAAAAAATTTTATTTTTTAAAAATGCTTTTTTATTGTATTATAATTCTATATATTTCCAAAAAAATAGTCACCATTCATGGAAGTCAAAGTAAAATACGAATTAGAATTCCCTATAAACTCTTCACCACAGTTGTTGTACCAATACATATCAACCCCTTCTGGCTTATCAGAGTGGTTTGCAGACAATGTAAACTCTCGTGGCGAGCATTTTATCTTTATATGGAACGATTCTCAAGAAAAAGCAAGGGTAACCTCTAAAAAAACAGGAGAAAAAATAAAATTCAGATGGATCGATGACAATGATAAGGATACTGATTATTTTTTTGAACTCAAAATACTTGAAGATGAAATCACTAAAGATGTTTCGCTTATGATAACTGATTATGCAGTCGAAGAAGATCTAGATGAAGCCGCTTTGTTGTGGGAAAATCAAGTTTCTGACCTTAAACATGTAATAGGTTCCGTTTAAACTTAATGTTTTAAAACTTATATTTGCTCTGAATTTATTTAGGGCTTTTTTTATGATTAATTTTAACGGAACAATACAACCTTCAACAAATAATTTATTAGTAAACAACCGTGCTTTTCTTTATGGTGACGGTGTTTTTGAGACTTTAAAAATTGTCAATAACAACATCCTCTTTCTAGAAGACCATTATTTTAGACTCATGTCGTCTATGCGTATTCTTAGGATGGAAATCCCTATGAATTTTACTATGGAATCCCTTGAAGAGCAAATAATCTTGCTTGCAAAACAAAATGATTGTAACAGGTCAGCAAGGGTTCGTTTTACTGTGTATCGCAATGAGGGCGGTTACTACTTGCCTCAAGACAATACAGTTTCTTATCTTATTACTGTGGCTGCGCTGGAAAATGAGTTGTATGCTATTGAAAAATCTAATTATGAAGTAGCACTTTTTAAAGACTTTTATGTTACCAAGCAATTGTTGTCCTCTATAAAATCTACAAATAGAAATATAAATGTTGTAGGAAGTATTTTTGCAAACGAAAATGGTTTTGACAATTGTTTGCTCCTTAATGATTCAAAAAATATTATCGAAGCTTTGCAAGGCAACATTTTTATGTTAACAGGAAAGCAGCTAGTCACGCCACCTATTTCTGAAGGCTGTTTGAATGGTGTTATGAGAAAACAAATTTTAGCTTTGGCCAAAAAGATAGAAAACCTTGAAGTTATTGAAGCAGTTATTTCTCCATTTGATTTACAAAAAGCAGATGAATTATTCGTTACCAATGTCATCAAAGGCATCCAACCTATAACGAAATACCGAAAAAAAGAGTATGGAACCCAACTTTCAAAAGATTTATTAATGCGATTGAATGCGTTAGTAAGATTGGGTTAATTCAAGATTGGGTTTTCGGGAGCATTAGACCAGATAAGGTAATCGCCGCCTAATTCTAGTATTTTTTCTTTCCAAAAGTTAGTTGTCGATTTGCCTATTATTTTATTTTCGTAATCATTTTTGGCTATAATCCATGAATTAGATGACATTTCAGTTTCTAGTTGTTGCGCTTCCCAACCTGTATATCCTAAAAAGAAACGGATGTTGTCTTTATTGATTTCACCATTATTGATCAAATCTTTAGTAGATTCAAAATCACCACCCCAATAAATACCATTTGAAATTTCAATACTATTAGGGATTAATTGAGGAATATTATGGATAAAATAGAGGTTGTCTTGTTCTACTGGACCTCCGTTGTATATTTTAAATTTGGCTTCGATTTCAGGTACAAGATCACAAATAATATACTTTAGTGGTTTGTTCAAAATAAATCCAACGGAACCTTCATCATTATGGTCTGCTAGTAAAATAACAGATCTGTTGAACGAAAGATCTCCAATTATAGAAGGTTCTGCAATTAGCAAATGTCCCTTCATTAGTTTATTTGAAATCATTTTGCTTAAATTTTAATAAATTTAACGATAATAAATGTAATTAACCAAAATTAACTTTATGATTTTGTAAAAAAAAAGTCTCCCGAAACGGAAGACTCTGATTTATATATGCTTAATTAATTAGTTTACGTGACCTTCTAATTCAGCACCCGCTTTAAATTTCACTACTTTTTTAGCAGCAATTTTAATAGTCGCTCCAGTTTGAGGATTTCTTCCGTCTCTAGCAGCTCTATCTGATACTGACCAAGATCCAAAACCTACTAATGAAACTCTTCCACCTTTTTTCAAAGTGCTACCTACATTACCTAAAAATGACTCCAAAGCAAGTTTTGCAGCTGCTTTTGAAATTCCTGCATCTGCAGCGATAGCATCGATTAATTCTGATTTGTTCATAATAATAGTTATTAATTGTTGGTTAAACATTACTTTAATAGAAACAAATTTAATAGGAATTACTTACTACGCAAGACTTTTAGGGTGTTTTTAATCGATTTGTTAATAACTTCATTTATTTGTTCATAAAACGAATAGATATCGCTTAAAATTCCCAACAAAATCAGCATTCACGGTAGTTAACAAACCATTGCTTCTGCTGTAAATGTCATTCCGTTTAACAATTCTGAAGCATTTATTTTTTTCTTTCCTGGAAATTGCAAACTTAGAATTTGAATATAACCATCTTGAGTTGCTATTTTGAGTTCTTTTTTTGTAACAAATATTTTGCCTACAGGCGCATTATGATTTTCAATTATTGGATTTGCTTCATACACTTTTACATTCCATTCTTGATTGTTGTCTTTAAAAAAGCACCAAGCAGCGGGATAGGGTGAAAGTCCTCTTATTGTATTGTGAATTTCGGCAGTAGTTTTTGTCCAGTCAATTTTGCAATTGTCTTTGTTGAGTTTGTAAGCTGTTTTTATGTTTGCTGGTTCGTTTTGAATAGTGGTATTAACATTGTCACTTTCAATTAACTTTAAAGTTTGAACAACAGTTGCGCTGCCCACTTGCATTAACCTATCATGTAAGTCACCAGCATTTTCTTCTGGAAAAATAGCAATTGTATTGCTGAGAATCATGGCGCCAGTATCTATTTTATCATCTATAAAAAAAGTAGTAACTCCAGTTTGGCTTTCTCCATTAATGATGGCCCAGTTTATAGGTGCTGCGCCTCGGTAATTTGGTAACAGCGATGCATGCAGGTTAAAAGTACCTTGTGCTGGCATTTCCCAAACCAATCTCGGCAACATTCTAAAGGCTACAACGACTTGTAAATTGGCGTTTAATGCTTTTAAATCGTCTAAAAAAACAGGGTCTTTTAAATTTGTGGGTTGTAATAAAGGTAAATTATTTTCGAGGGCATATTCTTTGACTGCAGAGTATTTTATTTTTTGGCCACGGCCAGCGGGTTTATCAGTCGCCGTGATCACGCCTACAACTTCATAGTTGTTTTTTAATATTGTATCAAGAATACCCACTGCAAACTCTGGTGTTCCCATGAAAACGATTCGAAGTTTTTTCATTATGATTTTAATGTGTATTTATTATTCGGAAGCACAATAACCAAATTGTTTTCTAGCAATTGCTGCAATACAAAGATAACATCCTGTGATGAATGTTGTGTTTTATTTTGAATTTCTCTTGAGTTAAATGGTGCTGCGGTTATTAATGCTATTATTTCTTGCGCTAAAGTAATTGTATTTGTTGGGGTTTTATTTTTAGAAATGCAATAAGAACAAATGTTGCAATTTTTAGTTTTTGTTTCTCCAAAATAGTTAAGAATCAATCGGCTTTTGCAAGTTGAGGTGTTTTTTACGTACTCTAAAACCGATTGCAGTTGTTCTTTTTTGAGCTTGTTTTGCTTGTCTAAGTATTTAGAAACCCTATTTATGGTTCTTTCGTCTTCGCGGACTTCATTAAAAATAAGCAAAGCATCATTGTTTTTAGCTTGGTAATCAATGACTTCTTTGTCTTTTAATTTTTGTAAAACGACACTTATTTCGGTTGTGGTGGTTTGTGATTTTTTTGCTATTAATTCTAAATTTATAGCTGTCGGAACATCATAAATCCCTGAATAACTTCTTAACAGACTCAAAATAATGTTCTCGTCACTAGGATTTAGACTTATATAGCGCAACACTTCTTTTGACGGGAATATAAATTGCACCATCACTTTTTCAGAAAATTCTTGAGACAAAGTAAGGATACCTTGTTTGTCTAAAAATTGCATGGCATTAAAAGTCCTGAGCATAGGAAACTGGTACTGCGCACAAAAATGGTTGAGGTTAAAAGTAAATTTTTCATCAATCCCCTCTCCATAAGCAATTTGGAAATAATTGCACAACTTGACAAATACTTTTTTTAGAAAATCCTTATCAGGCAATACCGAAAGGAATTGGCTTTCCGCCTGAATTGTGTCGGATGGACTGGTTAGCAAAACCGCAAAAGCTTTTTCTTCGTTTCTCCCAGCGCGTCCCGCTTCTTGGTAATAGTTTTCTAGATTCTCTGGCAATTGAATGTGAATTACTGTTTTTACATTTGCTTTATCAATTCCCATCCCAAAGGCGTTTGTAGCAACAATGACTTGTACTTTTTCATCCATCCAGCATTGCATGTTTTTGTCTTTTTCTTTTGCATGTAAGCCACCATGATAATAAGTAGCGGATATTCCTAAAGCGTTTATTTGAGAAGCAACATCTATACACGATTTTCTGTTACGAACATATATTATTGAAGGTTCTTGATTCTTTTTTAGGATTTGGATAATTTTATGCAGCTTGTCTTCGGCCTCAAAAACCATGTAAGCAATATTGGGTCTGGCGAATGATTTTTGAAACACAACTGGTTTTTCTAATGCCAATTCGGTTATAATATCTTGTTGCACTCTGGGTGTTGCAGAAGCCGTTAATGCTAAAAACGGAATCTTGGGAAAATGGTTTTTTAAATGGGCAATTTTTAAATAAGCAGGTCTAAAATCATGTCCCCACTGCGAAACACAATGTGCCTCATCAATCGCAATAAGGTTTATAGGTAAGTTTTTTATGCGTTCTAGAATCCAATCGTATTGTAATCGCTCTGGCGAAAGGTATAAAAATTTGTAATTGCCAAACTCACAATTGTCTAAGAGCGCAATCATTTCATTAGATTGTATTCCACCAGTCAATGCAATAGCTTTAATATCTCTTTTCTGCAAATTGGCTACTTGGTCTTTCATCAATGCTATCAAAGGAGAAATTACTAGACAAATACCGTTGTTTAATAATGCAGGAATTTGAAAACAAATTGATTTTCCACCGCCTGTAGGCAAAAGTGCAAAAGTATCTTTTCCTTGTAAAACAGAGGTAATTATTTCATTTTGCAACGGGCGGAACTGATCGTGTTTCCAGTATTTTTGAAGAATTGCTAATGCATCTTGCATTAATTATAGTTTAAAATTGAAGGTTCAGAGCAAAGCTGCCACATAGAATTAATAATGCTATTACAACTAAACCATTACTAAATATTATCTAAGATAAAAAGAATTCTGTTATCTACGGTATCTTTTGGCACAGGAATTAAATTGTAACCATAATTTTCATAAGTTTCAGTAAGATGGTTGTAAATGAGTTTTGCTTGCTCATAATTTTCGTAACGTTCGTCATCACTTACATAAATTTCTTCCCAAGGCGGTAGTATGAAAATTTTAGTATATTTATTTTCCCGACAAGCCAAGTCAAAATGAGCTGGATAACTGTCACCTATATAATGCATGTAAGCTAGCACATCAGGAATACCTCTGTCAAGAAAAACAATTTTATGTGGTTCGTTTTGTGCGTTATTGTATTGTTTTTTTCGGCCTTCAAGAAGCAATTCACTAAAAAGCAACGGATTTTCAAGAAACAATTGTTCTATTCCTTGTTTTTTTGCTTCCATTGTCACTTCTCTAGAAACTTCGGGATAACAGCAAAAACCTTTTGCTATTAAGCCATCAATAATAGTTGTTTTCCCCGTTCCTGGTCCGCCTATGATGACTACAATTTCTTTTTGCACTTTTTTGAAATAAGGCGCAAACTTACTCAAACTTATTGGTATTTAAAAACGGGTATTGCTTTAAAATAATATTATCCCTTAAACTTTGTCTGTCATTATATGAAAAATAAATTTTATAGGCGTTCGCCAAAATTTTATGTCTAAGAATACCAAATCGTTATCCATAATTCACAAATCTAAAACCAATACCGTATATTTGTCTTTATTTTAATTTTAGAATGGATAAGAACACCGAAGAATTTTACGAAAGATTAAAAGTAGAATTAGACAATAGTAACACCTGGCCCGCCGAATATTTGTTTAAATTTATCGTTCCCACACTCAATGACAATGTTGAGAAAGTACAGAATACTTTTAATAGAATGGGCGCAGTTATCAAAACTACAAAATCAAAAACAGGTAAGTTTACGAGCATATCTGTAGATGTTCAAATGAAAAGTGCACAAGAAATAATTGATAAATACCTCGCAGTCGCTGCAATAGAAGGTATTGTTTCCCTATAACTATGACAGGAAAATATATAAAAGAAGTTGCAAATGATGTTGTTTTTAATTTAGAGTACAATTCTGAAAGACAACATTTAATAATCCCAGAGTACGGCCGACATTTGCAAAAATTGATTGATCAAGCCACTATAATTGAAGATAGAGTAGAACGTAACAAAGCTGCTAAATATATTATTCAGGTTATGGGCAGTTTGAACCCTCATTTGCGTGATGTGCCAGATTTTCAGCACAAGTTGTGGGATCAAATTTTTATCATGTCAGACTTTAGACTTGATGTAGATTCACCATATCCTATTCCTTCGCGTGAAGTTTTACAGTTAAAACCAGATGTGCTCAATTACCCGCAAAATTTTCCTAAATACCGTTTTTATGGTAACAATATCAAATACATGATTGATGTTGCTAATAAGTGGGAGGAAGGCGAGCTAAAAAGTGCCTTGGTCAAAGTAATTGCCAACCACATGAAAAAGTCTTATTTGAGTTGGAACAAAGACACTGTAAAAGATGATGTGATTTTTGAACATTTACTTGAATTGTCCGATGGGAAGATCAACATGACCCAAAGTACTGAAGCCTTGTTGAACACCACAGATTTAATGCGAACCAATA
This sequence comes from Bacteroidota bacterium, assembly GCA_031413015.1. Lineage (GTDB taxonomy): Bacteria > Bacteroidota > Bacteroidia > Flavobacteriales > Flavobacteriaceae > Flavobacterium. Next base: position 42,310 of record JANOEE010000016.1, on the reverse strand, counting down.
AACGCATGTCTAACAAAATTATGCCTGCCGGAGCTATAAAACCAAAAATAACCAAGGGTACAAAGCCCAACAATCCGATTCATAAAAACCAAAACAGAAAACCCTTATAACTCATAAATATAAAATGGGAACATTTAAAATTGAAGGCGGCATTCGTCTTAAAGGTGATATCACACCACAAGGAGCAAAAAACGAAGCGTTACAAATTTTGTGTGCCGTATTATTAACTCCAGAAAAGGTAACCATTAATAATATTCCTGATATTATTGATGTTAATAAACTTATCACTTTACTGGGGAATTTAGGGGTTAAGATTCAAAAAAACGGACATGGTTCTATCACATTTCAATCAGATGAAGTCAATGTAGATTATCTTGAGACCGAAGCTTTTAAAAAAGAAGGCGGTTCTTTAAGAGGGTCTATCATGATAGTGGGTCCGCTTTTGGCACGTTTTGGCAAAGGCTATATTCCAAAACCTGGAGGAGACAAAATAGGAAGAAGAAGATTAGATACTCACTTTGAAGGATTTATAAATCTTGGTGCGCAATTTCGCTACAATAGAGAAGACCATTTTTATGGTGTGGAAGCAAAAGATGGTTTAACAGGAGCACACATGTTGCTTGATGAAGCATCGGTTACTGGAACCGCAAATATTGTTATGGCAGCGGTTTTAGCCAAAGGAACTACAACAATATATAATGCAGCTTGCGAACCTTATTTGCAACAATTGTGTAAAATGTTGAACTCAATGGGAGCAAAAATCTCTGGAGTAGGTTCTAATTTATTAACGATTGAAGGTGTTAAAAATTTATTAGGTTGTGAACATAGGATTCTTCCTGACATGATCGAAATAGGTTCTTGGATTGGTCTTGCTGCCATGACGAGAAGCGAGATTACCATTAAAAATGTAAGTTGGGATAACCTAGGTGTAATTCCTAGTACTTTTAGAAAATTAGGAATCACTCTAGAAAGAAGAGGAGATGATATTTATATTCCTGCTCATGAAAATGGTTATGAAGTAAAAACCGATATTGATGGTTCTATTTTGAACATATCTGATGCGCCATGGCCAGGTTTTACACCCGATTTGTTGAGCATTGTTTTGGTTGTTGCTACACAAGCAAAAGGCGATGTTTTGATTCACCAAAAAATGTTTGAAAGCCGTTTGTTTTTCGTAGACAAGTTAATTGATATGGGTGCAAAAATCATACTTTGTGATCCACACAGGGCAGTAGTTATAGGCCATGATTTTAAATCTCAGTTAAAGGCGACTACCATGTCATCACCAGATATTCGTGCGGGAATTTCATTATTAATTGCGGCACTTTCTGCAAAAGGTACGAGTACAATTCAAAATAGTGAACAAATTGATCGCGGCTACGAAAGAATTGATGAACGACTAAGAGCTATTGGTGCTAATATTATTAGAGAATAATTATTCACAAAATAAATTTTAAACAAAAAACCTGATTATTTAATCAGGTTTTTTGTTTAAAATTTAAAGCCAAAAACTACACCGTCACCCTGAAAGCCATTTTGGTAGGAACGAACATAATCAATTCTAAAGATTTTGAATTTTCCAAAACCCAAATTGCTTAAACCTGCTGTAAATTCTGTGTATGGTTTTGTTTCAGAAACTGCTAAGCTGTGAAATTCCAAAACCAAATTACTTTTTAATAAGTTTAACAAAGGAATTTTATTGATTATAAAGCCGTTATCATCATATTGAAAATGATTTTCAGAGTACTGATTGTTTGTACTGTTTGTATAATAAGGCAATAGGTTGAAAGAATTCATGTAGTCAAAAACCAAATGCGTTTGATTACCATTAAAATGTTGGTAATCCACAAATGCAATGTTTTCACCATTAATAAATTTGCCACCCTTAATGTTCATTGAGAATTTTCCTTTGTTTCCCGCTGTAAAAGAATATTCTACCCTTGCAGATGCGAGTTGGTATTCATAATTTTTTTCGCTACCAGCAAATGCATTTTCATAATTCAAAGTTAGCGTTGGGTATTTATCGTTTCTCAGATTTATTTTTCCGTCAGGTCGTGAGATGTATTTATTGCCAAAGTTAATTTTAGCCGATAAACTCGCTTTACTCAAATGGTGTTTCTGAAAAGCGGGAATAGTAAAATTTTCAGGTAATAAAGGATTGTTAGAGGTATAAGGATCTTTATTTTTTATTAAGAAATAATCGGTATTGTTAAAAAGCGGTTTACGCTGTTGGTATTCTAGTTTCCCTCTTAAATTAATACCATTGGCAATATTTTGAGCATAAGCAATCTCGGCAAATTCTTTATTGTACAGTTTCATGAAGTTGTTTTTGAACCACAAGCTGCTTATGGTATTTACTATTGCAATAATCGGTTCTTCTTCATTGAACTGTGCTGCTTTTGTTCCTCCTGCAATACTCAGTGAGGCATAATTTTGATTGTTGAATCTATGGTAATAATTGCCATAAATCCTAAATCTTTCTTCGGCTAGACCGTAATTAAAATTGGTGTTTATAGCGGTATATTTTCCTTTTTCTTCTTCATTCCACTTTGAAAAAGAAAACCCTGTTGTAAAATTATATCCTTGAACTGTATTAAAACTTGGAAACGGCAACTTTACAAGGCCGTTATAACTAATGCTGTATTTTTTCTGACTGTTTTTATAAGTGTAACCCGTTACTAGTTTTAGAATCTTGAATTTATTGTTTTTCTTATCAATAGAATCTAAATATTTTTTTGAATTCCGAACATTGTAGATACTGTCTTTTTTGATATAATCATTACTTTCTTCAATGGTTAATGGTATAGGTCTTGTTTGGTTCCAAAAAATACTGTCTTTTTTATTAGAATTGTCTTCAAAACTTACAATTTCATTAGTAAAAGTTTTTTTGTCAAAAGCGGTTACAAATTCATAATTACTGTAAACATAAGAGAATTTTCCGTTGAATTTAATCCCAAAACCTCCCGCCGTAAAGTCAAGTCCTTGAGCGTTTTTTGCCCAAATTTTAGTATTTTTATTGTAACTAAAATTTTGCTTTAAGTTCAATACTTCAATAAATTCTTGCTCTAATCTGTTGCCTTTTGTATCTAAATCAACGGCATAAATTGCCCAAGAATCTTCAACTATATATATGTAACCCTCAAAAACAGGGTCACTATCGCGTTTTGCAATTACCTTTATTTTATTAATCATGTTGTTGTTTTCATCATTAAAAGTACCTTCTAATTTGAACTTGTAATAATTAAAAGCATTGTCTGCAATGGGAGAAATAAGATTGATATTGAACTTTATAGTATTATCATAAAAGTCATAATTTGTCGATAAGGCCGTATTGAAACTAAAACCATTGTCCCTGCCACTTACTTTTGAAGCAATGATGCGTTCTTTTAAATTATTGGGTTTTTCAAAAATTATTTTGGAAACTGTTTCAGACAAATAAATTATTCCGGTTCCTGTTGAATCCAATGCGCCATCCATGTCACCTATTTCTTGTCCGAAAATTTTTTTAGGCGCGTCTTTTAATTTTAAGATACCGCGAGAATAAAAATCGGCTTTAAAACGGGCTGTTTGTGCGGCATTCTCTTTCTTGTTGGCTATTGCTTTTCGAATTACTTTATTGGCAGGATTTTCTTTTAAATCGATAATAACTTCGGTTAATGACAAGTTTTCTTCAAACAATTGCACATTGTAGATAAATGGAAATTTGGTAATATCTAACACTATTTTTTGAGTTTTGAAACCCAAATATTGAAAAATTAAAGTTTGTTTGCCTAATGTTCTAACGTTCAATTCATACTGTCCTTGCTCGTTTGATGAGGTTCCGTTATAGGTATTTTCAATAAACACCGAAACCGATTGCAACGGAATTCCTTTATCGTCTGTAATTTTGCCTTTGATTTGTGCAAAGTTGGAGATTGTTATGGCGAATAATAATAATGTTAGGATTTTTTTCATGTAAAAGCGGATAGGTGTTTATTGTAAGACGATTTAAAAACCATTATGGTTGCATGCTGTCTTAAATTAGCACCGATTGTAGCGCCAATTCGTAACTATTTAACCCAAAACCAATAATAACCCCATTTACGCATGGCGAAATATATGATTGATGGCGGAAAGTTTCTCTTGAAAAAGTATTAGAAATATGTACTTCTATTACAGGAGTTGTTATAGCTTTGATTGCATCGCCTATGGCTATAGAAGTATGTGTGTAAGCACCAGCATTCAATATAATATAATCATATAAAAAACCAACTTCTTGAATTTTATCAATTAATTCACCTTCAATATTACTTTGAAAATAAGAAAGTGTTATGGCTGTATATTTATTTTTTAGGCTTTCAAAATAAGCCTCAAAGGTTTGATTGCCGTAAACTTCTGGTTCACGTTTGCCTAATAAGTTCAAATTAGGTCCGTTGATAATGATGATTTTCATTGTAAGGTTTTTAGTAAAAATAGTAAAATATGCGAAGGTTAGTTTGCAATTTAGAAATATTTATGATAAAAAAAGCCGCTCCTACAATAGAAACGGCTTGATTTAAAATTTTTAACAAGTTTAAAAACGAAGACCTACAGAAAGCTGTATTACTTTATTAGTAACTTCGGCATCTTTTGTAGTATCAGTTAAACCAACTACATAGCGTGCTTGCGCAAAAAAAGATTCTGTGATGTTCAATCCTAAACCTCCAATTGCTGCAAAATCAAATTCCTTACTTTCAAAAGTTGCGGGATAATTGTCATTTACTAAGAAAGAAAATTGCGGACCTACATCTAAACTTAGTTTGTCTGAAATTAAATAAATTTTTGCTAATACAGGTATACTTATATAATCAAGATTAATGTCTTCTGTACCATCTACTTTTGTTCCTTGTGATGAGTAGAGTAATTCCGGCTGAATTGAAAATTTAGGAAACAAATTCAATTCAACAAATCCTCCAGCATGATAACTAGTTAGATTTTTAGAATCAAAACTGCTATCACCATCGAGTGTGGCAAAATTAGCTCCAGCTTTGATACCAAACTTTACATCCTGTGCTTGAATTCCAGTAGAAAACAATAAAAGTAAAAACGATAAAACAAATAGATTTTTCATATTGAGTTATTTTAAGTTACATAAAATTATCAATTTTATTCCCATTATTATTTAATAAAAGGTTAAACAATGTTAAAATTATATAACAATCTTGTATTTAAAAGTTATATAATTCTTTAAAATTGTTAATAACTCTGTTGATAACTCTCAATAGTGAGAATTACATTATTTTAAAATTAGACTAATTTTGGCTTAAATATTAACAAAACAAAAAACAAAAAAAATGAAAAAAATTATTGTAACATTAGTAGCAGTATTTGCAATTGGAGCTGTTAGCGCGCAAGAAGCTAAGTTTGGAGTAAAAGCAGGTTTGAACCTTGCTAATTGGACAGGTGATGTAGAAGAAACAAAAACCAAAGTAGGTTTTAACGTAGGAGGTTTTGTAGAAATTAAAGTTTCTGAAAAATTTTCAGTTCAACCAGAATTACTTTATTCTGCTCAAGGTACTGACTTTGATGGAGAAACTTATTCTTTTGGATATATAAATATTCCTGTGATGGCTAAATTTTATGTAGCTAAATCTTTTAGTTTAGAAGCGGGTCCACAAGTAGGATTTTTAATTTCTGCAAAAGCCAAAGAAGATGGTTCTGATGAAAAAGTAGATATTAAAGAAGGATTTGAATCAGTTGATTTTGGTTTAAATTTTGGAGCTGGATATGATTTTACTGAAAAATTTTCTGTTGGTGTAAGATACAACTTGGGTTTATCAAACATAGTAAAAGATGCTCCTGATAGTTTTAAAATTAACAATTCTGTGTTATCATTATCAGTAGGTTACAAATTTTAATAAAGAAATTTTTAATATTTAAAACCACGCAATTTGCGTGGTTTTTTTTATGTCAAAAAAACCTTTTAATTTGTTGTATGAATTGGAATTCTTACATAAAAAGTTATCAATCGTATTTAAAGATTGAACGGGGTTTGTCAAAAAACACCATCGCTAACTATTGTTTTGATATTGAGCGGTTGTGTTTGTTTCTGGAACAAAACGAAATAAATGTAAGTCCAGTAAATATAAAAGAGGAAACCATTCAGCAATTTGTTTACAGTATTTCAAAAGAGGTTAATTCGCGTTCACAAGCAAGAATTATTTCTGGATTAAAAAGTTTTTTTAACTATTTAATTTTTGAAGATTATAGAGAGGACAATCCTTTGACACTCATTGAAGCACCAAGATTAGGCAGAAAACTTCCTGATACTTTATCGGTAGAAGACATAGACAAGCTGATTGCAGCGATTAACTTAGATACAAATGAAGGACAACGTAATAAAACGATAATAGAAACCCTTTATGGTTGTGGTCTTAGGGTTTCTGAACTAGTAAATCTTAAAATATCTGATCTCTTTTTTGATGAAGGTTTTATAAAAATAACAGGTAAAGGAAACAAACAGCGTTTTGTACCTATTAGTAAATGGAACCAAGATTGTATTATAGCTTACAAAAATACAGATCGCAATTTACCTATTATTCAGAAAGGCCATGAAGACACTTTATTTTTAAACCGAAGAGGCAAACAGCTCACAAGAGCAATGATATTTACTATCATAAAAACATTAGCCATAAAAATAGACCTCAATAAAACAATTGGCCCACATACATTGAGGCATTCTTACGCCACCCATTTATTAGAAAACGGAGCAGATTTGCGTTCCATACAATTGTTATTAGGGCATGAATCAATTACAACGACCGAGATTTATGTTCATCTTGACAGAAAGTATTTGACCCAAATAATGAATACCTTTCACCCAAGAAAATAGACATTCTCCTACTTATCTATAAACTTATAGATTATTAACTGTATTCTTTATTATATACAATATGAATTAAATAAAGGTTTAAAATCATCTTAATGCCTTAAAACTAGGAAAGACTAGTTTTTTTATTAAAATAAATCTATATGTTATTTGGCTATATTTACTGCTCTGGTTTCTCTAATTACTGTGACTTTTACCTGACCAGGATATGTCATCTCGGTTTGTATTTTCTGAGAAATATCAAAAGACAAACTAGCAGCATTTTCATCAGATACTTTTTCGCTTTCTACAATTACACGAAGTTCACGTCCCGCTTGAATTGCATAGGCATTTTTAACACCATTGAAACCAAAAGCTACTTCTTCTAAATCCTTTAAACGCTGAATATAAGAATCCAATACTTGGCGTCTTGCCCCCGGTCTTGCGCCAGAAATAGCATCACAAACTTGTACAATCGGCGATAGCAATGATTTCATTTCAATTTCATCGTGGTGTGCTCCAATAGCGTTGCAAACTTCTTCTTTTTCACCATATTTTTCGGCCCATTGCATTCCTAATAAAGCGTGTGGTAAATCGCTTTCAGCATCTGGTACTTTTCCTATATCGTGCAATAATCCTGCTCTTTTTGCAAGTTTTACATTAAGACCCAATTCTGCAGCCATAATACCACAAAGTTTGGATACCTCACGCGAGTGTTGTAATAAATTTTGCCCGTAAGAAGATCGGTATTTCATTCTACCAACAACTTTAATCAATTCTGGGTGTAAGCCATGAATACCTAAATCGATAACAGTACGTTTTCCTACTTCGATAATTTCATCATCAATTTGTTTCGTAGTTTTTGCTACAACTTCTTCAATTCTTGCTGGGTGTATACGACCATCTGTTACTAATTTGTGCAAAGCCAATCTAGCAATTTCTCTTCGTACTGGGTCAAAACAAGATAAGATAATGGCTTCTGGTGTGTCATCAACAATGATTTCAACTCCAGTTGCAGCTTCAATGGCGCGGATATTTCTTCCTTCACGGCCTATGATTCTTCCTTTTACATCATCAGATTCTATATTAAAAACAGAAACGCAATTCTCTACAGCTTCTTCAGTCCCTACTCGTTGAATGGTATTGATAATGATTTTCTTAGCTTCTTGTTGTGCGGTAAGTTTTGCTTCTTCGAGTGTATCTTGTAAGTAAGACATAGCATTGCTTTTAGCTTCTGCTTTTAAACCTTCAATCAATTGATTTTTTGCATCCTCAGCAGATAGTCCTGAAATTACTTCAAGTTGCTCTAACTGGCTTTTGTGCATTTTATCAACTTCTTGTTGCTTTTTGTCAAGAATTTCAATTTTAGTGTTGTATTCTTGCGTTTTGGCTTCAAAATCGTCATTTACTTTTTTTGCTTTAGACAATTCATTAGATACTAATGATTCTTTATCACGTACTCTTTTTTCAACTTCTGCTACTTTTTTATCGCGAGAAAGTATTACTTGTTCGTGCTCTGATTTTAGTTCAATAAACTTTTCTTTTGCTTGAAGGATTTTATCTTTCTTGATATTTTCGGCTTCAAGATTTGCATCTTTTAAGATTGATCCTGCTTCTTTTTTTGCATTTTTAACAAGGTTAGAAACATTGCTTTTTTCGATCATTTTAGCGATGATAAAACCTGCTGCGATACCTATTATTCCTGCAAAAACTATTATTAAATTACTGTCCATGGTTTTTAAAATTTATATATAAAAAAGCCTACATTAGATTTCTTGAATAAACTCGGAAATACAAGTTTTGAGCTAACTCGTTGTTCAAGCTTCCAAACTGAATTGGCTTGCTATAGTAACGATGATTTGCTCATTCTAAATTATTAGTGTTGAGTTTACCAAATATGAACTAATGTAGGCAGTATCTTAGTCTGTGTAAAGAACGTTTATTTGTCGAGATATTGGGCTAACAAATTGTTTATTTTATTCAGTCTTTCATTAGTTTCAACATTATCTGTTGACTTATCGATTTGTTTTTGTTCCAGTTGCGATGCAAATTGTAAAGCACACATGGCCAATACATCTTGCTTGTCTCTAACAGCATAATTTTCTTCAAATTGCTTCATCATAATATCAATTTTTTTTGAGGCACTTCTTAAGCCTTCCTCTTGCGACATATTTACCGTTAATGGGTAAACCCTGTCTGCAATTGATATTTTAATTTTAAGCTTTTCGTCCATATTTACTAATCAGACAACTGTGCAATACAGTAATCAATTTCACGAATTAATGAATTTATTTTAAGCTTTGTATCTCTTTTATTATCGTCACTGCCTAATAATGAATTGGCCATTTTAAGCGAATCATACTGCTTTGTTAGCGTTGCAATCTGTAAAGATTGTTGTTGTATGATTGTTGCAGCTTTGTTTAATTCTTGTTGTAGTTGTTGTGAATTTTGTTCTAAAACTTTCATTTTATTTAAAATTTTACCCAATCTAATTTCAAGAGTATCAACTATATCTGCAATTTCACTCATAGTGCCACCTTTCATTATTGAATCACACAAAGTTAGTATTCCTTTTTACTATAGCAATAGTTTTTTAAAATTTTTGTGGTTTTTATTAAATTTTGTTACAAAAATTTGTTTACACGCTGGTTTTAAGAACGATAATTTTTTTAAAACAATCCTGTTTTTTTTTATATTAGCAAAAAATGTTTGTGATGAAAATAAAGCTGTTTTTTTTGTTTTGTAGTTTTGCTGTTTTTGCACAAAACGATTACCCAAAAGACTATTTTATGTCTCCGTTAGACATTCCGCTATTGTTATCTGGCGGTTTTGGAGAATTAAGAAGCAATCATTTTCATACAGGATTGGATTTTAAAACCCAACAAAAAGAAGGGTTCAAGGTTTATGCCACTGCAGATGGTTATATTTCAAGAATAAAAATTTCAACCTTTGGTTACGGTAAAGCCATTTATATTGATCATCCTAATGGTTTAACAACGGTTTATGGTCATTTACAAAAAACCAATGCACCAATTGAAGCTTTTATAAAAGCCCAGCATTACAAAGAAAAATCCTTTGAAATAGAAGTTTTTCCTAATCCTACAGATTTGCCAATAAAAAAAGGAGATATCATAGCTTTTTCAGGTAATACTGGCGGTTCAGGCGGGCCTCATTTGCATTTTGAATTTCGTGATACAAAGACGGAGAATATTATTAATCCCATGCTTTTTGGGTTTGATACAAAAGTTACCGATACAAAACCTCCAGTTGTAACCACGTTAATGGCTTATCCCGTAGAAGATAATGCAATAGTAAATCGTTCTCAAAAACCTATCTTAATCAATTTGTCCCAACAAAAAGATGGTTCATTACTTGCAGAAAAAGTATTAGCAAGCGGAAAAATAAGTTTTGGTATAAGCGCTTACGATATGTTTGACTTTACCTACAACAAAAACGGAATTTATAAGGTAAAAACTTTTTCAAACGGCAAACCTTTTTTTGGCTACCAGTTTGACAGTTTTGCTTTTGACGAATCGAAACACATTAATGCGTTATTGGATTTTGAGAGATTTAAAAATACGGGTGTTAGAATTCAGCGGTTGTTTATGAAAAATCCTTACGGATTAAACTTAATTCAATCAGACGAAAATCGTGGTATTATTGATGTATTGCCTAATTTGAATTATGTTTATAAAATTGAAGTTTCAGATTTTAAAAATAATACAGTTATTGTAAATGTGCCTATCGTTTATTCTCCTTTACTTCCAAAAATTTTTAAAACCGAAAAAACAACCCCTTTTTTACTGAAAGCAAAAAACGACAACAATTACAAAAAAGACAATGTATCGGTTTTTATTCCAGCAGGTACTTTTTATGATGACTTGTATTTGAATTTTGATGTAAAAAATGATACTTTAACTTTGCAAGATGATACAGTAGCACTTCAAAATAACGTAACGGTCACATTTGAAAACAATACTTTTACTACACTTCAAAAAGAAAAAATCTTTATTGCCTCTATTGAAGGTAAAAAACTGAGATTCAATTTCACTAAGATAAAAGGCAATGGATTTGTTACTAATACAAAGAATTTAGGGAAGTTTGTTTTGGCCTCAGATACTGTTGCGCCAAGTATTACAGCATTAAATATTCCGCAAGGAAAATGGTTGAGCAATCAAAACAATTTACAATTAGCAATTGGTGATTCACTTTCTGGCGTAAAAAAATACGACGGCTATTTGAACGGTAAATGGATTTTATTTGAATATGATTTTAAGACCAAAAGAATCATTCATTATTTTGATGATAATTTTATAGTTGATGGCAAAAATGATTTAAGAATTATTGTTTCTGATAACGCAGGCAATTCTACTATCTTTGAAACATATTTTTTTAGAAAAAAATTATAAAAGCAGCACTTTTGAAAGCAAAACAAATATTTATATTTCTTCTTTTTTTATTTACGGGTTTTCAAGCTTTTAGTCAAAAAGCAGTTATTCAAGGCGTAGTACTTGACGAGAAGAATAATCCTGTTCAAAATGTAAATGTTACTTTTTCTGACGGTGTGGTTAATACCAATAAGAATGGTTATTACATGCTAACTATTGGTGCTAATAAAAAAACTACAATTGTTTTTACACACATAACCTTAAAAAAAGTTACCATTAACGTTGATTTAAAAACCAATGAAAATTTTGAGTTCAACGTAGTACTTAAAGAAAACATTGAACAAATTGAAGAGATTATCATCAATTCTACGAATAGAAATAGGGTAGAAGGAATAGTGAGTATTGATCCTGCAACCATTAGAAAAATTCCAGGAGCTAATCCTGGTGTCGAAAATATTTTGAAATCTTTTGGCGCCAGTTTAAACAATGAGTTGAGTACACAATACGCTGTTCGAGGGGGTAATTATGATGAAAATTTAGTTTATGTAAACGAAATTGAAATTTATAGGCCTTTTTTAATAAGATCGGGTCAGCAAGAAGGATTGAGTTTTACCAATACGGATTTGGTACAAAACGTAGATTTTTCTGCGGGAGGTTTTCAGGCAAAATATGGTGACAAATTGTCTTCGGTATTAGACATCACTTACAGAATTCCAACAAAATTTGGCGCAGCAGCCGAAGCCAGTTTTTTAGGCGGAAGTCTTGCTGTTGAAGCAGTTTCGAAAGACAAAAAATGGTCTTCTATCACAGGTGTGCGCTATCGTGATAATAGTTTGTTTGTAAACAGTCAGGAAACACAAACTAATTTTAGACCTACATTTGCAGATATTCAAACCTATACAGTTTTTACACCTTCAACAAAATGGCAATGGAGTTTTTTAGGTAATATCTCGCAAAATAAATACAATTACAAGCCTTTATCAAGACAAACTAACTTTGGTACTATTGATGAACCTATTGCGCTAGTTGTAGATTATGAAGGACAAGAAAAAGACAAATATGATACGTATTTTGGCGCTGTGAAATCGATTTTCAAAGTCAATAATGCGTTTACTTTAAAATTTATTGCTTCGGCTTATCATACGCTCGAACAGGAATATTTTGATATTTATGCGGATTATGGTTTTGGTCAATTGAATACCAATATTGGTTCTGGCGATTTAGGCGAAGTAGCTTTTGTAACCAGGATAGGAACCGAGTTAAACCATGCTAGAAACGATCTTGATGCATTAATTATAAACACTGAAATTAAAGGCGTTCATGATACTAAAAAAGATAAAATTGAATGGGGATTCAAATATACACGGGAAGATATTCGTGACCGAATAGTAGAATACCAAGTAATAGATTCTGCAGGTTTTTCCATTAATCCACCATTGGATTTTTTACCTCAAAACGACCAACCTAATACACCTTATGTTGGCCCATTGGTTCCTTATCAAAGCGTTCGAGCCACTAACTTTGTAACTATAAACAGGCTTTCTGGATTTGTTCAATGGAGTAGGAAAGACAGGTTGGGACAAAATGATGTTTGGTACAATTTAGGGATTCGTTCTCACAATTGGAATGTAATGCAAGGCAATATTTCTGGTAAAAGTCAAACCACTTTTAGTCCCAGAGTACAATTTGCGATAAAACCCAATTGGGACAAAGACATGGTTTTTAGAATTTCTGGCGGTTTGTACCACCAACCCCCATTTTACAGAGAATTAAGAAATAGTGAGGGTCAAGTACAACCTGATGTTAAGGCACAACAATCTTTTCATCTTGTTTTGAGTAATGATTATAGTTTTAAAATGTGGACAAGACCTTTTAAGCTGGTTTCAGAAATTTATTATAAATCAATGCGTGATGTAAATACTTATACATTAGATAATGTCCGGATTCGTTATGCTGCAAACAATAATGCCAAGGCTTTTGCGCAAGGTTTTGATGTAAGGCTTAACGGAGAATTTGTGCCAGGAACAGAATCTTGGTTGAGTTTTGGGTATTTAAAAACTGAGGAAAATATTGAAAATAAAGGTTTTATTGCCCGACCTACAGACCAGCGATTAAAATTTGGCGTGTTATTTCAAGATTATATGCCTAATATCCCCAGTGTTAAATTGTATCTTAATTTGGTTTACAATACAGGTCTTCCTGGTGGTTCTCCATCTTACGCAGATCCCTATGTTTTTCAAAACCGTTTAAATGATTACCGCCGTGCGGATGTTGGTTTTTCTTATGTTTTTACAGAAAACAATTCAAAAAGAGAAGCAAAGCATTGGTTAAGAAAGTTTCAAGACTTTTCGGCAGGATTTGAAATTTATAATATTTTTGACAACCAAAATGCCATAACCAATACTTGGGTGCGCGATGTTTACACAAAAGTGCAATATGGAGTGCCTAATTATTTAACCACAAGGGTTTTTAATATAAAATTTAGCGCCAGATTGTAGTAAAATTTTAAAAACAAGTAGTTAATTGTGTGTTTTATTGTTAAAAGCAGTCAACGAAATTGTTTATATTTGAAATGAATTATAGAAATTATGAAAAAAATAAATATATCATTGCTAAGTCTTTCGGTTTTGTTGCTTGTGAGCTGCAAAAATGAAATTGAAACTCCAAAGGTTATTTATGAAGATGCTTCAAAAAATGCGTCAAAACCCATAAAAATCGATTCTACGCAAATTAAAATTGCAGATTTACCGATTCAAATGGAAGGGACAAAGTATTTGCTACATCCTATAGGCGATTATAGGATTTATGAAGGCAGATCAAAATCAAGCTATGGTTCATCAAATACTGATAAAATAAGTTTTTCTATTTCTAATTACAACCGATTTGAGCTTACTGGTTTTTTACAAAATTTAAAATTTCAGCATGTAGATTCAACCGAAATACGACCGCTTACTGATAAAGCCGTTGTTATTCAAACGGCGAGTTACCTGAATACTATTTTTGAAAAGACTAAAAAACAGTTGATGGTTTATTCTATTATAGATTTAGATACAAATAAAGATGGAAATTTAGATTCTGATGATATCAAATCACTTTATATCAGTGAAATTAGCGGAAAAAAGTTTACTAAATTATCTACAGATTTTCAAGAATTAATAGATTGGAATTTGATAGAATCAAAAAACCGTTTGTATTTTAGAACCATAGAGGATACTAATAAAAACGGACAGTTTGATAAAGATGATGTGATCCACTACAACTACGTAGATCTAGCAAAAGATTGGACTATTGTAAGTTACAAACCTGTTTAATTGTTTGGCACTAATTTATTAAACCTTTCAACGTTCCATTAGTCTAACACGATAAAATAAAAAAATGAAAGAATTAATTAAACTATTAATATTATTAACTGTTTTATCTTCTTGCGAAAAAGATGATACTTCAGACACAATTGTTCCAAATTCTATTTCTGTTAAGGCATTATCAACATATACAGTAGCAGTTGAGCAAAATGTCAAATATGCTGAGGGATTAAGCCATCAGACATTTAACAGTATTTCTTATACAATCACGGATTTACAATTAGACGTTTATAAACCAGTCAATAATACTAAAAAGAAGCCAGCCATTTTGTTGATTCATGGAGGAGGATTTTCAGGTGGTGATAAAAGTGATGTTAATATTGTAAATCTTGCAAATTACTTTGCATCAAGAGGTTGGGTGGCTTTTTCTATCAATTACAGACTACAAGGTAATAAAGGTACTGTACCTACTGAATGGATTCAACATGCACAAAACAATGTTCCGCTCGCAGATCAGTCTCAATTTTTAGCGCTGTATCCAGCTCACAGAGATGCAAAAGCAGCACTTAGATGGTTAGTTGCAAATGCTAACATATACAATATAGATACTAATTATATTACTGTAGGTGGTGGATCAGCTGGAGCTATTATCGCTACAACTTTAGGCATTACTAACACAATCGACTTTACAAATGAAATTTCTTTAAGTATCGATCCTTCCTTGTCAACTACAAATTTGAACAGTAACAATTATACCATAAAAACAATATTAGATTTCTGGGGTAGTGGAGTAGCCGTTAGTGCAAATAATAACATATATAATTTCAATAGATTTGATAAAACAGATGCATCAATAATGATTTCACATGGTACTAATGATCAAACAGTAGCATATTCCGAAGCACTTATGTTGAAAGATATTTATACTTCTACAGGTGCTAATTATGTATTATACACTTTAGAAAATAGAGGACATGGTCCTTGGGATGCTATTGTAAATGGAAAAAAATTAGAAGAACTTTCATTTGATTTTATAGTAGAGCAACAGAATATTATTGTAGAATGATAGAAAAACTATTGCCAATAGCTTTTTTGTAAAAGCGGTGGGGCTTACTTCTTTGATAAAGTAGTCCTAATGACAGGCTGTAATTATCTAATAAAGTTTAACGTTAAAAAATCTCGCCTTCGCAAAGCAGCAAAACGTTTACAAGGAATTAAGAAACTCTAGTAAATCTTTTCTTTCTGTAACATTCAATTGTTTGTACCTGTTTTTAGCATTTTGTGCTTCGCCACCATGCCACAAAACAGCTTCTTCAATATTTTTTGCTCTACCATCATGCATAAAATTACTGTGGTTATTTATAGTTTTTATCAATCCTATTCCCCATAAAGGCGGTGTTTTCCATTCGCTACCTGATGCTTCAAAATCAGGAGCATTATCAGCAAGTTCTGGTCCCATATCATGTAAAAGTAAATCAGTATAAGGGCGAATTGTTTGATTGTTTAAAATGGCAATAGGATGGGAATTACCTGTTTGTATTTTTGGGATGTGACAACTTGCACAGCCTATAGTTTCAAATGTTTTTTTGCCTTTGAGAACTCCTTGATCTGTAAAATTTCTTCTTGCTGGAACAGCTAACGTACTTGAATATAAAGTGACACGGTTTAAACTCAAATCTGAAATTTCAGGCAATCCACCATTAGGAATAGCATTGCAATCTATACCCGGGGGACAGTTTTCTTCAGGAAAAATAGCAGAAGTTATACCCATATCGCCACTAAATGCGGCTGCTACTTGTTGGCGAACATTGGGTTGGTTGGCTTTCCAGCCAAAGCGACCTAATTTTTGAGATTGAGTAGCCACATCATAAACATAATTGGGTTTTCCGGAAATACCGTCACCATTATTATCTGCAACATCAGCAAAACTAAGAATTGTGTTTTCTGAAATGGCCTCTAGTAGACCCAAACCAATAATTTGATTGGCCACTCGTGGAGAAACTTTTATATTACTGGATAAATCACCATAACCTAAATTATTGATTTGGTAAATAGGTTTTTGTAAAGTGACGGTGCTTCCGTCAGCAAAAGTTTCGATAATATTTTGATAAACTATATTGAATTTCCCTTTGACAGTTTGCCCTAAAATCGCATTGTCTTGCAATTGATTCCCATAGTTAGGATCAGGATTTGAACTTCCATTATTTTGAAAACCAGGAGTGTTTAATCTTAGCAATAATCCATGTGCAGTTTCTCCATCAAATAAAGGTGCTCTTCCTCGACCATCTTTAAAGTGACAACTGGAACAGGATACCGCGTTGTAAAATGGGCCTAAACCGTCTCGGGCTGTTGTTGATGCTGGAGCAGAAACCCAGCTTTGTCTAAAAAAAGAATTGCCAATTCCAAAGTCAGATTCTTCATCACCATTCAAACCTCTAGCTGCAAAACCAAATGCTTCTTCTGATTCGTTAAAAACTGTTATTGTGCCACCAGAGTATTCTTCTGTATTTTCAGGAACCAACAAAGTATACTCATCATCATTATTGCAGCTTACAAGAAATATGATAACAATTAGGCTTAAAAGGGATACTTTTCTTTTCATTCTTTAAAAAATAGAAAAGTGACCTTTAAAAAAGATCACTTCAATTACTAACTTCAATTTTAATTAATATTGATACCAATTTTTGAAGCACCAGCTAATAAATTGGCTCCAAAATCTTTAAATTGCACTACAGCAGCTCTAACTTTTGCGCCTTCTGTAGCGTTTGACCCTCCAGAAATCGCTAAATCAAAGGGTGTTAATATTGCACCAACTTTTGCTACAGCTGCATTTAACGAAACATTCGTTTGATTGTATGTTGTAAGATTGGCTTGTTGTACTAAATCTTCTAATGAAGCGCCATCTGTAGTTCCATATTTTCCTTGATACACATTTATTACACCTTGCAAGTTCAAAATAATATCTCTGTGTGTGTTATCACTAAAACACGAATGTTCGTCTTCTTGATCTGCATTTCCTAAAGCAACGTCCATTCTTTCAACTGGTAATTCTGCTGAAATTAAGGTAGTAAGCCCTAAATAAATATTTTTTATTGCTACATCTTGTGATAAATTTAAAAATACTGATCGGTATGTTCCACCAATTTTCCATTCGTTAACTAATTCTAATAGATGGTCTGTTAATAAATCAGCACATACATTAAGATAAGTGGCTCTTCGGGATTGATTTTGAGCAGTTCCACCCATGACATAATCTGTATAAGGTCTTTGTCCAGGTAAATTGGCGGAAGGTGCGGTTAAATCTTGTCCCCAAAGCAAAAATTCAATAGCATGATAACCTACACTTATATTCTTTTCGCCACCGTTTTCATTCAAACTTTCTAAAAGTGCTTTGTTAATTGTAGGGTACGTTGTTGTAGCATTTATAATTCCTGAGCCTGATGCGCCATCAACATAATCAACAAAATTTTCATCAAGTGGCCATGCATTTAACAAAGCTTCAGGTCCATCCTCATCATCAATGGGGCCATTTGCAAATCGAAATGCTTCGGTTGTCCCGTAACTTTCTCTTGCAGCTTTCCATTTGTTTTTTGCTTCTGTAAAGTTTGCTTCTGTTGGTGTAGCTGTAAAATTGGATATTGCAGTTTCTAAAATTACGGCATCATCGTATGCTTTTTTATAATTTTCATAAGCTATATTGGCATAATTCAATATGACTTGCTCTTTTGTAACAGTATTAGTTTGCACATCATTATCATCTGTACAGGCTAAGAAAAGGACCGCAACAATAATCAGAGATAGGGATTTTAAGAAATAGAATTTCATTTTATTTTTATTTAGAATAATTAAATTTAAGCAAAAATATATACTTATTTTTGATGTGCAAATTTTATTTAGAATAAATTTAAATAATTAACAAATGTTCATTTTCGAGTTTTTAAAAAATATAGGACATTTGTAAAGTAATTTTTTGTTAGATTATAAAACCCAATTGCTATAATTTACGTTTATGAAATAAATATTATTTGTAAATAGTCTAAATAATTTTGGAATATTCAAAATGGATTATATATTTGCATAATTATTTTTATTAAATCTAAATAAGAACATATGAAATTTGTTAAATCATTTTTAGTCCTATTACCAATTGTTATACTTTCAATAACATCTTGTTCAGATGATTACTTGACCGAGAACATAACTTATACTGTTCCTTCAACTTATTCTTTTGATAGAAACGGTACTACAACAGTTGATTTTTCGGGTCAAACTTCAAGAATTTTGATGTTAGATGAAATGAGCAACTATGTAAGAACGCAAGCAGCAACAGCTTTAGTTGTTGATAATGTAAAATTACAATCGATGTATACCAATACAAATAGTGCATTTTCGGATGCAAGTTTAAATACATCTGGAAGACAACTAAAAGATAAAACAGCGGCTTCAAAGGATTATTTTTCACTTTTTTTGGGTGGTGGTACAACAACTGAACAAATAAATGTTAGAACTTTTTTTGAAAGTACTTTCGTAGATATCAAAAATGCAAGCCAAGGCAACAATGCTAGTGCTGGCGTTGCTGGAAAATATGGAACTGGAGCATCAACACGCTACTTTTCGGCAAATGGTTTAGAGCCTGTTCAGGTTTTCTTGAAAGGAAGTATTGGGGCAACAATTTTAGACCAAGTGGTTAATAATTATTTGAGTGTAAACAAGCTTGACGAAGCCAATAATGTTATCGAAAACTCTAATAAAGTCCTTGACGGAACAACAAATTACACAAAAATGGAGCACTTTTGGGATGAAGCTTATGGCTATGTTTTTGGTGCAACCGGAGATAAATTTATTTCTGAATACATAACTAAAGTAAATGCAGATGTTGATTTCAATACGATAAAAAATGATATTGAGTTGGCTTTTAGAACAGGAAGAGCAGCAATTGTTGCCAATGATTACAGAACACGTGACGCACAAATTGCTATCATCAAAGAAAAATTAGCACTTGTTGTTGCTGTACGTTCCGTTTTTTACATGCAAGCTGGAAAATCAAAATTATTAACAGACAGCGGTGCTGGAGCATTTCATGATTTGTCTGAAGGTTACGGTTTTATTATGTCATTAAGATATACAAATAAGCCAGGTACAAACAATCCTTATTTTTCAAAGTCTGAAGTAGATGTTATTTTAGCTTCGCTTACAAGTGGTACAAATGGTCTTTGGGATATCGATAATTTAAATACAAAACTAGATGGAATTTCTAGTCAAATTGCCGTAAAATTTGGTTTTACAGTAGCTCAAGCAGCTACAGTTAATTAGGGAATAAATTATAACAGATGCATTTTTATGTATCAATAAATTGAAGAGATGAAAAAAATATTTTTAATTTTTAGTATTTGCGCAGTGATAGTTGCTTGTTCTTCGAGCGATAATGAAAGCAGTATTGACGGCAATAATTATGATAGAAATGTATTGTTGACCAATTGGGCAGACAATATCATACTACCTAGTTATGTTAATTATCAAGCAAAAGTCCAATTATTAATTACGAGTAAAGACGCATTTATTGCAAGTCCTTCTGAAGCAAACCTTGTAAATACAAGAGCTGCTTGGTTAGAAGCTTACAAGTCTTATCAATTTGTTACCATGTTTAACTTTGGTAAAGCCGAAGAGATTAATCTTAAGGAAAGCACGAATACTTACCCTACAGACGCTGCTGGAATTGAAGCTAATGTTTCATCAGGAAGTTACAACTTGACATTATTGTCTCAATTTAGCAAACAAGGTTTTCCAGCTTTGGATTACTTGTTAAGTGGTTTGGCAAGTTCTGATGCTGCAATAGTCAATTTTTATGTTTCAAATGCAAATGCTGCAAAATATAAAACCTATCTTTCAGATGTGACAAATAGATTGAAATCAAATATAGATTTAGTTGTAACAGATTGGAATTCAGGATATAGAAATGCGTATGTAAGCAATAATGGAACTTCAGTAAGCAGTTCTTTGAATATTACAACAAATAATTTTGTTAAGAATTTAGAAAAAGACATCCGCACAGGTAAATTAGGTATACCTGCAGGATTGTTTTCTGGTGGGGTTAAATATCCTGAAAAAGTAGAAGGGCTATACAAAAATGATATTTCGAAAGAACTATTAAACATTGCTATAAAAGCACAACAAGATTTTTTTAACGGAAAACATTTTAATAGCGCAACAAATGGTGAAAGTTTGAAATCTTATTTGGATTATTTAAGTGTGGTAAGAAATGGTCAAAAATTAAGTGATATCATTAATAATCAGTTTACTACAATTTTTAATGTTAATGCTGCTTTGAGCAATAGTTTTTCGCAACAAATTAATACTGATAATTCAAAAATGATTTTGTCCTATGACGCTTTACAGCAAAACGTAATTTATACAAAACTTGATATGTTGCAAGCCTTGAATATAACTATTGATTATGTTGATGCTGACGGCGATTAATTATGGGTTTTACAAAAAATAAATATTTAAACAGTTACTCACATGCCGCTACGCTAGCTTTTTTCAGGCTAGCGTTTGGTTTTATGATGTTTTTTAGCATCATTAGGTTTGCAAGTTATGGCTGGATAAATTCATTTTATATAAAACCACAATTTCACTTTACTTATTATGGTTTTAGTTGGGTGC
Source organism: Bacteroidota bacterium (assembly GCA_031413015.1). Classification (GTDB taxonomy): domain Bacteria; phylum Bacteroidota; class Bacteroidia; order Flavobacteriales; family Flavobacteriaceae; genus Flavobacterium. The sequence goes on along the minus strand of JANOEE010000016.1, from coordinate 21,131 downwards.
AAACTTTAGGGAATTACACTTATTTGTTGTTTGTAATATGCGGTCTAGCAGCTTTTTTTGTGGCAATAGGTTACAAATATAAACTAGCGATTGTCACTTTTTTCTTGAGCTTTACCTACATAGAATTAATGGACAAAACCACTTATTTGAACCATTATTATTTTGTAACTGTAGTAAGTTTTGTGTTGATTTTTTTACCTGCAAACGCTTATTTTTCTGTTGATGCATATAAAAACAAAAACATTGCATTTGAAAAAATACCGAATTGGAATATTGATATTTTAAAAGTTTTAATTGGTATTGTTTATTTTTATGCAGGCTTGGCCAAGCTCAATTCTGATTGGTTATTGGAGGCAATGCCGTTGAATATTTGGTTGCCAAATAATTCCAAGCTGCCCATTATAGGACCTTTACTCAATGAAACTTGGGTCCATTATGCTTTTAGTTGGACAGGTATGTTGTATGATCTTACCATTCCATTTTTATTATTATACAAGAGAACCAGAACGTTTGCTTTTGTGCTAGTCGTAGTCTTTCATCTTTTGACAAGGATTTTATTCCCCATCGGGATTTTCCCATACGTAATGATTGTAAGTTCCTTATTGTTTTTTGATGCTACTTTTCATAAAAAAGTTTTTGGGCTTTTGGCCAAGGTAATGCAATTTAACGCTACTGTTTTCGAAAATGGAAAAATAAAATTACAAGAATTCACTGCAGTTTATAAAATAAAAGTAGCATTTATAAGTAGTTTTATTATCTTTCAATTGTTATTTCCATTTCGGTATTTATTGTATCCACAAGAATTGTTTTGGACAGAAGAAGGTTTTAGGTTTTCATGGCGCGTTATGCTCATGGAAAAAGCAGGATACGCGCAGTTTACGGTTACTGATGCTGTTACAAAAGAAAGTATTAGAGTGAATAATGGTCAATTTTTAACTGTTTTTCAAGAAAAACAAATGGCTTTTCAACCTGATTTTATATTAGAATATGCCCATTTTTTACATGATTTTTATAAAAAACAAGGTGTAAAAAATCCCCAAGTTAGAGTAGAAAGTTATGTGGCTCTTAATGGCCGTTTGAGCCAAAAATATATTGAGCCAAAAATAAATTTAGCTAAAGAAGATGAATCATTCAAACACAAAACGTGGATATTGCCCTTCAATGATACAATTAAAGGATTATAGTTTATTAGTTTTCTTATTCTTTTTTGGAATACAAAGTTTCTCACAATATAAAATTCAAGGATTTTGTGTAACTAGTAATGGCCAAAAAATACAAGCTGTAGAAGTTTATAACAAAACAACAGGTCAAAAAACCATTACGAATGCTAACGGGAATTTTTCAATTGAGGTTGAAAATGAAGGTGAATATGAAATTGTTTTCTACAAAGAGAATTACACGATTGTAGAAAGTATGCTTTCAACTTCTAAAGAAAACCGCACTATTGTTTTACAGGCCGTTACTAATTTATCTGAAGTGGTCATTAATAAACAAAAGGATAAAATATTTGCGCTCAACAAACTCAAAGACATTGAAGAAACGGCGATCTATGCGGGAAAAAAAACCGAGGTAATTAGTGTAGACAAACTCACAGCCAATAAATCTACAAACAATGCCAGACAAATTTTCGCACAGGTTGTTGGTCTTACAATCAACGAAAGTTCTGATGGTGGTTTGCAATTGAGCATTGGCGGTAGGGGATTGGACCCGAACCGTACGTCTAATTTTAATACACGACAAAACGGTTATGACATTAGTGCAGACGTTTTGGGCTATCCCGAAAGTTATTATGCAACTCCTACAGAGGCTTTAGAAGAAATTCAGGTTGTGAGAGGTGCCGCTTCATTGCAATACGGAACCCAATTTGGTGGTTTGATTAATTTTAAATTAAAATCACCCACAAAAGAGCCATTTCAATTGACAAACAGAAATACTTTAGGCTCCTATAATTTATTCACCAGTTTTACTTCATTGAGCGGTACCAATGGCAAGTTCAGTTATTATTCTTTCTATAATTACAAGCGTGGCGACGGTTTTAGACCCAATTCTAAATTTGAAAGTAAAAATTATTTTGCCAATTTGAATTACCAATTTACCGAAAAAACTTCATTGCATTTTGATTATACCTATTATGATTATCTCGCACAACAAGCAGGTGGTTTAACTGATGTGATGTTCAATGAAAATCCGAGACAAAGCAACAGAACCAGAAATTGGTTTGATGTAAATTGGAATTTATTTGCACTCAGATTAAAGAATAAATTTAATAATGATGCAGATTTTTCGTTACAATTGTTCGGATTGAATGCGAGCAGAAAATCGATTGGTTTCCGTATCAATAGGGTTTCAAATCCTGATCCGCTAGGAACCGAAAGAGATTTAATTTTAGGAGATTTTGTTAATGGTGGCGCAGAAGCCCGATATTTGCAACGATATAAAATCAAGGAAAACACCAGTGCTTTTTTGATTGGTGCTAAATACTATCAATCAAGGAATACGGGTATACAAGGTCCTGGTAGTTCTGGTAGTGATGCTAATTTTAATTTGGCCACCAACGAATTTCCGTTTTCTGCCAATCGATCGGATTATACTTTTCCGAATTTGAATTTATCCGTTTTTGGAGAAAATATTTTTAAAATCACTTCTAAATTCTCGATAACACCAGGTTTTCGATTTGAAAAGATAAAAACTCAGGCAAATGGTTCTTACAGAAAGATAAACCTTGATTTGGCAGGAAATATTATTTTGGACCAAACTATTTTTGAAAATAACATCAAAGACAGAAATTTGTTTTTATTAGGATTAGGTTTAAGTTACAAGCCACAAAACCGAATTGAGTTTTACGGAAATGTTTCTCAAAATTACCGTTCTGTAACTTTTAATGATATTAGAATTATAAATTCGAGTTTTGAAATTGCACCCGATATTACTGATGAAAAAGGTTATACATCAGATATTGGTATCCGAGGCCAAATTGCTAATAAAATTACTTTTGACGCCAGTATATTCGGTTTATTATATGACAAAAAAATTGGTGAATACAACACTACAAATACAAGTAATCAAATTGTAAGACGTCGTGAGAATCTGGGAACAGCAATTACTTATGGTTTTGAAACATTAATAGATTGGAGTTTGAACAAAACTTTTTTTGAGCAAAGTGATAATTTTGTTTGGAATTTTTTTACTAATACTTCAATAACAGATTCTGAATATTTAAAATCTGAAATATCTGGTATCAAAGGCAATAAAGTAGAGTTTGTACCTTTATTCAACATAAAAGCTGGATCTGGAATTGGTTATAAAAATTTCATGTCTAGTGTACAATTTACGTATTTATCAGAACAGTTCGCTCAAGCAAATAGCAACGAAGTAAATAGCATAAATGAAGGCATATCTGGTCAAATACCAGCATATTATGTGGCAGATATTTCTACTTCTTACAAATATAAAAACTGTAAACTAGAAGTAGGAATAACAAATTTTACAGATAATAGTTACTTTACAAGACGGGCAACAGGTTATCCTGGACCAGGTATTATTCCGTCAGATGCGAGGACGTTTTACATGACTTTAGAATTTAATTTCTAAATTAAAATATCGCTTTCCAGATCAGATTTTTCAATCTTAAAATCGAAACCCAGTCGCTGTACCAGTTCGATTACTAGATTTTTATACCAGTTTTCTGATTTGGGATGAATGTAAATTTTTTCAATAAGGGTATTGATGTCTACATCAACTTTAAGACCGTTGTCGATCGTTAAATTTTGCGAAGTTACATCCGTTAAAATCCTGATTTCTCTTTCATATTGAAAACTTTTTCGTTTGAACAAAAAAGGAAAAAAAGTATTGTTGAACGGAATGTATTCTTTTTTGTAATCAATATAGTTTACTTCGCCTATGTGTTGCTCAAAATTTTTATCATAAACCAATGCGTCCTGAATCCTTTTTAATGTAGATTGAATGGCAAGACCTTCGCTTTTTTGCGTAAAAATTTGCCACATGGCAAAAGATTCATATTCATTGATATGCCAACTGCTGATGACTACATTTTTGCGATGTGTTTTATAATAATCTAAAAAATCAGGGTTGTTGATAGACAATTTTCTAATTTCTTCAAAAGTGGGTTCGCTAAAAGTGCCTTCGTATTGGTCTTCAAATTTATCAGAACGGGAGAGGAATAATTTTTTATACAATAACAAATCGACAAACTTTGACAAATCTAAATATTTCCAAACAATGGTGTCTGGATCATCAAGAAGTTTTATGTTTTTGTCATTGATATACATTTTAAAAAGCTTTTGGAAATCTCATTGAATATTGACCAACATAAAAACCTAAAATCAGCCACACAAAAACAAATTTTCCTAAATAATCAAGAACTTTTTCTTGACCAAATAAATAATCCAACAAGAAAATAATTATTAAAGTGACTGCGATAAATAACATCCCAAAATATTCTCTTTTCATTTTATTCATTTTTAATTATTCAAAACTTTGCATAGTAACCAGTTTGTTGTAGGTGCCATTTAGCGCAAGAAGTTGTTCGTGAGAACCTTGTTCTACTATTTTACCTTTTTGCATCACAACAATTTTATCCGCTTTTTGAATGGTCGAAAGTCGGTGCGCAATAACAATTGAAGTTCTGTTTTGCATCATATTTTCTAATGCAACCTGAACAAATTTTTCGCTTTCAGTATCCAGTGCTGATGTGGCTTCATCCAGAATCATTATGGGTGGATTTTTTAAAACTGCCCGTGCTATAGACAATCGCTGTTTTTGTCCACCCGATAATTTGTTGCCGCTATCACCTATATTGGTGTAAATGCCTTTTGGCAAATCGTTTACAAATTCAAAAGCATTGGCAATTTTAAGCGCTTCAATGATTTCATCATCTGTTGCGTCTAATTTTCCTAATGCAATATTGGCTTTAATCGTATCATTAAAAAGTATAGAATCTTGAGTAACTAATCCCATTAATCCCCGAAGTGATTGCAAATTCATGTCTTTTATATCTATACCATCAATAGCAATTGCGCCTTGGTTCACGTCATAAAAACGGGTGAGCAAATTAGCAATGGTACTTTTTCCGCTACCCGATTGACCCACTAGTGCTACAGTTTGCCCCTTATTAATTTCCAATGAAAAATCTTTTAAGACATTATCATCTTCATATTTAAAATTTACATTTGAAATCGAAATTACCGATTCAAAGTCTGATTTTTGTATTGCATTAGGTTTGCTAGTAATAGGATTTTCTTGTTCAAGAATTTCAAGAACCCTCTCTGCAGCAGCGTTACCTCTTTTTATTGCGTAAGATGCCTTCGAAATTGATTTTGCAGGAGTCAATATATTGTAAGCCAAACCCATATAAGCAATAAATGATGCGCCATTTAAGGTTTTTTCTATCAAAACCATATTGCCACCATACCATAATAAAATAGCAATTACCATGATGCCCATAAATTCGCTCATTGGCGAAGCTAAATTTTGACGGTTGCCAATACTGTTTGATAATAAAAAAAAGCGTTGCGTAGATTCTTGAAAAATTCGGTTAAAATAAGTTTCTGAGTTGTAGCCTTTGACCACTTTTAAACCGCCTAAAGTTTCCTCAATTGTAGATAGAAACAGACCTTGTTCTTGTTGTGCTTTAGTAGATTGTTTTTTAAGTTGTTTGCCTATCAAAGAAATGATGTAGCCAGAGACTGGAATAAAAACAAATACAAATAAAGTTAGTTTTACACTTATGGTTAGCATTGCAATTATTGTAAAAATAATTGTAAGTGGTTCTTTTACAATTAATTCTAATATGGAAAGAAATGAATTTTGCACTTCATTAACATCACCAGAAATTCTAGAAATGACATCGCCTTTTCTTTTTTCTGAATAAAAAGCCAGTGGCAACTCGATTGTTTTCTCGTACATCGCATTTCTCATGTCTTTTAAAATACCATTCCTTAAGAAATTTATAAAAAACATGGCCAGATAATCACATAAATTTTTAAGCAGAAAAATAGAAATAATACCAACAACCATAAAAGTTAGTGTTTGTTCTAAACCATAATTATCTGTTGTTGTGGTTATGAAATAACTGATATAATTTTCTAAAAATTCTTTGCCGTTTGCAAGTCCTTTATAAACTGGTTCAATAGTATTCCTTTTGGTTTGATCAAACAATACTTGCATCATTGGGATCAATGCCATGAAAGAAAGCGTACTGAACAATGCAAAAAGTACATTAAAAAAAATATTCAGATAAGCATATCTTTTGTAAGGTTTTAAAAAAGGAAGTATTTTTTTTATGTTGCTCATTAATTGATCTTTAAGTCTAAAATTATATTTTTTATCTTTTCGTCAAGATAATTTTCTACCGCTGTTGCATTTTCAATTGTGTCTAAAGGCGCATTAACGCTTACATAAAATTTAATTTTTGGTTCCGTACCACTAGGTCTTGCTGCAATTTTTGAACCGTCTTCGGTATAATAAATCAATACGTCTGATTTTGGAATAGCCATTGTTTCTTCTTCTCCTGTAAGTAAGTTTTTTGCTACTGAAGTTTTGTAATCTTCAACCATAATTACACGTTCGCCATTAATTTCTTTTAATGGATTTGCTCTTAAATCAATCATCATGTTGTTGATTTCTGTCAAGCCTTCAATTCCTTTTTTAGTTATAGAAACTAAATGTTCTTTGTAAAAGCCAAAGTCTACATACAAGTTCAACAATTCTTTATAAACAGAACTACCATTCGCTTTAGCTTGAGCTGCAATTTCGCAAATTAATAAAGTAGCTGCTACAGCATCTTTATCTCGAACTGAATCGCCTACCATGTAACCAAAACTTTCTTCTCCACCACCTATAAATTGCAACTCTGGAAAGTCTTTTATCATTTTTGCAATCCACTTAAATCCGGTAAGACCCACTTTGCATTCCACTTCATAACCACTTGCTAGTTCTTGCATCATAGGAGTAGAAACTATAGTTGAGCCTACAAATTGTTTACCGTTAATTTTGTTTTGCTTTTTCCATTGTTCTAATAAAAAAGCAGTCATCATTACCATGCTTTGGTTGCCATTCAACAGCATCATTTTTCCATTATCATCTCTCACAGCAACACCTAATCGGTCACAATCTGGATCGGTTCCTATGACAATATCGGCATTTAATTTTTCGGCTAAGGCCAAAGCCATTGTTAGTGCTTCAGGTTCTTCTGGATTCGGTGATTTTACAGTAGGGAAATCACCGTTCGGTTCAGCTTGTTCGGCAACAATATTCACATTTTTATAACCTGCTTGCGCTAGCGTATCAGGAATCGATTTGATAGAAGTACCGTGCAATGATGTAAAAACAATATTCAAATTGTCTTTGGCGGAAGCCGGAGTATCAAAACTTGCATTTTTAATCGATGATTGTATAAAAGCACTGTCAATTTCAGCATCTATATATTGAATTAAACTTTCATTGGCCACAAATTGAATTTCCTCATATTTCAAAGCTTCAATTGTTTGAATGATCGCTGCATCTTGTGGCGGAACGAGTTGCCCGCCATCTTCCCAATATACTTTGTATCCATTGTATTCAGGAGGATTGTGAGAAGCTGTTAAAACAATTCCGGCCTGACAGTTCAAGTATTTGAGTGCAAAACTCAACTCGGGTGTAGGTCGCATTTCCGAAAACAAATAGACTTGTATTCCGTTTGCCGAAAAAACATCTGCTACGACTTTTGCTAGTGTATCACTGTTATGGCGACAATCATAGGCAATAGCGACCTTTAATTTAGTATTGGGAAACACTTCTTGCATGTAATTTGCAATGCCTTGTGTGTTTTTTCCTAGTGTATATTTGTTGATACGATTGGTGCCAACGCCCATAATACCTCGCATTCCGCCGGTACCGAATTCAAGATTTTTATAAAAACTTTCTTTCAGTTCAGCAGGAGATGAAGTCATCATGATCTCTATTGCTTTTTTTGTTTCGCTGTCAAATGTTGGCGTAAGCCATTCGTTCACACGGTCTAATATTACTTTTTCTATGTTCATTATTTTGTTTTTTTAGCGCTATTTACTTTGTCAATTCTTTTTGCTTGTGTCCTGCTCTTCGCTTTATCCTCGCAAAAAAAGCTTGGGACGCAGCTACTTTAAGGTTTAGGCTATTATTTTTATAAATTTAAAAAACTTGCAATTTTATAACGTTCTTCATTATTTTTTGTTCTTAAAATAATTTCGCCAAGAAATCCTGCTAAGAATAACTGTGTTCCTATTATCATGGTCGATAATGATATGTAAAACCAAGGATTATTTGTCACTAATGCGTAAGGTAAATCGTGGTAGAGTTTGTACAATTTCATGAAACCAATAAATCCAGCAGATAAGAACCCAATTATGAACATTAACAAACCAAGTGCGCCAAACAAATGCATGGGTCTTTTGCCAAATCGGGATAAAAACCAAATGGTGATCAGATCAAGAAATCCGTTAATAAAACGCTCAATACCAAATTTTGTCTCGCCGTATTTCCGGGCTTGGTGTAGTACAATTTTCTCACCTATTTTATTAAAGCCAGCATTTTTTGCTAAAACCGGAATATAACGATGCATTTCACCCGAAACTTCAATGTTCTTGACTACCTTATTTTTATAAGCTTTTAAACCACAATTAAAATCATTTAATTGTACACCCGATGTTCTTCTGGCTGCCCAGTTAAAGAGTTTTGAAGGTAAATTTTTTGCAAATACCGCATCATAACGTTTCTTTTTCCAACCGGAAACCAAGTCGAAATTTTGATTGGTAATCATGTTGTACAATTCTGGAATTTCATCAGGATTGTCCTGTAAATCGGCATCCATAGTAATGACCACATCGCCACTTGCTCTAGCAAAACCTGCATGAAGTGCTTGTGATTTTCCAAAATTTTTATGAAAACGAATGCCTTTTGTATTTTGATCATTATGAGACAATTGCGTTATAATTTCCCAAGATTGATCGGTACTGCCATCATCTATAAAAACAATTTCATACGAGTATTGGTTGGCTTGCATCACTGTAGTGATCCACTGGTGTAACTCTAGCAAGGATTCTGCTTCGTTAAGAAGTGGTATTATTATGGATAAGTTCATTAAATTAGAAACTTTGTGGTTGGTCTTTTTTTACTATTAAACCTATTATTAGTGAATATATAAAACCTATGACTGAGAATATTAATATCATAATAGGTATCGAAAATACAGGTGAAGAAAATTTTCTTGTCATTGAAATTGCCATTTCAACTTGTTCACGAGTCATATTTGGATTTTGTTCAAGCATAATTTGCTCAGTTTGTTTCAAAATCTCTTCTAAATATTCAGGAAATAGTAAGTTGAAAATTAAATTAAATACAGCAAAAATTAGTGCGCCTACGAACACAATTGACACACCTACTTTTAAACATTCTACAAATGATATTAAACCTTTATTGAAGTTTTTAAAATTATTACAGCCTAAAACAATAAATGCAACTGGAAATACAAAATAATTTAAAATACTAATACTTGTTCCTATAACTCGGTCTTTAATCACATCAATTTGCAAAACATATACGATTACGAAACCAAGAATCATTAAGACTCCATAAATTAATCCGAATTGTAAATACGATTTTGATGGTTTTTCGTTATTTTCCATTGTTTTAGTTTGTTTAAATTAGTCTACAAATATAACAATTCCCTTATTATACAAGATAAAAATTGACATTGATATTCATCAAAAAAAAGCTTTTAAACGTTTGATATTTAAAAAATAAGTGTAAATTTGCAATCTCAAAATAAATAAGTAAAAAAATTATAATGAGTTGATACCTTTTAAATTAAAAGCATCAAAACAAATTATAATCATAAAAGAAAAATAAAATTTACCATGAAAAAAGGAATTCACCCAGAAAATTACAGATTAGTAGCTTTTAAAGACATGTCAAACGAAGATGTTTTTATTACTAAATCTACTGCAGAAACTAGAGAAACAATTGTACACGAAGGTGTTGAATATCCTGTTGTAAAAATGGAGATTTCTAGAACTTCTCACCCTTTTTATACAGGTAAATCTAAACTTATTGATACTGCAGGACGTATTGATAAATTTAAAACTAAATACGCTAAACACACTAAATAATTTTTTAGTAATTTACAATCATAATGAAAGTCTTCCATTTTGGGAGACTTTTTTAGTTTAATAAGATGCGAAAATGTATTCTTAATCTTTGTAACTTTGATGTTTTGAAACTTTGAATCTAAAAAAATGAACTATATACTCTTTGACGGAACAGTAAGAAATGCCCTGCTGCCTTTTACTTTTACAAGACCTGTGGCAGACATCCGTATCGGAATTTTAACCATTCGCGAAAAGTGGGAAAAATATTTGGGTTCAACTACAACGACACTTACAGAAGATTATTTGTCTGAAAAGTTCCCGATGGTTGAAATGGAAGAAAACGTCATGATCAATGCTTCGTTTTTGCCTAATGATATATTAGCAGAGATGGTTGTGAATCTCGAACCCAATCAAGCTGTTTTTAAAGGAGATGAAGTGATTGCTTTTTTTACTCAGGATACACAAGAAGAGGTTGATTTTGACCAATATGAAATAATAGAATTCGATGAAGATTGTCTCACAGTTGCACATACTTGGGATATTTTTGCTAAAAATGATGCAGCCATTCGAGAAGATTTTGAATTGTTGACCGAAGACCGAAATTCACAACCAATTCCTAAAAGTGTAAATGTAATTGCTCCAGAAAACATTTTTATAGAAAAAGGAGCAAAGCTCGAATTTGTTACACTTAATGCTTCAACTGGACCTATTTATATTGGTAAAAATGCCGAAATTATGGAAGGTTCCGTTATTCGTGGCCCTTTTGCTTTATGCGAATTTGGAAGAGTAAAATTGGCTTCCAAAGTGTATGGTGGTACAACCGTGGGGCCACATTCGGTAATAGGAGGAGAGGTGAGTAATTCGGTGCTTTTTGGCTATTCAAATAAAGGCCATGACGGATTTTTAGGCAATGCCGTTCTGGGCGAATGGTGTAATATTGGCGCCGATAGTAACAATTCGAATCTAAAAAACAATTACGAAGAAGTAAAATTGTGGAGTTATGAAACCGAAGGTTTTGCTAAAACAGGCTTGCAATTTTGTGGTCTTATGATGGGTGATCACAGCAAATGTGGCATCAATACCATGTTCAATACGGGAACAGTAGTAGGAGTGAGCGCAAATATTTTTGGCAGTGGTTTTCCTAGAAATTTTGTGCCGAGTTTTTCTTGGGGTGGCGCTTCTGGATTTACTACTTATATTACTAAAAAAGCTTTTGAAACTGCAAGACTGGTTATGGCGCGTCGCAATGTTGAGTTTGATGAAAAAGAAACGAGGATTTTAGAGCACGTTTTTGAAGCAACCAAAAAGTGGAGAAAAGAATAAGTTTAATCAGTTGGTTTCAACGTATTTCTTGAAATTGTCGAGTATAGCTTGCCATCCAGTTTGTTGTAATTCATTTGAATGCTCTGTTTCTGGATCAAATTTTTGAATAATTACAACCGAATCTTTTAGCTTCTGAAATGTTGTAATTACTTTTCTATCATCAAGAAGAATATATTCGATTGATTCAAAATCAACAATTTTAGTATATTCTCCTTCAAAATTAAAACCAAATGAACCATCTTTAGCTTCCATTTTGTAATTGAATTTTAAGTCAACCTTGAAATTGTTTATGGCTTTTGGGCAATGCCAATCTGGAGATGCAAAATACCAATTTTCGATATGATTTGGAGTATTCCACAGTTCCCATACTTTTTCTAAAGTGTCATTTATAGTAGCTGTAACAGTTATCATGGTTTTAGTTTTATGTAAATATAAATAATTCTATTTCTAAATTATTACTTAAATTTGCATACCTCATTTTTTGACAACGATTTCATTAATTGGGCTTGCTTATGGAAACCAGAAAAAAAGTCGCATTTTATACCTTGGGTTGTAAACTCAATTTTTCAGAAACATCAACCATTGCCAGAAATTTTACCGACGAAGGTTTTGACCGTGTAGATTTTGAAGAAGTAGCCGATATTTATGTAATCAACACCTGTTCGGTTACCGAAAATGCAGACAAACAGTTCAAGCAAGTGGTCAAAAAAGCCATGAAACTCAATGACAAAGCCTTTGTTGCTGCCGTGGGTTGTTATGCACAGCTCAAACCAGAAGAATTGGCCGCAGTAGATGGTGTTGACTTGGTTCTAGGCGCTACCGAAAAATTCAAAATCACCGATTACATCAACGATTTGTCTAAAAACGAAATGGGTGAGGTGCATTCCTGCGAAATTTCAGAGGCCGATTTTTATGTAGGGAGTTATTCAATAGGAGATAGGACACGTGCTTTTTTGAAAGTTCAAGATGGTTGTGATTACAAATGTACGTATTGCACCATTCCGCTAGCGAGAGGTATTTCTAGAAGTGATGCCTTAGAAAATGTACTTCAAAATGCCAAAGAAATTTCAGCCCAAAACATCAAAGAAATTGTTTTGACGGGCGTAAATATTGGAGATTATGGTAAAGGAGAATTTGGCAATAAAAAACACGAACACACTTTTCTTGATTTAGTAAAAGCCTTAGATTCGGTTGAAGGCATCGAAAGATTAAGAATTTCATCAATAGAACCCAATCTATTAAAAAACGAAACTATCGATTTTGTTTCAAAAAGCCGCACTTTTGTGCCGCATTTTCATATTCCTTTGCAATCGGGCAGCAATGCTATTTTGAAGTTAATGAAACGCCGTTACCAGAGAGAAGTTTATGTAGAAAGGGTAAGTAAAATTAAAGAAGTCATGCCTCATGCTTGTATAGGTGTGGATGTCATTGTAGGATTTCCTGGTGAAACCGACGCGCATTTCTTAGAAACCTATAATTTTCTTAACGAATTGGATGTTTCTTATTTGCACGTTTTTACGTATTCTGAAAGAGACAATACCGAAGCGGCTTTGTTTGACAATGTAGTTCCTGCCAATGTTCGTGCTAAAAGAAGCAAGATGTTACGCGGATTGTCTGTTAAAAAGCGCCGTGCGTTTTATGAAAGTCAAATAGGAACCAACAGAACTGTACTTTTTGAAAGCGAAAATAAGGAAGGTTACATTAATGGTTTTACGGAGAATTATGTAAAAGTAAAAACGCCTTGGAATCCAGCATTGGTAAATACTTTGCATGATATTAATTTGACCAGAATTGATGAAGATGGAAGTGTAAGACTAGATTTTTTAGGTATTGAGGTTTAGATGGATTTTTTTATATTATTACAAGGCTTAAAGTCTTGATCAATATTTATTCTTTTCGTTTTATATATTTAATAATTAAAAATGACTTTTTCCGGATACTTAAAAACTATAATTTTGCAAAAGTCTTATGTTAAGAAGTTTTTTTACAAGAAGTCGATGGGAATTATGTATTGAACATTGATATCTCGATAACTTAATTTGGCTGGAATCCACCTTTCCATTTTTCTAATTGCTCTTATTGCTTCTTCATCATATTTTTCTCCAGCACTTTGTATTACCTTCACATCTCCGATGTTTCCCTCTCTGTTAACAACAAAACTAAGGAAGACCTTTCCACCGTTTTCAGGCTTCTCTTTGGTATTTGGAAATTTTATTTCTTTTTTTATAAAATTAATTAAGCCTTGATTACCTGATGGATACATTGCAGGAGTGAAATTTTCAGATTTAAACAAACTATTTGTTAAGTCGTTGGGTACAACTTTCTCATAATTATACCTAATTATAAATTCCTTGCTTGGCCAGTCTTGACCCATACAAGTTATTGACAAAACATAAAATGCGAGTAAGAGAAAAATTTTCATAGATTTTACAGTTTAAGTTTATTGATAATAGGCGGTCGCTAGGCGAAGGCGTTGCTGTTTCCAGCTTGATTTGCAAAGTGGCTTTGGCGATTTTTACCACTAATATTGATGCGGAAAACAAAACTTTGATTAACCACAAATGTGTCTGCGGAGCACGAAACCCCGCCTATTGCAAATGTGCGGTTGTGTGCAGTTAGTGTCATTTACTTTCAACACTTTTTAAGAATTTTTTAATTACTTGAGCTAATTTCTCTGGTTGGTCAATCATTGTCATATGTGCAGCATTATCTATGATTCCAACAACTGCATGGTTAGAGAGTTTCTGATATCTGAACATAGTTTCAGGTCTTGCCTCATCATATTCACCAGTCACAAAAAGAATTGGTTCCTTAATTTTATCTAAAATCGGAAGTTCTATCAAAATTCAAAAGAGTCCCTGTTGAGTTAAACTCGGTAGGACCCCACATATAGTTGTAAATAGTATCATTGTTACTACCAACATTTTCACAGGAAGCTAATTTATAAGGCCATTGTTTTCGACTCAAATGTCGTGCATAAAAGGAATCAGTTGCGGCTATATAGGTAGGTGCTGTGTAATTCTTTAATGTTTCATACTTGTTTATTGTGTCTTTAACACTGATTGGCAATTGCGAAAGCAACAATTTAGCATCAGCTATCCAGTCTGGCGTACTAATCATGGGGCTAGAAAAAATGACTGATTTTATTCCTTTGGGCTTTTTGGTTACTAAATACTCAATCAAGAATGTGCTTCCACAAGAATGACCCAATATGTGCAATTCATCTAAATTTAGTGCTTTTCTTATGTGGTCAATTTCGTTTACAAAGCGTTCAGTTTTCCATAAAGTGGTATCTGTTGGCCTGTCGGAATTGCCAGAACCCAACTGGTCATAAAAAATGATAGGCCTGTCCGTGGCTAAAAGAGAAAATCCAGGAATCATGCTGCAACTTCTGCTTCCGGGTCCACCATGAAGTATTAATAAGGGAATGCCTTTTTTTTCTTTGCCTATAATCTTATACCAGATGTTACCTCCCTCAACTGCAACATAACCTTCTTCTGTAATTTCTTGTTTACATGACGACAGAACTATTAAGAACAGTATTCCTAATGTAAAACATAGCGATTTTATTTTTTTCATTTTAAGCATGTTGTTTATTTGTTAATTTCACACAATGGCTCCCGCTTTTGTCGAGGTTCTCGAGAGAGTTTGCTCTTGAAGAGAATCGGTCAAAGCGATTGATGGGATAACGTCGTGCGAAGGCAACGATGTTTTCACAGCAACAGCGTAGCGGGAGCCAATGGGAAAAAGAGTCCCAAAGGGCGATTTTTCCCATCGTCTCGTGGCTTGCAGAAGTTGGGGATTTGGTTAGCCTGAATTTTCAGTAAATCACTGACCACAAAAGTACAAAACAATGTGTAAAGTCAAGACCAAAACCCCAATTTTTGCAAACCGCTGTTGTGCGTTCGTCTTTTCTTTTTTTATGTTAATTGCAAGATTTGTTTTTCAATTGTTACATTAAAATTTACTTCGGCTTTCAGCGCTTTAAAAACTTTCATAATTGTATCAATAGTTGCGCTATTTGCGCTACTTTCAAGTTTTGAAATTTGTGCTTTTTTCACGCCAACTAATTCTCCAAGTTGTTCTTGAGTTAAATTCCGTTCTTGTCTTGCAGTTTTTATCATTCTGCCCAAAACATCCATACGAAGTTCATATTCGTAGTTTTCTCTGTTTTCAGTTCCTTTTTCACCGATATATTTGTCTTTCATTTCAGAAAGAGAATACGTTTTCATTTCAGTATTTTGCATAATAATTATATTTTAGGTTTATTTTCAAAATATTTTGTTCTAATTGCTTTTGCTCTTTCGATTTCATTTGCTGGAACTTTATCAACTTTTTTAATAAATCCGTGAGTTGCTAAAACTGGAGTTTCATTTACATCTGTTTTATCCCAAAATGCTAATAATCTTATTTGTTTTCCAAATATTTCGTTCTGAATTCCCAAATTTCGCCTTGTAATTTTTTGAATAATTTCGGATCATTAGTTTGTTCAGCAATATCAACATTGTATAAAACTTTGGCGATACTTTTTGCATCAAGTTTCGATATAAATTTATCTGCTTCTTCTAAAAATTTTGTTTCGAAATATTTCAACGTTTCTTTTTTTTACAAATATAAAAAAAGTTTCTAAATTTAGAAACTTTTCAGCGTTTATTTTTTTCAAGATGACGCACAATGGCTCCCGCTTTGTCGAGGTTCTCGAGAGAGCTTGCTCTCGAAGAGAATCCGTCAAAGCGATTGATGAGAGAACGTCGTGCGAAGGCAACGATGTTTTCACAGCAACAACGTAGCGGTAGCCAATGGGAAAAAGAGTCCCAAAGGGCGATTTTTCCCATCGTCTCGTGGCTTGCAGAAGTTGGGGGATTTGGTTAGCCTGAGCTTTTAGTAAATCGCTGACCAAAAAGTACAAAACAATATGTAAAGTCAAGACCAAAACCCCAATTTTTGCAAACCGCTGTTAGCCGTTCGGTTTTTTATTTAGTTTTTCAGATTTTTACTTGGCTCCAATTTTCGCCACTTTTTATTCTACTGATTTGCATTTCACTTACGCCAAATTGTTTTGCAATCATTTTTAATCTTGTTCTTTGTTCAGGTTTTGCTAAAAGTTTTTTGATTAGCATAACTTTGGTTACTGTTAATTTTCTTCCATTAGATTTTAAATTGTGTTCTAATAAATTTTTCTTTGCTTGGATTACAAACGGACTTTTTTTACCAAATTCAAGCATTTCTTCTCTTGTTGCCCATTTTAGATTTCTGTAATCATCATTATCACGTTTTCTGTCTAAATGCAAAACATAAGTTTGTTCTTCGGAAGTTTTAGGTATAAAATATTCAGCAATAAGTTTTGAAAAAAATAGATGTTTGTATGTTATTTTTCCGTTGTTAAAGATTTTATAATTGAATTTTTTGTAACCATCAGCTCTTCCACCTTTCAATTCACGTCCAAACTTTATATCGTTTACAAAGCTAATTAATCTTCCTTTATTGGAAATTGCGTAACGTAATTTTAGTTTATCCTCAATTATTATTTCCCTAAATTCTTCGTTTGGAAAAACTCTAATCGGTTTCATTGGTTGAAGTTTCATTTTAAATATAAATTTGATTTTTTTCTCTTTTTTTCAGCGTTCTTTTCAAACTGACAGCTAACGTCTCGTGGCTTGACGTCAGTTGGGGATTTGGTTAGCTCAAACTTTTAGTAAATCACTGACTACAAAAGTACAAAACAATGTGTAAATCCAAGACCAAAACCCAATTTTTGCAAACCGCTGTTGTGCGTTCGTTTTTTTAACTTTGACTTGTACTTATTCCAAATTTTATTATTTTTCCTTCCTTATTAATTTCAGAGAATAATATTCCATCAAAATTCTGGATTTCAAAAACTGAATAGTTATAACTTTTACGTTTTATTCTTTTAAAGTTTTTTTCAATGTCAAAATCTGTTTTTCCAATTTCAATGTTAGAGATTTGCCATTGTTTTTTAATTATAGTTATGTCAGAAATATGTTCTCCAATAAACTCTATTATTATACCGTTATATTTAATTGTACTCCACGGTTCATCTCCTTCTTCTAGATCAAGTTTATTTTCTTTTTCAATTAAAATAGGTTTCCCAAATATTTTAATTACATCATTAAATTTTACGTAATCCAATAGATTCATTTCTTTTTTTGATACTGTGTTAATTAATTTTAACTCAATAATTTTATTAGTTTTAACTTTTTGTTTATTCGTATTACTTTCAAAAACGGGTGTTTTAATAATTTGAATTTCAGTCTGATTTTTTTGCAACTGGCTGAAATAATTATAAATAATAATAAAAATACTAAATATTTTTTCATTTTTTTTCCATTTTAGTTTCGTTGCGCCAAAATGACGCACAACGTCTCGTGGCTTGCAGAAGTTGGGGATGTGGTTAGCCTAAACTTTCGGTAAAACACTGAACACAAAAGTACAAAACAATGTACAAAGTCAAGACCAAAACCCCAATTTTTGCAAACCGCTGTTATCGGCTGTATTTTCTAATTATTCAATGTTTAGTGTATCTTAAAGTCGCTATCGAATCCACTTTTTGGCTGATAGAAAAACAATAGCAATGACTTAATAGCGGTCTTTTTGCATAATAATCATCGTACTCAATTTTTTTAATATTTAGTACCTCGTTCTCACCTAACGCAACTGCTTCTTTAATTCCTTCATGCAAAACTACTGCAGTTTCGCTTGCAAGTTTAAGGTCTTTTGCTGTTTCACATAACTGGTTCAATTGATTTTCAGTTGCTTTATTAAAACAACCGTAGAAAACTGCCGTTTTATATGCGTCTTTAAATTGTTTTTGCTTGATTTCATCGACAACATATTTTTTTTTTGTATTTGCACAACTTGCTAGTAAACAAATTGCCGATATTGTAATTATTTTTAAAGATTTCATAGTTGCTTTAATTTAAAGTCCATATTCTTATTGATTTAACGCCGCCTGTAGGATTAGTGTATGCCTTACCAATGCAAATTCCGTTCATAATTGTTGTAACGTGGCCTGAATATCCAGCTCCTGAACTACTAGCGTCATTGTTGATTATTACATAAATCCCATTTTTACCTTTTAAAAATTCTGCAACTTTTTTAGGATTATTAGCATCCAGACCAGTTATCACTTTTTGTGCCTCGCCAAATTTTGCTTTCATAAAAGTATTAAATGAGACTGCATCCAAAATGTAGTTTTTGTTATCGCCTCCTTTTTGAGTGCGTTGCGAACCGTTATATTTTAAAATCGGTATTTCAATATTTGAATATAATATACCTCGTGAACCTCTAATAGAGCATGCGTTACTATAACTGCCAGTTAAGTCAGTATTATAACTAGTCAATAACGTGCCGCCAACCAAAGTGTATACTTCATTTGCAGGCATTTCATTGTAAACTCCGTTTGTTCCTTTTTTAGGAAAGGCTGATAGAAAAGATTGATAAGTTGGCAATATACTTGCCATTAAAGGCGGATCAAATGTTATTAAGTCAGGATTTATTGTATCTTCACCATCAGTTTTTGGATTTTTGCCGATAAACCAATTATCAAATTCCTCGCAAGTAATTTCTGGATTTTCGATTAAAAAATTGGTCGCCCAATTAAAAAAGTACCAATCAATTTTATTATGTCTCAAATTATTAATTAGAGTTGGCAATAACTGCATCAAATTACTGTTGCTATTGTTAGTTTGAATAACCGTATCTAAATAATCCACAATGTTATGATTATTATACAAAAAAACTTTATCGTTATTATGTAAATAGGTGAAGTAACCCTCAAATGAATTGATTTTATCTACATATGCATCTTGAATAATAACATATACAAAGCCTTGAGGGCAATCGCCATCTGCTGGTTCGATACTAAGAACAAGTCCTCGATGTGATGCCGTCAAATCTTCTTCAGTTGAATGCCCCTCAGCCATTCGTTTAGGGCATTTACATCCACCGAATAAGTTGGTAATCCAATTCCAAACTTCGGTAAAAAAATCCTCCAATTGTAATGCAACTAAACTGACATTATCACTGCCTCCGCCGCCGCTCGAACCACTACCTCCTGAGCTACTTCCTCCGCTCGAGCCAGCACCTGATGAACCGCCACTGCTGGAGCCACCACCACCAAATCCTCCAACTCCTCCCCCAAAAGATGGAAAACCTCCTGATGGATTATTGATATTTCCTATAGTAATTCCTCCACCACCTCCACCAACGACTGGCGTTGGATTAGTAACAATTGTTTCTACTACATAGTCTCCAAAAGGTGGAAAGAAAACTTTTGGACATGGGTCACCAATACTTAAATTTGAATTTAATCGAAATGAAGTAATGACTGTAGAGTTTGCTGGAATATTATTTACCGTTTCGGTCGTTCTTTCAATTTTGTACAAATAATAATCACCGGTATTTTTTACAACAAAATTATAATATGAGTTCACATTTGGTGTTGCTTCAAGAACTTCGTAAGTTGTAGTTTTAGTTCCTAATGAATCAATAATTTCTACGCCACTATTAAGATTAACTTTACCAAATTCTCCCTCAAGCGTAAGCTGTTCAGTTGAATTTAAAGTACGGTACGACTTAAATTTACTTTTAAATTTTTGTTTTAAACCTACTATTACTAAATCATTACTATCGAAAGTTTTCGAATTAACCTCAATATTTGGCAATGGTTTTAGCTTTTTAGTTGTTGGATTTTTTTCTACAACCAGTTCTTTTTCACAGGAAAGCATTAATCCCAGCATTAGGAATGTACAAACTTTGAGTACGATTTTAATTACATTTTTCATAATTCTAAACATTTTATAATTATAATTGATATTATTTTTGGCAATATAGCCGATAACGTTCCGCCGCTTCTCGTCAGTTGCGAACTTCGGAACGAATTATTTTCCGTTAAAGATAAAAATTCTTGCGAAACGTAAACGTGAACTTACCACAAAATTAGCAATTGCGAGAAATGGCTGTTAGCCGTTCGGTTTTTCTCACTTAAAATAATTTTTGTATTCATTTTCCGAATCTGTCATATCGATTTTTTTCGGTTTTAATTTTGGGTCAAACAAATATATTTGCCATAATTCGCCTTCGTCATTTAATTCTAAAATTGCGTTATTTCCGTTCTCCAATTCAAAATTGATTATTTTATCATTTTTAATGTTTAGAACTTTCAGTTTATTTTTATTAAAAGTTTTAGTTGATTCATTTATGTAGAACATATAATCGTCAGCTCCAATATAAAAATCTTCTTCGCCAACTTCTTTTTTACGTTTTTCAATTTGCTTTTCCGTTGGTTCAATAATAATTGCAATTTGACTTTTAACACTTATTGTATCGATTACATTTTTGCTACTTTCAGTATTTTCAACTTTTCTATTTTCAATAGTTTTAGCACCTTTCAGATTTTCTTCACTGTGATTTTCTTCACTGTGATTTTCTTTTTGATTACAAGAAATTATTGTAAAAAGAGCAAATAAAATTAATTTATATTTTTTCATTTTTCGTTGGTTTTCTGAGTTCCGCCAAACTGACGGCTAACGTCTCGTGGCTTGCAGAAGTTGGGGATTTGGTTAGCCTGAACTTTCAGTAAATCATTGACCACAAAAGTACAAAACAATGTGTAAAGTCAAGACCAAAACCCCAATTTTTGCAAACCGCTGTTAGTGGCTGGGCTTG
>JANOEE010000015.1:0-705909 GCA_031413015.1 Bacteroidota bacterium | reverse complement strand
CAAACTCTTCATCGTATATTGTAATATTTTTTAAACGATGATCTATTGGTCTTATTCTTTAATTCTTTAAGTAAATTACTCTCTCTTATTTGCTGTCAATTCAATATGTCTAGGAACGTGTCTTCTTCTATTTTAATCCGCCATTCTCTCGTTTAGCGGGTGCAAAAGTAGCACTTATTTTTTATCTGGCAAGCTTTTGGAAAAAAAATTGAAAAATAATTTATTTCCTCTTTTTTCCTCTCTTTAAAACACTTTTAACATGCTTTACTTAACCATATAATTTCTAAGAACTTTGTCCCTTTAGGGGCTGCAAAGATAATCGCTTTTTTCTCTCTGGCAAATCTTTTTTGAAAATATTTCTATCTTTTTTTATTCCCTGCCTTCAATATTTACCGATGCACTTCCTTGCTAATGCGGGTGCAAAAGTAATACTTCTTTTCGCTTTTCCTAACCTTTTATACCCCTTTTTTTAAACTTTTTCTTAATTGCCTCATTACAAGATTTCTATAAACTAAAAAAATTGCGTTTCTGTTTCTGGGTTAGGGATAAAAGGGCGGTTTGTTGCTAAGTTTTCATTTTAGCCCTGATTGAAGCGGCTATCAGGCGCAATTTAAGATGGCTTTTTTACCGATGCAAAAGAGCGACCAACGGAAGCTTCTTGTGTAGCGTTGTAAAAAATCCATCTTAAAAAAGCCGATAATAGCAAAAAGCAGGAAAGAGCTCCTGAAAGAAATTAGTCAAAGCGAATTGCTTTTACAGGTGAAATCTTTGTAATTATATAGGAAGGGATTAATAATACTAACAAACAAATGGCTATTGTTCCTAAATTGAGCAGTAAAATATAACCCCAATTGAGGTAAACGGGTGCTTCGTTGACATAATAGTTTGTAGGGTTGAGTTGTATTATACCAAATTGCTGTTGTATTAATATTAAACCTATACCTATTATGTTACCCCAGAAAATTCCCCTGAATATTAAATAAGCTGCGTTGTAAAGGAAAATTTTGCGGACCGTCCAGTTGTTTGCACCTACAGCTTTTAGGATTCCTATCATTTGGGTACGTTCTAGAATTAAAACAAGTAGTGCTACAACCATATTTATGGTGGCTACGAGAATCATGATAACTAATATTACTATTATATTGAAGTCGAAAAGTTGTAGCCATTCAAATATATATGCGAATTTTTCAATAATGGTTTGTGTGTTTAAGCTCGAATTGGTTTGGGCATACACTTCTTCGCCTTTGGTTTTTATATTATCAAAATCATCGATAAAAACTTCAAAAGCGCCTACTTGATCTGGCGTCCATTTATTGATGCGTTGCAAATGGCGAATGTCGCCTATAATATATGTAGCATCAAACTCTTGAAATCCGGAATTATAAATCCCTACGATTTGAAAGACGCGGAGGTTGGGCAACTTATTGTTTCCCTCTTTCATGAAGAAAGTATTGCACTTGTTACCTACTTTTAAATTCAAGCGGTCGGCGAGGAACTGAGATATAATGATTTGGTTGTTGAGATTGTCTGTCAAATTAGGTAAAACTCCAGCAACTAAATATTCTTGGATGTTTTGCCAATTGTAATCTTTGCCTACTCCTTTATACATGATACCTTCAAAAGCGTTAGCAGTTCTTATTATACCTGCTTTACTGGCCACTGCCTGAATATGATTGATTCCGGTGACTTTGTTAAATTTTGGATAAAAATCTTGATTTGTAGCAATAGGTGCAGTACTTACCTCTGATTGATTGTCATCGTAATTTGAAATAATAATATGTCCATTAAAAGCCGCTACTTTTTGTCTTATTTTTTGTTGCAAGCCCATTCCTGTTGCTACAGAAACGATCATCATGACCATTCCTATTGCAATTGCTGCAACAGCAATTTTTATAATTGGCGCAGAAATGCTACTTTTGTGGTCTTTGGCAGTAATTAGTCTTTTGGCTATAAAATATTCTAAATTCAATTTATTGAGGTGTATGGTTTTATTTTTGCTTTACAAATATATTTTGTAGCTGTCAAAAATACATTTTTAGCCACTAATTTTATGAATTTTAGAAAATATAATTATTTTTCAGATATGTTATTTATGACTTACAATATCCTTATTAACCAACTTGAGGTGCAACTTTTTATTAAAAAAAAATCAAAAATTGTATTATTGGTTTTACTTTCAACTTTAATTTTTTCTTGTAAGACAGCTCAAAAAATAAATTATGTAACGCTCGACAAAGAAAAATTTCTTAAAAATAGAGCTTTAAAGAAAAGAACTGTCGTTGTAAACAATACCGCCAATACGAATTTTAGCTTAGGAGCAGATAATTTTGAGGGTTTTGCACCAAGTTTAAAAAATAAAAAAATAGGCGTAGTTACAAATCAAACAGGCATTTTAAGCGATAAAACGCATCTTGTTGACTTTTTGATTTCTAAAGAAATAAATATTACAACCATTTTTGCACCAGAACATGGTTTTCGCGGCACAGCAGATGCCGGAGAATTGATAGTTGATGGTAAAGACACTAAAACAGGATTGCCTATAATTTCGCTTTATGGCGAAAATAAAAAACCCAAACCAGAACAATTAGCAGGACTTGATGTACTTATCTTTGATTTGCAAGATGTTGGCGCCCGATTCTACACCTATATATCATCTTTGCATTACGTGATGGAAGCTTGTGCAGAAAACAACATTACACTTGTTATTCTTGACCGTCCCAATCCTAATATAAACATAGTAGACGGCCCAATTCTCGAAAAAGAATATACTAGTTTTGTAGGTATGCATCCTGTACCCGTTTTACACGGAATGACGATAGGCGAATATGCACAAATGATTAATGGTCAAAAATGGCTCAAAGATGAAATACAATGTGACTTGCAAATCATTGCCTGTTCTGCTTATAACAGAACCATGAGTTATAGCTTGCTTGTAAAACCATCACCTAATTTACCTAATGACCAAGCCATCAATTTGTATCCAAGTTTGTGTTTTTTTGAAGGAACAAATGTTAGTGTAGGCCGCGGCACCGAAAAACAGTTTCAAATTTATGGCTCACCTTATTTGCCTAATATTGATTTTTGCTTTGTTCCTGAACCCAACTTTGGCGCAAAAGATCCGTTATACAACGGAAAGGATTGTTTTGGCGAAGACCTAACTCAGGCACAAAAACTGAATGGACTTGAATTAAAATGGCTCATAAAAGCTTACAATGAAACCGAAGACAGGTCTAAGTTTTTTAATCCTTTCTTTACAAAGCTGGCGGGTACAAAAAAACTACAAAACCAAATTGAAGCTGGAGTTACTATTGAAGACATAAAAGCAGGATGGCAATCGGACTTGGTAAAGTTCAAAGAAATGCGCACTAAATATTTAATTTATCCGTCATCATAGCTTTTTTTTGAATTTAATATGGTTTAAACATAATTTATTATAAAAATTTTATAAAATATTTATAATAATCTAAAGGTTTGAATGTTTACTTTAGTTAAAATTATTTTTATAGCAATTAAATAAACAAACACATGAAAACAGCCGAAATATTATTGTCTTACATGGACGAATTGCAAAAATTCATTGAGCTTATAAATGGTTATGTAGAAAAAGGAATTGAGTTCTTTTTAAAGGTAAAAACGTGGATTCAAAAAATAATAGGCTATATAGAACAAGGCATTGATGCGCTAGTTGATTCTATTGGAGGTAGAAAACCAAAAGTAGATTTCTTAGATTTTAAAGAATATGATTTATTTGTATAAAAAAAGCCTTCTTAATTGAAGGCTTTTTTGTTATAAATGCAATCGCTTTTTCATTTCCTCCACAATTTTAAACGCGGCAGGACAAACAGCAACATTCTTTAATGTTATATCTGTGATTTGCTGGAACTTTTTTCGATCAGTATGCGGGAATTCTCTGCAAGCTTTTGGCCTGACATCATATATCATGCATTCATTTTCACTGTCTAAAAATGTGCAAGGCACTGATTGCAATACATAATCTTTGTCTTCGTCTACCCTTAAATATTGTGTTATAAACTGTTGCGATTTTTGTCGCAAATATTTTGAAATCCTTTCAATATCAGCAATTGTAAAGAGTGGTCCTGTGGTTTTACAGCAATTGGCACAAGTCAAGCAATCCGTTTTTTTAAATTCATTATCATGCAATTCCTGCATGGTATAATCTAAATTCTTCGGCGCTTTCTTTTTTAGCTTGTCAAAATACTTTTTGTTTTCTATATGCTTATCTTTGGCAAGTTTACCGAGTTGCTCTAAAAATTGTTTCAAATCTAAAATTTTTACAAAAGTAGCAAACTTGAAACTTCAAATCTAAAATTCCAGACAAAAATATGAAAGACCTTTTTGGAAAAGCCATTCTTGATTTTCAAACCAATAACGATCCTCATAATTTAATTACCGAAACTACAATTTCTGAAGAAGATGAAATGTCTGTAGCCTATTTGTTTCGTGATTATGACCAGATGCCAAAAATAGAACAAAAAGCACTGGAACTTGCTAGAGGCAAAGTATTAGATATAGGTTGTGGTGCAGGAAGCCATAGTTTATATCTTCAAAAGGAACGTAACATTCACGTAACAGCAATTGATATTTCTCCAAATGCAATTGAAGCTTGCCAACTTCGTGGAATAAAAAATACTAAAGTTCAAGATTTAATGTTGCTTGAAAACCAAAAGTACGATACTATTTTACTTTTAATGAATGGCGCAGGCATGTGCGGAAAATTAAAAAAGATTCCTGAGTTCCTCCTCAAATTAAAATCACTTTTGGAACCTGATGGCCAAATCCTTTTAGACAGTTCAGACATTATATATATGTTTGATGAAGATCAAGATGGCGGAAAATGGATTCCTTCAGACAATGATTATTATGGAGAAGTCGTTTTTAATATTTCCTACAAAGGCGAAAAAGAAAAGCCATTTGACTGGATGTATATTGATTATAATACACTACAAAATGCTGCCTTTGCAAATGGTTTAAATTGTGAATTGGTATTAAGTGGAGACCATTTTGATTATTTAGCAAAACTTACTTTAAATATAAAAACATAAAAATGACACCATTAGAACAACTACAATATCCAATAGGCAAATTTGTTGTCCCAGAAATATATTCTGATAAATTGATTGCTGAAAATATTGCTGTAATTGAAAACTTTGCCGAAAATCTTAAAAAAGAAGTTGCACATTTAGATGAATTACAACTAAACACAACATATAGAGAGAATGGCTGGACGATTAGACAAGTTGTTCATCATTGTGCCGACAGTCATATGAACTGTTTTATCAGAATAAAATGGACGCTTACTGAGAACAATCCTGTAATAAAGTTTTATTATGAAGACAGATGGTCTGAATTAAAAGACAATTTAGAAATGGATATTACGCCTTCTCTACAATTATTAGAAGGTTTGCATTATAGATTGTCATTTATTATGAAAAATTTATCCGAAATTGATTTAGATAAAACATTCATTCATCCTGAACATAATCAAGAAATACCTCTTAAACAATTAATTGCGCTATATGCATGGCATTGCAAACACCATCTTGCACACATAACAGTTTTAAAAAAAAGTAAAAATTGGGTTTAAATACATTAAATCATTACTAGCTAAAACTAATTACAATCATTTTTCGTTTATAAAGAGAAATTCAATTCATTAAAAGTATGAAATTTATTAAAATATCCCTTTTGGTTTTGATACTGTCTGTTTTCAGCTGTAGCCCAGATGATGAAAGTAACACTTTAGAAAATGGCACTAATAAATCTTTCAACCTTAAAACTACTGGTTCAAGCGCGAATGATTTTCTTTCTGCATCAAAATATTCTTCATTAGTTATCGAGATTTTATATGTTCAGAACTTTCGTCCCAATGCCCAGACATTAACAAATCTTAAGAGTTTTATGGAACAAAGGCTTAATAAACCTGGCGGAATTACTATTATTGAAACCCAAATTGCAAGTCCTGGCGGATCTCCTTATACTATTGATGAAATAGCTAAAATTGAAACTGATAAAAGAACTAAATATAATAACACTGGCGTTCTAGCACTTTACGGATTATTCCTGGACGGAAATTATAATGATGATACAAGCAATAGTTTTACTTTAGGGATTGCTTACAGAAACACATCGTTTGTTTTGTTTGAAAATTCAATAAGAAACTTGAGTAATAACATTAATGAGCCTAATCGTGTAGATCTTGAAACTACAGTTATACTTCATGAATTGTGTCATCTTTTAGGCCTAGTAAGTTTGGGTTCACCTATGCAAACAGAACATATTGACGAAGCGCATGGCAAACATTGTGACAATCAAAATTGCTTGATGTTCTGGCAAACAGAAAATAGCAATGTTTTACAAATGATGTCTACAGGAAATGTACCGCAACTTGATGCTAATTGCTTGTCAGATTTAAAAGCTAACGGCGGAAAATAGATTAAATAACTCCCAAATAAAAAAACCAAACATAGTTTGGTTTTTTTATTTAATTTTTAATTGTAATTGGCAGTTGAAATAAAACCCTGACTTTATTGCCTTCTTGCTCACCAGGAGTCCATTTAGGACATAATTTTAAAACCCTTTTTGCTTCATCACCTGCTCCATCGCCTATATCTTTTACAATTTTGATTTCTCCTATAGAACCGTCTGTTTCAATTACAAAACTCATTTTTACAACCCCAGAAAGACCTTCAACTTCTGGCGCTTTATAGTTCTTCCCTAAAAATTTTATAAATTCTTTATAACCTCCAGGGAACTGAGGCTGCAACTCTACATTATCGTATTCTATAGGAACACTTTTGACTACATCAGTTTGTGCTTGAACATTATGTAACGCAAAAAAAACTAAAGCTAGGATTAAAATATTTTTCATAAAGATTTGGGTATTTATAGTTTAATATTTATTTATTTTTAAAATTGAACACATTTAATAACATTGAAATTTAAATTTTAACTTTAAATTATCATTTATTTACAATTTTAATTTATATAAAAGTAAATGAAAATATGAAATATTCAAATATTTATGATTTTATATTTAAATTGAATTATATTTTTACACATTTGTTATAAATATCAAAATATAGGAGCTTTTTTTATCAAATTATATTCAAAGTATTTAAAAAGATACGTTTTTAACAAAAAAATCCTAAAAAAATGTTTTTTAGGATTGTAGGATTTAATATTGAAATAAGTGTTTCTTTTTATTAAGGAATGTTCAAATACTTATGTGTTTGCAAGGAAACCCTCCATTTAGGATTTTTCATTACATAGTCAACAATTAATG
Organism: Bacteroidota bacterium; assembly: GCA_031413015.1. Lineage (GTDB taxonomy): Bacteria > Bacteroidota > Bacteroidia > Flavobacteriales > Flavobacteriaceae > Flavobacterium. The sequence goes on along the minus strand of JANOEE010000015.1, from coordinate 698,606 downwards.
GTGTCATTTCTTCTTTTTTACTCCACTCTGGCTGGAGAAATAATATTGTGTTTTGATTTACTTTATCTGCTTGCTCTTCGGCGAAAATAAAATCGTGTTTGTTGTAAATAATTACTTTAAGTTCGTCTGCGTTTTTATAAACAGTTTCTGTAGGTAATTTATTTTTCTTTGGCGAAAGACAAATCCAATCCCAAGTACCGGTCAACGGATAAGCACCCGAGGTTTCTATGTGCACTTTACGACCGTTGTCCTTTAATTGTTGTGTTAATAGTGTCATATCCCAAGTCAGAGGCTCACCGCCTGTAATTACAACAGTTTCTGAAAATTGACTTGCATTAAAAACAATTTTGTCAATATGTGTGGGTGGATGCAAAGCTGCGTTCCAACTTTCTTTTACATCACACCAATGACATCCCACATCACAACCGCCTATTCTTATAAAGTATGCAGCAGTTCCTGTATGATATCCCTCTCCTTGAATGGTGTAAAATTCTTCCATCAGCGGCAGCATGGCTCCCTTCTCTACTGCTGATTGTATTTCTTTTGATAGCATTTTTTTTGTATAATATGCAAAGATAATGATTTCAAATAGGTCTTCTCATTTTAGCCATTTGAATTTATGATTACAAAATAAGAAATATCAAACATAAAAAAACCGATAGTTTATAGCTACCGGTTTTAAAACTATTATTAAAAAATTATTTCAATAATTTAAGAGTACTTGTAGCTGTCTCATTAGTCGGGTCGATTCCTAAAGCTTTTTCAAAACATTCCTTGGCTTTAACTTTGTCCGTTTTTGCATAGTAAATACCTATATTATTGTAGGCTTCCACGAACTTTGTTTTATTTGCAGGCTTAGCCATTTCAGCATCTCCTTTTTCAGTTACAACTCTGATAAACTCTTCATAATATTTAACCATTTCAACTTGAGCACTAGGGTCTTTTTCTAATAAACTATATACACGAGCAGTATAAATATATGCATCTTGTGTAGTCGGAGATACTTTTATTACATTAGCAAAAGCTACTACTGATTTTTGTAAATTTGCAACGTCTACTGCTTCTCCTTCAGGCTTGTTTGCATTACCAAAATACAATGCATATCCTAAGTAGAAATTATCATATAAAAAGTTTCTAGAATTAGGATTAGTTGTTGCTACTTCGTAAATCGCTGCAGCTTCTGTGTATAATTTTAATTCAAAGAACTTTTTACCAAAATCATTTAGCTCATTTGCCATTACTGGATCAAGTTCAACTCCTTTTTTTAAATCGGCTACACCTGCATCAAAAAGTGTTTTATCAACCACATTTGTTACTGTAGCATCTGCGTTTGTTGTAGAAACCAATGCTTTTTTTGTCTTAGCCAAACCTAAATACAAATAATCACGTCCAATGATTTTTGCTTTATCAGTTCCTAAAAACTCATTTAAAGCTTTTATAGCTGCATCAGGATTTCCGTTTTCGTAAGCTGAATAACCTAAATAACGTAATATTCTTGGGTTAACTTTATCAATTTTTTGCATTGCTGCTGCTTCTGCTTCTAATGCTTTGTAATCTTTTGTAAGTATTAAAAAGTCTGCATGACGCATACGAGAGTCTAATGAATAATCCGTCATACCCAAGTATTTCTCATAATAATCTATTGCTGTTTTATTGTATTCAGCGTATTTAGCTTTATCATTTAAAGCCCACAAATAATATGTTTCGGCTAATTCTCTGTAAGCTGGACCATAATCCGGGTTTGTAATTAATAAATTATCAAAGGAAGTTTTAGCTTCTGCAAAAGCTTTTGAACCTTTTGTAATAACCCCAAGTTGCAACTTAGCTCTCAATACGTTTTTATCAGCATCAAAAGAATTTCTATAAGCAGAATATGCATCATTTACATTTTTATCACCATACAAAGCATCACCAAGCGACAATTGCACTTGAGCATCTGTAGGCTGTATCGTTTTTGCTTTATTCAAATACTCTAATGCTTTTTTATAATCTGGTTTAACAGTATTCAAATAAGCACGACCGATGTATAAAAATTCTTCAAAATCTTTTCTTCTGATTCCTACAATGGCTTTATCAAAATTTGTTTGAGCAGCAGCTTGATTACCATTCTCAAGTTCAATTTGACCCAAACCTATGTTGTTAAAATTTGATTCAGATTTAGCTAACAAACCTTTCTGATATACAATTGCTGCAGAATCTGATAATTTTTGTGTTAAATATAAATTTCCTAAAAAGAAGAAATTTTTACCACCGTCTGGTTTAGCACTAATTAAACCTTTTAAAATGGTTTTTGCTTTCTCATACTGCTCAGCGTCTATGGCTTTTTTTGCTTGATCTAAATCCTGAGCATTAACTCCAGTTCCAAATACAAGTAAAGCTATGCTGAAAATTTTTAGTTTGTTCATTTCTATTATTATTTATTTATTATTCTCGATTTCTTTTTGGATCGCAATTTTTCTTCCGGGAATTCTTACTGGCAAAAGACCAGATTTGAGAATTATCCTTTGACCAATGTCTCCTGCGATGAAAGAAGCAAAACCCATGCCTAATCCTACGGAGCCTTGGTAATTTAACAAATACAAATTGCGTTGTAAAGGATACAAACCCGCAGCAAGATTGGATTGACTTGGTTTATAATAGGAAGTATTATTGCTTTTTGTTTTAACATTTTTCACTCCCATTACTTCAATATTGAGCAACAACTTTGCCATTTCTGGAGTTGGTTGCAATATAGAATTTAATCCTACTACACCTACTAAATCTTTGTTTTCAGCAATATATTTTAAAACTTCTTCATGAGATTTAAGTGAGTAAACACGTTTCTTTTCGCCTTTACTTACTTGGGCGAGATTATTCATATAATTTACAGTACTTGAATTAGGATTTTCAAAAACCAATCCTTGAACAGTACTTTCCTTACCTTTCATTAATGCAATAACTTCATTCAAATCAATATTTACATTTTTTGAATTACTATTAGTTATTAAAACCACAGCGTCGGTAGCAAAGTGTGTAATTCTTGGCGTTATATTTTTTGAACTAAAATATTTACTTTCTTGATCTGTAAGTTTTCTTGCTAAAATTGCAATTCTAGAACTGTCTTTTATCAATGTGTTAATAGCTTCGCTTTCAGGTTTGCTTATTACATTAATCTTTGCCCTGTACTGACTTTCAAAAACTTGAATTTGCTCTTCTACTATTGAAAGAACAGATTCATCAACAATTACAGTAGTTGTTCCTTCTAAAACTGTTTCCTTTAAATCTAATGGGTTTTCACTGCTTTTTTTGCAGGAAATAATGCCAATCACAACTAAAGCTGCAATAACTGAAAATTTTAAAAGATTACTTTTTAGATTTTTAACTACCATAATTTTATTTTTTTTGTAAAAGTCTTATAAAACGAAAAAAAGAATACACTATTAAAAGCACACCAAAAGCGATTCTATAATTTTGTTCCATGTCTAATGGTAACTTTTTCCAGAAAATTATTGCTAAGCCTAATACAAAATATATCAGGAAAAGCAATATTCCTATAACGAACAGAAATCGCTCTTGAAGCGATTTCTGTACTCTTTCATTAGTATTATTTCTGTTATACATACAAGTTATTCACCTCCAACTATAGATATAGGCAAACTGTATTGAACCCTAACAGGTCTGCCGTTTTGAATTCCAGGTTTCCATTTCACAGACTTTTTAAGAACTCTAATGGCTTCATTTCCTGTGCCATAACCCAAATCTCTTAATACTTTGATATCGGTTAAAGTCCCGTCTTTTTCAACAACAAAAGTGACTAAAATTTTACCCTTAACATCTTCTTCAGGAGCATTAAAATTTTTACCGACAAAGTCGAGGAATTTTTGAATTCCTCCAGGATAATCTGGTTTTACTTCAACAGCATTATAAATGGTGTTGTCTTCAACAATTTTTACATCCTTATCTCCATCACCAGCTGGCTCATCGATTAAAAATTTACCGTCATCTTTACCTTTTATGTCTTTGACACCAACATTCTTGTCTTTTAATTCTAAAATTGTCTTGATTTCTTCAACAACTTTTTCTTTTTCAACAATTTTTGGCTTAACAAACTTTACCTCATCAATTTTTGGTGCAGGCGGTGGCGGTGGTGGTGGTGGCAACTTTGGCTTAATCAAATCTGGTGGAGGAGCGATTTTTGCCATGTTAACTAAGGTAACTTTTTCAGTTCCAGCTGATAAAGTTCCCGAAAAATCTAACATTTGAAATCCTACGATTCCTGCAAAAAACAAACCACCGATGGCCAAAGCTTTCAATGTTGTTTTTGGATTTTCTTTACGCAATTCATAAGCACCATAACTTTTGTTACGACCCTCAAAAACCATGTCAATCCAGTTTGATTTTAAAATATCTAGTTTCATAATAATATCTTATTAAATTGTAGTGTAAAGATTAAAGTTTATCGTCAAATAAAGCTTCTTCTTCTTTTGTAATATCAACAACTACATAAGTTTGTACTTTTGTAATTGCTATCTCATCTAACATATCTACTAAATTTTTATAATTAGATTTCTTATGAGCCTTTACTAAAACAATAAGGCCTTTTTTAGGGCTACCCATAGTTTGAGGCACTGATACTATTTTTTCTAATATGTCTTTACGCAAACCATTTTTACCAAATGTAACATCTTTAGGTGCTTCAATAGGTTCAGCAAACTTACCCATGTACATTTTAACACCACCGTTAGGACCTAGTAGTACCGTCATTGTTCTTGCATCAGCAATTAAAACTGGTGGTACTTTTTCATCCTGATCCGGCATTGGCAAAGGCATGGATTGTGGCTTTGATAATGATGTGGTAAGCATAAAGAAGGTGATCAATAAGAATGCCAAATCTACCATTGCAGTTAAATCTACCTTAGAGTTTTGTTTTTTACTTCTTACTTTTTTTCCTTTTCCGCCTCCGGCATCACCTGTATTTAATTCTGCCATGATTGTATTTTGTTATGATTAAAAATCCTCGTTTCTCAAACCAGTAACCAAACTAAATTTGTTTACCTTTTGTTGTTGTAAAATATCCATTACACGTTTTACATCTGGATATTTTTCTTTTGCATCGCCTTTTATAGCAAATTCCAATTGTTTTTCGTGTAATTCTACATTTGCTGTTCTAGCTGCAAAAACCCATTCTTTTAATTGGTTGTCAATAGAATCATATGGAATCCCTTTTTGCAAGCCTTCTTGATTTCTATCTGATGATTTAAGACTTAATAAACCTCTTAATTCATTTAAAGGAACTCCAAAATTATCAAGTAAAGCAAATTTTTTAAGTTCTTCTTCAGAAAAATCAACTTTCATCTTTTGTGAAACAAGTTCTAGTGTACGTTTTCTAACATCTTGTCCTGAAACTCCAAAAAATACAGTTCCTTTTTTACCTATTGTGATGGTTGCCAAATCTGAATCAGGCAATTTTGTTTGCACTGTAGATGATGGTGTATCAACTGGTAAAGGTTCTGGTAATTTTGCCGTAGCGGTAAGAATAAAGAACGTAAGCAAAAGAAAAGCCACATCACACATTGCAGTCATATCAATAGATGATGCGTTTTTTTTCATTTTTACTTTAGCCATTATTTTTATGTTTATGTTTTAATAGAAGCCAAAATCAATCATTTGACTTCTATTAAATTGTTAATTTAGTTTTTTAAACTTCCTCTGAAACGTCTGTAAGTATTTACAATTGTAGAACCTGCTTCATCTATAGAGTAAGTCAAAGAGTCAATTTTTGAAGTAAAGAAATTGTACATAACAATTGCTAAAGCTGAAGTTGCAATACCTGTTGCAGTGTTGATAAGTGCTTCAGATATACCATTTGCTAACAAAGCTTGATCAGGAGTACCAGCAGATGCCAATGCACCAAATGCCTTGATCATACCTGTTACTGTTCCTAACAAACCTGCAAGTGTACCTAAAGATACCATTGTAGAAATAATTGTTAAGTTTTTCTCTAACATAGGCATTTCAAGTGAAGTTGCTTCTTCAATTTCTTTTTGGATTGTTTCAGCAGCTGATTCGCTATCAAAACCTTCTTTTTTAACCTCTTGGTATTTGATTAAAGCTGATTTAATAGCATTTGCAACTGAACCTTTTTGTTTGTCACAGTTTGCAATAGCACTATCAATATCCCCGCTTTTTATGTTAGTTTGAACATTTTTCATAAATGTATCTAAACTTCCTGTACCAGCAGCTTTAGATATAACGAAGAAACGCTCTATAGAAAATACAATAACCATTATTAATAAACCCATTAAAACAGGAACGATTACTCCACCTTTGTATACCATTGCTAGGTAATTTCCTGGAAGTGGTTCTCCTGTATTAACTCCACCTTCAAAATTTATACCTGCTCCCATTATAAATTTCCATACAATAATACCTAGAATTAAGCATCCTACTATAATTAGTCCACTAATCATTCCTCCACCGTTAGAACCAGTTTCTTTTTTCTTTGCTACGTTTGCCATTTTTTTAAATTTTAGTTTTTTTTAAATTTTAAAAGTTTTAAATAATTGAGTTATTAACCTTTTTTCTTTTAACAGAACGACAAATTTAATTTTTTAGTGGATATAAAAAAATAAAAAATAACTTTTTATTGATTATTAACAATAATTTTCAAAAAAGTGATTTCAAAAACGATTGCCATTTTTAAATATATTTGCGATTTTTACAAAAATCAAGATGAAAATGATGATTTTTTTATAAAATAATTGCCATATAATTTATTTTTTGGGATAATTATAACTTCAATGATAATAATATTTTAATAACTCAATTCTTAATAATTTTATTGTGCTAAGTTAAATTAAAATATATTCTTCAATAAAAGAACTTTAAACATTAAATTTTCTTCATTAAAAAAACAAAAACCTTACAGTAAATATTTGTATTTTTATTTTTCTAACCAAACATTGAATTTAATGGCAAATCAAGACGGCTTTATAAAAAATATTAATGAGGGGTATCTATCAAAAGGCGAAAGTATACTTCTGGGCTCAGGGATATTAGACGGCGCTGCAATTCCAGAAGCTAAAGTAAAAATCCCCCTTAAAACCCTGAACCGTCATGGTTTAATTGCTGGCGCCACGGGAACAGGAAAGACTAAAACTATACAAGTCCTTTCTGAACAACTGTCCTCTTTTGGTATTCCAGTGTTAATGATGGATATTAAAGGAGATTTTTCGGGCATTGCGAAAGAAGGTGAAGAAAAACCATTTATCACAGAACGCCATACTAAAATTGATATACCTTATAAAATATCTGGATTTCCTGTAGAATTAATGTCATTGTCTGAACAAAGCGGCATTCGGCTTCGCGCTACAGTATCAGAATTCGGCCCAGTTTTATTTTCAAGAATACTAGATTTAAATGATACGCAAGCAGGAGTAATATCAGTAATCTTTAAATATTGTGACGATAATAAAATGCCGCTTTTAGATCTAAAAGACATTAAAAAGGTCATCAATTTTATAACCGAAGAAGGCAAAGACGAAATTGAAGAAAATTACGGTAAAATTTCTACCGCAACCACAGGAACTATTTTGCGCAAAATAATAGAATTAGAGCAACAAGGCGGCGATTTGTTTTTTGGTGAGCTTTCTTTTGAAATCGATGATTTAATGCGGATTGATGAAAACGGAAAAGGCTACATTAATATAATACGATTGACAGACATTCAAGACAAACCAAAACTCTTTTCTACATTCATGTTAAGTTTACTGGCAGAAATATACCAACAAATGCCCGAAAAAGGAGATGCTGATCAACCTGAACTGGTTATTTTTATTGATGAAGCACATTTGATTTTTAATGAAGCAAGTAAAGCATTGTTAGAACAAATAGAAACAATTGTAAAACTCATTAGGTCAAAAGGCATAGGAATTTATTTTATCACTCAAAACCCAATGGATATTCCTAGTGGCGTTTTAGCACAATTAGGTTTAAAAATCCAACATGCGCTCCGTGCTTTTACAGCAAATGACAGAAAAGCCATCAAACAAACGGCGGATAATTATCCTATTTCTGAGTTTTACAAAACGGACGAAGTTTTAACAAGTTTAGGAATAGGTGAAGCCCTAGTAACTGCTTTGAACGAAAAAGGAATTCCTACGCCACTTGCCGCTACAATGATGCGTGCTCCAATGAGCCGAATGGATATTTTGACCGAAAGTGAAATTCATGAAATTAATGCAAAATCTAAATTGGTAAAAAAATACAGCGAATTAATTGACAGAGAAAGTGCCTATGAAATTTTGATTAAAAAAATTGATACTGCAAATGAACAAATGGTTGAAGAAACAGAAACAAAAGCAGAAAGCAATGCACCAAGTACAGCGGAGACATTAGGCAAGTCTGCCTTAAAAATTATTACAAGCGCAAGTTTTATTAGAGGTGCGTTTAGTATTTTGTCAAAAATATTAAGAAAATAATCAAATGAAAAAATACCTTATACAAAAATCACCTTTCATAGTCCCTACAACCGATGGCAAATTGATTGAAGAACACCACGGAATAGCCACAACAAATAATGCTGAAATTTCAATTGCGCACATGGTAGCACCGCCAAGATGGAGTGAACCATTTCAAACACCAGAATTTGAAGAATACACCTATATAATTAAAGGTAAAAAGCAATTTATTATTGAAGACGAAATTGTAATTCTAGAAGCAGGACAATCTATAAAAATCGAAAAAAATACGCGCGTACAATATTCAAATCCGTTTGACGAAGTTTGTGAATATATTGCGGTTTGTAAACCTGCGTTTGATTTTACAAAGGTGCACCGAGAAGAATAAAAAAAGCTCTCCAATTTTGGAGAGCTTTTCTGAAATTAATTTACTGTCTTAAGCATTTCTTCTACTGCTTTTTCTAATTGGGTATCTTTACCTTTTAAGAAATCTTCGTAAGACAAACCAACATAAATATCTGGTTCTACTTGAAGGTTTTCAGTAGCTCGTTTTTCTTTACCAATAGTGGCCACCATCGGAATTCCGAAAACTAAAGTCGGATCAATTTGAGTTTCCCACCAAACGGCTGTTCCTGTTCCAGGAACTCCTACTCCAATTAATTTACCCACTCCATTTTGCTTGTAGATGTATGGAAAAATAAACGCATCGCTATAATTTCCTTCCGACATTAATACGCAACTTGGTTTTGTCCATTTTCCAATTGGTTCAGCATCTTTTAATACGTTTCCTTGTGGTGCGAAATCTAAATATCTTTTCCCACTTAACAACGTATATAAATCATCGTGGAGCCAACCACCTCCGTTAAATCTTGTATCTACGATTAACGCTTTCTTTTCGAAATTTTTACCCATTACTTGGTCATACACTTCTCTATAACTTCCGTCATTCATGCCTTGAACGTGAACATAACCTACTTTTCCGCCGCTCAATTTATCAACCATTGTATTCATTGTTTTAATCCAACGATTATACATTAAAGTAGATTCTTCATTAAATGAAATTGGTTTTATAGATTCTTGAAATGCAGCTCCATTCGCGTCAACGCCACTAATCAAAGTGTTTTTGCCTACTTTTCGGTTTAAGAATTTTGACCAATCTACCTCATTTGAAATTGTCTCATTATCAATTTTAGTAATTACTGCACCCGCTTTTACTTTCGAATTGGCTTTATCAAATGGTCCGCCTAAAATCACTTCTGTTACTTTTAAACCATTTTCATTACTTTTTTGATCGTATAACAATCCTAAAGTTGCTGTAACATCTGGATTACTGGCTTGTGGTGTATATCTTCCGCCTGTATGAGAACCATTTAATTCTCCCAAAATTTCACTCAACAATTCTTGGAAATCGTAATTATTATTAATGTGAGGTAAAAATTTCGCATACGTTTCTTTATACATTTTCCAATCGACACCATGTAATTTTGGATCGTAGAATTTTTTCGCTGTTTGGCGCCACATGTGATTGTAAATGTAATTTCTTTCCGCTTGAGCATTCAAAACCATGTCTGAACTCAAATCCACAGAAGAAGTTTTTCCGCCCTCAACCTCAACTTTGGTTAGCCTACCACTATTGTTTACAAATAATGTTTTTCCGTCTTTACTTAAATAAAGCTGACTTGCACTAGCTCCAAGTTTGGCCAAAATTTTAGTGTCTTTTGTTCTGGTTTCTGTAACCCAAACATCGAAACCTTTTTCAAAAGCTGATAAATAAAATAATTTGCTTCCATCCTCATTAAAAACAAAATCAGCAATTGAAGAACTATTAATCGTAACACGAACTTTTCTCGTTTCTAAATTGTTTAAATCTGGATTCCAAGGTTTCGGTTCTTCTTTTTTAACGATTTTAGATTTGTCTGTTTTTTTATCCGCTTCTTCTTTATCTTTTTTCTCCTTATCTTCTTTTTCTTTTAAAAGCGCAGCATCTTCTTTAGATAATTTAAAGTTTTCGTAATCTTTTTTATCAAAAAATACGGTGTAAACGTCTACTTCTCGACTTCCTTGATTCGCTAAAGATTTTCTTCCTTCTTTACTACTTAACCAAGATAACGCTTTTCCGTTTATTTGTTGTTTGGCAGCATCTTCACCAAAACCACTCATAATTGGATATTGCGTTTCAGAACCATCTGCTTTTATCATTGCGGTGTGTGAAATGGAGAAATTCCCCATACTGTCATCTACAAAAAGCCACTTACTGTCGTTGCTCCAATTAAAACCAAAATCACCATCAGAATAACTATAATTTCTTCCTTCTGGTAAAATCGTTCTGGTTGCTTTTGAAGCGACATTATATACTTTAACGATATTTCTTTCTTCGATATAAGCAATTTCTTTTCCGTCTGGACTGAATTTTGGCAAAAACTCTTCTTTATCTGAACCAATAATTTTTTCTTCTTTTAAAATCGTAGAAGCATAAAAATATTTTTCTTCATTTCTTTCGATTGTTGCAACATAAATATCCCAACTATCCCCTCTTTCACCAGCATAAATTAGTTTTTTTCCGTCAGGCGACCATTGCACATAACGTTCTTGTTCTGGTGTATTTGTAACTCTTTTAGTAGAACCGCCTTCTGCATTGACTACAAAAACTTCACCACGAGAAATGAATGCAATTTCTTTTCCATCTGGACTTGGAACAAACTCGCTAATATTTCCTGACAATGGCAAGTTTTTCTCAGCATTTGCTTTCCCATCATTTTGAATGTTAACAGAAATTTTTTGCGGACTCGCACCATCAACCATAGTATAAATTTGGCCATCATTTGAAAAGCATAATTTATTGTCGTTTGAAATACTTAAATGTCTTACTGGATTATCTTTATAAGTAGTTAAAGCAGTTGCATTTTTCGACTGAACATTATATCTATATAAATTTTGATTGCTTCCATCCGCTTCACTCAAATAATAAATGCTTTTATCATCATTGCTGTAAACCGGTTCTCTATCTTCACCAACATAATTACTAATTTTAGTGAATGTTTGTGCGTTGACATCATACGTCCAAATATCTCTAGTTACGCTACTTGTGTGGTGTTTTCTTAACGGATCTTCGTAGCCTTTTCTATCTTGAAAAACAATTTGATTTCCTGCTTTATTGTATTTAGCAAACTCAATTCCGCCTTCTGTAATAAGAACAGCTTTTCCGCCAGCAACATTTACAGTATATAAATTTTGAAATAATCTTGGAGAATAAAAACGAATATTGGCTTGACTCGTTTGTCTAGAACTTCCAAATAATACTTTTTTATTGTCTGGAGAAAAATCATATGGATAATCTGCCGCACTGTTATACGTTAATCGAGTTGGATTTCCACCGCTCACAGCCATAACAAATACATCGAAATTACCGTGTCTGTCGCTTGCAAAAGCAATTGATTTTCCATCATTACTCCAAACAGGCATCATATCATGAGCTTCATGAATGGTTAAAGGAGTTGCCGTTCCGCCTTGCGCGTTTACCAAATAAATATCGCCTTTATAACCAAAAGCGATTGTCTTTCCGTCTGGAGAAATGGAAGGATAACGCATCCAAAGTGCAGTATCTTGCGCAAACGAAATACTTGTCAGCAAAAATAATTGCAAACAAAAAATAAGTTTTTTAAAGTTCATAAGTTTGGTTTTTAGTTGTCATTAAATTGCCTGCTATGTTTGTAGTTATTTTGGAAATTTCGTTACAAAATATTTAGATTTATTAAAATGAATAATAAAAATAATGTCTTTTAAATGCAAGTTGAAGTACTATCCCAATAACTCTAAAATCTTATTTTCCACAATTTCAGAATCCCAAATATTTATAATGTTGTCCATATTTAAGATTTCTTTCATTATGGTGTCTTGAAAATCACCAATAGCAAGTGCTTCGGCATACGGTCTGTGGCTAAAAGTAACCCTGCTGTATAATGGTATCCATTTTTCTGGAAATTTATCCGAAAAGTGTTTTTCTATTTTCTTTTGCAACAAAAAGTCTGGATCTGCAGTTTTAGAACTCATTTCTAAAAAATTGCGATATGAAAGCTCTGCAATAGCATCAGCATTAGGTTTTCGAGATTTTTCGTATTCCGAAAAAATCATTTTCCAGTCGTCACCATATTTCAAAATCATTTCATTAAGAACAGTTATATCTTCAAAACCCGCATTCATTCCTTGTCCGTAAAATGGAACAATTGCGTGACTAGCATCACCTATTAATGCTACTTTGTCTTGGTAAGTCCACGGAAAACATTTCATTGTAACTAAGGTACTGGTTGGATTTTTGAAGAAATCATTGGCCAGTTCTGGAATTACATCAATCGTATCTGGCAAGTTTTTCTCAAAAAATGCTGCTACAGCTGCTTTATCGGTTAATGACGCAAACGAATTTTCTCCTTCAAAAGGCATGAATAAAGTACAAGTAAAACTTCCATCAAGGTTAGGCAAAGCAATAAGCATGTACTCACCCCGCGGCCAAATGTGTAAAGAATTTTTATCTAATTTATGAGTGCCATCGGGATTTGCAGGAATATTGAGTTCTTTGTATCCTGTATTTAAAAATTCCTGTGAATAATTAAACATATTTTGCCTTTGCATCCGGTGGCGAATTCTTGAAAAAGCACCATCCGCCCCAAAAACCATATCATATTTTACTTCTTCCCAAGCGCCTCTTTCGGTTTCACCAATATGCAATGTGGCATCTGCCAAAGAAATATCCCAAATTTTTTGTTCAAAAAAGAATTCTACACCCGCTTCTTCAGCCAGATCAATCATTTTTCTATTCAAAACACCGCGGGAAATCGAATAAATATTTTCGCCATTATTACCATAATATTGAAAATTAAGATTGTCTACCAGATGTATCGCACGTTTCTCCATAGGGATAGCGATAGCACGCACTTTATCACCTACGCCAGCATCGTCAAGTGCTTTCCAACCGCGATGTGACATAGCCAAGTTGATTGATCTTCCAGAAAAATTAATGTTTCTAATATCAGGACTTCTGTCATAAACGTGAACCGTATGACCTGCTTTTTTTAGATAAATTGCTAATAAAGAGCCTACTAATCCTGAACCTACTACAGCAACTTTTTGAGATTTTTGCATCAAGAAATAATGTAAATATAAGTTTGTAAAATTAACGATTAATCTCAACAAACACTGCAATTTAAAGAATTATTTAGCAATGATTTAAGGTTTAAAAGTAGACTTTTTGTAAAAAAAGGCTTCACAGTATTTAATATTTTGTTTAATATTTAATTGATTTTGTTAAACAAAAAAGTATCTTTGTTTCAAATATTTAGACCTATGTTTTTAGAAATCAAAATGCGAAAACCTGCTATATGAAACACATTTCAAAAGATACAATTGCTCAAATGGACAAAATAAAAAGATTGAATTTGATTAACTCTTCAACTGGGTACAAATCTGCCAATCTTATTGCAACGAAATCTATTGATGGAAAAACTAATGTAGCCGTATTTAGTAGTATTACCCACTTGGGCAGTAATCCAGCAATGCTAGGTTTTATTGTTCGTCCTACGACAGTACCTCGAGACACTTACAAAAATATTAAAGAAACTGGCTTTTTTACAGTCAACCATATTGCGGCACATTTTATTGCTGATGCACATCAAACCTCAGCCAATTATGCTCCTAGTGTTTCAGAATTTGACACCACAAATTTAGTTGAAGAATATAAAACTGGTGTTTCAATACCATTTGTAAAAGAAAGTCCTGTACAGTTGTATTGCAAATATTTGAATGAATACCACATTAAGGAAAACGACACCATTCATATTATTGCGGCAATTGAAGATGTGTTTTTTGATGAAAATCTGGAACATAAAGACGGCTGGTTACAACTGGAAAAAGGCAATGTAGTCACTATCAATGGCCTTGATGGCTATTGCTTGCCCCGAATTATTGACCGATTTGAGTATGCAAGACCTAAAGTTGTCATAAAATCACTGCTTAAATAATGGCGCATAAAAAAGTAAACCTTCCCGAAAAAATTTGTCTCACTTGTAAACTCCCATTCGCTTGGCGAAAAAAATGGGAGAAAAACTGGGACGAAGTTAAATATTGCGGCGAAAAGTGCAGAAGAAGTAAAAAATAAAAAAAGTTTTAGTTAAAAATAAAAAAATGAATAATATAGTTTGGTTTAGAAATGATTTAAGAGTTCAAGACAATCACTCACTATTTGAGGCTTGTAAAAAGTCAGGAAAAACCATTGGTGTTTACTTTCTTGATCCCCGACAATTTGAAACCAATAAGTACGGCTTCAAAAAAACAGAGAAATTCAGAGCCAAATTTCTTTTAGAAACTCTTCGGGATTTGAAAAATAATTTGGCCGACAAAAACATTTCATTGTTAATTTTTCATGATTTGCCTGAAAATGTATTTCCAAAATTGGTTTCAGAACATGGTATTTCAAACGTGTTTTTTCAAAAAGAATGGACGCCAGATGAAGTTGAAGTCAATGAAAATGTAAAACAAACAGTTCCTAACGTAAATTTTATAGCAACTTACGATCAGTTTTTGTTTCATCCAGATGCAATTCCGTATGCTGATTTTTCCAAGATTCCCGAAGTTTTTACAGAATTTAGAAAAAAATGTGAAAAAGAAAGTAAAATAAAACCTGTTGTATCGATCACTACAAAACCTGATGATAATTTAATACCGACTTCAAATGTAATCCCGAGTTTAGAGGATTTAGGTTTAGAATCGTTTAAACTGGATAAAAATTCGGCTTTCCCTTTTCGCGGAGGTGAAAGTCAGGCTTTAAAAAGAATAGACCAATATTTTTGGGACACCGAGAATCTTTCTGATTACAAAAAAACAAGAAACGGATTGATTGGGGAAGCTTACAGCTCCAAGCTTTCGGCTTGGCTTGCAAATGGTAGCGTTTCGGCACGAACCATTTATTGGAAAGTACAGGAATATGAGCAAGAAGTTTGCAAAAACGAAGATACCTATTGGTTGATTTTTGAACTGATTTGGCGTGATTATTTCAAATACATTTCGTTGAAACACGGCGAAAAAATTTTTAAAATTGACGGCATATTAGGTAAAGAATACGAATGGAAAACCAATGATAAAGCCCTGCGACAATGGATTAATGGCAATACACGGGAGCCGTTTGTTAATGCCAACATGATTGAATTGCAACGTACGGGTTTTATGAGCAATCGTGGCCGACAAAATGTGGCGAGTTACTGGGCAAAAGAATGGGAACAGGACTGGCGCGTTGCTGCTGCATATTTTGAGAGTATGCTTGTTGACTATGACGTGCACAGTAATTATGGCAATTGGATTTATAATGCGGGGGTAGGCAATGATCCGCGTGACCGAAAATTTAACATCAAACGGCAGGCAGAAATGTATGATGCCCATGGCAAATACCAAAAATTATGGCTGAATCCCGATTTATTTTAATATGAAAACACTACGACTAATTCTTGGCGACCAACTCAATTTACAACATTCTTGGTTCAAAAATCCTGATGAAAATGTATTGTATCTTATGGCCGAAATACGTCAAGAGACAGATTATGTAAAGCATCATATTCAAAAAGTAGTTGCCTTTTTTCTCTCGATGCGCAATTTTTCCGAAACTTTGCAATCGCAAAAACACAAGGTTCATTATTTTAAAATAAATGACGAAAACAATCCGCAAGATCTAGAAAAGCTTATTACATTATGTGTAAAAAAATATGCAATTGAAAAATTTGAATATTTGTTGCCCGATGAATATAGGTTAGACCAACAACTAAAAGGGATTTCTTCTATATTAAAAATACGAACTGAAGCTTTTGATTCAGAACATTTTTATACCACAAGGACAGAATTGGCCACTTTTTTTGAAGGAAAAAAAATGTTGCTGATGGAAAATTTTTACCGCAACATGCGCAAAAAACATGAGGTAATGATGGTGGGCGCACAGCCGCTAGGCAACCAATGGAATTTTGATCATGACAATCGCAAAAAATATACGGGACAAGTTCCTGTTCCTTCAGAAAAAAACTTTCATAAAAATATAGCGGAAATTCTTAAAGAAATACAAGATGCTGGAATTGTAACTTTTGGGACACTCAAAGAAAAGGATTTTAGTTGGCCCACTTCACGAGGAGAAAGTCTGGAAGTTCTAGATTATTTCTGTACACATTTATTGAAGCACTTTGGCGATTATGAAGACGCAATGCACACGGATGAGAAATTTTTATTTCATTCGCGATTGTCTTTTGCAATGAATTCTAAAATGCTTTCGCCAAAAGAAGTTATTGAAACTGTTGTAGCTTTTTATCATAAAAACGAAACCGAAATCACCTTATCTCAAGTAGAAGGTTTTGTCCGGCAAATTTTAGGTTGGAGAGAATACATTCGTGGCATTTACTGGAAAGAAATGCCAGACTATGCGCAAATGAACAAACTAGAAAACCACAACAAATTACCTGATTTTTTCTGGACGGGAAAAACTAAAATGAACTGTTTGAGTCATGCTATCAATCAAAGCTTAGAGGAAGCCTATGCTCATCACATCCAGCGCTTAATGGTTATTGGCAACTTTACTTTGCTTACACAAATTCATCCTGATGAAGTAGACAATTGGTATCTCGGCGTATACATTGATGCGATAGAATGGGTCGAAATGCCCAATACGCGTGGCATGTCACAATATGCTGATGGTGGAATAATTGCTACAAAACCTTACGTTTCTTCAGGAAGTTACATTAACAAAATGAGTAACAATTGTAGCAAATGCTTTTACAATGTAAAAGACAAATACGGTGAAAAAGGTTGCCCCTTCAATACACTTTATTGGAATTTTCTTGATGAAAAAAGAGATTATTTTAAAGGCAATCAACGTATGGCAATGATGATGAATTTACTCAACAAAATGGACCCAGAGGAACTCTACAAAATAAAGGTAAAAGCCAACCAGATTATAGATAACATGGATACATATTAATTTTGATGAAATTCAAAACTAATATTTTGCTGATTTTCCGTTAGAAGTTGATTTTAATATAAACGCACGAATATCCTCGTTGGCCGTTTTTAAATCTTCTTTTCTAAGGTACATCATGTGACCGCTTCTATAACCTTTAAAAGTAAAACGCTCTTTCAACTTACCGCTAGGATCAATTTGCCACATCGAATATTTTGAATTGAAATAAGTAGTTGCTCCGTCATAATATCCCGTTTGGTACAAAACATTCAAATACGGATTTTGAGCCATCGCTTGCCTCAAATTGTCTCGCGTGTTATCATTATCGTTGTTCCAAGGATTTACAGCCCCAAACATATTGTATTTCACATCAGTCTTGAATTTTAATTCTTCTTGCAAATAATAATTAATTGCTGGTGTAAAAGAATGCAACCATGATGTTAATTCTGAATTATAATCGGGCTCGTCGCCACCTAATTTTTTGTCAATACCTAAATATCTTGAATCTAATCTCCCTACAGTGTATCCTTTCTCCTCTTTTAACAAATGTTTCCAAAAATAAGATACTGGCACAACCAAGTTGTTTTCTAGAAAATCTTCTTTCTTCAATCCAGAATAATAAGCCATTTTTTCGGCCAAAGATTGCTTTTCACTCTCTGAAATAAAACCACCTTTTGTCAAAGCTGGAATTATTTTTTCGGTGGTAAATTGTTCTGCTTCAGGTAAAATTTCTAATAAATCTTTTTGTTGTAATGCAGCCGGTAATTTTTTATGGTGCCAAGCCGTTGCTGTAAAATAAGGAAACGATAGCGCGTCACTTACAGGATTATCCTGACGCAACACTTTATAATCGGCTGGCGAAACCATAATTACACCATTTAAATACATCCACTGTTGATTTTGTAATGCCAATGCCAAACCAGCAACTCTTGTTCCTCCGTAGCTTTCTCCTATTAAATATTTTGGCGAAAGCCAACGATTATTTCGCGTTACAAAGGTATTTAGCCATGATGACAAATAATTAATATCCGCATTGATACCAAAAAACTTGCTGCGATCTACCTCTTTTCCTTCTAACGGAATTGTTCGCGAGTAACCCGTATTTACTGGATTAATATAAACAATATCTGCAATATCAAGAATAGAATGAGGATTTTCTTTGACCCCATAAGGCTGCACTGGATAACCTTCATCATCAATTTTTAAAATTCTTGGTCCAGTATATGCAAGGTGCATCCAAACGGAAGCAGAACCTGGCCCTCCATTGAATGACATCACTAACGGACGCTCTGATCTGTCTTTAATATTATTTCTAGTATAATACGTATAATGCAAATAAGCGATTGCTTTACCTGCTTCGTCCCAAACAGGTTGTGTTCCTGTAGTTGCTGTATAATCTATTAAGACACTATTTATTGTAACTTTATTTTGTGTAGTAACGGCTTTATCCGGGTTTAATATTTCTTGTGAAAATGCAATTGAAGAAAAAACAATAAAGCAAGAAAACCATTTCATTTTTGACATATTATAACATTTTTAGATTCAATAATCCTTTTGAAACGTAAATATAATAATTTATACCTTTAAAATTATATTGATTTTAATTCATAAAAAAACGGACCGTAAAGTCCGTTCTAATCTAATAATTTTATGAAATTTATCGGTTGAATTCAATTTTCTTACCCACTTGCATTCCGTTGTTCTTTGCTAAAACACCACACATATGGTACAACATTCTAGCACCAACATTCCCGTCCCAATCATCATCTCCAGGAGCAACTTCTACTAAATCAAATCCTATGATTTCTTTGCCACTTTCGCCTAATTTACTCAATAAATAAGTAGCTTGTTCAAAAGAAAAACCTCCTGGCACTGGTGTCCCCGTGTTCGGGCAGTACCAAGAATACATCCCATCGATATCAAAACTAATAGTGACTTTTTGTGGCAACGAAGCTATAATTTTTTCACATTGCTCATGCCAAGTTACACCTTTGAAATTCTCTGCTTTTAAATCTGTATCGGTATGAACCAAAACCCTTTCGCTCAAAGCCGTTTCTGCTTCTTGTTGACAAAAATCACGAATTCCTACTTGAACAATTTTACTGATCTGTGGGATTTGCAACGCATTATACATAATGGAAGCATGAGAATATTTGAATCCTTCATATGCAATTCTTAGGTCCATGTGCGCATCAAGATGAAGAATTCCAAAATCATCATGTTGTGTTGCCAAGGCTTCATAATACCCTAAAGGCGTAGAATGGTCACCACCTAAAAGCGCTACTTTTTTTCCTTTTTTTGTCCAATATAAAACACGGTCTTTTACTTCATTGTTGAGTTCCCTGCATGCTTTATTTATTTTATCCAAATCAGATTGCAGAGCTGGTAAACTTTCTACGACCTCTCCGTTTTCTAATGCTTGAATTATAGGCTGCGCCAAGCCTTTGTATTTTTTAGAATCAGTTGCCCATTTTTCAGTTTGATCATTTAAATCCAGATACATGCCGAGCTTCCATAACTCAGGGAATTCCTGATGGTGCAAATCCACTTGAAAAGAAGCCTCTAGAACTGCCTCTGGTCCTAATGATGCGCCAGCTCCATAGCTTACCGTAACTTCCCAAGGCACAGGGATGATAATAATTTCGCTTTCATCGGCACTAAAAGGAAGTCCAAAAATACTTTCATCAGCTAATCCAGGTTGTGATGGATCAAAGTTTTTTATTTTTTCTTGTTTGTTCATAATTGTGTCTTTAGTTAACAGTTTATGATTAACTACTATTTGTTACTTAAAATTCCCTTCTTCAAAATTTGTCCAAAATCATACATGTCTTCAAAAGAACAATACAACGGAACGGGTGCCAAACGAATAACATTAGGTTCGCGCCAATCAGTAATTACACCATTCTTCATCAAATAGTCGAAAAGACTTCTGCCTTCTCCATGAAGAAAAACGGATAATTGCGATGCTCTTTCTGAAGGATTTGAAGGTGTAATGATTTCAAAAGTACTATCGACTTCATTATCAATTTCATGTAGAATAAATTCCAGATAAGCTGTTATTTGATTTCTCTTTTCAATCAGCGCTTCCATTCCTATTTCATCAAAAAGTTCAACTGAAGCCAAATAAGGCGC
Source organism: Bacteroidota bacterium (assembly GCA_031413015.1). Taxonomy (GTDB): domain Bacteria; phylum Bacteroidota; class Bacteroidia; order Flavobacteriales; family Flavobacteriaceae; genus Flavobacterium. The sequence continues at coordinate 678,056 of JANOEE010000015.1, read as the reverse complement.
TAGTGATAAAATAGGTAAATTGCTTATTTGCCACCCTTCGGCACTTTGAACAGGTTCAAATACTGGCTCCATTTTAAATCGGCGTTCCTTATTGTGTCCCCACCAACCTGCAAATCTTGGCAATTCATTATTGTTATGATGTATTTCATGCACAAAACATCCTGAAGCATTTCCTGGTCCCGAATTCATGTATTTGTAACTGCACCAAGAAGCAAAATCTACATTCCAATCATGCAATTCTAATTTTATATTTCCTACGGCGTGAGCCAAATCCCAACCTACATAAGCACCTAGTTTGTGTCCTGCTTCGGTTATGGTTTTAATATCAAAAACTTGTCCTGTGTAATAATTAACACCTCCTATTAGTACTAAAGCCAACTCATCTCCTACTTCTTCAATTTTTGATAAAACATCTTCTAGTCTAATATTGTGCTCCCCTTCACGTCGTTCAATTTCAATAATTGCATCTTTTGGGTTATAGCCATGAAAATGCACCTGACTCTGGAACATGTATTGGTCGCTAGGAAACGCTTTTGCTTCGCAAATGATTTTATGTTTTTTTGGGGTAGGTTGGTAAAATGAAACCATCAGTAAATGAAGATTTACTGTAAGTGTGTTCATTACAGTTACTTCACTTGGTTTTGCTCCTACAATTTTACTCAGCGGATTAGCAAATCTTTCATGATAATCCCACCAAGGCTTTTCCGCATAAAAATGACCTTCAACAGCAAGATTAGCCCAATCATTCATTACTTCATCAACGTAGGCTTTTGTTCTTTTAGGTTGCAAACCAAGAGAATTTCCTGTAAAATAAATAACATTTTTACCGTTTACTTGTGGGAAATAAAACTCGTCTCTGTATTTATGAAGTGTATCTGTGGCATCAAGTTGCTGAGCAAATGCTCTGGTATTTTGAAAAATCATATTGTGCTTTTTGGACTGCAAAAATAAGAAAATTTAGTGAGAGAAAACTAAATTGTTAAGTCTGCAAATTATTTAAAACTTGGGCATGTAATTTGACTATATTTGGTTGAACCATTAAATAAAAGATTATGCTTAAAAATAATTTAAATATGATAATAATTGCAGTTGCAGTTATAATTTCGGCCTATTTGTTTTCAAATGCATTTCAAAATCGAAATCAAAGTAACGATACAATTAGTGTGACTGGACTTGGTAAAAAAGATTTTATATCTGATTTAATTGTTTGGAGCGGTTCTTTTACTCAAAAGAACATGACGTTAAAAGAAGCCTATGCTTCATTAGACCGGGATAGAGAAAATATCAAAAATTATTTATCAAAAAAAGGAATTAAGGCAGAAGAAATGGTATTTTCGGCAGTAAATTTTAATAAAGATTTCGATTTTACTTACAATGAAAATGGAACTACAAAACAACAAATTTTTACTGGTTACACCCTTACCCAAACTGTTACTGTTCAATCCAATAACGTTAATAAAATTGAAGAGGTTTCAAGACAATCTAGCGAGTTAATAAATTCTGGAATTTTATTTTATTCTAATCCTCCAGAATATTACTATACTAAATTAGCGGAATTAAAAATAAAAATGATTGCCGAAGCAACAAAAGATGCAAGGATTCGTGCACAAAGCATTGCTGAAAATGCAGATGCAAGTTTAGGAAATCTAAAAAAATCTGATATGGGTGTTTTTCAGATAACTGGACAAAATTCTTCTGAAGACTTTTCTTATGGAGGTTCTTTTAATACCAGTTCAAAAAATAAAACAGCGAATATTACGGTGAAATTAGTTTACCAAGTCAATTAGTAAAACGGAAAATCCCTTCAATATCTGAAGGGATTTTTTTATTTGAAACTAATTTTATTATAAATTATATAATTAGCATGGCATCGCCATAAGAGTAAAACTTGTACTCTTCCTTAATAGCTTCCTCATAGGCTTGTTTCATTAAATCGTGACCACAAAACGCTGACACCATCATTAACAATGTTGATTTTGGCGTATGAAAATTAGTAATCATACAAGTTGCAATACTAAAATCATGAGGTGGAAAAATAAATTTATTAGTCCAACCATCAAAAGTATTGAGTGTTCTTGCCGATGATACTGCACTTTCAACAGCACGCATAGATGTTGTTCCTACAGCACAAATTCTTTTCTTTTTAAGCTTTGCATTATTCACAATATCACAAGCTTCCTGAGTTATTTTTAACTCTTCAGAATCCATTTTGTGTTTCGATAAATCTTCAACCTCAACTGGATTAAAGGTACCAAGACCAACGTGTAGCGTTACTTCGGCAAAATCGATTCCTTTAATTTCTAATTTTTTAAGCAAGTGTTTAGAAAAGTGCAGACCCGCAGTTGGAGCTGCAACAGCACCTTCTTCTTTTGCATAAATAGTTTGGTAACGATCCGCATCTTCTGGTGTTACTTCACGATTAATGTATTTAGGAATTGGTGTTTCGCCAAGTTCAGTCAATTTATTACGGAATTCCTCATAGGAACCGTCGTAAAGAAAACGCAACGTTCTTCCGCGTGATGTTGTATTGTCTATAACTTCGGCAACAAGAGAATCATCATCGCCAAAATACAATTTATTACCAATTCGGATTTTACGTGCTGGATCAACTAAAACGTCCCAAAGTCTTTGTTCTGCATTTAATTCTCTCAACAAAAAAACTTCGATTCTTGCGCCAGTTTTTTCTTTGTTTCCGTACAAACGGGCTGGAAAAACCTTAGTGTTATTTAAAACCAAGACATCGCCTTCGTCAAAATAATCAATAACATCCTTGAACATTTTGTGTTCAATAGTTTTTTTCTCTCTGTTAATGACCATCAAACGGGCTTCGTCTCTATTTTCGGCTGGATATTCTGCAAGAAGTTCTTTAGGTAAGTTGAATTGAAAATGTGATAATTTCATAGTAGCATTTAAGATTTAAGAATCTAGATTTAAGGTTTAACCCTCAATCCTAATTCGTTGCAAATATACGATTGTGAGATAGGCGTTGTCAAGTGTTTTGCAGTTTATTATTTTTAAAGTTACAAAGTTGCAAAGCCATAAAGTTGCAAAGCCCTTAAAACGTTGAAAAATTGATTTATTTAAATTCAGAAATTTGAAAACCAATACTTTGTAAATCTATCCAAAAATCAGGATATGATTTTGATACTACTTCGGCATTTTCAATACAAATTGAAGTTTTCATTGCTAATGGTGCAAACGCCATAGCCATCCTGTGGTCTTGGTACGTTTTTATAGTGATATCAGGATTGATACTAGATGAAGCTTTTAATTCAAGACTATCATTAGTAACTGAAATATCAGCTCCTAATTTTGTCATTTCGATTTTTAAAGCTTCTAACCTATCTGTTTCCTTTATTTTTAGCGTATGAAGTCCTGTTAAATGACAATGCATTCCTAGTCCAAAACAAGTAACAGCAATGGTTTGGGCAATATCAGGAGAAGATTGAAGGTTTAAAATTTGGGATTTTGAATTTGGGATTTCAGTTTTGCTTAAAATGATGTGATTATTTTCATAAATCGTTTTTACTCCAAAGTTTTTATAAATTTCTGCCAGCACGGCATCACCTTGAAGGCTGTTTTCTTTATAACTTGATAATTCAATTTGGGTTCCAACAGCAGATAAAGCAATTATGGAATAAAAATAAGAGGCTGATGACCAGTCGGATTCTACAATTTGGGTGTTGGGTGTTGGGTGCTGGGTGTTGGGTGTTACTTCTATAATATTTCCTTCGAATGAAGTCCTGATACCTATTTCGTTGAGTAATGCCAACGTCATTTTTATATACGGAACAGAGGTGATTTCGCCCTCCAGCGTCAATTGCAAACCTTTTTCAAGTTTGGGAGCAATGAGCAATAATGCCGAAATGTATTGGCTGCTCACATTTGCTGGCAATGTAACTTTATCTAGTTTTAGTTTTTTTCCTATAATTTGTATTGGCGGAAACCCTTCATTTTCGATATAAGTAATATCAGCCCCTAATTCTTGTAAAGCTGCTACTAAAATTTTTATGGGACGCTCCTTCATTCGGGACGAACCGGTCAAAACAACTTCACTTCCTTCCTGAATAGCAAAATAAGCAGTAAGAAAACGCATGGCGGTTCCTGCGTGATGGACGTCAATGATTGTTGGTTCTTGATTCTTGATTTTAGATTTTAAAAGTGCATTAGCCATAACTTCTGAATCATCAGAATTAGAAGAGTTTTCTAAAATTATGTTGGGATATAAAGCTTGGAGCAATAATAACCTGTTGGTTTCTGACTTGGAACCAGTGATTTTTAGGTGTTGGGCGTTGGGTGTTGGGTGTTGGTTAATTAAGAGTTTTAAGTTCATTAGTTCTTGAGCGCTTTACACTATTTTAATTTATCATTTTCTTTGTGGCGGTTTTTATCTCTAATCGATTTCAAATCCAGTTTTTTATCAAAAGCTGCTTGAAGATCAATTCCTGTTTGATTAGCCAAGCATAAAACTACAAAAACCACATCAGCCAATTCTTCGCCAAGATCTTTATTTTTATCCGATTCTTTTTCTGATTGCTCGCCGTATCTACGGGCTATGATTCGGGCCACTTCACCTACTTCTTCAGTAAGTTGTGCCATATTTGTGAGTTCGTTAAAATAGCGAACACCATGCTCTTTTATCCAATTGTCAACTTCAAGTTGGGCGTTTTTTAGGTTCATGTCATTGCTAGTTTTATTAGTCATTGCGAGGCACGAAGCAATCTTATCAGCCTTAATATAAACGTCATGAGATTGCTTCGTGCCTCGCAATGACTGTATGTTTAAATTATCATTATATCTATTATTTCTTCATACAAATCATTCCAATCTGGATTGATACAGTTGATTAAATTTTCTTTTGTAGCTCTATTTCCTGCTTTGAGTTGTTTTTCTCTTCCTATTGCATCTCCAATCATTTGAAACTGTTCAAAGTAAACCAATTTATTCAAATTGTAACGGGCAGAAAAGGACTTTTCATAATGTTTTTCTTTGTGCTGTAAAATTCTATTAGGCAAGTTTGATGTTACACCAATGTATAATGTTGTATTGTTTTTGTTAGTTATTATATAAATAAATCCTGGTTTCATAGTTAATGTGTGTTGCTTTGTCATTGCGAGTGCAACGCAGTAAAGCGAAGCAATCAGTTTAGGCTTACGTAAAGTTGATGAGATTGCGTCGTTCCTCGCAATGACGTTGTGCTGCTTTTTTACTCCTTCAAGAAACCATATTCATATACTTTGGGTTTTATTTTATCTGCTAAAACTGCAAGTTTACTTCTAAGGTCAGCAATTAGTTGCGTGTAGGTTGCATCATCACTTTTAGAATTCATTCGGCCTTTATCGTTTCTTCCTTGAAAATATTCGCGAATGTCATATAAAGAAGCGTTAACATTATAGTCATTGCGAGATAACGAAGCAATCGCATGATAGTATTTCCATAACTCACGACCAGCATCAAAAACGGCGGTTGCATCGTTGGAGAATTGTAATGGTGTATTGAGATTGCCGTGTCGTTCCTCCTCGCAATGACTGGTGGTGTTAAACAAATCGTTACTATTTTTTTCTTGCTTTATTTTACCTTTTATAAAATCAGTCATAAAGTTGCTCTCAAACTTGGCTTGGGCATTGACTTCATATTCTGTAAACGGAATCCAATGGTTAGTACCGTATTTTAATTGAATATTATTACTATTAAAGAATAAAGTAAAAGTTAAGCAATCATTTTGAAATTCAAAATCATTTTGACAATTATCATTTGGATTTACAAATTGATCTCTATCATTTAACCAATTAGCTTCAATACAATGACGAACTGAAAAAAACACAACAGATGGAATGATATTATCTTTTGTAATATAAATAGAATGACCTTTGTCGGCAGTTTCCTGTTGTATATGTACAAGATTTTGATTTTGGAAATCGTTTCTTCCTGTATTCATCATTCCAATCAAAATTTCATTTTTATTAATTTTAAATGAAGATAACCACTTACCAATTAATCCCTTCTCATAGTCATAATTGATAACATTCTTTTCGCTTTTAAAATTCCCAAACTTATCATAAACATCAGCCAAACCACTTTTAAAAATTTCTTTTTCACCAGTATTCCATATAAAAAAACCAATTGGGAACTGTCCTTTAACATTATCAAATGTATCAGCAGGCGTTAAAAATAATTTTTCAAGCCGAGCTGAAAAAATATTTCGGAAATCTTTAAAGTTCGAAGATTGCAAATTTTTCAACTTTGAAAAATTTGCAATCTTGCACCCATCGATTTCGCAGTAAATTCTAATCAAAAACTGCGTAAAAAGTTCATTACTTGCTTTTCCTATTTTTCCCTTATACTTTTCGTATGTTTTGTTCCCAATAGATGTATTGGCTTTGTTCTCACCTGTACCTGTTCTCTGTTTTGTATTTCCAGCTTCAGCATAAGGCGGATTAATATAAATTATCAGTTTTTTTCGCTTTTCTGGATTATTTATTATAGATTGCAGTGGGTCGGGTAGCTTGGAAAAATCATCATTTAAAAAATCAAACTGAAACACGTTGTTTTTAAGTAAGTTGGCGCCGTGATCAACACGTTCGTGCATTACGTTTACATCGGCTTGGTCTAATGTGCTGGCGTAAATGTTGTATTTGTTGGTTAATCCTGCTAAAAGGTTTCCTGTTCCTGCGGCGCAATCCCAAATATAATAATCGTCTTGCCAGTTTTCGCCCAAATAATCGGTTAAATATTTTTGTGATAATTCTACCCAAATACGTGGTGTAAAAAAAGCGCCTTTGCGCTCACGAATGTCTTGTGGCACAAGTAAATCACGACGTTCAATAATATAATCTTGAAACTCCTTAAGTGGCGGTCGTTTGTAGCGTTTCCAGAAATGCAAATAGTTGTCTTTGTTTTTTAGCATAATAGTAGCATCAAACATTTGCTTGAGGTTTTCCTTAGCTATTTTATAACCTTCGTTTTGAAACATCACAAATAAATTTTCGCGAATTGATAAATCGTCTCCAATGCTTTGGGTGTCTTTATCATCAACAAATAAATCTGCCAAATAAAAATCGCTGTCTAAAATATTGGCTTTTTTTAAATCGTCCCAATTTACATCAATAATGGGTTTTACAATTTCTAACCAACGTAAATATATTGGTATGAAATTGTTTTTATCAATCTTTAATTTACTAGTTGTTGTGGCTTTGGCAACATTGTTTTTGATAAACGATTGAAGCTCTTTTTCGTCTTTTTCGTAATCATAAACGTAGGTATTTTGCTTTAATATAGCTTCAACACGTTGTTTTATTAACTGAAATTCTTTGGTTTCATGATTACTTGGTGCAACATTCCAGTTGAAATCGTTTATGTAAAAAATATCTTGTATGTTGATGTAGGGTACAAATGCTATTTTTTTAAAGTCGAAAGCACCCAAAAAAGCAGGTGGCATAGTCTTGTCAAAAGTTCGTGCTTTGCCAATGGTAATAATTAATTGTACAAACATAGTAACTTCATTAAAGTTACCTGTTTTAGCTTCTGCCCAAAGCAAAGGAGTACGACCAAATAAATTATCTTGTTGCGGAAAAACGGTGAAATCGATATTGCCAAGAATTTCGGTAGTGTCAAATTGTTTGAACCAATCGGCTCCAACTTTATTCTTTAGTTCTTCTTCACGAATGTTTTGGTATTTCATTTATCGTTTTGTATTGAAAACAAATGTAGGAAATTGTGAATTAAAAAAATAAAACATTACTCCTTGTTTTTGCTATCAATAAGTATAGTTACTGGACCATTATTTACAAGTGAAACTTTCATGTCCGCGCCAAACTCACCAGTTTGTATTTTTTTACCAAGTACAAACTCTAAAGCAGCAATAAAATCCTCATATAATGGTATGGCTATTTCTGGTTTTGAAGCTTTTATGTAGGAAGGTCGGTTGCCTTTTTTTGTTGACGCATGCAATGTAAACTGGCTTACTAGAATTATGTCCCCATTTATATCTTTTACCGAAAGGTTCATTACATTATTTTCATCACTAAAAATGCGAAGATTACAGATTTTTGAAGTCAACCAATCTATATCTTCCTGATTATCGGCATCTTCAATTCCTACTAAAACCAGCAAGCCTTGATTAATTTTTGCTACAATTGAAGTATTGATTGTAACAGACGCTTCAGAAACTCTTTGAATAACTACTTTCAAATAAATTATGAATTATAAACTGTGAACTATAAGTGAAGAAAATCACCTAATTCATGATTATCATTTGTTTCTCGTTTCATCACTGGCAATTCGGTCATCATTATAAATATCAGTGCGGTAATTCTCATCATCACCTTCCAAAATTTTCAAATAACTTTCATAACGCGACCATGAAATTTGGTCGTTTTCTAATGCTTTTTTTATAGCACAATGCGGTTCTTCTTTGTGCAAACAATTGTTGAACTTGCATTGATCTTTCAATTTAAAAAATTCTGGAAAATATCCAGATATTTCTTCTTTTTCCATATCGACAATCCCAAATCCTTTAATTCCTGGCGTGTCGATTATTTGGGCTCCAAAACTCAAATCATACATTTCGGCAAAAGTAGTAGTATGTTGCCCTTGCTTGCTTTGTTCTGATATGGTTTTAGTTTTTAGATGCAAACTAGGTTCCATAGCATTAACTAATGTGGATTTCCCTACGCCAGAATGACCAGAAAACATGGTTACTTTACCCACCATAAGTTGTTTTAACGCTTCAATTCCTTTTTTTTCTGTAGAAGAAACCCGCAAACATTGGTAACCTATTTGTTGGTAAATATGTTGCATGTACAACTGCTCATTAATTGTGACCTCATCAAATGTATCTATTTTGTTGAAAACCAAAATAGTTTCGATTCCATAAGCTTCGGCAGTGACCAAAAAACGGTCTATAAAATTAGTAGTAGTAGGCGGATTATTTATTGTAATCAGCAAAAAAACATAATCTACATTTGATGCGATAATGTGCATTTGATGCGAAAGATTGACTGATTTACGAACAATATAATTTTTTCGTTCGTGAATATTTGTAATTGTTCCCGTGGTTGTATCTGAACTTTCTTCTAATTCATAATCTACTATATCACCTACAGCAATAGGATTGGTACTTTTTATGCCCTTCATCCTAAATTTACCTTTGATACGACATTCCATAAAATCGCCTTGGTTAGATTTTACGGTGTACCAGCTTCCTGTAGATTTGTATACGAGTCCTGTCATAACTGCAAAGGTAAAATTTTGTTTGAAGTTTGAAGTTTAAAGTTTGAAGTTTTGTATAAAAAAAAAGACTGTTTAAGGGAATAAACAGTCTTTTTTATGATGTTGAAAAAAATTAGTATTTGTAACCAACTCCTTTTTTTATAGCTTGAGATCCACCTAAACTATTAGAGCTTGCGCCTACAGTTGTTTTATCAGCAGTTTGAAGTATAAATGGACAGCCAATTGCTGCTGCAGCCATTTTTAATTTTTTTTCTGCTTTTTTGTCTCCTGTATTACCAGTATGATAATTAATAAGTCCCGTTTTACCTCTAACTTCTTCTCCTTTTTTAAGTCCAGTTATGTAAGCTTTGTCTTCAAGAATAACTACTTTTTCCCAGTCTTCTTCTGAGTTTATTACAATTTTTTCGGTAATTTCTTCAACTCTTCCGCTTTTACCATATACGATTTTTTCTACAGCATACTTGCTTATAGTATTTTCTGCATCCTCTCCATCATACTTAAAAACAATTGTGAATTCTTCAAGTTTTACAACTTTTCCGTTAACGGTTTCCCCGTTGTGTTTTGTGATTACATCAACTTGAGCATAAGAGACATTAAGCCCAAAAGTAAGAACTAATAATAAAATAATTTTTTTCATTTTTTTGTTTGTTTTGATTTGGAAGCAAAAGTAATACAAAACTTAACATTTAACTAATTATTGATAATTCTTTCCTGATGATTGATACTTTCTTGATGTATAGCCTTAAAGAGCTTTAAAATAAACTCCTCACTCAATCCTTTTTCTTCTCCATCAAGAATCATTTTTCCTAAAATTTCGTTCCAGCGTTTGTTTTGCAAAACGGCTACATTATTGGCTTTTTTAAGTGCCCCTATTTGCTCTGATACTTTCATACGGTTACCAAGCGTTTCTAATAATTTACTGTCGGCAATATCAATATTGGCTCTGAGTTTGATCATTTCGGTATTATAACCATCTTCTTCAATGGTCATTTTTTTGACTTTGAGGTCTTCAAAAATCTTTTTTAAGACTGCAGGTGTAACTTGTTGCGCTGCATCACTCCAAGCATTATCTGGATCGGTGTGTGTTTCAATAATTAATCCGTCATAATTTAAATCTAAAGCTTGCTGCGATACTTCCTGAATCATATCCCTGCGACCCGTTATGTGTGAAGGATCACAAATCAAAGGTAAATCAGGAAAACGACTTTGCAATTCAATCGCAATTTGCCATTCAGGAATGTTTCTGTATTTGGTCTTTTCATAAGTAGAAAACCCTCTATGAATTACTCCTAATTTTTTTATTCCTGCATTGTACAAACGTTCAACACCACCAATCCATAATGCTAAATCTGGGTTTACTGGGTTTTTTACCAATACAATTTTATCCGTATTTTGCAATGCATCCGCAATTTCTTGAACTGCAAAAGGATTTACTGTAGTTCTGGCACCTATCCATAGTACGTCAATATCATGTTCTAACGCCAATTTTACATGCGTTGCATTGGCCACTTCGGTAGCCATCAAAAGTCCTGTTTCGGCTTTTGCTTTTTGCAACCATTTTAAACCAATGGCGCCAACACCTTCAAATCCGCCAGGACGTGTTCTTGGTTTCCAAATTCCTGCTCTAAAAATACTTACGTCAGAATTTTTTAATTCATGAGCAATTTTTAATACTTGCTCTTCTGTTTCTGCGCTGCATGGTCCAGCAATTACTAATGGATGTGTTAGTTTAAAATCTTCTAACCATTTTTTATTTTCTGTTGTAATGTTCATTTTTTATTTTTTGTAAAATTATTATTTTTATTTTTTTAAACCATTAAGAAATTAAAGTTCAATTGTGGTTTTTTTTCGATTCTTTGGATTTTAAAATCTGTTTATGGCTTCTTGAATTTTATCTTCGGGTAAGCATAGTGAAAATCGGATGTAACCTTGTCCGTTGCTACCGAAAATGGTTCCAGGTGTTATAAAAATACTTTTTTTGTACAACAATTCGTTTACAAAATCTTCTGCATCAACAACATTTTCTGGTAGTTTTGCCCAAACAAAAAGACCCACTGCATTCTTATCATAAGCGCATTTTAACTTCTCGGCCAATTGAAAAATCAGATTACGCCTCTTTCTATAAACCAAATTTTGTTCATCGAACCAAGATTGTTCAGATTGTAAAGCCTCAATTGCGCCTTTTTGAATGCCATAAAACATACCACTGTCCATATTGCTTTTGACTTTTAAAACTGCTTCTATATTTTTTGAACTTCCTAAAACCATTCCCACGCGCCATCCAGAAATATTGAAAGTTTTTGACAAGGAGTTGAGTTCTAATGATACCTCCTTTGCTCCATCAATTTCTAAAATTGAAACGGGATTATCATTCAAAACAAAACTATAAGGATTGTCATTAACTATCAGTATATTGTGTTTTTTACCAAAAGCAATTAATTTTGTAAACAAAGCTGAATTTCCACTCGCACCTGTGGGCATATTAGGGTAATTGACCCACATTAATTTTACTTTTGAAAGATCTATTTTTTCTAAGACAGTAAAGTCAGGCTCCCAATTATTGCTTTCTTTCAGGTCGTAAAAAACTGGCGTAGCTCCGACTAAATTTGTAACCGAACAGTAGGTAGGATAACCAGGATTAGGAATCAAAACACCATCACCTTCATTTAAAAAGGCCAATGAAATATGCATGATTCCTTCTTTTGAACCCATCAAAGGTAAAATTTCAGAAGTTGAATTTAAAGTAACTCTAAAAAAGGTTTTATAAAAATCGGCCATCGCCACTCTCAGTTCTGGTAACCCCTGATAACTCTGATATTGATGAGCCAATTCGTCATGCATTGCATTTTGAATGGCTTGCACCACCTCTTTTGAAGGTTTTAAATCTGGGCTTCCAATTCCCATATTAATAATAGGCTTGCCTTGAATTATTAATTCACGTACTTCTCTTAATTTAGATGAAAAATAATATTCTTCAACTGTATTTAATCGGTTTGCTGTTGTTATCATGAATTTCCTTTTTTGTATTCGCCTAAAACTTTAAAATGAGTGGTCATGATTTCTAAAATTTTCTTGGCTTTTTCATAATGTTTGTATTTTTCGAAAATAACATCCACAAAAAATGAATATTGAAAAGGCGTCTCAATAATCGGCATCGATTGTATTTTAGTCAAATTCAACTTGCAATTGTTCATTACATTCAAAACAGTTGCTAAACTTCCCGCAGTATCGTCTAGTTCAAATTTTACAGATGCTTTATTTATTTCTTCCTTTGGTAATGCTGCGTTTTGTGTTTTTACAATTACAAAACGGGTTTTGTTGCTCTTTACGGTGTGAATTGACGGTGCTAAAATTTCTAAACCATACAATTGCGCTGCTATTGGACTTGCAACTGCGCCAATACCCTTGAGATTTTCTTCTAATATCCTTCTTGCAGTTTCGGCAGTATCTCCACTTTCTACCAGTTTTATATGTGGGTATTTATTAAAAAAAATAGTACACTGTAACAACGCTATAGGGTGAGAATGTACTTCTTTAATATCTTCTATTTTTTGTCCTTTGAGTGCCATCAAATTCATGTCAATATCCAGATAATGCTCGCCAATGATTTGTAAATTATAAGTGTCAATTAAAGCATAATTAGGAATTATAGAACCTGCAATAGAGTTTTCTAGAGCCATTACCCCTTTTTGAGTTGTATTGTCTTTGAGACTTTTTACTAAAAGTTCAAACGACATGCATTCGTCAAGAAGCAAATTTTCATTAAAATAAGCCGATGCTACTTGATGGTGAAAAGATCCTTTTATGCCTTGAATAGCAATTTTTTTTATTTCTGTGTTCATAATAAGCAAAAAAAATCCCGATTTACATCGGGATTTATATATAGTTTGAATTAATAATTTCTTAAATAACCATACAACAATCCCTATCTCCTTTCCAGAAGAAATAAAATGAATTGCTATAATAAAAACTGTTGTTCAGCATTTTTGATTTGTTATTTTGCTAAAGTAAAAAAATTTATTAATGCTTTTACAAAAGCTCGAAAATTTATTAATTAAAAATTGTTTGTCGCCCATTTTTTACCTTCGGTAATCCGTGCAACTACTATAGAACAAACCAAATCGCAATTAGCGTTGAGCAATGTAGCTATTGGATCTACAAGAGTTCCTACAATCATGGCTACAGGCAGTGCTTGTTCCATGGGGAAACCGTAAACTGTGATAGCTAGAATTTCTCCTATATAACCTCCGTTAGGAATACCGCCTTCTACAACTGAAACAATTATTGTGATACCGAGCGCAATTAATATGGTGGATAATGAAGTAAAGTCCTTACCAAAGATTGCAAAAAGTACTGCTATTTTAATTATTGATGACATGGAGGAACCGTCTTTGTGTAAAGGTGCGCCTAATGGTATTACTAGATTTCTAATATAAATTGGGACATTAAGTTTTTCGGCAGCGTCAAGATTGGCAGGAATGGTTGCAATACTGCTACAAGTACCTATTGCTGTAAAAGATGGGGTTATATTGTTTTTCCAAAATATTTTTAACCCTTTTCTTCCAATTGCAAAATAGACGTAAAGACTGAAGAAAACTATAAAATAAAAAGTACAAAATGCATAATAAAGTCCGAGAGGTTTTGCATAAGCGCCAAAGAGTTGTGGTCCAAAAACTCCTACTTGATTTGCAAAATAAGCACCTAAACCTATGGGCGAAAGCAACATTATAAGATGCAACAGCTGCTTCATTACTTCGTTACCAGAATCTAAAAATGAGCGAAAGTTTATTCCTTTTTCTCCTGAACGTAAACTTGCAAAACCAATCAAAAAAGAAAATATAATAAGTGCAAGCATATTTTTTCTAGACAATAATTCAAAAAAATCATTTGCAGTAAGCAGTTGGGTAATTTGTGAACCCGTGCTCGTATTTTCTATAATTTCTAGAGGGATTTTAGAATTTACAAATTCTTGGTCAATAGGAAAGATTAAAACTCCCACAACCATTAATATGGCAGATATAAGTACAGTTCCCAGAAATACTCCTATTACTGTTGCGAATAATTTACCTAATTTTTCGGTTTTTTCAAGACTAGCAACTGAGGATGCAATTGTAAAAAAAACCAGCGGAATAATTGCAGTAAAGAGTAAATTGAGAAAAATATCTCCTAAGGGTTTGATGACCTCTACTTTTTTGCCAAAAATTAGCCCCAATACACTTCCTACAGTTATACCTGTTATTAGTAAAAATATGCTTTTATAGTTTTTAAAAAAGTCATTTGACTTTAAATTTTCTTTAATCATAAAATCGAGTTTGTTGTAAATATAACAATCCTTTGTTAAATATAAATTTCAAAAAAAACAAAAGTTAGTAATCCAATTTTTTCTCATTACTTTTGTCTTAAATATTTTACCATGTCAATAATAGTCAATAGTGTTTCAAAAAGTTACGGTAATCAAAAAGCATTAGACGCCATCTCTTTTTCGGTAGAAAAAGGAGAAATAGTGGGTTTTTTGGGTCCAAATGGCGCTGGAAAATCTACTTTAATGAAGATTTTGACAACCTACATCAATGCGGATGAAGGAACAGCATCTGTAAATGGTAATGATGTGGTTACTCAGCAAAAAGCGGTACAACAATCCGTAGGCTATTTGCCAGAACACAATCCGCTATATCTGGATTTGTATGTTAGAGAATATTTGGCATTTAATGCCGATGTGTATAAAGTTCCAAAATCTCGAATTGAAGAAGTAATTGTCCTTACTGGATTGTCATCCGAAAGTCATAAAAAGATAAGCCAATTATCTAAAGGTTACAGACAACGTGTGGGCTTAGCCACAGCCTTACTTCATGACCCAGAAGTTTTAATATTAGACGAGCCAACAACGGGTTTAGACCCCAATCAACTTGTTGAAATTAGAAACGTGATAAAAAACGTAGGTAAAAATAAAACTGTTTTTCTGTCTACACATATAATGCAAGAAGTAGAAGCCATTTGTGATCGTGTTATAATTATTAATAACGGAAAAATTGTTGCAGATAAAAAATTAGACAACCTTATTTCCGGAGATAAGGAGCAAGTAATTGAGGTAGAATTTGATTATAAAATTGAAGAAGAAGCAGTGGCAAGAATGCCGCATTTAAAATCATATAAAAACACACATGATTTTGTTTGGGAACTGGTTTTCTTATCAGACAAAGACATGCGACCAACCGTTTTTGATTTTGCTCACGATAATGGACTCAAAACGTTGCAGTTGAATCAAAAAAATAAAAACTTAGAAGCTGTTTTTAGAGAAATCACAAAATAATAGTTTATTTATTTTAATAAAATCAAAAATATATATAAAATATTCAAATTTCATAACTTTAATGTCAGATAGTATAAAATATTTACAAAAAAAATACGCTTTTTTTGTAAAATATTAATTTTAAATCTATACATCATGAAGATTATCTACTTTTTCATATTGGCAATCACCCTTTTTTCCTGTAAAGACAAAAGTGCTACTGCAATTCAAGAAGCAAAACAAACTAGTATTGATTCAATGAAAATTGAAGTAGCAAAACAAAAAGTTATTGATTCAATGAACATTGAATTGGTTAAAATAAAACAACAAAAAGAAGTAGTTTACGTTAATCAAAACACAACGACTACTGCTACGCCAGCAAAGAAAAAAGGATGGAGTAATACTGCAAAAGGTGCTGTTATTGGTGCCGGAGTTGGTGCTGCAACAGGAGCTATAATTAGCAAGAAAAAAGGAGAAGGGGCTATTATAGGCGGTTTAGCTGGTGCGGGAATTGGTGCTGAAACTGGTGCAATTATCGATAGTAAGAAAAAATAGTTTTCTATTAAATCATAAAAAAGGTGTTTGGGTCTATAATTCAAACACCTTTTTTTTTATTAAAAAACTTCTTTTGTAATGGCTTTAATATTTTCTGCTTTACCCATTGAGTAGTAATGTAATACGGGGATTCCGGCAGCAATTAACTCTTTGCTTTGTTCAATGCACCACTCGATTCCTATTTGTTTTACTGCATCATTGTCTTCCGCTTTTACAACAGCCATAATTAAATCATCTGGTAAATCAACTTTGAAACGATGCGGAATCAAATTCAATTGTTTTTTTGTAGCAATGGGTTTTAATCCCGGAATTATTGGAACGTTTATCCCTTCTTTTCTGCATTTTGCAACAAAATCAAAGAATTTTTTATTGTCAAAAAACATCTGTGTAATAATATATTCGGCGCCATTTTTTATTTTTTGTTTTAAAAAATGGATATCGCTATCCATACTCGGTGCTTCCATGTGTTTTTCCGGATAGCCTGAAATACCAATGCAAAAACTGGTGCAAGATGAGTTTTGTAAATCTTCGTCAAGGTAAATCCCTTTGTTCAAATTGGCTATTTGTGTTACTAATTCAGATGCGTATTGATTGCCTTCTTTTTCAGCTTTGAAATAGGTCTCGTTTTTTAACGCATCACCTCGCAATGCAACCACATTATCAATACCAAGAAAATCCAAATCAATCAATAGATTCTCAGTATCTTCCTTAGTAAATCCGCCACATAAAATATGCGGAATCGCATCTACGGCATATTTGTTTTGAATCGCTGCACAAATCCCTACGGTTCCTGGACGTTTTTTTACGATTTTTTTCTCCAATAAACCGCTAGGCAATTCTTTGTACTCGTACTCCTCCCGATGGTAGGTCACATCTATAAATGGAGGTTCAAATTCCATCAATGGATCAA
Source organism: Bacteroidota bacterium (assembly GCA_031413015.1). GTDB lineage: Bacteria > Bacteroidota > Bacteroidia > Flavobacteriales > Flavobacteriaceae > Flavobacterium. Next base: position 661,071 of record JANOEE010000015.1, on the reverse strand, counting down.
TACTGTCAAAAATAGACTGGATGTTTTGACCTTTTAAAGGCGGGAGAATTTCAAACGAAAATAATGGCTTTCCGTTAGCATTTTCTATGTGTTGGGTTACTTTCATAATTTAAGTCTTAAAGTTTGAAAGTCCAAAGTTTAAAAGTCTAAGCTGAAATCCTTTGAGAACTTTTGGCTTTTGACTTTTGACTTTTGACTAATTTTTAATCTGCTATATTTGGTGAAAGCCATTTCGTGGCTATCTCGGTGGAAATGTTTCTTCGTTTTGCGTAATCGATGACCTGATCTTCTTTAATTTTTCCCAAACCAAAATACTTGCTTTCGGGATTACCAAAATAGTAACCAGAAACAGAAGAAGCGGGCCACATGGCCATACTTTCGGTTAGTTTTACACCAATTGCTTCTTCTACATTGAGTAATTTCCAAATCGTTGGTTTTTCTAAATGATCGGGACAAGCAGGATAACCCGGTGCGGGACGAATGCCCTTGTATTCCTCTTCTATCAAATCTTGTTTTTCGAGACTTTCGTCAGAAGCATAGCCCCAAATTTCTTTTCGGATTTTCTCATGTAAATATTCGGCGAAAGCCTCTGCTAGCCTGTCGGCCAATGCTTTGACCATAATTGCATTATAATCGTCAAGATTTTTCTCGAATTGGGTTGCCCATTCGTCTACGCCAAAACCAGTTGTGACACAAAATGCACCCATGTAATCTGTTTTACCAGAATCTTTTGGGGCAATAAAATCGGCCAAAGCCAAATTAAAAGCACCTTTTGTTTTTTGCGTTTGCTGGCGAAGTGTTAAGAACTTGGTTATAGATTTTGGGTTTTGGACTGTGGGTTGTTGAATTACTTCAATATCATCATCATTGATTGTATTAGCTGGAAAAATTCCATAAATACCTTTTGCCGAAAATTTATTTTCCCGGAGAATAAGCGCCAACATATCTTGGGCATCTTTGAATAAAATGACGGCTTGTTCACCTACAATTTTATCGTTAAGAATGTTAGGATATTTTCCGTGTAAATCCCAGGTTCTAAAAAATGGTGTCCAATCGATATAAGGAATTAAGTTTTCGATAGGGACTTCTAAAGTTTTTGTTCCAATAAAATTTGGTTTTACTGGAGTGAACTTGTCCCAGTCTAATTTTAATTTATTGGCTCTCGCTTGCTCAATGTTTAAAAAGTTTTTATCGCGACTTCTGTTCAAATAGCCTTCACGCAATTCGTCATATTCCAAACGCAATGTTTGGGAATAAGTTTGCTTACTTTCATGATTCAATAAATTACCCGCAACTGTTACTGCTCGTGATGCGTCATTGACATGAACCACAGTTTCACGATATTCTGGCGCGATTTTTACGGCTGTATGTGCTCGCGAAGTGGTGGCTCCACCTATCATTATTGGAATTTTGATATTCAATTTGTCCATTTCCTTCGCTAGATAAACCATTTCGTCTAGCGAGGGGGTTATCAGGCCGCTTAGTCCTATGATGTCTACGTTTTCTTTAATGGCCATTTCAATGATTTTTTCTGGAGCAACCATTACGCCCAAATCAATGATTTCGTAATTGTTACACCCTAAAACTACAGAAACAATATTTTTACCTATATCATGCACGTCGCCTTTTACGGTTGCCATAAGGACTTTACCAGCCCCTGATGATTTACCATCTTTCTGGGCTTCTATAAATGGCAAAAGATAAGCCACAGCTTTTTTCATGACTCTTGCTGATTTTACGACTTGTGGCAAAAACATTTTTCCGCTTCCAAATAAATCGCCTACCACATTCATCCCCGCCATGAGATTGATTTCAATGACTTCAATGGGTTTTGTAGCGGCTTGCCTGGCCTCTTCAATATCTAATTCTATAAATTCATCAATACCTCTTACTAAAGAATGTGTCAATCGTTCTTGAATGGAGCCTGAACGCCATTCCTGAATTTCTTTCTCAGTAGTTTTGACAGCTCCCTTTACATTTTCAGCAAAATCCAACAGTCTTTCCGTAGCATCTTCTCTTCGGTTAAGCAAAACATCTTCTACATGTTCAAGTAAATCTTTTGGGATTTCATCATAGATTTCGAGCATTTCGGGATTTACGATTCCCATTGTCATTCCGCTATTTATCGCATGGAATAAAAAAGCCGAATGCATGGCTTCACGTACTTTATCGTTGCCTCTAAACGAAAACGAAACATTGCTTACACCGCCAGAAATGTTAGCGTAAGGAAGATTTTCACGAATCCATTTTGTAGCTTTAAAAAAATCCAGCGCATTCAATTTATGCTCTTCCATTCCTGTCGCAACAGGAAAAATATTGGGATCAAAAATGATATCTTGGGCAGGAAAACCAACTTCATTTACCAAAATATCATAACTTCTTTTACAAATTTCAATGCGCCTTTCGTAAGTATCAGCTTGCCCTTTTTCGTCAAAAGCCATAACGATTACAGCTGCACCATAGCGTTTGATTAATTTGGCATGATGAATAAAAGTTTCTTTTCCTTCTTTTAAAGAAATCGAATTTACAACTGCTTTGCCTTGCACTACTTTGAGACCAGCTTCAATAATCTCCCACTTTGAACTGTCAATCATTACTGGCACTCTTGCAATATCTGGTTCTGCAGCAATGAGATTAAGGAATTTTGTCATGGCGTAGACACCATCTAGCATTCCTTCGTCCATGTTTACGTCAATAATTTGCGCACCACCTTCTACTTGATCTCTTGCTACAGAAAGCGCCTCATCATATCGCTCTTCTTTTATCAAACGCAGGAATTTTCTAGAACCTGTAACATTTGTTCGCTCGCCAACGTTAACAAAATTGCTTTCTTCAGTAACGAAAAGGGGTTCTAAACCTGAAAGTTTTAAATTTATTTTATTTATTCTTGACATATATTTTTTACCACTAAGGCACTAAGTCTTTAATTTATAACTATTAAGAAATTTAAGTTTATTAGGCTTGGTTTTTTTAAAATTTCCAAGCTTATGAAGTTTAAAACCTCAGATTTTATTTAGATTTTATTTATACTATTTTGTTAAATAATATTTGACATCAACTAATTGAATTGATTGAACAACACCTAAGTTTAGTGAAGATTCTTGATCATAAGAAAAAACACAACTTGAATTTGGATTTATCGATTTACACAGAGAGATCGCACCGTTTAAATAGCTTGAAGATGAAATAGTCCCATCAACATTTACGGTGAAATATGCAAACCCATTTATTATAAAATTATTTGGATTATTAAGTTTAATATCAAATTTTAGTCGATTTGTATTATTACCCGTATTTTGAGTAAAAGTGAAGTTCAATACTTCATAAGTAAAGTTCTGAAGAGGTACTTGCTCTTGAATTGGGGTTACAACATAATCGCAAGGTACTGTTGCTTTGGATTCAGGAGTAAACGAACTACCTGTTGGTGTTATGATAGTCTGAGCAGGAATAATTATAGTTTTTGTACAATCATCAGAAGAAGAACAACTGAAAATAAAAGTACTTATTATGACTAATAAAAGTTTGATAGCTTTTTTCATTTGTTGTTATTTATAATTTATTATTAAAATTAACTTGAAATTAAAATAAAAATCTAATTGGGTTAGTAATAATTTTTTCACCTAGCTTGAATTGACTTGCAACCTCAGCAATTAACTTGATATGTTCTGGAGTAGTTCCACAGCATCCACCAATGATATTAATTAAATTGTCTTGCAAATATTCTTTAATCAAAACTTGCATTTCTTGTGGTGTTTGGTCATATTGCCCAAAAGCGTTAGGCAAACCCGCATTAGGATGTGCCGAAATATTCAATGAAGTATTTCTAGCCAATCGTTTAAGATAGGGCTTAAGTTGGTCTGCGCCGAGAGCACAATTGAAACCTACACTTAGTAACGGAATATGTGAGATTGAAATTAGAAAAGCCTCAACGGTTTGCCCCGATAAGGTTCTACCTGAAGCATCTGTAATTGTGCCGGAAACCATAATGGGAATATCTAAACTACGTTTTTCCTTTACTTCTTCAATAGCAAAAAGGGCAGCTTTTGCATTAAGCGTGTCAAAAATAGTTTCTACTAAAAGAATATCGCAACCGCCGTCAATCAGAGCTTCTACTTGTTGTTTGTAAGCAATACGCAAATCATCAAAAGTTACAGCCCGAAAACCTGGATCATTTACGTCTGGCGACATACTTGCTGTACGATTGGTGGGACCAATTGCTCCTGCAACAAAACGAGGTTTTGCAGGGTTTTGTAAAGTAAATTCATCGGCAATTTCCTTAGCAATTTTAGCAGATTGAAAATTAAGTTCGTAAACCAAATCTTCTAAATGATAATCTGCCATTCCTATTGTTGTTCCAGAGAAGGTATTGGTCTCCACAATATCCGCACCAGCGGCAAAATACTGACGGTGAACGTTTTTTACAGCTTCAGGTTGTGTTATAGAAAGCAAATCGTTGTTTCCTTTTAACGGAAATTTAAAATCTTTAAATCGCGTACCTCTAAAATCTTCTTCAGAAAAATTGTAACGTTGTAACATTGTACCCATGGCTCCGTCGAGAACAAGAATACGGTTTTTTATGGCTTCGTGAATTTTTGACATAATACTTTATAAACTTTTAGTTTATATTGAAATGTCATCACAAAAGGGAAAAGAATTTTCTTTTGGTTATCTGTCTGTGAAATTTTAAAATTTCAAAGTAGAATGTAGCACCTTCTTTAAAGTTAAAGGGTTGCTAAGGCTTCAATGGGTCTAATCCCTCTGCCTTTCGTGATAACAAACAATATAGTTAAGAACACTGCAAAGAAAAGTCATTTTATGATACGAAGCAAGTATCATTTATTTTTATTATTTCGGCAATTTTAAAAATATAAGTTAAAACACCACGAACTGTTACTTGTTTAACAACTCTTGCACACTTAATAACTATGGGTTTTATAGATTGCATATTTTGTTTTTGAGTAGGTTTCATTTAGATCAGGTGGTGATAAAGAAGTAATTTTAATGTCCAAAACAATGTGAAATCCGTTTTGGATTAAATAAATATAATATTGCAATAATTAACCACTAGCTTCAAGCATTAATCGCGTTTAAGTTTTTTAAACTCTTGTTTTTGGGCGTATTATGAAACGCATGAGCAGCATTTAAAATTATATAATAGCATGGGTCTGTGAAGGAATTTGAGATCATACAACTCAAGATGCCAACTATTAATTTCTTTTTATCTTTTTTGATAGAATAAACTTCAGAACTAATTCTTGATTTAGAAAATTAAAAATTAACAAAAAATATTTTATACAATTGATAATTAAACTTTTAAGTGTAATTAAAAATCAAACATATAAATCGATTTCAAAAAAAAGTTAAGTTTAATTTTCAATTCAATTCCGTTTCATACATTTGCATCAGAATTTAAGAGGAAAAATTTGAACTGATTGCAACCTCTGATACTGAAAATAATACAGTATCGTAAAAATGCTAAAACAGGAACTTTCCTTTAGCATTTTCAAGCAATTTTTTTTTCGAATAATTATATAAAAAAATAATAAATTATTATGGCTTATTTATTTACGTCAGAATCTGTGAGTGAAGGACATCCAGACAAAATAGCAGATCAAATTTCGGATGCATTAATCGATAATTTTTTGGCTTTTGACCCCGATTCAAAAGTGGCATGTGAAACTTTAGTTACTACTGGACAGGTTATCCTGGCTGGCGAAGTAAAATCTAAAACGTATCTTGATGTGCAACAAATTGCTCGTGATGTGATCAAAAAAATTGGTTACATAAAAAGTGAATATATGTTTGAAGCCAATTCTTGTGGTGTTTTATCAGCCATTCACGAACAATCTGAAGATATCAATCAAGGCGTAGAAAGAGCAAATCCAGAAGAACAAGGTGCAGGTGATCAAGGAATGATGTTTGGTTACGCCACTAATGAAACAGTAGATTTTATGCCACTTGCATTAGATCTTTCTCATAAATTATTACAAGAATTAGCAGTTTTACGTCGTGAAAATAAAGCAATTACTTATTTGCGTCCTGATGCAAAATCTCAAGTAACTTTAGAATATGATGACAACAACAAACCTGTTCGCATTGATGCTATTGTGATTTCTACACAACATGATGATTTTGATGAAGAGGTTACAATGTTGGCTAAAATTAAAAAAGACATTGTAACCGTTTTAATTCCTAGAATTATCTCTAAATATCCTGAATATGCACATTTATTTAATGATAAAATTCAGTATCATATTAATCCTACTGGAAAATTTGTTATAGGTGGTCCACATGGCGATACTGGTCTTACAGGAAGAAAGATTATTGTGGATACTTATGGAGGTAAAGGTGCTCACGGTGGTGGGGCTTTTTCTGGAAAAGACCCAAGTAAAGTAGATAGAAGTGCGGCTTATGCTACACGTCATATCGCTAAAAATCTAGTTGCAGCTGGTGTTGCTGAAGAAATTTTAGTTCAAGTTTCCTATGCTATTGGAGTGGCTAAGCCAATGGGGATTTATATTAATTCTTATGGAACTTCAAAAGTGAATTTTTCTGATGGAGAGATTGCTAAAAAAGTAGAAGCTATATTTGATATGCGTCCCTATTTTATTGAACAACGTTTAAAATTAAGAAATCCTATTTACAGTGAAACTGCAGCTTATGGACACATGGGTCGCAAACCAGAAACAGTAACCAAAATATTTAAAGCTCCTGGAGGAAAAGAAAAAACTGTAACTGTTGATTTGTTTACCTGGGAAAAATTAGATTTTGTTGACCAAGTAAAAACTGCTTTTGGATTATAAATATTGATAAAAAAACCAGCTTTTCAGCTGGTTTTTTTTTATGGAATGTGGAAATCCTATAGATTGTATTTTAAACTCAAAATAATATAACGCGGTTGCACCCTATATTGAGAAGTTCTGGTAATAAATTGAGAAAAATTATCATCGTTTAGAGAAGTCGTATTGAGCAAGTTTGTTGCGGCAACTTTGTATTCCCATTTACCGTTTTTCTTTTGATAAATAAAACTTGCGCTTAAAAAATCATATTCATTATCAATTGTTTTATTATTGTTTGTGTAATGATAGAATTCATATTCTGAAATAAAAGAAAAACTTTTTAAGAAAAAATAATCCAAACGAGCAAACGGTCTTTCGGTGTAAAAAACAGTGTTGTTGTAATCGTTAATGTTGATATTGTAACCCAACTCAATATTAGGTACATTCTTAAAATTAGTTGATGTTTTTAAGGTATAGTTTTGCGTAAAACTTTCGGTCACAGCCAACTCATCGTTCTGTATATTATTAAATTTTGACCAATTTACACTAGCATTTGCTGAAGCTTTGTAGTATCTTAAAAAAGAGCGGCCATAACTTCCGCTGGCAGAAAAAGTCTCATCAGCAAAATTAGAATTATAAGGTAATGAAGTTTGATTGATACCGTCAAAAAGCGCATTTGTTTTTATGGCATCTGCACGTCTGGAATAATTAATATTCGCAAAAATATTTTCGAAATTAAACATATTGTATTTAAAATAACGCAAAGAATGTACTTGTGATGTTGCGTTTTCTAAATTTCTATTGCCTCGAAATAAGCTGTTGTAATTTGAAAAAATATTGCCTTCCGACAATTGATTGATATCAGTAAAATCATTTGTATAAGAGAAAGTATAAGTCAATGTTTCCGATTTCTTTAATTGGTACAAAGCATAAAAATCGGGTAAAATTCTATTGAAATTTTGTTTAAAACTGGTTGCTAATTGCAAATTATCCATATTGTAAGCATGCAAAGTAACACCCGGAGTAAAAGTAAATTTACCTGTCAAAAATTTGTAATGCAATCCTATAAAAGCATCATTAAAATTGTATTTAACATTGTTATTGTTCTCCTGATTATCCAACTGATTTTGAGAACCGTTGTCTAAAATTTGAAAAATACTAGAATTAAAATTTTGGCTTGAGTTGGTATTTCCTAATGTGACATTAATATTGCTTTTTGGTGTAAGCATATAGTAATAATCTAACTTCGCATCCCATTTGTTGGTTTTTACAAAACGGTTTTGCGTAATATTATTTCTGTCTTCTCCAGTTGCATAACCTGATAAATTGAAAGGTTGGGTTTCTAGATCGGCATTGTAAAACGGATCTTCTTCTTGGTACAAATGCTGCATTTCTAGCGCAAACACATTTTTATCACTTTGCGTATAATACAAACTCAAATTTTGATTTACTGATGTTGGATTTTGCTTTTTATTAGTAAAAATAGCTTCTGAAGCTGTGTTATTATTAATTATAGTTTGCCTTAACAAATCATTGTTCTCGTCTTGCTTAGATAACTTGGTCAACACATCATAATCCAACTGAAAACGGGTGTTGGGTTTGTAGCTGGAGCTGAATTTAAACAATCCTAAGTTGCTTTTTTGATGGGTAACTTCTTGATTCTTTGTTTGATCTCCAGAGGCTAAAATGGTGCTTTGTGATGTAGTTTCTAAGTCTGTTGTTGATGCTGATATTATTCCAAAACCACTTAAAGTCCATGATTTAGTAATGTTATAAGTAAAGTTTGTAGCGCCAAACTGGGTCTCAATTTCCTTTGCACGGTTGTTTCTCAAAAGCGAAATACCCAGATCATTTGAAGCAACATTAAAATTGCTACCTCCCTTGCGCATCATGTTTCTAAAACCGCCTGTAAACTTGAAATAATCTTGCACAGTCAAAGGTAATTCTCCTATATTATTGAAATTTGTAATAAGATTGATACTATATTTTGGGCTGTAATAAAACAATTTTGGGTTAACAATGAAGCGACTTTCTTTATGACCTACCCCTGTTCCTGCTGTCATATCACCAAACCAAAAGTTCTTTTTACCTTTTTTCAATTTGATATTCATGGCAACATTTTCCTCGTTATTTTCTAGTCCTTTTAACGCGCCTATTTCATTATAATTTCTTAGAACCTGAATTTTATCTATGGCATCTGCCGGAATATTTTTGACACCTAGTTTTGTATCTCCATCAAAAAAATCTTTGCCATCAACCATTAATTTTGATACTTTTTTTCCTTCCACCTCGACTTCACCATCTGCGTTGACTTCTACACCGGGTAATTTTTTGAGTACATCTTCTAACTTCCTTTCTGTTCCCGATGTAAATGAATCAGCATTGTAAACAATGGTATCCCCTTTTATAGAAACGGGCATTTCTTGAACTATCTCTACTCCCTTTAAATCAATACCGCCTTCTTGTAAAACAATAGGTTTAATAATATTTTCAGTTTGGGTAACAATAGTCAAATCTCGGGATTTATAACCTATGAAACTTACTCGTATAGAATAAGTGGTATTGGCTTTTAAAGACAGTTGAAACTTGCCTTTGTCATTTGTAATTCCGTAAGAATCCATTGCTTTTGTGGCCAAATTTACAGCCATAACATTAGCCATTTCTATAGGTCTATTTAAGGAATCTTGTACAACTCCTTCAAGTTTTATGGATTGTGAAAAAGAGAATAAAGAAAATAGTAGTGCAAAAAAAGTAATCGCGTTTTTCATTAGAAAGCTGTTGTTTTGTTTAAGATTATCCGCCTATTCTAATGCCTCCGCCTTGTCCTCTTCCTTGTCCTTGAAACATTTCTCGCATTTCTTCCATCTTTTTTACAACAATTTCGTCATATTCTGATTGTGTAACTACTTTACCTTTTGTAGGTGCTACAATTTGCTTTTTATCTTTTGTATTCAAAACTACTTTTGAACATAAAATAGTAGTTTTACCATTATTGACTTCAAGAATCAAACCTGGCAAACCCCAATAATTTTCAGGACCTTGATTTATAGGGATTTCTGGTGTGTACCAAGCTGTAATTGTGATTTCCTTTGGCAATTCCATCTGGTCCATAAAATTAGTAGCTGGCGCTTTCTCCTCTTTTTTATCTTTTTTTGCCTCTTGGTTTTTTTGTCTGAAATTCCTAAAATCAGATTTGCTTGCTGCTTGCGTTGCGGTAGCTTTATAACACAAATAATTGCCTATTTGCTTTGTTTCTGCTTCTAACTTCCAATTGATTTTTGCTAAGGTATCTTTTACAAGGAATTCTTTTCCCATCATTTCCTTATCAACAGCAAAAGTTTTTTCTTTTACATTTTTATACAACTTGCCGCCACCACCAGCAAAACTAGCCATCATACGCATACCGCCACCACCTGCTTGCGTTCCAGGAGCGTCTAATTTTTCTTCTTCTTCATAAATAGAAGCTGTTTTGTCAAAATAAAGATTAAATGTTTTTTCGGAGAACTTTTTCATGCGTTCTTCAATCATTTTTTGCATTTCGGGTGTCATTTCTCTATTGCCCCCAATTTTAATATCTGCAGTACTTGTTTTTGATTCATAAACTACTAAGCCTTGAAATTCTTGGGCCTGAATGTTGCAAAATGCAAATAATGCAAGGCAAATAGCTAATTTTGTTTTTTTATACATGATCAATTTATTTAATTATAAGGAAGCAATAGCGTTTTTAACATTTAAATTTATTGTTGTAAACTTCAATATAAGACTGAATTGTAAATGTTTTGTTACATCCTTTTGCGTTAAATAAAAGTAAAGACTTTTAAAATTATAAATGGTTTAATTGTAACTTCGCTTTATATGAAAAAAATATGCTTACTTTTTTTATTCATCCAAATTAATTGCGCTTTTGCACAGTATAAAAAAATCATTGCAACTGCACATTCCATTGAAAATATTACCGAAGAACGCTTTTTAGGAAAAGACAAATTCGGATTCAATTATTTTATTACCGATAATACTTTTATAAAGAAAAACGCCACTGTTACTTTAGAATACAAGAATGTTCCTCTAGGCAAAATAGCCAAAGTTGATTTAGAAAATCCCCTAAAAATCATACTGTTTTATGAGAACTTCAACACCGTTGTAACGCTTGACAATCAATTGAATGAAACCCAAAAAGTTAATTTTTCTGAAATCGAAAAGCCTATTGTTGTCAATGCCGTGGGTTTGGCTTCTCAAAATCGTTTTTGGATCTATGATAATTTGACACAACAATTGGGCTTATACGATTATTTAAATGGCGATTATACTGTATTGACCCAATCTTTCCAAGGGAATTTAAAATATTATCAATCGGATTTTAACTATTTTATTTGGATTGATGAAAAAAATAATGGTTATACATGTGATGTTTTTGGGAAAATTACAAAACTAGAATCTCTACCTGTTTTTGATAGTATTCAAATTATGAGCATCGATCTTTTTATCTATTCTAAAGAGCAAAAATTATATTTACAAGATTTAAAAACCCAAACGATTTTTGTTATTGAAAATATTAATAAAAGCTTTAAAAGTTTTTCATACAAAGAACAAATTTTATCTATTTTTACAACAGAAGGAATTACAAATTATAAAATCACAATACAGTAATGCACATAGCAGTAGCAGGAAACATTGGCGCAGGAAAAACTACATTAACGCATTTGTTAGCTAAACAATTTAAATGGGAGCCCCATTATGAAGACGTGGTTGATAATCCTTATCTGGATGATTTTTACCATCAAATGGAAAGATGGTCGTTTAATTTACAAATTTATTTTTTGAACAGTCGTTTCCGTCAGGTTTTACAAATTCGCGAAAGCGGCAAAAAAATCATTCAAGACAGAACGATTTATGAAGATGCAAATATTTTCGCACCTAATCTCCATGCCATGGGATTAATGACAAATCGTGATTTTCAGAATTATTCTTCTCTTTTTGAATTGATGGAATCACTTGTTAGACCGCCCGATTTGCTTATTTACTTAAGAAGTTCTATCCCCAATTTAGTAGGCCAAATTCACAAACGTGGTCGTGAGTATGAAAATTCTATTTCGATCGAATATTTAAGCCGTTTGAACGAACGTTACGAAGCTTGGATTCAAACCTACAACAAAGGAAAATTATTAATTATTGATGTCGATAATATTGATTTTGTAAACAATCCCGAAGATCTAGGAATCATTTTAAACCGCATTGATGCGGAGTTGAATGGGTTGTTTTAGATAAAAAATCCTATAATGAATAGTTGAACCCTATAGTGAATTGTCTTGGTCTCAATGAAAATTGATACACATTCACAAAATTAAAATAACTATTTGTCGTTGTAAAAAATTGTGTGTTAAAAATATTAATCAAAGAGGCACTTATACTTACTTTTTTAGAAGGCTTATAATAAAAAGACATGTTAAAAAGTGTATTTTTATCAATAGTACTACTTACTGAAGTTTCTGTTCTAGACGAATCTAAACCAAAATTGATTCGTGTAGAACTAGTGGTATATATGTCCAAATTCAAATTCTGAAAAAGAATTGAGTTGTTAATTTGATTACCTGTAGTTTGTGATGTTCCAAAATTCAATTTTGCCTTATATTCCAGCGTAAACCAACTACCTTTATCCCAACTTAAGCCAAAATCTATACTTTGCCTCCTATTAACTGCATCAAGAAATTGATTATTAAAAAACAATTGGTTTTTACTAATATTATACGCATAGGTCAATTCTGTTTTAAAAGAACCTAAAAACCCTTTTGTTACATATAAAGTAAAACCATAATTTTTTAAAGAATTAGGCTGTTTTATAACTTCTGTAACCATAAAACCTTCACTGTTTAAATCATTTGAAAATGTAGCGTCGGATTTGTTTTGGTTCAAATTACCTTTTAAACTTAAAAAAAAACTTTTTAGAATATTATTATAATTTATGTACGAGGCAAATGAATTTGTTCTAATGGTGTTAACAAAATTTGGATTTTGAACTAATGCATTAAAACTAGTTAAAATTACAGGTGTATAAAGCTGTGAAAAATCGGATATGTTATTATATAAATCATAACTAATACCTAAATTCCATTTTGTATTAAAACTATACTTAACGCTTACAGTAGGTTGGATAAATAAAAAAGAGTCTCTTATACCTAAGCTAGTATTATTATTCTCAGTAGAATTTAAATTAATATAGTCCGCTGATAAACCCCATGAAAACATTGCTTTACCTACATTTATTTTCGATTTGAGTCTGGTCGTTGTGGCAATTTTTTGATAATCATAGTTACTTGCTAAAGGAAAGCTTTGATTAGTAAAATTTGAAATTTGTTTCAGATCACTATCAAATCTAAAACTATTGTACTGTAAATTCTGACTTAGATTCCATTCTAATTTAAATAATTTAAAATCATATTGGGTAAAACCAGCTAGATTAATTTTTTTTACTGACACGTGCTGCAAAGTAGCATCATTACCCATACTATTTCCTATTGAGTTTTCAAAAACTGGTGGTGTCACTCTAAGCTCTTCAATATTTTGTTCATACTGCGCAAGTAGACCACTTTGCAATATGTTTTTTTTGCCAATTAAAGTTTTGAAACTGGTACCATTGCTAAGTTGAAAGTTATTTTGCAAATAATTTGATTCAAGATAGTTTGTATTTATTAAAACTCTTTCTATACCTGCATCATTTGCAAATCTATAGCTAGTGTTGTTCTTTAAATAGAAATTACGTTTATTAATTTCTTGATTAACGCCAGCATTGAAACGTTCCGTTTTTAATTGATTACGGCTTTTATTTATAACACTACTCGATTCATTATTTGACAAAAATGTACTTGATAAATTATTTTCTATTTTGCTTAGTTCGTTAACATAGTTAAAATTCCATTTTACAATAGTTGAATCATTAACTTTATGCAAAGCATTATTAGTAATTGCATAAGAGTCATTATTGAGCCAATACTTTTCAGAAATAGCAACTCCATTAATATTTGGCACTTTTATAACGTGCGTTTCTTCTAGCATTTGCCCTCCAACATTTACGTTACCCGAGACTAAATCATTACCAATGCCACGGAGCGTTTTGCCCGTATTATTTAATTTACCACTACTAATATTTTGAAATTTTTCTTTAAAATAAATTGGTGTTGCTTCTAATTTTCCCGTTAAAAATGGCGCACCAGCATCACCTTTTAAACTACCAAATAATAAACCAACATCTTCTTTAATTTTTAAGTTAAATGACACGTTATCCGTTTCGGTTCTACCAATATTTATGCGCTCATGATGATGTTTTTTCATCACATCAATTTCTAGTACCGCATCAGCAGGAATTCCTTGTGTCGCAATAGAGTAGCCTCCTTCCAGTAAATCTACACCATTAATATATAAATGACTGATAGGTTTGTCAAGATATTTTATCTGCCCACTTTCACTTATATTTACTCCTGGTATTCTATTAATAACCTCTTCAATCGTATAATCTTTTTTAGCTTTTAATCCATTGACATTATAGGTAATTGTATCTCCTTTTATCGTTACAATCCTATCTTTCTTAATGAAAACCTCATCAAGTTTTTGCATTTTTAAACTCATTTGAAAATCTTGCTTAGTACTTTTAAACGAAATTTTTAAACGAATGGTTTCGTATGATATATGCCTTACTGTTAACCAAATACTATCTAATTTAATTTCCTGACTTAAAATTAATTTATAATTCCCACTTGAATCTGAATTTTTAAAGGCTAAAATATTGCTACCATTTTCAGAATCACTAGCAATAACAGTGCAACTGCCAATCGGTTTTTTTTCACTATCGAGCGTAAACCCTTCTATTTCAAACACCTGTGAACAACCAAAAAAAGGCATTCCAATTAGGAATGCCAAAAAAATAAAAATATTAAGATTGTTATGGTTTTTTACAATCATTCGAAACGTTCAATAAAATTTTTACTTTTGGGTTTTGCATTTAATCTCGATTTATCACCATTCACTCCTTCAACAATTAGTGTCGGCACAGCAATTTCATCACGATTCGAATATTTAATTTGTTCATTAAGAGTCATTTCGCTAAACTTTTTTCTGATTTTATAAAATTCTTCCACTTCGATACTCTCAAATGGCTTTCCTCCATCCTTTACAAAATAATTTTCTGTTTTTGAATCAAAAGGAAAATCCCCTTTTTTTACCTCATTTACAATAAAACTAAAAACATTTTCACTATCCGTAAGCATCATTACCAATCCAGGTAGTCCATGAAATTTATAAGGACCAACTGTAATTGGTATGTCGGGGTTGTACCATGCACTCCAATCTCTACCAGCATAGTTTACGGTTGCTTTTTTACAAACATAACCATTCATAATAGTATCTTGTTTGATTAGTTTCCAATTGTGATTAAGATTTTCTTTAACCATGTATGCATCACTTCCAATAGTTTCATAATGTTCTGTAGATTCACCATTTGTTTTTATCACCAAATAAAAAGGTGATTTATTGAGAAGTACATCAGCCTCAGTGAGCTCTCTCTCTTTTTGTATTTTATCAAAGTTCATCATTGCCTCTAAAGTAAACAATGAACCTTGATTGGTAACAATTAACATAGCATTCGTACTTTGAGAGGGTTCTTCAGTAGCAAATTTTTTGTAATTCATCTCATAAGAAACCCAAAGGTCTGTATTTCCACCAATATTTTTTTGCGCATAGCCAATACAACTAATTGCAAATACGACCAACATGATTACTTTTTTCATAAAACTCTAACAAAATAATTCAGTAATTCCTAAAAGCGCTTGAAGTAAAGCTTCCTCAGCATCGTAGCACCTATAGCTCTTAAATCAGCGACATCGACAGAAAGAAACCCTGTCAATGGAACTTCAACACCATAACACGTACCACAAACTTGACTAGCTTGTTCTCCACATTGTGCGGATGACGTAAAAGAAAAACCAACAATAGCCATAAAAGTAAACATTAATTTTTTCATAATTTCTAAAATTTTTGATTAGTAAGATATTTAATCTAAAACTACCTACATTAATTAAAAATACAAACAACGTGCACTTTGGTTGTTTTAAAACAAATGTAAGAATGATATCAACGAATATAAAAACAACAGATTATAGTTGAAATAAACTAGTCACAAGAAGAATAATAAATTCTTTAATGCAGTATAATATTCTCAATAGGAATTTTTTTGTATATTTACGACATTAAACATAATAGCTATGAATATAGGAGAAAACATCAGAAAATATCGTATTGAAAAAGACAAAAAGCAATCGGAAATTTATGAAGCTATAGGTGTTAATCAATCCACATATTCGAAAATTGAAAACAACAAATACAAAATGGATGTTGAAACTCTTAAAAAAATAGCCAGCGCACTAGAAGTTGATGTAGTAAAATTAATAGGGGAAGATAGAATCGAAATCAACCATACCAATAAGGATAATTCGCAAGGCGGTTCAGGTGTTATCGTTACCAATGCATATTCGGAAAAATTAATATCTTCCCTTGAAAATCAAATTGAATTACTCAAAGAACAAAACCAATTTTATAAAGAAACTAATACAACCCTAAAAGAAGATAATCAAGCCTTAAAAATGCAATTATATAAGTAAACTAAAATTTAAAATTTTTCAGTGATTCTTTGTAAAGATTGATTATATATCTGTTTAGCTCTATCCCCAATTTAGTAGGCCAAATTCACAAACGTGGTCGGGAATACGAAAATTCTATTTCGATCGAATATTTAAGCCGTTTGAACGAACGTTACGAAGCTTGGATTCAAACCTACAACAAAGGAAAATTATTAATGTCGATAATATTGATTTTGTAAACAATCCCGAAGATTTAGGAACCATTTTAAACCGTATTGATGCAGAGTTGAATGGATTATTTTAGAAGGCATTTAAATAAAAAAAATGTCTCACAAATATTTGTGAGACATTTTTTTTTTACAAGAAAGACTATTATTTCTTTTTAAAAGCTTCTAATTGTGTAGAAACCTCAGCATCTGTTCCTTCAAAAACTTGAACCGAATCTTTAGTAATTCCGTTTTGGGTAGTTGTAGTTGTAACAGTTGCTTTGACTTTTCCATCAAGATTCGTTTTTTCGATATTGACTTGTTTCGAAACTTCTTGATTTACTTCACTAGTATTCATGAATTTACAAGTAGCAGATTTACAACCTTTTTCTAGACACTCTTCTTTAGACATAGAAGTACATTCGGCAGTCATTTCAGCACAGCAAGGCGCTTTATCTGTAATAGTTGCATGACCAGAACCTAAAATGGGCGCAATAACCAACCCAATCAAACATGTCAATTTAATTAAAATGTTCATCGATGGTCCAGAAGTATCTTTGAATGGATCACCAACAGTATCTCCAGTTACAGCGGCTTTGTGCGCATCAGAACCTTTGTAAGTCATCTCACCATTAATCATTACACCTGCTTCAAAAGACTTTTTAGCATTGTCCCAAGCACCACCTGCATTGTTTTGGAAAACAGCCCAAAGCACACCAGAAACGGTAACTCCAGCCATATAACCACCTAACATTTCTGCTATTAATTGATTGTTGTCTCCGTAAACTAATTTTCCTAAAAGTACAATTGCAATAGGGAAACCAATGGTTAAAATGCCAGGCAACATCATCTCCCGTAAAGCGGCTTTAGTAGAAATATCCACACATTTTGCATATTCTGGCTTTCCGGTTCCTTCCATAATTCCTGGAATTTCCTTGAACTGACGGCGTACTTCGTACACCATATCCATTGCCGCTTTCCCTACAGAGTTCATTGCCAATGCAGAGAAAACTACTGGTATCATGCCACCAACGAACAACATTGCCAAAACTGGCGCTTTAAAGATATTAATTCCGTCAATTCCTGTAAATGTTACGTAAGCAGCAAATAAAGCTAAGGATGTTAATGCTGCCGAAGCAATTGCAAAACCTTTACCAGTTGCAGCTGTTGTGTTACCAACAGAATCTAAAATATCTGTGCGCGTGCGCACTTCTTTTGGTAATTCACTCATTTCAGCAATTCCACCAGCATTATCTGATATTGGTCCGAATGCATCGATTGCCAATTGCATTGCTGTTGTTGCCATCATTGCAGAGGCTGCTAAAGCGACACCGTAAAATCCTGCAAAAGCATATGAAGACCAAATGGCAGCAGCGAATAAAAGCACTGTGGGAAAAGTAGAAATCATACCAGTGGCCAAACCTGCGATTACGTTAGTTCCTGCTCCAGTCGATGATTTTTGTACAATAGCTAAAACGGGTTTTGTACCCAAACCTGTGTAATATTCTGTTACTGATGAAATTACACCACCCACTACTAAACCAACTATTGTTGCATAGAAAACTCTCATTGAAGAAATATCTTTTAATCCTTCTCCAAAGAATTCCATTTTCATGGTTGTTGGCAACATATATTTAACCAAAACAAAACAAGAAATCGCTGTTAAAACAATAGAAACCCAGTTTCCAAAATTTAGCGCCCCTTGAACTTGTTTTTCTTTGGCATCATTGTCTTTAATTTTGACTAATAGTGTTCCAATGATAGAGAATAAAATTCCAAAACCTGCAATTGCCATCGGTAATAAAATGGGTCCGATTCCGCCAAAAGCGTCTTGAATACTTCCGCCCATGTCTTTAATAACATAGTTACCCAGAACCATTGCCGCAAGAACTGTTGCAACGTAAGAACCAAATAAATCGGCACCCATTCCTGCAACGTCACCTACATTGTCACCAACGTTATCTGCAATTGTAGCTGGATTGCGAGGATCATCTTCTGGAATACCAGCTTCAACTTTACCCACTAAATCAGCTCCAACATCGGCAGCTTTTGTATAAATTCCACCACCCACTCTTGCGAATAAAGCGATAGATTCTGCTCCTAGAGAAAAACCAGCTAAAGTTTCAAGAATAATGGTCATTTTTTCTGTTCCACCATTGGCCCAGTCGGCTCCCATAAATTGGTGAAACAATATAATAAATATACTAGTCAAACCAAGAACCGCCAATCCAGCAACTCCTAATCCCATTACAGTTCCACCGCCAAAAGAAACTTTTAGGGCTTGTGGTAAACTAGTACGAGCGGCTTGTGTGGTACGAACGTTAGTTTTTGTTGCGATTTTCATTCCCATATTTCCAGCTAAAGCTGAGAAAAATGCACCTATTATAAAGGCTATAACAATTAACCAATGCGTTGTTGCGCCAGGTAATAATGTCAAACCAAATAAAACAGCACTTGCTCCAATCACAAAGAAGGTTAATAGACGGTATTCTGCTTTAAGAAATGCTAATGCGCCTTCGTAAATATAATCTGAAATCTCTTTCATCTTTCCATCTCCTGCATCTTGTTTTAATACCCAAGCCCTTTTGGCTGCCATAAAAGCAAGTCCAATCAATGCCATAACAATTGGCACGTAAATCATCAATGAATCCATAAATTAATTTTTGGTTAGTTAATTGTTCGTAAATATAACAAAACACATATTAATAAAAAAGCAATACTCTTGTTAGAATATCGCTTTTTATTTAATGTTATGGTAGGGAAATTATTTTATACTGAACAAACCTTCTGGTTTATTTTCAATTGCATCAAAACGTGCCGTACATTCTTTAATGATTGCATACGCTTCATTTACATCTCCCCAACCTTCTACATCTACTTTTTTGTTTTCTAAATCTTTATAAACTTGGAAAAAATGTTCAATTTCCTTTAATAAATGCGGGTTAACATCTGATAGGTTTTCTAATGAATTCCAAATTGGATCAGAAACTGGCACACATATTACTTTTTCGTCTGGTCCTTTGTCATCGGCCATGTGAAAAACACCTATAGGTTTCACTTCCATAACACAGCCTGGAAAAGTAGGTTCGGTTACTAAAACCAAAACATCCAGAGGATCTCCGTCAAGTGCTAAAGTCTCAGGGATAAATCCATAATCTGCGGGATACATCATTGAGGAAAAAAGCATTCTGTCAAAACGCATTCTTTTTATTTCGAAATCATATTCGTATTTGTTTCTACTTCCTCTTGGTATTTCGATTAACACATCGAAAGTGGTCAATTTGTCTGCTGTCATCTTCTTTTTTACTATTTCTTAATTTCAGAGTGCAAAAGTAAGCATTCATTGGCTTTTTACAATCAAAAAAACATGTTATATATAGGTTTTTTTTAAGTTAAGAAATGAATTAATACCCCGTTTTTCTGCCACGTTTTTCAAGATAATAATGCCATAACAAAAAAGTAGCGATTGAACGATAAGGGCTCCAGTTCGTTGCAAGTAATTCGATTACTGGTTTATCATGAACATCAAAAAGCTCTTTGATAGTATTTACGACTGCGATATCGCCTAACGGAATAATATCAGGAGCTTGAAGACAAAACATTAAATAAACATCGATAGTCCAGTTGCCAATGCCTTTGATTTTTATGAGTTCTTCTCTAACCACATCAGAGGATTTTAATGGCAAACTTTCTAAATCAATTTCATGGTTCAATATTGCAAAAGATAGTGCTTTGATGTAAGATGTTTTCTGGCGGCTTACTCCGTTTGCTCTAAAGGCTTCGTCAGAAAAAGCGAGCAACACTTGTGGTTCAAAAAAAGAAATATTACTTTTTAATTTTAAAAAGGTGGCTCTGGCCGAATCAATAGATACTTGTTGCTCAAGGATCAATAGCACTAAAGTTTCAAATCCTTGAGGGCGTTTAGGAATTACTGGGATTCCATATTTATTGATTATGTGTTGAAAAACAGGCTCGGTGTTTGTTAAATAATCAATTGCTTGTTGCATAAATTTATTTTTAGCCCAGATGGAAGTACAAATCTTTTTGCTTAAAACAGCTTGCTTTTGTTAAAGAAAAGAAGCGACTCAAGAAGCTCTTTTTACTTTTTACAAAAGCTGGTGTTTTAGCAAAAAATTGGAACGAAAAGCTGGATTGGCTTTTGATTAAAAATAGAATCCGAAAGATCCTTTTATAGCAAAATTTCTAGTTTCTGGTCCAAAATAACTGCCTCTCCAACTGAATTCTAATTTGAACACTTTGAAGATATTACCGATACCTGCGTTGTATTCCCAATAGCCCTTTTCTGGTGCTTGGTATACTAAACCCGATGCGTTGATCGCTCTATTGCCGTCTGTTATGGTTCCATAAATCCCTTTTACTCCTATGGTTTCTCTCCAATTGAGTTTTCTCATAAACGGAATTCTAGAAAAAATTCTACCACCAAAATTGTGTTCTAGTTGAAAAGTTGCGTATTGATCTGCTTCAAATTCATAAAAATCTAAAACATTAAAGGTGTTTTCTATTGTAAAATAAGTTTGGTTACCTGGAACAATACTCAACAAGCCTAATGGTATTTCGCCAAAGGTTTTTCCTGTTTCTATAATTGCATTAAGACGCCCAAGTCCTCCTATAATAATGGGTTGCTTGTAATACAATTGTAATTTTTGGAATTCAAAACTAGTGGTTGAACTACTTTTTAGACCATTACTGTAATTGACAAAAACTCTTGAATAAGGACTGTCTACATACTCTCTTTCGACACCATTGCCTACGGCTTTTCTGCCCGGAGTATAATCTATCTGAAAATTAACTTCTGGCTGTTTTACCTCGCTCTGTATGACGCCTCCATTACCAAAGGCGTCTGGTAAAGTTGTATAATAATCCAAACTAAAAACAGGGGAAGCTGATGATAAGGTGCGGTATGAAAAGCCTGTTTGTAGAGTAAAATTCTTGATTGGTTCCATTTCTACCGAAAAAGAACTGAGATTGATATTTGTTAACTTTCCGTTGCTTCCACTAGTAAAAAGAGCCGATGAAGCAAAGCTTCGGCCCAAAACATCATTAGTTGTGGTTAAACTCGCTCCTATTTGTTCAATATCACGGCGGTTTCCTCCTGCGATAATAATTCGCATGCGTTTATCGATCATCCATTTTCCAGAAATACCGTATTTGAATTTATTGTCCTTGAAACCATAAGCAGTATATCCTTGTATGCGCCACGGATCATTTTGTCCAAAATAGGTCCTTCCTCCTACACGCAACCTCATACCTTCTACCTCATTAAAACCCACTGTGGAAAACAAGGGGCCAATATCAAGATTCCCTTTTTGTATATAACCACTGCCGAGAATAGAGACCAAATTGTATAACTGCTTGAACCGTTTATTGGTTTGCAGAGTATCCAGCATTTTATAGACACCTATTTCATCTTTATTTAGATTCTCGAACCTGTTTTCTTCCCAGAAATCATCTGATTTTTTGTAGGCCAAGTCATCTTGATTATTAACTTGTTCTACGTAAAAATTGTCTGGTTTTTCGATATCGAATTTGTGATTTTTAAACAATGTGGTTCTCTTTCCGTAGAGACCTCGTGATTTTTCTTTTTTGTTCAAAGCGAAATCGGTCATCATATAATCTCTTTTGAGAAGAAAAACAGAGTCATTTAATACGTCAAATTCTTGTTCGATGTAAATTTCTTTGATCCAGTTGATATTGGAGCTTTTTGTAACCTGCATATTGATATCCTTGATCGCAAATGTGGTGTCATTGACCCAAAAATCACCTTTGAATGTCAATTCATTTTTTCGCCTTGGATAATAAACAATATTGTAACACCACTTTTTATCTATAAAAGCACTGTCTTTTAATACATAATTGTAAACATCTATGCCAGTTCGGGATAACGGACTCGTAAAACTTTTATCATAAAACCTCAGATAGTTATCATAGATATCATATTCATTGTACAAATCTTTGATGAAAGCGATGATTTGCTGATTGGTATTAAACCCTGAATTTTTATTGGCCTTAAGAATTTCTTTTACTTTGTTTTTTATATTGTCGCCATAAACGTCAGAGAGGGCTTCGTTTATAAAAATAGGCAAATAGGTCTTACCTGTAATTTTTGAAGTATCTACTTGTTTAAAAATAAATTCCATACCCTTAAAAACCCTACTTTTCATAAAAGCACTGTCTATGGTATTCATGTCAAACTCTACTTTTTCATATTTTTCTAACTGGTATTGTTTGAATTGTCGCAAACCGTTTTGTCTTTTTCTGGCCCAAATTTTTCGCAAAATATCAACGGCAGGATTGTCCTTTTTAGAGACTTTACCTGCAAATATTTTTACTTCGCTAAGCTCTTCACCATTGGCAAGCGAAACAATCATATTATAAGTGACTGGTTTGTCAAGCTGAATTTCCTTAGAAGTATAACCTACAAATGATATAGACAAAACTTTTCTGTTTTGAGTAGATTCTAAATAAAAACGCCCATCTTCATTTGTAATTATTCCTTCCGATGTGCCTTTGAAAGCAACATTAGCATAACCTATTGGTTTTTTATTTTCGTCTAAAACGATGCCGCTTACTTTAGTTTGGGCTAATAATAAACTGGTAAATAGAAATAAAAAAGCAGCGAATAATTTGTTTTTCATAAGCAAAAAAAAACTCCATCAGAAATGTTCTAATGGAGTTTCAAATATAGTAATTTAGATTGTTTGATTACAGGAAAATTCGATTTTTAGGTTTCTAACAATCGAAATGTCAAATTATCAAATTATCCTTTTTTATACATTACTTTTTTAACCGCTTTGACAACATCAGCCGCGTTTGGCAACCATTCCTTTAATAAGGTAGGAGAATATGGCGCTGGTGTATCTGCAGTTGTAATTCTCTGAATAGGCGCATCAAGGAAGTCAAAAGCACGTTCTTGAACGATATAGGTAATCTCAGAAGCTACACTTGCAAACGGCCAAGCTTCCTCAAGAACTACCAATCGGTTTGTTTTTTTAACCGAAGTTAAAATCGCTTCATAATCCATAGGACGAACGGTTCTCAAATCAATGATTTCGCAAGAAATACCTTCTTTAGCCAATTCATCGGCTGCAATATGTGCCTCTTTTATAATTTTCCCGAAAGAAACAATCGTAACATCCGTTCCTTCTCTTTTGACATCCGCAACACCAAGCGGAATAATATAATCACCATCTGGCACTTCACCTTTGTCACCATACATTTGTTCTGATTCCATAAAAATCACTGGATCATTATCACGAATAGCCGCTTTTAATAATCCTTTTGCATCATAAACTGTTGAGGGAACCACAACTTTTAGCCCAGGCGTATTGGCAAACCAGTTTTCAAAAGCTTGCGAATGTGTTGCTCCTAGTTGTCCTGCAGAAGCTGTAGGTCCTCTAAAAACCATTGGCATTGGGAATTGTCCCGCAGACATTTGGCGCATTTTCGCAGCATTGTTTATAATCTGGTCAATACCCACTAATGAAAAGTTAAAAGTCATGTACTCCACAATAGGACGACAACCGTTCATGGCTGATCCTACCGCAATACCAGCAAAACCAAGTTCAGCAATAGGCGTATCGATAACTCTTTTTGGGCCAAATTCATCTAACATGCCTTTTGAAGCTTTGTAAGCACCATTGTATTCTGCTACTTCCTCACCCATTAAATATATAGATTCATCACGGCGCATTTCTTCACTCATCGCTTCGCAAATGGCTTCTCTAAATTGTATCGTTCTCATATTTTATATTGTATAACTGAAATTTTCGAAAAGCAAAAATAAATATTTTATATCAGTTAAAAGCATAAATCACCTTAAATTAATTCCCTTATTCCTTCTGCTTTTCTTAGGAGCAATTCCGGCTATACGCTGTATCTTCCTGTGCCTAAAGACACCACAGGAAGGATGCCGCTACTATCCGGGCTACGAAAACGAAATAGTTTAAAAAAATATTATGCACGCATAGTATATTATTCGAATTAATATTTTAAATTTGTAAAAGAAATTAAGAATAATTAAATATATACTTATGAAAATATTAGTTTGCATCAGTCACGTTCCTGACACTACTTCAAAAATCAATTTTGTGAATGGTGATTCAGAATTTGATACCAATGGTGTACAATATGTGATTAATCCTAACGACGAATTTGGTTTAACAAGAGCGATTTGGTTCCAAGAACAACAAGGCGCAACCGTAACAGTTGTCAACGTGGGCGGACCAGATACGGAGCCAACATTAAGAAAAGCTTTGGCCATTGGCGCTAATGAAGCCATTCGTGTAAATGCTATTCCTACTGATGGTTATTATGTTGCAAAACAATTGGCAGCAGTTATTAAAACTGGAGGTTACGATTTGATTATTGCAGGAAAAGAATCACTTGATTATAATGGCGGAATGGTTCCTGGCATGTTAGCAGGAATTCTAGGCTACAACTTCTTAAATTCTTGCACAGAATTAGCGGTAGATGGCACAGCGGTAAAAGCCTCAAGAGAAATTGATGGCGGAAAAGAAATGGTTACCACTTCTTTACCATTAATAATAGGTGGACAAAAAGGTTTGGTTGAAGAAAAAGACCTTAGAATACCTAACATGAGAGGTATCATGACTGCAAGAACAAAAGCACTTACGGTTCTTGAACCTATTGATGCTGCTATCGAAACCAAAGCAGTTAAATTTGAAAAACCAGCCGCAAAATCGGCTGTGAAATTAATTAGCGCTGACAATCTTGATGAATTGGTCAACTTATTACACAACGAAGCAAAAGTAATCTAACCGTCACAAAGCCAAATGTCGAATGTCAAAAGAATAGAAGTTTATACGATTAGATTTTGACTTTAGACTTAAAAACTTTAAGACTTAAATAAAAAAATTATGTCAATATTAATTTATGCAGAATCTGCAGAAGGAAAATTCAAGAAAGTAGCTTTCGAATTGGCTTCCTACGCAAAAAAAGTAGCTGCAACATTAGGAACAACAGTAACTGCTGTAACTGTAAATACAGCTGACGCATCAGAATTGTCAAAATACGGTGTAGATAAAGTTTTAAAAGTAAACAATGATAAATTATCAGGATTTACTGCAAAAGCTTACGCTGACGTAATCAAACAAGCTGCACAAAAAGAAAATGTAAAGCTGATTTTGTTGTCATCTACAACAGATAGTTTGTATTTAGCGCCGCTTGTCGCTGTCGCACTTGATGCTGGTTTTGCTTCAAATGTGGTAGGATTGCCTTTGAGCACTTCACCATTTCAAGTAAAAAGAACTGCTTTTTCAAACAAAGCTTTCAACATCACTGAAATTGCTACTGAAGTAAAAGTATTGAGTTTGGCTAAAAACTCTTATGGGATTTCTGAAACTGCATCTACTTTAACAGAAGAAGATTTTAATCCAACCATTGGCGATAATGATTTTGGAGTAAAAGTAACTTCAGTTGAAAAAGCTTCTGGCAAAGTAACCATTGCTGATGCTGACATTGTAGTTTCGGCTGGTCGTGGATTAAAAGGGCCAGAAAATTGGGGAATGATTGAAGAAATGGCTTCAGTTCTTGGTGCAGCAACTGCTTGTTCAAAACCAGTTTCAGATTTAGGTTGGAGACCGCACGGAGAACACGTAGGACAAACTGGTAAGCCAGTGGCTACTAATTTATATATTGCAATAGGTATTTCTGGAGCAATTCAGCACATTGCAGGAATCAACTCTTCTAAGGTAAAAGTAGTTATTAACGCTGATCCAGAGGCGCCTTTCTTTAAAGTAGCTGATTACGGAATTGTAGGTGACGCTTTTGATATTGTTCCTAGACTGACTCAAAAATTAAAAGAATTTAAAGCGCAAAATTCATAATTTTTTATAAATTGTGCCTTCATAAAAGGCTATCTAAATTAAGTTAGTTTAGATAGCCTTTTTGTTTTTTTTAATTAAAAAAATTGTCCTTTGTAGGCAATACATTGTACTTTTGCAACTATGAGCTTAGTAAAATTAACCATAAAAGGAATTTCATACAGTCAGACACAAAACGGTGCCTATGCATTAATTCTGAATGAAGTAGATGGAGATAGAAAATTACCTATTGTTATCGGCGCTTTTGAAGCCCAATCTATTGCCATTGCTTTAGAAAAAGAAATCAAACCTCCCCGCCCATTGACGCATGATTTGTTCAAAAATTTTGCAGATCGTTTTGATATTGTTGTCAAACAAGTCATTATTCATAAACTTGTTGATGGTGTTTTCTATTCTAGTATTATTTGCGAAAGAGATAAAATTGAAGAAATTATTGATGCCAGAACATCCGATGCCATTGCTTTAGCCTTGCGATTTGCTGCGCCTATTTTTACTTACAAAAATATACTTGACAAAGCCGGAATTTACTTAAAAGCCAATTCTAACGATCCCGATAAAAACTCACAAGAAATGGATGATGTCCTTTCTAACCCAGAAACTTTTGGGATGGAAGAAACCAATACTTCTGGCAATACCTACACAAAACACAGCTTGTCTGAGTTGAATGAATTGTTAGAAACTGCAGTACAGGATGAAGATTATGAAAAAGCAGCTAAGATTCGCGATGAAATTTCAAAGAGAGAAGGCTAAAATTGCTTTGAATTGTTAGATTATAATACAATACATTTAGAAAACATATACCATTATGATAACACCTAAACAATTACTTACTCTAATAATTTGTTGCACTTCATTCTCCCTATTTTCGCAAGATTATTATTTGCATTGCGGAAAAGTGCTTGATGTACAATCTGGAAAAATATTGTCAGATCAAACCATTGTAGTTTCAAAATCAAAAATCACTAAAATTCTAAATGGTTTTGCTACCAAGGCCAAAGCAGAAGACATTGAAGTAGATTTAAAAACCAAATATATTTTACCCGGTCTTATTGATTTGCACGTTCATGTAGAAGGTGTAATTGACAATAAAAGTTATGTTTCAAAATATATTGATAATGAAGCTGATGTTGCTTTTCAAGCCGTTCGTTACGCAGAAATTACCTTATTAGCAGGTTTTACAACCGTTCGCGATTTGGGCGGCACGGGCGTAAATGTTTCTTTAAGAAACGCCATTAACAAAGGCACTGTAAAAGGACCTCGTATTTTTACAGCTGGAAAATCTATAGCTTCAACAGGTGGACATTCTGATCCAACAAATGGAAGCAACCGCGTACTTGTAGGTGATCCTGGTCCTAAGGAAGGTGTAATCAATTCTCCCGAAGATGCCGTAAAAGCCGTTCGTGCACGATACAAAGAAGGTGCTGATGTTATAAAAATTACTGCTACTGGCGGTGTTTTGAGCGTGGCAAAAAGCGGAAAAAATCCACAACTTACTGTTGAAGAAATCAAAGCCATAACTGCCACTGCAAAAGATTATAACATGCTTACCGCTGCTCATGCACATGGGGATGAAGGCATGCAAAGGGCCATTATTGGCGGCATAAAAACCATAGAACACGGGACTTTTATGAGTGACGAAACTATGGAATTGATGAAAAAATACGATGCCTATCTTGTGCCAACCATAACTGCTGGTAAAGAAGTAGCAAAAAATGCCGAAATCAGCGGTTTCTATCCTGAAATTGTGGTTCCAAAAGCGAGAGAAGTAGGTCCTAAATTACAGTCTACTTTTGCGAGAGCATACAAAAAAGGCGTTAAAATTGCTTTTGGTACAGATGCGGGCGTATTTACCCATGGGATCAATGCAAAAGAATTTGGTTACATGGTGGAAGCAGGTATGCCAGCCCTAGCAGCAATACAAGCAGCTACTTTGACCAATGCTATGTTACTAGGAATAGATAACGAAATTGGGCAATTACAACCTAATTTTATTGCAGATATTATCGCTGTTGATGAAAATCCATTGCAAAATGTTACTACACTAGAAAAAGTGGTTTTTGTAATGAAAGATGGTAAAATTTACAAAACCAATTAAAATAGATTTAAGGTTAATGTTGTTCATTTAAAACCAACACCTAAAACCTAAAAACCAAGACTTAAAAATGAAACAATACCTAGATTTAGTAAAGCATGTTTTAGACCATGGTACCCAAAAAGGAGACCGCACAGGCACCGGAACAAAAAGTGTTTTTGGTTACCAAATGCGTTTTGATTTAAACGAAGGTTTTCCTATGGTTACTACAAAAAAACTGCATCTTAAATCTATTATCTATGAATTGCTTTGGTTTTTAAAAGGCGATACTAATATTGCTTACCTCAATGAAAATGGGGTTAAAATTTGGGACGATTGGGCCAATGAAAATGGTGAATTGGGCCCCGTTTATGGCCACCAATGGCGCAACTGGAACAGTGAAGAGATTGACCAAATTACAGAATTAATTGAAACCTTAAAAACCAATCCCAATAGCCGCCGCATGCTCATTTCGGCATGGAACCCAAGTGTTTTGCCCGATACTACCAAATCATTTTCAGAAAATGTGGCCAACGGAAAAGTAGCTTTGCCGCCATGTCACGCTTTTTTTCAGTTTTATGTGGCTGACGGAAAATTGTCTTGCCAGTTGTACCAGCGTAGTGCTGATATATTTCTGGGTGTCCCTTTTAATATTGCTTCTTATGCCCTATTTACCATGATGATTGCACAAGTTTGTGATCTGGGAGTGGGCGAATTCATACACACCTTTGGTGATGCACATATCTACAACAACCATATTGAACAATTGGAACTGCAATTGTCGCGCGCGCCAAAACCTTTGCCTAAAATGGTTTTGAATCCCAATGTAAAAAACATACTGGACTTTACTTTTGATGATTTTACACTCGAAGGTTATGAACCCCATCCTCATATCAAAGGGATAGTAGCGGTTTAGCCCTTTTATCTATCATTGCAATCTTTTATTCATATAAGTTGGTAAATAGCCATACTATCGCTATTTGGTAACTCATTTTTATTGTGGGAAAATTTGCAACAAATTAAAAGTCCGTTTGATTGTTTGTAATATTTTTTTAATATTTTTGAATACATAAAGCGACACAAACCTTCGCCAATCTACCTGATTTTGGGTGTATATACGAAGGTTTGTATCGCATACAAACAAGTTGTACGCTAGCTTCTGAAAATGAGATACATAAAAAATATTAGAATGTAAAATATTATATGAAATACTAGAAATTATTAAAAGCAAAATTCAAACCAAAAAAAACAATTAAATTAAATCATTATGAAGAAAATTATTACTGTATTATTACTAGCTGTAGTGACAAACTGGCTATCACAGGTAAAAGTATCAGACACAAAAGTACCAGAATTGATTGGAGAAATTAGATTAATGGTAAATTAAACATAAGTCTTACTAAAGACAATGCAATATGTGAATTAACATGTATAGATGAAAAATTCACTCAAATTACTAACTATAAATCGTTCTTATTCAGAGAATCTGACATTGAAACCATTTATAACTTGTTAACATCAGAACAAGAAAAAGGAACTAAAAAGACTATTGAATTAGAAGATGGAGGTCGTTTAGATGTTGAATTTAATAAATCAATGGGAAGTAAATACATTACTATATATCATATCGATAAAGCTGGTGTTATTGGAATGTGTAGAATGAATTTAAAACAAATAAATAAAGTTTTTGGTAAAAATACTAAATGGTGAAATATAAAGCCATTGTACAACCGCCGTTTAGCAATATGGCGGGTTTAGGCTTAATTTGAAGTTGGTTTTATACTTTTAAAGTCAATGTTTAACTGAAAGTATAGGCTTCCTTAATCCGCCACGTCGCCAAGCGGCCAAACGTACGTTACCAGCAATAGGCGCGCAACGAACAAAAACATCCATAAAAAGTGACTGAAAGAGACCAAATAATTTTAGAAGTCGTAAGACAAATGGATGAAAAAGATATAGTTTCTATAATTT
The DNA here is from genome assembly GCA_031413015.1 of Bacteroidota bacterium. Taxonomy (GTDB): domain Bacteria; phylum Bacteroidota; class Bacteroidia; order Flavobacteriales; family Flavobacteriaceae; genus Flavobacterium. The sequence goes on along the minus strand of JANOEE010000015.1, from coordinate 630,555 downwards.
CAGACTATAAATCCATTAATAGTTTATTTATGAAATTTATTGATACATTTCATTCAGAAAAAATGGAATGTCCAATTTGGCAACCTTATTTATCAACTCATCTCTTAAAATTCTCTTTAATTAATTCTTCTATAATAAAAGAATTTGAAGGTGTCAGTTTTACCAAACTTGACCACAATATTGAACATAAAACTTATAATATATCTGCTCTTTATTTGCTTTCAAGAGCTACTATTGAAACATTTTTATTGATAAGCTATTTGTATCTAAATAATGAGAATGAATCTCAAGGTATTTTTCGATATTTTTTATACGAATGGGGCGGATTAAAATCAAGACAAAATTATATAGCAATACTCCCAGAAAATATTGATAAAAAAGCTTCTGAAAAAACGACTATTGAAGACTTGGAAAATGGTATTAAACAAAACACATACTTCTTATCCTTAAAAGATTATAAGAGAAAAGATATTATTAAATCTGGTCGTCCCAAAGAAATTAATTGGAAAGAAATTATGACAGAAAGTGGATTGGAAAAAAGCTTTCATTTTTCTAATTGGGAATTTTATTCTAACTACGCACATTCCGAACTAATTGAAGCAATACAATTGAAAGAACTATATCTAAATCCAATAAAATTGAATGAAAGTGTTTATCACACGTTAAGTTGTACAATAATTTATGAAACAATATTACTTTCAAATTTAAAAAACAAATACAAAGAATTTGAAAATGTTTATGAATCTCAATCATTAGAATTAAAAACAAAAATTGATTTTTGGACTAAAATTGGTATTGACTTGAAATTTGCAACTTAAAAATTTTAAAACTTATTGCAGTGAAATATCTACTTCTGGTAACACACGCTACAAGCAATTTGGGCATTTGGCTTAATTTGAAGTTAATTTTATATCTATAAATTTAGTTATAAATCACAAACTACTTGTAGTTAGAGATCAGCTTAAAAAATAAGTATGAACCGAAAACATTGAATGAATCAAAATAACTGCAAAAAAAAAGAAATAGCACCTCCTATTTTAATTGTGTCAAGTTGCTTACTTTTGGTTTTTTATAATTTAAATTATAACAGCAAAAAGAAAATAATACCAATGATAGTAATGATAGCGGCAGTCGCCGAAAACAATGCATTAGGGAAAAACAACGATTTGATTTGGCACTTGCCAGATGATTTTAAAAGATTCAAACAGCTTACATCCTGCCATTATATTATTATGGGTCGCAAAACGTTTGAAAGTTTCCCTAAACCTTTGCCTAACAGAACCCATATTATAATCACTACACAAAAAGACTATAAATTAAGTGCCACCGCCGAAAATTGTTTTGTGGTAAATAATCTTCAAGAAGCATTAGATAAGACGCCACAAAATGAGGATGTTTTTATTATAGGCGGCGGACAAATTTACAGCTTGGCAATACCTATTGCTGATAAAATTGAAATTACAAAAGTACATGCCCATTTTGAAGCCGATGCTTTTTTTCCTGAAATTAATGATAACGAATGGCAAATTATTAATGAAGAATACCATCCAAAGGATGAAAAACATGCATTTGATTTTACCTACCAAACATTTGTTAGAAAATAACACAAACGGTTTGGTTAAAAATTCAATTATCCAAAAATCTAAATTACATTTGTACAAATTTTAGAAAATGTCAAAAAACGTTACGCCATACAAAGATTCTGAACTGGGCAAAAAAGAGCAAGTTGCACAAATGTTTGACACCATATCAGGTAATTACGATGGTTTGAACAGGGTGATTTCTTTTGGTATTGATATCAAATGGCGCAAAAAAGTGCTCAAAATGGTTTCGGATACCAATCCAAAAATCATTCTTGATATTGCTACTGGAACAGGCGATTTAGCGATTTTAATGGCAGAAACAAGTGCCGAAAAAATCATAGGTCTGGATATTTCTGCTGGAATGCTTGATGTAGGGAGAACTAAAATTGCCAAAAAAAATCTGTCTGATAAAATTGAAATGGTAATGGCCGACTCTGAAAACATGCCATACCAAGACAATACATTCGATGCTATAACTGTGGCATTTGGGGTTAGAAATTTTGAAAATTTAGAAAAAGGACTTTCAGAAATCCTTCGGGTTTTAAAACCCAATGGCATTTTTGTGATTCTAGAAACTTCTATTCCGGAAAAAACACCATACAAACAAGGTTATACTTTTTATTCAAGAAACATCTTGCCGCTAATTGGTAAATTGTTCTCAAAAGACAATTCGGCTTACCAATATTTATCAGAATCGGCTTCTGTTTTTCCTTATGGCGAAGTATTGAACAATATTTTGAGAAAAACTGGGTTTATAGATGTGAAAGCTTTACCACAAACCTTTGGTGTGGCAACAATTTATTCAGCTTCTAAGAAATAATATGAAACCATTTATTCTTTTTATTGTAACAATAATAACGCTCAATTGTGCTGCACAATCAAAAAGTATGTTTAGCAAAAACCCTATAATTAATCAGGAAAATTTTGACAAACAAAAGGTGCATTGGGGTTATTATTTAGGTTTTAATTCTTATGATTTTAAATTTCAATATAAAAATATTGCTCCAGATGTTTTGGTTAAAAGTGCAGTGGGTTTTAATGTGGGTCTGGTAGGAAATTTAAGACTTAACGAATCATTTAACTTACGGTTTGAGCCAGGACTGGCTTTTAACCAGCGCAACTTATCATTTCCAGGGTTTTCTAATGAATTTGATGCCATTCGCGAAGTAAAATCTACTTACATTCACTTTCCGCTTTTATTAAAATTTTCTGCTAAAAGAACGGGAAACATCAGACCATATCTCTTAGGTGGTGTAGGTACTGCATTGAATTTATCGAGTAACGAGAAATCATTAGATGATAATGCTAACAATGTTTTTAGAATGAAAAAATGGACCAATTTTTATGAAATAGGAATCGGAACAGATTTGTATTTTGAATATTTTAAATTCTCTCCTTCAATAAGAGGCATTTTTAGTTACAACGACGAATTAATCAGAGACAAAGATCCTAACAGTCCCTGGACTAGCAACATTCAATCCATGCAAACCCGTGGTGTTTTTGTGAATTTTACTTTTCATTAATTTACGATCTTTTAAATTCGCTCAAAATAATAGCAGTTGCTGTAGCCACATTCAAGCTTTCGGTTTTTTGTAATGCGCCAAATCTTGGTATAGTTAACCTTTGCGTTACAAGTTTTTCAATTGCTGGAGAAATACCATTGGCTTCATTGCCCATCACGATAATACCTTCTTTTTGTAAAGTAGTTTTATAAATAGTATCGCCATCCATAAAAGTACCAAAAACAGGCAACCCGGTTTGCTTAAGGAAAACATTCAAATCCAAATAATTTACATTGACCCTAGTTAAAGACCCCATTGTGGCCTGCACAACTTTTGGGTTATAAATATCAACGGTTTGCTCCGAACAAACAACCTGTTCTATCCCGAACCAATCACACAATCTTAAAACCGTTCCTAAATTGCCTGGATCTCTAATATCATCCAGAGCTACAATCAATCCTTTTTCAACCACTGGTATAGCGTTAGGGATTTTAAAAACTGCCAAACAATTATTAGGCACCGTTAATGCGCTTATTCTTTTTAAATCGCTATCTGCAATTAAGGTCGATTTATCTAATGAAACAGCCGTAAACAAAACTTCTGTTTGGTAAAGATGTACCAATTCAAAATCAGAATTTATCAATTCATCAATAACTTTTACGCCTTCGGCAATAAATAATTGTTGTGCTTGACGGAACTTTTTTTGGTGTAAACCCGTTATAAGTTTTATTTGGTTTTTAGTAACCATAGAAATAATGTACTTTTGAATTAAATATTTCACATCCTTTGAAAAAAATTGTTACAAAAATATCACTATTTATTCTAATAGGAATTATATATACCGCATGTAATTCGGTCAAAAGAGTCCCAACTGGCAAACTGCTTTTAACCAAAAATGAAATTACTGTTGACGGAGAATCGGCAAAAGGCGATATTCTACCTGGTTTGTTATACCAAAAACCTAACAGCAAAATTTTAAAAATTCCTTTTAGATTGTATTTATACAACATCGCAAAACAAAATCCTGACTCAATTTACAAAGCCGATTTGATTAATAATTCAAAAAAATACAAACGACAATCCCAACTTTTATCATCCAAACAAGTAAAAAGAAAAGGAGAATCTTTCTTTTACTCCGGAATCCATAAGTTTTTAAAAAAAACGGGGGAACCTCCAGTAATAATTGATCAAAGCCGAACAGAAAAATCTCTTGGCAGAATAAAATCATATTTTTTTAACAACGGTTATTTTAATGCAAAGGTCAGTTACACGATTGATACTATTAGCAAAAAGAAAGCAAAAATAAAATACAATATTGCATCAGGAACAGCCTCTATAATTGATTCTTTGAGCACTAAAATCCTTACTCCTGCCTTGGATTCATTGTATAGCACTACTCAAAATTCATCATTGATAAAAAAAGGTGAAAATTATAAAAGTGAAGTACTTGATAATGAAAGAAACCGAATTACAACAAATTTTAGAAACAATGGCGCCTATTATTTTCAGCAAAGCAATATTGTTTTTGATATTGATACTGTAGATACAAAAAATAAATCTAACATAAAACTAATTATCAATAACAGGTCTATTCGCGAAAACGATTCTACTGCCACTGTGCCTTTTAAACTTTACAAGGTGAGCGAAGTTAATATTTATACAGATATGCCTAAAAGCAAAGTAGATAACTCCATAAAAGACTCTGCAAACTATAAAGACTTTAATTTATACAGTTACAAGAAACTGCGTTATAAACCAAGAGCCATTACTGATGCCGTTTTCATAGGTCCAGGAAGCATGTATTCTGATTTAAGAACCAGTTTAACCAATCGGTATTTGAGCAATCTAAAGGTGTTCAATTCCCCTTCAATAACGTATAAAATTGATGGAAATGATAGTTCTGATAACTCACTAGTAGCTAATATTGTTTTAACACCAAGAAAAAAGTTTAGTTTTGGGGTCTCATTAGACTTGACACATTCTAACATTCAAGACTTTGGTATTGCGCTGAGCTCCACATTGTCAATAAGAAACGTTTTTAGAGGAGCCGAAGTTTTAGAAATTTCAGCGAGAGGAAATATTGGTTCTTCTAAAGATTTAGCTAATCCTAGAGATTTATTCTTCAATATTTCAGAATATGGTATTGATACAAGACTCAATTTTCCAAGGATTTTATTGCCCTTTGGTACCGAAAAAATTATTCCAAAAAGAATGATCCCGTCAACGGTTTTAAGTTTAGGTTTTGCAAAACAACAAAATATTGGTCTCGACAAAGAAAATTTTACAGGAGCTATGTCTTATATCTGGACGCCCAAGAGAAATAACAATGCACGTTTTGACCTTTTTAATATTCAATATGTCAATAACATTAATGTGGCCAATTATTATAATATTTACCGTTCTTCATACAATGTTTTGAACAACTTTGGTAAAATCTATAATAACGACCTTTCTTATTTTGATAACCTCATCGATAGGAATTTAATAATTAAGGACGAAATAGGCACAAAAGGTTTCACTAACGATGTGCTTGCTGAAAGAACAGCTTTAAGACCTAATGACGATGCCTTTAAGGCCATTAGAAGCATCGAGGAAAGAAGAAAAAGACTTACAGAAAACAATTTAATAGGTGCTTCTAATTTTACTTTTTCTAAAACAACAAGGGCTGGTTTGCTAGACAATACATTTTCTATTTTTAAAACAAAAATTGAGTCAGCGGGAAATTTATTGTCACTATTTGCGAATGCTTCAAAATCATTAGAAACCCAAAATACTAAAAAAACCATTTTTGAACTGGAATATTCACAATACATAAAGACAGAGTTTGAGTATATAAAACATTTTGATCTTTCGAGAGAAAAAGTATTTGCCATGCGTGGCTTTATAGGTGTGGCAATTCCTTACGGTAACTCCACAACAGTACCTTTTTCGCGAAGTTATTTTGCCGGAGGAACTAATGACATTAGGGCTTGGCAACCCTACAGTTTAGGACCAGGAAGCAGTGGTGCGATAAATGATTTTAATGAAGCCAATTTAAAAATTACCACTAGCGCCGAGTTCCGATTTAAAATTTTAAACAGTCTCAAAGGTGCTTTGTTTGTAGATGCCGGAAATATTTGGAACGTGCTAGACGAAGTAGAAGACGAAGCTTCGGTTTTTGATGGTTTTCGCTCTTTAAAAAATATTGCTGTAGGGTCAGGATTTGGATTAAGGTATGACTTGAACTTTTTTGTCATCAGAGTAGATACAGCTTTTAAGACCTATATTCCGTCAGATGAAATGACTAAAAGATGGTTTAGAGATTATAATTTTGGCAATGCTGTTTTAAATATTGGTATAAACTACCCTTTCTAATACTATAATTATTATTTTTGTACACTTAACCTAAACATAAATACAATGGCTCACAATATAAAACCTGGCGTGGCAACTGGTGATGAAGTTCAGGAAATCTTTAGATATGCAAAAGAAAAAGGTTTTGCACTTCCTGCAGTAAATGTTACTGGTTCTAACACTATTAATGGTGTACTTGAAACTGCTGCTAAACTTAATGCCCCAGTTATTATTCAATTTTCTAATGGTGGGGCACAGTTCAATGCTGGAAAAGGACTTTCTAATGTAAATGAGAAAGCCGCTATTGCTGGAGGTATTGCAGGCGCAAAGCACATTCATGAATTGGCAACTGCTTATGGTGCAACCGTAATTCTTCATACGGATCATTGTGCAAAAAAATTATTGCCATGGATTGATGGACTTTTGGATGCATCCGAAAAACATTTTGCCGAAACAGGAAAACCATTGTATTCTTCACACATGATTGATTTGTCTGAAGAGCCTATCGAGGAAAATATTGAAATTTGCAAAACCTATTTGGCCAGAATGAGTAAAATAGGAATGACCCTTGAAATTGAATTGGGCATTACTGGTGGTGAAGAAGATGGCGTTGACAACTCAGATGTTGACAGCTCTAAACTTTACACACAACCGGAAGAAGTAGCTTATGCCTATGAAGAGTTACTAAAAATTAGTCCGCGCTTTACAATCGCAGCTGCCTTTGGTAATGTTCACGGAGTTTACAAACCAGGTAATGTAAAGCTTACGCCAAAAATTTTAAAAAATTCACAAGATTATGTTCAGAATAAATTCAATACAGGACACAATCCTGTAGATTTTGTGTTTCATGGTGGTTCTGGCTCTACGGTTGAAGAAATTAGAGAAGGCATTAGTTATGGTGTGGTAAAAATGAATATTGATACCGATTTGCAATTTGCTTTTACCGAAGGTATTCGTGATTATATGGTGAAAAATATTGATTATTTAAAAACCCAAATTGGCAATCCAGAAGGAACAGAAGCACCCAACAAAAAATATTATGACCCAAGAAAATGGGTTCGCGAAGGAGAAGTTACATTCAATACAAGATTAGAACAGGCTTTTGCAGATTTAAATAACGTAAACACACTTTAAACTATTTTAAATAATTAAGGACATGGCTTGGTTTAAAAGAACAGAAAAGGGAATTACTACTGCTACAGAAGATAAAAAAGATGTGCCAAAAGGTTTGTGGTACAAATCGCCCACAGGAAAAATAATCGATGCAGATGAGTTGGCCAGAAATTTATGGGTAAGCCCTGAAGATGGTTTTCATGTAAGAATAGGAAGTGCGGCTTATTTTGAAATACTTTTTGACAACAATGAGTTTACTGAACTGGATGCAAAAATGACTTCTAAAGACCCATTGCAGTTTGTTGATACAAAAAAATATGCAGAGCGTTTAAAGGATGCAATGGAAAAAACACAATTAAAAGATGCCGTTCGTACTGGAGTAGGTAAATCAAAAGGCAAAGATTTAGTAGTTTGCTGTATGGATTTTGCTTTTATAGGTGGTTCTATGGGTGCAGTTGTGGGCGAAAAAATTGCAAGAGGAATTGATCATGCTATCAAAAGTAATATTCCGTTTGTGATGATATCAAAATCAGGTGGTGCACGCATGATGGAAGCGGCATATTCATTAATGCAATTGGCTAAAACTTCAGCAAAATTAGCGCAATTGGCCGAAGCTAAAATTCCATATATTTCTTTGTGTACAGATCCTACAACTGGAGGAACTACAGCTTCTTATGCCATGCTTGGTGATGTGAATATCTCTGAACCAGGCGCTTTAATAGGTTTTGCTGGACCAAGAGTCGTGAGAGACACCACTGGAAAAGATTTACCAGAAGGTTTTCAAACCGCAGAATTCTTGTTAGAACACGGTTTCTTAGATTTTATAACGCCAAGGAAAGAGTTAAAAGACAAAATCAACTTGTATATAGATTTGATTTTGAATCAAGAAATTAGATAAATAAAATTTCACACAATACTAAAAAACACAAAGTTATGCTTTGTGTTTTTTTTATCTTTATTTAAAATCATGAATATGAAAAATTTAGTTTATTTATTAATTTTTTGTTTAATTATTAGCTGTAATAATAACAAAAATAAAATTAGTCAAGGAAATAACAAAAGTGTACGACCTTACATCATTTCCTATGAAGACAAAAAACTTAAATTATATTTAGATTCTTTAAATGAAAACAATATTAAAACAGTACCACCATTGAAAGCATTTTATTATGAAAGTAATTTAATTATTGACAAAAACAATAATCTTTATTTTTACCAAAGAAATCGTATAGCAGTAGGTTGTGGAACAGGAATGGAAAACGATACTTTACCAGAATTCTTAAATTTGCAACCAAAAGATTTAATTAAAATACCAAAAGAATCTATTGGAAAAATTGTTTATGAAAATGTAATGACAAAAGAGAAAAATCGCAAAATTTTAATTATTGCATCGCAAATTGATACAATTAAAAATCGTAAAATTTTAAATTTTTTAAATGATTTAAAAGTTCCAACATACATTATAAGAAGAACAACACAAGAAGAAGATATTGTACTTCATTACAAAATAACAAATCAATTTTATTACTCTAATGAAATAAAATGGGATAAAAATAGAATTAAACTAAGAAATTAAACTCTACATACCGCTTCTTATCGCTTCAACAGGATCTAATTTTGATGCAGAAATAGCTGGGAGAATTCCAGATATTAACCCAATTATTGCTGCTAAACCTGTGCCTAAAAACACATTTTTATAACCTAGTATAAATTCAAAGTCCAAAACATTTGTCAGAATTAACGAAATAAACCAAACGAAAATCAATCCTATCGTTCCTCCTATTACACATAAAATCACGGCTTCAAATAAAAATTGAAACAAAATAAATTTATTTTTAGCTCCTAAAGATTTCTGAATGCCTATTAAATTGGTTCTTTCTTTTACAGAAACAAACATGATATTTGCAATTCCAAAACCACCTACAAGAAGTGAAAAACCTGCAATAATCCAGCCTATCATATTCATTTGATCAATTATTCCGTCTAGTAAATCTGTAAAACCAGAAAATACATTGATGAAAAAGTTATCAATTTCACCTGCTTTTAATCCTCTAATGTTTCTTAATTTTTGGGTAATTTCACCTTTGTAAGCATCCATATCTTCACCAGCAGCTGGCTTAATGACAATTGCATTTGTTAAACCCGGATTGTTATCTCCGTACAATTGTCGTACAAAATTTGCAGGAATGTAGGCCGAAGTATCATCACTATCACCAAACAAGCCTGCTCCCTTTTTCTTTAAAACCCCTATCACAGTAAAACGCTGGCCATACAAACGCACATTTTTACCTATTGGATCAAGGTTTTCAAAAAGAGAATTGGCTATTTCGTTTCCTAATACAATGGTAGCCGTACCCGAATTTGATTCTGATTCGTTGTAAAACCTTCCTTTATCAAATTCTAAACCTTGAATATCTATAAATTCATGAGAAACGGGATTGATACTTACATCACTTACCGTTTTTGAATCATATTTTATAGATTCAGGTCGCGTAAATATCTGAAAACTCATTTGCTCCGTATTTGTAACCGCATCTTTTAAATAAATATATTCATCATACTTCACTTGGGGAAATTGTTCTCGTTTCCATTGTGGTACGTCGGTCGGGCCAAAACTTCCGTTGAACAAATAAATCGTGTTTTTATCCAAACTACTAAGATCACTTTTGATCTTTCTGTCAAGAGAATCTACAGCAGTTAATACCGCTATAATTGAAAAAATACCAATAGTTACACCTAACAGTGACAAGAGGGTGCGCAGTTTATTGTTTCGCAAAGCATTCATTGCAAAACCAAAACTCTCTTTTAATAACCGCAAATAAACTACCATATTTTTTAATTTGTATTAATGTAAAATTCTGTATTTTTTTCTCAATAACCTAATCACTATTTTTGTTTTGAACTTTTATTTTAAGTGCAAATTTTTCTAATTATCTAAGCCAGGAATTGATATTTTATCTGATTAAAAAAATTACTTTTGCACCATTAAATCTAACTACACAATGAGCACCACAAAAAAAATTCAATCGGCATTAATTTCTGTTTTTTCAAAAGAAGGATTAGAACCGATAGTAAGACAACTAAACAGTCAAAATGTTACACTATATTCAACAGGAGGAACCGAAGATTTTATTAAAAATCTAGGAATTCGTGTAATTGCTGTCGAAGATGTCACTTCTTACCCATCTATTTTAGGCGGAAGGGTTAAAACTTTGCACCCAAAAATCTTTGGAGGCATCCTCAACCGACAAGACAATGAAAGTGATGTGCAACAAATGCAAGAATTTGATATTCCGCAAATCGACTTGGTTATTGTTGATTTGTATCCTTTTGAAAAAACAGTTGCTTCTGGCGCTAGCGAAGCTGATATTATCGAAAAAATAGATATTGGCGGAATTTCATTAATTCGTGCTGCAGCAAAAAACTTCAAAGACACAGCGATTGTTGCATCTGTTAACGAATATGCTTTGTTACTCGATTTTATTACATCACAAAACGGAACTACAACGCTTGAAAACAGAAAATTATTAGCTACAAACGCTTTTCATGTTTCATCGCATTATGATACTGCGATTTTTAATTATTTTAACACTGACCAAACCATTTACAAACAAAGTATTGCTGACGGACAAGTGTTGCGATATGGTGAAAACCCACATCAAAAAGGCTTTTTCTTTGGCGATTTTGATGCCATGTTCAAAAAATTACATGGCAAAGAATTGTCCTATAATAATTTGCTAGATGTTGACGCTGCCGTTAATTTGATTTCCGAATTCAAAAATGACGGGCCTACATTTGCGATATTGAAACACAACAATGCTTGCGGATTAGCCACAAGAACATCCATAAAAGATGCTTATCTAGCTGCGTTAAATTGTGACCCAACATCAGCTTTTGGTGGAGTATTGATTTCAAATGCAACAATTGATGTGGCTACTGCAAATGAAATTAATCAGTTGTTTTGTGAAGTTGTTATTGCTCCTAATTATGACTCAGAAGCAATTATAATTTTATCCGAAAAGAAAAATCGAATTATTTTAGTACAAAACGAAGTTAATTTGCCTCAAAAACAAGTTAGAACTTGCCTTAACGGAATTTTAGTCCAAGACAAAAACAATGTTACAGACAATAAACAAATACTAAAGACCGTTACAATAAATACACCTTCTGAACAAGAAATAGAAGATTTACTGTTTGCATCAAAGATTTGTAAAAACACAAAATCAAACACTATTGTATTTGCTAAAAACAATACATTAATTGCTTCTGGAACTGGACAAACCTCAAGAGTTGACGCTTTAAAACAAGCCATCGAAAAAGCTAAAAATTTTAATTTTGATCTCAAAGGCGCAGCCATGGCTAGTGATGCTTTTTTTCCGTTTCCTGACTGTGTAGCAATTGCTCATGAAGCAGGAATTACGGCTGTTATTCAACCTGGTGGATCCATAAAAGACGAATTAAGTATTAATTATTGCAATGAAAATAAAGTTGCAATGGTATTTACGGGAACACGTCATTTTAAACATTAATTTGTTTAACTTTGAACGTTAAAAATTTATAAATATTAAACCCTTAAAAGAATTATGGGATTTTTTGATTTCATGACTGAGGATATAGCAATTGACCTTGGTACCGCAAACACTCTAATCATACACAACGACAAAGTCGTTATTGATAGCCCTTCGATAGTAGCACGTGACAGAATTTCTGGAAAAATCATTGCTGTGGGCAAAGAAGCCAACATGATGCAAGGTAAAACTCATGAAAATATAAAAACCATAAGACCTTTAAAAGACGGGGTAATTGCAGATTTTGACGCTTCAGAACAAATGATAAAAATGCTTATCAAGAGCATTCCTGCTTTACAAAAAAGACTTTTTACACCTGCACTAAGAATGGTAGTATGTATTCCTTCGGGGATTACAGAGGTTGAAATGCGTGCTGTAAAAGAATCTTGTGAACGAGTAAACGGAAAAGAAGTCTATTTGATTCATGAACCTATGGCTGCGGCAATAGGTATTGGTGTAGATATCATGCAACCTAAAGGCAATATGATTGTAGATATAGGTGGCGGAACTACTGAAATTGCAGTTATTGCACTGGGCGGAATTGTTTGTGACAAGTCTGTTAAAATTGCAGGTGACGTTTTTACTAATGACATTGTTTACTACATGCGTACACAACACAATTTATTTGTGGGAGAAACTACCGCCGAAAAAATAAAAATCGAAATTGGTGCAGCTTTAGAAGATCTTGAAACACCACCAGAAGACATGTCTGTTCAAGGACGTGATTTACTTACAGGTAAACCTAAGCAAGTAGCTGTATCTTTCAGAGAAATTGCAAAAGCACTTGACAAATCCATACAAAGAATTGAGGATGCAGTAATGGAAACTTTATCGCAAACGCCACCAGAATTAGCAGCAGATATTTACAACACAGGAATTTATCTTGCAGGTGGCGGTTCAATGTTAAGAGGTCTTGACAAACGTATTTCTCAAAAAACGGACTTGCCAGTTTATATTGCAGAAGATCCATTAAGAGCAGTTGTTCGCGGTACTGGTATGGCATTAAAAAACCTTGTGAAATACAGAAGTATTTTAATCAAATAATCACATCTATATTTTTATTTTTAGAATTCATTTTGTTGAATTCTAATTCACAAAACTAGAAATTGAACATTTAACAAAGATGCAGCAAATATTTAATTTTATATTTAAAAACAGCCATAAGTTGCTGTTTTTGCTGCTTTTGGGTATTTCATTATTCCTTACTATTCAATCCCATTCGTACCATAAAAGCAAAGTAATTAGTTCTGCTAATTTTATATCTGGTAACGCCTACGAAAAGATCAATGTTATAAATGAATATTTTCATTTACAAAGCAGAAATGAAGAGCTCGCAATAGAAAATGCAAGACTAAAAAAGCTTTTATTCAACATCAAAGACAGTACAAAAATTCCTGAGCTTGACAGTATAAAAGGAGTTGATAAAGTGAATGTTGTTTTGGCAAAAGTGATTCGCAATTCATACAACGTACCTCTAAACTACATCACAATCGATGCTGGCGAGAAAAAAGGACTTAAGACAGATATGGGCGTTGTTAACGATAGAGGAATCATAGGCATTGTAGAAAATACGTCAAAAAACTATGCAACAATTCAGAGTATTTTAAATATAAAATCGCAAATAAACGCTAAAATTAAGAAGTCCAATCACTTTGGGACACTAAAATGGAATGCAAAAAATACAGGTTTTGTACAGTTAATTGATGTGCCACGATTAGCTTCGGTTCGAAAAGGTGACACCATTGTAACAGGTGGCCAGTCTGATATTTTTCCTGAAAATATAGGTATTGGCACAATCGCAAATGTTTATACTGATAATGAAACAAATTATTATACATTGAATATCAGATTATTTAATGATATGACAAATCTGGGACATGTTTACATTATTAAAATAAAAAACACACAAGAATTTATAAAACTAGAAGCACAAACAAAAAAAGATGAATAGTGCCTTGCTGTCTAATATTGCCCGATTTATATTACTGCTTTTTGCACAAGTTGTAATATTTAGCAACATCAATTTTTTTGGATACATTAACCCCTTTCCTTACGTGCTTTTTATTTTACTCTATCCTGTAAATGGAAACAAATCTGGATTGCTTTTAGCGAGTTTCTTGATTGGTATTTTTATGGATATGTTTTATAATTCGGGAGGAATTCATGCAGCAGCTTCAGTGGCTTTGGCTTACTTTAGACCAGCTTTTTTTAAATTTTCTTTTGGAGTTAGTTATGAATACCAAACGGTTAGAATCAATGACAAATTAACCCCTGAGCGATTCTCGTTTATACTGGTTTCTGTTATAACGCACCATACCATATTGTTTCTTTTAGAGACATTTAGATTTGATTTCTTTTTTTACATTTTGTCGCAAATATTATTTAGTGCAACATTTACCATTATTGTTTCTATAATTATCATTTATATTTTTAAGCCCAATAAAAGATGAGAAAAGTTTTGTTTCCTTCTGTGATTATCGTTTCGGTTGTACTGATCCTGGTAAGGCTTTTCTTTTTGCAAATTGTTGATGACTCTTTGAAACTAAAGTCGGATAACAATGCTATAAAAATCATTTATGATTATCCTGAAAGAGGTTATATGTTTGATCGTAATGGTAAATTGCTCGTTGCCAATCAGCCATCATACGACATTATGGTAACGCCTAGAGATGTAAAAAACATAGATACTATTGCTTTTTGTAAACTGTTAAAAATTTCAAGAGCAAGTTTTGATTTGTTGATAAATAAAGCCATAGTCTTCAGTCCAAGATTGCCTTCAGTTTTTTTATCCCAATTGAATAAAAAAGAGTATGCTGCTTTTCAGGAAAAACAAAGAAAATTCCCTGGTTTTGAAATCGTAAAAAGATCACTTAGAGATTATCAAGTTCAAGTTGGTGCCAATGTTTTTGGTTTTATAACCCAAGTAAACGATAAAATAATAAAGGACAATCCTTATTACAAAAGTGGTGACTTGATAGGCAAACAAGGTGTTGAGCAAGAATATGAAAATATTCTCAGAGGTAAAAAAGGAGTCAAATACAGACAACGAGACAAGTTCAATAAAGATATTGGCGCTTATAAATCAGGTAAGTTTGATACCATTTCAAAACAAGGAGAAGACGTTGTGCTTTCATTAGACATTGATCTTCAAGAATATGGAGAGCAATTAATGATCAATAAAAGAGGCGGTATTGTTGTCCTTGAACCCAAGACTGGAGAAATTTTAGCACTTGTTACTGCACCATCTTATGATCCATCAATATTAGTAGGAAGACAACGATCAAAAAACTATACTAGATTGTATAATGATTCTATCTCTAAACCATTATACGACAGAGGATTGCTTGCAGAATATCCTCCAGGATCACCATTTAAAATAATGACAGGACTCATTGGTCTTCAAGAGCAATCTATTGATGAACAAAGTACTTTTGTTTGTCATCACGGTTTTAGTTACGCAAGAGGGAGATTTATGAAATGTCATGATAATGGACCTCGCCAACTTTATAATGGGATCTCACAATCTTGTAATACTTATTTTGCAAGTGTTTATATGAAAACTATAAACAAATATGCAAACCCAGGAGCATCAGTAGATATTTGGGGAGAACATGCAAGAAGTTTTGGATTAGGGCAATATATGGGCTATGATTTACCTACTGGAAAAAAAGGATTAATTCCATCCTCAAAATATTATAAAAAAATGTATCCTAATGATGGCTGGAGAAGTACTGCCATAATTTCAAACGCAATAGGACAAGGAGAAGTGCTTACTACACCAATACAATTAGCAAATATGATTTCTGCGGTAGCAAATCAAGGCTATTATTATACGCCACACATTGTAAAAAAAATAAAAGACAAACAAATTGATAAAAAATTTTTAAAAAAACATACTACAACGATAGATAAAAAATATTTTAAGCCAATGATAGAAGGACTTTTCGGGGTTTATAATGAAGGTACTGCTTACTATTTAAAAGTTGATGGAATTGATATTTGTGGTAAAACTGGAACTGCCGAAAATTTTGCGAAAGTGGCTGGCAAACGTATTCAGCTGAAAGACCATTCAATTTTTGTGGCTTTTGCACCAAAAGATAATCCTAAAATTGCTATAGCAATTATGATAGAAAATGGAGGTTATGGAGCTACAATTGCTGGACCGATAGCCAGTTTAATGATAGAAAAATACTTAAAAGGTAAGATCACTCGAACCGATTTAGAAAAAAGAGTATTAGAAAAAAGTTTAAAAAGTGAATATGAACGCTACACTAAAAAAAGTATGGATTCTGTAATTCGAATGAGACCTAAAAAAACAGTTATCGACACCACTAGAACAATAACTAAAATATAAGTCAAGTAGTATTTAAATGAAAAATCAAAGCGTAGGAAGCAACATTGACTGGATTATCGTAACAATTTATATTATACTAGTGGTATTAGGCTGGTTGAATATTTATTCTTCCTCATTACCAGCAGAGTTTACTACATCTATATTTGATACCAACCATTTTTTTGGTAAACAACTGGTTTTTATAATATTAGCTATACCTTTAATATTTATAATTTTATCGGTAGATGCTAAATTTTACGAGAAATTTTCTACTATTATTTTTGGTATTGCACTTGTAGCACTTGCTGGATTATTTATTTTTGGAAAAACTGTCAAAGGTCAAGCCAACTGGTACTCATTTGGTTCTTTTGGTCTACAACCTTCTGAATTTGCAAAAGCAGCAACAGCATTAGCATTAGCAAAATATTTAAGTGACGTACAAATCAATCTAAAAGAACCCAAGCGACAGCTACAAGTATTAGGAATTGTTTTACTACCAGTAATATTGATTGTACCTCATGATCCAGGTAGTGCATTAATTTATGCAGTATTTTTCTTTGTACTTTATAGAGAAGGACTTCCTTCTGGTTATTTATGGGTAGGTTTGATTGCCATTATACTATTTGTAATGACTTTATTATTAGAACAACAATATGTCATATTAATAGCATTAGTAATTACTACAATTATCTATTTTAGAACCAGAAGAGTCAAGCGAAATATATTTTTGAGTAGCATAATTATGGTGTTAATTTCTGGATATGTTTTATCGGTAAATTATGTATTCGAAAATATTTTTAAACAACACCACCGAGACAGATTTAATATTTTACTAGGGAGAGAAGTTGATATGAAAGGCATAGGTTATAATGTTAATCAATCGGAAATTGCTATAGGTTCTGGAGGTTGGTTAGGAAAGGGTTTTCTAGAGGGCACACAAACTAAAGGTGGTTTTGTACCAGAACAACATAGCGACTATATATTTACAACAGTAGGAGAAGAATGGGGTTTTGTAGGCGCACTAGTGGTCATTTTGCTTTTTATGGGTTTGATTTTTAGAATACTTTATTTAACCGAAAGACAAAAAACAAAATTCAGTCGTGTTTATGGCTACTGCGTTGCCGCCATTCTTTTTATCCACTTTTTTGTAAATACAGCCATGGTTTTAGGCATTTTCCCTACTATTGGTGTGCCATTACCTTTTATCTCTTATGGTGGTTCCGGACTTTGGGGCTTTACTATATTGCTGTTCATTTTTGTGAAAATGGATGCCAATAAAGTAAATGAATGGTAATTTACCATTGCAATCCTACATTGACGTTTCCTATAAAAAACTTAAAAAATGTTTTTTAGAATTTCTAAGTTGTATGTTTGTTTAAAAGTCATTTAATTATAGATAATTTAAAACCAAACGCAATGAAAAAAAGTATATTATTAATATTCTTTGCAATATTAAACTTTCAAATAATCCTAGCCCAAGTACCAGTTGATTCGCTTGAGATGAAAAAATTTGAACTAGAAAAGCAAAAAGCTGACTTAGAGGTTATGAAATCTAAGGAAGCTACTAAAATAACTGCTGAAAAATTAAGAAAAGACAACGAAAAAGCTACTAGAGAATTAAAAAGTCAAGAACGAAAGTTAGAAAAGGAAAAAAATCGTTTTGACAAAGAGCAAAAAAAGGTTGCTTCGGCTCAGAAATCATTGTTAAAAAGCAAAGAGAAAGTGGTTAAAGAAAAGAAACGTTTGGAAAAATTGACTACTCAGTTAGAAAAAAATAAACGCCGAGATAAAATCAGCGATATCGAAATTCAAAAAGCTAATATTAAAATTAGCAACCAGCAAATAAAAATTTTAAAATTAGAAGACGAAGTTCAAGAAAACGAAAAGAAATTCTTGAAACTGACAAACTAACAATTTAATTTTAAACAATAAAAAGACACAATTCTAAAAAGTGCATAAGTTAAAAATATAAGGGTTTAACTTTTTAATTAAAGTTAAACCCTTTTTTATATACTTAAAACTGACTGAGGATCAATACTCCGCTCCAAAAGTCTCCTGACTTTGAAGTATAATTCACAATACTTTTTAATATATCAGCTAATGACTTAAAAGAATCATCTTTTTTTTCTAGTTCAAATTTTGAATCTAGGGTGTTAATTGCTAAATTTTTTTATTTCATGACGTTTGCCTTTCTCAGAAAGATTTTCAAATTCCTTCACAAATTATTGAAAGTGTTTGTTTTTAATAATTCTGCAAAATTCTATTTTGGAACCGTATTTGCTTCATCATAACTACAATTTAATTTAAGCGTCTGAGAAAACCTAAAATAATATACTTCGGGTAAGTTTTTATTATAATTTTTACTAAAACCCTTTAATATTTTTCGCGATTTTGTAAATATCTTAAAGCGAACCTACAAGTTTGGGCTTTTTAGATTTACTTATCAATTTAGATTTTACAACAGTTTTAGGCTGTAAGTCATTTAAAACATTCAGAGCCTCGTTAATGTAGGCATCTTTAGAAAGACTTTCATGCCAACGGACTCTTTTTTCTTTAAAAATCGAATCTTTTTCCATTAACACCGTTTCGTAAGGCAAGGAATTAAATATAAGATTATTACTGTAATCTGCAATAGCTTTATATTTTTTTGATTCGGTCTCTATAGTTTCTTGTTCTTGTTTAAATTTATTTAAATTCAAACTATATATATTCTCATCTTTGCGTTTACTGAGCCACTGTGCATTTTCATTGATTAATTTGAATTGCGCATTTTCTAGAAGACGTTTTCTACTATTTGCAACAACTAAATCAATATTATCTTGCTTATTCTTGATGCTGTACTGTGCCTGATCTATTTTATCCCATGGCATTGCATTTTCGGTATCGCGTTCTCCAATTTCAATAAAAGAATATTTGTCTGGCATAACAACATCACTACTTACTCCTTTTAATTGTGTAGAACCACCATCAATTCTATAAAATTTTTGTGTAGTTGTCTTTAAAGCTCCCAAATCCCCTACTCCATTATTTCTTATAAATTGGTTCAAATCGATAACATTTTGAACTGTTCCTTTACCGAAGGATTGCTTGCTGCCAATAATTACGCCTCGTTTGTAATCTTGTATTGCTGCTGCAAGGATTTCTGATGCGGAAGCTGAAAAGTTATTAATCATTATTACAAGCGGACCATCCCATTGAATTCTTGTGTCATTATCTGATAAAACTTCTTTCTTTTTTCCTGCTGATTTTATTTGTACTACAGGTCCTTCTTCAATAAATAGTCCTGCAATATCAACAACTGTTCTCAAAGAGCCACCACCATTGTCTCTTAAATCTAATGCAATACCTTCTACACCTTCTTTTTTTAATCTTTCGATTTCTAGAGCAATATCTTTTGCCGCATCTCTACTGTCTTTGTTTTCAAAGTCTATATAAAACTTTGGTAAATAAATGATCCCATATAATCTACCATCTTTGTTTACTATGCTTGATTTTGCATAAGTTTCTTCAATTTCTACTTCGTCACGAATAATTTTTACAACTTTTATAGAACCATCGGTTACTTTTTTTATAGTAAGTCTTACCTCAGTATCTTTAGGTCCTTTGATTTTTTTAACAACTTCATCAAGCTTCATTCCTACAATATCAACAGGGTCTTTCACTCCTTGGCCTACTTTAAGTACAATGTCGCCTGGCTCTAGTTCCTTTCCTCTCCATGCTGGACCACCTGCGATTAAGTCGGATATTTCGGTATAATCATTTTTCTTTTGAAGTCGCGCACCAATACCAAAAAACTTACCACTCATACTTACATCAAATTTTTCTTTATCATCCGGCGCAAAATATGAAGTATGAGGGTCAAAACTTTCTGCTATGGTGTTAATATAAACTGAAAACCAATCTTCTCTGTCTAAATCTGCTATGAAACTAAAATAATCATCCGAGGTTTTCATTGAGCTTTCTCTCGTTTCTTTTTCTAGCTGAACAAAAGCTTTTGGTTTCCCTAAACCTGATTTTTTTTCAAGTGCAGTTTTTTTATCTTCTTCTATCTTCAATTTTTCAATTAAAGAGGCTAGTGTAGATAATTTTATCTGCTTTCTCCATTTGTCTTTTAATTCATCAACATTTAATGCATAAGGTTGTTTCTCGTAATCTGCATCAAAATCTTCATCTATAAAATAGTTGAATGGTTTTACTAGTATTTCTTTGTAGTATTTTTTACTTTCTTCCATTCTTTGCATCAACCTGTTGTATGTCAAATCAAAAAAAGCTAAATCCTGAGATTTAATTTGGTCATCAATCAATGTCTCATATTTAGAAAAATCATTAATATCTGATTGTAAAAAAAATCTTTTTGTAGGATCTAGTGCAAGTATATAATCCTTATAAATTCCTTTTGAAAAATTATCATCAATGGCTTTTGGTTCATAATGAAACGACTTGATTACAAATGCTAAAAGTTCTAACAGTAATTTGTCTTTGCCTGGATCTACTTTCTTATCGGCATTGATTTTGAAAGCAAAAAGTGTTACTGATAATGCAACTACTACTAATATTATTTTAAAATTTCTTTTCATAAAGTTGATGATGATATTCATGAATCTTTTTTCCTTATTTACTTAAAAATTATACCACAATTGTATGATGTTGTATAATTTTTTGTTAAAGATACTAATGTAGTAACTTCTTATTAAAATTAATTAATTTAGCATTCTAATTTATTCGTTTGTAAAAATAAATAATTAAAATAATATTAAGTTGGTAATTAACACAATAGATTTAAAATATTTGTCCAATTTAAAAATTATTGCTTATTTAACCATGAAATTTGAATAAAAAGTATTTATAAACCAATTTATAATCCCATTTGAAAACTGAAAAATGAAAAAAAAACCACTTATTTTAGTCACAAATGACGACGGAATTTCTGCTCCAGGAATTCGTGCTTTAATTGCTGTCATGCAAGAAATAGGAGAAGTCATTGTTGTTGCACCAGACAAACCACAAAGTGCTATGGGACATGCAATTACAATTAATAGTATGTTGTATTTGAACAAAGTAAGTGCCGATGGTGTTTCACCGGAGGAGTATAGTTGTTCCGGAACACCAGTAGATTGTGTAAAACTAGCGGTTAATGAAATCATACACCGCAAACCAGATTTGTGTGTCTCTGGTGTCAATCATGGCTCAAACTCTTCTATCAATGTGATATATTCGGGTACAATGAGTGCAGCCGTTGAAGCTGGAATTGAAGGTATTCCTGCAATAGGCTTTTCCCTTTTAGACTATGGCTGGAACGCTGATTTTGAGTCCTCAAAAAAATTCATCAAAAAAATTGTGCTTGAAGTATTAGAAAACGGATTGCCTAAAGGAGTTGTCCTAAATGTGAATTTTCCTAAATTAAAAGAAAAGGAAATCAAAGGCATAAAAGTTTGCAGACAGGCCAATGCTTTATGGGTAGAAAAGTTTGACAAACGCAAAACACCTTTTGGCAAAGATTATTATTGGCTTACAGGAGAATTTGTAAACCAAGACAAAGGCGAAGATACTGATGAATGGGCGCTTGAAAACGGATATATTTCTCTTGTTCCTGTTCAGTTTGATTTGACTGCCCACCATACCATACAACAATTAAACACTTGGAAACTAAATGAATAAATTAGATTTACTCTACGGATTTATCATTGGTATAGCCATGGCATTACTCGGCGCATACTTATTTATTGAAGTTTTTACTGATTATAATTATCATTACGGATTAATCATTATACGTTCCAATGGTGATTTAGGCAAACTTATAGCACTAGGCGCAATGATAAATCTTGGTCTCTTTTTTATACTGTTGAAGTTTAAAAAAGATTTAATGGCGCGAGGCGTCGTTTTAGCCACAATTATATTAACCTTAGCTACTTTATTTGTCTGATAATTGCAGCTTAGAATTATTAAAAAAATTATAAAATGAAATATTACATCATTGCTGGCGAAGCTTCTGGAGATTTACATGGCGCTAATTTAATGAAAGCATTATACAAGCAAGACGATGCAGCTGATATTAGGTTTTGGGGTGGTGATTTGATGCAAACTACTGGTGGAACTATTGTAAAACATTACAAAGAACTCGCATTTATGGGGTTTCTGGAGGTGGTATTGAATTTAAAAACAATTCTGCAAAATATTAAATTCTGCAAAAACGACATAACCAATTTTAAACCTGACGCCATCATATTTATCGATTACCCAGGTTTTAATATGCGTATTGCGAAATGGGCGAAACAAAAAGGCATTCCTACGCATTATTATATTTCACCTCAAATTTGGGCTTGGAAAGAAAATCGCATAAAAGATATTAAACGAGATTTTGACCATCTTTATGTAATATTGCCTTTTGAAAAAGATTTCTACGAGAAAAAACACCATTTTCCAGTAACCTTTGTGGGACATCCGCTGATAGATGCTATTCACGAAAGAAAGTCAATTGATCCAATTTCTTTTAGACAAGAACATCATCTTGACGAAAGACCTATAATTGCCCTACTTCCAGGTAGCAGAAAACAAGAAATTACAAAAATGCTCGAGGTTATGTTAAGTATTGTTGATGATTTTACCGCTTACCAATTTGTAATTGCGGGTGCTCCAAGTCAGGAATTCGCTTTTTATGAAACGTTTTTAAAAGATAAAAATGTTCGTTTTATTGCAAATAAAACTTACGATTTATTGAGTGTTTCTTATGCTGCGCTAGTCACTTCTGGAACAGCAACTTTAGAAACTGCTTTATTCAAAGTGCCAGAAGTAGTTTGTTACAAAGGGAGTTGGGTTTCTTACCAAATTGCTAAAAGGATCATCACGTTAAAATACATTTCTTTAGTAAATTTAATCATGGATTCAGAAGTCGTGACCGAATTAATTCAGGAAAATTGCAATACTAAAAATATTAAAATTGAACTTAACAAAATACTAGATTACAGTCACCGTCAAAATTTGATTGAAGACTATGTTACACTCGAAAAAATGCTCGGTGGCAATGGCGCAAGCAACAAAACTGCAAAACTAATTGTTGAAAAAACCAGACAATCAATACATTAGAGAAATTTATTTTATACATTAAAACGGAATCTAATTACTAGAAACATCAAAAAAAATTAGAGCAAAAATAATTCTTAACAATTTTTTAAAAACAAAACTATATTTTTAAAACTAAATTTTCACTAAATTTGTTTCAAACAACATATCACAATAGTTTTTTATCTCCTTTTAACTCAAAAGATTATTCTGTTTAATAAATTTTCACTGGGTTTTATTAATAAATATAATAGCACCACAAAAGGGTTTTGCTAGAAAAATAAAAAATAAAATATGGTTACAAGCAAAAAAAATATTTTCATTCTCCCAATTTTATTATTGGTACATACATTTTGTATTTCACAAATTGTAACTTCAAAAAAAGAAGCGGAAAAAAAAGGTATTTATCAAAAACCATTAGAGAAGAAAAAAACCGAGGTAGTTGAGAAATCTTCATTTGAAATGAAGAATAAAGAAATAAAAAATTCAAAATCTATATCGCCTAAGTCATTAAAAAAAATTATTAATGAAAAGGAAGACGATGACATAGTTCTAACTCCTACAGAAAATTACCTTGCTTCACAACTTATCAATAACGCTATGCAATTTATAGGTGTGCGATACCGTGGCGGTGGTACAACCACTTCTGGAATGGATTGCTCAGGAATGGTGACTGCTGTTTTTAATATTTTTGATTTAAAATTACCCAGATCATCAAATGACATGTCAAGATTTGGTCAAAAACGCGAAAAAAAAGATGCACAAAAAGGAGATCTGATCTTTTTTAGAACAAATGGCCGTAGCGTGATTAACCACGTAGGTGTTGTCGTTGATGTTATTAATGATGAGATCAAATTCATACATTCCTCTTCTTCAAATGGTGTAATGGTTTCTTCTACAAAAGAGAATTATTACAAACGCGCTTTTGCTCAAGTGAACAAAGTTTTAACGAATTAATGTAATATCTTGTTAAATTTGAGTACTTTAGTGTTATGAAAGTGCTTCAATTTCCATTAACTAGGGTTACTCTCTTTTTTATCTTAGGTATTCTAGTTGCATTTTTTATACAACCAGATCCTAAAATCGCATTTTCATTATTACTTCTTTCCACATCTATCACTATATTACTTTATTTTTTTGCTCAAAGAAATTTTGCTCAAAAAATCAACTTCGGAATTGGTATTTACATACTTTCCTTATCGGCAGGGATTGGAACTCAAATAGCGCATACCGATTATTATAAGCAAAACCACTTTATACAATATTGTACTGTTCCTGAACAAACCCATCTTATTGAAATTACTTTAAAAGAGAAGTTAAAAAGCACGATTTATAACGAACGATACATTGCCGATGTAAAAAAAATTGATCAAAAAAACTGCTTAGGCAAGATTTTATTGAATGTAGAAAAAGACAGTCTAAAATCAAATATTGAAATTGGCTCAAAACTAAAAATTTCGGGTAAGATTTATAAACACAAATTACCTAACAATCCGGACCAATTTGACTACGGAAAATACTTGGCAAATAAATCGATAGCTGCTCAATTGTTTGCAGATGGTGGTGACATTCAAATAAATAGTTCTATTGAAAAAAATGTTTGGTTTTATGCAGCACAATTGAGAAATAAGATTGTCAATAATCTTGAAAAGAGTAATTTTAATAAAGAGGAACTCAATGTAGTTGTTGCGCTAATTCTAGGACAGCAACAAGATATTGCTCCAGAAATACTTCATGATTATCAATTTGCGGGAGCTGTTCATGTACTTTCTGTATCTGGATTACATGTTGGTTTCTTGTTATTATTCATCAACCTTTTATTATCAAGAGTCCCAAAAAACAGAATTGGTAACTCCATACGATTTATAACAGTGTTTATTTCACTTTGGGCATTTGCAATAATTGCAGGCCTTTCACCATCTGTAGTGCGATCTGTAACCATGTTTACATTTATCGCTGCTGGAATGCATTTAAAGAGAGAAAATAATATTTTTCATACACTAATAATTTCAATGTTACTCATTTTATCCGTTTCGCCTTCTTTTTTATTTGATGTGGGTTTTCAATTAAGTTATGTTTCATTGTTTTTTATTCTTTGGCTACAGCCCTTGTTTTCACATCTTTGGAAAACCGATAACAGAATACTAAAATATTTCTGGGACATATTGACTGTGTCTTTTGCAGCTCAAATTGGCGCACTGCCATTGAGTATTTATTATTTCCACCAATTTCCTGGATTGTTTTTTATTACCAATTTAATTGTACTTCCTGGACTAGGATTTATTATGGCACTTGGTGTTTTTGTCATGATTTTTGCCGCATTTGATTTAGTGTTTGCGTTTCCTGCAAAAATTTTAGAAATGAGCATCCAAATTTTAAACGGAATCATAAAATGGATTGCTTCTTTTGAACAATTTATTATTCAAGATATTCCGCTTAATTTATCAATCACGATTGCGTTATACTTTTTGATAATTGCATTTGTTAGTTGGTTCAAAAAAACCACATTCAAAAATCTTTTGGCAGGATTGGCAAGCGTATTCTTGCTACAACTGCTTTTTGTTTATACAAATTATGAAAACCAACAAAAACAAGAGTTCCTTGTATTTCATGCAAAAAGGAATACTATTGTTTCCATACGAGATGGCGATAAAATCACTTTAAAAGGAAACGACAGTGTACTAAATAAACTAAGAGGAAATAGAATAGTTAATTCTTATATAGTAGCTAATTTTA
Source organism: Bacteroidota bacterium (assembly GCA_031413015.1). Classification (GTDB taxonomy): domain Bacteria; phylum Bacteroidota; class Bacteroidia; order Flavobacteriales; family Flavobacteriaceae; genus Flavobacterium. The sequence goes on along the minus strand of JANOEE010000015.1, from coordinate 604,328 downwards.
TTAAAGAAGTAAAAAAGGAAGAGCTACAAAATCTATTGTTTTATAAAGGAAATAAAATATTATTAATAGATAGTTTAGGTGTTTTTCCAAAAGCAATGAACCCAGACATAATCATTTTGACTCAATCGCCAAAGATAAATCTTGAAAGGCTCTTAAAACAGTACAATCCTAAAATAATTGTGGCTGATGGGTCTAATTACAAATCCTATGTCCAACTCTGGAAAAGGAGTTGTGAGAAAAAAAATATCCCTTTTCATGCCACAGCCGAAAAGGGATATTATAAATTGAATTGATATTAATTTTTATTTTTAAGGATATTATTTGCACCTTCTAACCATTTTTCTGGACCGCCTGCTACGTATCCTGTCGTTCCTAATTGTTGAAAATTGATTTGGTTATCTTTCTTTGAAGGATTGACAATCCAAACTGTGGGATATCCACGAATCCCAAACATGGCTTCTAAACTTTTATTTTGTTGGATCAACTGAGGACTCAATTGCCTTCTACGTGGGAAATCCAGTTCGACCAAAACTACATTTTCGATCGCCCATTTTGTAAATTCTGGCATTAAAAAAACCTCTTTTTGCAACCTCATACACCAACCGCACCAGTCACTACCTGTAAAAAAAAGCAATAATGGTTTTTTTGTTTTTATAGAAATATCCGTTGCTTTGCTTACATCATTTTCCCACACCAACTCTTGTGCGTTCATAGATGAAAGGCTAACATAAAAAAGAAATAATAAAAACCATTTTTTCATAACCTAAAATTTATTTTTTTAATTCTGGCAATAGCTCTTCTGGCGTTCTATAACCAAGAATGTTATTTTTTAATTCTCCTTTATCGTCAAAAAGATACATTGTAGGATAACCTTGCACCATTAAAACGTTTGTGAAATTATGAACTCCATTTCTTCCTTTTTTGTCAGCAACGTAAGCAGGATTCGTGTATTTTACTCCTTTATAATTCACTTCAGAATTGCCTTCTGCATTAAATTTTACAGCATAATAATCTTTTGAGATTAAATCTACTACAGCTTTATCATGAAAAGTCTTGGCATCTAGCATCTTGCATGGCCCACACCAATCAGTGTAAACATCCATAAAAATAGGTTTTGGATTTTTTTTCTGAGCTGCAAGCGCTTCGTCAATAGACATCCATTTTATTTCTTGTGCTTGCGCTGTACCAGCAATTATAATCAGCACTAAAATTAATTTTTTCATAGTTTTTTTGTTTTTAAATTTTCAAATATTGTGCCAAAATACTACTGTTTTATTTTATCTCTTGCATTAGTTTTTTCACTAATGGGGAAATTAAAATTAAAAGTATTCCTGCTATTAAAGCATACATTGCTAATTGCTTGTAACCATTAGCATATACGATAAGTTGTTCTATATTGGATGCTTTATCTGAAGCCTTTGCAATATTAGCACCCAGAATTCCAGCAAAATACTGCCCGTAGGCACTTGCTAAAAACCACATGCCCATCATAACTGCCTGAACTTTCAATGGCGATAATTTTGTCATTGCAGACATTCCTATTGGCGACAAGCACAACTCTCCAAGGGTAATCACAAACCACCCAAAAGTAAATAAATCTAATGAAGTATAACCATTTGCATCTGAAAAAAATCTGGTATAATAAAAAACATAAAATCCTCCAGATAAAAATAAAAATGCCAAACCAAATTTAACAACTGTATTGGGTTCTGCTTTGTATTTGTTCATCAAGAGCCAAATTAAACCTACAATAGCCGCAAAAGCAATTACAAAAAATGAATTCGCAGAATTGTTAACGCCATTAGGGTCAAGTTGTATTCCTGCAACCGTATTGTCTAAATTACTTGCAGCAAATAAACTCAAGGAACCACCACTTTGTTCAAAAAAAGCCCAAAAAACGATAGAAAAAAAGATGAAAACCAAGGCTGCTATTAATTTTTTATTTTCGTTTGCAGAAAAATTCCTCATTTCATAAAACAAGTACAACAAAGAACAAGGCCCAATGATGTACATAAAAATATCCGTGTAAGCTGTATTTGAAACCATCATCATAATTACTGGGATGACTACCAATGAACCGATGTAAGTTGCAATTTCCAACGTATTTTTTTTTGATTTTTCAAGATGCAATAATGGTGACAATCCTATCTGCCCTAATCTTTTTTGAGTTTGTGTAAACGTTAGTAAACTTATAGCCATCACAATTGCAGCAAAACCAAAAGCTACATTCCACCTTAAATGCACTGGAACAACACTTGATAGCATATTACCATTTGCAACAGCAATACACAAATAGCCGCCTATTAATGCGCCAAGATTAATCCCCATATAAAAAAAAGAAAATCCAGCGTCTCTTCTAGGGTCACCATCTCTGTACAAACTACCTACCATTGTAGAAATATTAGGCTTAAAAAAACCAGTTCCTATGATAGTGAAGCTTATTCCAAAAAAGAAAAATTGTTTGGGATCAAAGGCCAGAATCAAACTACCTACAATCATTAGTAAACCTCCCCAAAAAAGCGATTTTCTTAATCCTAATATTTTATCCGCAAACAGTCCGCCGATAAATGTAAATGCATAAACAAAAGCTTGTGTGGCGCCATATTGAAGATTAGCAACTTCACCATTCATATCGAGTTTACTGACCATAAAAATAACCAACATCCCTCGCATACCATAGAAACTAAAACGTTCCCACATTTCGCTGAAGAACAAATACCACAATTGTTTTGGATATTTCCCTTTAAAACTTTGAATTTCGGATATAGATAAATTATTTTCCATTAATTGATGCCTTTTTCTTTCATTACTTTATTGAGTTGTTTTAAAAGTGCAAACATGAGTAGCGTTGCAAACATCAATAAAGAAAAATTGATCCAGAAAAAATCAGTTTTATCATCATAAGTGTCCCACATACTGGCTAAAACACCACTTAATTTATTCCCGATTGAAGTAGACAAAAACCAACCGCCCATCATTAATGAAGTAATATTTGTAGGACTCAGTTTCGAAACGACTGATAATCCCATTGGGCTGAGAAATAATTCTCCTATTGTTATAATTCCATAATTAGCAACCAGCCACCAAACTGATACTTTTTCTGCGCCATTTCCTCCCATTTTTACCGCTGCAACCATTACTAAAACAGATAAAGCAGAAATCAATAATCCAAAAGCAATTTTAGTAGGTGTAGAAGGTTCTTTTTTTCTGTTGCGTAAAAAAGTAAAAAATGCGACAATTAGCGGTGTTAAAATAATTACCCAACCTGGATTAATGGATTGGCTTAAATTAGGCGACCAAGTAAATATTTTATTTTCTTCTTTAGGTAACTTTTCTTTAGCCACATTTCTAAAATACAAAGGATAATCGACTACTTTAATTACTTTTCCCTCCTTTTTTTGAATTCTGAAGGCTTCGTCGTACAATGCAACAGAATCCTTTTGATAGGTTAAAGTATCGGCTAAAACCAATTTAGAAGCTATATTTTGAGATGTCCCGACTAATTCTCTGTCAGTGTATTTATCTCCCCAGTTATTCAGTGCCGAACCGTTTAATTTAAAAACTGCCCAAAATAAAATAACTACTCCAAAAATAGCCAACAATGCACCTATTGGTCTCTTATCTTGTGGTTTGGCTTTAAAATATAGGCTTCCGTAAAAGAAAACTATTGGAATACAAGCGAAAATAAACGCATCGGTACTATCAGAACCAAAAATAGCACAATCTGTATTCGCATCCGATGCTACTCCTTTTAAAAACCATCCAATAACCCCAAAGATTACAGAAGGTAAAAGTATAAACAGTACAATTTTATAGAATGGCATATCGCCTTCCTGCACTCCTTTTTTATCTGTCTTATCACCGTAATGCTTACTTCCCATAAGAAATACAATTACACCAATAAACATCCCTACACCTGCTGCCATAAATGCTTCCTGCCATCCGAAAAGTATTTTTAAAGCAGCTCCAAAGAAATTACAGATAAAAGCACCAACATTAATCCCCATATAGAAAATATTATAGCCTTCGTCTTTCTTGTCTTTATATTTTTCGTCATTATAGAAATTCCCTAAAAGGGAAGAAATATTAGGCTTGAAGAACCCGTTCCCCACAATCACTAAAGTCATGGCAATATACAGCATCGTTAAATTATGAATTCCAATCATCAGGTACCCGGCTGCCATCATTAATCCGCCAATGACAATAGATTTCTTGTATCCAAGATACCTATCAGCTACCAATCCTCCTATAAAAGGCGTTAGAAAAACCAAGGCAATAAAAGTTCCATATAAATCGGAAGCTTCTTTCTCTGACATGGCAAATCCTGCTTCAACATCTTTAAGATACAATGTAAAAATGCCTATCATTAAGTAATATCCAAAACGTTCCCACATTTCAGATAAAAATAAAAAAGGCAATGCTTTTGGGTGTGATTTCCACATAAAACTAATATTTATTAAAAAACAAACCTACAAAAAATTTGTAGGTCTGAAATATATTGAAACTATTTTTAATAACGTTAACGAACGCCGTGCATCATTTTTTTCAAAATTGGTGTAAGGGCTAATAATATTAAAGCTGCTAATCCTGTTAAAACAACAAATACCATAAAAAATTCGAATAAATTGTGGATTTCAAATCCTGCAAAAACTTTATAACTAGCATTGATTTGATTGTCTGCCAATAATTTTAACTGAGCAGCTGTAGGCGTAACGGTTTTGTCTAAAACACCTTGTAAATCAATCCCGAGTTCGGTGGCTTTATTGAATTTATCTCCAGTTGCTGGTAGTATAGAACCTAGTGTTCCTGCTAATGCGTATCCTGCTGCATTTGACAAAAAGAAAACTCCGTATAATAATGAAGAAAAACGTTTTGGAGATAATTTCCCTACGAGTGATAATCCTATTGGTGATAAACACAATTCTGCACAAGTTTGAATTAAATACAATAGAATTAACCATTTAATCGCAAGTAAACCGTTGTTTCCTAAATCCTTTACATTGTAAGCGATAATAAAATAACTCAACGCAATTAAACCCAATCCTACAGCTTGTTTTACTGGAGAAATAGGCTCTCTGTCTTTACTTCTTAAATAATCCCATAACATACTAAATGGCACTGCAAAAGCAACTACGAACAAACCATTAAAAATCTGAACCATTGAAGGTGGCATGTTATACCCAAAGAAATTTCTGTCGGTTTGATTGTCCGCAATAAAAGTAAGTGAAGAACCTGCTTGTTCAAACGCAGCCCAAAAAAAGATTACAAAAAATGCGACTATGTAAATCACAAATATCCTGTCTCTTTCTACTTTAGTCAATGATGTGTCAGAAACTATAAGGCCGGCAAGGGTTAAACCGCTTGAATATATTAAAGTATAAATTAAATTTTGTCCAAAAACAAAATGTATTAAAGCTCCAAGTCCTAAAAATGCAATACCAGCAATTATTAATGAAGTTTGAGAAAAAACTGCCTTTTGAGCCTCCCCTTCTTCATAATCCGATGCATCATTTTTAGAAGGCAATCCTCCTAAAGGTTTTCCTTCTGGAGTAACTACATATTTATTTTTTAAGAAATAGAAAACTGCTGTACCTATTAACATTGCGATTGAAGCGGCAAGAAATCCCCATTTAAATGCGTGGATATCTCTTATTCCTTCAGCATCTTTAACATCCCCTACAATCGGACAAATCAATTGGCCTAAAAAGGCACCTAAATTGATTCCCATGTAAAAAATTGTGAAAGCAGTATCCAGTTTGCTTTTTTCTTGCTTTGGGTACAAACTCCCTACCATTGAAGAAATATTAGGCTTAAAAAAACCATTTCCAAAAATGATAATTCCTAGTGCAGACCACATTAACATGTTTGCCAAACTAATATTTGTACCAAAAATACTTGCACTAAAAAACAATAATAATTGTCCTATGGCCATCATTAATCCGCCTAATAAAATACAATTCCTATTGCCAAAAAAACGATCTGCAACAAATCCGCCTAACATAGGTGTCAAATAACAAAGACCTAAAAATCCTCCGTAAATTAATGAGGCATCTTCTTCCTTCATTAACAATGAATTCACTAAGAACAATGTAAGGATAGCACGCATTCCGTAGAAATTGAAACGTTCCCACATCTCAGTTCCAAATAATACCCAAAGTCCTTTTGGATGTCCTGTTTTTACTGCTGTTTCTGTCATTTTTTGTTTTAGTTAAGTTAGTTTGAGTTTATAAATTGGTTTTAATAAAATTGGTCATTTTTGTGTACAATTGAATTCTGGTTTTACCTCCGTAAATACCGTGGTTTTTATCAGGATAAATGAACCATTCAAATTGTTTGTTGGCTTGAACCAATGCTTCAATCATTTTCATTGAATTTTGAACATGTACATTATCATCTGCCGTACCATGAATCAATAAAAAATTTCCTTTTAGTTTACTCACATGATTGATAGGTGAGTTTTCATCATAACCACTTGCATTTTCTTGCGGGGTTTGCATGTATCTTTCAGTATAAATGCTATCATAATACCTCCAACTTGTTACTGGAGCTACGGCTATTGCCATTTTAAAAACATCTGCTCCTTTTAATATACAATTTGATGACATAAATCCTCCATATGACCAACCAAAAATTCCTATTCTTGATTTGTCTACAAATGGATAATTCCCTATTACTTTTGCTGCATCAATCTGGTCTTCAACTTCGTATTTGCCTAATTCTTTTTGGGTTATTTTTTTAAAATCAGCACCTTTAAATCCAGTTCCGCGACCGTCAACACAAGCCACAATATACCCTTGTTGTGACAACATCATGAACCACATATCATTAGTATCTAACCAATTATTAGCAACTTCTTGCGAACCTGGCCCAGAATATTGGTACATAAAAACCGGATATTTTTTTGAAGCATCAAAATCTTTAGGTTTCATTATCCAAGCATTCAATTCATTGCCTTTTTCTGTTGTAAGCACAAAAAATTCTTTGGTCGGTAAGTTATAAGCTTTTAACTTTTCTGTCAATACATCATTGTTCACAATAGATTGAATAGATTTACCAGTTTTAGAATCGTTTAAGGTGTAGTTTGTTGGAACCGTTGCACTCGAAAACACATTGATATAAAATTGAAAATTAGGGCTAAAAGTTGCAGCATTCGTACCTGTTGCGCTAGAAAGTTTTATTTTATTTTTTCCGTCAAGTCCTATTTTATAAACGTCACGGTTGATAGAACCGTTTTCTACTGACTGGTAAAAAACAGTTTTTGTTTTTTCGTCAAGCCCATAATAATTGGTCACTTCCCAGTTGCCTTTTGTCACTTGATTTTTTAACTTTCCTGTTTTATCATACAAATAAATATGATTGAAGCCGTCTTTTTCACTTGTCCAGATAAAGCTATTGTCTTTCAAGAAAGTCAAATTATCCGTAACGTCAACATAGGCTTTGTCTTTTTCGTTCAAAATTACTTTTGCAACGCCAGTTGCACCGTCAACAAAAAGCAAGTCAAGATTGTCTTGGTGGCGATTGATAACTTGAACGCTTAGAACATTCGCATCATTGGTCCATTTTAATCTTGGGATATAAAAATCATTGTAGTTCCCTAATTTAACTTCTTTAGTACTTTCTGTTTTTGCATCGTACAAATGCAATGAAACTAAGGCATTTTTTTCTCCTGCTTTTGGATATTTGAATACATCGGTTACAGGATACAATTCTTGTCCATAAACATTCATGGAAAACTCAGGCACGTCGCTTTCGTCAAATTTAATGTAAGCCAGTTTACTGCCATCAGCGCTCCAATCAAATGCCCTAACTATTGAAAACTCTTCTTCATAAACCCAATCAGTCACACCGTTGATAATTGCGTTTTTCTTTCCATCAGTGGTGATTTGCTTTACATTTTTTGTCTGAATGCTGTAAACAAACATATTATTGTCTTTAACAAATGCTATTTGGCTTCCGTCAGGAGAAAATAAAGGTTCTTGAATTTTATAATCCAATAACTTTATAAGTTGTTTGGTTTGCATGTTGTACAAAAAGTAATCTGCTACAAACGAACGTCTAAAAATAGGCTCGGTTTCATTTGCAATCAAAATCATATTTTCTGTTGCATTAAAAGTATAACTGTCTATACTTTTTAATTCTAAATGGTTTTTTGTGTCAAGTAGAGTTGATACTTTTTTTAATGTTGCAAAGTCATACAAATCAATTTGCTGTGATCTTGAAGCATTGTCAGCATTTAAAACAGTGTATTGATTGGTGTTTTTCATGGATTGCAATTCGTCCATTCCCTTAGTCCGAAAAGCACCCGTGTAAATTTCATCAATAGTTATTTTTTGTTGTCCTAAAACAGAAAAACTGACTAAAAATAATAGCAGTATAAGTTGGTTTGATCTCATGATATTGGATAATTATAAAAACCGTCAATTTTAGTGAAAAAATTACAAATAATGGCATTTTTTCTGTTAAATGCATTTTTCAACTGCTTGAGTCGAATAATCAGCAAGTTGGTACGGTTATCATCGTATTTTGTTTAAAAGTATCAGAATAAATAATTTGCAAGTACTTGTGTAATTTTCAAAATAAAAATAAAATCTATAGCGTATCTTTGCAATTGTATTATTTTAACCCCTTGAAAATGAACAATGCCGTTGCTGGATTTTCTAAATTATCCAAAGAAGAAAAAATAAACTGGATTGCCCAACGTTATTTCTCTGAGCCTGATGAAGCTGTTTCTCTGATAAAAAATTATTGGAACAGCGATCAAAAATTACAACAGCTTCATGATGAATTTATAGAAAATACCATTACAAACTTCTATTTACCTCTTGGTGTAGCGCCTAATTTCTTGATAAACGATAAGTTTTACACCATTCCTATGGCCATCGAGGAAAGTTCTGTAGTTGCTGCGGCAGCAAAAGCGGCAAAATATTGGTCTACCCGCGGCGGATTTAAAGCTACTGTTATCAATACCGAAAAAATTGGTCAGGTTCATTTTATTTTCAAAGGAGAAGCTTTAAAACTGGAACAATTTTTTACAACAATAAAAACAAAATTCTTTCTTGCTACCGAAAGCATAACTAAAAATATGCAAGCACGTGGTGGCGGAATTATAGACATTGAATTGCGAAATAAAACCGCTTTGATTCCTCATTATTTTCAATTGCACGCGACTTTTGAGACTAAAGATTCTATGGGGGCTAATTTTATAAATTCTTGTTTAGAGCAGTTCGCAAAAACATTAAAAGAAGAAGCGCTAAACTATGATACTTTTTCTTCCGAAGAAAAAAATATTGAAGTAGTAATGAGCATATTGTCAAATTATGTTCCTAATTGTATAGTTCGCGCCGAAGTTGCTTGTAAGATTGAAGCTTTAGCCGAAAAAAACATAGAAAACCCAGAAGAATTTGCTCAAAAATTTGTGAGAGCCGTGCAAATAGCTACGGTAGAACCTTATCGCGCAGTGACCCATAACAAAGGAATCATGAACGGAATTGATGCCGTTGTGCTTGCAACTGGCAATGACTTTAGAGCTGTAGAAGCAGGAATTCATGCTTATGCCTCACGTTCAGGACAATACAGCAGCTTATCGAATGCAAAAATAGAAAAAGGCATGTTTCATTTTTGGATGGAAGTGCCGTTAGCACTAGGAACAGTAGGCGGATTGACTTCATTGCATCCGCTTGTAAAACTGGCTCTGGAAATGCTCGAAAAACCATCTGCCAAGGAGCTAATGCAAATTGTAGCTGTTGCAGGTTTGGCACAAAATTTTGCAGCTTTGCGCTCTTTGACCACAACAGGAATTCAGGAAGGACATATGAAAATGCACTTGAACAATATTTTAAACCAGTTTGAAGCTACTGATGAAGAGCGTTTATTAGTGACCAAATATTTTAAAAAAAATCCTGTAACACATGCTGGAGTGGTCAATTTTATTGAAAGTTTAAGAAAATGATTCACGCCAAAAAAAATTCAGCAGCTGTAAAAAAAACATTTTACAGCAACGGCAAACTCCTTATCACTGCTGAATATGTAGTTCTTGATGGTGCAAAAGCGCTGGCATTACCCACAAAATTTGGACAAAATCTAATTGTTGAAGAAGGAAATGACAACCAAATACAATGGCAGAGTTTTGATGCTGATGGAAGCATTTGGTTCGAAGAAATTATTTTATTTTCTGAAATAGAAAATCTGCAACAGTTTCATAACGCTTCAGTAAAAAATACGTTAGTCAATATTCTTCATGAAGGATTTATTTTGAATCCAGACTTTATTAAAAATAGTAAGGGTTACAAAATAACCACACAACTTAGTTTTCCTAAATTTTGGGGCTTAGGCACATCTTCTACCTTGATTAACAATATTGCACAATGGCTGGAGATAGATGCTTTTAAGCTGCTTAAAAACAGTTTCGGTGGCAGCGGTTATGATATTGCATGCGCGCAAAATAACAGTCCTATTTTGTACCAATTAGAAAATAGCAATCCTATTGTGAAAACAGTTGTTTTTGAACCTTTATTCAAGGATAATTTATACTTTGTTTATCTCAATAAAAAACAAAATAGCAAAGATGCAATTGCAGCTTATAAGAAGAAACAATTCAATTTAGATGATACCATTGAATCCATTGACAATATCACAGCGTCGCTTTTAAAAACAAGTAATGTTGTTGATTTTGCAAATCAACTTGAAAAGCACGAAAACATTATGAGTGCAATTCTTGAAACACCTACAGTAAAGGCATCTTTATTTCAAGATTTTAAAGGGACGGTTAAAAGTCTTGGCGCATGGGGCGGTGACTTTGTCATGGTTGTTTCAGACGAAAATCCTACTGATTACTTCAATAAAAAAGGCTATAATACAATACTCACCTACAAAGACATGATATTATAAACAAAAAAATCCCGAAGCATCGGGATTTTTTTTGAACTAATATATTTTTTTAAACCTAGTAAAATAATGATCTGTTGTCATCAATTTTTGCATCTGTTTTTAATGCTCCAATAACTCTTCCTGCAGCTGATGCGTTTTGAGATTGTAATTTATTGATATAATCTGTGTAAACAGTTAATACTGGTGCTTTGATAACGTTTTTAGTTTTGATTACATAAACTCCAGAATTACCTTCGATAGGTGCAGATAATTTACTTCCTGAAACAAATGCTGTACCAACTACTTTTTGCTCAAAACCTACTCCTGCTAAGATTGCATTTTCTGCAGTAAGATCAGTCGCAGTTTGAACCGTAGTTGCATTTGATTTTGCGATAGTTTCAAGTGATGCTCCAGCCATTTTTGCCTTAATCATTTCAGCTTTCTTTTTGTTTTTCAAAATCAACTCAACTGATGGTCTTGCATCGCTAACTGCTAGCAAACCTTCTTCGTTTGGTTTTTTAAGTTTAACAATTACATTACCAATGTTTACAACTTCAAATCTTTTTACATCGCCAATATTTGTTTTCTTATCAAAAGCCCATTTTACAATAGCACGTTGGCTACCGATACCTCCAACCAATTCGTCCATCGCTTTTACTTTTACCGAAGGATTGATTGTCAGTTTGTTTTCTTTAGCAACTTGCTCAAATGGTTTTTCGTTAGCATCCATTTCAAATTTTGATGCCTGAGTGAATATTTTATCAGTAGTTGCTTCTGATGGCTCGATTTTTCTAGCTATTGTAGCCAAACGGATGGCATCTTGCTTATCTGTAACGTTGATAACGTGGTATCCAAATTCAGTTTCAACCAAACCAATTTTTCCGATAGAATTATTGAATACAAAATCATTGAATTTTGGTGTCATTTGTCCTTTAGAAAAATAACCCAAATCACCACCTTGTTGCTTTGATGAATCATCAGAGTTTGTCAAAGCCAACATCATGAATGAAGAAGGATTTGCTTGTGTTTGTGCAAGAATTTCATTGGCTTTTGCTAATGCTTCTTCTTTGCTTCTTGTTACTGAAGGCGCTGCTCTCATAGCACCTTTGTAAGCTAATAATACGTGACTCGCTTTTGCAGTTGCTCCAGCTTGTCTGCCTTGTGATTTGCTCAAAGCATAATAACCGTTGAACATATATGGTCCGTAAATTTCTCCTACTGGTAAATTAAACAGTTTTTCAGCGTGTTCTGCTGGCAAATCTTTTTTAGCAACGTAAGAAGAATCATAAGGCACATCAGAATTTGCATTTACAAATTCAACTACATTTTTTGCTGATTTAAAACCTGGCAAAGTATCGTTTTTACCTGTACCTTGATTGTAAACAATATTACCTGTCAATGCTGCATTAATTGCATTTTTAACTTCGGCCTCATCTTGTGGTGATGCTTTTTCTTCAATTGTTACATATTCTATTTCACGATTAGCATCCGCTTTGAATTTCTTTTCGTTCTTTTTCATGTATTCAACAATTTCAGCATCAGAGATTTTTACGTCGCTGTCTTTTATTGTAGAGTATAGCACTGCAACATAATCAAAATTAACTTTGTTGGCTTCCATTTCATATTTCAACTTGGCTTCGGCAGTAGTTGTGTAAACTGTTGCTTTGATAAGGCTGCTGTAAATTTGGAATTTAGCATTCAATTCGGCATCTTTTTCTCTGTTTTTCAACATCTCCGCTTGAGCTGGATTAGACTTGAAAAACTCTCTGAATTTTGCAATATCAAAGATTCCTGCATCATTCAAAAATGCTGGGTTTTGTCCTATATCTTGACTTTGTTTTAAAACTTCAATGATTTGTTTTTCGCCAACTGTTAAACCTAGTTTTTCAAATTCGGTTGTTAGTAAAGCAATTGAAACTTCTTGCTCCCAAACGTTGTTTACAGCTTGTGAAGCTGAAATTCCTTGACCGCTTTTTTCTACATTGTCTACTTTTACTCTAAAATCTTCAAAAGGAATATCGGTTCCATTAACACTTCCTATATTTCTTGACGATTGATTAAAGGCACCACTTTGAAATATATCTCCAATGATAAATGCAAATAAGCCAAAACCTACAAAGAGTATTACTAGTAGTGAACGCTGTCTAATTTTTGATAAAACTGCCATTATTATGTTTGTTAATTTTTAAATTCAGTTTGCGAAAATACAATTATCTATTTAATAATAATAGTTGTATGGTTATATTTTACAAGAAAATGCTTTTTTTTTATAAATCTAATCTTTAATTGTCATTTTGACCAATTCTATTTTTGTATTCGTAACTTCTTCAATCAAAAAATGAAACCTTCCTATTAGAATTTCGTCGTTTTTTTGAGGAATTTCTTTTGTAAAATCAACAATAAATCCACCTAATGTAGAATAAGAATCACTTTCTGGAATATTGAGTTTGTAATTTTGGTTGATATATTCGACATCCAAACGTGTAGAAAAATGATATACATTATTTTTTAATTCTTTTTCTATAAGTGTTTCATCTGCATCATGTTCATCCTCAATTTCTCCAAAAAGCTCTTCAACAATATCTTCAATAGTCAACATACCCGATGTGCCTCCGTATTCATCCAGAACGATAGCCACACTTTTTCTCTTTTTTGTGAGCAAGTTCATCGTGTCTTTTATCAAGATGGTTTCAGGAACAAACTCTACGGGAATCATTATAGATTTGATTGTTTTTGGCTTTTTAAAAAGCTCGAACGAATGTACATAACCTACAATATCGTCTAATGAATTTTGATAAACTAAAATTTTTGAGTATCCTGTTTCAATAAAAAGTGCTTTGAGTTCTTGAATAGTATCATGAATTTCTATAGCTGCAATTTCGGTACGGGGATTCATTATATCTCTGACTTTAACGCCCGAAAATTCGAGAGCATTTTGAAAAATTTGGATTTCAGAATCTACTTCATCATCTGCTTTGACCGAGTTCATTTGTTCAGTAATATAATTTCCTAGTTCAATTTTACTAAAAAATATTTGCTGGTCATCCCCTTTTAATCCAAATAATTTTTTCAAAATCGTATCCGAAAACCAAATTACAAATGTGGCTATAAAGTAAAAAAGATTGTAAAAAAAGTAAGCAGGAACTGCCAATACTTTTATTAAAGAATTGGCATAAATTTGAAAAAGAACTTTTGGAAAAAACTCTGATGTTATCAATATTATACCCGCGGCAATTACAACTTGTAATAGAAATGAAAGCGATGTAGCAACTTCAAAACTAAATCCTGCTAGCCAATTGATTAACAATTGACTCATTAAAAACCCATAAACAACCATAGCAATGTTGTTGCCTATAAGCATTGCAGCAATAAATTGTGAGGGTTTTTCGGTAAGTTTTGTAAGGATTCTAGAACTAAAGTTGTCTTGCATTTTTTCGATGCCCAGATATACTTTATTAGATGAGATGAACGCAATTTCCATCCCAGAAAAGAAAGCAGATAGTATTAAACAAATAATTATAATACTAATTTCCATTGCTTAGGGTTTTTTATAACGGTCTTCAAATTTTTTAGAAAACTTTCTTCTGAAGAAAAACATAAAGATGGCTGCTGCTGCAAAAGCAAAACCTAACCATGGATTACCCTCATTGTTATTCAATTTTTGAAAACCATCGTATATAAATGCAATGGCAATAATAAGATAGATATAGTGAACGTATTTTAAAATCCCCATAATTTATTTTGCTTGATCAATAATCCCAGTTACACGCTGGTAATTGATTAATTTAAAATCTTTATTAAAATCGATGCCTTGACCAGTAGTAGAACCGTTTTTAGGATCGGTTAATTTAAAACTTTTTTCTGTAAAAAACCATTCGTTTTTTTGGTCATAATACAATTGTTCTGTTTCAAGAAACTGCCCTTGTTCAGATGTTATTTTTACATTTCCTATTAAATCAATTACATCGGTTCCTTTGTAGGAAACTGCATAATCAGATTTTACAAAAGTCCTTTTTGCTTTGTTGTCATATAATGTCACTAATACACCTTTCGGGAATTCAGTAAAAGGATACTCTACTGTAGCATAATCTAACATTTTAGGACTGATCAAAACCGCTTTTATTTTTCCAGAGTCAGTGTATTTTAAGGTCAAACTATCAGCATCACCACTTGGAGAAAATTCTGAAAAATTAATTTTTTGAACATCTTTAAAATTACTTTCACAACTAAAAAGAACAACCGCAACAATTGCTAAAAATATTTTGGATGCAATTGTATTTTTCTTGAATGCCATAAGTTATTTTTTATGATGTCAATATGGTTTTATTCGTATCTTCTTTTTAGGAACCATTGGTCATTTAATGACAAACCGATGTACACATTCACATAATTTTCTTGAACAAGATTGGCTGATTTTGTTCCTCTTTTTCCAAATTCTACACCAAGATTCACATGAGAAAATCTACCACCAACAGGTAATCCTGCTCCTAATGTAAGTGCCATGTCATTGATAGATTTATTTTTTAATACCAATCCAGTGTTTTCATATCTAAAACCACCTCTATAAGTCACTCTATCAAAATAGCTTGAAAAAGAATTGTATCTGGGAATATAATAACCTCCTACTGCATAACGCATTGCGTTTTCATATTTATTGTCAGTAATGTCAGCAAATCGATTACCGCTGTTTTTTGTATTCAAATAAGTGATTTCGGTTCCAACTAACCAATTTTTTACCTTACCAAAACCAGCTCCGAAAGCAAATTTTGTAGGTAACTTTATTTTTGTATCCGCTACGGTTGCTTCATTTTCGTCAATAACAATTTCTCCTGTAGTTTGAGAAAATAAAATAGTAGCAATATTTCTTTCATTTGTTGAATTCAAATTACTTTCTGGCGAAAAAGTCAAACTGCTAAAAAAATCATACTTATTCTTCAGTTTTGTACTAAACATCAAACCAGCATTAAAATTAACACCTGATAGATTAGAAACATTAGCTTCTCTCGTACCGTATTGAACATCGGTTTGAAAAACAATATCGCTTGTCGAAATTTGGCCAAAATTATAATTGATATCTAAACCTATATTTAATTTTTTATTGATTTTGTAACCAAAGCCTAAAAAAGCTTTATTAACTCCACCTGTTCCTGTTGATCGTGTACTAGGGCCAGTTTCGCTAATGGTTTGGATTTTATACCCAACCGCTGAGTAAGGCATCAAACCAAATGAAGCGCCAAATTTACCCATAGGAATTCCTAAAGCAATATAATCAAGAGAACTTCTGGTTGCTTTTTCTTGAGAAGAATTCGTTTTTAATTTGGTTGAATTGTATGTAGCCCCAAAAGTCAATGCGGTAACCTTTAAAGCAGCATGTCCTGCTGGATTTTGTAAATTGATATGTATACTGTCAGGAAAAATACTGAGTCCTCCCATAGCTCGGTTTTCGGCAGTTCCTTTAAATTTAATATCTCCAATTCCGTAAAAAGAATAAGGCGATGCTGTTCCTTCTTGTGCTTGTATTCCGAATGAAATAAGCAAACAAATGCTTGCTATAATTTTTTTAATCATTTTTGATTTTGTATTGAAATGTGTAGTTCAAACTTTCTAACAAAAAATTTGAATTGGCAAATATGG
The DNA here is from genome assembly GCA_031413015.1 of Bacteroidota bacterium. Taxonomy (GTDB): domain Bacteria; phylum Bacteroidota; class Bacteroidia; order Flavobacteriales; family Flavobacteriaceae; genus Flavobacterium. The sequence continues at coordinate 587,828 of JANOEE010000015.1, read as the reverse complement.
TATTTTTTAATCGTTTAGCCAAAAAATCTGCATCTCCACCCGTTAAAATTATTATAAATTTTGAATACCGTGTTTTGTATTCATTAATAAATCCGTCAATTTCATAAGCCAAACCATTTACAACTCCAGAGTGAATGGCTTGGTTTGTAGATTTTCCTATTACACCTTCAGGATTTTCTAGTGACAACAATGGCAACTTAGCCGTATAGTTATGTAAAGATTCATACCTCAATCGCAAACCTGGTGCAATGGCACCGCCAAGATAATTGTTTTTATGGTCTATAAAATCATACGTAACGCACGTTCCTGCGTCTATGACCAGTCTGTTTTGTCCAGGATATTGAATCACTGCACCCGCAGAAAGCACCATCCTATCAATGCCAAGAGTATGTGGTGTTTTGTATAAATTTTGAAACGGAAACGGATCTTGATGATTAATTATGTGTATTTTAATACTGTCTTGAAAGTAAAAAAAACACGCTTTATCAGTATTTCCTACAGAAGCAACTACTAAATCTGTGATTGCAGAATGTTTTTTTAAAATATTTTTGATAGCAACTTGCAGCTCTTTATCAGTAAAAATAAACTGCTCTACAATGTTATTGTCCTCAAAAACAGCAGCTTTAATTCTTGTATTTCCTATATCTATGGTTAATATCATTTTGTTTTTATTGACTTTGCAAAGGTACGAATTCATTTTTTTTTAAAATTGTTTTGGATAAATTAAAAATCCTCCTATATTTGCACCCGCAATAAGAACGGTACCTTAGCTCAGATGGTAGAGCAATGGACTGAAAATCCATGTGTCCCTGGTTCGATCCCTGGAGGTACCACTTGCAAACCCAAACAGAAATGTTTGGGTTTTTTGTTTTTAACCCTTTTGTGAAATACTTAATTTAAAAAAGTTTCGTTATTCTTTTATTCAAATAAGCGCTGTACAAAAAAAGCGCTATTTTTGTTTTAAGAAAAATATTTTAAATATCAAATTCTATGATGATTCACAGTTTTTTATTACAATCTAATCCTGTTACAGATACTATAGCAAATACCGCAGATACAATTGCAACAAACTCAACTTCGACAGAAAGTATTTCTTACTTATCATTTTTGCTTAAAGGTGGCGCGCTAATTATCCCTATCATTTTACTGTTGTTCTTCTGTATTTATGTAATTGTAGAGCGTTATTTATCTATAAAAAAGATAAGTAAGCAAGATGCAAATCTTGTAAATGATATTAAATTACAATTAAAATCGGGCAAGTTAGATAATGCAATTATGCTTTGCAGTAGAGAAAATACTGCTACAGCAAACATTTTAAGAAGCGGTATATCAATCATTGGACGACCTGTAAACGAAATTGAATCCGTAATGGAAAAAACGGCTAATATCGAAATTGCACAAATGGAAAAAGGGCTGGGTTATCTTGGTTTGATTTCTGGAATTGCGCCTATTCTTGGTTTTATAGGTACTATTTCAGGTGTAATAAAAATATTTTATACCATATCACAAACCGAAAATATTAGTATTGGTGGCATTTCTGGTGGTTTGTATGAAAAAATGATTAGTAGTGGTGCAGGATTAGTTGTGGGTGTGATTGCTTATTCTGCATATCATTTGTTCAACATGATGATTGATAACTTTTCTTTAAAAGTGCAAAAACAGATGCTCGAAGTTATTAATATAATTCAAGAACCTCAAAATGGCAATTAAAAGAAACAAACGATTTCATGCAGAAATCCCGACCTCATCCTTGAGCGACATTATGTTTTTCTTGTTGTTGTTTTTTCTTATAATTTCAACATTAGCAAATCCTAATGTCATAAAATTATTACTGCCAAAAGCACAAACAACCGAAACTACTAACAAAAATCACATAACTTTGTCTGTAACAAATGAAAAAAAATATTTTCTTGACAAAAAAGAAGTTGCTTTTACTGATTTAAAAAATGAAATACGCACAATCACCTCGTCCCGCAATGATAAAATTGTAATTGTAAGAATTCCTAGAGATTTGCAAGTACAAGACTTAGTTGATGTATTACAAATAGGGTCCGATTTGAAATTAAATTTTTCAATTGCCACTTCAAAATAACATACACATTAATCCTAAATTTGAATCCAGACAATTTTGTAAATTTTTATTGTTTCATAATTTATGAAACCCTAAATACAGTTAAAAATTAAAGAGAATACATTTATATTAAAATACTTGTAAATAGTTTTATTTAAAAAAAAGTGAGTATTTAAACTTTTAACATTAATTGTATTAACAAATTGAGAAATGAATCTGTGGGTAATAATCCAATTGCTAAAAAATCATTTCAGAAAAAATAAATCCTACTATCGCATTACTTACAAAAATATTTAGGTTTCATTCTGTCCCAAATACCAAAGCAGCAAAAAACAGAACTTTTATTTCTGAAAATAATACAAAGAGAGCTAAAAAAATCAAGTTATAGCTTACAATTTCAAAGTTGAAGGTAAAGTAATTTAGAATTTGCTTTTTAATGGTAATAAATACTATAATAAATCCTAGAATGTATTTAAAACAAACAAAGCCATCAAAAACATGAAACATCTCATCAAAAGCTGTAGCGTTTTTAAAAAATAATTGATGTATAGGATATTCTATTCAAAAACATAACTAAAATTAAAGATTCTTATTTTGATAAAAAACAGCTGTTTTTGACAATAGAAAAGCAATGATAGAGAGTGAATCTATAATAGTTTTATTAAAAAAAGTTAAACTTAAAAGAAAAATTCTAAATCATAAAACAATACCTTGAAACTTCAAATTTGAAATAAATATAATGCTCAAAATAGGACATCGCGGTGCAAAAGGTTACGAACCAGAAAATACCTTAATCGGTTTTCACAAAGCAATAGATTTGGGCGTTGACTGTATAGAACTCGACGTGCATTTAAGCGCTGACAATGAAATTATAGTAATACATGATCATAGTATTGACAGAACCACTAACGGAAAAGGTCCGGTAAATACCTTATCTTTGCAGGAATTAAAAAAATTTAGGATCGACAAAATTCATGAAATTCCGACTTTAGTAGAAGTTTTAAATTTGGTCAACAAAAATTACGTCGTCAATATTGAACTCAAAACACCTGAAACTATTGATAAAGTTGAAGCTTTAATTGAAAAATATATTAAAGAAAAAAACTGGAATTACAACCATTTTTTAGTTTCAAGTTTTGATTGGAACGCCTTACAGCAATTGCGATTTCTGAATGATAAAATTCACATTGGCATTTTAACAGAAACGGATTTAGAACTTGCTTTTGCTTTCGCCAAATTTATAAAAGCAACATCAGTCCATCCTTATTTTCCTTTATTAACGATTGAAAATACAAAGAAATTACAACAAAAAGGCTTGGCTGTTTACCCTTGGACTGTTAATGAAATAGATGATATCCAAAAAATGAAAACCTTAAAAGTAAATGGAATTATCTCCGATTTTCCAGACAGAATATGAATCAAAATTTTGACATAATAATTGTAGGCGGCGGTGCAGCAGGATTTTTTACTGCCATAAATATCGTTGAAAAAAATCCAAAACTCAAAGTAGCAATTCTCGAACGGGGCAAACAAGTACTAGAAAAAGTCAGGATTTCTGGTGGCGGAAGATGCAATGTTACCCACGCTTGTTTTGTGCAAAATGATTTGGTTAAATATTATCCGCGTGGCGAAAAGGAATTGCGTGGTCCTTTTCATCAATTTTGTTCTGGAGATACCGTAGCTTGGTTTGAAAAACACGGTGTTGCTCTTAAAATTGAAGATGATGGCCGTATGTTTCCTGTTTCTAACTCCTCTCAAACTATAATTGATTGTTTTTTACAAGCCACACAAAAACTAGGTATTTCGGTACTAACAGGACAAAGTGCACAATCCATTTTTAAAACAGATGACTTCTGGAAAATTGAAACCCAATCTGAAAATTATATTGCCGAAAAACTAATCCTAGCCACAGGAAGCAATCCTAAAATTTGGGAAATGTTACAAACCTTTGGTCATGCAGTAATTGCGCCCGTTCCTTCGCTTTTTACCTTTAATTGCAAAGATTCTAGAATAAAAGAATTGCCAGGAGTTGCCGCTATTGCTACCGTTAAGGTTAAAGACACCAAACTTGAAACATCTGGACCTTTATTAATCACACATTGGGGAATGAGTGGTCCTGCGATTTTAAAACTATCCGCTTGGGGTGCAAGAATTTTACATGATAAAAATTACCAGTTCACTATTACCGTAAACTGGCTTAACGATGTAGAAAACAACGAGGCAGAAAAACTACTAAAAGATTTAAAACATGAACACGCAAAAAAAGCGGTAGCAAAAAAATCTCCTTTTGATTTCCCAAATCGTTTGTGGGAGAGTTTGGTTTTAGCTTCTGGGATTGAAGAGGAAACAAAATGGGCGGATTTGAATAAAAATCAATTGCAAAATTTGGTTAACCAATTGACAAATGGACAATTTCAGATCAATGGAAAAAGTACTTTTAAAGAAGAGTTTGTTACGGCTGGCGGCATTGATCTAAAAGAAATTAACTTTAAAACAATGGAAAGCAAATTGCATCAAAATTTATTTTTTGCAGGCGAAATTGTAAATGTTGATGCTATTACGGGTGGATTTAATTTCCAAAATGCCTGGACGAGCGGTTTTATTGTTGCCGAAGCTGTTGTATAATATATTATTTTCTTTCCTTAGGCATACTTAATTCTTCGCCCGTACAATCAACAAATCCAGAATTATCAAGTGGCTGAAGACCAATTTCAATTCTAGCCTTATTTGTAGCTTCTTTTGTTTGAATACATGGTTTACCGAATTGCGAACCGTAAAAAACACGTCTTGTGGTTTTATTTTTGCTACTTGTCCAATAATATTTATCCAGAATTGTTGCAAAATATTCACCAGTCATATTTCCTTTTTTTGTTTCGTTTAAGAACAAATCAAAATTCTCTTTTTTATTTACCAACCGATGAGGGTTGTGTTGTAATACGGCAAAAAATGCACCTGAAACACATTCTCTTTTCATATTTTTATCGCCTACCAATTTTTTTGTTGGAAAACCATGTGTATTAACAAAATCAATTACTCTTTTAAAGTTAAAAGTATCTACACTCTGTATTAGAACCATTTTATTATCAAATCCTTCCGAATTTCTAATACCTTGATCTAAACCATAAATTTGACATAGTTCAAAAGACAAACTATCTTGTATGCGAACTATATCATCATTCTGCGTCACTCCAGTATTTTTAACTAAATCTTTTTTGGCTCCGCAAGCAATCACTGTAAATATTACAACTAATAAAAGCGTGGGGTAAATAAATATTTTCATTTGAATTCTTGGGATAAAAAAAGCCATTAAATAATTTTAATGGCTTTATATGAATTTGTATTTTTTTATTTAAGTAAATCCAAAACAAAAGAAGGAAACAAACCTAGAGCAATATTGAGTACAATGGAGACAATAGCGACGCCATAAAGTAAAAAAGGCTTACCGGTTCTCACTTCGTTAGGTTCATGATTGTACATCGCTAAAATCAATTTAAAATAGTAGCCTACACTAATAATCGAATTGATTACTGCAACAATTACCAATATTAAATAACCAGCTTGTATGGTTTGATCAAATAAAACCAATTTAGCAAAAAATCCAGAGAAGATAGGAATTCCCGCCATAGACAATAAAGATCCTGTTAAAATTGCTGCCAATAAAGGATTAGTTTTTCCCAAACCATGAAAATTAGTAATGTCTTCATTTTCCTGATTTTTACAAACATATAAAATAACGCTAAATGCAGCAATTCCCGCAAGAGAATAAGCAGAAGCATAATACAACAGACTCCCTGCACCATTGCTTACATTAAGCAAAGTCATTAACATAAATCCTGCATGAGAAATACCTGAAAAAGCCAGCATTCTTTTGACATTATTTTGCCTTAAAGCCATGATATTTCCCACAGTCATTGACAAAATAGACAATACAACAAGAACGGTTTGTGATGATTCTGGAAGATTTACGCTCACAACACTTGCTAATTTAAAAAAAGCAGCCATTGCTGTAACTTTAGTTAAGGTACTCATTGTTGCTGTTGTAAGTGCAGGCGCGCCTTCATAAACATCGGGAGCCCAAAAGTGAAAAGGAACTGCTGCCACTTTAAACAGCATACCTATACTCAATAAAATGACACCTATATAAAACCATTCTTCAACATCAGCTGACATTCCAGCTTCTTGAATTACCCTCATATCAAACGAACCGATGGCACCATAAATAAGACAAATTCCAAATAAAATTATTCCTGATGCAAATGAACCCATTAAAAAATATTTCATTCCAGCTTCATTACTTTTTAAATTCAATCGGCTACTTGCCGCTAAAATATATAACGAAATGGACAAAACTTCAATTCCTAAGAAGAACATAGCTAGATTACCAAAGGAAACCATGGCCAAACATCCTGCTAAAAGAAAAACTTTTATAGCAATAAAATCAGAGATTTTTGATTGTTGGTTTTCATAAAAATTATGACCCAACGCAACTAAAAAAATAGTTAGTACAATAAATAAAGAAGAAAATGCAACCGAAAAATCGCTCACTACAATCATATTATTATAGTAGCTCGCTTCCGTACCAAACTCTGAAACATTGAGTCCAAGTATTGCAAACAATCCTATTATTAAAATGGGAACAATCGCTTTTCTTAAATTAAAAATTTCAAATAAAAGGCATAAAACACCTAATCCTGTTGTAGCTATTAATGTATTCATTTTTTATTTGACTAGTTAATTCGATTTATTTGTAATAAAATATTTTCTAAACTTGGTGTGATCAAATCATTAATTGGTTTTGGATACATCCCAAAAAAGAATAATACACCAATAATCAATACCAAACTCAAACCTTCATTAAAAGTTATGTCTTTAAATATTTTTGTGTTTGTTTCGCCAAGCATTACATATTGAAACATTTTCAACATATAATAAGCTCCGAAAATTATTGTGGTTCCGCCCAAAACTGCAAACCAAATATTGATTTGAGAAAGGCTATATAAAACTGTAAATTCTCCAACAAAATTAAAGGTTGATGGCAAAGCAACTGATGCCAATACCAAAATTAAAAACATAGAAGTGAATCGAGGTGATTGAATTCTTATACCTCCCATTTCTGCAATGGCTCTGGTTTCATATCTTCTGAAAATTATTTCGGCAATAAAAAACAAACCTACCACAACAAAACCGTGCGCTATCATTTGCAAAACAGCACCTCTTAATCCGTCAAGAGTTAAGGTATAAGTTCCGGCAGCAATCAATCCTACGTGAGCTAATGAAGAATAAGCCAATAATTTTTTTAAATCTTTTTGGCGTAAAGCTACAATTGAGCCATAAATTACACCCGCAATTCCTAAACCTAAAAACACATACATGAACTGTTTTGCTGCAAATGGCGCGATAGGCAATTGCCAACGAATAACGCTGTACAATCCCATTTTAAGCATGATTCCAGATAACAACATTGTACCTACAGTTGGTGCTTTTTGGTACACATTCGCTTGCCAAGTATGAAAAGGAATTATTGGAATTTTAATAGCATAAGCTAAGAAAAAAGCCAAGAAAATCCATATTTGTTCTGTATCTGTAAGATTCAATTTGTACAAATCTTCAAGCAATAAGCTTCCTGATTTTTGGTACAAATAAATGAATGCCGTCAACATAAATAAAGAACCTGCAAAAGTGTAAATAAAGAATTTCACAACTGCTTTTTTGCGTTCTTCTAAATCGCCGTTACCCCAAATTAATGCTATGAAATAAATAGGAATCAATGCTAATTCCCAAAAAATATAATATAAAAGTCCGTCTGACGCTAGGAATGTTCCTGCCATTGCAAAAGACATGAATAGGATTAAAGCGTAAATTGCTTTTGCATTTTTAAATTCATTACCAAAGGAAGAAAATATAATAATTGGTGTCAGTGCAGTAGTAAGCAAAAGCATGCCCAACGAAAGTCCGTCAGCTTTTAGCGCAAAAAACACCGTTGGTTTTGCAATCCATCCTTGAGAAAAATCAATATTTTGACCTGCATTAAACAATGACAATAAATATATAGAAAGGCCCAAAGCGCCAACTCCAAATAACAAAGCCACTTTAGAAGCCAACTTGTCGCCAGAAAAATATGTGGCAAATGCCCCAACTAACAGAAGAATTAAAAGATATGTTACATCCATTGTGTGAAAATTATTGAGCTAAAAATAAATAGGAAACAATCGAGATAACGCCGAGAACAAAAATGAAGAGATAAAATCCGACATTTCCATTTTGCAATTTCTTGCCTTGAAAACCTATTTCGTTAGTTACTTTTCCGAAACCGAAAACTACAGCAGATAAAGCCGTTTCGATATACTGACTGAAAAATTTTGATAGTGTGTTTGTTGGTTTTACAAACAAGAAATCATAAGCTTCATCAACATAATATTTGTTGTACAAGACTTTTGAAAATCCAGTAATCTGAGCATCTTCAACAGGAACAGTACTTTGTTTGATGTATTTTACAAATGCTATAATAATTCCTATTAATCCGCCAACAACTGCTACAGCCATTAATGTATATTCTAATGTGCCTAAATGATGTGCTTCGTGCGCTTCTTTAGAAAAAAGAGGTGCAAGATAGCTATTTAACCAACTGTTGCCTGGTAAACTTAACAATCCACCTACAGCTGCTAAAATGGCCAAAACTATTAAAGGAAAAGTAATTAAAGCTGGACTTTCATGTAAATGATGTTTTTGTTCTTCAGTACCTCTAAAGTTTTTAAAGAAAGTCAAATACAAGAGTCTGAACATATAAAAAGCGGTCATGATTGAAGCCAACGAAGCAATAACCCACAAAATTTTATTGTGCTCAAAAGCAACTAATAATATTTCATCTTTTGAGAAAAAGCCTGAAAATGGTGGAATCCCTGAAATGGCTAATGATGAAATCAAAAAGGTTACAAAAGTGATACCCATGACTTTTTTAAGACCACCCATTTTTCGCATGTCTTGTTCCCCATGCAAAGCGTGAATCACAGAACCAGAACCAAGGAACAGACAAGCTTTAAAAAAAGCATGTGTTATTACATGAAAAACAGCAACTTCATAAGCTCCTAATCCTAAAGCCAGAAACATCAAGCCCAATTGTGAAACGGTTGAATAAGCCAAAACTTTTTTAATATCGTTTTGAACCAAACCTATTGTTGCTGCAACTAAAGCAGTAACTGCACCAATAATGGCTATTATATTTTGAATTTCTGGAGCTAAGTCAAACAAGAAATTCAATCGTGTAATCATAAATATTCCAGCTGTAACCATCGTAGCTGCGTGGATCAATGCCGAAACAGGAGTAGGTCCAGCCATTGCGTCTGGCAACCAAGTGTACAGTGGTATTTGAGCAGATTTACCGCAAGCTCCAATAAACAAAGCCAATGCTGCAGCGCCTAACCAATACAAGTCAACATTTGTAGCTGTAGCGATGGCAGTTTTTAAACTGGCATAATCTAATGTTGAAAAGAGAGAACCTACAATAAAGATTCCTATCAGTAATCCTAGATCACCTATTCTGTTCATGATGAATGCTTTCTTAGCAGCATCATTATAGTCTTGGTTTTTATACCAAAAACCAATCAGTAAATAAGAACAAAGCCCTACGCCTTCCCAACCTATAAACATGACTAGCAAATTGCTTCCGATAACCAGTGTAATCATAAAGAATACAAATAGATTCAAGTAAGCAAAAAACTTGTGCATATTCTCATCGTCATGCATGTAACTTATAGAGTACAAGTGAATTAAAGATCCAATTCCTGTGACAAATAACAACCATAAAATAGACAATTGGTCTAATAAAAACCCAAAGTCAACATTAAAATTACTGATTTGGATCCAGTCAAAAAGGGAAATTATTATGGGTTGAGCAGTTTGATTTATTTGAATGAAAAAGTATAGTGTAACTGCAAAAGAAACTGCAACAGCTAACGTACCTATTGTCCCAGATATTGTTTTTCCTAGACTCTTGCCAAAAAAAACATTAATCAAAAAACCCAAAAAAGGAGTTAATAATAAAACTAAAGCTAAAATCGAATTGGTATCCATTGAATTATCCTTTTAATTTTTTTAAATTATCGATATCAATCGAACCTAAATTTCTAAATACGGAAACTAATATCGCAAGTCCCACAGCTACTTCTGCCGCAGCTACAGCCATCGAGAAAAAAACAAAAACTTGTCCTTGTGCGTCTTGATGATACGATGAAAAAGCAACAAATAGTAAGTTCACTGCATTTAACATGATCTCAATAGACATAAAAACGATAATGGCGTTGCGTCTGTACAGAACCCCAAAAATACCAATACAAAAAAGTATTACAGCAAGGAAAATATAATTATCAATGCCTATCTGACTCAAAACGTTGTTCATACTATTTTTCTGATTTTTCTTTTTTAGACAATAAAACAGTACCAATCATGGCAACTAAAAGTAATATCGATGCAAATTCAAAGGGCACCATATATTCGTTAAGTAAAATTTTACCCAATACTTTTATAGACTGAAAATCCTCACCTGTAGCTTCACTTACATCTGCAATAGGTCTGGAATTAAAGAAAATTAAAATCAAAATAATACTCAAAGAGCAAAAAACCACAATCGCTCCAAGACGTGTAATCCTTGGTTTGTGCACTTCATTTTCTTTGTTCAAGTTCATCAACATGATCGTAAACAAAAACAAAATCATGATGGCTCCAGAGTATACAATAATATGAACAATGGCAAGAAACTGCGCGTTCAATAACAAATAATGACCTGCAATCGAGAAAAAGCAAATCACTAAATATATTGCACTATGAATGGGATTTTTACTGTAAATTGTTAAAAAAGCGGTTGCTAATGTAATTGCCGCTAGAAAATAAAATATAATTAAAACTATCGACATTAGTTGGCGTTTTTAAGTTGAGCATTTTTCATGGCTGCATCAAGAGGCATTACTAATTTGTCTTTTCCAAAAATAAAATCTTCTCTTTCATAACTAGAAGGCACTAAAACTTTTGAAGTCGTCAAGTAAACCGCATCTTTAGGACATGCTTCTTCACACAATCCGCAAAAAATACAACGCAACATATTAATTTCATAAACCGAAGCATATTTTTCTTCTCTATACAAATGTTTTTCGTCTGCTTTGCGCTCTGATGCGGTCATAGTAATCGCCTCGGCAGGACAAGACAAAGCACACAAGCCACAAGCCGTGCAATTTTCACGTCCTTCTTCATCGCGTTTTAACATGTGTTGACCTCGATAAACAGGACTCATTTTACGAACTTGTTCCGGATATTGAATGGTTACTTTTCGGGTAAACAAATGCTTGATTGTAATAAACAATCCTTTTACAATCGCTACAAGATACAACCGCTCTAAAAAAGTCATCTCTTTGTTCGAGACCATCTTTTTTCTACCCGATAATGAAATAGTTTCTATACTCATTTTTGAATTTAGATTTTAGATTTTTAGTATAGGAATTTCCTAATTTACAAATCTATTTTTTATTTTTATTTGGAGCCAATCCTGCTATTCGTTGCAATCTTTTTATTTTTAAAGAAAAAAATAAAAAGGATTTTCACTGCTATCAGGGCTAGGATATTTTATTTTTAATTACAATCCTAAAAAGGCAACAATCTCACTTCTCAAAATCACAATTCCTGTAATCATAATATTGATGATTGACAACGGAATTAATATTTTCCACCCCAAATGCATCAATTGATCGTATCTGAATCTTGGGATAGTCCAGCGCACCCACATGTAGAAAAATATGAATCCACAAATTTTTGCAAATAAAACAATAATCCCAATAATATTGGCAATATTTACGCCCCAATTTTCAACCGCCCAGCTCATCCCAGGATAATTGTACCCTCCAAAGAACAAAACAGCTAAAATTGTCGATGAAATAAACATATTAGCGTATTCTGCAAAAAGATAAAAACCCATTTTCATGGAAGAATATTCAGTATGATAACCCCCAATTAATTCGCTTTCGCATTCCGCTAAGTCAAATGGCGTTCTGTTGGTTTCTGCAAAAGCACAAATCAAAAAGATCAAAAAAGACAACGGTTGATAAAAAACATTCCAGTTCATTCCAGCTTGTTGTGCCGAAATTTCTCTTAAACTCAATGTTCCAGTCATCATTAAAAGTGCAATCATCGATAAGCCCATGGCTACTTCATAAGAAACCATTTGCGAAGCAGCACGAACCGCTCCCATTAAAGAAAATTTATTGTTAGAAGCCCAACCACCAATCATGATACCATAAACTCCCACAGAAATTACTCCAAAAATATACAACAAAGCCACATCAATATCTGTCGCCTGAAGGATAATATCTCTACCAAAAAGGTGGAATTTATCGCCCCAAGGAATTACAGCACTTGTCATTAACGCCGTACTCATAGCAATTGCAGGACCTACAATAAATAAAAATTTATTAGGTGTATTGGGTTCAAACTCTTCTTTCGAAAATAATTTTAAACCATCAGCAAGAGGTTGCAAAAGTCCGCCTTTTCCTGCTCTATTGGGACCTATTCTATCCTGTAACCAAGCGGCAACTTTACGTTCTGCAAGTGTTGAATACATGGCCATAAGCATGGTGATGCCAAAAACCGCAAAAATAATGATGCTTTTTTCAATGATAATTGTACTATCCATTGTTTCCTAAACTTTCTTGATTTAAAATATCTTCTTGGGTCAATGGAGTTGAAACCATACTTATTTTTTTACGATCGATATCACGTCCTTCTAAGATGAATTTCTCGGTTTCGATTGTTACTTTATCTAACTTTCTAGTATAATTGTTCTGGTTGATAACAGAATCTTTTTCGAATTTCCTTGGTCCTTCAATTACCCAATCCTGCGGGTCTTTGTGGTCAAAACGACATTCATTACAAATAAACTCTTCCACTTCGTGGTATTCGTCTTTTCTTCCTGTTACTCTTTGTATTTCGTCACCAAACATCCAAACGGTGGTTTTTCCACAACATTTTGTACAATTTCTATGTGCATTGTATGGTTTATTGAACCAAACTCTCGATTTGAATCGGAAAGTTTTATCGGTTAACGCTCCTACAGGACAAACATCGATCATGTTTCCTGAAAACTCATTGTCAATTGCTTTTGAAATACAAGTAGAAATGTTAGAATGATCCCCACGATCCATAACGCCATGAACGCGATTGTCTGTCAATTGGTCTGCAACCATTACACAACGGTAACATAAAATACAACGGTTCATGTGCAATTGAATATTTGGACCAATATCTTCTGGCTCAAATGTTCTTTTTTCTTCTATAAAACGAGTAGCTGATTTACCGTGTTTGAAACTTAAGTTTTGCAAATCACATTCTCCTGCTTGGTCACAAACTGGGCAATCTAGAGGGTGATTGATCAATAAAAATTCGGTTACTGATTTTCTTGCTTCCGTTACCCTTTCAGAAGATTTGCTATTTACTTCCATCCCGTCCATACAACCTGTAACACACGAAGCCATTAATTTTGGCATAGGTCTCGGATCAGCTTCGCTTCCTTTTGCAACTTCAACCAAACAACAACGGCATTTTCCACCGCTGCCTTTTAATTTTGAATAATAACACATGGCTGGCGGCACACTTTCTCCACCAATCATTCTTGCAGCTTGCAGGATGGTTGTTCCTGGCTCTACATCTATACTTTGACCGTCTATGGTTACTTTCATAAGTAATATTTGTTTGAGGTTTAAAGTTTAATAAAAAATTAAACTCTTCCACTTTCGACTTTATTAAATCAACTGTTTTGCTACTAAATGCTTTACTTTTTCAAAAGGCTCTGCAACAAAATGGTCTCTGTTTTTTATTTTTTCTGGAAAACGAATATGGTATTCAAACTCCTCTTTAAAGTGACGGATCGCTGCTGCCACTGGCCAAGCAGCCGCATCACCAAGAGGACAAATCGTGTTGCCTTCTATTTTGCTTTGGATACTCCATAACAAATCTATATCTTCTTCACGACCGTGTCCATTTTCTATCCTATATAAAACTTTTTCTAACCAACCCGTTCCTTCACGACATGGCGAACATTGTCCGCAACTTTCATGGTGGTAAAAACGAGAGAAATTCCATGTATTTCTTACGATACAAGATGTATCATTATAAACTATAAATCCTCCTGAACCCAACATAGATCCTGTTGCAAAACCACCGTCAGACAAAGACTCATATGACATCAATCTGTCTTCGCCAGCTGCCGTTTTATATATTAAATTTGCTGGTAAAATGGGTACAGAACTTCCTCCAGGAACAAATGCTTTTAAAGTTCGGCTTGAACTCATTCCGCCCAAATATTCATCTGAATTCATAAATTCATAAACTGATAATCCCAATTCAATTTCGTACACGCCAGGATTTTTTATATGTCCTGAAGCTGATATTAATTTGGTTCCTGTAGAGCGGCCGATTCCAATTTTTGCATAATCAGCGCCAGAATTATTGACAATCCAAGGCACAGCAGCAATAGTTTCGACGTTATTAACAACCGTAGGGTTCGCCCAAAGTCCAGAAACGGCGGGAAACGGTGGTTTGATTCTAGGATTGCCTCTTTCTCCTTCTAACGATTCTATCAAAGCAGTTTCTTCGCCACAAATGTAAGCTCCAGCACCAATTTGAACATATAAATCCAAGTCGTATCCTGTTCCTAATATATTTTTACCCAACCAGCCAGCTGCTTTTGCTTCGGCGATAGCGCGTTCTAATATTTTATATACCCACATGTATTCTCCACGAATGTAGATATAGGATAGGTTGGCACCTAGCGCATAACTGGACGTAATCATTCCTTCGATCAATAAATGCGGGATAAATTCCATCAAATAGCGATCTTTGAATGTTCCTGGTTCAGACTCATCGGCATTACAAACCAAATGACGTGGTTTTCCTGATTTTTTGTCAATAAAACTCCATTTCATACCCGCTGGAAAACCTGCACCTCCACGACCTCGCAATCCAGAAGTTTTTACTTCTTCGACAACTTCATCAGGAGTTAATGTTTTCAAGGCTTTTTCTACAGACGCATAACCCCCGTTTTGACGGTACACTTCATAAGTTTTAATACCTGGAACATTTATTTTATCTAATAATATTTTTTGTGACATATTATTTATCGTGTAAAGTAATTTTATTATCTCTACAATCAACAATCAATTGATCGATTTTCTCTTCGGTAAGATGCTCTTGGTAAAAGTCGCCCAATTGCATCATAGGCGCGTAACCACAAGCGCCTAAACATTCTACTCCTACGACTGTAAACTGACCATCCTGAGTAGTTTCGCCTACATTAATACCTAATTTATTGCAAGTATAATCCATAAGATTTTCGACTCCGTTCAAACAACAAGGTGATGTTTGACAAAATTCAAACATGTATTTGCCTATTGGTTTTTGGTTGTACATCGTGTAAAATGAAACCACTTCATAAACCTCAACTGGTTTAATATGTAAAATTTCTGCAACTTTATCTTGCAATTCAATACTCAACCAGTTGTCGTGGGTATCTTGAACTTCATGCAAAACAGGTAATAATGCTGATTTTCTTTTGTCTTCAGGATAATGACTTATCAATTCATTGATGCGGTTCATCAATGTTTCGGTAATGTTTATTTCTTGTTTGATAGTTGTTCTTTCCATCCTTTATTTTAGATTTTGGATTTAAGCTATTAGATATTTATTCTAAATTCTGAAATCTTCATTCGTTAATCTTAAATCTATATTTTTAAGCGTCTAATTCTCCTGCAATTACATTTAAACTCGATAATATTACAATAGCATCAGATAATAATGCGCCTTTGATCATTTCTGGATAGGCTTGGTAATATATAAAACAAGGTCTGCGGAAATGCAATCTGTATGGTGTTCTGCTTCCATCGGTAACAAGATAAAATCCTAATTCTCCATTCCCACCTTCTACAGGATGATAAATCTCTGCAACTGGAACGGGCACTTCTCCCATTACGATTTTGAAATGGTAGATTAATGATTCCATATTATTGTAAACATCTTCTTTAGGAGGCAAATAATAATCCGGAACTTCAGCATGGTATTCATTGCCTTCTGGCATTTTGGCTAAAGCCTGTTTGATGATACTGATACTTTCCCAAACCTCAGCATTTCGAACACAAAAACGATCATAAGTATCGCCTGATTTACCAACAGGTACTATAAAATCAAAATCTTCGTAAGAAGAGTAAGGTTGCGCCACACGAACGTCGTAATCAACTCCGGCTGCACGCAAGTTAGGACCTGTAAATCCATAAGCCATAGCTTGATCAGCTGTAATTGCTCCTACATTTACCGTTCTGTCTATAAAAATTCTATTCCTTTCAAAAAGATTTTCAAATTCTTTCCAAGCTACTGGAAATTCTTCTAAAAATACATCTAGTAATCTAAAAGCTTCTGGAGTCCAATCTCTTTCGAAACCGCCTATTCGCCCCATATTTGTTGTCAATCGCGCACCACAAATTTCTTCGTAGATTTCGTATACTTTTTCTCTAAATTGAAAAACATATAAAAATCCTGTGTAAGCTCCTGTATCAACACCAAGTATTGAATTGCATATTAAATGGTCTGTAATTCGCGCAAGCTCCATTACAATAACTCTTAAATATTGCGCTCTTTTAGGTACTTCAATATTCAATAATTTTTCTAATGTCATCCACCAACCCATATTATTGATTGGTGATGAACAATAATTCATTCTGTCAGTAAGTGGTGTAATTTGGTAAAACGGACGATTCTCGGCAATTTTTTCAAAAGCACGGTGAATATAACCAATAGTAGGTTCTGCCTCGAGAATTCGCTCCCCATCCATCAACAAGATATTCTGAAAAATACCGTGTGTCGCAGGATGCGTAGGCCCTAGATTGAGGATAGAAAACTCGCTTCCATCTTCGTTTAGTTGCTCTTTTATGATTTTAGCATAGCGATGCTCTGGTGGTAATAATAGTTCTGACATTTTTAATTAATTAAAAATTGATAACTGATAATTGATAATTTTCAACTAACTATTTATCGATGTTCTTCCAAAAAACCTATCGTCTTTATCTGTTCTTCCTGAATCTTCCATCGGGAATTGTTTTCGCATCGGGAATGAAACCATTTCATCCATATTCAAAATGCGTTTCAACTGCGGATGCCCTTTAAAATCTATTCCGTAAAAATCATATGCTTCTCTTTCCATCCAGTTGGTGCTCAAGAAAATATTTGATATGGTTTTTATTTCGGGAGTTATTCCGTTTAAGTATGCTTTGATTTTGATTCTTTTATTTTCATACCAGTTGTGCAAATGATATACAACCCCAAATTCATGGTTCTCGTCATTATCTGGGTAGTGAATTGCGCACAAATCGGTCAAAAAATGGAACCGCAAATCAGGATCATTTTTCAAAAATAAAATAATAGCAGTGTTTTTGTCAGCATCTATTTCAAAAGAAAAAATATCTCTTTCTAGCTGAAAATTGAAAACACTTGAACCAAATGTCTCTTCTAATTTATTTTGAATTTCTGTATTTTCTAAAGCCATCTTTTTATTTAATGTTATAAGAAGCCAATAATTCTTGGTATTCTGGAGAACTTCTTCTGCGAACAGATTCAGTCTTAACCAATTCCTGCAATTTCATTACACCATCTACAATTTGCTCTGGTCTTGGCGGACAGCCTGGCACATAAACATCAACAGGAATCACTTTATCAATACCCTGAAGTGTTGAATAGGTATCAAAAATACCTCCTGAACAAGCACAAGCTCCTACTGCAATTACCCAACGAGGCTCTGCCATTTGCTCATAAACTTGGCGTAAAATAGGGCCCATTTTTTTAGAAATCGTACCCATGACCATTAACATATCTGCTTGACGGGGAGAAAAACTCACACGTTCAGAACCAAATCGTGCTAAATCGTAATGAGATGCCATTGTTGCCATAAACTCGATACCACAACATGAAGTTGCAAACGGCAATGGCCATAATGAATTGGCTCTAGCCAAACCCACAACATCGTTTAGTTTAGTAGCAAAAAAACCTTCGCCCGAAACGCCTTCTGGTGGTGCAACCATATTTGTTTTTAAATCACTCATTTTAAATTTTAAATTTTAGATTTAGGATTTAAGATTTAAGATTTAGGAGTAATGCCTAAAACCAAATCATTATCAATTGTATTATAAATTATTTTGAGAAATCGTAAATCTCAAATCATCAATCACATTATTCCCACTCTAGGGCTTTCTTCTTGATGATATAAAAAAACCCAATCAACAATAAAAGCATAAAAATGACCATTTTGACCATTCCTTCCATTCCTAATTCTTTGAAATTGATTGCCCAAGGGTAGAGAAAAATCACCTCAACATCAAACAATACGAACAATATGGCAACCAAAAAATATTTTACTGAAAAAGGGATACGTGCATTTCCTATGGATTCAATACCGCTTTCAAAATTCTTATCTTTATTTACCGAGGATCTTTTAGGACCTAATTTTCCTGAAATAAATATCATTCCAACAACAAATCCTACAGCAAGAATAAACTGCATCAATATTGGGAAATAATCTAATTGATTTGATTGCATAATTAAAGTATTTTAATCTAAAAAATTTGTCGCAAAGATAGTTGTCATGTATTTAAAACACAACCCAAAATCACAATTTAGTGTGGTTAAAAAGTATCTAAATCATTAATTTTTAATGATTATAAATAAGGCTTGCGGTTTGATTTAACTTTTGTTGAGGTTATTGCAAAAGCTATATTATTTATTTAACCACCAAATGCTTGCATTCAAAATTGCGGCAAAACTTACCCAAAGCAAATATGATATCAGTAAATAACCCGCAACGGTATTGATTTTATTGAATTTTATAAACGTTTCATAGATCAAAAGCCATAGTAAAACGATTTCGATAAGCGCTAACATTGGGTTTTTTAATCCAAAAAACAAAACGGACCATAATGCATTTAAAGCCAACTGAATGGTGAAAAATATGAGCGCTTTTTTTACTTCATCAGGCTTATCATTGATTTTGTCCCAAACCAATCCTCCAGCTATTCCCATAAAAATAAAAAGCGTGGTCCAAGCGACTGGAAATGCCCAGTTGGGTGGATTAAAACTAGGTTTTATTAGTGTAGGATACCAAGTTTCAACACTAGATTTTGTAACAATACTTGACAAATAGCCAACAGCCAAACATGTCGCAACCAGAACCGCTATTTTAGTATACTTATTCATAATTGATTTTATTTTCAAAATTAAACAAAACTTTTTTTACAATTAAACAAAACAGCGAATAAAGCAAAAAAAGTATCTTTACAAAAATTTATTATTTAATGATGGCAACAAACGACTTTATTCCTTCAAAATATACGCAAATAATTGAAAAAGGCAGTTTTGAATGGAGCGCACCAAGCAATATCGCGCTTGTGAAATATTGGGGAAAGAAAGACAATCAAATTCCTGCCAATCCATCAATAAGTTTTACTTTAAAAAATTGTAAAACCATCACCAAACTCAGTTTTTCTAAAAAAGCAAACACTACCGATTTTTCTTTCGAATTGCTTTTTGAAGGCCAACCAAAGGAGGATTTTAAACCGAAAATTCAAAAATTCTTTGAAAGAGTGTTTGTTTATTTACCATTTTTAAAACAGTATCATTTTATAATTGATACCCAAAACACGTTTCCGCACAGTTCTGGTATTGCTTCATCAGCATCAGGTATGGCGGCATTAGCAATGAACTTAATGAGTATAGAAAAGGCGCTACATCCAGAAATGACCGAAAATCATTTTTATCAAAAAGCCTCTTTTTTAGCAAGATTGGGTTCTGGTAGCGCCTGCAGAAGTGTTAAGGGAAATGTTGTGGTTTGGGGAAAACATGGTGATATTAAAGAAAGTTCAGATTTGTTCGGCGTTGCTTTTTCAGATGCCATTCATGAAAATTTTAATAATTATCAGGACACCATTTTATTAGTAGACAAAGGTGAAAAGCAAGTTTCTAGCACGTTAGGCCATGATTTAATGCACGACCATCCCTATGCCGAAAACCGTTTTGCACAAGCACACGTAAATTTATATAGGTTAAAAACAGTATTGCAATCAGACGATTTAGCGTCATTTATAAAAATTGTAGAAAGCGAAGCCTTGACATTACACGCCATGATGATGACTTCGATGCCTTATTTTATTTTGATGAAACCCAACACTTTGCAAATCATTAATGCTATATGGAAATTTAGAAATGAAACCAAAATTCCAGTTTGTTTTACACTTGATGCTGGCGCAAATGTGCATGTTTTGTATCCCGAAAACGTTAGCGTTAATGTTTTACAATTTATTAAGAACGAATTAGTTGGCTATTGTCAAAATGGTCAGTATATTTGTGATGAAATTGGAAATGGAGCAATTCAGATTAAGTAATATTTACAATAATTTCTCTTTAGTATCGTTTTAAAATCCCATTCAATTATCAGTTAATACATGAAAGGACCTCTATTTTACTCAAAAATTTTACTCTTTGGAGAATACGGTATCATTCGTGACTCAAAAGGATTATCGATTCCTTACAATTTTTATAATGGTGCTTTGAAATGGGATGGTAATAATTCTGACGGAGCCGTAAAATCAAATGGCAATTTAAAACGCTTTGTAGCGCATTTAGAAACTTTAAAAAACGAACAGCCAGAATTGGTTACGTTTGATTTAGTTGCTTTAAATAATGATGTTGCAACTGGTATGTATTTTGATTCCAGTATTCCGCAGGGGTATGGTGTGGGAAGTAGCGGCGCATTAGTTGCTGCCATTTATGATAAATATGCCACTGATAAAATAACCGTTCTTGAAAATCTTACAAGAGAAAAGTTATTACAATTAAAAAATATTTTTTCTCAAATGGAATCTTTTTTCCACGGAAAAAGTTCTGGACTCGATCCTTTGAACAGTTATTTGAGTATTCCGATTCTTATCAATTCTAAGGACAATATTGAAGCCACGGGAATCCCTACACAATCATTCGACGGAAAAGGCGCAGTGTTTTTGCTAGATTCAGGCATTGTGGGCGAAACCGCTCCGATGGTCAATATTTTCATGGAAAACTTGAAAAATAAAGGATTTAGAACCATGTTGAAAAATCAGTTTGTAAAATATACTGATGCTTGTGTTGAAAATTTTCTGGGTGGCGACACGAAATCATTGTTTTCTAATACAAAAAAGTTGTCAAAAGTAGTTTTGAACAATTTTAAACCTATGATTCCTGAGCAATTTCATGGCATTTGGCAAAACGGAATAGACACGAATGATTATTACCTTAAACTTTGTGGTTCTGGTGGTGGTGGTTACATTTTAGGTTTCACACAAGATTTAGAAAAAGCAAAAATGGCTTTAAAAGACTACAAATTAGAAGTCGTTTACCAATTCTAGAAAAACCAATTCTAAACTTTAATTATTTTTAATGTTAAGCAGAAAGAATAAACTTTTAATATTAAAAATTGTTAGTTTATCCTCTGTTGTTAGGGTTTATAACATTCTGGTTATTGTATTGGCACAATACCTGTCATCTATTTTTATTTTGGCTACCGAAAAAAGAGCTCTTGCCGTTTTGCTAGACTTTAATTTGTTTATCATTATTATTGCTTCCTCTTTAACAATTGCTTCGGGCTATATTATCAATAATTTTTACGACAGTCAAAAAGATTTGATCAACCGCCCTAACAAATCCATGTTAGACCGACTGGTAAGTCAGCAAACCAAACTTACTGTTTATTTTTCACTCAACTTTGTTACTGTAATCATAGCCTTCTTTGTTTCTTGGCGTGCCGTTTTGTTTTTTTCGGTTTATATATTTTTGATTTGGTTTTATTCGCACAAAATAAAAAAGTATGCTATAATTGGCAATCTAATGTCAGCTTTCATGGCAGTTTTGCCTTTTTTTGCGATCCTATTGTATTATAAAAACTTGTACGAAGTTATTTTTGCACATGCCACTTTCCTGTTTCTCTTGTTATTGGTTCGTGAGATGATAAAAGATCTTGAAAATCTCAAAGGCGATCTAGCAAACAATTACAGGACTTTACCTATTATTTATGGTGAAATAATTTCAAAAAAAGTAATAACCGTATTAACCCTACTCACAATTGTACCCGTTTATGTCCTCATCGAAATTTATGATGTAGGTTACATGGATATCTATTTTTACATTTGCCTTATTGTACTGCTGTTTTTTCTGCTTTACCTCTGGAAATCAAATAGTAAAGAGCAATTTTTACAATTGCACAATATTCTAAAAATTATTATTGTGGCAGGTGTATTTTGTATCGTACTTATTGAACCTTCTGTTTTGTGGAACGGAAGAAACCTATTGCTCAAAGTTTAATAATTTAGGAGCTTTTTCCTGCTGTACGTTATATCCACGCTAAAAAGCGTGGGATGCCACTTTCATCAGGGCTATACCCAAATACCCAAACAACTGTATTTAAAAAGAATAAACTATCTTTGCAGAAATTACAGCATTTATGAATAACAAGGAAGGCAACAATAAAAAAAGCAGTCCCAGAGCAAACAGCTCTAGACCAAGCTCTAACAAGCCGAAACCTGCAATGGCAAAACGCGCCCAAGGGCCAAAAAAAGTAAAACCGAACGCTAAAATAGTCGAAACGGCTTCAGATAAAGTAGAGAAAAAGCCCAATCAAGCTCCCAAACGCCCTAAAGTAGCAGATGAAATTCGCCTCAATAAATACATCGCTAACTCAGGAGCTTGCTCCCGTCGTGACGCAGACATTTATATCCAATCGGGTAATGTAAAAGTCAATGGTGTTCCTGTTATCGAGATGGGTTATATGGTAAAACCTGGCGATGTTGTCAATTTTGATGGCGCCGTTTTAACTCCAGAAAAGAAAGAATACATTTTGCTAAACAAGCCTAAAAACTTTACAACAGCGCTTGATGAAGGTCAGGAATACCGCAATGTTTTAGAATTAGTTAGGGGTTCCACCAATTCAAAAATTGGTGCAGTAGGCAGAATGGACAAGAATACAACAGGTCTTTTATTGTTTACTAACGATACAGATATGATTCGTAAGTTTACCTTACCTAACCAAAAGTCATCTAAAATTTATCAGGTTTCTTTAGACAAAAATCTAAAATTTGAAGACCTAGAAAAAATAAGCAAAGGACTAGTTCTTGACGGCCATCGTGTTTTTGTTGAAGAAATCAGTTACATTGAAAACGAAGCAAAGAGCGAAGTAGGTCTTAAACTAAGATCTTCTAACGTAAAAGTAGTACGTAGTATTTTTGAACATTTTGATTATGATGTTTTAAGAATAGACAGAGTAGCTTTTGCAGGACTGACTAAGAAAAATTTGCCTAGAGGCAACTGGAGATTCTTAACAGAACAAGAAATTATCAATTTAAAAAATACATAAGTCCACTCAAAAGAATAACTATTTAAAGTATAAACAATTTAACGCATTAAAAATTCCTGCTTTAATTTAGAGCAGGAATTTTTTTTTAACTACAATATGAATTCAGAAAAATTACAAGCAGTTGCTTTTAAATGGTTTGATGCATTTAACAATCATGACATGGAACAGCTATTATCTTTATACGATGACGAAGCAACACATTACAGTCCAAAATTAAAAATCAACAATCCGCTAAGTAATGGTACCATTACCGGAAAGGATGCATTGCACGCATGGTGGAAAGAAGCATTTGAACGTTTGCCATCCTTACAATACAAAGTAAAGTCGTTTACAGCAAATACTGATAGAATTTTTATGGAATACCTTAGAACTGTTGACGATGAGCAAGACTTGTTAGTTGCCGAAGTGCTAGATATAAGAGAAAATAAAATTATAGCCTCCCGAGTTTATCACAGTTAAAAAAGTATTTTAATAAAAATCAATTTCTTTTAATAAATTAGTTCTTTATTTTAACCAATTAAACAATAAATTATGAAAAAACCGAATGCCATACTCTTAATTGCAAGTATTGCCATACTATTTGTTAGTTGCAAAAAAGAGGGCGAAACAAATGATTTTGCTTCACTTACAAAAGCTTATTTTAATGAAAAAAATGCTTTGTCCCCTCTTGATGCTACTCAAAACGGTCAAAGTGAATTCAACGACAAGTTGCAATTTGAGATGACAGATTCTTTTAGAGCTTCTCAAAAAATATTTTTTGACAAATATGAAACCGCTTTGTCAAAGATTGATACCACACAACTTGATGCCGAAGAAAAAATTAGTTTTGAAATCATTAAATGGGAAACTGCTATTGGTAAGGATTTATTAAAACAACCTACTAATTTAATTCCGATTCATCAATTTTGGGGAACACACTTGACAATGGCTCAGTTCGCTGGAGGAACAAGTGCGCAACCTTTTAAAACGGAGAAAGATTATACCAACTTTCTTAAAAGAATGGAAACTTATGGCGTTTGGTTAGATTCGGCTATGGTTTACATGAAAAAAGGCGTAGAAAAAGGAATGGTACTTCCTAAATCATTAACTGTAAAAATGATTCCGCAGTTTGAGACCATGATTACTGATAAAGTTGAGGATAACTTATTTTATTCTACCATAAAACAAATTCCTACTACCTTTTCTGAAGAGGTTAAAAAAGATCTGACAGCAAAATACACTGCTGTAATCAATGAAAAATTGATGCCACGTTACAAAAAAATGGCTGAATATCTAAAAACCGAATATTTGCCTGCTTCAAGAGCAACCAGCGGAATAGGAAGTTTGCCTAATGGCGCGGCACTTTATGCTGCCTATGCAAAACAATGGACCACTACTGAAATGTCACCTGATGCTATTCATGAATTGGGCTTAAAAGAAGTTGCGAGATTGAAACAAGAAATGGAGAAAGTAAAAACCCAAGTTGGTTTTAAGGGTACATTATTAGCTTTTTTTGAAGAAGTAAGAAATAAAAAAGAACTCAAACCATTTAAAAAACCAGAAGAAGTAATTGCAAATTTCGAAGCTATTTCAAACAAAATAAAACCGAACGTTGACAAATTGTTTTCATTACAGCCTAAAACAAAATTTGAGGTTCGTAGAACAGAAGCTTTTAGAGAACAAACTGCAAGCGCAGAATACCAGCAAGGCGCAACCGATGGTTCTAGACCAGGTGTTTTTTATGTTCCAATTCCAGATATTGCAAACTATAATGTTTACGGTGATGAAGATTTGTTTTTACATGAAGCCATTCCTGGGCATCATTTTCAAATTTCGTTGCAACAAGAAAGTACTTTTTTACCAGAGTTTAGAAAATTCAATTGGTTTGGTGCTTATGGCGAAGGATGGGCTTTATATACTGAAAGTTTAGGGAAAGAATTAGGGTTGTACGAAAATCCTTATCAATATTTTGGGATGTTGGGCAATGAAATGCACAGAGCAGTAAGATTGGTCGTTGATACAGGATTGCATAGCAAAGGCTGGACGAGAGAACAAGCCATTCAATATTCATTAGAAAATGAGGCCGAAAGTGTTGAAGGAATTACTGCCGAAATTGAGCGCTATATGGCCATTCCAGGACAAGCTTTGTCTTATAAAATAGGACAGCTTAAAATTATTGAATTAAGAAAGAGAGCGGAAGCCAAATTAGGCAAGCAATTTGACATTAAAAAATTCCATGAAAAGGTATTAGAATCGGGCGTAATGCCTCTAGCCTTATTAGAAAAGAAAATAGATTTGTGGATCAATAAAAAATAAAAACTATTTTTTAGAAGTTGTAATTACAAAGTCTTTTAAATAATAAGGTTCAAAATAAGCGACATCTACAGTGTCGCTTATTTTGTATTTATTAAAACTCAACATCCCCATTGCAGATGCAGAGGGATAAACAATTGTATCAGAAAATATAAAATTATCCTTGTTCAAAACTGTTTTAATTTTTTCTTGACAATCACCTACTATATAAATATTTTGCTGAATATCGGAAAAAGAATTTTCATCAATGATTTGTGCTTCAACGCCTCTTACAGTATTCATGTTGGCGTCATAAATCGCACTATAAACTTCCATTCTTCTTGCGTCAATCATAGGGATAATTAAACCCTCAGTAATTTCAATTTGACAAGCTAAAGTTGTTAATGTATCAATTGCTATTAATGGAATATCTAATGAGTAACACAATCCTTTTGCAGCCGAAACCCCTATTCTCAAACCTGTATAAGAGCCTGGCCCTTGACTTACAGCAATGGCCGATAAATCTTGAAAAAGTAAATTGGCTTCCCGAAGAATTTCTTCAATGAATACGTGCAAAAATTCTGCATGAGAATAGCCTTGTTCAGCGATTTCTTTTGTAAACAAGGTAATACCATCTTTTGCTAAAGCGACAGAACAGTTTTTTGTTGCTGTTTCAATGTTTAATATATAAGCCAATTGAATATAATATTTGGGTTATAAATAATGTTGTTTATCAGATAACAAACGATAAATCATAATACTATTTCTTCGTTTCTTTGGCCGCAATTTTAGATTTTTCCTCTTTTGATTGTACGAAAACCAAATCTCCAGAATTCAATTCCTTTGTTACAGTTGTGTAAGGACCTACAATAACAATGTCTCCCTTTTTCAATCCTGTTATAACCTCGATATTGGCATCATCTTGAATACCTGTTTTTATGATTCTTATGCGGGCTTTATCACCATTTTTTACAAAAACACATTCAAATTTTTTGTCACTTTTAGGCGCCATTTTTTCATCATCCTTTGCAATATCTGTTTTTTTAACCGCAGCTGTGTCTGATTTTACAACAACAGCACTAATAGGAATTCCTATTACATTTTCTTTTCTTTTTGTAATGATGTCTACTGTAGCGGTCATCCCTGGTCTAAAAGGAGAATAACTTTCGGGTTTTCCTTCAATCAAATCTTGATAAGACGCTTTTAATATTCTAACTTTAACTTTAAAATTAGTAACCTGATCAGCTGATAAAGCGGTGCTTGCAGAGTTTGAAATACTGGTTACAACACCTTTGAATTCTTTCTTTAAATACGCATCAACTTCAACATTAGCTGAATCTCCCACGCTTATCTTAACAATATCATTTTCATTTACATCAACTTCAACCTCCATATTATTAAGGTTGGCAACCCTTAAAATTTCAGTTCCAGTCATTTGTTGGGTTCCTAAAACCCTTTCTCCAAGCTCAACTCCTAGAGAAGAGATTGTTCCATTTGCAGGCGCATAAATTGTGGTTCTTCCAAGATTGTCTTTTGCTTCATTTACAGTTGCAGAAGCACTTTGCACGTTATAATAAGCCGATTGTTTTGTAGCTTTTGCTACTTCAAACGCAGAAATGGCTTTGTCCCAATCTGATTTTGATATAATACCTTTATCAAACAAAGTTTTACTTCTGTCATAATTGGCCTTAGACTCTTTAAATTGCGCATCTGCTTGGCTCAATCCTGCTTTGGTTTGAGACAAACCTGCAACCGTTCTATTGTATCCAGAGGTGTACAAGTCAGGATTTATTTTCACTAATAAATCACCTTTTTTAACGACTTGACCTTCTTTAATAGGTAAGGCAATAATTTCTCCCGAAACTTCAGAAGAGATTTTGACTTCTATTTCTGGCTGTATTTTTCCTGTAGCCGAAACGGTTTCTACAATTGTAATTTCATTAATTGTAGCAACTTCAACTTCTTTGCCTTTCTTTTTGTTACCAATAACGCCTGATTTAGACAAAACTAAAAGCCCAACGATTATTACAACTACTAATGCTAACGTGATATAAATGGATTTTTTTGACATAATATTAATTTTGAATTATTGGAATTCCAAAATAGTATTCCACTACTTTTACTCTAAAGATATAATCGAATTTGGTTCTCAAGACTTCTGATTGTGCATTTACATATAATGTTTGTGATTGATTCAAATCAAAAGCATTCATTAAACCTACTGCAAATTTTTCTTTTGCATAGTTGTATGCTTCTGTTCTTGCCTCTAATGCTGATAGTGATGATTCATAAGAATTTAAGGCTCCTTTCGCATCTGTAAAAGCCGTAAAAACATTTCTTTCTAAATCTAATTCCTGTTGACTAAATGCAATTTTTGAACGTTCCAAATTAATTTTTGAACGTGCAACATTATTTTTAACTGTAAACCCATTAAGTATTGGTATACTTAATTGAATACCAAAAGAATGTCCTTTATTATCACTAAACTGATTAAAGAATGATGTAGGATTACCTAATACAGCAGCAAAGTTAGGCTGTAATACATTTTGTCCTGTACCTTCTACCTGGCCTATAATTGTTGTTGGATTATTAGAATCGGGTACTAGTCCCACAAATCTATCTGAATATGCAACTCTTGAACTAAAGTTATAAAAACCTTGAAGAGTTGGTTGGTAAGCTCCTCGTGCAATTTTTACATCTTTTTCTGCAATTTGTAAATTTGTTTTGGCAATTTTCAATTCAACTCTTTGTTCCTTCGCTTTTTGAAATATTGAGGCAGGAGTTTGTAACATTGTTGGACTTTCAACAACAGAATAATCATCTTCTACTAAATCGAAATTTTGAAAATCTTCAAGTTGTAAAAGTTGTGCCAAACTTAATTTTGAAATCAAAAGTGTATTTTCTGCTATTACAACCGATTGTAAATTAGCTGCATAAGTAGCTTTAACATCTAACAAATCTCCTTTTGGGACTGAACCTGCATTTACAAGCTCTTGAGTCCTTTCCATTTGCTTTTCAGTATTAAGTTGTTGCTCATTTTGAACTTTTAAATTTTCTTTATTAAAAAGTATTTGCAAAAAAGCATTGGCAACATTAAGTGAAATATCATCTTTTATTTTTGTAAGCTGATATTGCGATGCAATTCTAGAAAGATTAGCTCTTCTTAGTCTATACTGATTTTGTAAACCATTATAAATAGTAAGACTCATATTTATTCCTGCTGATGTAAACTGACTTGTCTGGTTTTCAAGTAAACCAGTTGTAATATTTTGATTCAAACCTATGTTCCAAGAATGAGATGCATTTGCATTAATGGATGGTAAAAAATTACCAAACGCGTCTTTCTTTTCTATAATGGATGTTTGATTATCCAGCTCTGACTGTTTTATAGAAATGTTTTTTTCTAAAGCATATTTTACACATTCTTCAAGTGTCCATTTCTTAGTTTGTGCTTGCGAACTAAGCCCAATAAAAAAAACAATTAATAATGGTAAAATTTGTATTGATTTTTTCTTCATATTGATTGGTGAATAAAAAGCTAAATTAATAATTTACAAAATTAACTTTTTAAGTTAAATGGTATAAAATTTGAAACCTATGCATAGGACGCAAAAAAGGAATTTGTGTTACAAATTATTTTATAAAATATTTCTGCAAATTTAATTTAAATTTACTTCACTAACATCAATTGTAAATACAATGCGCCATATAACAATTTCCGTTTTACTTTTTTTATGTGTTTTATTTTTTTACAGCTGTGCTCCGACTCAAAAAATTGCCACTTTAAAACCTGAGCCCGATGATGCATTGCCACTAGTTTATGAAAACCTTACTTCCTATATAAATCTACCCATAACAATTAAACTTAAAGACATTGCTTTTCAAACCAATAAGTCTTTGAATGGCCAAATTTATGAAGACAATAATATTGAAGACGACAATTACACTGTTAAAGTTTGGAAATTAGCACCAATAACGCTTGAAAATACTGATGGTAAGATCAAAACCATTTTGCACTTGAAAGCACTTGTGAATTACAGATATGGGATAAACAAATTAGGCGTTGCGCTTTATGATACGCGTGAAATTAATTTGAATGGCAAAATTACATTAATGAGTGATGTGAGTTTGAGCAACTGGAAATTGAATACAAAAACGGAGTTTGTCTCTTTAGATTGGAACGAAAGCCCAACAATTGCTATTGCTGGTAAAAATATCGCTATTACTTATTTGATAAATCCTGCTTTGCGCATTTTTAGATCAAAAATTGAAAATAATATTGATGAAGCTATTAAAAAATCATTAGATTTTAAACCAAACGTATTAGATGCACTCGAAAAAATATGTACTCCTACAGAAATGAGTGCTGATTATCAAAGTTGGCTGCGAATTGTTCCTAATGAAATTTACACCACCGATGCAATAATAAAAAATGACATTATAGCAATGAATATGGGTTTAAAATGCAATATAGAAACTCTTGTGGGTCAAAAACCAACAACTAAATTTGATCGTTCTAAAATTACTTTGCGACCAGTTTCACAAATGCCTGATAAAGTAACGGCCAATATTGTTGCAGTTTCCACGTATGGAGACGCTTCAAATATAATGACTAAAAATTTTCAAGGGAAAGAATTTGGCTCAGGCAATAAAAAAGTGATAGTTCAAAAAGTGAATATTTGGCACAAAAACGGAAAGATGGTAATTGCCCTTGATTTGTTAGGTAGTTTGACTGGAACCATTTATTTAGCTGGATTCCCTCAATACAATGCTACTACTAAGGAAATTTATTTTGACCAACTCGATTATGCAATTGATACAAAAAACAAATTAATTCGTACTGCAAATTGGCTGGCTTCGGGATATGTTTTAAGAAAAATACAAGAAAATTGTCGCTATTCTATCCAACCTAATCTTGATGAAGGCAAACAAAATATATTGGGTTACATGAAAAATTATTCACCTTTAACTGGTGTTTTCGTCAATGGCAATGTTAAAGACATTGAATTCCAAAAGATACAGTTGACAAATAAAGCCATTATTGCATTTTTGAAAGTATCAGGCAACATCAATATCACTATCGATGGGTTAAAATAAAATTTAAGCGGTACTTTTTTTTCTTCTCGATCTGTAAATAATATATCCTACAATAGCAACTAAGAGATAAGGAAATGCCATAAGATAAACAATACCGTCGTTTACTGCTTCTGCTTTAACGCCGCCTTCTTCAGTTTCAAGTACGGCGCGACACATGGCACATTGCGCATTGATTTCTTGGAAAAAGAAAAAAGAAAAAAGAAAAAAAACACTTGTGATAAATTTTTTCGTTTTTGGCTTTTTTCCAATTAGAAATATTTTAAAAAAGTTAATTCGCATAATAAGGTGATATCATTAAATAAACCACAACGCCTGTAACCGCAACATACAACCAGATAGGAAATGTAATTCTTGCAATTTTTTTGTGCTTGTCAAAACGTTCTGCCAATGCTCTAACGTAAGTAACCAAAACAAACGGTATCACAATTACTGATAACGCAATATGGGTCAGCAAAATAAAATAGTAAACAAATTTAATGGTTCCTTCTCCGCCAAATTTTGTTGAATCGGCAGTCATGTGATAAGCCACATACATCGCTAAAAAAGCTACGGAACATGCAATGGCTGACTTCATTAAATTTTCATGTAGTTTTCTTTTGCCATTTTTGATGGCTATTAAAGCAAAAACCAACAAAAGTGCGGTGAGCCCGTTTATTGTGGCGTAAATAGGTGGCAAGAAACGCAAAGGTGTTACATTAATCCCGAAATCTTTTAATTTTACTGAAAACAGTATTGCAACTACAACTGGTATTGCAATTGACAAAATAATGATCCAGATTTTGTATTTTTTTTCTACTGATGTGGTATTGTTTTCCATAGTTTTATTCTGCTAATAAAAGAGCAATATCTTCTTTAATCATTGTAATGCCTTCACTTTTTATTCCGTCGTAATATACAATTGGATTACCAAAATCGTCTTTACGACTTCTTATTTTTCCGTTTTTATCTACTAATGCAAAAAGTCCAGAATGCTCAAAACCTTCTGCTATTTTTGGGTTTTGTCCAGCATAAAGATTAAAACCTTTATTTGATAAATCAAAAACATACGTTTTATCACCCGTAAGCAAATGCCAGTTTGGAGAATTAATTTTCAAAAAAGAAGCATGCGTTTTTAATACTGCAGGCGTATCATTTTCTGGATTAATAGTAATAGACGCTATCCCAAAATCCGTATTGTTTTTAAAGACATTTTGAAGTTCGGTCATATTTTTGTTCATAATAGGACAAATAGTAGGACAAGTTGTAAAAAAAAACTCTACAACATATACTTTACCCAAATAGGATTTATTAGTAATTGTATTGTTGTTTTGATCTGTCAAACTAAAGTTAGGAACTGGTCCCACTTTGTATAAATTAGACATTACTGCTTTTTCAGTTTTTACATTATCCAGACGGTCACTTTTTACAATTTCTCCGTTTTTAACCCTTTCTATAATTTTTGGTACTGCATAGATCCCAAAGATTAAAACGATAAAAGAAACCCAGATATATGATTTATTTGTTTGCATTGATTAGAAAGTTTAAATTTTTCTTTCAGCATTATTGTTTTTTTTCAAAGCAGCTCTATACTCGTAAAGAATAATTTTAAAATCATCTAACATTTCATTGTTCAATTCTGATGGATGAAACGTATCATAACCCTCTTTGTATTCTTTTTTGTTGGTCACTTTTCTACCTCTCAAGTTTCGGTCTTTGTCAACTATATAAACATTAGGCGTTCCTAAGTCTGGATTGAGTTTGTCTTTAGACAATTTTAATTGATTAAAATACGGTTGGATTTCGTCTTTAGGCGCAAAAACAAAATGCCATTGAGAAACATCAGTAGTTGCGGACAAGGCTTCTACTAGCGCTTTTGCAGCAGCTTCGGTTCCTTGAGGCGCAATAATTACAAATTGTAAATCTTTGAACTTGTGGTAATGCTCATAAATTTTAGCATTGAGATTGAAATAATTGCCTCTGTTTTTTACCAATTCAAAGCCTGCAAAGCCAAGAACTGTAATTTTTTTATCTAATGTTACTTTTTCTACTTTCAAAGATTTCCAATTGCCTAAATCGGCAATTCTATTAGTAATGGTAGGAAGTTTTGTAAAACTGTTAACACCTGAAGCAAAGAATAAATAAGCAACAATAGGCAAAACAAACAACACAAATAGCACTATATTTTTTTTCATTTTGAATTTCAGATTTTTCTATACAAAAATAAAAAAAAGGCACGTTAAACGTACCTTTTTGTGAATTAATATCTTGTTAAAAATTCCATTTTATGGTGGCATTTTTAAAAACCTCAAAAATATAATTTCCTTCTACTAAAAGGATGAATAATAAATACAACACTAAAAATATTACAGGCATAACAACTGCCCATCTTAAACTACTTTTTTCACCTTCCATGTGCATGAATGCCCAAACGATATAATAAGCTTTGTAGATTGTTAAACCATAAAAAATCCAATTCAATAAGTTCATGCTTAAAAAATCAGTCGTGGTTAGAAATTCTGGTTTAATGATTCCCAAAAAAACTTCAACAGTTGTTACTATTGAAAGTAATATAAAAACTGACCAAATTCTTTTTGTATTAGATACGTGTTCGTGCGACATAATAATAACTTTTTTGTAAATTAAACGAGGTAAAAAACAGTAAAGACGAATACCCAAACTAGATCGACAAAGTGCCAATACAATCCTACCTTTTCTACCATTTCATAGCTTCTTCTTTTTTCGTAAGTACCAACTATTACATTAAAGAAAATAATAATGTTGATAATTACTCCCGAGAAAACGTGAAATCCGTGAAAACCTGTAATAAAGAAAAAGAAATCAGCAAAAAGTTTGCTTCCGTATTCATTTCTAGTAAGATTTGCTCCTTCTACCACAAGACTTGCATTTGCAATTCTAGCTTCTGATTCAGTTCTAGATAAAACTGTTTTTTGCTTTCTTTTGCTTAAACTGTGATTGACTTTAGGATCTTTTTTAGACTCTGCATCATCTTTGTACAAAACTTCTGTTCTAATTAAAAGTTCAGGATGTGCCTTGAAACCAGCTTGAACTTCTGCTACTGAAAATGTAGGAAGTACTCCTCCTTCCATAAACCAGTTGCCATTGTTTCTATTCAAACGCTCTCTTTCTTCAGGAAGTACAGCTGCAAAACTTTCAATAGCTACTCTTTCTCCTTTATTGTCAACAAATTGTAATAAACTACCACCTTTCGTCTCAATTGCTCCATACTCACCTTTGATAAAGTTTTTCCATTCCCAAGCTTGTGAACCTACAAATATAAAACCTCCAATGATTGTTAAAAACATATAAAAAGCGACCTTACTTTTTTGCATTTGATGACCAGCATCAACGGCTAAAACCATAGTTACAGATGAAAAAATCAAAATAAATGTCATTAAAGCTACATAATACATAGGTGCTTCAACGCCATGCAAGAAAGGAAAGTGAGTGAACACTTCATCGGCTAAAGGCCAAGTTTCAATAAATTTAAATCTTGAAAAACCATACGCAGCAAGAAATCCTGAGAAAGTCAAGGCATCAGATACGATAAAAAACCACATCATTAATTTACCATAACCAGCTCCCATTGGTTCATTTCCGCCACCCCAAGTCTTACTTTCGCTATTTGCAGTAGTAACTGTCGTTTCCATAAAAATCATTCGTTAAAAAGTTCCCAAATTTACGTTTTTTTCTTATTTAAAGAAATATAAAAACAAAAACAAATACAACCATAGAAAATCTAGAAAGTGCCAAAACATTGCACCTAGCTCTAATCCAAGGGTTTGACCTGAATTGTATTTTTGTTTAAAATGATTATAAATTACAATAAAAAGAGAAATTAAGCCACCTGCAAGGTGTGCCAGATGCACAACAACTAAAACATACAAAAATGATGCATTGACTGTACTTGTAGGTCCTGTAGGATTTAACCCTATTTGTATTAATGTTTTAAATCCTTCAAATTGAAAAACAACGAATAAAATTCCTAAAACCAATGTGGTTAACAGCATGATAGAAACTGTCTTTCGATCATTTTTTTGGATGGCTTTTTTGGCCAAATGAAATGTAACACTGCTCAATAAAATTATAACTGTGCTCGTAAAAAAAGCAGTTGGCATTACAAAATCTTTCCAATCTGGTCTTGATTTACTAACCACATACGCACTCGTTAATCCTGCAAAAACCATAATAATACTCATCATGGCAAACCACAGCAACATTTTTTTTGACCTTCCACTTCTTTCGTTGTATTCTTCTACTGTCATTTTATAATTATCTTAAAAATTTATCTAAAATATAAACCAATTGTAACGATGTAATATAAAAAACACTCACCAGCATTAATGATTTTGCAGCCTTGGCAGTTTTTAAATTGTATAATCTTACAGCATAATAAAGCATCCATAATCCTAATAAAAAAACAATAACACCAGAAATTGGTGTGATAAAAAATTGTCCTGTATAACCTAAAACAGGCAGTAAAGAAGCTGCTAACAGCCACACGGTGTACAAAATAGTTTGTAAAGCAGTTGACTTATCTCTTTTGCCGGTAGGCAACATAAAAAAACCTGCTTTTTCATAATCTTCATATAAAAACCAACCTATTGACCAAAAATGTGGAAACTGCCAGAAAAACTGAATCAAGAATAATGTTCCAGCCTCTATCCCAAAATTGTTTGTTGCTGCTACCCAACCCAACATAAAAGGTATTGCCCCAGGAATAGCACCTACAAAAACCGATAACGGCGTAACTGTTTTGAGCGGCGTGTACAAACTGGTGTAAAGAAAAATAGATACAGCACCAAACATTGCTGTTTTAGGATTGATACTATATAAGATAGACAAACCAATTACTGTAAGTAGACAGGCTACAATAAAAGCAGTATTTACTGTCATTCTCTTAGAGGGAACTGGACGATTTTTAGTCCTGTCCATCAAAGCATCAAGATCTTTCTCAATAATTTGATTGAACGCATTAGAAGCACCAACCATGCAATAACCGCCTATTATGAGCATTAATAATACTGTCCAACTAAAAGGATTGTTGTCATTAAAACCCAATAAATAGCCTGCTATCGATGAAAAAAGAACACTTATTGCCAATCCGGCTTTAGTAATTTCTTTGAAATCGGTAAAAATAGATTTTACAGAAAAAGTATTTGTAGTAGCGCTCAATGCTGTCTTCATTTGGATTTTTGAAATCTTTTGCAAAGATACTAATTACATTACTGATATTTAAGTCTCGTTTTTGAAATTTTTTATAAAACAATCGTTAAAGTTTGTTAGCAAACCAAAAACTCTCCTATATAATTAATAATCTAAATAAAAATTAAACAAATCTGTTCTTACTCCAATTGAAAACCAAGTAGTATTTTCTTTAAAAACAGTTGCTGTGTTTTGTGTCGGGCTAAAACTTCTATAAAACAAACTTCCGAAAAGTTTGAGATTTGTTGCAGGATTTATCAAATAACCGCCTTGCACATCGGCTATAAAAATATTGGTTTTATTGCCTTGACCTATTGCGACATTTATATCCGAAGCTCTATTTTCACGATAATCTTTGTAAATATTTTGACCATAATTCAATCCGTCCTCTGCGGTATCAAAGTCAAAACCACGAATTCCGTAAGTAAACTTGGCGTCAGCAAAATACCTGCCTTTGTTGTAACGTGCTATGGCAATGGCTTCTTGAAAATTGCCACCCCAAGGATGTCCTAAGCTTTGATTGTTGTGACCATAGTTAGTAAGCGGATCGCTATGAGAGTAAACATAAGGCCGGATTCGGTTGTATTCTATCTGTAATAATAAGTTTTTTATGTTAAATGCATTAAAATATTTGGCCCCAATTTGATACCCATATTTGTTATTCCAACTTTTGTTTTGCGCTTTGATATCTGAAAGAGAAAATTCATCTAAGATAAATTGTACGTACAAATTAATCTGGTTGTTCCACTTGTACTTTGATGTCAAACCTAAAACTGCGTTACCGCTTCTTGAAGATGAAGTAAACTCTACAGAACGATAAAAAATAATAGGATTCACAAAATTGACGTCAAAACCTCTATCATTTGTATTGGTCCAAATTACAGACTCAAAAAAACCAAGATTGAATTTTTTTGAAATGTTCCAACTCAAATAATGATTGGCCATAAATTTTGTAGCATATGTTCTTTCTAAAGTTGCTTCTGGACGAACATCTTTAAGCCACATGTAAGTATTCGTATATTTAATTTTCCAAAAAGTAGTATTGATTTTAAAAAAAGGATAAGGACTCGAAGCATCTCCGATTAATAAGGAACGATAACCATCTCCAAGAAAATTTCTTGCATAGCCTAGCTGCATGTTTACAAAACGACTTGGCGTATAAGTCAAATTGGCTTCTGCAGAAGGGAAATCATACGCATCGGTCTTAAAAGCCTTTGCAATTCCTATTCCGGGAATTATTGCAGGATTACCACCCGCTGGTTTTATTGATTGTGCATATCTATTGTAATAATCAGCAAAACGACCTTGGCTCTCATATATTGTGGATGTAAAAACCAATTGTTCTCCTAAACCACCTTGAACTTGAAGTGCTCTTGTGTTTTGATAAGTATAACTTGCGTTACTTGGATTGCTTTTCCCTAATCGAAGGTCTAAAACTGGATTCAAGGTCAACCAGTAATTTTCACCTTGAATTTGGACAAAATTTTCGTTGAATATTTTCCTACCCCACCAGCCTGTTTTTTTGTTAGACAAACTTTGATTCGCAGCTTTTAAATCATAATATTTTGAAACTTCGGCATATGTAAAAGGTTTAGAAGCAGTATGGTTGTTGCTTCCCAACTGGTTCATTTGCGCATCAAACTGCGCATAATAACTATGCGAAAAAGGAATGTTGAGTTGGCTTGTATAAATAGGCCCATCAAATTTTTTATAGACAAGACTGTCTAATTCTGATAAAGATTTGTTTCTGTTGGTTTTAAAATCGGATACATTGTTGAAGGTTTTCTTCAAAGCAACTGCTTCTGGGTCTTGCAACGGGATAATTATTTTAATGGTATACTTTGTATAAGTAGCTTGGCCGTTAAAAGTAGCTGGTTTTATCTTTGGCAAAAGCCCAAAAACCCTTTTACTTTCGACAATAAGGCTGGTATAAATTGCATCAACATATTGCAACTTAAAAACTCCTGATGAATCTACTTCAAAAAGTACGTTCACATTGCCTTTGTAATTGTTTGCTTTTAAATCTTCTGGAACCTGAAAATTGTTATAAACTAAGGTTTGCAATTGCTTGTAAAAACAATTTTCTAATTCGGTTTTATTTTGGTTCTCACAATTAGGAAAAACCGGAAATTGTTCAGAATTTCTTTCTTGGCTTAAAGCAAAAAAAGTATTGATTAAAAAAACAATTACATAAATCTTCTTCATTTTTATTGTTTGATTTATAAATTAATAATCGCTGTTGGTAATCTCGCCATCGGCAATGGTTTTTGCGGCAGAAGTTCCTATCCTTTTTACACCAAGCCGAATCATGGCTTCGGCTTCCTCATAAGTTCTTACGCCACCAGCTGCTTTCACGGATAAGGGCGAAGCGTTTTCTAACATCATTATTATCGAAGGAATTGTAGCGCCGTTAGGAAGGTTGTTTTCGGTTTTATAAAATCCTGTTGACGATTTTACAAAAATTGATGCAAAGCTTTCTTCTTTAAAATGAGTAATGACAAGGTTTTTAATCATTGCCGAAAGTTGGATAATTTGCTGGTTGTTTAAAGCCGCAACTTCAATAATCCACTTTACTACTTTATGGTGTTCTAATCCCAATTGTGTACATTGAATGATTTCATTTTTTACCAATGCTACATCACCGTTAATAAAAGCTTCATAATTACATACAAAATCAAGGTCATTTGCGCCATCTTGAATCGCTTTATGGGCTTGTTCCAGTTTGGTTTCTACACTTGATTTACCTTCGGGAAAGTCAATCACCGTGCCTATATCGAGTTTAGAATTTGCTTTTTCAATCATCTCTTTTGCAAGTACAACCATTTCTGGTCGAATCATGATGAGTTTAAAATGCTCATCTATGGCTTCTTGAACAAATTTTTTAACGACTTTCTTATTTTCTAATTCAGAAAGCCCAGCTTGTTCTGCAGTTTTTAAATAAGTAGAATCTAAATATTGTTTGATATTCATTTGCTCTTTTATTACAAAAATTAGATAATCAAGTATAAAAATAAAAAAATCCCACCGAAGTGGGACTGGTTTTTTGCTTTAATAATTATAAACTGTTTGTTTTAAATAATTTTGACACAATAACAATCATTATTATTGCTCCTATTGCGCCAGTTGTATTTGCTAAAATATCATAAAAATCAGCTTTTCTGGTCAATGTAAAAACGCCTTGACAAATTTCTATTACAATACCATAGACTAGCGATAAAAAAAATGCTTTTGTGATTGCATAATTAAAACCTATGCGAGGTGTTTTGTAATTGAAATATAGAAACCACCATACAACGATTCCAAAATGAAAAACAAAGTGCCCTATTTTGTCAAGATTTTTTGTGCTTGTAGGTAACGCATTAAAATCAAAACGCATCAAACAAAGAAAAGCAACAACAGTTGACCAGATCATGGCCAACCAAAAAAAAAGCGTTTTATGCTCCGATAAGTTCTTTGTAAGCTTCACTTGATAGTAATTCGTTAAAATCAGCAACATTTGAAACTTTTACTTTGATCATCCAACCGCTTCCATAAGGATCTGTATTTACTTTTTCTGGATCACTTTCAAGCGAATCATTAAACGCTATAACTTCGCCCGAAAGAG
The DNA here is from genome assembly GCA_031413015.1 of Bacteroidota bacterium. Classification (GTDB taxonomy): domain Bacteria; phylum Bacteroidota; class Bacteroidia; order Flavobacteriales; family Flavobacteriaceae; genus Flavobacterium. The sequence continues at coordinate 548,129 of JANOEE010000015.1, read as the reverse complement.
GTAAAAACAAGTCTGAAACTGTTTTTACAGCTTCAACTGTACCAAAAACAGCATCTTTTTCTAAAGTTTGGTCAAGCGTTTCTACTTCTACATATACGATATCGCCCAATTCTTTTTGTGCAAAATCTGTAATTCCTACAGTTGCTACGTCTCCTTCTAAGCTAATCCACTCGTGGTCTTTTGTGTATTTTAAATTTGCTGGAATATTCATCTTTATAAATTATTTGTATTGTTTTTATCTAAAGCAAATGTATCGTTTAGAATTATATTTTTAAAATGTTTTTTAGCAGAAATTTGAATTAGTTTCCAAAATTATATCTGATCGTAAAACCACCTCTAATATTTGTCACTGGAAACGAAGTAGAAATCACCGCTTTTGAAAAAGAATGATTGTAAAAAAACAACAATGTCAAGTTTTTACTAAACGAATAATCGGCAGCAAGCGTAGCCGTCCATAAGTTTTGTCCTCCGCCCAATTGGTTGTTTTCATAATCCAAATACCTAACAATCGTTTGTGTATTTCTTAATGAAAAATCAGCTTTAATGTTAATATCGCTTTTTATCACGCCAGTAGGATTTTCTGCTAATGCTGATGTGAATACTACATCTTTGATTCTATACCCCAATCCTATAACATACTCTAAACCTTTTACTTCGGTCAAAAGATTGTTATCAAAACTCATCGATAAAGAACGGTCTCTCTTTAACTCAGCTAGAATTTTTACCGAATTTTTCATTTCAAGATCCACTTTTATCAACGGATTGAACTGTTCTACTAAATTGACATTAGAAATTAATGTTTTATTGTAAAAATTACCAGATTGGTCTTGACCATTAGGATCATTATCGTATTCAAAATTAGATCGCAATGAGTTAATCGTGTATGATGCTCTGTAGGCATGTTGCAAAGAAAATCTCTTGAATCTTTCTTTAAAAAATTTATAGCGCATCAATCCTGTATATTTTACAGTCCAGTTAGGGATAGGGATATTTCTTAAAGCACCGAGGGAAATTCCTGAAGCGCCAGAACCAGTGTAAGCCGATAAGAATGCAGGCAATAATACAGCCTGACTATTTTTACCATAACCGTTAGGAAATCCATCTGCATCAAACCCCACACTGTTTCCATTTCGTGCTGCAAGCCTATTGGCTATGATTAATCGATTTTCTCTAAAATCATTAAAAGCTGCCGAACTGTTTTCATCACTTTGTCCAAAAGATGTTGCTAATAAAACTGTCGATATAGAAAAATTACCAAAACTATAAGGCGCTCTCGGATTGTATTGTCCATTTGTTACATCAAACTGTTCAGAAAAGTTATCCATTTCTGTTCTATTCGCTACCACATCAATCTTAAAATCAGGAAACAAATCAATATTAGCAGTCATGTCTAGTGTTTTAGACGTTACTTGTGTAAAGTTTTGATTAAAATCCTGATAGTTGGTCAACCATCCTCTTCTTGCAGCTTCATATCGCACATCTGCTTGGCTACCAAAAACAAATCCTAAAGTAGGCCTAGAAGTCCCTAAAAATCCTATACTTGGCGTATAACCTGGTAAAACTGTTCCGGCAGTTTCGGTATAATTTACCTGAATATTTTTGATACTCGTAGCTACACCTATTAATCCGTTCATAAAAACAGACCCTTGTTTCTGAACCACTGGTCTAGTATTTTTAATTTTTTCACCAGGTTTAGGAGGTGCAGTTTTAGCTGGTGTTGTTTGCTTTTTCGCATTGCTTTTTACCAACCCGATATATTTGTAGAGCAAATCCATGTTAAAAGCCGTATTCAATCGGTGAGCACCATTATTTTGAATCGTGTTTCCTAAGTCAAAAACTTCTCCGCTTGAAGCTGTAAAAGAAGATAATGCTTGTGAAGCACGTTGCCAACTGTAATCTCCTGTGTAAGTGTAAGTAGATTTTACAAATGCCAAAGCTGGAATTTTATTAATAGGTAAATCATAATTTACTGTCAATTGCTGATTGTGCTGATTGGCGCTACCTATATTAAAATAATCATCCCAAATGGAGAAACTATCAATAGATTCATTGTTTTGATCCAAATAGTTTCTAACAATATTGCTGGTTGAAGCCGTGTAATTGAGCTTTAAAGCTTTTGTCAAATTGTAATTAAAACCATATTGATAATTGAACAAAAAGTTTCTTCGGTATAAAGGATCGAGTCCCAAACCTTGTACATCATCCACTTGACGGAATTGCTGGCGGTTGTATTGTCTTAAAAATGTACTGCTAAAAGTGATATTTGTAGGCAAATAATTAAAATTAAAATCGCTCAACAACTTCCAATAATTGCTTTTTTTCATGAATTTAGTTTTCTTGAAAGGCGCTATTGGTTTGGGTTGGAAATTAAAAGCATAATCTACCGATGTTCTTAATTGTTGGTCCAGATAATCTTCAATTTCAAAATCGTGTCGCTCTATTTCGTTATAAGAATACGAAAGTGTTAAGTTTTCAGGATCGTAGACGCGCTGTTTTTGATTGGCACCTCTTTCTTTTTTAACCCCAATAAAGTTAATGCTTTGCGTTTTTGTATAATCTATCGCACGGTTTTTAATATTGTCTCTTTGGGCTTGATCTGTTGTAACTTCTAGCAATTGATCTAGTTTAATATCTTGGTTAAAAGGATCGTATTCTGGCGTAATTATTTGTTCACCAATACCATAATTGAAAGGTAAATTGATACCCCACTTTTTAGGCAGTAACTTACCCACGTTTATATTTGAAACAAAATTGTATTGTAAAGTTTCTTCTCGACTTCTTTCATTAGGACCATCTTCTAAGGCTCCAAAACCTATGGTACTCATTCTTCCTGTTGCAGAAATGGTTGCTAAATCGGCCAGATTTGAATCAAAAGTAGCCACAGCAGCCATACCGCCTTTGTTGTCCATTCCTGCCAATCGCAATTCATTGAACCAAACTTCTCCTTTTATTTTTCTAGGAACAAGTGCCACTCCGTTAGGATCAAAACCACCATTAGTATTATTTTTTACACCAACCATTAAGGTTCTTACTAAACCAAAATTAGGATTTCCTTTTACACTTATTTTTAAACTATTGGGTTTATTAGGCAACGATGGGTCTAACTCATAATCAAATTTACTGTACACTCCGTCTGGAGAAAATCCACCAGGATCTTGGGTTGCTAAAATTTTGATTTTTGTTAGCAATGTCATGGTCAAATCAATATTGTTTTCTTCTGGCCAAATTTTTTCTGGTGCAGATGCATCACTCCAAAGTGTGATTTTTAATGGAATTTCTACTTGGTAATAATTTTGTGTGAAGTCATTTCCAAAACGAATAAAACCAGACATTTCATTGTCATTCAAACGTGTAGGATCCGTATCATCTTCAATGGCTTCGTTGTGCAAAAACATTTTAAGCTTTTTGAACTGTCGCATATCAACACTCACGTTTTTAAAAACTGCTCTTGAGTCTTGCTCTTCGAGCCCATCGTTAGCAACTCTTAAAGACAAAGATTGCTCGTTTTGATTGATAACCGTGTTGTTGTTGTACAATTGTTCGCGAGTCACTCCTGGTGGTGTGGTATATTTTATAGGTTTTCTTGAACCATTTTCTAATATATTAACCGCTAGAACATCAAAACTTGTATTGTCATTGTCTGGATCATCATTGTCTGGTTGAAGCGTATTAACGTACCTTCTCCACTCTCCTCTTACCAAGTCTAATGTTCCAAACCTTAAAGTAATGTCTTGAGAAAATCCTGTCATAAACATTCTCATGAATTGTATCGATCTAAAATCTTCGATTCCGCCAAATTTGACTTGGTTGTCTCCTTGATCAATCGGAATTTTAAATTGTATCCAGCGGGAAACAATATCTGGACCACCCGCAGGATTTTGCGCCACGGCATCTCTAATATCTGTAACATAATTTTGACCTACAACCATATCTGGCTTCATATCAACATTATATTGATAATAGGCATTAATGGTATTCATGGTATTGTCTCTGTTAATATCCTCTACATCTGGCAAAGTAGAATTTCCTCTGTTTGCATTGGTTACATTTACAGGAGAATTTCTTTCTAAATTGTTGTAATTTTTGTAGCGTTCTAAAACTGTTCCTTGTGCATCAAGATAATATTGATAATTATCAGCTGCTGGATCTGATAATGAAGCAAATTGCGCTGGGAATTTTGTAGCTTCATTTGTATCATTCAAACCATCCAGTCCTATATCCTGAACATTTCTGTTGGCTTCATTAGTATCAAAAGCATAGATTAATGATTGAGAAACGGGTACTTCTCCCCAAACGGATGGCGTTGTATTTTGATTTCCTCCAGCTTCGGGCAAACCGTTTTCATATTGTTTGCGCCCGTCACGCAAAACATCTTCTGAGATTTGGCCTAAGTTAAAAAATAATTTTCCAGTGTTAGATACTGGCACTTGGCCATTTCTATATGGGTCTAAAACCCAAAACTGAATGTACTCTACATTTCCTTGTTCAAAATTTGTCGAATTTATAGCACGGATGATACCGCCAAAGTTATCCGTAGGATTAGGCAAAGTATTGCCAGTTGCTGTATTGCTAAAATTATAAGGTCCTCTTTCTGATGGATAGTAACTTAAATCGAAAGTGTTTAAAACAGTGGTTTGCCCATCGGCGATATCAGTTTGAGGGAACAATTCATTGATGTAAACCCTGCGCACATCATCTTGCGCAACATCTTGATCACTAATGCCCGAAGGTCTTTGCGAAGTATAAAAAATAGGATCAATTGAGTGCCATGACAACTTTGCTCTTTTGTAACCGTCTTTTAAATCATATGCTGGTTCTGCGCCTTCATCTAAGCCAAAGCTGTTGTAGCTCTCACCTGCTTTCCATAAAGGAACCGATCCTAAACTCCAAGCAATGGCAGAACGCATGTCAATTGTGCTTTGGGAACCTTCAAAATCATCTACATAAATAGTAGATTCTCCTTGAAATTTATCCGCTTTTGGGGAATCTGGTTTCAAAAAAGCCATTTCGCCTCTAAAGGAAATATTTGACGGAACATCGGTATCCATATTTGGTAATTTATTCACCAAACGGGTCAAAAATGGAACTTCAGTAGCATAATTGGCATTAAACCCAAAAATAGTGTTATTTACAGACTCTTGACCAAAGCTTGATTTTTGTGTAAAAGGTCTTTCGGTCATTTTGAGTAATGTCGCCCCCATCAAAAACTTATCTGAAAACTTGTGCTCCACATTTACACCAATAAATCTTCTTGTTTGTTGTCCGAAAATAGAATTGTTTTCTACTGAAACTTCAATAGGAGTATTTGATGCTTTTAGCGCTGGATCTAATATTTGTACGCGACCCAATTGATAATTAACTGAATAATCAACCCCTTCTTGCAAAACACGACCACCAGCCGTAACAACTACAGAACCACGAGGCACATTAAAAGCGCCTATTCCAATTCCATCAGTACCAGAAGATTTGTATCTTCCGCGCAACTCAAACTTGTTTTTTTCGCTATTTTGCAAAGCACCAGCTTGTGTACTTCGGTATAAATTTCTAAAAACATATTTGGTTTGGTTGGTATTATAAGTTGCTGGATCATTATAAGATTCTAAACCCGGACCAGTGGCTAATTTGTCAAATAAAAGTTTTCCAAAAGGTTCAATTGTAGTAAAAATCAATCTTCCGTTTTGCTGGTCTACAGTGAGTCCTGGTATAAAATCAAAAAAACCATCGCCTTTGTCTTGAGGATCATTAGTGACATTAAGTCGGTCGAGATTAAAAACTTTTAATAAAGGTGTTGTAGTTACCAAGTCTTCTGGAGCTGGTAATGGCGGCACAATATTGATGTAGTTGAGTGGAGATGGATCAGAATAAAGAATATTGAATCTAAAATCTTCCTGTTCAAGTTGACCTCCAGCTGCAACTTGATAAATGTTTTTCATCATCAGGTTCCAAACGGGAGTAGAATAATTAGTAAATCCAGTATTCGGATTTTGAACCGTTGTCAAACTACTTTTTAACATTTTAAGAACCAAACTTTGTGTTGTAACCGTTGTATTTCCTACTACTGTAGATTCTACACCGTCGTTTCCAAACTCTCCAACTTGATAAACATCTTTTCCAATTGAGTATTGATATGCAACTGCTAATACTTCATCGTTCGCTAGCTTTTGCTGTAATGAAATATAACCCAATTGTGGATGAAAAGTATATTCATTTGCCGTTAATTTTCTCGCATTTTCTAATTTTGAATAATCTTGACCTTCTGTAACACTTGTATTTGCTGGCGAGTTGAATGCAGAACTATTTGTTGTAATAATTTCTCTTATTCCTGAATTTAAATAACCCGCAGAACTAGCTATTAACTCAGGATCGTATTTATTATTTGAATTATCCGATGGTGCATCTATTGGCTTACTAAAAAATCCTGTAGGATTATTTAAAATCACAATTTCTGCATCATTAAAACCTGTCAATTGTGCTTCTCCTAAATCCTGCAAAGCAACTACGTTTCTAAAGTTATTGTCTGTAGTGTTTACCCTATTTTGTCTGTTTGTTACCCAAACTTCTATTCTGGTGATTTGAACCCTACTGTCAATCAGCGGATATTGTCTTAAAGATTCATCGTATTTATTTCTAAAATACTGCGAAAGAAAAAAGTGCCTGTCTGCATCATAATCTAATGCAAACATATTGAATTCCTGAACCGTACCACCACCTTGAGCAGTAACCGATTTGGTTTGAGATTTTTGTTCCGAGAAAACACTGGTTATGGTAGTTTTACCAAATTGAAATTGTGCTTTTACACCAAACAAACTTTGAGCCCCCTTTATCAAAGAGCTGTTTAGTGGCAAACTTACATTTCCTACTTCTAATTTTTGAAGAATATTGTCTTCGTCAGGAACATATTCTAGCTTAATTAAGTTTTGAAATGCAAAAGTAGATTCGGTATCATAATTGGCATTTACATTCAATCGCGTCCCTACTTTACCCATCAAACTCATATTGATGCGCTGGTTAAAATCAAATGTTGTAGAAGCTCTATTTCGGGGCGATAATGAGGGATTGTCTTGTTTTGTATAACGTACTCCAAGATCCATCTCAACTGAACCTGTGGGTTTTACATCTATAGTATTGCTGCCAAAAATAGTTTCAAAAAAACTATTGTTTACATAATACCGAGGCAGTAGATTTTTTTTAGTTTCTTCCGTACCTTGTTTTTTTCCGTCAATTGCATCCGACTTCTCTTTGAAATATTTCCTGATTTTTTCTCTGGTGACTAATTCTTGGTATTCTTTTGGCGAAAGCACAACAGGATAATTGATATTGAAACCGTTTATTGTATTGGTATAAATGTAACGGTCTGTTGCAGCGTCATAAGTATAAAGTGTTACAATACTTGGCGGGGTTTTTAAATTTACTCTGCCTTTATTATAACCTATTGTGTCTCTTGGTTTTTCGTCAACTTGTGCATAAAGTGCAGATACAGAAAATAAAACCAGAACATACATACTGATTTTTAAAAAAAATGACGTGCTTCTAAAATATAATTTTTTCAAGTACTATAAATTTTTTAATGCCTGTTTAATGATAGATTCAACTGAGGCATTTGGGTCTTCCCTGACAATTCTTTCTACTACTTTTTCAGATGTTTTTCTAATGAAACCTAAAACTTCTAATGCAGATAACGCTTCATCTCGGTTTGTATTGTTTTGACCTGTAGAAACTTCGTCTAAGTCATACAATTTTAACACCTTCTCTTTTAAATCCAGTATGACTCTTTGCGCTGTTTTACTGCCAATTCCTTTTATAGATTGAATGGTGACGACATCAGCGGTGGCAATGGCTTGAATAATTTGCTTGGGTTCTATTGACGAAAGCATGGTCCTAGCGATACTTGCACCAATTCCTGAAACTGACAAAAGCATCTTGAAAATTTCTCTTTCAGATTTTTCTACAAAACCAAATAAAGTATGCGCGTCTTCTTTAATTTGAACGTACGTAAACAGTTTGATGTTTTCTGTAGCAGGAAGTAAAGAATATGTATGTAACGAAATATTAATGTGATAACCTACTCCGCCGCAATCAATCACGACTTCTGTAGGGTTTTTTTCGACTAATTTTCCTTGTATGTGTGCAATCATTGTATTAAGTAATTCTCAAATGTAATAAAATTCTTTTATTATGAGCGATGTTATTGATTATCAATCAAAAAATCAGTTTAAAGGTTGTTGTTTAGACAATTTGCTTCTCTTTTCTTTTTCCTGAGCATCAACAACAGCAACTGCAGCCATATTTACCATTTCTTCTACTCTGGCTCCTAATTGAAAAATATGTACTGGTTTGTCCATTCCTAAAATAATAGGCCCTACTGAGTCTACTTTGTACAATTCCTTTAATAGTTTGTACGTAATATTTGCTGCTTCAAGATTCGGAAAAATCAAAGTATTTACCTTTTTGCCTGCTAATTTTGAAAAAGGAAACTTTTTTTGCAACATTTCTGGATTCAATGCAAAATCAGTTTGAATTTCTCCATCAATTATTAAATCCGGATAATGTTTGTGTAAATAAGAAACCGCTTCTCTAACTTTTCCTGCGCATGGATTTGTGGATGAACCAAAATTAGAATAAGAAATCATGGCCATTACAGGTTCCATACCAAACATGCGTACAGTCCTTGCAGTCATTAACGCAATTTTTGCAAGATCATCTGCTGATGGATTTGGGTTAATTGCGGTATCCGATAAAAACATAGGACCGCGATTGGTCATCATCATGTTTGCAGTAGCAATTAGCGAAATTCCTGGTGCTTTGTCAATCAATTGCATCATTGGCTTGATTACCGAAGGATAACTTCTTGAATAACCCGTTACAAGTGCATCAGCTTCGCCTTCATTGACCATCATTGCTGCAAAATAATTGCGCTCCCGCATCCATTTTTGAGCATCTAATAGTGAAATCCCTCTTCTCTGGCGGGCTTTCCAGAAAATATCTCCAAAACGCAATCTTCGTTGATCTTCTTCCTTAGTTTTTGGGTCAAAAATAGGCACATCGGCATCAAAACCCAGTTCTTCTTTTAACTCTAAAATTATTTCTCTGTTTCCTAATAAAATAGGAAATCCAATACCTTCTTCATGAACAATTTGAGCAGCTTTAAGCACATCAAGATGATCTGCTTCTGCAAAAACAATTCTTTTTGGATCCATCTTGGCCCTATTGGCCAATAGTCGTACCATTTTATTATCTGAACCCAAACGTTCTAATAATTCCTCTTCATATTTTTCCCAATCATGGATAGGATTCAGCGCCACTCCAGATTCCATTGCAGCTCTAGCCACAGCTGGTGCAACAGTCGAAATTAATCTTGGATCAAATGGTTTAGGAATGATATAATCCCTACCAAAGTTCAGCTTGGTTTCGCCATAAGCAATATTCACTTGTTCAGGAACAGGCTCTTTTGCCAATGCTGCTAATGCGCGAACAGCCGCCATTTTCATCGCTTCATTAATTTTAGTAGCCCGAACATCTAGCGCCCCACGAAAAATATATGGAAAACCTAATACATTATTGACTTGGTTAGGATGGTCTGAACGACCCGTTGCCATAATAATATCTTTTCTGGTGGCTATGGCCAAGTCATAATCAATCTCTGGAACTGGATTTGCCATTGCAAACACAATAGGATTTGGCGCCATTCCTAATAACATTTCTGGAGATAAAATATTGCCTGCCGAAAGTCCTAGAAAAACATCGGCTCCTATTAGAGCTTCTTTGAGACAAATATCTGGGGTTGCTTTTGCATATCTTTTTTGTAATTCGGAAACATCTGTTCTTTCTGAAGATAAGACGCCATCTTTGTCAAACATGATTATGTTGTCTGGATTGATGCCTAGCAAAACATACAAATTGGCACAAGCCAAAGCGGCTGAACCCGCTCCAGAAATCACCACTTTTACGTCTTCAATTTTTTTATGAGCAAGCTCCAAGGCGTTTAACAATGCCGCCGAAGAAATAATTGCGGTACCATGCTGGTCATCATGCATTACCGGAATGTTCAATTCTGCTACAAGGCGTCTTTCTATTTCAAAAGATTCCGGCGCTTTGATATCTTCTAGATTGATCCCGCCAAAGGTTGGTGCAATATTTTTGACCGTTTCTATAAAAGCATCAATATCTTTTGTACCGACTTCAATATCAAAAACATCAATGTCAGCAAATATTTTGAATAGCAATGCTTTTCCTTCCATCACGGGTTTGGAAGCTTCTGGACCTATGTCTCCGAGGCCTAAAACGGCGGTGCCATTAGTGATTACAGCAACAAGATTGCCCTTTGCAGTATATTTATAAACGTTGTTGATGTCTTTTGCAATTTCAAGACAAGGTTCTGCAACACCTGGCGAATAGGCCAGTGATAAATCCCTTTGTGTGGCGTATTTTTTTGTTGGAATTACTTGTATTTTTCCTGGTGTAGGTTTTGCGTGGTATAAAAGTGCTTCTCTTCGTTTGCTGTCTTTGTGCATTTTTTGGCTTTTTAATCTGACTTACAAAGGTAAAAGTCTGAATGTAAAAAGGAAATTTTTAATCACTAATCTTTTAGGAAGTTTTTGGGGATTTTGAGGTGTGGATTTATGGGAAAATGGGATTGAAAAGTTTTGTTGTTGTAGAATAAAGACCAAAATGCAATACGAAAGAATTGATCTGGCGGGAAAGTAAATTAATACCATAAGCTCTTGAACACTTACCAAGATAAATCATAGGAGAGTTTAACTATACTTTTAAGGCCAATGTATTCAACTAACTTCTCCGACGCATTCAAATATTTAATTTACAGAACAGCGTTTGTAGATTTGGTTAATACACATGATAGATATACCGGAATGGAACCAGGTGTATTTTAGTAATATTAGTTGTATTTTTGAAATTAAAACTAACTATTAAATACTATGATAGCAGCATTAAGTGAGTTAATTAATAATTATAAAACAAAAATCAGAAATCCACTAATAGGAACAATTAGTGGTGTTTGGATAATTCATAATTGGAAAGTAGTCTATGCGCTTTTTAATTTTGATGAAAATTTTACAATGGAAAAAAAGATTTCTTATATCGAAGATTATTTTGGTAAGAAACATTTTTGGTGTGAATTTTTGACAATTATAGGGTCAACGTTTGCTGTAATAATTGTAACTTTTATACTTTTAGCAATCTCAAGATTTTTAACTGATCTTTACTTTAGAATTGCAGAGCCATATATTAAAGGAAGAATTGATTCGAAAGAAATATTTAATAGAAAAGATAAGCAAAAACTTGAAACAGATATAAAAAATTTAGAAAAAAATGTGACGATTTATAGAAATGATGTAAACACATTAGACAATCAAAACACAAATTTACAAAATAGGATTGATTTTCTTATTAAAACCCATGATACTGAAGTTTCTAACTTAAAAGGTTACCTTGAAACATCCCGATTACAATATTCAAATTTAGAAAATTCAGCAGGTCATTCTAAAAAAGTATTAGATTATTTTGATGATATAATAAAGGGATTAGACGATTCAATGAAAAGTGAATTGAATGTTTATGTAAAAAATCAAGGTGGTGAAAATTTAAAGCACTCAAATTACGTAGGACTTAAAACTCAATTAATTAAAATAGGTGTGATTGTTGAGTTTAATGGTGTTACAAGAAATACAGAATTAGGATTGATGTTTTTGGAATATTTTAAATTTTGGAATGAAAATAATAATAATAATTAAATAAATAAACAAATTCCGCCCAAGTTGGGCGGAATTTGTTTTATAAAAAAACGGTTTTAAATAAGCCGTTTTAGAGATTGTTATAGTAAAGGATAGAGTAAGTCTTATTTTTTCAAAATTTGTAGTTTGTAGCTAAGGAAAATAAAGGCTTATCCATCTTCAAAGCTTAGTAAAATATAGTTTTTCTCAATTATAAAATATTTTGAAGAGAAAATCTTAACAATCCAATTCGTTGAATTCAATTTCAAAATAAAAAATATTTATAATTCATATTCTCAAAAATCACTATTTCAAAAAGTCAATATTCCTCTTTAAACCTTCAAGCTTGGTTCTTTTTACGGCTGAGTTTTTAAAAACAGCTGCAAAAGTAGTTGCTGTGATTTCTTCCCAGTCCTTTTTGGACATGGATAATAGCTCTGGATTGGGATCAAAAAGAGGTTCGTTGTGCGGTTTTGAAAATTTATTCCAAGGGCAAACGTCCTGACATACATCACAACCAAAAGCCCAATCGTCGAACTTGCCTTTCATCTCCTGAGGAATATTTTCTTTTAATTCGATGGTGAAATAAGAGATGCATTTGCTACCATCTACAACATACGGTGCTACAATGGCTTCAGTGGGGCAAGCATCAATACAAGCAGTACAACTGCCACAATGGTCTGTCGTGGCGTGGTCATACTCCAATTCTAAATCTACTATAAGTTCTGCTATAAAGTAAAACGATCCTACTTGCTTGGTCAATAAATTACTGTTTTTACCTATCCAGCCCAAACCGCTTTTAGCCGCCCAAGCCTTGTCTAAAACTGGGGCAGAATCTACGAATGCACGACCAGCAACTTCACCTATTTCAGTTTGAATTGTATGCAACAATTCCTTTAATTTTTCTTTGATTACAAAATGGTAATCTTGACCATAAGCATATTTGGATATTTTATAACTATCGCTATTTTGAGTTGAAGTAGGATAATAATTGAGTAACAAAGAAATTACACTTTTTGCACTAGGCACTAATAAAGTTGGATCTAGACGTTTGTCAAAATGGTTTTCCATATAAGCCATCTTACCATTCATTTGGTTATTCAACCAGCTTTCTAATCTTGGTGCTTCTTCTTCTAAAAAACCTGCTTTAGAAATACCACATGAAAGAAAGCCGAGTCTTTTGGATTCGGCTTTAATTAATTGTGTGTATGTTTCTTTTTTATTCAAATTGTCTTTTTATTAAATAAATAGTGCGTTAGGGATTGCAGTGAAAATCCTTTTAAAAATAATAAAATTTTTAAAAGATTGAAACGGAAAGCCCGACCCTTGTGGTAACGCCCTAAAACAATCCGCCTTGAATATTGGTTTTAATTTTACCCAGATGTTTGTATGCCTTTTCAGTGACTTCTCTTCCTCTAGGTGTTCGCATGATAAAACCTTCTTGGATAAGGAATGGCTCATAAACCTCTTCAATAGTTTCACTACTTTCGGATACAGCTGTGGCCAATGTGGATAAACCTACTGGCCCGCCTTTGAATTTATCAATAATAGTATTTAGGATTTTATTGTCCATTTCGTCCAATCCATGGGCATCGACATTCAAAGCTTTCAATGCATATTTTGCAATTTCAATGTCAATTTTTCCGTTGCCTTTGATTTGTGCAAAATCACGAACACGACGCAATAAAGCATTGGCTATTCTAGGTGTGCCTCGACTACGTCCTGCAATTTCTATTGCGGCTTCCATAGTAATGGGCATTTTTATAATCGCAGCACTTCTTTCTACAATTGTGGTAAGCAATTCGGTAGTGTAATATTGTAAACGACTTTGAATACCAAAACGGGCACGCATAGGAGCAGTTAGTAAGCCAGAACGAGTAGTGGCACCCACTAATGTAAATGGATTTAAATTGATTTGGACTGTTCTCGCATTGGGTCCAGATTCAATCATAATATCAATTTTAAAATCTTCCATTGCAGAATATAAATATTCCTCAACTATAGGACTCAAACGATGAATTTCATCAATAAAAAGCACATCTCTATCTTCTAAATTAGTGAGCAATCCAGCTAAATCTCCTGGCTTGTCTAACACAGGTCCAGAAGTTATTTTTATGCCCACACCCAACTCATTGGCAAGAATATTGGCCAAGGTAGTTTTACCCAATCCTGGAGGCCCGTGAAAAAGGGTATGGTCAAGCGCTTCATTGCGCTGGTTTGCGGCTTCTACAAAAACTTTAAGATTTTCTAAAACTTGGTCTTGACCAGCAAAATCATCAAAAGAAAGTGGTCTTAACTTTTTTTCGATATCAAGCTCTTCAAAATTATAGTTTTTGTTTGTAGGGTCTAAATTCTCATTCATAACCACAAATATAAGTATAAAGTGATTAACCTATTTGGAAATGGAAATCTGAAACCAAAAAAAATATACGTTATAACCTTTGGCTGAAAATGATTTCCATTCCGGGTTTTTAGAAATATATTTTGAATATTAATGTTCATAGCAAAGCAATAAAACAAAAAAACCTTTCGGTTAAGAAAGGTTTTTTGTAAAAATATTTTAGTGATTCAGTACTTCTTCTCCTTCTTTTAAAGGAATATTTTGAGGCACAAAATCTTCATCATGACCAGGTTTACTATAATCATAAGGCCATCTGTGGACTTCAGGAATTGCTCCTGGCCAGTTACCGTGAATGTGTTCTACAGGAGCTGTCCATTCTAATGTGTTAGATTTCCATGGATTTTGTTCTGCTTTCTTACCGTAAAAAATACTAGCAAAGAAATTATACAAGAAAACCAATTGAAAAGCACCACCTATTAATGCAAATGTTGTAATCAATATGTTTACATTTTGCAAGTCATCAAATAATGGAAAGTTGGTGTTGGTATAGTAACGTCTTGGTAAACCAGCCATTCCTATAAAGTGCATTGGAAAAAATACGCCATAGGCACAAATTGCTGTTACCCAAAAGTGAATATAACCTAAGTTTTTATTCATCATTCTTCCGAACATTCTAGGGAACCAATGGTAAACACCCGCAAACAAACCATAAAGTGCAGAAATACCCATTACCAAGTGAAAGTGTGCAACAACAAAGTAAGTATCATGCACGTTGATGTCTAATGTGCTATCGCCAAGAATGATACCTGTTAAACCACCTGTGATAAACGTTGACACCAATCCTATTGAAAACAACATGGCAGGATTCAATTGCAAATTACCTTTCCATAATGTCGTAATGTAATTAAATGCTTTTACAGCAGAAGGAATTGCAATTAACAATGTTGTGAAAGTAAACACAGATCCTAAGAATGGATTCATTCCTGAGATAAACATGTGGTGGCCCCAAACGATTGTTGATAAAAATGCAATTGCCAATATAGAAGCAATCATCGCTCTGTAACCAAAAATTGGTTTACGAGAGTTGGTTGCAATAATTTCAGATGTAATACCTAAAGCTGGTAATAATACAATATAAACCTCAGGGTGTCCTAGGAACCAAAACAAGTGCTCAAATAAAACTGGAGAACCACCTTGGTAGTGCAAAACTTCACCTGCAATATAAATATCAGATAAGAAGAAAGAAGTACCGAAACTTCTGTCCATTATCAATAATAACGCTGCTGACAATAAAACAGGAAATGAGATAATACCAATAATCGCAGTAACAAAGAAAGCCCAAATTGTAAGAGGCAATCTTGTCATTGACATACCTTTAGTTCTAAGGTTGATTACTGTTACCACATAATTCAATGATCCCATTAACGAAGAAGCAATAAATATTGCCATAGATACCAACCATAAAGTCATACCTGTTCCTGAACCAGGAATTGCTTGAGGTAAAGCACTCAACGGCGGATAAATCGTCCAACCAGCAGAAGCAGGTCCAGATTCAACAAATAAGGAACTGATCATGATGATACTTGAAAGGAAAAACAACCAGTAAGAAATCATGTTCATAAAACCTGATGCCATATCCCTTGCTCCAATTTGAAGTGGAATCAAAAGATTACTAAAGGTACCGCTCAATCCAGCGGTGAGCACAAAGAATACCATTATGGTACCGTGGATAGTAACCAATGCCAAATAAATATCGTTACGCATTACACCATCTGGTGCAAATTTATCCCCAAGAATTACATTGAAAATCTTAAAAGATTCCTCTGGCCATGCCAATTGCATTCTGAAAAGCAATGACATACCTATACCAATGATTCCCATTAGTATACCTGTTATCAAGTATTGCTTGGCAATCATTTTGTGATCTATACTAAAAATATATTTAGTGATAAAAGTATCCTTGTGGTGGTGCTCATTTTCGTGAGCGTGTCCAAGGTCGTGTGAGTGATCGTGAGCTATTGCTGACATATTTTTTAACTTTAATATTATTAAAAAAACATAACTATTTTTTCATCAATTGGGCCATAACTTTTGTAGAATCCGCAGCCAATGGTGCAGCAGCAGGGGCAGTTGACGCTTTGAACGCTTCTACAAGTGTAGTTTTACTTTTCATCCATTCATTAAAATCTGAAGGCGTATCAACTACGATTTTCATTTGCATATTGTAGTGTGAAGCACCACAAATTTTATTACACAACAACAAATAATCAAAGGCATAAGGGTCAAGTGGTGCTTTCCCATCAGCAACTAAAACAGCACTTTTTGTAGCTCTTAGTTTGTTAATGTTATTTACTTTTTTAAGCATTTTAGGTGTCATTCTCATCTCATCGGTTGTGATAGTAGGTTTGAATGCAAACTGGGTGACCATTCCAGGAACACAGTTCATTTGTGCTCTAAAATGCGGCATATATGCTGAGTGTAATACATCCTGAGATCGCAACTTGAAAAGTATTTTTCTTCCTTTAGGAATATGAAACTCACCTGTAACAGTTTTATCATCTTGTGCATTTGGATCACTTAAATCAGTCCCTGTTGTATTTACACCTTCGATGTATCTTACGTTTGCTTTTCCTAAAACATTGTCTTTACCAGAATATCTTGCTTCCCAGCCAAATTGTTTTGCATATAGCTCAACGACCATTACGTCTTCTGTTTTTTCGTCCACAAACATAATATTGGTCCAAGCATACAATCCGTAAAGGATCAATCCTGCAAGAACGATAGCAGGAATAACACTCCAGATAAATTCTAATTTATCGTTGTCAGCAAAATAAAGTGCTTTTTGGTCTTTTTTGCCTCTGTATTTAAAAGCAAAATAGTGCAAAAGAACTTGTGTAATAGCTTGAACCGTAAAGATAAGTACCCAAGTAATGTCCATCAATTGGTCAACATCTTCACCATGTTCAGAAGCGGGATTACTAAGTACTAAATGTCCCCAAGTCAACAAACCATAAATAGTGAATATATAAATGAATGCTAAAAATGCAAACATAATATAACCTTGAAGATTATTGTCTTTATCGTTTGCAACTTGACTGCTATCCTTTTTTTTACCAACTTGTGTTAAGTCAAATATCTTAGTCAACTGCCATAAAGCAACTGATAATAAAACTAAAACTATAATTACCAACAAACTTGTCATCTGTTTTTTTCTTTAAATATTAATAATGAAAATGCTTACTTTCTTCAATAAATGGATTCCTTTTTGCCAATAAGGGTGATTTAGTAAGTGCTGTGAAAACAACAAAAATAAACAAACCAATAAAGAAAAGTAAAGCGCCTATTTCTGGAATACCAATAAACCATTGTGAACCTACTGTTGATGGCATAATCATATTATAAAAATCAACATAATGACCTAATAAAATTACAGTTCCTGCCATAACTATTATCCAAGTTAATCGCTTGAAATCTGTATTTATCAATATTAAAATTGGAAAAACAAAATTCATAACAATCATTCCAAAGAAAGGAAGGTTGTAGTCTTCGATTCTTGTGATAAAGTAAGTTACTTCTTCAGGAATATTAGAGTACCAAATCAACATGAATTGTGAGAACCATAAATAAGTCCAAAAAACACTAATACCAAACATAAATTTAGCTAAATCATGAATATGACTTGTATTTACGAATTCTAAATATCCTTTAGACTTTAAATATAAAGTTACTAATGCAATTGTAGTGATTCCGCTAACAAAGAAACTTGCAAAAACGTACCATCCAAACAATGTACTGAACCAGTGCGGATCAACCGACATTATCCAATCCCATGACATAATAGATTCTGTTACAATAAAGAATACTAAAAATGCAGCTGACATTTTAAAGTTTTTCTTATAATAAGAGTTATCATCTGATTCGTCTTGTGCCAAACAATTTTTTCTTGAGAAATATTGGTACAAATTCCACCCTATTAAGAATATCGCAGCTCTGATTAGCCAAAATGGAACATTTAAATAACCTGATTTACCAGCTATTAATTTATCAAACTCAGGGCTTTTAGGATCTAATAATTCTGAATCCATCCAAACAAATAAATGGTTGAAATGCATTCCTGAAAGTACAAGTAAAACAAAGAAAATTATAGAACCTACAGGCAAATAAGAGGTGATACCTT
Organism: Bacteroidota bacterium; assembly: GCA_031413015.1. Classification (GTDB taxonomy): domain Bacteria; phylum Bacteroidota; class Bacteroidia; order Flavobacteriales; family Flavobacteriaceae; genus Flavobacterium. Next base: position 529,882 of record JANOEE010000015.1, on the reverse strand, counting down.
GCATAACTCTAAATAATACTGGAGACCAACCTGCTTGTGCTACTTGTTGAATGGCATAAAATGCTAATGCTCCCAGAGAAAGTAACATGATAAAAATACATGCAACATATAATGCAGCCCAAGGTTTGTTTTGCAATTGGTGCAAAACATGCTCTAAATGTTTTTCATGATCTGCGTGTGCATCCTCCTTTGAGTGTGATAATTCTTTTGGAATTTTGCTTTCAAAGTTAGCAACTACTTTATCAACTGCTGATGTTAAGGTATCTTTTACTGTGCTAGATGAATCTTTTTTAACTGTACCTGCTTCATGATTTACAACATCATGGTTTGAAGTTTCATGGTGTGTTGCTTCACTTTTTTCTGGATGAGCTGTCGTAGCGCCTTCATGAGTAACTTCTGCATGACCTCCTTCTTCACTATGTGCTTGTACAGCAAGGATTGTTTCAACTTCTTTTATATCTTTTGGCGCCATATAAAAACCTACTCCAATACCAATAACTCCAATGGCCATTAGGATAAAAGAAAGGGTTTTTAATTTGCTTGAAAATGTGTACATATCTAATAAATCAGTGTGTTATACAATTATAATTCGCTTTTCAACTTCATTACATAAGCTGAAACCATCCAACGTTCTTTTGTGTCCAATTGATTGGCATAAGAACCCATAGAATTTAATCCATAAGTCAAAACGTGGAATACATTTCCTGTAGTAATAGGTCGGTCAGCATAACTTGGAACACCAAGAATTTTTTCTCTTTCTACAAGTTTACCTTTACCGTTGCCGCCTTCACCGTGACAAATGGCGCAATAAATGTTGTAGAGTTCTTTTGCTTTTTCCATATCTACAGCAGTAGAATCTAATGGCGATTTCGAATTGGTTTTGGCCAGCTCATATCCTTCATTAGTATTTGGATATTCATAAGGAACATATCCTTTTTTAATTGTTCCTACAGGAGGCAATTGTCCTTCTTGTCCGTTTTTGAAAGCATCAGATTCCGAATATGTTTCATATCCAACTGATTCATACATATTAGGAAAATACTGGTAGTTAGGGCTACCTTTATCATGGCAAGAGGTTACTAATGCTGATAATCCTAATAAAATTACTATTTTATTTAAGCTTTTCATATCTACTATTAATACTTTTCAATTACTTTAACTTCTACAGCTCCGGTATTTTGGAAAAAAGAAACCAATTCTTCTTCATTATTGTTCACTGCAACTTCCATCAAGAAATGATCGTCTGTCGTTCTTACATCTGGATTTTCTGCTTCTTTAAATGGCCATAATCTACTTCTCATATAAAAAGTAACAACCATTAAATGCGCTGCAAAAAATACTGTCATTTCAAACATAATAGGCACAAAAGCTGGCATGTTTTCAATGTAACTAAAACTTGGTTTACCACCTATATCTTGCGGCCAATCTTGAATCATAATATAATTCATCATCCATGTTGCGAATGACAAACCACACAAACCATACAAAAAGGCACAAATCGCTAATCTTGTAGGAGCAAGTCCCATAGCTTTGTCCAATCCGTGAACTGGAAATGGGGTAAAAACTTCTTCTATATGATGATGAGCAGCGCGTGTCTTTTTTACAGCATCCATCAATACATCATCGTCATTATAAATGGCGTATATAACTTTATTACTCATGGTGTGAATCTTTATTTTCTTCTCTACGTTTTTTATAAAATTCTCCTGATGATTTCAAGATTGTTTTTACCTCTGCTTGAGCGATAACTGGGAAAGCTCTTGCGTATAATAAAAACAATACAAAGAAGAATCCAATTGTTCCTATAAATATTCCGATATCAACAAATGTTGGTGAGAACATCGTCCAAGATGATGGAAGGTAATCTCTGTGTAATGAAGTTACGATAATCACGAAACGCTCAAACCACATACCTATATTTACTACGATAGAAATTATGAATGAAAACATAATACTTGTTCTCAATTTTTTGAACCACATGAACTGAGGAGAAAAAACGTTACAAGTCATCATTGACCAATAAGCCCACCAATAAGGTCCTGTTGCTCTGTTCAAGAAAGCATATTGCTCATATTCTACTCCTGAATACCAAGCTACAAAAAGCTCAGTAATATAAGCAACACCTACTATAGAACCCGTAATCATAATTACAATGTTCATTAATTCGATATGCTGTATGGTGATATAAGCTTCTAATTTTGATACTTTTCTCATGATAATAAGCAAAGTATTTACCATCGCAAATCCTGAGAAAACGGCTCCTGCCACAAAGTAAGGAGGAAAGATAGTTGTATGCCAACCTGGAATCACAGAAGTTGCAAAGTCAAAAGATACAATCGTGTGTACAGAAAGTACTAACGGTGTTGCCAAACCAGCAAGAACCAATGATACTTCTTCAAAACGCTGCCAATCTTTAGCTCTTCCGCTCCATCCAAAACTCAAAATAGAATAAATTCTTTTGTTGAAAGGTGTTACTGCTCTATCACGAATCATTGCAAAGTCAGGCAATAAACCTGTCCACCAGAAAACCAATGATACAGAAAGATAAGTTGATATTGCAAATACGTCCCAAAGCAATGGTGAGTTAAAGTTTACCCATAATGAACCAAATTGATTCGGGATAGGTAAAACCCAGTAAGCCAACCACGGACGACCCATGTGGATAATCGGGAATAAACCTGCTTGAATTACCGAGAAAATGGTCATTGCTTCTGCAGAACGGTTGATTGCCATTCTCCATTTTTGACGGAATAATAATAGTACTGCCGAGATTAATGTTCCAGCGTGACCAATACCAACCCACCAAACGAAGTTAGTGATATCCCAAGCCCAACCAACTGTTTTATTTAATCCCCAAGTACCGATACCAGTAGAAATGGTATAAATTATACAACTTAATCCCCAAAGGAATGCAGTTAATGCGATTGAAAACACAATCCGCCATTGTTTGTTTGCTCTGCCTTCAACGGGCGCAGCTACATCTACTGTTATATCGTGATAAGATTTATCACCTATAACTAAGGGTTTTCTAATGGGAGCTTCGTAGTGAGACGACATAATCCTTTATATTGTTACTTAATTAATTATTTTTGACTAGGTATTTCTAACTTTTACATGATAGATAACATTCGGTTTTGTACCTACATGCTCTAATAAATGATACATTCTATCATCTTCTACCAGTTTTGCTACTTTATCTTCTTTTTTGTTGATGTCTCCAAAAACCATTGCTCCAGTTGAACATGCACTAGAACAAGCAGTTTGAAACTCATCAACATTTACTTGTCTTCCTTCTCTTTTTGCTTTCAAAATAGTTGCTTGTGTCATTTGAATACACATAGAACATTTTTCCATCACACCACGAGAACGAACGTTTACATCTGGATTCAATACCATACGACCCATATCATCATTCATATGATAATCGAACTCGCTGTTTTTGTTGTACAAGAACCAGTTAAAACGACGCACTTTATAAGGACAGTTGTTTGCACAATAACGTGTACCAACACATCTGTTATAAGCCATGTGGTTTTGACCTTGACGGCTGTGTGATGTAGCAGCAACAGGACAAACAGTCTCACATGGAGCATGGTTACAGTGCTGACACATTACTGGTTGAAAAGCTACTTGAGGATTTTCTGAAGCTACTTCTAACTGTCTGAAACCTCCTAAAGAACCTTTGGTTTCTTCATCACCAACAATAAAACCACCTAAATCTAATCCGTCGAAATTCTCTTTTTTCTCATCATCACCAGCAAATGTAGTTTCTGATGAATAATACCTATCAATACGCAACCAGTGCATATCACGGCTTCTTCTTACTTCAGCTTTTCCTACAACTGGTACATTATTTTCTGCATGACAAGCAATAACACAAGCACCGCAACCGGTACAAGCATTTAAATCGATTGATAAATTGAAATGATGTCCTGTTGAACGGTCAAAAGAAGTCCATAAATCAACCTCTGTAGCTTTTACTGGATTGTGATCCAATGAAACCATAGGTTGTTCGTTCCACTCTTTTGCTTCTTTAGAATTAAATATTGCTAAAGTTGTCTCTTTGATAATATCGCCACGACCCATTAACGTTTTTTGCAATTGCACACAAGCAAACTCGTGTTCTCCAGCAGTTTTAGTTAATTTAACCGATTGTACATTATTGAAGTTTTTATATAAAGAGTAAGCATTTACACCTACTTGCATTTCTTCTTTTAGAGCTGCTTTTTTACCATAACCAAGTGCCAATCCTACAGTACCAATAGCTTGACCTGGTTGAATGATTACTGGAATGTTTTCTAATTTTACACCATCCACTTCTGCAGTTACATAACTTCCGTTTAGTCCACCATTAGCCACATTGCTGTTTACTAATTCTAACTTATCGGCATCAACTTTAGATATTGTGATGTAATTGTCCCAAGATACTCTTGTAATTGGATCCGGGAATTCTTGTAACCAAGGATTATTAGCTTGTTGGCCATCTCCAAGACCAGTTTTAGTGTTTAAAACCAATTCTAATACCGTAGTATTTTTAGATTTAGCCAAAGCATTTGCAGCCGAAACATAATCTGCTGAACCCGCAGTTGCTGCTGTTGGAGCACCTACAAAAACACCATCATGTAAAACTTTATTCCATGAAGAACCCGCAACGACATTTGTAGCATTAGCTCTTAAATAATCATAATAGTTAGTTGCATTACCATTCCAAAACAACAAAACATCTTGAAATTGTTTTGTAGCACTAAATAAAGGACGAATCGTAGGTTGTGTTAAAGCATAAGTACCTTTTGTGATACTTACATCGTTCCAAGATTCTAAATAATGAGTTGTACCAATAGCCACATTTGAAACCAATGCAGTTTCATCTTCTTTCAAAGAGAAAGTAACAGATAATTTTACTTTCTTTAAAGCTTCAGTAAAATCTTTGCTGTTAGGCAATGTATAAACTGGATTAACGCCACTCATGATTAATGTATGAACGCTACCTGCTTTCATATCATTTAACAACTGAGCTACTTTTTCGTTAGATCCTTTTCTAATTTGTCTTGTTCCTACAGTTGAAAAAGCTTCACTTGACAAGGCATTGTTGATAGCAAACACAAGTAATTGTGCATTTTTATCTTGAATTCCTGTAACCAAAAGTCCCTTTGAACCTGCACTTTTTAATTGTTGTGCTACTTTATTTACTTCTGCTTTGTATTTATCATCTAAAGTTACTGCAACAGCGTTACCAGTAATTACATTATAAATGTGCACCAAAGCTTGTTTTTGATTGACTGTAGACATAGGCAAACGTTTGTCTGCTGCTGCACCAGATAATGTCATGTTTGCTTCCAATTGGAAATGCTTTGACATTTTTCCGTTTCTTGGTACTCTTCCTTTTGCATAAGAAGCATCAAAACCACCACCTTGCCAATCTCCTAAGAAATCTGCACCCACAGATACAATTACATTGGCTTTAGAAAAATCATAATCAACTAATGCTCTTTCTCCATATACAGTTTCAAAAGCATCTAATGCTGCTGACTCACTTACTGCATCATAAACAATATGCTTTGCTGTTGGATTTGCAGCAATAAACTCTGCAATTAGTTTTTCAGTAGAAGGACTTGCAAGTGTATTTGTTAATAAAACAACTTGTGCGCCTTTTACTTTTGCATCCGTTAAACTTGCTTTTACTTTCGTGTTTACAGTTTCCCAAGTGGCGCTTTTAGCATCAATCTTTGGTTCCTTTAAACGCATGCTGTCATAAAGTGACAAAATAGAAGCGTGAACCCTTGCATTTGCTGAAAACTTTGCTCCAGCTATAGTATTATTTTCAATCTTAATAGGACGACCTTCACGTGTTTTTACTAAAATGTTAGCAAAATCGAAACCATCAAAAACAGTTGTTGCATAATAATCCGCAACACCAGGAATGATTTGTTCTGGCTGAACTACATAAGGAATAGACTTGATTACTGGACCTTCACAAGCAGCAAGTGATGCAGCGGCTGTAGTAAATCCAACGTACTTTAAGAAATCACGACGTGTTGTTGATGATGCTGATAATGTAGCTTCGTCTCCAAGAAACTCATCCGTAGGAATCGCTTCAACAAATTCGTTATTTCTTAACGCCTCAACAATAGAACTATTTTCGTTTAGTTCTTCAACACTTTTCCAGTATTTTTTGTTTGATGACATCTTATATAAATATTAGCTTCTTAATTATTTTTTTTGTTCTGTTGTAAAAATGCCCTTTATTAATAGTGACACTTACCACATTCTAAACCTCCCATTTGCGCTGCAGTTAATTTGTCTACACCATATTTTTTAGAAAGCTGTTCGTGAACCTTTGTATAGTAGTCGTTACCTTCCATTTTAACATCGGTCTCACGGTGACAATTGATACACCAACCCATGGTTAATGGTGCAAATTGTTTTTGAATTTCATAAGTCTCAACTGGTCCGTGGCATTTTTGACATTCGATACCAGCAACAGTTACGTGTTGTGCGTGGTTAAAGTATACAAAATCAGGTAAATTATGAATACGAACCCATTTTACTGGCTTGGTTTTACCCGTGTATTTTTGGTTGGTTTTGTCCCAACCTACCGCATCGTATAACTTTTGGATTTCCGCAGTGTAAAATTCTTTAGTATATTCAACATAAGTTGAATCTTTTGAACCTACAAATTCTGCAATGCTCTTGTGACAGTTCATACAAACGTTCAAAGAAGGAATACCTGAGTGCTTGCTTACTCTAGCTGAAGAGTGGCAATATTTACAATCAATCCCGTTTTCACCTGCGTGAATTTTGTGTGAGTAATGTATTGGCTGTATTGGAGCATAACCTTGATCAACCCCTACTTGCATCAGAAAACCATACACAAAATATGCACTAGTAAGCAATAAGAAAATTGCAGTTACTAAAACCAAAAATTGATTTTTAGCATAGGCTTGCCAAATAGGCATTGTTTTTTCTTTTTGAGCAACCTCGATACCATTTGCTTTTGCAATTTTGTTAAGCACATTGCTCACTAAGAATAACATTACAATTAGCATCAACATTACTACTGCAAGTGCACCAAGTACAATATTGTTAGTTGCACCACTTTCTGGAGCAGCAGTTCCTGGAACAGTCGCAACCGCTGACGGAGCAGCAACTTCAATAGGAGCAGAAGTGTAAGCAATGATATTATCAATATCTGCATTTGACAATTGAGGAAAAGCTGTCATTACAGATTTGTTGTACTCCTCATAGATTTTTACAGCTGCTGCATCACCAGTTTTGATAAATGCCGAACTGTTTTTGATCCACTTGTACAACCACTCTTTGTCATGTCTGTCTGCAACATTTCGCAATGCTGGTCCAGTCATTTTTGCATCAAGTTTGTGACAAGCTGCACAATAGGAATTGAACAATGCTTTTCCTGCTACCGGATCACCTCCGCTTGCTGGAGCTGCCGCCGCTGGATCTTGTGCAAATAAATTGAAGGAGAAAGTTAGCAAAAACGCTAAACTTAAAAATAAATTCCTTGGAATCGAATTATGGTTACCCACCTTTTTCATATTCTAAAATGATTATCGACTGATTTGGTATGGTTTTTTCTATCTAATAAATTTAGAAAATTCTATACGTTTTTTAAAACTTGCACAAAAATACGACTTAAAGAACTATTCTCAAAAGCATTAATAGACCTTAATTCTTAATTTATATTTATTCTAAATAATATTTTTCTTTTGTTTAATTCTATTAATATTACATTTGTTTAAAATATACCACATTATGAAATATTTGACTACAAAACAGGTAAAGTATTTGCTTGTTTCACTGCTAATAACAACGCCATTTTTGTATGCGCAAGAAGGAAAAACCACAGTTTCTCAAGATCCAAAATTCGAGAAACTATTAAACGAAAAAAGACGTATTAATTCCTCAATTATTGTAAATGAGAGGTACAAAATCCAAATTTTTAATGGGGATAGCGAAAATGCCAAAAGAGAGTTAATTGGTTTTAAAAGAGCGAACCAAGTTTATGATGCGACTATAATTTTTAACACTCCTACTTATAAAGTACTGGTAGGCAACTTTAAAACTCGAATTGAAGCCGAAAGGAATTTGATTGAGATAAGAAAAAGCTACAAAAACGCATTGCTTATAACGCCTAAAAATTAAAATCTAAAAGGTTTTAAGTTTGTTAAACATAAAATTACTCCATAAAAAATCCCGAACAATTCGGGATTTTTTTAGTTATTTGAAAATATATTATTTCAGTTTCTTTTTTACAGCTACTTCGTGGAAAGATTCTATAACGTCTCTTTCTTCAATATCATTGTAACCCTTGATTTGGATACCACAGTCGTAACCTTTAGCTACATCTTTCACGTCGTCTTTGAAACGTTTTAACGCAATCAATTCACCTGTGAATATTACAACTCCTTCTCTTATCAAACGCATCTTAGCATTCTTGACAATTTTACCATCCATAACCATAGAACCTGCAATAGATCCTACTTTTGAAATTTTGAAGATCTCGCGAATCTCTGCAGTTCCTAGAATTTCTTCTTTCATTTCTGGAGCCAACATGCCTTCCATTGCATCTTTCAAATCATCGATAGCTGCATAGATAATAGAATAGTAACGAATATCAATTTCTTCCTTATCTGCTAATTGTCTTGCATTTCCGGCAGGACGCACATTAAATCCAATAATAATCGCATCTGATGCAGAAGCTAACATTACGTCAGTCTCTGTAATTGCACCAACACCTTTGTGTATGATATTGATTTGGATTTCTTCGGTTGAAAGTTTAGAGAATGAATCAGACAATGCTTCAACAGAACCATCCACGTCACCTTTAAGAATGATGTTCAATTCTTTAAATTGTCCAAGCGCAATACGACGTCCGATTTCGTCAAGTGTAATATGACGTTGTACACGAACGGACTGCTCACGCATCAATTGGGTTCGTTTTGCAGCAATGGCTTTTGCTTCTCTTTCGTCTTCAAAAACATTGAATTTATCACCTGCGGTTGCCGATCCATCTAGTCCTAAAACAGATACTGGTGTTGAAGGTCCTGCCTCTTTAACTACATTTCCTCTTTCATCATGCATCGCTTTAATTTTTCCATGGTGTTTACCTGCAAGCATGTAATCTCCCACTTTTAAAGTTCCGTTTTGAACAAGAATTGTAGATACATATCCTTTTCCTTTGTCCAAAAATGCTTCGACTACTGTTCCAGAAGCCGCTTTGTTAGGGTTTGATCTTAGTTCTAAAATCTCTGCTTCTAATAAAACTTTTTCTAATAATTCTTTTACTCCTGTTCCTGCTTTTGCAGATATATCGTGTGATTGTATTTTTCCTCCCCAATCTTCAACCAGCAAGTTCATCCCTGCAAGTTTCTCTTTGATTTTTTCTACATTAGCATTAGGCTTATCTATTTTATTGATTGCAAAAATGATAGGCACACTTGCAGCTTGCGCATGAGAAATCGCTTCTTTTGTTTGTGGCATGATGTCATCATCGGCAGCAATTACAATAATTGCAATATCTGTAACTTGAGCACCACGCGCACGCATTGCCGTAAAGGCTTCGTGACCAGGAGTGTCAAGAAAAGCTATTTTTTGACCATTATCAAGTTGTACTCCGTAGGCACCAATATGTTGTGTGATTCCTCCTGATTCTCCAGCAATAACATTTTCTTTACGAATGTAATCTAGTAAAGATGTTTTACCGTGATCCACGTGACCCATAACAGTAACAATAGGCGCTCTAGTTAACAGATCTTCTTCTTTATCAGCTACTATTGCTACAGCATCTTCAAGTTCTGTAGTTATAAACTCTACTTCGTAACCAAATTCGTCTGCAACAATAGTCAATGTTTCCGCATCAAGACGCTGGTTCATCGTAACCATTATACCAAGCGACATACAAGTTCCTATTACTTTTGTAATCGGCACATCCATCATGGTTGCCACTTCACCTACAGTTACAAACTCTGTAACTTTAATGGTTTTACTACCTTCATCTAATGCGCGTTGTTCATCATCAGATTTTTGACGGTGCGTATCTCTTTTATCTCTTCGGTATTTCGCAGCTTTAGATTTACCTCCTTTACCTTGTAGTTTTTCAAGCGTTTCACGGATTTGATTTTTTACTTCCTCTTCTGTTGGCTCTACTTTTGCAACAATTGCAGGTCGGTTTCCTTTTACGAATCCGGGTCTTGCACTTCTGTTGGCATTGAAACCACCTCCAGTATTTGGTGTAATTTTATTAGGATTTGCAGCTCCAGAAACACCAGGAGCTGCTGTTCCGCCTGGTCTTGGTGCGCCAGGTTTAGGAATGATTCTTTTTCTTTTGTTCTTGTTTGCGTTATTAGCACCTGCTCCAGCTGCTGGATTGGCTCCAGGTTTGTTGGGTGTAATTTTTGGCGCTTCGGCTTTCTTTTTAGGTTTGTTAAACTGAGTTAAATCAATTGTTTGTCCTGTAAAAGTAGTTCCCGAAAGCTGCACATATTGTGTAGTTATTGACTCGTCAACTGGTTCCGCTGAAGAAATAGCTTCCTCAACAACAGGTTGGTCTTTATTTGCTTCTTTATTAACAACAGGTTTTTCTGCAACCAGATTTTGTTCTTTATTCTCAACAACTTTAGGCTTAGCAACCTCATTTATATTTTGTTTTTGAACAGGAACTTGATTTACAACAGTTTTTTCTGAAGGAGTTGGCTTTGCGTTTTGCACTTCGGTCGGTGGAACAACTTCTGCTTTTGCAATTGGCGCAATAACACTAGGCTTTTTTGGAGACAAATCAATAATTCCAACTTGTTTAGGCCCTGTTACTACAGCTTTTGCCTTGATAACTTCTTGTTGTTGCTTTGCTCTCTCTTCATCGACTTTGCGTTTGTCTTCAATTTCTTTTTCTCTTTCAACACGCAATGCTTCTTTTTCTTTTCTTTTTTCTTCGCTAACTTCTTTAGAAGCTTCTTTATTCCCCTTATCGCCCGCAAATTGATTTTGTAGGATATTAAATTCCTTGTCAGAAATTTTAGCGTTTGGATTTGCATCAATTGCAATTCCTTTATCTTTTAGATAATCTACCGCTCTTTCTAACGAAATATTTAATTCCCTTAAAACCTTGTTTATTCTAATTACTCTCTCTTCAGACATAAAACCTTTTTATTATTACCTTTTTGTTGTTGTGTTGTTAGAAGAAGTTAATTATGCATTAAATTCTTCTTTCAATATGCGCATTACTTCCAGAATTGTTTCCTCTTCTAGGTCTGTTCTTCTTACTAAATCATTTACATCTTGTTTCAAGATACTTCTCGCTGTATCCAAACCAATTTTTGCAAATTCTTCGATTACCCAAGCTTCGATTTCATCAGAGAATTCTGTTAATTCAACATCATCTTCTTCTTCGGCAATGTTACCTTCTCTGATTACATCAAGCTCGTAACCCGTTAATTGACCTGCTAATTTAATATTGTGTCCACCACGACCTATTGCTTTTGATACTTCTTCTAACTTCAAGAAAACTTCGGCTCTTTTAGTCTCTTCATTGATTTTGATAGAGGATACTTTTGCAGGGCTCAAGGCTCTGGTGATATACAATTGTGTATTTGTCGTGTAATTGATTACATCTATGTTTTCGTTTCCTAGTTCTCGAACGATACCATGAATACGAGATCCTTTCATTCCTACACAAGCGCCTACTGGATCAATTCTGTCATCATAAGAGTCTACTGCTACTTTAGCTTTTTCGCCTGGTATTCTCACTACATTTTTGACCATAATTAAACCATCAAAAACTTCTGGAATTTCTTGTTCAAATAATTTTTCTAAAAACTTTTCAGAAGTTCTAGACATTATTATTTGAGGTTTATTCCCTTTTAATTCTACACTTTCAATGATACCACGAACATTGTCGCCTTTACGGAAAAAGTCAGAAGGTATTTGTTTTTCTTTTGGTAAAACAATTTCATTTCCTTCATCATCAACAAGAATTACAACTCTTGGACGTACATGGTGCACTTCTGCGGTGTAAATATCGCCAATTAAATCTTTAAATTGTTTGTAAAGATTGGTATTATCATGTTCATGGATTTTAGAAATCAAATTTTGACGCAAAGCCAATATTGCTCTTCTTCCTAAATCTATCAATTTTACTTCTTCAGAAACCTCTTCTCCAATTTCAAAATCAGGTTCAATTTTTCTAGCATCTGTAAGTGTAATTTCAAGGTGGTCAAGGTCTAAATCATCATCAGCAACGATAACTCTTCTTTGCCAGATTTCCATATCACCTTTGTCAGGGTTAATGATAATATCAAAATTATCATCTGAACCAAACTTCTTTTTCAATGCATTTCTAAATACATCTTCCAAAATCGCCATAAGCGTTACACGATCAATAAGTTTGTCGTCTTTAAACTCTGAAAATGAATCGATTAATGCTAAATTTTCCATGCCAACTCTTTAATTAAAATGTTACTGTAACAATTGCTTCTTTTATATCTGAATAAGGAATTTCTTGACGTTTTTGAACGGTTTCTTTTCCTTTTCCTAATTTTTTTGGTTCTCTTGCTTCCCAAGCCAAGGCAATGAATTCTTCATTTGCGTCAACTAAACCTGCTTCTATTGTAACGGTAGCAAGCTTTACTATCAATGTTCTGCCTATATTTTTTTTATATTGTCTAACGATTTTTAATGGTGAACCCACTCCTACCGAAGCTACTTCTAATGAGAAATCTTGCTCTTCTCTGTCAAGGTTATGTTCTATAACCCTGCTAATATCAATACAATCTTGCAAAACTACACCATGATCACCATCTATTGTAACAATTACCTTAAAAGCATCTGTAATAACAAGATCAATCAAGAAGATTGACGGTTTTTCCTGTAGGCCTTGTTCTAATAAATTATTTACTTTCTCTCTGAATGTCATATTTTTATAAAAAGAGGCACGCAATGCGTGCCTCATTATCTAGTTTTTAATAAATAACGGTGCAAATGTAGTGATTTTTTTTATAAATCAAAAACCATTGTTAAACATCAAATTTAAAAAAATAATATTATCTTTAATGTATTGAAAACTAAAATGTTACACACCAACTTCTTAAATGTTTTTTTATGAAAAGAATTCTAGTTCCAACCGATTTTTCTGAACATGCTCATTATGCCTTAGAAGTGGCTGCGCAGATTGCAAAAAAAAGTAATTCCGAATTATATATACTCAATTTACTTGACCTGCCAAGCAATATGAAAGACATGATTAATGGCGGCGTTAATATTCCTGAAGTTATGCTTTTTTTAAAAAAAACAAATGATAAACTCGATGAACTAAGAACCGAGGATTTCCTTCAAGGATTAAGTATAACTACTTGCACAAAAATTGAAAAAGCATTTCAGGGAATTTCTACCTACAGCAAAGAAAATGATATTGATTTAATAGTTATGGGTTCACATGGAACATCAGGTTTTCAAGAAGTGCTTATAGGTTCTAATACTGAAAAAGTTGTTCGCACCTCCGAAATTCCTGTTTTAGTAATCAAAACCGCTATAGCTGTGTTTAAAGCTGATAACTTTGTTTTTGCATCTGATTTTACGCAGGAAATTAAAAAACCATTTCAAAAACTAATGAAATTTGCAGATCTCTTTAAAGCCAATATTAGTTTAGTAATGATAAATACGCCTAATAGCTTTAAAACTACAATAAACGCGGAGAAAATCATGCATGATTTTGTTAAGGAATTTTCATTAGAAAAATACTCGCTACACATTCATAATGATAGTAACGTTGAAAAAGGTGTCATTAACTTTGCTAACAAAATAAATGCTGATTTAATAGGCATTTGTACACATGGCCGAACTGGCTTTGCACACTTTTTTAACGGAAGTATAAGTGAAGATCTTGTAAACCATGCCATTAAACCTGTTATTACCTATAAAATATAAATAAAAAATTACAGTCCCCCGTTTTTTTCCTTTACATTTTTGAATTTATTCCATAAAAAAACCCTTCATTTCTGAAGAGTTTTTTGTTGGTCTACTAGGACTCGAACCTAGAAAGACTGCACCAAAAACAGTTGTGTTACCATTACACCATAGACCAGCTTTGCTGAATGCGAGTGCAAATTTAATACAAATTTCATCACTCACAAATTTTTAGATAGAAAAATTAAAAATATTTTTACTGCAAATTGTAAGGATTTTACAATTGCATTAATTAAGAAAAAAATTAAAGTAAGTAGCAAACTAAAATATCGAAAAATTTGTTAATGCATGTTTCCGTAAATAAAAAAACATTTTCTTTGTAACTGAAATTTAAAAAATAAAACTCATTACATATATATGATGACATTTAACTTCAACAAGTGGAATACAATTACAGGTTGGTTTGTATTTGCAATTGCATTAGTAACTTTTACCTTAACAGTAGAACCCACCATGAGTTTTTGGGACTGTGGAGAATATATTGCTACAGCAGCAAAACTTGAAGTAGGTCATCCTCCAGGGGCACCTTTGTTCCAAATGATGGGCGCATTTTTTGCCATGTTTGCCGCAGATGAAACTAAGATTGCTTTTATGGTCAACATGATGTCGGTGATTTCAAGTGCATTTACCGTTTTATTTTTGTTTTGGTCAACATCCATTTTATTAAAAAAATTAATTGCTGGTTTTTCTGAGTCTGATAAAACAAAAGAGCAAGTAGCACAAATCAATAAAAACGAAGGCATTGTTATTTTAGGAAGCGCATTTGTAGGTGCGCTTGCTTTGACATTTTCAGATAGTTTTTGGTATAATGCCGTTGAAGCCGAAGTTTATGCCATGGCAACTTTGTTAATTGCTTTGCTTTTTTGGTTAGGATTGCGTTGGGAACAAGACATGAACACGCCACGTGGCAATAAATGGTTGCTTGTAATTTGTCTCGTTATTGGTCTTTCATTTGGTGTACACTTTATGGCATTATTAACGATTCCTGCAATAGGGTTTTTGTACTTTTTTAAAAATTACAAAGTAGTTACGGTAAAAAATTTCCTTATTGCTAACGTAATTGTGGTTTCAGTTTTGCTTTTTATATTCAAATTATTGTTGCCGTTGACAATGGCTTTGTTTGGAAAAACCGAAATATTCATGATTAACAGTATTGGTTTGCCATTTGATTCAGGAACTGTTTTTGTAGCCTTATTGCTTATCGCTTTTTTCTATTTTGGACTTAAATATACCAAAGACAAAAGGCATGTTCAAATAAATACATTGATATTGAGCATCCTTTTTATTCTTATAGGATTTTCAACTTGGATGATGTTGCCTATTCGCGCTAATGCCAATACGGTTATTAACGAAAACAGACCATCGGATGCTGCAGAAGTCTTAGCTTATTACAACCGAGAACAATATGGCGTTAATCCTTTGTTTTATGGCCCTCAGTTTTCGGATACTTATGCTGGTCTTGATGAAAACAATCCGTATTTAGACAAAAAACCCAATTACGAAAGAGATTATAAATCTGGCAAATACATCATTACTAACAATTTTAAGAACGCAGATCAGAATAGCGATGACAATCATAAAACTATTCTCCCGAGAATGTGGAGTCCAGATCATGCTGTAAATTATATGACCTTAACAAAACCTTTGGAATTCAGAATAAATGAAGAATATTCTGAAGAAAAAGAACTGGTTCAAATTGTTTCTCAATTTAGAAAAGCATATGCATCAGGACAAATAGATCTTGAAGGTTACACCACTTTTTTAAAAACTTATGGCGATTATTTAGTTATTGAAAAACCATCTACTGCTGACAATTTAAAATTTATGTTTGAATACCAGTTTGGATACATGTACTGGAGGTATTTGATGTGGAATTTTACTGGTCGACAAAACGATGTTCAAGGAAAATATGACAACCAAGATGGAAACTGGCTTAGCGGTATCAATTTTATTGACAATGCAAGGTTGGGTTCTCAAGAAAATTTACCAGAAGATGTATTGAACAACAAAGGGAGAAACTTGTATTATTTTTTACCTTTTTTATTAGGTCTTTTGGGCTTAATATACCATGCCAACAAAGATTTGAAGAGTTTTTATGTGTTATTAATCCTCTTTTTGTTTACAGGATTAATTCTAAAAATATACCTCAACGAAAGACCTTTTGAACCTCGCGAACGTGATTATGCATTAGTAGGATCGTTTTATATTTTTGCGATTTGGATAGGTTTTGGAGTCTATGCCATTTATGACACGATCAAAAAGTGGTTACAACCTAAGATTGCAGGACCAATTGTAATTGCAGTAACGCTATTAATGGCTCCTGTTTTAATGGCTTCTCAAAACTGGGATGACCATGACAGATCTGATAAATATACAGCTATTGCAATGGCCAAGAATTATCTGAACTCTTGTGATAAAAACGCCATTCTTTTTACAATAGGTGATAATGATACCTTCCCACTTTGGTATGCACAAGAAATTGAAAATGTGAGAACCGATGTGAGAATTGTAAATACAAGTTTGTTCATGACAGATTGGTACATTGACCAAATGAAAGCAAAGGCATACCAATCTGAGCCAATGCCTATATCGTTTACTCATGATCAATACGTGGGTGATAAACTTGATTATTCTGTTCATACTGCAAAGACAGAAAACCGTTGGGATGTTAAAGATTTTATCAAATTCTTGAGTATTGATGACGAACGTACTTTACTTTCGCTAAATAACGGACAAAAAATACATTTTTATCCAACCAATAAAATCAGAATTCCAGTTGATAAAAACAATGTCATCGCCAATAAAGTGGTGAATGAAAAATACAATGACTCCATTGTTCCTTATATTGATATTGACATCAAAGGCCAAGCATTGTATAAAAACAGATTGATGATGCTCGATATTATTGCCAATAACAACTGGAAACGTCCTGTATATTTTAGCCCTGGTAGTTTTGATGACGAAGATTATTTGTGGATGAAAGATTATTTACAACTTGACGGTATGATTTATAAACTGGTTCCTGTGAAAAATGCGCTTTCAAAAGCAGCAAGTCCTATTGATATGGGACAAATTGATACGGATAAGATGTATGATATTGTTATGAAATGGGATTGGGGCAATGGAGAAAGCACTAAGATTTACCATGATCCAGAAACCAGAAGAGAAGCCATTTCTTACCGAACCAATTTAGCCAGATTAATGGAGCAATTAATCAATGAAGACGAAAATGAAAAGGCAAAAAAAGTAATTGAACTTGCGATAACCAAACTTCCGCTTGATTATTATGGTTACTACACTTTTCTAGAGCCATTTGCAGCAGGATATTATGAACTAAAAGAACCTGCAAAAGCAAGAGCGCTGTTGGCTGCTTTGATTAAAAAATACCAACAAAGCCTTGATTATTACAAAACATTAAAAG
The DNA here is from genome assembly GCA_031413015.1 of Bacteroidota bacterium. GTDB lineage: Bacteria > Bacteroidota > Bacteroidia > Flavobacteriales > Flavobacteriaceae > Flavobacterium. The sequence continues at coordinate 512,487 of JANOEE010000015.1, read as the reverse complement.
CAAGCGAGCAAAATGAAATGTATGTAAGCATAATAACAGATCTGGAGCGTTACCGTGATTTATTAAAGGTGATGGAAAACAGAGACCGTGCTTTTTACGAATCAAGCAAAACTGCTTTCAACAACTACGCAAAAATCTTTGATCGTTTTGGCCGTGAAGCCGAATAAAACTGATAATTAATTATTAATAAATGCAGCAAACTTTTAAAAATTTGCTGCATTTTTTATTTCTTGTAACCTTAATATTTGAATAGATGTTCTACTGGATAAAGACCCATTTTTTAATCAAAAAGATATTTTCAGGATTGATCTGGGATATTAAAGGCGACTCTAAAACGGTCTATTTGACCTTTGATGACGGACCAACGCCCGAAATTACAGAATGGACTTTATCACAATTAAAAAAGTATGATTTTAAAGCTACTTTTTTTTGTATTGGTAATAATATCCTGAAACATCCTGAAATATTTAACCAAATAATTTCAGATAATCACGCCATAGGCAATCATACTTTTAATCATGTGAACGGCTGGAAAACAAATGATTATATATATGTAAATGAAGTTAAAGATTGTGAAAATTCTATTTCAAAGCTACAAAAAGTAAATACCAACCTATTAAGACCGCCTTATGGCAAAATAAAAAAATCGCAAGCCCGCGCTTTAAAACAAATGGGATACAATATAATAATGTGGGATGTTTTAAGTGCTGATTTTGACTGTAAAATTTCAAAGGAAAGGTGCCTTAAAAATGTATTAAAAAATGTAACATCAGGAAGTATCATCGTGTTTCACGATAGTAAAAAAGCGTTTGGCAATCTAGAATATGTTTTGCCTAAAACTTTAGCTTTTTTAAAAGAAAATGGGTTTGAATCTAAAGCTATTACTTTAAATCAAATTAGATTTGGTCTTGCACCAATCCTATGATAGTGTTTGCATCTAATTCTCCAGATTGTCTCCAGATCATTTGCCCTTCCTTGTAAATCATAAGCGTAGGCAATCCTTTGATACGCAAAGCTTCGGCTAATTCTTGGTTTTTATCAACATCAATTTTAATGACTTTGGCTTTATCACCAAGAGCGGCTGCAACATCCCTAATCACTGGATGCATCGATACTGATTGCTCGTTCCATTCTGTATAAAAATCAATTAGTACAGGAATTTGTGCGCTTATTAGTTCTCCAAATTTTGACATAGTCTTAAAAAGATTAAACTTTGTTATACAAATATAGCAGTTTTTACAATTTACACTATGTTTTTGTCTTTTTTAGTTCGATTACGGTTATTTCGGGCCAAATTCCTACTCTTCCTGGGTAAGCATGAAAACCAAAACCTCTGTTTACATAAATGTAGCGCCCTAAATTTTCATAAACACCAGCCCATTGCTTGTAAACATATTGTACAGGACTCCATTTGAAGATGCCAGGGATTTCAATACCAAACTGTAATCCATGCGTATGACCTGATAATGTGAGTTGAAAATGTTTAGGATGCTTTTTTACTTCATATTCCCAATGTGAAGGATCGTGTGACATTAGGATTTTAAAATCTTTCTCCGTTAAACCTTGAGAAGCTTTATTTAAGTCGCCAGCTTGTTTAAAGTTATGCCCCCAGTTTTCGACTCCTACAATTGCAATTTGATCATTCTCTTTTTTTACGAAAGTATTTTCGTTAAGCAATAAATCAAATCCTATTTGACTGTAAAGCTTTTTTATAGCTTCAAAATTATCAACTTTTGCTTTTGGCGTAGGCCAAGTAACATATTCGCCATAATCGTGGTTGCCTAAAACAGAGTATTTTCCGTATTTGTGCGGTTTTATTTTATTGAAAGTTTCAATCCAAGGAAACATCTCTTTTGCATGCGTATTCACAATATCTCCTGTAAAAAGAATCATATCCGAATTTTGCTGGTTTACAAGATCAATAGCATATTCAATTTTTTCTTTGTTATCAAAACTGCCACTGTGAACGTCTGAGATTTGTGTTATGATAAAACCGTCGAAAGCTTCGGGTAAATCTGGATAAAACAAGGTTTGTTTGATTACTTTATAATTGTATTTGCCTTCAAAAATACCATAAATCAATGAAGCAAAAGGAATGGCTGCTAGTCCCAAAGCGATTTGGCTTACAAATTTACGCCTCGACGGAAAATGATTTGTAGCGCTGTCGTTGTTTACAAAATAATTAATCGCTCCCGCTCCCAAACGAAAAAGATCTTCGCCAAATAAAATTAGTGTAAGTAACATTTTTGGGATATAAACCAGCAAAACCAATCCCATAGTAAACATGGTGCTTCTGGTCTGCCCTATTGTTCTGTCAAATTGTGTGAAAGAATAAACGATATAAACAAGTACAACTAAACTAAGGATTTGATAAGCAATTAAAGCCCATTTTAATCTGGTTAAAGTTTTAAAAGCCTGAAAAGCATACAGCTCAATGAGTAACAAAATTATTATCAATACTATCCAACGAATCATTTTCTAAATTTTTTCACAAATTAACAAATTAAGGTTATGCTACCGTTTTTTATTATCAAAAATTTAACTCTGAAATCAAACATTCAAATTGTAATGTTTATTTTTACAACTTATATATTCTGAAATTCCAAAAAAAGTACAATGTCACAAAAACGCCTATTCCTTCTTGATGCTTATGCTCTTATATTTCGTGGTTATTATGCATTTATTAAAAACCCACGTATCAATTCAAAAGGGATGGATACCTCAGCCATTATGGGTTTTATGAATTCGCTTTTAGATGTTATAAAACGCGAGAAACCCGACCATCTAGCAGTCGCTTTTGACAAAGAAGGCAGCACTACAAGATCAGAAATGTATGTAGATTACAAAGCACATCGTGAAGCTACTCCAGACGCCATAAAAATTGCCATTCCTTACATACAAGACTTATTGCGTGCTATGCACATTCCTATTATTGAAGTGGCAGGCTTTGAAGCCGATGATTTGATAGGTACCATTGCCAAACAAGCCGAAAAAGAAAATTATAAAGTCTTTATGGTTACGCCAGATAAGGATTTTGCACAACTGGTTTCAGAAAATATTTTTATGTACAAGCCAGCCCGAATGGGTAATGGAATAGAAATATGGGGTGTTCCAGAAGTTTTAGCCAAATTTGAAATCGAAAGACCCGAACAAGTCATTGATTTTCTGGGTATGATGGGTGATGCAGCCGATAATATTCCTGGGCTTCCAGGCGTAGGCGAAGTTACTGCTAAGAAATTATTAAAAGAATTTGGTTCTATGGAAAACCTTTTGGCAAATACAGACAAGCTAAAGGGTGCCATGAAAGAAAAAATTGAAGCCAACAAAGACAAAGGAATATTGTCAAAAACACTTGCAACGATAATTCTAGATTGCCCAGTTACATTTAATGAGAAAGACTATGAATTGTCGCGTCCTGATATAGAAAAAACAGATGCGCTTTTTAATGAATTGGAGTTCAGAAGAATGGCAGAACAATTTGATACTCTTTTTAGAAATCCATCTGATTCGCAAAAAAATACTAACTCAGAGAGTGATGCCAAGCTTTATAAAAAACCGAAACCTAAAAATGAAGATCAGTTTGACTTATTTGGCGGAGGCAACACACAAGATGGTGACGCAACGACGCGCCATCAATTTTATACAACACTAGAAAATACGCCACATTCTTACCAAATTGTTCAAGGAGAATTAGGTGTAAAATTGCTTTTACAAAACCTACAAAATCAATCTTCTGTTTGTTTTGATACCGAAACTACGGGTCTAGATGCCCTCCATGCTGAACTGGTAGGCATTTCCTTTTCTTATGAAAAAGGCAAAGGTTTTTATGTTCCTTTTCCTGAAAATCAAGAAGAGGCTAAAAATCTGATTGATAAATTTATTCCGTTTTTTGAAAATGAAGCTATTGAAAAAATTGGTCAGAATTTAAAGTATGATTTAAAAATACTTTCTAATTATGGTGTGGTTGTAAAAGGAAAATTGTTTGATACCATGATTGCCCATTATCTCATCAATCCAGACATGCGACACAATATGGATATTTTGTCTGAAACCTATCTTAAATATTCGCCTCAGTCTATCGAAGCGTTGATAGGCAAAAAAGGCAAAAACCAAAAGTCAATGCGCAATGTTGCGGTTGAAGATATTAAAGAATATGCGGTTGAAGACGCTGATGTCACCTTACAACTTAAAGAAATTTTTACGATTGAACTGGACAAAACGGAAACCAAAAAACTTTTTGAAGAAATAGAAATTCCATTAGTGTCTGTGCTTGCAGCAATGGAGACCGAAGGCATCAATCTTGATGTTGATTTCTTAAAATCATTATCACAGGAGCTTGACAATGATATTAAAACGCTTGAGTCCAAGATTTATGAAACTGCTGGCGAAAAATTCAATTTGGCTTCGCCAAAACAACTGGGAGATATCTTATTTGACAAACTCAAAATAGGCGGTGCAAAACAGAAGAAAACCAAAACGGGTCAATACGCTACAGGCGAAGAGGTTTTGAGTTATTTGGCCAATGAACATGAAATTGTAGGTTCTATACTTGATTGGCGCTCCTTAGTAAAATTGCAAAATACGTATGTAGAAGCATTACCGCTGCAAGTAGACGCGGTATCTGGTCGAGTTCATACTGATTATATGCAAACCGTAGCGGCAACAGGGCGTTTGAGTTCAAACAATCCTAATTTGCAGAACATACCTATAAGAACCGAACGCGGACGCCAAATAAGAAAAGCATTTATAGCGCGTGATGAGAATTATACTTTGATTTCTGCGGATTATTCTCAAATTGAACTTCGAATAATTGCTGCTCTATCTGGAGAGGAAAACATGATAAAAGCTTTTCAAAACGGAGAAGACATTCATAAATCTACAGCTGCAAAAGTGTTTAACGTAGCGTTAGAAGAGGTGACTCGTGAACAAAGAAGCCACGCAAAAACAGTCAATTTTGGGATCGTTTATGGCGTTTCAGCTTTTGGCCTTAGCAACCAAACTTCCCTATCAAGAAGTGAAAGCGCTGCTTTGATAGAAGCTTATTATCAAACTTATCCTAGATTAAAGTCATATATTAACGAACAAATACAATCAGCAAGAGAAAATGGTTATGTACAAACTATTTTAGGCCGCAGAAGATATTTAAAAGACATTAATTCTGCCAATGCTGTGGTAAGAGGTGCAGCAGAGCGCAACGCTGTAAACGCACCTATTCAAGGAAGTGCCGCCGATGTGATTAAAATTGCAATGATCAATATCCATAAAAAACTAGTTGCTGAAAACTGGAAGAGCAAAATGTTGCTTCAAGTTCATGATGAATTGGTATTTGATGTGCACAATAGTGAATTAGAAAAAATTCAAGTAATGATTAAACATGAAATGGAAAACGCTTTTAAAATGGAAGTCCCACTTGAAGTCGAAATAGGAATTGGTAAAGACTGGTTAGCAGCACATTAAAAAACTAGTATTTTAACAACTGTTTTGAAATAAAATAATTATTTAATTATACATTGGTATAAATTTAAACTGTTTTGGAATTATTAAAAGGCATTCTTTATTTTTCAGTGTTTAATCATCCGCTTAAAAAGGAAGAGGTTTTTGTATTTTCAAAATATTGCTGCAAAAATAAATTCAATGAAGAACTTTCTATAGCCCTACAAAAAAAAATTATAATTGAAAAAGATGGTTATTACTCAGTTCCTTCAGATATAAATTTTGCTTCAAAAAGAGAAATGGGAAACTTGATAGCTAAAAAAGCGCTGAACATAGCCCATAAAAAAGCTAAATTCATATCCACTTATTTTCCTTATATAGAAGCAGTAGGTATTTCTGGATCCTTGTCAAAAGGTTATTTTGATGAAAATAGTGATATAGATTTTTTTATTATTACAAAACCTAACCGCTTGTGGTTTTGCAGGACTGTATTAATTCTTTATAAAAAAATATTTTTATTCAATTCTAGAAAGTTTTTCTGTATGAATTATTTCATATCTAGTGATCAACTTGAAATAGAAGAGAAAAATAGATTTACAGCTACAGAACTTGTAACTTTATTACCGCTTTACGGAAAAAATGTTTTTGAAGATTTTTATAGAGCAAACCTATGGACAAATGATTATTTTCCGAATAAAGAAATGAATGTTCTTGAAACAAAAAAGGCGCAAAAATCCTTTTTAGTAAAATTCTTTGAAAAGATATTTAATAATCAATTAGGTATATTGATTAATCGATTTTGCTTTAATCTAACTTATAATTATTGGAAGAAAAAGTATAAAAATACACTTGGAAATCATTTTGATTTGACTTTTAAGTCTACACAAAAAGTATCAAAACACCATCCATTAAATTTTCAAAATAAAGTTATTACGGCGTTAAATACTAAATATGATTTCATCAATAAAAAATATAATTTATCTTTAATAAAAGAAGATGTCTGATATACTATTTACACACTCTTATTATTACAAGTTAGACCCAAAGCAATGGAAAAATAAAATGCCTTTTCCACCATTAGGAACTTTATATGCAGCTTCATTTCTTAGAAATAATGGATATAATGTTGATTTATTTGACACAAATCTATTAGATAGTCCATTAGAAATTGAAAAAAAATTAGAAAACCAAAAACCTAAATACCTGGTTATTTATGACGATGGTTTTAATTATCTAACAAAAATGTGTCTTACTAACATGAGAGAAGCATGTTTTGAAACTATTAAATTAGCAAAAAAACATAATTGTGTAGTAATAATTTCTAGTTCAGACGCGACAGATCATTATGAAAAGTACCTTAAAAAAGGGGCCAATTACGTGATTCAGGGCGAAGGCGAAATGACACTTTTAGAACTCATAAACGCTCTTGATGAAAAAAGAATATTAGACGATATCAAAGGTGTTATTTACACAAAGGATAATGATATAAAAATAAATGCTACGCGTAATGTTATTCAAGATTTAGACCAATTACCGCTACCAGCATGGGATTTAGTTGATATTATTGCGTATAAAAATATTTGGATTAAAAGTAAAACACCTTTTACATTAAATATTGCTACTACCAGAGGTTGCCCATACAAATGTAACTGGTGTGCAAAACCTATATATGGAAACCGCTATAATGCGCACTCTGCGAAATATATAGTACAACACATTGCTTTTTTAAAAGAGAATTTCGGAGTTACAAGATTTTGGATGTGTGATGATATTTTTGGCCTAAAACCCAATTGGGTTCAAGAATTTAATAGTGAATTATATAGCAACAATTTAAAAATAAATTATTTTATCCAAAGCAGGGTTGATTTGCTATTAAAAGATGACACAATTGAAGCATTATCAAAATCAGGACTTGAGGAGGTTTGGGTAGGTGCCGAAAGTGGCTCACAAAAAATACTGGATGCCATGGATAAGGGCACAACAGTAGAAGAAATATACGAAGCAACTCGAATACTGAAACAAAAAAATATAAAAATTGCATTTTTTTTACAATTTGGATATCTCACAGAAAAATTTGAAGATATACTAAAAACAATAGCAATGGTAAAAAAGCTTCAGCCAGATAATATTGGTATTTCCATTTCTTATCCGTTACCTGGAACAAAGTTTTACGATAAAGTAAAAGATGATTTAAAACTAAAAGCAAATTGGACAAATTCAGATGATTTTGATATGATGTTTAAAGGCACGTATAATTCTAATTTCTATAGAAAGCTTCAACGTTTTGTTCATAAAGAATTCCGAAAAAGTCAAGGTATTACTAACCTTAGACTGTTCTTAAAGAATCCGCTTAATGCTTCTTTTATTGAAATAAAATCTATTGTAAAACTAATCTATTACATACCCAGTATTATAATTGATAAAATAAAATTACACAAACTACAAAATGAAAGCTAATTTTGATGTTGCTGCATTAAATTATGACAATACATTTACAAATTCAGTAATTGGGAGACTACAGCGCAAATTAGTTTACCACCATTTATCTCAACTATTAAAAAACAGTTGTGTTCATAATATTTTAGAAGTAAATTGTGGCACAGGTGAAGACGCAATTTGGTTTGCTAAGCAAAATTACAATATTACAGCAACAGATATTTCTGAACAAATGATTGCAGTTGCTAATACCAAGATAGAAATAGAAAATTTAAAATTTAAATTGCTTGATATTAATAATCTAAACACTTACAACGACAAGGGACAATTTGATTTGATTTTTTCAAATTTCGGAGGTTTAAATTGTTTAAATATATCCGAGCTAACATTGTTTTTTAAAAACGCACATGACAATTTATCTGAAAACGGGAAAATAGCACTTGTAATAATGCCTAGAGATACACTTTGGGAACAATTTTACTTTTTTATTAAGCTAGATTTTACACGAATTTTTAGGAGGAAAAGAAATAATATTGTAGCAAATGTTGATGGAGAAAAAGTAAGAACTTTTTATTATAACCCAAAAGAAATTTTAAATATAGCAAGCTGTTATTTCAAAATAAAACAAATAAAACCCATTGGTTTTTTCATCCCTCCTTCCTATTTAGAAATTTTTTTTAAAAATAAACCTAGATTTATCTCAATTTTAAATCGTTTTGAGAATAGCATTAAAAATTTAAGTTGGTTGTCAAAGTTTGCTGATCATTATTATATAGTTTTAGAAAAAATATGAGTATTTTATTCACACATGCTTACTATCTTTCAGATGATATAAAGGAACAAAAAGTAATGAAACCATATCCTCCTCTTGGTTTATTATATGTCTCTGCTTATCTGATAAGCAAGAACGTGCCAAATCATGTTTTTGATAGTACATTTTATTCTCAAAAGGATCAATTAGAATTTATTTTTGATAAAAAACCTAAGGTGGTTTCTATTTACACGAATTTGATGACTAAAATTGAGGTAGTTAAACTCATTAAAATTTTAAAAACTACAAAATTTGGCTTCCCAAAAATAATACTTGGTGGTCCAGATGTAACATTTAATATAGAAAATTACTTAAAATCTGGAGCAGATTTTTTAACCATTGGAGAAGGAGAAGAAACAACATTTGAACTTTACAATGCTATCATACAAAATAGCGATTTTAATGAGGTAAAAGGCATTGCCTTTCTTGATAATGGAAAATTAGTTCAAACTCACGCCAGAACTAAGTTTAAAGAATTAGATGAACTTCCGCTACCTAACAGGAATGCCATTCCTAATCAAAAATACTTAGATACTTGGAAAGAAAATCATGGCGAAAGTTCCATGACCATTTCAACACAACGAGGATGCCCTTACACTTGCAAATGGTGTAGTACGGCCGTTTACGGACAGAGTTATAGACGGAGACCTGCAAACCTTGTTGCTCAGGAGATGAAAATGTTGAAAGAAAATTATAATCCAGATGCAATTTGGTTTGTAGATGATGTATTTACAATCAGTCATAAATGGTTAACATCTTTTCATGAAGAAGTAGTCAAACAAAATGCACAAATACGATTTGAATGTATTACTCGAGCCGAAAGATTAAATGATGAAATACTTAAATTACTTAAAGAAGCAGGTTGTTTTAGAATATGGATTGGTGCTGAAAGTGGCTCACAAAAAATTATTGACGCCATGGACAGAAGAGTTGATGTAAACCATGTAAAAAAAATGATTCAAAACACAAATGCACTTGGAATAGAAACAGGGACATTTATAATGCTAGGATATCCCGGTGAAAATGAAAAAGATATTAAAGAAACAATTCAATACCTTAAAGAAGCAAATCCAACTCTTTATACAATAACTATCGCTTATCCTATAAAAGGAACTTCATTGTATAATGAAATTGAAAAAAAAATGACCATCAAACCTGATTGGGAAACCTCAACAGACAGACAAATTGAATTTGAAAGAACCTATCCCAGAAAATACTATGATTATGCTGTTAAAAAGGTTGTTAATGAAGTAGAATTTTCAAGATTAAAAAATAAAAATAGCATTAAAGGTTGGAAACTGAAAACCAAATCAATTTTAGCAAGTGGATTAATGTTTTTAACTAAATAAGATGAAAAAAGATATTTTAAACTACTTAGCAAAAACAAAAAGCGAAAATATACATTCAAAAGGTCAGTTTACATCAAATGTTTTATTAGATAATCTAAAATGTGAACCAAATGAAGATATACTAGAAATTGGGTTTGGTACTGCAGCCACAATTATAAATTTTGCGTCATATTACAAAAATTCTTTATTTACTGGTATTGAGGTAAACCCACTAATGTATAAAAGCGCTCAAAAAAGACTGGATTTTTGTTTTCAGAAAAGAGTTAATTTAATTTTCAATGACAACCCGACAACGTTACCATTTTTAGATTTTTCTTTTGACAAGATATATGCAGAATCAGTTTTAGCTATCCAAGAAGGAGAAAATTTATCTCAAATGCTTTCTGAAATTCACAGAGTATTAAAACCAAATGGGACATTGATTTGTAACGAAGGAATTTGGATTAATTCTACTACAAGTGAAAGAATTAATGAGGTTAATACTTTTTGCCAATCGCACTTTGGAATAATACAAGCAAATGCTAGTTATCCATATGCATCTGACTGGGATAAATTACTAATCAAAATAGGATTTCAAGTAGAATTCATAAAAAATATCGATGAATTTGAAATTAATTTTACAAATAAACTCAAGCAAAGAAATGTGCTCTCAAAAGTATTTTCACTTTATGGAAAAATCCAATCTAAAATTTATCCTAACTTAGTTAGGAGTTATTTTAAATTTAAGAACGAGATGAAAATATTAGCTGAAGGAGAAAAACATATGAATGGTTATATTATTAAATGCAAAGCCATTAAGTAGAATTGTAAAATAAAAACTTCATTTACTAGCAAATTATATAAGAAAATAGTCAGTGATTAGAAATCAAAAATCAATAAAAATGTGGCTAAAAAAATCATTTATTCTAATACTAATATTGTTTTTTTCTTGTAAAAAAGAAGATACGCTTTTAAGTCTCAATCACAAAAAAATTCAACTAAAATGGAATAAAGCATACAATGATGATTCTATTGATAAATCTATAATTGGTTTAAAATGGACTTTATCTTACTTAGGTGCTACTTTACCAAAAGATGAAAACGGAGTTTTGATTGATGAAAAAACCATTACGCTAGAAGTGAATAAGATTGGTTTTAATACTATTGCGTTAAACAAAATAACAGAACTTCATAATATTATTTTTAAAACAGAAGAGTATAAGAAAAATAAAAATATTGATTTAGGAAGGTATATTTGTTTATTATTAGGTTCGTCAGAGCATTATTATGAAATTGTTGGTACTCCAAAAAAACTGGACGATGTTTTAAAAAAATACAAACTATTGCCCAAAAAAGGTTATGTAAATAATTCTGATGTTTCATTAGAACATAGAATCATTCAGTTTTCAAAACAAGAAAATTTTAATCAATTATTTTTCTGCAAAGAAATTGATTCTATTACTCAAAAAGTTTACGAGTTTGAAACTATAGAATTACTTCCCAATGGGCAACTTCGATTTGGAATTTTTGATGAAAAAGGAAACAGAAAAACAAGTGCCAATAACAAGCATACAAATGCCGGAAAACCAGCGAAGTGTATGTGGTGTCACGAATCTATTATAAATCAACTTTATTCAAAACAAAATGATTTTAAAGGTTATTTAACAGCATCGCAATTGCAAAATAAATTAGTTGGATATAGAAATTCGAACCAAAATTTAAAAATTTCATTAACTGATGGAGTAGATTTTAAACAAACACAACAACATACTCTTGCCGAATTACTGTACATCTCGTTTATGGAGCCATCAGCTGAAAGATTAGCTTTAGAATGGAATATATCAAAAAAACAAGTTCAAGATAAATTGAAAAATTTTAAAACACACAATCATCATGAATTCGATTTTTTAAGAAATTTGTATCGCAGAAATGAAATAGAGCATTTATCACCTGTAAAAAATTTACCTGTTTCTGGAGATGTTAGAGAAGGAGGTAATCAGGAAGTTAATTACTTACAATAATGCTAAATAATAAAAAAATAATTGTATTTCTACCTGCTTATAATGCCGAAAAAACACTTCAGAAAACTTTTGAAGAAATTCCGTTTGATATAGTTGATGATGTAATAATTACTGACGATTTTAGTAATGACAAAACTATTGAAGTTGCTAAAAAAATTGGGATAAAACACATTATTTCACACGATAGAAACAAAGGTTATGGAGCCAATCAGAAATCATGCTTTAATAAAGCTTTTCAATTAGATGCCGATATAATTGTGATGTTACACCCAGATTATCAATACACCCCAAAGTTAATCCCATCAATGTGCCATCTGGTTGCTAACGATTTGTATGACCTAGTTTTAGGGTCTCGAATTTTAAGTAAAGGAGCATTAAAAGGCGGAATGCCTTTGTATAAATACATTTCAAATCGTACACTAACTTTGATTCAAAATATATTAATGAATCAAAAATTATCAGAATACCATACAGGTTATCGGTGTTTTAATGCAAATGTTTTAAGTAAAATTAACTATCAAAATAATTCTGATGATTTTATTTTTGATAATGAAATTATTGCACAACTTTGTTACAATTATGCAAGAATAGGCGAAATTTCATGCCCAACTAAGTATTTTGATGAAGCCAGCTCTATCAATTTTAGTAGAAGTTTAACTTATGGAATTGGTGTTTTGCGAGTTTCAATTTGTTATTTTATTCAAAAAATTAAACTTTTTAAATTTGAATTATTTAGAAAAGCATGAAAAGAAAACTACTATATTTCGTACCAATCTTATTATGGATAATTTGCTACTTTGTATTTTCTTTTGATGGTTTATACGGGCAAGATGCATATGAATACTTACGTTATGCAGAAGCTTTAAAAATTTATCTTGTAACAGGGAAATTACCCGGCGATTATTTTTGGGGTGTTTATTATCCTGTTTTAGGAAGTCTATTGAGCTTTATTGTTCCAAATATTGCATTATCACTTCAATTAATTTCATTTCTGTCTTTAATTGTTTGTACACGCTATATTGAAAAAATAATCCATCTAATTTATAAAGACAATTCCTTTCAAAACATTCCCTTTTTATTTTTTACACTTTCCCCAATTGTTCTCATTCACAGTTTTCTAGTAATGTCAGATCTACTGGCTTGTTGTTTTACAACGCTAGCATTTTATTATCTTTTAAGCTCGTTAGAAACAAAACAAAACAAAACCATTCTTATAGGTTTTTTATTTTGCACATTAGCAATAATGACAAGGTATGCCTCTGCAGTGATTTTATTTCCCATAAGTTGCATGACATTAATACAACTCGTTAAAGAAAAAAATTATAAAGTGTTTTTAACCTCATTTTTCATCTTTTTACTAGTAATCATACCACATGTATTTATTCGTTTCAACAATAGCTTTGAATTTTTATCCAATCAATGGTTAAAAAACTGGAATATTTTAAATCTATTCGAAAAAGATTTTTATACAGCTGATGGTGAAATTCATAATAAATCAATCAATTTAATATATACTTTCTTTCCTTTATTTCATCCTATTTTTGGTTTTTTAGGTGGTATTATAATTTTTGTTTTTATCAGATATAAGTCTTTTGCATTCCTAAAATATGATAAATTAGTAATAACTACTGTAACTCTTTATGCGTTATTTTTAGGCGGCATTCCTTGTCAAGCAAAGCGATTTATGATATTATCTTTTCCTTTAGTAATTGTTCTTTTTTATCCTATTATTAAAACGTTTTTTAATTCATTTAAACAGCAAAAACTAGTTTTTATAGCTATTTTTTTTATACAACTTACCCTGACATCCTACTTTGTTTTGCCTTTTTACAACCGAAATAAATTGGAAAAAACAATTTGTACTGATATTAAAAAATATGAAGGTGAAACAATCTATATTTTTGATATAGACTTAGCACTAAAAGGAAGAAAATTAGAATTTAAGTATGAAAATTTATATTTTAAAAAATACAATAAATTTGAAAAGAATGCTTTGATTTTAATAAATGAAAAGCAACTAGAAAAACAATGGAAAGGTAAAAATCCGCAAATTAATTGGGAAAATATTCAAAAAAAGTGCGTCTTGATTAAGTTAAAAACGGCTGATGAAAATTGGAATTTATATAGAATTAGTGATTTAAAAAAATGATTTGGATTAAGATAAAATATCACTTTTTATTGCTTTTAAACACAGTTTTGTTTAAAATTGATTTTGCAAATTGGCTGCTTAAAAACAGATATGGTGAGCGAATTTTAGTTTTTCATGGCATTGATAAAGTGGGCGAGACTAAATATAATAGCAGATTTCACTCTAAAGATTTTTTTAATCAATTTATTCAATACATCGCTACACATTATAATGTCATTTCTTTGGATGATTTTTACAATAAAAAATTTAAACCCAATACATTAAATATAACTATAACTTTTGATGATGGTTATTTGAATAATTATAAATATGCGGTTCCTATTCTAGAAAAATATGAAATTCCAGCTACCTTTTTTATCACCACAATTCAGGATAAAGCTAGTTTTTTATGGCCTGATTTTTTAGATTTAGTTTCTTTTCACACCTCTAAGAATGAAATTATTTTTGAAAATAATCTTTATACAAAAAACAGAAAAAATGAGTTTGTTTTTAAAGGCGTTTCTTTAAAAAATAGATGTAAAAAACTAATTTTTAACGAAATAAAACCTTTATTTATAAGTTTTGATGAAGAATGGAAAGCTATTCAAAAAAATTCACTAGATGATTATTGGCGATTAATGAATAATAACCATATCAAAAAAATAGCTGAAAATCCACTGTTCACAATTGGTTCGCACAGTTATACGCACACTAATTTAGCTGAAATTTCAATAGAAGAAGCAAAATTTGAAATTTTAAAAGGAAAAGAAATTTTAGAAACTATTTGTTCAAAACCTATTTCAGAATTTGCATTTCCATTTGGAACCTATAATTCAGATTTAGTAAACTATTGTGAACAAATTGGTTTTGAAAAAATTTTATTAGTAGATTATAATACTGAAAAAGACAAAAATGTCGCTACTCTAAAAAATAGATTTGTTATGAATTCCTATATAAATTTAAAAATGCAATTACTATATTTATTAAAGGGTAAATATATTTGATATGGAAAAATTAAATTTCAATTATAAAAGACTAGATGATGATGGTTTAAAAGATGTTCAATATTTATTTTTAACCGTATTTAGTAAAAAGAAAACCTTATCGTATATAAAAAACAAATATAACACTTCTTATTTAGGGCTTAAATATATTTGTTATCTTGCTTACTATGACAATAAACCAGTAGCATTTTATGGAGCAATTCCGCAAAAATTCACTTCTAATTCGTCGTCAATTTTAGTCGCACATGCCTGCGATTCATTTACACTAAAAGAATTTCAAGGCAAAGGATTACATTATAATTTGGCTTTAAAATCCTACGAGTTAATGAAATCTGAAGGAATTAAATTTGTATATGCCTACCATAGTGAAAACACTTATTTTAGTACAAAAAAATTAGGTTGGTTAGAATATAAAAGTATGCAAAGATTTCATTTTAAAATTATGACTTTACCATTGGCTAGAGTAATTAAGAAATTACATTTAGAAAAAGCATATCAAAAAGTATGCAGTGTTTATTTAAGAAAATATCAAAATGTACCTAATCCAGACATTTCTTCAGACAGATTGATGCAAGAATACAATACCGATTTTATTCAATATAAAAATAGTTTTAATGAGCACTATTTCATTCAATTGCATAATTGTAATTTTTGGATAAAAATAGATGCTGTTTTACATGTTGGGTTTTTCACAAGTGATACAGACGAAAATTTCAAAAAAGCGATTCGTAAATTAAAAAAAATAGCCTTTTATTTAGGAATAAACGAAATTCTATTTCAAGTTTTGATCGATTGTACAGAAAATCAATTTCTGTCAAAATTAGAAACAGCTAAACCATCTTGGTTAATTGGTTATTTACCTTTTGAAGACATTAATTTAGATGATTTAGAATTTAATTATGCAGATTTAGATACGTTTTAAAATGGAAGTAAAAATTAGAAATGTTAACTTTAACGTTAATGAGGGAAATCACAAAACTACTTTTGACTATATAAATACTGGCTTATGGGAACCTTTTACCTTTGACGTTTTTGATTATTTCACTACAAAAAATGATGTTTCTTTAGATCTAGGTTGTTGGAATGGAGTTACGAGTATGTATTTAGCAAATAAAACACAAACCGTTTATGCTATTGATGCTGATCATAACTGCTTTTCCGAATTATTAAAAAACATAGCTTTAAACCCAAATTTAAAAGACAAAATAAAACCTTACCATCTCGCCATTTCAAATAAAAAAGGAAAAGTTAACTTATTTGCTAGAAATAAATATGGAGAATCCTCTACAAGTATACTAGAACGAAAAAAAGATAAATTATTTAAAGATCAAATAGAAACTACAACGTTACTTGATTTTATTGAACAAGAAAAAATAAATCAAGTTGATTTTATAAAAATAGATATAGAAGGTTCCGAATTTTTATTATTGCCAACAATTGGTTCAGCTTTGCAAAAAGTGAATTATCCTACATTATACATATCTTTTCATTACAATTATTTAAACGAAAATTTATATGCTAAGCACATCAATTCAAGATTTTTAACAAAAGTAATCTTAAAAGTGGAGCGTATACTAAAAATATCTTTTTTAAAAAACAAAATCGAAAAATTACTTACTAATATATTTACAGATTTAATGGAGTACCAATACATTTATTCTCACACAGGAAAATTAATTTATTTTGATGAGCTAATAAAAAATCCTTCAATTATTAAAAAAAACGAGTTAGTCTTCACCAATAAAGAATGGCACAAATAATTTGAATTCAAGTTTAAAACATATCGTGTTTTTAACACCTGGTTTTGCGCAAAATGAGCAAGACACTACAACTATTCCTGCCATACAACTATACATTAAGGCTTTAAAAAATCGGCAATCTGAATTAAAAATTACAATTATTGCTTTACAATTTCCTTTTATAAGGCAAAAATATAATTGGCATGGTTGCACTGTTATTCCTTTAAATGGAAAAAACAAAATGCTTACTAAACCTTTTGTATGGAATAAAGCCTATAATACACTTACAAAAATTAATAAAAAAAATCCAATAACATTAATTCACAGTTTTTGGTTGGGTGAATGTGCTTTTATTGGACATTGGTTTTCTAAAAAAAAGCAACTCCAACATATAACAACTTTAATGGGACAAGATGTCTTAAATACAAATTACTATTTAAAATTACTTCCATTAAAAAGCATGCAACTTATTTGCATAAGTGCTATTCAACAACAACATATTTATAAAATACATCATATACAACCAAAAATTATTCCTTGGGGAATTGATCCAAATGATTGTAATTCTTTATCTAAAAAAACTATAGATATTATAGGTGTTGGCTCATTAATTTCACTAAAAAATTACGAACTTTTTATAGATGTTGTTTCTGAAGTAAATAAAATCATTCCTGTTAAAACGATGATTATTGGAGAAGGATTTGAAAAAGAAATACTGCAAAAAAAAATAAAGACTCTAAAATTAGAAAATACTATTATACTAACAGGATTATTAAATTATAAGGAAACCTTATCTAATATTTCAAAATCTAAAATATTACTACACACTAGTAATTATGAGAGTTTTGGGATGATTTTTGCAGAAGCGCTACAATGTAAAACAATGATTATTTCCAAAGAAGTTGGCGGTGCTTTTTCTTCTGAAAATTGGTCACTTTGTAAAACAAAAATTGAAATGGTAAACGCGTGTGAAAAATTACTTTTAAAAACCTTTTCAGATCATCATTTAAATCCTTACATCATTGAAAAAACTGTAAGCAACTATTTAAAAATTTATTTTTCTAAAAACTAAATACTGTTACAATTAGAATAAAGTTAGCTACTTAAAAATTGCTTTTTCTACAATTTATTCCGATTTCAAATCACTTATTATTATATTTGTTTTTACTTCATTTAAAACTGATTTTATATAATTGAAGTTAATTTAATTTCTATAAATAAAAATGCTATTTAATAATCCTATTAAAAAAATCGAAAAAGATGATTTCATTTCTCGATTACGCAGTTCCGTTATTGGCGAAGGAATGCTTCATGAAGGCAATATTTATTTAATGGATTATGCCATTAAAAACATGCCAGAAAATGGAATCGTGATGGAAATAGGATGTTATGGTGGTCTGTCTACTAATTTGATGCTGCATCTACTAAACAAACATCAAAAAAAGAATGAATTTTTTGGATGTGACGCATGGATTTATGAAGGTTATAATGATTATAAAGGAATAATCGAAAATCATATGGATGGCAGAAATGATATTGATAGAAAAGAGTATATGAATCACATTAAAAATTCATTTATTACATCAACACAATTTTTGCATTCTAAAAAACTTCCTTTTACCTGTCATTTAACTTCGGATGTTTTTTTTGAAAAATGGAATAAAAACGAAGAATTTAACGACGTTTTTAATCGTGCTTTTGTGATAAAAGACAAAATATCGTTTTGTTATATTGATGGTGATCATTCATTTGAACAAACCAAAAAAGATTTTGAAAATGTTGACTCAAAATTAAATTTAAACGGATTTGTTTTAATTGATGATTCATCCAAAAACATGAAATTTGGAAGTGCTAAATTCATTAAAGAAATTCTAAAAAATCCTAATTATAGATATATCGACAGCAATCCTAATTATCTATTTCAGAAAATAAAATAATGTCTAACAAAACCATCCTCTTCAATCCGCGCAGTGCCAACGGCAAACACCGAATTCCGAATTCGATCTTGCAAATTGGTGCTTCTATAAACGAGAAATACGACTATGTTTTTGTGGATGGTAATTTAGAAGAAAATCCGTGGCAAACCATTGAAAACTATTTAAAAACAGGTGAATTTAAATATTTTGGTTCAACAGTAATGCCTGGGCCACAGTTAAGGCAGGCAATTCCTTTTACAAAAAAAATTAAAGAAAAATATCCTTCTGTTACTACTATCTGGGGAGGTTATTTTGCATCAAATCAATATAAAGTTGCACTTAATTCTGGATACGTTGACTATGTTATCAATGGACCTGGTGACAATACATTTCCGGAACTCATTAAAACATTAGAAAATAATGCGGTCGAAGGTATATTTTTAATCAAAAATCTGATTTATAAAAACGATAAAGGCGAAATCACAAAAACTGCTGTTGAAGCATTATTAGACCAAGATAAACTTCCAAAATTTCCTTATGAATATTTAAATTCTTTTTATCCAGTAAAAGAATATTTAGCAAAAACATTTATGGGCAATAAAACCCTATCCTATCATTCTAGTATGGGCTGTCCTTTTTCATGTTCTTTTTGCGCCGTTGTTCCTATTTTTAATGCAAAATGGAAAGGAATGTCTGCTGGAAGAATTTATGAAGACATTAAATATTTTAAAGAAAATTACAATATCGATGCTGTAGAATTTCACGACAATAATTTTTTTACCTCTAAAAAAAGAGTGTTAGAGTTTTCTGAACTAATAATGAATGACAATATCAGTTATTGGGGCGAAGGGCGAATTGATACTATTAATATGTATAGTGATGAAGATTTAAAATTAATGCGGCGTGCTGGTTGCAAAATGATTTTTCTTGGTGCAGAAACAGGTAACGATGCTGTTTTAAAGCAAATGAATAAAGGCGGTACACAAACAGGTCAAATGATTAAAGATTTTGTTTTAAGAATGAAAAATGCAGATATTATTCCTGAATTATCATTTGTTTTAGGAATGCCTGCAAAAACTGAAAAAGAAGTTTATGATCAAATTTTATGGGATATTAATTTTATAAAAGAAATAAAATTAATTAATCCTAATGCAGAAATTATAATTTATCTTTTTAGTCCGGTTCCTACTGAAGGCTCAGAATTGTACAAACAAATTCTTGATGCAGGATTCTCATTTCCAGAAAACTTAGAAAATTGGATTTCACCTTCTTGGGAGAATTTTGATCTTAGAAAAAATCCTTTAACCCCTTGGTTAAAGCCCTACATGATTGATACAATAAAAAACTTTGAAACCGTTTTAAATGGTTACTACCCCACGGTATCAGATTTTAGAATTCGAGGATATAAAAAAATTATTTTACAATTAGTTTCTATTTTAAGATATAAAATAGGTATTTATAACTTTCCTTATGAGATAAAGGTATTGCATAAAATTTGGAAATACCGCCAGCCAGAAACAGAAGGATTTTACTCTGAATAATGAGAGCAATAATAAAAAAACTAATAAGTCCTTTCTTAAAAAAAGCTAGTAAAATTTATTTATCTAAAGCTAGAAAATATCAATATAAGTCTATTTCTGTATGGGTTGAGCCTACTGTTTTTCCCCCATTTTTAACATTGAGCACAAAGTTATTGTTAGATTTTATAGAAACTCTTTCCTTAAGTGGCAGAACATTTTTAGAGCTAGGATGTGGTTGCGGTATAATTTCTATTCATGCAGCACAAAAACATGCAGTAGTTACTGCTTCTGATATTAATAGGTTAGCTCTGAAATCATTAGAGAAAAATAGTGTCAATAATAATGTAAATATAAATATCGTATATTCTGATTTATTTGAAAATTTACAAAATATAACTTTTGATTTTATCGTAATCAATCCTCCATATTATCCTAAAGATCCTGTTTCAATTGCAGAAAAAGCTTGGTTTTGCGGCGTAAATTTTGAATATTTTGAAAAATTATTCTTTCAACTTCCAGCGTTTATAAAAAATAAAACTGCTGTTTATATGATTTTATCAGAAGATTGTGAAATAAAAAAAATTAAGTCGATAGCCTTAAACAATAAACTTAATGTGAATATAGTGCTAGAAAAAAAGATAATGGCTGAAAATAATTTTATTTATAAAATAGATTTGTTACAATCTCCTTGTTGATTCTCTTTCTCTTAATTCGGTTTTGATGATGGTGGTTTTAAAATTATTTTCCTCCGATTTGTTTTCTAACCTTTCTATTAAAAGTCTTGCAGCAGCTTCACCTATTTCAGGGCCATGTTGGCTCACCGTTGAAAGACTTGGCGTGAATCTTCTTGACCAGACGCCATCTGCAAATCCTATTATAGATAACGCTTCTGGTATTTTATAACCATTTTTCAAACCCATTTTAATAGCCGTTACCGCAGCGTGTTCGTCTAGTGCAAAAATGGCATCTATTTTATTTTCTTTAAACAAAACTGCTACTTTTTTATCAAAATCATCAGTATTATCGGTAAGTATTATCAAATTTTGATTCACTTTTAAATTATTATCTTCAAAAGCTTTGCTATAACCATTACTTCTTAATTTACCTACACTAAGATTTTCTATGGTAGAAAACATGGCAATTTTTTTGCATCCTAATTTTATTAAATGTGTTGTGGCATCAACAGCGGAATCAAAATCATCAACGACTACTTTGTCACACGCAACCTCATCTGTCACTCTATCAAACATAACAATAGGAGTTCCATCGTTGATAATGTCTTTAAAATGTTGAAACTCATTTTCCTTTTGCGTTTCTTCAGAGATCGACAATATAAAACCGTCAATGGTACCATTACTCAACATTTGCATAGTATGGATTTCTTTTTCTAAAGATTCATTAGAAATACAAGTAATGACATGATAACCTTGTGCATCTGCCACTTTTTCTATACCGCTAAATACTTTTGCAAAAAACGAATTAAGAATATTAGGAATAATTACACCTATGGTTTTTGTCATTCGGTTCTTAAGATTAAGCGCCGTAATGTTGGGTTTATAATTTTTTAGTTTAGCAAACTCTTGAATTTTAATTTTTGTAGGCACACTAATTTCTGGGCTATCATTCAATGCTTTTGAAACCGTGGAAACCGATACGTTTAAAGCCTTTGCAATTTGTTTAAGGGTTGCTTTTTCCTTCATTATGGTTACAATTTAGAAACTACATTGTAAAGAAAGTAAAAAAATCATTGTAAAACATAAAAGGTAATTAATACAGTTCAATAAATTAGACCAAAGAACGAATCAAAATTTAATTTTTACAGACATATAAAAACTTATTCTTTTTTACTGTTAATCAATACTTAAATAATATTTTACAGGTGTTTGTATTTAAAATAAATAATTGTACTTTTGCAACCCCTTTATTGGGGATGGAATGTTTAATTAAAATAATATTATGGACGCATTAAGCTACAAGACACAATCTGCAAGCAAAGCCACTATTACAAAAGAGTGGATTGTTGTAGATGCTGATGGTCATAACTTAGGTCGTCTTGCTTCAAAAGTCGCTATGATTTTAAGAGGTAAGTACAAGCCAAGTTACACACCACACGTGGACTGCGGAGATAACGTAATCGTTATCAACTCAGAAAAAATCAACCTTACAGGTACAAAAATGGATGACAAAATTTACATGCGTCACACAGGTTACCCAGGAGGACAAAGAACTTTAACTGCTAAAGTATTGCAAAGTAAAAACCCAGCATTATTAGTAGAAAAAGCAGTAAAAGGAATGTTACCTAAAAACAAATTAGGAGCAGAACTTTTCAGAAATTTAAATGTTGTTGTAGGAACAGAGCACAAACAAGGCGCTCAAAAACCTAAAACAGTTAACCTTAACGATCTTAAGTAATGGGAGTTATTCACAAAATCGGTAGAAGAAAAACCGCTGTTGCACGTGTTTATGTTTCGGAAGGA
This sequence comes from Bacteroidota bacterium, assembly GCA_031413015.1. Lineage (GTDB taxonomy): Bacteria > Bacteroidota > Bacteroidia > Flavobacteriales > Flavobacteriaceae > Flavobacterium. The sequence continues at coordinate 489,674 of JANOEE010000015.1, read as the reverse complement.
ACAGGAGTAATCACTGTAAACAAAAAGCCTTTCGCAACTTATTTCCCAACTGCAACTTTACAATACAAAGTATTACAGCCTATGTCTATGACAGAAAATGTAACTAACTATGATGTAAAAGTGAACGTATACGGAGGTGGTTCAACAGGTCAAGCAGAAGCTGTTCGTATGGCTCTAGCAAGAGTTATGTGTGAAGTTGGCGAAGGAAACAGAGCCATCTTGAAACCAGAAGGTTTGCTAACAAGAGATCCAAGAATGGTAGAACGTAAGAAATTTGGTCAGAAGAAAGCTCGTAAGAGATTCCAATTTTCTAAACGTTAATATTGCCTGTCTTGTGCAATTAGTAAAAGACTCATTTATTATTATATTTAAAAACAATGTTGTTGTTGTCCCGTTGAGGCGGGAAATTAGTTTAGCATCTAAATGGTTTAATGATTGAAAGATTAAAAGATTGAAAGATTGAAAAATCTAAAAATCTAAAAATCTAAAAATCTAAAGAAAACATTGCTAATCAACAGAACGTAAACTAGTACAAAAAATGTCAAACAAAGTAGAAGTAAAAGAATTACTAGAAGCAGGTGTTCATTTTGGGCACATGACTAGAAAGTGGGATCCAAACATGGCCCCATACATCTATATGGAGCGTAATGGAATTCACATTATCAATCTATATAAAACTGCAGCAAAAATTGAAGAGGCTAATGAAGCTTTGAAAAAAATCGCTGCATCTGGTAGAAAAATATTATTTGTTGCTACCAAAAAACAAGCAAAAGATATCGTTGCTGAAAAAGCAAAAGCTGCAAACATGCCTTACATTACTGAAAGATGGCCTGGTGGAATGCTAACTAACTTTGTAACTATCCGTAAAGCAGTTAAAAAAATGGCTACAATTGATAGAATGAAGAAAGATGGTACATTCATGACACTTTCTAAAAAAGAGCGTTTGCAAGTAGATCGTCTTCGTGCAAAATTAGATAAAAACTTAGGTTCAATTGCTGACATGTCTAGACTACCAGCTGCATTGTTCGTAGTAGATATCAAAGCTGAACACATCGCAATAAAAGAAGCTCAAAAATTAAACATTCCAGTTTTCGCAATGGTAGATACAAATTCTGACCCAAGAGAGGTTGATTATGTAATACCTGCAAATGATGATGCTTCTAAATCAATAGATAAAATTTTATCTCTTGTAACTGCTGCCGTTATTGACGGACTTTCTAACAGAAGTGCAGATGCAAAAGAAGGAGAAGCTGCTCCGCAAACTGAAGAAGTTGTAGCAGAAGTTGCTGCTCCAGCTGCAGAAGTTGTAGCAGAAACTCAAGTTGAAAAAACTGAAGAATAAATTAACATTATGATAAAGTCGTTGTGATGATGCGTGTTTATTTTTGTAAACATTCTCACTACAACGGCTTTATTTTTAACATTAAAAAATTATACAAAAATGGCAACAATTACTGCTGCAGACGTAAATAAATTAAGACAAACTACAGGCGCCGGAATGATGGACTGTAAAAAAGCTTTGGTTGAAGCTGATGGTGATTTCGATAAAGCTATACAAAACCTTAGAGAAAAAGGACAAAAAGTTGCTGCTAACCGTTCTGACCGTGAGTCTTCTGAAGGAGCTGCTGTTTCTTTTATCAATGCTGATAAAACTAAAGGAGCTATCATCACTTTAAACTGCGAAACTGATTTCGTAGGTAAAAATGAAGCTTTTGTTTCTCTAGCAAAAGAATTAGTAGAAAAAGCGATCAACTTCTCTTCAAAAGAAGAATTTTTAGCTTCGGATTTCAATGGAATCACTGTTGCTGAAAAATTGATCGAGCAAACTGGCGTTATTGGTGAAAAAATCGAAATCGGTGGTTTTGAAATTTTAGAAGGCGCTTTCGTCGGTTCTTATGTTCACGTTAACAAAATTGCTGCATTAACAGCTATTTCTGCATCAATTCCTAACGCTGAAGTTATAACTAAAGACATCTCTATGCAAGTGGCTTCTATGGGAGCTGACACCTTATCTTATAAAGATTTTGATCCAGCCTTCGTTGCTTCAGAACTTGCTGCGCGTATTGCTATAATCGAAAAAGAAAATGAAGAAGCAAAACGTTTAGGAAAAACATTGAAAAATGTTCCTAAATATATTTCTTTCTCTCAATTAACAGAAGAAGTTTTAAAACAAGCTGAAGAAGATGCTAAAGCTGAATTAAAAGCAGAAGGCAAACCAGAACAAATTTGGGATAAAATTATTCCAGGAAAAGTACAGCGTTTCATCTCTGACAACACGACTTTAGACCAAGAAAAAGCCTTGTTAGACCAAAACTTTATCAAAGATGACAGTAAGAAAGTCAGCGATTATGTTAAAGGATTCAATGTTGAAATTACTGGTTTTAAAAGAGTTTCTTTAGGATAATCAAATACAATTTTATAATTTTAAGAATTCCATTTCAGAGCAATTTGAAATGGAATTTTTATTTAAAAGGAATAATTTAGACCCAAAATTATATAGCCTGACATTATTTTATTAATTGATTCTGAAAAAAAGTTTTCATCAATAGATGTTCTTATTATTGAAGAAGTATTAAGATTTAAAAGATTAAATCCATTAAGAATTATCTTAATTTTTGGTGTAAATTGATAATCAAAATTTGTGTTCAAAAAATAAAGTTTATTGGTGCTAAATCCTGAATCTTGAAAATCTCTTGTTATTCCAAAATCCCATTTTAATTGGTCTTTATATTTGCCTTTTATAGTTGTAATAATTTGGTAATTGTATGCTGTATTTTCAAAATTATTGAATCCTTGCGATGTTTTTTGACGATTGTAACTATAACCAAAATCGAACTGTAAAAGAGAATTTTTAAAATTAGAAAACAACTGCTGTTTCACCGATGAATTAGTATTAGAAATAGCATTTAATTGATTATTAAAAGAAATAAATCCTTTTGATTGCAAAAAAACCAAAGTGCTTTTTAAAGATAATGGAATACTATTCATTTTTAAATCATATTGAGTTATAACACTTAATTGATTGTTTTTTGGCGTTATAACAAAGTTGTTTTGTGAATAATTAGCATTATAAAAAATGTTATTCGCTATTGCATTGTCTTGAATACTATACGAAATTTTTGAAAAAAGTAAACTTTGATTGTACACATTAATCCAAAAGTAGTCTAATCCGAATTCTTTTTTTTGAATTAATTGATCAAATTTAATAGTACTTTTTGTTCGTAAAACCTGAAAATCTTTAATGCTATTATTTTCCTGAAGATGATTTATATCTGGGAATTCATGATTTATAGCAAAGGAAAATGATAGTTTTTTTGCAGCAGATATTCCATAATTTGCAGTAATATAGGGCTCGTTTCTCGGAATTAAATTTTTTTGTTGTTTAAAATCTATCACCGAAACCGAACTTTTAAGTCCTAATGTAGTACTGAATTTTGCATTCCAGAATTTGAGTATTGAAAAATCTGTAGAAAACATGTTCTTATCTAATTTAAGTGAATTCGTGCCGAACGGTAAAACACTGTTTTCAATAAAAGAGTTACTATTATTGTTTAAATAAAGTGATTTAAAACTAAAAATAGTCTTCTTAATTTTAAAACTAAAATTATTTTGTATCGATATTATATTGGTCTTTATTTTTATCTCTTGTTTCAATCTTGTAGAATTAGTGTCAAAAAAAGCATCGCTTCCGTTAAGGTTGATAACTTTAGAATCCATCATGTAAGAATTAAAGATCTTGAATTTGTAATTTATTTTATTAAAAAAAATAGTGTTTGCTGCATAGGTTTGAAAAAAACTTAAATTGTTATTTTTCAAATTACTATCCACAGTATTTATTGGCGAAAATACAGTCAATTCCTCCATATCATTATTGGGCGTAAGTCCAAAATTATAACTCATAAAAGTCTTTTTACTTTTGTTAAACTCCCACTTGACCTGAGTATTGTTTAATAAAGCATTGTTGTTTTTTAAATTTGCAAATTTTGCTATGCCACCATCCTCATCTAAATTACTTTGTGATCTCAAAAACTCTTGAATAGTATTTGTGGTGTTAAACAAATTAGAAAAGGTAATCTTTGATTTCTTATTAATTATATTGGTATAATTTATACCTACAAAACCATTGTCTTTTCTTTTATTATAGTTGCTGGGTTCCATAAAAGTTGGCAATTCAAAAGACTGTACTGAGTTTTGGTTTGATTCAGTATCTGTTGGAATTCTCATTTCTCTGTAATCGTCAATAGTAATTGGCGTTTTTGCGATAGTGTTGTAATCAGAAATAATTGCCAAATTCCCAGTTTTAGAAAATCTAAAAAGATTATTGTGTGTACGAAAAGCATTATTGATGCCTCCAGAAACTTCAATATCGCCAACAAATTTATTGCGATAGCCTTCTTTTAATTTTAAGTTCAAAGCAATAGATCCGCCACTTCCTTTAGACGTTGAAAATCCTTGATAATTAGTAAGTAAATCTATTCCGTCTACCATATTGGCATCAATATTTTGAGTTGCCATTTGATGCTTGTTGCCAAAAAACTCGTTACCGTCAATCAAAACTTTATCTATTTCTTGCCCTTTGTACGATACTTTTCCGTTTGCATCTACATTCATTCCAGGCAGTTTTTTGATTACATCATCAATCTTGCGCTCCGTTCCATCAATAACGGTTTTAATATTGTATGAAATTGTATCTTCTTTAACACGCATTATTTTAGGGCGACTTTTAATAATTACTGTTTCAAGTTTATTGGTTTCTGTTTCAAGTTTTACACTAAAGTCTTGATTTTTTAAAATCTCAACTTCCATATTTTGCGCAACAAAACCGAGTTTACTAATTTTTATCTGAAACGTGCCGTTTGCTATCGATTTTTCGATAACACCTAATGAATTTGTAGATCCAAACGCAATTTGATTTCCTCCTTGATAAACAATAACAATTGCTCTAACAACAGGATTGTTATACTCATCTAATACTGCAACCTTTACGCTGTTTTGAGCAACTAAAAATAGCGGAAATAGAAATAGAATTAGATTTAATTTAAGGTTTTGCAAAGTTTGTGTTGTGGGATTTTTTTAATGTTTAGGATTTAAACTGCTATTTATTTACAGACTTTTTACTTAAAAAAATCTTTAATATCGGGTTGGTTAAATTCTATTTTAGTAGCTATTCCTGATCGTTTGCCATCGTTATATTCTAAAATAAGACCATCTATAAACGGGTATTTGTGCGGACTTGCTTTGCCTTTGATTTCTTTAGTGAAATAAACCTCAAGTTTTTGTCCTTGATAAATAGTTGTAGCAAGAAAGCAATTATAATTTAATATCTTTTTTGTTTCTTTTTTTATAAGCCACTTTACTTTTTCGAGTGGTAAAACAATTATTTTTTTATTTTTAACGAAGGAATAATTTAGCATTTTAGCGTTTTTTTTTATTTTATCTTCATTTAAATTTATGTCCGTTTCTAGATCTTTATATGTTGTAGACTTTGTTTTGGCTACATCACCATTGATCGTATTTTTGCTATAATTTTTAATAGAAAGATAAAAAACTGCTTCATCTTTAAAGCTCAATCTTGATAAAAAAACTTTGTCACTGATTTGCTTTTTAACAGACTCTTGTAACAAAGGTGGCACTTTTTTAAGCATCTCATTTGTAAGAGTTATTTTGTACTCAAAACTAACCACGGTGGTGTTTTGTGAAAATACACAAGTAGAAGTTATAATAAATAGTATGCTGAAAATTAGTTTCATAATTTATGGTCTAATAGTTTCAGTTGTGATGGTTTTACCCTCTTGGTCCACATAGTTTTTTGGTTTTTTTGCCTCGAAAATCAGCTTATTAATTTCTTCTTGTGTAGTAATTTGATACGATTTTTTAGGTCTATCAATCACTAACTTTTCAGCAAAAAATTCAATTTTTGTTGCATATTCTAATGAATTTTTAGTCTCCATTTTTAATACAATACCTGGAAATCCAGAAACATTACTTGGACAATCATCTATTGGAATTTGAGAAGTATACCAATACTTTATAGTATCATTACTTTTTGGATTTATGCTGTATGCATATTTACAAACATACTTATCAATTACTATTTCATCATTTGTAAAATATAGTTTTGGCTCTTCAATTTGTTTATTCAAATAATACTCTTGATTATCGATAACTGAAAGATTAATTTGAGTTTTGCTTGAAAATTCTTTTAGCCTCCAATATTTAGGAGTTTTTATTACAAGTCCTTTATCAATATCGGTTTTACTGTCGCTTCTTTTTCCGCTTATTGAGTCATCTTCTCTAATTATACTCTGGTATAAAGATTCATCGCCATTGTTTATCATTGTTGCTAGATATGGATTTTTAGCAGCTATTTCAAGAGCTAATCTTTGTTCTAATGACAACCTTGTTAACAAACTTTCTGGATATTTGCGTAGGGCTTCATAAGTCACTTTAATAGATTTTTGTGCCGCCATTTGATTTACAATAAAAAGAAATATAAAAACTTTTTTCATAATATAAGATATTTGAGTACTGTTACTTAAAAAAATCTTTAATATCGGGTTGGTTAAATTCTATTTTTTTTGCCATAGTAGTAGTGTTACCTTGCTTATATGCCAAAACAACTCCGTTAATAAAAGGCAAATTACTAGGACTCGCTGATGTACCTATACCATTTGTGAAATATACTGTCAATAATTTGTTTTTAAAAGTAGTATTTGCTTCGTAACAAGAATAACCTAAAACTTTTATTTGTTTTTTTGTGATATTCCAATTTACTGTAACTAATTTTTCGGTTATACTTTTATCATCTGATTTTGTAGTAATCATTTTCTTTTTAAAATCCTTAATTACTTTAACATCTGGATACGAAGCGGATAGTGACAAATCCTTAGCTATTGATGAATTAGATGATTTATCACCAGAATTAATATCACCATTATGCTTTTTATTAATATGTTGCGATTTGAACTCAAAATAAACGATGTTATTATGAACAATCATGTACGATTCCTTTTTAATACTATTTAACTGCTGTAAAACTGTCGCTCTGATGTGTGCAGGAATTGCTTTCAATGATTCTTCCGTATGAATAGTTTGGGTTTCATAACTAACTCTGATTGCGGATTGAGAAAAACCTGAAAAAAAAGTAAAAAGTATAATGCTCCAAAAAAATTGTGTTCTCATAATTACAACGATTAATTCACTGGTTTTATAATAATAGTATTTGATTGATGTTTTTTACCATATTCATCAGTATATGACTTTGGGGTATTAGACTCTTCAATTTTACTTTTTAAATCTGATTCTGTGATAAATAGAGTTTTTGTGTTTATTCCATCAATAACTACTTTTTTATCAAAAAATTCAATTTTAGTAACATAAATAACCTTTTTTTTAGACTCAACGCTCAAGACCAAACCTGGTATTGTTGTGAGTAAAAAAGGTCCGTCTATAATAGGGATTTCCTGAGTGTACCAATATTGAATCGTATCATTAATAGCAGATACAGAATAAGCTGACAAACATGAATACCCATCAATAAGTTTGACTCTTTTATCATATTTTAACTCTTCTACTGAAAATGGTTGTTCGACATAAAACGCCTTACCTTCTACTTCTGTACTCTTGATAAATGAATTTTTTTTAAAATCTTTTAGAATCCAAACATTAAATGGCTTTATAAAAGTTCCTCTATTGGTATAAGTTTCAGTACTAATTTCATTAGATGTAATAACCCTTTCTTTTTCATTTATACTTTTGAACAAGGAAAAATCGCCATTATGTAGCAGCTCAAAAAATTTAGGCTTTCTAAGTTCAGCTCTAAATTCCTCACTATCTAGACTAGGAACTTGGCTAAAAAAAGCATCGCTATAAAAAATTTTTTGCTCATAACTAATTTTGACACTTTTTTGGGAATAAAAAAAAGTAGTTGCAAAAAAACTGATGAATAACAATATCTGTTTCATAAAATGAATTAATTGACTCGGTTACTTAAAAAAATCTTTAATATCGGGTTGGTTAAATTCTATTTTAGTAGCTATTCCTGTTTTTAAACCAACATTATATTCTAAAACAACACCATCAATTGCTGACATAACTCCAGTACTTGCTTTGCCTTTAATTTGAGTCGTAAAAAAAATAAAAATGGGTTTTAAACCATTCATAGCTGTGGCTTTACTGCACTTATAACCTAATATTGTCTTAGTTTCATCAGTAATTAGCCAATTGACATTAGCAAATTCAGTCTTAACAATTTGACTATGTTCTAATTGAAAACAAGTTTTTGTTCTAAAATTCTTTTGTATTCTAATAATTGGTATATCTATTATATCTTTTGTATTATTTAAGTTTATATATTTTAATAATTTTTCTTTAAGTTCATTATCTTGATTTCTATCTGATTCATACCAAACCTCGCCATCCTGATTAAAATACATATTTGTAATTAAAATTTCACTGTTTTTTTGTTTAATTACTTCTGCTTTAAATCCCTCTGGAATACCTTCAATTGTAGCATCATTAAAATTCATTTGATTATTGAATATGATTTTAGTTATACTTTGACTGGTGGATAAATTAGATGCTATTAAAAATAATATGAGGGTAAGGTATTTCATAATTTTTTGTTTTTTAAGCTCAATTTGATTTAATAAAAAATATTTCTAATATATATTTACTCTTTATTAAAAAAAGAATCAATTTTTTCTTGATTGTACTTTATAGGTTTGTTGTCTAAAGCCAAAGATTCTCGCAGTAAACTTTCGTATTGATTTCTGCTAATAAATTGAGTTGATTCAGGAAAATTCAAAATTTGAAGTTTTTCATCAAAAAATTCAATTTTTACAGCATAAAACTCCATTAATGGATATTCAATATTTAGAATTAAACCTGGTAAGTCTAACCAATATGACATTGGACCATCAATCACAGGAATTGCCTCAGTGTACCAATATTTTATCGGATCATTGTTGATGGAATTTACGCCTTCAACTAATTTGCAAGTATAATTGTCAATTTTTTTTATATCTGATTTGAAGTTTAATTTTCTGTTTTGAAATGTATCAGTATAAAAGTAAAATTTTCCATCCAACTCTGATTTTACAAAATTAGCTTCTAAATTAAAATCTTTTAAATTCAAATTTTTATCAGCTTTGTAAGCAGTTATAAAAATAGTATCCGATTGTTTATTATCATTTTTTGTTATTTCACTCTTGTCTTTAGTTTCAATAGATTTAAACTCAGAAATTACACCATTATTAGTTAATTGATACATTGTTTTATAAATTGTCGGAAATTCTGATTGGCTATTGCGGCTTTTAATTTTTGTACGACACTCATAGGTAACTTTAATGGACTGTTGCGAGAAACAGTAACCAAAACTTATCAAAAACAAAAAAACTGATAGTTTCATAAATAATTTATGTTTTAAAAAGCGAAAATAAAAACACCTGCTAATGAAAACAGGTGTTTCTATAAACTTAAGCCAATACTTTGTCAATACAAATCGTCAATGTTCCAAAATGATAAGTAACTCTAGGAAAGCCCTCAGCTGTTGTATAATGCTCTTCATAAACTACATGAAAAGTTTCACATTTATCATCTGTGTAAATAATTTTTTTAATCTTAATTTCTGAGAAAGATACAAAATTTGAACTTTCGTTACAGGTATTATTTTCATTAGCAAACGAAGTTACTGAAAAGACAATAATTGCTAATAATGTAAAAAAAATTTTTTCATAATTAAATAAATTTGTTGTTAAACTTGTTAAACTCTTTAACAAGTGGTTTTGGACGTCCGAGTACAAATCAAAAAAAAAAACAAATTATCCTAAATTAAATTAATATATTTTCTTACTTTGTTTAATAAAATACACTAAACATCAGCAAAATAAGCAATTCATCGATAAATACAACATGAATATTTAACATACTATAATTATAATTAAATTATTAAATTTGATTAAATGTTTACTTATGTTCAAAACTAGAAAAGAGTTTGTGTTTGTTATTCTTGCAGGGATTTTTATAACAAATGCTGTTGTGGCGGAGTTAATAGGTGGCAAATTGATTCAAATTGGGCCCTTTGTAATGAGTATTGGTATCTTGCCATGGCCGATAGTTTTTTTAACCACAGATCTTATCAATGAGTATTTTGGTGAAAAGGGTGTTAGAAAACTTTCTTTTATCACGGCAGCACTAATCGCTTATGCCTTTGTCATTTTATTATTGGCCATCACCATTCCTGCAGCAAAAGGCATTAGTCCAGTAAATGACGACCAGTTTTATGCCGTTTTTGGTCAAAGTATGTGGATTATTGTAGGGAGCATCGTTGCGTTTTTAGTCTCACAATTGATTGATGTAACCGTTTTTTGGTTTTTTAGAAAAAGAACTGGCGAAGGTAAAATCTGGCTGAGAACTACTGGATCCACTTTAATTTCACAATTATTTGACTCCTTTATTGTACTCGGAATTGCATTTTGGCTTCCTGGTAAAATCAATTTTGATACTTTTATCACTTCTGCATTAACAGGATATACTTTTAAATTGATAATTGCCATTTTATTAACACCTTTAATTTATGTAGGGCATTATTGGATCAAAAAATACCTCGCCAAAGAAATTGAAAATGGACTATAAAAAAAGATGCCAATGGTGTGAAGGAATTGCTATCTATGAAAAATACCATGACGAGGAATGGGGTGTTCCTGTTTATGATGACCAACAATTATTTGAATTTTTAATCTTAGAAACATTCCAAGCCGGGCTAAGCTGGATTACTATTTTAAGAAAAAGAGAAAATTTTAGGATGGCGTTTGACCAATTCGATTATAAAAAAATTGCAACATACAACGACGATAAAATACTAGATTTATTACAGGACACAGGTATTATTCGCAACAAACTCAAAGTATATTCTGCAGTTACAAACGCACAAGCCTTTATAAAAATTCAAGAAGAGTTTGGCAGTTTTTCAAATTACATTTGGAAATTTACGGATGGCAAACCTATTGTAAATAATCCTAAAACGCTAAAAGATGTACCCGCAACAACGCCACTATCCGATTTGATTAGCAAAGATTTAAAAAAAAGAGGTTTTAAATTTGTAGGCTCTACGGTGATGTACGCACACATGCAAGCCACAGGGATGGTAAATGACCACGTTGCAGATTGCTGGAAAAGTTCCTAGTTTGCTGTATTCCGTTTTTAGTATTCCGTAAGACAGTAAATAAAGATTTTATAAAATCTCTATTCTTTTTTTAATATTTCCATAAATTCTTGTCTCGCAATTTCCCTACAACCTAAACTTTCAAGATGATCATTATGAACTTGACAATCTAAGAGTTTGTATTTTTGATTTTTTAATTGATTGACTAAATGTATAAAACCAACTTTTGAAGCATTTGAAACTTTAGAAAACATGCTTTCACCACAAAAAATGTGTCCCAAATCAATTCCGTACAAGCCACCAACAATTTCATTGTTTTTCCATACTTCAACCGACTTTGCAATGCCCATTTCATGAAGATTACAATAGGCTTGAACCATATCGTTTGATATCCACGTGCCATTTTGACCTTCACGCTTTATTTTTTGGCAATTATTGATAACCTCTTCAAAATGCTGATTGTATGTTATCGAAAATGCATTTTTCTTCAATACGCTTTTCATGCTTTTTGAAACCACCAATTCATCCAGAAATAAAACCATTCTGGGGTCTGGTGACCACCATACTGTTGGCTCACCTTCGTTAAACCATGGAAATATACCGCTCTTGTAAGCTAACAATAGTCTTTCAGAAGATAAATCGCCTCCCAAGGCGAGAATGCCTTCTCCATTAGCCTCTTCCACCGGAGGGAAATATATTTTTTTTGAAACGATGTGCATTTATTCGACGAGATTTTGAAAATTCAACTAAAATAAAAAAGAATTTAAAAAGATAGGCTATTGCCTAAATTTTTAAATTCTAATGATGCATTTATGGTAATTTTAGAACGGCAAATCGTCGTGGTCTTCTTCTTTAAAATCTGGTGCTGGCTCAAATGCTTGTGCGGCAGGCATAGCTGGTGTTTGACCTGGAGCTGCTTCTGCTTGCATCTTACCTATTCTCCAACCTTGAATGGTATTAAAATACACCGTTTCGCCTTGCGCATTTGTCCATTCTCTTCCTCTAAGGTTAATGTCAATTTTTACGGCCTCGCCTACTTGATAATTGTTTAACAAATCACATTTGTCTTGTACAAACTGAACCGAAATATGTTGCGGATATTGCTCATCAGTTGTAACTACAATATCCCTTTTTTTGAAACCTGCACTACCCACTTCCTTAGTAGTATCAATCATTTTAATTCTTCCTGTAACTTCCATCTTCTGTATTTTTTATGTTTGTTCTGTTTATTAAACTTAAATTCTTTCGGCCAAAAGTACTTTCCAAGCTGACAAGACATCTTCTTTTTCTAAATATTCTTTGGCTTTAAGATGCACTTTTTCTTCATCGTCTGTACTCAAAACGCCTTTTACTGCAAAATTCTGCTTTACAAAGATAGTAACTTCTTCGTTTGTAGGCAATGCTTCGATGTTTCCTAACATTCCTAAATCGTTGCCATTAAAAACCTTGCTTTGTTTGATAAAATCAGGAATCTGGTCTACTCCTATTCCTAAAGTTGATAAAGGTTTTGGCACTTCAAAAAGGCCTTTGTTAGCGCGAGAATACCAGTTGCCGCCCATTCTGGATACCAGGTCAATTTTGTATTGGTCTATGACCTTATTTTCATCCAGAATGTCTTCATGGATGTGAATTTTCAATACTTCACAAATGATTAAATTCCCTGCACCACCTTCTTCACCTAGGCTTATAATTTCATTGATTTTACATTCAAACTGAACTGGTGCTTCTTTGACACGATAAGGTTTTACAATATCCGAAGGAATTTGAGTAAGTCCGGATTTCAAAAATTCATTCACTCCTTTTTCATACTCGGTACTCGATAATGACATTTGTTGCACTATATCATAATTAACAACATTAATCACCACTTGTTTTGTGGCTTGCGCATTGACTAGAGTATGTTTTATGGTGTTGTCACGCACCCGTCTTGATGGTGAAAAAACCAAAATAGGCGGGTTAGAACTAAAAACATTAAAAAAACTAAAAGGAGAAAGATTAGGATTTCCGTTGGCATCAATTGTACTTGCAAAGGCTATGGGTCTTGGCCCCACTGCACCTTGTAAATAGCCTTGTAATCTTGCTGGAGAAACGTCTTTTGGTTCTATACTAAACATAAAATTGTAGTTTTTACAAAAATACTAAATCTGAATAAGAATGCAGAGTTAATATTTAGGTTTATTGAAACTACTAATGTCTAGCCCTGATAGCAGCGGTATCCCACGCATTTTTTATGCGTGGATTTAGCGGATAGCAGGAAAAGGCTCCTGAAAAATTGAAGTAGCGGGTTCACAATCTAAATTGAGATATTTCGTTATATTAGCTCAAAATAATTGTCATGTTTTTTTCTGAAAAAAGAAATTTTACGCGTTGGGTAATCATATTTATTTCCTTTATCATCATTTTATTGATTTTATGGAATACCTATATATTTTTTCAGATATTTAAAAATGAAGAGCGGTTAAAAATGGAAGTTTGGGGTCAAGCCCAAAAAACATTAATGAATGCGGGCGAAAATACTGAAGTAGAACTGCCCTTAAAAATATTGAATAACAATACTACTATTCCGCTACTATTGGCCGATAGTAAGGATAGTATTCTGGACGGAAGGAATATTGAAGAAGCCGTTTTGAAAAATCCAAATAGTTCACAAGCGCTTTTGCAACGTTTTAAAAGTGAAAACTATCCTATAAAAATCGAATATATTCCTGGTAAATTTCAGTATTTGTATTACAGCAATTCTTCTTTGCTTAACAAACTGAAATATTATCCTATTGCCCTAGTACTCATCATTGTTTTGTTTGGCGCTCTGGTGTATAATTTTTACCGAAGTACAAAAATGGGCACTCAAAACAAACTATGGGCGGGAATGGCAAAAGAAACGGCACATCAAATAGGCACGCCACTTTCATCATTAATAGGTTGGCTCGAAATCATGAAAGCCGATGATGTAGATCCTAATACCATTGCTGAAATTGAAATTGACATTAATAGATTACAAACCATAACAGATCGATTTTCGAAAATAGGCTCTGAGCCTGTTCTTGAAATTTGCAATATTGTCACGGAAACTCAAGAATCCTACGATTATTTGCTTTCGAGATTTTCTAAACAAATAGAATTTTCATTTAAAGCCCCAAAAAAACCGATTATGGTTTTATTGAATCCTGCTTTGCACAGTTGGACTATAGAAAATCTAGTAAAAAATGCTATTGATGCAATGAAAGGAAAGGGACAATTAAGAGTAGTTGTTGAAGATTTTGGGAAATTTGTAAAAATTAAGGTTACCGATTCTGGAAAAGGGATTCCAAAAAATCAATTCAGACGTATTTTTGAACCTGGTTTTACAACTAAAAAAAGAGGTTGGGGATTAGGACTTTCGCTCACAAAACGCATTGTTGAAGAATACCACAAAGGGAAAATAAAAGTCCTCAATTCTGAAATTGATAAAGGGACTACGATGCAAATCACATTTAAAAAAACAGATTAAGTTTACATTTTTTTCTTGTATTTTTTAGGTTTCTCTTTTTTTATCAGCGTTGCTTTTGCTCCGTCCCATTTGTAAATTTCTCTCCATTCGGAAACGTTAAAAACATAGTCATCACTTTCTCCTGTTTCATCTGCATTTTCGGCTTCTTCTACTTTTTTTATTATTAAATCTGGCTTGCCACCCAATTCCTTTGGGAAAATAAATTCTTCTGAATAATAATAAGTACCTGCATCGCCTACTGCGTATTTTTCTGGGAGCAACAGCAATTTTTCTCCAGTCCAGCCAAAATAATAATAGAAAGTAGGAATACCGCAGGCTTCACCACTAAAACTTATCCTGTAAATGTCTTGTAGATTCTTTAATCCTAAAGCGCCGATTGTTTTATTTTCAAAGTAATCGCTATCACTAATACTTTTTTGAATTGTTTTTTGGTCAAGCAAATTGTTATTATCGTCTAAAATTTTAGCAATGATATAAAAATCTTCTACTTCATAATTTTCTGACGCTAACTTCTTTGCTATTTTATCGATTGTTGTGAGGTACGTATTTCCTGCTTTTTTAGTATAATTTAAAGCTAGAAAACCTTTCCATAAAAAACCATTTTTACTTTCTCCAGATTTTTTTGTATATTGAATTTGGACCCAAGAAACATTGATCCCTTTTATCTTCAAGGTTTTGTCAGTAGATTTTAAAACCAAAATTTCATTACCTAATTGTAATGAATCTAAAATTGCTGTACTTACACTAGGCTCAAGTCTTACATAACAATTATTGGCACCAATTATAGCTTTGTAACTGTCCTCTCGCGTCCAGAAATAATCGTGATTTCTTGTATCTTGAGCAAAATTATGAAAACATAATAGCAATAATAGTGATGTGAAAATGAGTTTCATAGGTCATTCTGTGCCTTTATGAAGTTGTGAATCGTTCAATAGTTAGTTATAAATATATGTAAATTTCTGGATGAATAGTTAAAGGCTAAGAAATATTAAACCAGTCTTTTCACAAAACTGCTCTTAGCCGTTTGGTTTTTTTATTAATTCTATTTGGCGTTTCAAGGGTAATAATTTACCAACACTAATAGAATAATTATTAAAAAAATAAAGGCTATTATTCTATTGTTAAATTTATGTCTTGATTCATCATAGTAATCTCCTTTTTTTGGACCATTTATATACTCTTTGAAAGTAAACTTTGGCCTGTCAAATAGATTTCTCCATATTGAGCCATAAACGTAACGAAGAGTTCCTCCCACATAATTCAGTAAAACTCTTCCCGTTAAAACACCTATTATATCCACAAATTATATATTTAAGATTATTGTTCTCAATTTTCCAAACTTCTGTTACATTAAAGGCTTAAATGGCTTTATGATTAAATAAAAATGAGTTGGTCAATAATACTAGATTAACAACCAACTTATTTTTTTTATTTTAAAATACATTTAAAGTTTATCGATAATACTTTTTGCAATCGCTTGAAATGCTTCTTTTTCTAAAGTTACTTTGTTTTGAAAACGCATCTCGTCCATTTCGTTTAAAGGGATTAAGTGAACATGTGCGTGAGGCACTTCTAATCCTATCACAGCCATACCTACTCTTTTGCAAGGAATTGCTTTTTCTATGGCAGCAGCCACTTTTTTCGAAAATTGCATCAATCCTAAATACAAATCGTCATCAAGGTCAAAAAGCTTATTGACTTCCTTTTTCGGAATGCACAAAGTGTGTCCTTTTACATTAGGATTTACATCTAAAAATGCAAGGAAATTTTCATCCTCAGCTATTTTGTAGCAAGGAATTTCACCATCAATTATTTTTTTGAAAATGGTTGACATACTAATCTCTTGAAATTTCTAGAATCTCGAATTTTAAAACGCCATTAGGAACTATAATTTCGGCTACATCACCAACAGATTTTCCTAATAAACCATGACCAATAGGAGAACTTACTGAAATTTTACCTGTTTTTAAATCCGCTTCACTTTCAGCAACTAAGGTATATTTCATTTCCATACCATTGGCTTGATTCTTAATTTTTACATTAGATAAAACCAAGGCTTTTGAAACATCCAGTTGCGTTTCATCTATCAATCTGGCATTAGCATGCACTTCTTCTAACTTGGCAATACGCATTTCTAGCATTCCTTGTGCTTCCTTTGCAGCATCATATTCTGCATTTTCAGACAAATCGCCTTTATCTCTAGCTTCTGCTATATCTTGAGATGCTTTTGGACGCATCACGCTTTTTAAATAATCTAATTCTTCTCTTAATTTTTTTAATCCTTCTGCTGTGTAATAAGATACTGCGCTCATAATTGCCTCGTTTATATAAATAGAAAAAATCCCATCAGGACGGGATTTCTTTCCACAAAGATATTAATTTTTATTTTAGCCTATAATTATATGTTAATCATATTTAAACCAAAGTTAATTAAATTAAATTTGTTAAACCCAATATATTAATAATTTTTTAAGATGAAAAAAATCGTATTCGCAATTGTATCAATAGTAATTTTAATGGGTTGTTCTGGCGAAAACAGCCGAAACAGAAATCCTTATTTGCCTGATTATTCTTTTTCATTTCTTATTGATACCAATCTTCCCTTGTACAGCGGATTGAATTCTCCAGTAAACCCTAAAATTGTAACTGATCCTTCTAGCGGAACGACATTGATTGTAATGAAGGTTTCGGATACTGATTATCGTGCTTGGGATATCAATTGTCCTAATCAATCAATCACTTCTTGTTCCCGAATGACAATAAATGGTGTAAATGCAAAGTGCAGTTGTGACGATGTTGAATATAGTATTTTTACAGGCGTAGGCGCTGGACAATATCCTATGAAAGGGTATCGTGTAGAAGTTTTAGGAACACGAACTATAAGAGTTTACAACTAAAAAAAACCTGAAAACCCATGGCATTTGGATTTTCAGGTTTAACAACTAAATTAAAAAACTAAAATTTTAAAGACAATCCTATTAAAAAATTTATTCCTGCTTGAGGATAATAACCAGCGCCTTCAATGGTTTTTATAGTTCCTGGATTGCTGTAATCATCATCAAAAGTGTAAAAGTAACCGTTGCTTTCGTACTCAAAATCAAAAATATTATTGACTAAAGCCGAAATTGTTACTGATTTAAAAACGGTTTTTGGGATAAATTCGTAGGAAAGGTTCAAATCACTTACCGCATAACTTTCTAATTTTGATTTTTGAGCATCAATATTACCCATAAACTGCTCACCCACAAATTTAGAAAGTAAGGCAATTTGTAAATTTTGTAACGGTATATATGTCAATCTATTTGCCGCAATTATATTTGGCGAAAAAGCAATGTTTGTATCGCCTAAGTTTTGTAAAACTCCATCTTTATTAAAAAAGAAATCTTTATTTTTATTTTGACTTAAAGTAATATTAGGTTGTACAAATAATTTTTCGGCAAGTTGTAATGTCGCATCTATTTCAAGACCCAAGCGGTAACTATCCCCGCTATTGGCCCTAATAGGGCTTCCTACATTATCTAAGGCTCCTGTTAAAACCAACTGGTCTTTGTAGGACATAAAATAGCCATTGATGTTGAATTTTGCTTTAGCAGTATTATAACGCCAACCCAGTTCAAAATCATTCAATTTTTCTGGTTTAGGATTCCCGTTTTCATAGTCGGTGCGATTGGGTTCTCTGTTGGCTCTTGCGTATGAAAAATAAATATTTTCTTTGTCATTAACAGTAAAAGTCAAGCCTGCTTTTGGGTTAAAAAAAGTGAAATTTTCATTTAATTTTCCAGTTTCTGGGCTGTCTGCTTTGTAATTCACATTTCTTATTTGAAAATCTCCAAACAAACTTAGTTTATCCACAATTTGATAATTGATTTTTGCAAAAGCATTACCATCCCATTTTGTTGCACTATTGTCATAATAACGATCACCTAGTTCACTTTGCGAAGCAAATCTAGCCCAAATAACTTTGCCATAATGATCTCCATCATACTTATTGATTCCGCCTCCAAATATAATTTCAGCGTTTTTCTCATTGTAAGTGAATGAAAATGTTGTTCCATAAAAGTCATTGTCCAACCATTTTTGACGAACCAAATCCGTTGTATTTATTGCACCTACAGGATTTAAATTGTATTCGCTAAAGTCTTGGTCTTCTTTATATTCCTCATAGTACCCTTTTCCTTTTGTGTAATGAAATGCCAAATTACTCTTCCAGTTTTCATCAATCGTTTCGCTCCAATGCAATTGATAATGGTCTTGACCGTAATTGTCTGTTTGGTTGTCATAAAATCTTACATTGCCAGCTTCATCTGTAAACATACCAGCGACATTGTAAGTCCTGTCATTTTTTAGTTTTTCTGGGTCTTCTAATCCGTACCAAGATTGATAGGTTTTTTCTTTACCACCAAAAACCAATGCCTTGATCAAAGTAGTTTTATTCACGTAAGTTCCTTGTAAAAAATAGGATTTTAAATCTGACGAAGCCCTATCAATAAATCCTTGAGAATCAATATTTGACAAACGGCCAGCAAGTTCAAAGTGATTGTTCAGTAAACCTGTGCTGAACTTTATCGTATGTTTTCGAGTATTGAAACTTCCAGCCGAATTGGCAATTTCGGCAGTACTTTCTCTGGCAAAATTATCAGTGAGTAAGTTAAGGCTTGCGCCAAAAGCTCCCGCGCCATTTGTAGAAGTTCCTACGCCGCGTTGCAATTGCAAACTCTCTACAGAAGAGGCAAAATCGGGCATGTTGACCCAATAAGTACCATGGCTTTCTGAGTCATTATAAGGGATTCCGTTAATGGTTACATTCACACGAGTTGCATCACTACCTCGCACTCTAATTCCTGTGTAACCTATTCCCGCTCCAGCATCTGATGTGGTCACGACAGAAGGTAAATAATTCATCAAAATAGGGATATCTTGTCCTAAATTTCTGGATTTTAGCTCTTTTTTGTTTAAATTACTAAAACTTACTGGTGTTTTTGTCGTAACCCTAATTGCCGAAACCAATACTTCATCAAGTTGGTTCGTTTTTGTAGTATCTTGGACTTGAGAAAATGAAATGAGTGATCCAAGAAGAAAGAAAGAAGACATTAATAATGTCAGATTTAGCGATTTTGTACTTTTGTGCCTTTGCGCCTTTGAAAAAAAAATGGTATTCATCCGTAAAAATTTTTACGAATAAAAGGGGGAATTATTCTTTTTGTTAAATTAAAAAATGATTGTTTTGCGACAAATGATAGCGTGCACACTATTGAATTTGTCAGTTTTTTCCCTTAACAGCATTACCTGTTCAGGTTCGTTGGGTATGATCTCAGCTTGATTGTCCTAAAATAAATTTAGGATCTAAGCACCCCTTTGAGACGGTGCAAAAGTATAAAAGTTTTTTGAAATCTAAATACTTTAACCATTAGATTTAAAAAAATAATAAAACCATAAAAAATCTATTAATTCAAATCTGGTTTCTTGCGATTTTGTTTGATCTCAGACAAGGTTTTTTTATCTTTCAAGCGCTTCTTGATGACGCTTTTAGGAATTTTTGTAGGTTTCCTTGCTTTTGGAATCAGCAACGCTTTTGCAATTAATTGTAAAAATCTTTTTATTGCGATTTCTTTATTTTTGAGTTGGCTTCTGTCTTCATCACAATTCAAAATCAAAATATTTTCTGAGGTTAAGCGCGTGGATAATTTTGATATAATTAGGTTTTTTTCTTCTTCTGATAGTGCTTGGGATTTGTCTAAATCAAAACTTAAAACCACTTTTGAAGCTACTTTGTTCACATTTTGACCTCCAGGTCCAGAGCTTCTTACGGCTTTGAAACTGAGTTCTGTTATAATTTTTTCCCTTTTCATTATGGTGTTTGGTGTGCAGGTTTTAAAAGATCATTCACTGTCTTTACTGGATTAAAGGTAACTAATGGCACTTCTACAAAAATGGTAATCCATTTTGCCATTGCCCCGTTCCATAAACCAGGAAGTTCATAGGCTTTTAAATCTTTTCCGTTTTTGTTTTTTTGAACAATGAAACCACTTTCTTCATCAATAAATTCGGTTAAATTGAATTTTTCGTGTTTATAATTTTTGATTCCACAAACTAAGTCAACAGGATTAAAATGAGTTGCGCTTTGTAGGATTTCAAGTTGTTTACTGTTTTCTAAATCTACTTGAGAAGATTCTACAATTTGCAAGGAAAGGTTTCCCTTTTTATCTGAAACCCAAAACGGACCTCCGCCAGGCTCACCTTCATTTTTGACCATTCCGCAAACGCGAATAGGCCTATCAAGGAGCTCTTTTAAATAAATAATTTTATTTTCTAATGTATATTTTGAAACTTCGCCAATGACTTCAATATTTAGCTTTTCTTTTACAAAATCAAAAATATTTTCGATATTAGTTGCTATAATTTGATTTTCTTCGATTGCCTTTAAAAAATCGAAAATTTGGGTTTGTAAATCAATTAAAATTCCCGCCAAAGCTTTTTTATAAAGTGCAATTGTCTCCATGTGATTTTGAATTACATTATCTATATTTTTTATAAAAATAATGTCAGCATCCAGATCATTTAAGTTTTGAATCAAAGCGCCGTGTCCACCTGGTCTAAATACTAATTTATCATCAGTATCTCTAAAGGGTTGGTTTTTTATGTTCACTGCAATGGTATCAGTTACTTTGCTTTGATAGGAAAAATTCACATTTATTGTTGAAGCACTCTTTGTTTCAATTTTAGGTTTAACCTCTTTGATAATTCTTTCAAAATCCTCTTGATGGTCTTGTGAGATTGTAAAATGTAGATATGAGACCCCATTTGAGGTAGCATAAAAAGTACTTTCGTTTAGATGTTCTTCAACAGGAGTTGCAATGTGTGAATTATATTTATGAAATGGCAAAACACCTTTTGGTTTATTTGCAAAATCAAAATATTTAGATGATAATAGTGTTTTTATAAAATAAAAATCTCTTAAATCATCATTCCAAACTTTGTAGTTAGAAAAATTCTTTTTCAACTCTAATATTGTTGCCTCATAAAAAGGAAACTTTTCTAGACCTAATAAAAAAACTGAAAGTGAAGATGCGTTTTTACGGTTAATGTATGCGTTTATCGTTTCTTTATCAATGTCAAATTCGTTTATAAACTCGCTCAAAAACTTGAACATTCTGCTTGCGGCTCCAGATGCTGGAACAAATTTCAACAGTTTAAGTTCTCTTTTCTTATTATCAAAAAGAGATTCATAGAAACTAAAATTTGTTTCTGAAAGTATAATTATACCATCATTTATTAATGCTGGTCTTTGTAATGTGGTTTTTTGAATTCCCTTTTTAAAAATATCTAATTGACTTGCAATATCGTAGATATTAACTCCTGATTCATGAATTTGGATGAAATCAACACTTGTGAATCCCAATTCATTTGCTTTTTCTAATTGTTCGATTATTGTAACTGCTTTTTGTAATCGCTCTGAACTACTTCCAGAAAGGATAATGAATGGCTTATTATTTTGGATCAATGCATCTTTAAAAATCTCAAAAGTAGTTGCTCTATTTTCTGGTTTGTCTCTTAAATCATCTTTTTGCCAAGGCACGTCAATATCTGTCAAAAAAACCAAATCATATTTGTGTTGCTTTGCTGATTTGTCTAAAATTGGATCACAAAAATCATAGTACATTTCTGAAAAAACTTTTGTAACCATTAAATTTGTGTCACAAAAAAGAAATTTATTAGCAATTAAAAGGCCTTCATTTTCTAATGTAATTTGACCAACAGCTATAGGTATCATATCTTCTATCGCACAAGTCATTTTTTCCTTATCCCATTTTTCTTGAAGATAATCACGAGCGAATTCTGGAGTCCATGCAGTTTCAAAATGTGCAGCAAGTTGTTTTGCTAATGTCGTTTTCCCAGTAGATTCAGGACCAAATAAGGCTATCTTAATTATTTTTGACTGCTGTTGTTTAAGATTTTTCTCCATTGTAAATAAGCTGTAATTGCTAAAATTGTAAAAATTATGTACTGTAATGCTAACATACCTAAACCTCGATAAGCGTACAAAGGAACAACGATTATATCCCCAATTATCCAGAGCGTCCAGTTTTCAATTTTCTTAATGGCCATGAACCACATCCCTGTAAAAAAAATTCCAGAAGCCAGAATATCAATATAATTTTCGTTTTTTAATTCATAATCAAAATAATTATATATCCCGAAAACTACAAAAATTGTAATAAAGAACAAAGCTACACCTATTATTTTTTCCTCAGTATTTGTTCTTGAAATGGGCAAGTTTTCGTTTTCTGTACTTTTTCTTGACCATTTGTACCATCCGTAAAAACTCATAATGGTAAAATAACCATTGATAATCATATCGCCAAGATAGCCTGCAACATAAAGCAAATAAACCGAAATAATAGTTGCTATTAATCCCGTAGGATAAACCCAAATATTTTCTTTTTTCGCAAATAAAACACTCAAAATACCAAAAACAAAAACAGACAACTCTAATAAAATATGGGTTGTAGTTGTGTTTGCATAACTGTCAAGAAAAAAATCAATCATTACTGTTCTGGATTTTGGCTATTTATTATTATCAAAAAAATTAATATCGTTTTCAAAGGCAGTTCCTATTACAACTAAATCAGCACCAGCAATATAAACTTTATTAATTTCAGCAAATGTAGTAATACCGCCACCAACTATTAACGGAACCGCACAATTTTGTGCAACTTTTTTTATCATATCTTTTGGAACAGAAAATTTAGCTCCGCTTCCAGCTTCAAGATAGATTAACTTATTACCCAATAACACTCCAGCTTGGGCAGTATGAACAGCATAATCAATATTATTTCTATCTAAAGGTTTGGTTTTACTTACCTTTGCTACAGCCGTTTCATTGCCACTTTCAATCAAAATATATCCTGTTGAAATAATTTCTAAATTGGTTCTCTGCAATAGCGGAACTGCATTTACATGGTGATTGATCAAAAAATCTGGGTTTCTTCCAGAAATAAGTGAAAGTAATAAAATACCATCGGCTTTATCGGAAATTTGAGAAGGATTCCCAGGAAAAAGTACCACAGGCAAATCACAGTTTTTTTTGATTCTTACTATGAGTTTATCAATTATATCATTCTCTACAATGCTTCCGCCAACAAAAATATGCGTTGCTGGAGATTGAATGATTTTTGAAATTAAGGTATCTAAATTTTCCCAAATAATCTTATCTGGGTCCAAAAGGATGGCGAGTAATTTTTTATGCTCCGATTTGGCTTTTAAGATTTGGCTGTAAATATTCATCTTATACTAATTGCTTTATTCTGTTTCAAATGCATAAACCAAACTAAAATTTTGCTCTTTGTCTTGAATTTCTTCAAAATGTATCTCAAAATATTTTTGCAAACCAATAAAATTTAGTCTTGCTAATGTTTGTCGTGCATTCATTTCAAAATTATTTACATTGATATGGTCTTTGAAACTGATACCTTTTTCGTTTCTAATTTTAAAAATTGCTTCTTTTGCGCCCCAAATTACCGTTAGTTTTTTAATAAATTGATTTGTTTCATTCTCAACATTTTGGTTTAAAAATTGAAATTCTGAATTGCAAAATTTATTGGCTATCCTTATGATCTTATCCCTTTGCAATTCAATGTCAATTCCCACCGTTTTATCACTGACAATTATTGCAGAAAAATTATGGGAGTGGGTTATTGAAATATGCTTTTCATCATTAAGATGTGGTTTGCCAAAATCATCGTAATACAAGTCAAAATCTGAATATCCAGTAATTTCTAATAACTTTCTAACACTAAGAAAAGCACGTTGGTGCATTTGTGATTTCATTTCGTTCAATCGGGAAGCACTTTTTTCGTTTAGCCTTATTTGGGCATTAAGAACTTCAAAAGATTCGGATATTTTCCAGACCAAAATAGTTGTTGAAAGACTGTGATTGATGGTTTTGTACAAAGGCATGTTCTTGGTATTGGTCTTTTTAGCCCTGATGGAAACGGCATCCCGCGCTTTTGCGTGGATAAAGTGTACAGCAGGATTGGCTTCTGATAAAAAATGTTTGCTTAAAATTCTAAAAATTAGCGTATTAAACAATTCATAAAAAAATTAGAAATGCGTTAATTTATAAACTTATTGCGTAAATTTGCAAAAATTATACATTTACAAATATACTATAAATGAGTACTACAACTATGCCTTTTGTGGCTTACAAAGTAAAAGACATTTCTCTTGCCGCTTGGGGAAGAAAAGAAATTGAATTGGCCGAAGCTGAAATGCCAGGTTTAATGGCACTTCGCGCTGAATACAAAAATGAACAACCGTTAAAAGGTGCTCGTGTTGCAGGATGTTTGCACATGACAATTCAAACGGCAGTTTTGATCGAAACTTTAATTGCTCTAGGTGCAGAGGTAACTTGGAGTTCTTGTAACATATTTTCTACTCAAGACCAAGCTGCTGCTGCAATTGCTGATGCAGGAATTCAAGTTTATGCTTGGAAAGGTTTGAATGAAGTAGATTTTGACTGGTGTATTGAGCAAACATTATTCTTTGGCGAAGACAGAAAACCATTGAACATGATTCTTGATGATGGTGGTGATTTGACCAATATGGTTATTGACCGTTTCCCAGAATTGATACCGGGAATAAAAGGATTGTCTGAAGAAACCACGACTGGTGTTCACAGATTATACGAAAGAGTAAAAAATGGTACTTTACCAATGCCTGCAATCAATGTGAATGATGCGGTAACCAAATCTAAATTTGATAACAAATACGGTTGTAAAGAATCTGCAGTAGATGCAGTGCGTCGTGCCACTGATATCATGTTAGCTGGTAAAAGAGTGGTTGTTTGTGGATATGGTGATGTAGGTAAAGGAACTGCAGCTTCGTTTAAAGGTGCTGGTTCAATTGTTACTGTTACAGAAACAGATCCTATTTGTGCATTACAAGCTGCAATGGACGGTTTTGAAGTTAAAAAATTAGCTACAGTAATTGCAACTGCAGATATAGTTTGTACTGCTACAGGTAACAAAGATATCGTGCTAGAAGCTGATTTCCGTAAAATGAAAGACAAAACTATTGTTTGTAACATTGGTCACTTTGACAATGAAATTGACATGGCTTGGTTGAACGGAAACTACGGAGATACAAAAGTTGAAATCAAACCACAGGTAGACAAATATACTATAGAAGGTAAAGACATTTTAGTTCTTGCAGAGGGTAGATTGGTAAACTTAGGCTGTGCAACTGGTCACCCTAGTTTTGTGATGAGTACTTCATTTACAAACCAAGTTTTAGCACAAATCGAATTGTGGAAAAATAGTGCAAACTACAACAATGAAGTGTATATGTTACCTAAACACCTTGATGAAAAAGTAGCATTATTGCACTTAGAAAAACTAGGAGTAGAACTTGAAACTTTGCGCAACGACCAAGCAGAATACATTGGTGTAAAAGTAGAAGGGCCTTACAAACCAGAATACTACAGATATTAATCGAAAATAGATTTTTGATAGCTTGAAAACCCTTACAGTGATGTGAGGGTTTTTTGTTTAAAAAAAAATTAATTTTTAGTAAATTAACCTTACAAAAAGTAAGATATTTGTCTTTAATTTATTTACATCATGAAAAATATTATACTTGTTCTATTACTATTATCCCTCAATTTAACCTTTTCAAATGAAATTTTCCAATTCAAACTTGAAAGTAATGAAAAACTAGAGAGTACATATACTACTGAATTAAATAATGGGATGACCATTCATTTTGCAATAGTTAAAAATAAATCTTCTAAAAATTATGTTTTAATACCATTCTTAGTTGATCAACTAAATTCAGTAAAACAATTAGAAAGATATGCTTCAAAAAAATCAGTTGAAATTCAATCTTACCATTTGAATAACAATATTGCTACCATTATAGCCTATGAATCTGAGGCTAAAGAACTCCATATTATAGACTATGATATTATAACTGGTAAATTTGATTTTTCTAAAAAACCATTAGAAAAAGCCCCTGATAATATTTTTAGACAAACAAACAAGACTGTATTTGTTTCTTTTGATAAATTGAAGAATTTTGTAGCAGTTAATACTATTACTAACTCAGGAAATGAGACATCAACAGATATTAACATTCCTTACGATAAAATAAAGTCCTTTAAGCAACTAATTGAAATTACTCCAGAGTCCATTAACCAGGAGGAGTTTGTTGAAAATGGTTCCATTTCACCAAGAAAAGGTTATTTTAATAATAATATTTTAACCTATACTTTTGAAAAAAATAAAAAAGAAATACAATTATTTACTTTTGATTTGACAAAGACAAATGACCTAATTACCTCTAACGTATTAAATACTGATTTTGAAAAAGA
Organism: Bacteroidota bacterium; assembly: GCA_031413015.1. GTDB lineage: Bacteria > Bacteroidota > Bacteroidia > Flavobacteriales > Flavobacteriaceae > Flavobacterium. Next base: position 462,656 of record JANOEE010000015.1, on the reverse strand, counting down.
AGTCATAGAAATTAGCAATTATGTTTTTGAAGATAAAATCATTTTATTGAGTATTCAAAAACAAGATATTCAAATCACGATTATCACTACGAAAGATTTAAAAGAACTAAAAAAAATAACTTTTAATTCTAATTCTACATCTCAAATAGACTCTGAATTATTAGCTAAATATATTAAAATTGCTGTCAAACAATTCATGAAATCAACCATTACAATCAATAAAACAAAAAACAATGAATTTGCATTTGTTTTGGATAATGTAACTGCATCAAATTACAGTTATAATTATAATTGGTTTTTTCACCATCAATTTATGATGCAGCAAAATATGATGATGCAACAAAATATGATGCAAAATTCAAGAGGATTCGGCCCATCTCTTTCATTATCTTTCGAAACCCTTTACTTTTCAACATTTCCTAAAGAAGCTAAAAATATTCAAATTGAATTTAAATTAGATACGAATCTAAATTTTATAACTAGTAGTTCAGAAACAATATATCAAAAATTTAATCGAGATGCTTCACTAGATAAATTTAAGGACGACAATAATATTAAAAAATTCAGTACAGCATTTGTTAATAATCAAGTAAAATATATTTATCAAAACTCGAGTTCTAAAGCAATTATTATTGCAGTTGAAAAACTTTAGATTAGCTTCAACTCAAAAAGGCGTTTCATTTTTTAAATTTAAAAACATAGTTCAATAAATTAAAAAACCCATTCTTTTCAGAATGGGTTTTTTTAATATGATAAGGATCTTATTTAATTATGCTTCAAATGGAATAATTGAAACATAAGATTTGTTTTCTCCTTTTTTCTGAAACTTAACAACTCCGTCTACTCTTGCGTGTAGGGTGTGATCTTTACTGATGTAAACATTTTCACCTGGATTGTGTTTAGAACCTCTTTGTCTTACTATGATGTTCCCAGCAATAGCAGCTTGACCACCAAAAATCTTAACGCCTAAACGTTTTGATTCTGATTCTCTACCATTCTTAGAACTACCGACACCTTTCTTGTGAGCCATGACGTATAAGTTTTATATTAGTTAATAATTAATTAAACAGCTTTACCACCGTTTAATTCATCTTGCAATTTTTTTAATTCGTCCATTTTACCATCGGCAGCAAGTTGTGCTTGTTGTCCCCAAGTAGTTGGATCTAAATGTTGTACTTTAGCTTCTGCACCATCTAAAATCTCATTGATTTTTTCAACTTTAGCTTTTGCTAGTTTTGCAAATGTATCAATTCCTGCAGCAACTAATACGTCAGCCGCTTTTGGTCCAATACCTTCAATGATTTTTAAATCATCTCCTTTTTTTAAAGCTTTAGGAGCTTTAACTTCAGCTACTTTTTCAACTTTAACTTCAACAGCTTTTTCAGCTTTTGGAGCGGCTTTTTTAGCACCTGTAGCGGTAATACCTTCTACTAAAATTTGAGTAAGATACTGTCTGTGACCGTTTCTCTTTTTGTAACCTTTTCTTCTTTTCTTTTTGAAAACAATTACTTTGTCTCCTTTTAAGTGTTGTAACACTTTTGCTTCTACTGAAGCACCTTCTATAGCTGGGGCGCCTAAAGTGATTGTGCCATTATTGTCTAATAAAAGAACTTTATCAAAAGAAACTTTTGATCCTTCTTCGTTAGTCAAACGGTGAACATAAACCTTTAAGTCTTTGCTTACTTTAAATTGTTGCCCTGCTATCTCTACGATTGCATACATAACAAATTGTTTTATTAATTTTTAAGTTTGCAAATATACAACTAAAAATCATTCTCACAACCAGTTGATGAAAATAATTAATTATAAAAATTACTCATTTGTTACACAAATTTACATCTCAAAGTCCTAACTACCAACTATTACAATTTATAAAACTGTATTAAAAAATATTGAATTAAAATTAAAATGCATAAAAAAAGGTATTTTTGATGTAACAATAAACCAAAAAGAATACAAATAGAAAAATCAACAAAAATTATTAACCTTATGAAAAATTCATTAATGGCTTTAAGTGCGACACTTATGCTTGGTGGAGTTGCTTCTGCCCAAAAAGTAGCTTTTGAAGAATACAACTTAGACAACGGTCTGCATGTAATTTTGCACAACGATCCCTCTGCTCCTACTGTAATTACATCAGTAATGTACCATGTAGGTGCAAAAGATGAAAATCCAGAAAGAACAGGTTTTGCTCACTTTTTCGAACATTTATTGTTTGAAGGTACAGAAAATATAAAACGTGGTGAATGGTTTAAAATAGTAACATCAAATGGTGGTGTGAACAATGCCAATACAACTGACGACAGAACGTATTACTACGAAGTATTTCCTTCTAATAACTTAGAATTAGGTTTATGGATGGAATCAGAAAGAATGTTACATCCCGTAATCAACCAGATTGGTGTAAACACGCAAAACGAGGTGGTTAAAGAAGAAAAAAGACTTCGTGTAGACAACCAACCGTACGGAAATTTCCTTGCAGAGGTTAAAAAAAATATTTTTACCAAACATCCTTACCGCTGGGCTACTATTGGTTCTATGAGTCACCTTGACGCTGCTACTTTAGAAGAGTTTCAGGCTTTTAACAAAAAGTTTTATATCCCAAATAATGCGGTGTTAATCGTTGCAGGAGACTTCAAAAAAGACCAAGCAAAAGAATGGATTCAAAAATACTTTGGCGCAATCCCAAAAGGCACTCCAATCAAGAGAGAAACTTTTGTTGAAGATCCAATTAACCAAACCATCAAAGCAAAATTTGAAGACCCAAACATTCAAATTCCAGCAATTGTAGCAGCATATAGAACGCCATCAATGAAAACACGCGACGCTAGAGTACTTGATATAATTTCTTCTTATCTAAGCGATGGTAGAAGTTCAAAATTGTACAAAAAAATCGTTGATGACAAAAAAATGGCGCTTCAAATTGGTGCTTTTAGCAACAACCAAGAAGACTACGGAAGCTATATCATTTACGGTTTACCACAAGCACCTAATACTACAGAGGGTATTCTAAAAGAAATTGATGAAGAAATTGTAAAACTTCAATCAGAATTAATTGCCGAAAAAGACCTTCAAAAACTTCAAAATAAGTTTGAAAACCAATATGTAAACAGTAATGCTACTCTTGACGGAATTGCAGACAATCTTGCTTCTTACTACTTGTTGTATGGTGATGTAAATCTAATTAACACAGAAATTGAAATTTACCGCTCTATAACTCGTGAAGAAATAAGAGACATCGCAAAAAAATATTTGAATCCAAACCAAAGATTAATTTTGGATTACGTTCCAACAAAAGACAAAGCTCAAAACTAAGATATAATCATTATGAAAAAATCAATATTTGTATTATCAAGCTTGTTCTTAACCTTAATTATGCAAGCACAAATCATCCCACAGCCAAAACCTGGAGTTGCCCCAATCATTAAAATTGGCAAACCAGAAACATTTGAATTAAAAAACGGACTCAAAGTAATGGTGGTTGAAAACCATAAATTGCCACGAGTATCTTTTAGCCTAAGTATGGATAATGCACCTTATGCCGAAGGCAATAAAAAAGGTGTTGCAGACATGACAAGCGCACTTATAGGGAGCGGTACTGCTAAGATTACTAAGGATGCTTTTAATGAAGAAGTAGATTTCTTAGGCGCAAACATTAATTTTAATTCAAACGGAGCATCTGCAAATGCACTATCTAAATATGCAGGTCGTGTTCTAGAATTAATGGCCGATGGCGCATTGAATCCTAACTTTACACAAGAAGAATTTGACAAGCAAAAAGCTAAGATTATAGAAGGTTTAAAAACCCAAGAAAAAAGCGTTACAGCTGTTTCTGCTAGAGTGACCGATGTTTTAACCTTTGGCAAAAATCATCCTTCAGGCGAATATTTAAGCGAAGCCACATTAAATAACGTAACACTAGAAGATGTAAAATTAAACTACAATACCTATTTTGTACCTGGTAACGCTTATTTAATTATAGTAGGTGATGTGAAACTAAAAGAAACTAAAAAAGTTGTTGAAAACCTTTTTGGTTCTTGGAAAAAAGCAAATGCGCCAGCGATTTCTTATGCTGACCCTAAAGATGTTCAGTACTCGCAAATCAATTTTGTTGACATGCCTAATGCAGTTCAGTCAGAAGTTACTGCTATTAACCTGTCGAATTTAAAAATGACTGATCCTGATTATTTTGCAGTAATTGTTGCTAATCAAATCCTTGGAGGTGACTTTAACAGTTACATCAACATGAATTTGAGAGAAGCTCACGGATGGACTTATGGCGCTAGATCAAGCATTGGCGGCGACAAATACATTTCACGATTTGAAGCTTCAACACAAGTTAGAAATGCAGTTACAGACAGTACAGTTGTAGAGATTTTTAAAGAATTTAAAAAAATCCGTACAGAAAAAGTTACTGATGAAATGCTTGCAAGTGTAAAAGCAGGTTACATCGGAAGATTTGTAATGCAAATCGAAAGACCACAAACTATTGCAGGTTATGCTTTAAGAATACAAACACAAGGTTTACCAGCAGATTTTTATGAAAATTACATCACCAATATAAATGCTGTAACCGCTGATGATATTTTAAGAGTAGCCAACAAATACTTTTTAGCAGACAATACAAGAATGGTAATTGTAGGAAAGGCTTCAGAAGTTTTACCAAGTTTAGAAAAACTAAAAATGCCTATTTTTTACTTTGATAAATTTGGAAATCCTGTTGAAAAACCAGCTCTGAAAAAAGATGTTCCCGCAGGTGTAACTGTAAAAACAGTTTTAGACAATTACATCAAAGCCATAGGTGGAGAAAAAGCTGTTAGCGCTGTAAAAACCATCGCATCAACAGGCACAACAAGTATTCCTCAAGCTCCAGCACCATTAACTTATACTGCAAAAGTTGATGTAAAAGGCAAGATGGTTCAAGAATTCGCGATGGGTACTATGAGCGTAATGAAAATGATGGTGAATGATAAAGAAGGATACCAAACGGGACAAGGTCAAAAATTGAAAATAGAAGGTGATAAACTTACTCAAATGAGATCTACTGCAGTGCCTTTCGAAGAATTACAATTGGCTTCAAAAGCGGGAGTAACGTTAACTGGTGTTGAATCTATAAACGGTAGCGATGCTTTTGCAGTAAAAAACGGCGATGTAATTAATTATTATGATACAAAATCAGGTTTAAAAGTTGCACAATCTGAAACGCAAGAAGTTGGCGGCAAAAAAATGACGCAAACTACTAGCTATAAAGACTACAGAGATGTAAAAGGAGTAAAAGTGCCTTTTAATATCGTTAGGAATGTAGGAATTGAACTTGATATTAAAGTTACTGATGTAAAAATCAATGAAGGTGTTACAGATGCTGACTTTTTATAGTCAAATTCTAATTTAAAAACTAAGGCTGTCTTTAAAGAGACAGCCTTTTTTGTTTTATTCTTTTTTATTGTACTAATAATAAACCCAAACTAGCAGCCACTGAACACTTAATTCTCGGCACTTATTGCTAATACATGATTACCAATTACTGCATACTGAACACTACTTTTTAGCTGATAAATAAACACCAATTAAAATAATAAATGCTCCAAAAAACTGAACGGGTGTGAGCATCTCATTGTCTAATAATCCCCAGAAAAAAGCGACTACAGGAATCAAATACGTTACTGAGGTTGCAAAAACGGGTGATGAAATTTGGATCAACTTAAAAAATATAATATTTGCGATTCCAGTTCCTACAACACCAAGGATAACAATAAATAAAACTGCGTTTTGTACTGCTGGTAAGGTAGCTACTTCAAAAAAACCTGAAAAATACAATACAAATAATGCCGGAATTAATAACACCGCAAAGTTTCCTGTAGAAATCGTTAACGGACTCAAATCTGACAAATGCCTTTTTATCAAATTTACATTTGTAGCATAACAAACTGAAGCAATAAGCACTAGGATAGTATAATAATAGTTTTGCCCTGGATTGTTTGCTGCACCATTTAATATCAACAAAGCACTTCCTATTAATCCTATACAGACGCCAAAAATTTGACTTCGTTTAAAACTCAACCCAAAAAATAAAACCCCTAATAATAGCGTGTTGAGTGGTGTCAGGGAGTTTAAAATAGAACTTACAGAACTTGAAATTTGAGTTTGTGCTATCGAAAATAGATAAACTGGTATAAATGTTCCAAAAAGCGAGGTTAAAGCAACATACTTCCATTGAAATTGCGGAATTTTAGACAAGGTTTTAAAACCTATTATCAATAAAAATAAGGCAGCAAAAATGATTCGTAATGAACCAAGTTGAAAAGGTGTAAGTCCTAGTAATCCTTTCTTTATCAAAATAAATGAGCTTCCCCATATTAAGGCTAAAAGAACCAATAACCCCCATTTTATATTTTTTGAATTCATGTGTTAAATTTAGAACTCAAAATTGAACTATTTTTATGATTTTAAAGTAATTTTCGACTTCTTTTTTTAGTAATTTTGTAAAATAAATTTTGATCAAAATCTAAAAAATATGGCTTTTCAAAAATCACTATTCGTTACAATTATAGCAACTTTATTGTTTGTAAGTTGCAAAGAAAACAACCAAGTTACAACCTCAAAAAAAGAAGTTACGACAAAAAAAACAGCAATTGTTGGCAAAATTGAAACTGCTAGTTTTAAAATAGAAGGTATGTCGTGTGCTGTAATGTGTGCTGCAAAAATTGAAAAAGAATTGGCTCAAATGGAAGGTGTTCAAGACGCAAAAGTAGATTTTGATAAAAAAACAGCTACAATCAAATATGATAATGCTAAACAAACACCACAAAAGTTTGTTCAAAAAGCAGAATCTGTAGCAGATGGAAAAACCTATAAGGTTTCTGATTTAAAGATAGTACAAGATAAAGTCTAAAAAAACATTTTAATAAAAAGGGAACTGTTTAGTTAGTTGAGTTCCTTTTTTATTTTTTCCACCTTAAACTTTCCATCAAAGTTCTCATATCATCTTTTACATAACTTACCGCAGGCATAATTGAATCAAAATTAGGCTTGGCATAAAAATACAAAGAACAATCAATAAAATGTTTTGTGCTATCTGTAACATAAAATTGTGCATTTGTAGCAGCGTTCCCATTAACTTGATAAAACATTCCGAAAACTTTGTCTTTTTTATTTAAAAAAGGTTGCTCTGAAATATCATCGGCTTTTATAACATGCTCATAAGTGAGTTTTTGTGCATCGCGCAATAAATCATTAATATTATTTTGAACAGGTTTGTAGCTCAAATATATAGTAGCCTTCAACTTAGGGTAATTGATTTCAAAATTACAGTTTCCTTTGTTTTTTATGACTGCATCACTGTTTAAATCAAATTCAAAAGGGCAATTGTCGCTAAAAACCATATAATCAGCAACAGGATAATCAAGTCTTAATTGCGCCGAAGGTTTGGGTAAAACCTCATCTTTACAACCAAAAGTGCTTATTAAAACTGAAACTGATATTATAAACGTAATTGATTTTTTAATCATTTTATTTTAAAATTTGAGTCTTTGTTTAATTACTCTAACGTAACTTTTATTTGTTTTATTCTTTTTTTATCTAGCGATTCAATCGTAAAAAGGCATTTATCAAAATTAAGTTGTTGCCCTTTTTTAGGGAAATTGCCTAAAATTTCTAAAATCAATCCCGCGAGCGTTTCGGCTTCGCCTTTTTTGTTTTCAAAATAATCTTCATCTACATCTACAATTCGGTAAAAATCTTTCAAATAAATTTTGCCTTCAAAAATGAAATTTTTTTCATCTATTTGGGAGTAGTTGATATTTTCATCATCAAATTCATCACTAATGTCGCCTACAATTTCTTCAATAATATCTTCTAACGAAACCAACCCAGAGGTGCCTCCATATTCATCTACCACAATGGCCAAATGACTTTTCATTCTTTGAAAATCCTTTAACAAATTGTCCAATTTTTTATTTTCTGGGACAAAAAAAGGCGTTCTTAACAATGTTTTCCAATCAAAATTTATTTCGTCAATATGAGGAATAATATCTTTTACGAACAAAACGCCTTCAATATTATCAATGTTATCGCGATAAACAGGGATTCTAGAAAATCCTTTTTCAACAACTTTTACTAGTACATCGCTAAAACTTTCATCAATCTCTAATGCAAAAATATCAATTCTAGGACTCATAACCTGTTTTGTATCGGTATTCCCAAAGGTAACTATGCCTTCAAGGATTTTTTGTTCATCTGATGGTGTTTCTTCGTATGATGTAAGTTCAAGAGCTTGTGACAATTGGTCTATCGAAAAATTTGATTTTTGCTTGCTTAATTTGTCTTGCAAATACAATATTAGCGCACGCATGGGCATGCTTATAGGTGTTAAAACTAAAGTTAATACATAAATAGGGCCAACAACTGTAGTGGCAAAACCAATAACATTCCTGCTTGCAAAAACTTTAGGTAATACTGAACCAAAAAGCAAAATTAAAAATGCTACAAAAAGAACCTCAAAAAGGAATCTTAAAATAGAAGAATCTATAAAGGCAAACCAATTTTTACCAAAAAAAGAAAACAAAATTACAATGGCTATATTGATAAAATTATTGGCTACCAAGAATGTAGCGAGGAGCTTTTTTGGTCTTTCGAGTAGTTTTAAAATGCTACGGTGCTGCTTTGGGTTTTGTAGACAAATAAAGTCGAGATCAGATTTAGTAAGTGAAAAAAAAGCAACTTCGGCACCAGATATCAATGCTGTACAAAAAAGGAGTGCGAAAACACAAATAAAACCTAGTAATAACTGGATGTCTAGATTTTGTAAAAAAATAAAACTGGGAGGTTCTGGGTCCAAATTATTTGGGATTAGTTACACAATCAAAACGGCAAATCATTTTCTGGCAATGGTTTATTTTGAGGGTCAAAGTTACTGTTTTTTATTTCTGATTTCGATGTAGTGTTATTGTTTTCAGTATCTTTTTTAGTGCTCAAAAAAGTAAAATCTACTGCTTGTATCTCTGTTGTATATTTTGTAGAACCGTCTTCTGCCTGCCATTGGCGTGACTTAATACGGCCTTCTATGTATATTTTATCACCTTTAGATAAATATTTTTCGCACAACTCTGCAGCTTTGTTTCTTACCACAATATTATGCCACTCTGTAGAAGTTATTTTCTCTCCAGATTCTTTATTAATATAGATTTCATTTGTGGCAAGCGGGAATCTGCCTATACAAGAATCGCTTTTAAAATAATGTATTTTTACATCATCTCCTAAATGGCCTATCAACATCACTTTGTTTAAAGTAGAATTCATTTTAGTTTTTTTACTACCTTCAAATGTAGTGATTTTTGGGTTATTTCAAAAATTCATTCTCTATAAAATTATATATAACAATAGGAAAAGGATGGCTTTTTAAGGTTTCATAATCTATACCTTCTTTTATAATACCTGACAATTTGATTTTCCAGAATTTAATATACAAATGCTGGTGCGTCAGTTTATGAATTTGGCTTTTTGGATTCAATTCAGAAACTGAAATTATACTATTATCAACAAAAAAATTGTCTTTTATTAGGCTAGAAATAGTATCAAAATCTTCTTCCTTTTCCGTTTCAATTAATGGAAATTCATACAGATTGTGCCATATTCCCTTATCTTCTCTTTTATTAATGATCGTTTTTTTGAGCACATCTTCTACAATCAGATAATTAAAAAACCGCTTTGTGACCTTTACTTTTTTTGATTTTACAGGAAGTTGGTCTACTTTTTTCTTTTGCAAAGCGGCACAACTATTATTCATTACACAAATATTACAGTTAGGACTTTTAGGCACACATTGCAAAGCGCCAAACTCCATGATGGCTTGATTAAAAGTCGCAGGATCATCAGTAGGCATTAATGCTAGTGCTAAATTTTGAAATTCTTTTTTGGCAGAAGCCAATGAAATGTCAGTTTCCACATGAAAAAAACGAGACAAAACCCTAAAAACATTACCATCTACCACTGGTACTTTTTCGTTGTAACAAAAAGAAGCTATGGCGGCTGCTGTATAATCTCCTACTCCTTTAAGAGTAAGTAAATTGTTGTAATTATCAGGGAAAACACCTTTTAATTCAAACGCAACATACTGCGCCGTTTTATGCAAATTTCTTGCTCTTGAATAATAACCCAGTCCTTGCCAGAGTTTAAGCACCTCTTGTTCAGAAGCATTAGCAAGGTCAAAAACTGTAGGGAAAGCTTTTGTAAAAGACAAAAAATAAGGCAATCCTTGCGCAACTCTGGTTTGTTGCAACATGATTTCTGAAAGCCAAATGAAGTATGGATTTTGAGTGTTTCGCCATGGTAAATCGCGTTTGTTCTGTAAATACCATTGGATTAATAACTTAGTAAATGTCATGGTTAAGTTTTGGTTAGCAAAAATAAAAGTTTATGTTATTAAATTTTAATCTTTTATGGTTGATTAATTGTTTTTTAAATTCATATATTTGCAACCTCAAAAAAATATTAGACAATATAAATACGAAAGAAAATGACGAAAGCAGATATCGTAGCGAAAATTTCAGAAAAATTAGGTCTTGAAAAAGGAGACGTTCAAGCAACTGTTGAAACCTTCATGGAAGAAGTTAAGAACTCACTTGAAACTGGAGACAATGTTTACCTAAGAGGTTTTGGTAGTTTTATAATCAAAACTAGAGCTGAAAAAACTGGTAGAAATATTTCAAAAAATACTACAATAAAAATTCCTGCACACAATATTCCTGCTTTCAAACCTGCAAAAGTGTTTGTAGAAGGTGTAAAAACTAATAACGAAGCAAAATAATTTAATAATCAATAAATCTACAAGATATGCCAAGTGGTAAAAAAAGAAAAAGACATAAGGTAGCTACTCACAAACGTAAAAAAAGAGCGAGAGCTAACCGTCACAAAAAGAAAAAGTAGTTTTAAACTACTTTTTTCTTTTTAACCGTTCATTGAAATCGAAAATTAGTATCCAGTACACTGTTATTACAAAACTATTAACAGCCAGCTAATTTTCCTCGGGTTAAAACCTGTTAAAAATTATTGTTTAATCCATCCTTACTAATATGTTAACGGTTGATAGTTAATAGTTAATGGTCTTTTCCAACAACTAAAAAACAACAACCCAAAACTAATTGTTTGGATAAAAATTTACAGTGTGAATAAAGAATTAATCATAAGATCAAGTTCAGAAGCCGTAGATTTTGCCTTATTAAAAGATGGAAAACTAATTGAATTACACAAAGAAGAAGAGAAAAGCAATTTCCAAGTAGGCGATATTTTTGTTGCCAAAATAAGAAAACCAGTTGCTGGGCTAAACGCCGCTTTTGTAAACGTAGGCTTTGAAAAAGATGCCTTTTTACATTACCACGATTTAGGACCCAATTTAGCTTCTCAATTGAAATTCATTAAACTTGTAAGCGCAGGTAAAATAAAAGATTTCACACTAAAGAACTTTCAGTTCGAAAAAGAAATCAATAAAGATGGAGTGGTAACAGACGTGATTAGCGCCAACCAATCCATTTTAGTACAAGTCGTAAAAGAACCTATTTCTACAAAAGGGCCAAGAATCAGTTCAGAACTGTCACTTGCCGGAAGATTTATTGTTCTCGTTCCTTTTTCTGACAGAGTTTCTATATCACAAAAAATAGAATCCAAAGAAGAAAAAGAACGTCTTAAACGATTAGTGCAATCCATCAAACCGAAAGGTTTCGGGGTTATTGTTCGTACAGTAGCCGAAGGCAAAAATGTAGCAGAATTAGACAAAGACTTAAAAACATTACTTGACAGATGGTCAGGAATGTGTAAAAAATTACCAACTGCTCATCATCCATCAAAAATTTTAGGAGAACTCAACAGGGCTTCTTCTATTTTAAGAGATGTATTTAATGACACCTTTAGCGGTATTCATATAGATGATGAAGAGTTGTACAACCAAACAAAGGATTATTTGCAAGAAATTGCACCTTCAAAACAATCAATAGTTAAGTTTTATCAAAATAACGACACCCCTATTTTCGAGAAATACAACATAGAGAGACAGATTAAGACTTCATTTGGAAAAACGGTTTCTATGAGCAAAGGCGCTTATCTTATCATTGAACACACCGAAGCTTTACACGTTATAGACGTGAATAGCGGCAACCGTTCAAACAAAGCGACCAATCAAGAAGACACCGCCATGGAAGTCAATATGATAGCTGCAGCAGAAATCGCCAGACAATTGCGTTTGCGAGATATGGGCGGAATCATTGTTGTCGATTTTATCGATATGTCTAATCCTGAAAACAGAAAAGTGTTGTTTGATTTCCTTAAAGAGGAAATGAGTGATGACAAAGCTAAACACAAAATTTTACCACCAAGTAAATTTGGTTTGGTACAAATTACAAGACAAAGAGTAAGACCAGAAGTCAATATTAAAACAAGAGAAGAAGATCCCAACAATGAAAATGCGGAAATCGAAGCTCCTATTTTAATTATCGATAAAATTGCTTCTGACTTAGAAAGAATGCTAAAAATCCACGGAAAAATTGTACTCAACGTACATCCTTTTGTGGCAGCTTATTTATCCAAAGGTTTTCCATCAATGCGTTCAAAATGGTTTTTTGAACACAAAAAATGGATCAAAATTATACCGCGTGACGCTTACACGTTTTTGGAATACCATTTCTTTGACAAAAAAGGAAATGAATTAAAAGATTAAGTTTTTATAAAAAACCGCCTTTCGCAAGTTAGGCGGTTTTTTTATTTTCTTTTTTCAGTAAAAAATCTTTTCATTAAATGCGCTGCTTCAAGTGCTAAAATACCAGAAACTACTGTAGTTTTAGGATGTAATTGCGTACCCATTTTTATAAATCCCCGGTTTTCATCCCGCGCCCCAAAAACAATTTTAGAAATCTGACTCCAATACAAAGCTCCCGCACACATTTGGCAAGGCTCTAAAGTTACATACAACGTACAGTCTTTTAAATATTTTCCGCCAAGGTAATTGGCACCCGCTGTGATGGCTTGCATTTCAGCATGAGCAGTCACATCGTGCAACATTTCGGTTAGATTATGGCTTCTTGCTATTACTTGATTGTTTACCACAATTATTGCTCCTACAGGAATTTCATCTTTTTCAAAAGCCATTTCTGCTTCCTGCAATGCCTTTTTCATAAAGTATTCGTCGGTAAAAATATTTTCCATAAGCAAAAATAACAATTCAATTTGTACATTTGCTTTATGCCTAAAAATTTACTTTCAGATATTCAAAACCCAGCCCATTTGCGCTTGTTGAAAGAAACCGAATTGCCTCAACTTGCCCAAGAATTACGGGAATTTATTATTGATATTGTGGCTGTAAAAGAAGGCCATCTTGGCGCCAGCCTTGGTGTGGTAGAACTCACTATTGCGCTGCATTATGTTTTTAATACCCCCGAAGATTTATTGGTTTGGGATGTAGGGCATCAAGCTTATGGGCATAAAATTTTAACCGAACGAAAAGATAATTTTCATACAAATCGCCAACTGGGAGGTATTTCTGGTTTCCCAAAAAGAGACGAAAGTATTTACGATACCTTTGGCGTAGGCCACTCTTCAACAGCAATTTCTGCGGCTCTAGGAATGGCAATTGCATCAAATTTAAAGGGTGATTGTGAAAAGCAACACATAGCAGTGGTTGGTGATGCTTCAATTGCTAGCGGAATGGCTTTTGAAGGATTAAATCATGCCGGTGTTACAAATGCCAATTTATTGGTCATTTTAAATGACAATGCCATAGGTATTGACCCAAGTGTCGGTGCTTTAAAAGCGTATTTAACTTCGGTCAAAGAGGGAAAAAATCCGAAACAAAACAACATGATTAAGTCCCTTAATTTTGATTATTCGGGGCCAATTGATGGCCATGATATTTTTGCCATAATCAAAGAGTTAAAACGTTTACAAAAAATAAAAGGCCCTAAATTTCTTCATATTATTACTACCAAAGGCAAAGGATTAAAACAAGCTGAGGACAACCAAGTACAATACCATGCGCCAGGAAAGTTTGATAAAATTACGGGCGACATTATTGCCAAATCTGAGGAAAATTTACCAATGAAATACCAAGATGTCTTTGGTTTGACCATTTTAGATTTGGCCAAAAAAAACAATAAAATCGTAGGCATCACACCTGCAATGCCATCAGGGAGTTCTTTAAAATTCATGATGGATGTTTTTCCAGAACGTGCTTTTGATGTAGGTATTGCGGAGCAACACGCAGTAACATTAGCTGCAGGAATGGCTACACAAGGAATGATTGTTTTCTGTAATATTTATTCCACATTTTTACAAAGGGCTTATGATCAAGTCATACACGATGTGGCTTTACAAAATTTGCCAGTCATTTTTTGTCTTGACAGAGCTGGTTTAGTGGGGGAAGATGGCGCGACGCATCACGGTGTGTTTGATCTCGCTTATTTGCGATGCATCCCTAATATGATTGTTTTTTCGCCTAGCAATGAAGTAGCTTTACAAAATATTTTATTTACGGCCCAATTGGGATTAGAAAACCCCATCGCCATAAGATATCCTAGAGGTCGTGGAGTAATTGCAAATTGGAAAAAAGACCACTTTCAAAATTATGATACAATAGCAATTGGAAAAGCGCTACTTCTAAAAAAAGGATCAACCATCGCTATTTTGTCAAATGGCACAATTGGCAATAATGTTACTGAATCGCTCTCAAAAATGGACAATACTGCTTTTTCTCATTATGATTTTGCGTTTGTAAAACCGCTTGACGAAACATTATTACATGAAATATTTAATAATTATAAATCTGTTTTTACAATTGAAGACGGAACAATAAAAGGCGGTTTTGGTAGTTATATAATTGAATTTGCAGTATCTAAAAATTACAAAACCAAGATCAAAACACTTGGTATCCCTGATGAATTTATTGAACACGGCACTATAAATGAACTTCAAAAATATTGCGGAATTGATATTGAAAGTCTGATTACCACTTTTTCTAATGCTTTGTAAAACCTAAAACTAAACCCATTTTTAGATAATGAAATTTTATTTTTATACGCTTTTAGTCTTGCTTTTATTTTCTTTCCAAAATAATTATGCGCAAAAAATCGTTACAAAATTGCCTGATACCATTTCGCATTGGAAAAATAAAAACACAGTAGGTTTTGATTTGAGCGAAATTGCGTTTATAAACTGGAGTGCAGGTGGTGTAAGTTCTATTTCTGGGCTAATAAAAGGTAATTTTACAAGGGTCTATACAAACGGAAATGTGAACTGGAACAATGAGTTGATTGTGCGTTTTGGTGTTAATAAACAAGATGGACTAAGGGTTAGAAAAACGGATGATGCATTGCAGTTTAACTCTACTTGGGGTTATAGAAAAGATACGTTGTCGAATTGGTTTCATTCGGCAAAATTCAATTTTAATACCCAATTTACAAATGGTTACAGTTATCCAAATACGGATTTGGCCATTTCTAAACCTTTTGCTCCAGCTTATACTTTTTTTGGTGTTGGCGCCGAATATATCAACAAAAAAGAGCAATTGAACATTTATATTTCTCCTCTTACGATGAAAAACACCTTAGTTCTTGACCAAAGATTGGCCAATCAAGGCGCTTTTGGGGTAGAAAAAGCGGTTTATGATAGCAATGGCGTTCTAATTCGCGAAGGCGAACAATCTAAAATAGAACTTGGTTTTTTAGTAACGAGTCATCTTAAAAGGGAAATTTTCAAGAATATTAATTTTGAAAACCGTTTGAATTTGTATTCAGATTACATTAATAAATTTGGTAATATAGATGTAGATTGGCAGATGCAATTCGATTTAATCGTCAATCAATATGTAAAAGCCAATGTGGGTGTACATCTGATTTATGATGACGATATTAAAGCCAAAGAAGAAATCAACGGAGAGCAAATTACACTTGGACCAAAAGTACAATTGAAACAAATAATCGGTGTGGGGCTTGTTTATGATTTTAAATAAAGAGTCCTGAAATATTTATTATGTATTTCAGGACTCTTTTTATTAACTAATTATTTTAGTTTTTAATTATTTTCTCTACAAATTTTAATCCTTCTCCTGCAACATCAATCATATATATACCAGCGCTTAGTTTACTTAAATCAAATGATTTTTCATTACTAAAAGCTACGTTAGCCTCGCTATATACTATTCTTCCATTAATATCAACCACCTTTATAGCCACTAAACCATTATAATTGTTAATTCGAACCGTTATATTTCCAGTTGATGGATTTGGATAAAGGCGCATCACATTTTCTTGATTAATGTCTACTGTTCCTAGTGTACAATTTGCTCCTGCTGTAGGTACAGTAAAATCTTCCGCTTGATCATTTCCAGTATTCCTATCACCCGCTGATGCATTTACTCCAAGTCCTCTTGAAGCGAATACTTCCCATATCAAACAGAAATCTTGGCCTCCAGTTATGGCCTGATCAGCAGCAATAATAGCATCCCTAGCATCTACAAAAGTTGGACGACAAGGCTGTAATTTAATTCCATCCAGTACCAGTCGCATAATTTTATTATTTCCTCCAACTCCTGTATACTTGTTATCATCATAGCCATACTTTTTAATATAAGCCCAAGTTAAATCCCATAACATTGTTGCCCAAACAGAACCTACACCATGAACCGAAGTTTGTTCAACTCCGTTACCATCAACCGATTGAAAATTATTTGTAAAACCATAAGTCATAGGATTCACTTCTCTATCTGTAGAATACTGATAACTTCTAATCCCCAAGCCGTCGTTAGCTTGTGAGGACACGAAAGTACCTATACCTCTTTTAGCTGATCCAACATCACCCGGTTTCAATTGCATCATTAGTGCAAACCAATCCGACCATCCCTCGCCCATTTGATCTTTATTTTGCAAGCAACTTGAATTATTTCTACCCCCAGCCAATCGAGTAGAAATACCATGACCGTATTCATGCGCAATGATACCATTATCAAAATCTCCATCAGTATTTACAAATGGTTGAGATTGTGATTGAATTTTAACGTTGACAGGACCTAATGCCATCTGTACAATCAAATCCTCTCCAATAGTACTTGTAACACTTACTGCAGGGATACTAATGGTTGCATCTGACCCTGACATTGATATACTTCCTTCAACATTATTTACTACAATTACAGCAATTGCACCTGCATCTTGAGCTGCTTTAACTTTTACAGCAAACGTACAATTGCCACGTCTAACAATAACGATTTTACCATTCATAGCAACACTATTTGAAGCGGTTGAACAAGCTTCTGAAGTGCCTCCTGAATTATCTAAATATAATACTAAATCAGATTGTAGAAATTGTGGAGCAACCGGTAACGGAACTTGTCCTGGGCTAAAAGAATTTTGAGTCACAACATAATTACCCGCAATGCTTTCAGGAGAATTGACAATTAATGCTCTATTTTCTGGAGCTCGATTCCAAAGAAACATTTGCATTCTACCTCTATTCCCATCAACAGGCGTAGAAAAATTTGCATTGTTTAAACTTTTGGTACTGGCTAATGATCCATCTTGTGCTTCTGCATTTACATAATCGGCTCCTGAACCACCTTTATCATAGTTGTTTTCTTGAAAATTACCACTAGCTTCATTAAATCCATATTGATACCATACATCGTGCATCACATTGTTCATGTAAAACAAATTTGTGTTTGCCGCATTAATGTAAGTAGATGCGTCAACGTCTGTACCCCCGTATGGAAAATCAAAAAGCAACGAAGTTCCCCCATCCGGACTTGAACCAAAATCGAGATTATCCGCAAAGAAATCATCTTTAGCCCAAACATTATTTCCTCTTGTTATGGTATGTTCAGGACCAATAGCGCCATCTGTGTCATGCCATCCAAATGGTGAAGCATTACTATTTGAAGGATTTGACACCAACTGAAAAGCTCCATGACTTGGACTCTCAATGTTAAAGGGTATTACACGATAAGCGCCCCCTGAAAATGCAGCAGTTATTGGAGAATATAGTTGTTTTGGTAACTTTTCAGTACTCTTCACAATCATGCTACTTTCTGTAATGAAGACTTTTTCTTTATGAAAATTACAAGAAATAACTAAATCATTTTTTTCTAATAATTTACCATTTAAAGCGTCTATCCTAACACTCCATAAATGATCGTGTACGCTGGTATTTATATTAAAGTCCCAAGCCAAAATTAATTTGTTGTCGCTTTCTTGGTGGTACACTAAATTTGCTAAAACTGGTTCCGTAATCCCAAGACCATTGCTTATTTTGTACTTGTTATCTTCGATAGTTTCTAAAATAGTAAATTTTTCCTTAGTTGTAATTCCTAATTGAAAATAAGCCTTTCCCAGTGCATCTACAACAGATAGGCTTGGCTTTATTGCATTAACTTTCTTAAATGCATCAATAACGGTACTTGTTTTTACGTCAATTACCTGCTTGTTTTTTATGGAAAAATTAGAAACCGCTCTAAAAATCTCTACTCCATTATAACGCTGTACTACATAGCAGTTTTCAATACCAGAAGTGGTAAGACTACCTTCACTTTGAATAACCCAGTCTTTCATATCGGCCGAAGAAATGGAATTTTTAGAGCTAGGATTGTTCAAATAATTTTGAATTATTTGCTTGTTTGATTGCGAAAAAATAGCAATCGGACCTAAAAAAATAATAAAAAGTAGAAATTTTTTCATAAAAAAATTGTTATAATGCCAAAATTATAATTTTAATATTTAAATAACAATTTTGCGCCTCTAAATATATAAAATTTAACTATTTGCAGCCGTTATAGTTTTATAATACAACAATGCATTTCCGTCGGTTAACAAGGAAATAAAATGACAAATATGAAGCAATCTACTGTACAAATCGTCTTTTTCTAAATGGTGTTTTTCTGGCAGCATCTTAAGAATCAAATTGTCATAACTAGAGGCGTTGCCTTGCGACTTATTATTAAAAGCAGTTATGAATTTGTCTAACAAAGTTTGGATAATTTGATATCCAACAAGCTCTTTTTCAATTACTTCTCGGCTCAAGTAAATATTTTTGACACTTAATTTTATAATATCGTCCATTTGGGCTTTGTATTGGCTCTTGTCCATCAATGCAAAAGGAAATTTTCCTTGCAATATCGCCTCTTCGTTTTCAATAAAAATCTTTACTGCATCATTTATCAAACTTCCTATCGCTAAAGCGCGCAAATAGCTTATTCTATCTTCCTTAGTTGTAAGTGTGTTGTATTTTGAAGTGCCAATATTGTCTTTTACCAGTTTAATTAAGTATTCTAAAGCAAAATCTTCGGAAACCAAGCCCAAATTCATTCCGTCTTCAAAATCTATAATGGTGTAGCAAATATCATCGGCAGCTTCTACTAAATAAGCCAACGGATGCCTTTCGTAACCAATATCAGTTCCCGACTTATTTTCAATCATCCCCAGTTCTGTAGCTACTTCTTGAAAAAAATTTTTATCGGTTTGAAAAAACCCATATTTCTTATCGGCTATATTTTGAGTAGGCTTTTTAGGCAAACTTTCTTTTGGGTATTTCATAAAAGCACCAAGAACAGCAAAGGTCAGTCTAATCCCGCCTTCTATTCCTGGACGATTTGCGGTTAAAACCGAAAAACCATTGGCATTGCCTTCAAAATCTATTAAATCCTGCCACTCTTTGCTCGTTAACTGGTCTTTGTATTTTTGTCCTTTCCCAATAGAAAAATATTCGCCAATGGCTTTTTCTCCCGAATGACCAAACGGAGGATTCCCGATATCATGTGCAAGAGATGCTGCAGCAACAATGGCTCCAAAATCATTCATTTGATAACCATGAATTTCTTGTAAATGCGGGTATTTTTCAATAATTTTTTTTCCGACCAATCTTCCAAGAGAACGACCAACGACTGAAACCTCTAAACTGTGCGTCAATCTGGTATGTACAAAATCAGTTTTTGAAAGTGGAATAACCTGTGTCTTATCTTGAAGACTTCTGAATGCTGCCGAAAAGATTATTCTGTCATAGTCTACCTCAAAACCCAATCGTGTTTCATCTTGTTCTTGGCGCAATCTTTTGCTTATGTCGCCTTGTCTTCTTAATGATAATAATTGTTCCCAGTTCATTATTTGATTGTGTGGATTTTAAGGTTTTTTATTTTGATTGTTTATACGATCTTCCCAGTTTTTTGGTGACCGTGAAGTATGAAAAACTCCAATTATTATAATCTGTTTTTCGTTAACGATATAATGAATTCCATAAGGGAACCGAGAAATAAATCGAATTTTTACTGTTTTATATATTTTTTGAAAAGAAGATGGAATCCTAACAATTTCATTTACGCTCGCTTCTAAACAAAGTTCAAAGTCATAAGAAAGCCCTTTTCTTTGTTGCTCATACCAAAAAACGATCTGTTCGATATCGAGTAAAGCTTCTTTTATAAATTGGAGTTGGTGCATTTATCTAAGAGAGTCAAGGTGCTTTTTTACTTCATCCCAAGTATAATATTCAGCTGTACCTTCTGCTACTTTTTGTATTCGAAAATCCAATTCAGATTTTATTTCAGATGAAATTTCTATTTCTTTTTTTGAAACACTATCCCACAACTGTTCTGCTAAAACAATTTTTTCAGCAGTACTTATTTTGTTTAAATTTTTGATTTCCATCGTATAAAATTAAAGAAATAGTTTTAAAATACATTTTATTTGATGATTTTTTTCATGCAAACACTATTTTCAATGCCTATGTACTGCCCATAATTTTCGGAGATTGCATAACCAGATTTTTTATACAAGGCAATGGCGTTTTGAAGTTTGATTCCTGTTTCTAAAATAGATTCTGAATAATGCAATTCGGTTGCCCAAAGTTCTAATTCTTTTAGAATAAATGACGCAACTCCTTTACCTCTATAATCAGGATGCACAAACATTCTTTTTATTTCAACTGTTTCATCATTGTGTTTTTTGAAAGCGCCGCAACCCACAGCTATTTTATTTTCATAACAAACAACCACGTTATTAATAGTATCTACTTTATTGTATTGTGCAAAAAATGCATGCTCATCACCATCGGCAATTACTAAAACTTGGTCTAACAATACAATCAAGTCTTGAAAATCTTGATTACTTGATGTGGTTCTAACTAATTTTAGCATTTTGTATTAGGTGTCTAAAGTTTTTAAAATTTGATTTAATTTTTCTGTTTTTACAACAAATGTTTTTGAATTTTTGTCATGCAATCCCAATTCTCTTCCTTGTAAAAATGTAAAGCTTTCAAATGGGACTAGTCTTAAAGCACTTCTAGCTAAAATGTTTACCAATTTGGGCTTTATTCCATTTTCTGTGACTACAATTGTTTTTGTAAAGTATTTTGCAATTGAGCGAGACAATAAAATTTCAGTGAGAGTATAATAAATAAATGAAATCAATGCCCAGAATAAGTACTTTTCTATTCTACTCATTTGATTATACCAATAATTAATTCCTGTTTTGTTTGAGTAAAATATAAAATCTAAAAAATAAATAATTATAAAAGTAATAATGTTGATTATGACATAATCAAGTATAAAATTTAATAATCTAGAATTTTTAGATGCCAAAATATACTGCGGTATTTTAAACTCTTTAATTTCCATATCTTGTCAAAAACTATTCTTGCTCTTTACCTATTTCTTCAAAATCATAAAAAAGTTTCATTTTTGAATCTAATGCACCTTTCTTCACCACATAAGTGTCCGTCCATGAGTCATGCCAACCTCTTGAAGTTTCTCCAATAAATGAAAGGGCATCAAACGGGACTATTCGAGACAAAGATCTTTTTATTATTGTGTGTTTTTCTGGCTTGGTTCCATTTTCTGTTACTACAATTGTGTTTGTAATAAATTTACCTATTGATCGTGAAGTTAAGATTTCTATTGTTGAATAATAAATTATTAGTACTAAAAAAGTAATCAAATAATCCTCTAATTTACTAATGTTTGCTAACCAGTCTAGGATTGATTGATTTCCGGTGAGTTCTGCAAAAAGGGCTAATGCAAACCCCAATACAAGAATTAAAATATACTGAACAATCCAATCTATAATATAATTAGCAAAACGTTGCCCTTTAGTTGCTAAGATATCATCCGTTACATCAAATTCTTTGCTTTCCATATTTATTAGTATTTAAAAAAGCAGTTACCATTACAGTAACTGCTTTTTTATTCTTTATTTAATATTTTGTCTTATTATGACCCACACATTTCACAATCATCTGGCTCTGCGTTTTTTGCCTTTTCAAGCATGGCTTTGAACTCATCTGCGGCAATTGATTCTTGTGCAACTTCGGCTTCTACTAAAATAGGTTCTGCTTTTTTGTCGTTGTTCAAGGTGAATTTTATTGCATCAACAGCTGCTTTTGTTCTCAAATAATACATTCCGGTTTTTAATCCTGATTGCCATGCATAAAAATGCATTGAGGTAAGTTTTGCATAATTTGCATTTTGCATGAACAAGTTTAACGACTGCGATTGGTCTACAAAGTAACCTCTGTGGCGGCTCATATCGATAATGTCTTTCATAGACATTTCCCAAACCGTTTTGTACAGTTCTTTTAAATCCTGAGGAATGTTTAAGTTTTGCACAGAACCATTTTCACGCATTAATTCTTGCTTTAAATCTTCTGTCCAAAGTCCTAATTTTACCAAATCCTCTAGTAAATGTTTGTTCACCACAATAAACTCTCCAGACAACACACGGCGTGTGTAAATATTAGAAGTATAGGGTTCGAACGCTTCGTTATTTCCTAAAATCTGAGATGTTGAAGCTGTAGGCATTGGCGCAACCAAAAGCGAATTTCTAACACCGTGTTCCATAACTTCTTTACGCAAGCTAGCCCAATCCCAACGACCAGAAAGTTCTTCGTCTTTAATGTTCCAAAGGTTGTGTTGGAATTCTCCTTGCGAAATAGGTGAACCTGCAAAGCTTGAATACGGACCTTCTTCCTTAGCCATTTCCATAGATGCGGTTACGGCTGCAAAATACAACGTTTCAAAAATTTCTTGGTTTAATGTTTTTGCTTCGTCACTTGTAAACGGCATGCGCAACATGATGAATGCATCTGCCAAACCTTGCACGCCAAGACCAATAGGACGGTGGCGTTTGTTAGAATTTTCGCCTTCTTTTACAGGATAATAATTCCTATCAATTACTTTATTTAAGTTTCTGGTTACGCGTTTTGTTACGGTAAACAATAAATCGTGGTTGAATTTTCCGTTTTCCACAAACATTGGTAACGATAAAGAAGCCAAGTTACAAACTGCAATTTCATCTTTCGATGTAAATTCCATAATCTCCGTACACAAATTCGATGAACGAATGGTTCCAAGATTTTTTTGGTTCGATTTGCGGTTTGCTGCGTCTTTATACAACATGTATGGCGTTCCAGTTTCAATTTGTGATTCCAGAATTTTTTCCCATAATTCATGTGCTTTGATGGTTTTTCTACCTTTTCCTCGTTTCTCATAGTCAATATACATGGCTTCAAACTCTTCTCCATGAACATCGTACAAACCAGGACATTCGTTAGGACACATTAATGTCCAGTAACTGTCCTCTTGAACGCGTTTCATAAATAGATCCGAGGTCCACATTGCAAAAAACAAGTCTCTTGCACGCATTTCTTCTTTTCCTGTATTCTTTTTCAAATCTAAGAATTCAAAAATATCAGCATGCCAAGTTTCTATATAAATGGCAAAACTTCCTTTGCGTTTTCCTCCACCTTGATCTACATAACGAGCCGTATCGTTAAAAACCCTTAGCATCGGAACAATTCCGTTAGATGTTCCGTTGGTGCCACGAATATAACTTCCTGTAGCACGAACGTTGTGAATAGAAAGCCCAATTCCTCCAGCCGATTGCGAAATTTTAGCCGTTTGTTTCAACGTGTCATAAATGCCGTCAATACTATCGTCCTGCATAGCCAATAGAAAACAAGAAGACATTTGCGGCTTAGGTGTTCCTGCATTAAATAATGTAGGCGTTGCATGTGTAAAGAACTTTTTCGACATCAAGTCATAAGTTTCTATTACAGAAGCCAAATCGTTAAGGTGAATCCCTACAGAAACACGCATTAACATGTGTTGCGGGCGCTCTACGATTTTGCCGTTTATTTTTAGCAAATAAGAGCGCTCTAATGTTTTAAACCCAAAATAATCGTAATTAAAATCACGATTATAAATGATATGAGAATCTAAAAACTCCGCATTTTCCATAATAACCTGATGCACATCTTCGGCTAGAAGTGGTGATGCTTGATTGGTTCTCGGATTGACGTAATGAAACATTTCGTTCATCGTTTCCGAAAAAGATTTGGTTGTATTTTTATGCAAGTTTGAAATCGCAATTCTAGCAGCAAGCTGTGCGTAATCAGGATGTGCAATAGTCATCGAAGCTGCAGTTTCGGCAGCAAGATTGTCTAACTCTGACGTTGAAACGCCATCATACAAACCTTCGATAACGCGCATGGCCACCTTTACTGGATCCACAAGATCGTTTAGTCCATAACACAATTTTTTAATTCTATCGGTAATCTTATCAAACATTACTGGCTCTTTGTGGCCGTCTCTTTTTACTACATCCATACTTTTAGATTTAAAATATTATACATTGTAGATTACCTAACAAAGGAATCTAAAAAAATTGAAATTTTATTTTTTGAAAACCAACTACCTGAGCTATTGGCCATAATTATAAAGCGAAAAATGGGGAGTTTTCGCTAATATTCGGACTAAAATATTTTAGTTATCCAGAAAAATTTGGCTTAGGCCAAACTGGATTTTCTAGAAATCAGCGTCAAAAGTGATTTTTTGGGCTTCACTATCTGTATTCATAACTCCTGCTTTTTGATATTCTGCTACTTTTTTCTCAAAGAAGTTCGTTTTTCCTTGAAGCGAAATCATGTCCATGAAATCAAACGGATTGGCAGTATTATATTCTCTTTCGCAACCTAATTCTACCAGCAATCTGTCTGCAACAAATTCTAAATACTGGGTCATTAATCCTGCGTTCATTCCTATTAAAGAAACAGGTAGTGATTCTGT
The DNA here is from genome assembly GCA_031413015.1 of Bacteroidota bacterium. Lineage (GTDB taxonomy): Bacteria > Bacteroidota > Bacteroidia > Flavobacteriales > Flavobacteriaceae > Flavobacterium. Next base: position 437,581 of record JANOEE010000015.1, on the reverse strand, counting down.
AATAAACTCTCTTTCAATATTTAAGGCATCAACAATAATGGTTCTGATGCGTTCTTTTGGGACTTTATTTACTAAATGGTGGTTGTGTAAATGCACCGCAAAGTCACAATGCACACCTTCGTCACGAGAAATTAATTCGTTAGAAAAGGTCAATCCTGGCATTAATCCACGTTTTTTTAACCAATAAATAGAACAAAAAGCGCCCGAGAAAAAGATACCTTCAACAGCTGCAAACGCAATTAATCTTTCTGCGAAAGAATCAGAATCTATCCATTTTAAAGCCCAATCGGCTTTTTTCTTTATTGCTGGAAAAACTTCTAGTGCGTTAAACAATTGATCTTTTTCTGTTTCGTCTTTAACGTAAGTATCAATCAATAACGAATACGTTTCGCTATGAATATTTTCCATCATGATTTGAAATCCGTAGAAAAACTTGGCTTCTGCATACTGAACTTCGTTAACAAAATTCTCAGCTAAATTTTCATTAACAATACCGTCAGAAGCCGCAAAAAACGCAAGTATGTGCTTGATAAAATATTTTTCATCATTACTCAACTTATTATTCCAGTCATTCAAATCTTGTGATAGGTCAATTTCTTCAGCAGTCCAAAAACTGGCTTCCATTTTTTTATACCATTCCCAGATGTCATGGTGCTTGATTGGAAAAATCACAAATCTGTTTTTGTTTTCTTGTAAAATTGGTTCTATTGCTGACATTTTATCTTGACTTTAATTGTATTACCGAAAAATTATTTTTGTTTAAGGGCGATTACAAAGGTTGTGAATTCTTATGGTTTTTAAAAGCCAAACTTATTCACAATTGAATGTAGTTTTTAACAAAATAAAATTTTTGATATTTTTTAAGCATTTTTATAAAAATCTGATTTACAAATAATTAAAAAAATAAAATTTCATCCAAACCCATTAAACAAAGGGAGTTTCGAACTTAGTTTGTGCAAATAATTTAACTTTTTAAGGAAGCGTGATTTAATGCTATCATAAATAAACAAGCCATTTTTCGATATGAAAAATGGCTTGTTTAAAAATTTATTTTATATAATTATTTATCTTCTTGTATGTATGTTTTGTTTCCGTTTGAATTGATATAATACCTACCGCCTCTTGGCCCTGTAAATACTTTTTTACCGTTATAAGTACCTGTTGCTTTGTCGGCTACTTTTTTCTCTGCAGCTTTTGATATTGCGGTTTCTTTTAAATCCTCTTTTTCTTGTTTTACTTGAGCAGCTGTTTTTTTGGCTTTTGCTTTGGCTTTAGTAGTTTCACTTTTTGAAACAGCAGGAGATTTTACAGCTGCGTTTTTTGCTTTACTTTCTGCTTTTGTAGCTTCTTTTTTGGCTTTTGTGGCCGAAGTTTTAGCCTCCGATGACTTTTCTTTCGCTTCCTTTACTTTTTTGTCTGCAACTACGGCTTCTTTTTTAGCTTTGGTTTCGGTAGTCTTAGATTTAGATTTTGCTTCGGTAGCTTTTGCCTTTTTGTCCGCAGCAGCTTGGGCTTTCTTTTCTGCCGTTACGGCTTCTTTTTTGGCTTTGGTTTCAGCCGCTTTTGCTTCTTTGGCCTTACCCTTTTTTTCATCGGCAATCGCTTCTTTTTTTGCTTTAGCTTCTTCAGCTTTTGCTTTTGCTGCTTTTTCAGTTGCTGCTTTAGTCTTTGTGGTTGTTTGTCCAAATGTTGTTGAAACGAAGAGCAATAAAAAACACATTAAAATTACTTTTTTCATTTTGATTGAATTAATTGATTTGTAGGAATTAAAATTAATGAAAAATATCTAAAGTAAAGATTTTGAGAGCAAAAGCTTTTTATTTATCTTATCAAAGGGTTTTAAAGCAAAAAAACCAATAAATAATTTATTGGCTTTTATTATTGTTAAATATTTATACAATTTATTTTTTCATATCCTGCGCTACTTTTTCTAATTCGAGATACCAATCTTCACCAAAACGACGAATCAAAGCTTCTTTTACAAATTTATAAACTGGCACTTCAAGTTCTTTTCCTAATGAACATGCGTCATCACAAATTTCCCATTTGTCATAATTTACAGCTGCAAATTCTGTAAAATCCTTAACTCTTATAGGATACAAATGGCAAGAAACTGGTTTTTTCCAGTCAATTACGCCTTGATTGTAAGCTTGTTCTATGCCACAAAGTGCAGTTTTTCCATCAAAAATAACATAAGAACAATCCTTATTGTCAATAAGTGGCGTTTCCAGATCACTATCAGTACCTGTGACCCAAGTTCCTTGAGCTTCAATCGCCGCAATACCTTCTTTTCGTAAAAATGGTTTCACTTTTGGGTAAATACTTTCCAGAATTTTTGTTTCTTCTAAACTCAGCGGTGCTCCAGCATCACCATCGACACAGCAAGCTCCTTTGCAAGCTGAAAGATTACAAACAAATTCTTTTTCTAAAATGTCCTCGGACACAATGGTTTTTCCTAGTTGAAACATGTGGCAAAGATACTTTGCAAAACTCAATTCTTGATATAAATTTGGTTTTTATTAAAAAACTATCAAGTGCTACAGTAAAGGAAATTAAAACCTGAATTTTTATTCCTAAATATGTGTAATTAAATGGTGTTAAAAATTTAACAGTTATTACTGCAAATGGAATTGTTAAAATAATAATTTTACAAATTGACAAACAGCAAATTATGGATTTAGATATTAGAGAAATTATTACTGTAGGCATGGTTCTTTTTGCAGTAATTGATATTGTAGGATCAATTCCTATAATTGTAGATTTGAGAACCAAACACGGACATATTGAATCCGAAAAAGCCTCTGTGGTTGCTGGCATTATTATGTTGGTTTTTCTATTTGTTGGGGAAGAATTTCTCAAACTTATAGGCATCGATGTCAATTCATTTGCTGTTGCTGGATCCTTTGTTTTGTTTTTTTTAGCGCTAGAAATGATTCTAGGCATCCGCTTATATCGCGATGAAGAAGCAAGCTCTGCTTCTATTGTTCCGCTGGCATTTCCATTAATTGCAGGCGCAGGAACAATGACTACTCTGTTATCATTAAAAGCGCAGTATCATACTATAAATATTGTCATTGCTATTGTACTTAATATTTTTTTGGTGTATGCGGTTTTAAAATCTTCTTCAAAAATAGAAAAATTATTAGGCGAAAATGGATTGGGTGTAGTTAGAAAAACCTTTGGGGTAGTACTCTTAGCAATAGCTGTTAAATTATTTGCGGCTAATGTTAAAGGATTGTTTGTTTAGGCTAAAATTTTTTATTTTTACTAAAAATTCTATTTAAAAATGAAAGCATTTACATTAATACTAATAATTCTCGCTTTGGGCTTGATTATTTTTAACATTACACTTCTTGATTACCACAACTTATTTGAGGGTGATAGTTTGGTTGGTTTAATAGGAATTACAGCTTCTTTTTGTGCTGTATTTATTCTATTGATCTTTAGAATGTCTAAAATGATTGCAGAAAAAACAAAGAACCAATAACAAATGTTTGATGTTTTAATAATAGGAGGTGGTGTAGCTGGGATTTCTTGTGGTTTAGTTTTAGGCTCTGCCAAAAACAAACCATTTGTAATTGATAAGAAAGTCGGCATTTTTACACATCAAAAAACATCTTCGCTACAAGAAGCAGTCTTTAATAACGCTTACGGAATTCAAAGTGGAAAACTTGGTGCTGAATTACTTATGGAAAGCACACAACAACTCACTTTAAATTATCCTCATGTTGCACAAATTCCCAATGAAAAAGTAGTAGCAATTCAAGGAGATTTTCCGGAATTTACAGTCGTTACAAATAAAGGAACTTACGCTTCAAAAAATATTGTTGTAGCTATAGGATATGCTAATACTTTTGCAATTGACGGTTTGATGCACTATGTTGAAGATCACAAAAAAGCATTGGCTGAAAAGCAAAGAATCCAATTAAAGAATGAAGATCATAAAGTAGCTGATGGCATTTATGTAGCTGGAACCCTTGCAGGATGGAGAAGCCAACTGGCTATTGCAGCAGGTAGTGGAGCTGCTGTAGCAACAGATATTCTTACTTTATGGAACAATGGCGTTTCGTCTCAAAGTCATGATGCTGTAAAAAAATAAAAAAGATTATTTTTTAATTACTGCCTTTATCATAACATCATCCTTCAAGATAATTTCAAAATATTTTTCTTCACCATACAATTGGCTTGCAAATTCTGCCATTATATAACGTTTCACTAATTCTTTGCTGCGGTTAAGCTGAAGAGACATTCCTCCTTTTAGTATATAATTTTGAAAATTATTAAAATATAAATCGGTTTTTTCCATTTTTGATAAAAACTCCGGGAAAGTCAAACTTTTAAAATTTGCTCTGTTTTTGTCAAGCTGTTCAAAAACATAATGACCTAAAACCCCAGATTGCAAAAGATATTCTAGGTTTTCATTGCCATGTTCTACCTCAAGTGGTACAAAAATATCTGGAACTATGCCGCCACCGCCATACACAATTTTGCCTTTTGGCGTTTTAAACTTAAGTGTATCTGCAATTTTGATACTGTCTTTTTTGTACAATTCACCATTTTCAAAACGCTTGTCAAAATCTTTGAAATATTCCTGATTGCCTTTTTTATAAGATTTTTGAATAGAGCGACCAGTAGGCGTAAAATAACGGGCAATGGTCAATCTTACAGCAGAGCCGTCTCCAAAATTCATTTCTCGTTGCACCAACCCTTTACCAAAAGACCTGCGACCTACAATTGTAGCCCTGTCATTATCTTGCAAAGCACCTGCTAAAATTTCGCTCGCTGAAGCTGAGTTTTCATTGATTAAAACATATATGTTTCCAGTTTCAAAACTACCATTTTCGGTTGCGTAAGTTTTATCTATACTGCCTTTTTTATTTTTTGTGAAAACGATTAATTGCCCTTTTTTAAGAAAATCATCTGCAATTTCAACTGCTTTTTCAAGATAACCACCGCCATTGTTGCGCAAATCAATAATCATGGTTTTTGCACCCAATTTTTTGAGTTGTAGCAATTCTTTTTCAAATTCAGTATAGGTGGTTTCTGCAAATCGGTTGATTTTTATATATCCTGTGGTTCTATCAACCATTAAACCTATATCAACACTTTTAAGAGCTACAACATTTCGTTCTACGGTAAATTTTAATTTTTTACCTGCACTTTTTCTGTAAACTGTCAATTGTATTTGCGAACCTACTGTACCTTTTAATTTAGAAAAAATACTATCTGATGGTAATTTGCGACCAAATAGTTTGTAACCATCTGCAAACAAAATTCTGTCTCCAGATTGAAGTCCTGCAATTTCTGAAGGTCCTTTTGCCACCGGTTTTATAATCGCTAAAGTGTCATTGTACATATAAAAATTAACCCCAATACCTACAAAATCACCTTTCATACTTTGGGCAACCGATTCCATTTCGTTCTTAGCAATATAAACGGAATGCGGGTCTAGTTTGTCTAAAATATTAGTAACGGTAAGGTCTACAATCGAGTCTGTGTTAACGTTGTCAATGTACTCGTTGTCAATAAAATTTATTAGTTTATTGAGTTTGTTTTTATGGTTGTTTGAAGAAAAATTATTTTCGGTTACAGGAAAATTAAGCATTGTTCCTAATGCAATACCTACTGCAAGTGTGGTAAAAATAAGTAACGGAAAATATTTTTTGTTCTCTTTCATGTTATTCTAAAATTGCAATTTGCACTACTTCAATCCCTGCTTTAACAAGAAACTGAAGTCCAGAATCATCTCTGTATCCGTTTTGATACACCACTCTTTTTATACCCGATTGGTGTATTAATTTGCTGCATTCTTTGCACGGAGATAAGGTAATATACAATGTTGCACCTTCACAAGATTGGGTAGAGCGCGCTACTTTTAAAATCGCATTGGCTTCTGCATGCAAAACATCCCAACGCGTTAAACCTTCTTCATCTTCGCAACAATTTTCAAAGCCTGATGGTGTTCCATTGTATCCATCAGAAATTATCATTCTGTCTTTTACAATTATTGCGCCTACTTGCTTGCGTTTGCAATATGACAAAAGACTCCACTCCTTTGCAATTCTAAGATAAGCTTTGTCGTATTTATTTAATTTTTTTAACTCCATGTTATCTTTTGGTCCAAATTTCACTTTCTATAAGCATGGGTAAAACTACTCCTATTACAAAGGATGACATGACTAACGTCCAATCTCTTTTTGAAAATCTAAACAAAGTTTGCACCGCAAATGAAAGGATCAGAACAACTACAACTACAATAATTTGTGCGGCTTCAATACCTAATGCAAATTCTAATGTAGGCAATAATTTATCGGTTGCGCTTCCGCTAAGGATCGATTTAAAATAATTTGAAAACCCCAAACCGTGAATAATTCCAAAAAACAAAGTGATAAAACCTATAATGCCTATACTTTCGTTTTTAGAAGATTTCCCTGCTGTAAATAAATTGAAGATCGCGGTTATTAGAATCGTTATCGGAATCAAAAATTCTATCCAACTTGCATTTATAATTACAATTCCATAAACCGAAAGCATCAAAGCTAAAGTATGACCAATAGTAAAAATGGATACTAATACCAATACTCTTTTCCAATCTTTAAAAGCATAAGGAACAGTTAATGCAATAAGAAATAAAACATGATCATACGCTTTAATGTCTAGCACATGCCTTAAACCTATTTGAAAATATATCCAGAAATCCGACATTGTTTATTTTTTGAAATTGACTGTCAAACTTACAATTTATTTTTTTAAATGTATAAAATACCTTCTTAATCAGTTGCTAAAACACCCTTAAAAAAATAATTTTTTTATAGAAAAAACTTTGAAAATTATCTTTAATTAAAATTCAAATAGAATTACCTTTGCAAAAATATAAACCAATAACTATGTCATTTTCAGATTTATTTGATAGCGGATTTAAAAACAGAAACAAAGGACATTTTTCTTCTATTGTAAGAGTAGCGATGGAAAATGGTCATTTGAGCGAAGAGGAACGTTCTTTTTTAGACAAACTGGCACACCAATTAGAAATTTCTCAAGAAGAATATGCTGAAATTCTTGCAAACCCTACAAAATATCCTGTAAATCCTCCTTATTTACATACACAAAGATTAGAGCGTTTGTATGATTTATCAAGAATGGTTTATGCAGATCATGTTTTAGGACCAAAACAAAAAGAAATTTTAAGCCGTTTTGCAACTGCGCTGGGTTTTACACCAAGTAATGTGCATTATATTGTTGACAAAGCGTTGTCATTATTAGTCCTAGAAGTAGACTTGGATACTTTTATATTTGAAATGCAACACATGAACAAATAATAACTTGGTCTTCATTTCATACTTGAACCTGGTTCAAAAAGCTTCCGTTATTTATTTTCGAAAGCTTTTTTTATTACTAATACTTGCTGAGTTGAGCTTTCATCATGAAATCTTCTGCTTTTTCAACCATATTTAAACTTCCGCAAAAAAATGGCACTCTCTCATGAAGTTCTGTAGGCAATAATTCCATAATTCTCTCAAAACCATTTGAGGCTTTTCCGCCAGCTTGTTCTACAATAAACGCCATAGGATTGCATTCGTAGAGCAATCGTAATTTCCCTTTTGGTGCTTTTGAACTTGTTGGATAAATATAAATACCGCCTTTGATCATGTTCCTGTGAATGTCTGAAACCAAACTTCCTATATATCTTGAAGTGTACGGTCTGTCTTCTTCTTCTAACTGGCAATATTTAATATAGTCTTTTACACCTTGCGGAAAATGGACATAATTACCTTCATTGATAGAATAAATATTTCCGTCCTTTGAGAATTTCATATTAGGATGCGAAAGATAGAAAGTACCTATTGCTGGATTCAGCGTAAAGCCATTTACACCATGGCCTGTTGTGTAAACTAGCATGGTCGAAGTCCCATAAATAACGTAACCCGCCGCCACTTGATTGATTCCTGGCTGTAAAAAGTCTTCGATTGTAACGGGTGTTCCTACTGGAGTTATTCTGCGATAAACCGAAAAAATTGTTCCTACCGAAACATTTACATCAATATTAGACGAGCCGTCAAGCGGATCCATTAAAACTACATATTTATTATTATGACTGCTGTCTGAGCCTTCAACAGTTATAAAATCGTCATTTTCTTCTGATGCTATACCGCATACGATTTCTCGATTTATTAATGTTTGTATAAAAACTTCATTGGCATAAACATCCAGTTTCTGTTGGTCTTCTCCTTGTATGTTTTGTTCTCCAGCGGCGCCCACAATATCAACAAGACCTGCTTTATTGACTTTGTAATTGACCACTTTTGCGGCCAGCCTAATTGAATTTATAATTCTAGATAATTCTCCTGATGAATATTGAAAAGCATTTTGGTTTTCAATAATAAATTCGCCAAGTGTTTTGTTGCGTTCTTCCATTGCAAAATCGTTGTAGTTATTTGTGAACAAATATCGGTTTTTTTGTGAAATTGAAATGATTTTTATTAGATACTTTGGTGTATTTGTATATTTGGACCAATTTATTAACCCAACTTCCGTAAAGGAAATAATAAAGCAAACAAAAGTTGTTTTATATTTGAAAATGTAAATTTAAAACCAAACGACTATGAAGACAAAATCTATTATCACGGGACTTTTAACAATCTTTTTTGGGATTTTAACTGCAAATTCCCAGATCAATCTTGGAGACAAAGCCATGGGCGCAATAGGAAAGGGTTTAAAAGCCTTTACGTTTTCTAATGAAGAAGCGGCAGCAATTTCAAAAGAAGCTGTTGATAAAATGGACAAAGAAAATAAAGTTGCAGGATTAAAAGATCCATATATGTTAAGACTTGACAAGATTTTTAGCAAGCATAAAGCCGACAATGGATTGGCGCTTAACTATAAGGTATATCTTGTAAAAGATGTCAATGCGTTTGCCACTGCTGACGGAAGTGTTCGAGTTTTTTCTGGACTGATGGATATAATGGATGATAATGAACTCCTAGCTGTAATAGGACATGAAATAGGGCATATCGCAAATAACGATTCTAGAGATGCGATAAAAGCAGCCTACAAAAAAGAATTTGTGATTGAAAGCGTTGCTTCACAATCTGATAAAGTAGCAAAATTAAGCGAAACACAACTTGCTAAACTAGGAAGTGTATATCTTGACAGCAAACACAGCCGACAACAAGAATCTGAAGCTGATCTCTACTCTTATGATTTCATGAAACGCAATAAATACAATGTAAATGCTGTAGCATCTGCTTTTTCAATTTTGGCAAAAATGAGTGAAGGAACCGAAAGTTCTTTTATTGATAAAATGATGAGTTCCCATCCGGATCCAAAAGAAAGAGCCGAAAATGCTAAGAAAAGAGCCGAAGATGATGGTTTATACAAACCATATGTAAAACAAGTAAAAGCAAAAGCTCCCGTAAAAAAAGCGGTTAAAAAGAAAAAATAGTATACTATGATTATACGTAAAGGAACTGTTCAGGATATGCCAGCTGTTTTGAACCTGATAAAAGAGCTGGCGTTATTTGAAAAAGAGCCTGATGCAGTTGTTGTTACTGTAGCAGATTTAGAACGCGATGGTTTTGGCGAAAGCCCATTATTCAACACTTTTATTGCTGAACTCAAAGGCGAAATTGTAGGTATGGCCTTGTATTATTACCGCTATTCTACCTGGAAGGGTAAAACGATACATCTTGAAGACTTAATTGTTACTGATACAATGCGCGGCACAGGTTTGGGCCTCGCTTTGTATACCGAAATTATGGCGCAGGGCAAAAAAGACGGGGTTCGTAGAGTAGAATGGAATGTACTTGACTGGAACACTCCTGCTATAGATTTTTATAAAAAATCTGGCGCAAAAGTACTCGATGACTGGCTCGTTGCACAAATGGACGAGAAAGGCATTACTGAATTTTTACAATCTAACACATCTAAAATACAATCCCGATAAACAATTAGGACTGAAATTTAAAATTAAAATGAGAATATTCAAATTTGGCGGTGCATCGGTTAAAGATGCTGCTGGTATTAAAAACGTGTATAGCGTTTTACAAAAAGTAGGTTACGAAGATGTTTTACTAGTTGTTTCTGCTATGGGTAAAACAACTAATGCACTTGAGTTAGTAATCAAACATTATTTTGAAAAATCACCTGCTTTACAATCTTCGGTTCAAGAAGTAAAAAAATACCACAATCAAATTTTAATGGATCTTTTTGAAGACGAAAATCATTTTGTTTTCAAAGACACCAACAAACTTTTTGCAGATCTTGAATATTTTTTAAGCCAAAATAAATCCCCTAACTACAATTTTGTTTATGACCAAATTGTAAGCTTTGGTGAATTGATTTCGACTACTATTTTGAGCCACTACATGAATTTCATGAACATAAAAACCCACTGGATTGATGTGCGCAATTTTATAAAAACCGATAATAATTATCGCGATGCGACAGTAGATTGGGATTTGACACAAAAAAATATTTCTAAAAATGTAAAAAGAAAAATTCTTAACATCACACAAGGTTTTTTGGGTTCGGATGAAAATAATTTTACCACTACGTTAGGTCGCGAAGGATCAGATTATACAGCCGCAATCTTTGCTTATTGCCTTAATGCAGCAAGTGTGACCATTTGGAAAGACGTCCCTGGCGTGATGAATGCTGATCCAAGGTATTTTGAAAACGCCAGATTATTGAACCAGATTTCATATCGCGAAGCCATTGAACTTGCATTTTATGGCGCAACAGTGATTCACCCTAAGACTTTACAGCCGTTGCAACGCAAAGAAATTCCGTTGTTTGTAAAATCATTTATCAATCCGGAATTACCAGGAACCAGCGTTTCAAAAGGTGAAGATTTAGAACCGCAATTGCCTTGTTTTATTGTCAAAAAAAACCAATTGTTGATTTCCCTTTCATCAATAGATTTTTCTTTTATAATGGAAGAAAATATAAGTGAGATTTTTGGTCTTTTTCATCAATACAAAATGAAAGTAAGTTTGATTCAGAATTCTGCCATAAGTTTTTCAGTTTGTATTGAGGATAAATTTGGTAATTTCAATGAATTGAAAAATATACTTTCAAAAAAATTCAAGGTAGCTTATAACGAAAATGTATCGCTTTTTACGATAAGGCATTTTGATGACAAAGCGGCACAAACAGTTGAAAAAAATAAAGAAGTATTGCTCAAACAAGTCAGTCGTGAAACAATGCAAATTGTAACTCGAGAAAACTAATTTTCGTTAAAAATATCTTTTGATTATCAAGATGGTTTAATTGCTGTTTCTCAATTTTAGAAATATTTAATTTATACACTACTTTTGACAACATAACGTTATATAGTTTATGTTGAAAAAATTGTTTTTTTTGATATTAATTGGCTTTTTCTCGGCGCTTCATGCCCAAGAAGACAAATCGTTATACATCACAAAAAAAATAGTTGCTACAAAAGATACCATCAAACTTGACAGCTTGAGTATCAATCCTGCTTTTTTTAAATTATTGGATGCTCAAAACAATAAGATTGATTCATTGAATTATAAAATTGATTTTAAAAAAAGCACTTTAATTTTTAATGAAAACAGTGCTGTTTTAAATGATTCTATTACAATAAACTATTTAAAATTTCCTGATTACCTTACTAGAGAATACAGGATTTATGATAAAAGTCTTATTGTTGACAATAATGCGGGACTCGGTAATTTATACAAAGTAGAAAGAGATCCTATTAAAAAATTTGTTCCGTTTGATGGACTCAACACTTCAGGAAGCATAACGCGAGGCATTACGATAGGCAACAATCAAAATGCGGTTGTAAACTCGGCGCTAGATCTTCAAATTACAGGAAAAATATCCGATAAAGTAAGCTTGCGAGCTTCTATACAAGACAGTAATATTCCGCTACAACAAGGCGGCTATTCTCAAAAATTGGACGAATTTGACCAAATTTTCATCGAACTTTTTTCAGACAAATGGAACATTCGCGCGGGCGATTTATTTCTAGAAAACCGAAAATCCAGATTCTTAAATTTTAATAAAAAAGTACAAGGATTGGCCGCACAGTTTGAACTCGGTAAACCTGAAAAGAAAACAACCGTTTTTACATCGGCTGCACTGGTTCGAGGGCAATATGCAAAAAGTAATTTTATAGGACAAGAAGGCAATCAAGGACCTTATAAATTAAAAGGTCAAAATGGAGAATTGTATGTTTTAGTAATTTCGGGATCAGAACGGGTTTTTGTAAACGGAATATTACTCAAACGTGGCGAAAGTAATGATTATACAATTGATTACAATGCAGGAGAAATTGTGTTTGCTTCGCTATTTCCTATCACTTCAGAAATGCGTATCACTATTGAATACCAATATTCCGAAAGAAACTATACGCGCTTTGTTACTTATGCTGGAGCTACTCATGAAAGAAAAAAATGGAGTATTGGCGGTTATTTGTATTCTGAAAATGACGTGAAAAACCAACCACTACAACAATCACTTTCTACAGAACAAGTACAAGTTTTAATTGACGCTGGCGACGATCCTAACGCAATGGTTGCGCCTTCGGCCTATATTGATAACTTTTCTGAAAATAAAATTCTTTATAAAAAAACCTTTGTAAATGGAGTAGAAATCTTTGAATATTCTACTACCGAAACTGATGTTTTGTACAACGTTAAGTTTACCTTAACAGGAAATAATTCTGGAAATTATAGGTTGACTAATACAAATGCTATTGGGAGAATTTTTGAATATATTGCACCTGTAAATGGGGTTTTACAAGGTAATTATGAACCTATAACAAGATTAATACCGCCAACAAAAATACAAATCGCTACCATTTTAGGAAAATACAATCCGTCAGAAAAAACAAATTTCGATTTTGAAATGGGGGTGAGCAATAGCGATCTTAATCTTTTATCTAATACAAATGACGATGACAATAATGGCTTAGCGGGAAAAATGAATATAAAACAAAGGCTGTTTTCTAAAAAGTGGCAGCTCGATTTTATTGGTAATTATCAATTTGTACAAAAAGAATTCAAACCTATTGAACGTTTATTTACCATAGAATTTGATCGTGACTGGAATTTAACAAATCCTAAGGGCAATCAGAGTTTGCTTATTACTGGCATTTCATTGCAATTGCCTAAGAAAGGATTATTGACTTATCAATTTGAAAAGTTAGATTTCTCGGAAAGTTTCTCAGGAGACAGACAAGTAATAGCAGTCGATTTTGAATTTAAAAAATGGTATTTTGAGAACGATGGAAGTTATTTACAAAGTGATAGCGATATGGCAACCTCAAAATTTTTAAGAAATCAAATGCAAAGCCGCTACAATTTTAAACGCAGCTGGTTGGGCGCTACTTTTAGATTAGAAAACAATCAAGAAAAAATTAAAACTACCAATCAGTTCACTGCATTAAGTCAAAAATTTACCGAATATGGTGCGTTTATTGGTCGTGGCGATTCTACAAAAGTATATGTGGAGCTGGGTTATCTCAGCCGTGTTAATGATAGTTTGCAAAACGGTTTGCTTGAAAGGGTGAATCAATCGAACTCCTATTATATAAAATCAAAATTGATAAAAACCGACAAAAGTGATTTGGCAATTTTTATCAATTACAGGAATTTAAAATTTGAAGATACAACGAGACCTAATGAACCTTCCTTAAATTCAAGATTGCTATATAATAATCAGTTTTTTAAACAATTGGTTCAAGTTTCTGCGGCTTATGAAAACACCTCTGGAACCATCGCCCAACAAGAATTTACTTATCTTGAAGTTGATCCAGGAAGAGGAATTTACACTTGGAACGATTATAATTTAAACAGAATTCAAGAACTTGAAGAGTTTGAAATAGCCCAGTTTAGTGATCAAGCTAAATATGTTCGTGTCTTTTTACCCAATCAGATTTTTTTAAAAACGCATCAAAACAAGTTTTCACAATCGCTCACATTGAACACCAGCCAGTGGCAAAATAAAAAGGGTTATAAAAAGATTTTGTCTTATTTTTATAACCAAACCTCTTTTTTAACAGATAGAAAAATTGTAAGAGACGGCGGTGATTTTAATTTTAACCCTTTTAGCTCAAGCGATAAAAATTTATTAGGCTTGAATGCCAGTTTTAGAAACAGTTTGTTTTACAACCGAGGCAAACAAAAGCATTCTGTAACCTATTCCTATATTTCGAGTCGGACAAAAAACCAACTTTCTGTAGGATCGCAAGAAGCTAAAAACCTTTCACATCAGCTGCAATACGGTCATTTATACCAAAAAAGATGGTTGTTTGGTTTTATATCAAAAACTATTGCTGCGACGAATATTTCGGAAAATTATGGTTCTAAAAATTTTGAATTGAACGGTCATCAGCTTGCGCCAAAAGTTTCCTATCTCTTTTCTAAAAGTGCAAGTTGGGATTTGTTTTATGAATTTCAAAACAAAGAAAACAAGATTGGAGATTTAGAAACATTAAATCAAAACCGAGTGGGAACTTCTTTTAATTATGCCAGCGAAAAACAATTTACAATAAATGGAGAATTTTCTTTGTATCAAAATAAATTTAAAGGCAATGAATTATCGCCAGTCGCTTACCAAATGCTAGAGGGATTACAGGCTGGAGAAAATTTAATTTGGCGGTTTTTAATCCAAAAAAAATTGACTGGCTTTTTAGACATCAATCTTAATTATCAAGGCAGAAAAAGCGAAACGAGCAAAGCAATACACATAGGCAATGTGCAATTAAGGGCTTATTTTTAGTTAGTTGCTTAAAAAAAATTAAATACAAATTTCTTAAACTTAGTGCTCTAATTTTTCGTAAATGTTAATTCTAAGACATTTAATGTTCAAAATATATTGTCAATAGATATATTTTTCTATTTTTGCTACATATGATAAATAGATACAAATCATTTTTTCTTAATGCAACGTTGTTTTTTGCAACAGCTTGCATTGCTGCTCCTAACCCGCCTATGCCTGCCAATCCAGAGCCTCCGCCGGGAGCATCAATAGACTCTGGTGTATTGGTATTATTAATTGCTGGGGTTTTATTAGGTACTTACAAATTATACTTACATTCAAAAAATAAAAAAAGACAATTAGAAAATTAAATTTCCAATTGTCTTTTTTGTTTCTAAAAGATTTTTTGTTTTACAAATCAAATTTAATTCCTTGTGCTAGCGGTAAACTTGTAGTGTAGTTAATCGTATTGGTTTGTCTGCGCATGTAGATTTTCCAAGCATCAGAGCCGGATTCTCTTCCTCCTCCAGTTTCTTTTTCACCACCAAAGGCACCACCTATTTCTGCTCCAGAAGTTCCTATATTTACATTTGCAATACCACAATCTGAACCTGTTACTGAGAGGAATCTTTCAGCCTCACGCAAATTATTTGTCATAATGGCTGATGATAATCCTTGAGCAACGCCATTTTGAACTTCAATAGCATTTTCTACTTCTCCTGAATATCTTAATAAATACAATACTGGTGCAAAAGTTTCGTGCTGAACGATTTCAAAACTATTGTTCGCCTCTGCAATGGCTGGTTTTACATAACAACCACTTTCATAACCTTCGCCAGAAAGTACGCCGCCTTCAACCAATATTTTTCCGCCTTGAGCTACAACTTGTGTCAAAGCATTATTGTACATTTCGACCGCATGTTTGTCAATAAGCGGTCCTACATGGTTGTTTTGATCTAGAGGATTTCCTATTTTTAATTGGCCATAAGCCGAAACAATAGCATCTTTTACTTTGTCATAAATACTTTCATGAATTATCAATCTACGGGTTGATGTACAACGTTGTCCCGCAGTTCCTACAGCGCCAAAAACAGCACCTATTACGGTCATTTTTACATCTGCATCTGGTGTTACAATAATAGCATTGTTTCCGCCTAGTTCTAATAATGATTTCCCTAAACGACCTGCAACTGCTTGTGCCACAATTTTGCCCATTCTGGTAGAACCCGTTGCTGATATTAAAGGTACACGTTTGTCATTTGTCATCATTTCGCCTACTTTATAATCACCATTTATTAGGCAAGAAATACCTTCTGGAAGGTTGTTTTCTTTGATAACCTCAGCAATTATATTTTGACAAGCAATGCCACAAAGTGGCGTTTTTTCAGAAGGTTTCCAAACGCAAACATCGCCACAGATCCAAGCCAAGGCTGTGTTCCAAGCCCAAACCGCAACTGGAAAATTGAATGCCGAAATGATTCCTACAGTTCCCATTGGGTGGTATTGCTCATACATCCTGTGTCCGGGACGTTCTGAATGCATGGTTAGTCCGTGCAATTGACGCGAAAGACCTACAGCAAAGTCACATATATCAATCATTTCCTGTACTTCACCGTAACCTTCTTGTAATGATTTTCCCATTTCATAGGAAACTAACTTGCCAAGCGCCTCTTTATTTTTACGTAATTTTTCTCCAAACTGGCGCACAATTTCACCTCTTTGAGGTGCTGGCATGATTCTAAAAGTTTTAAAAGCTTCGGCAGCAGATTGCATTACTCTTTCATAATCTTCAGCAGTAGTAGTTTTTACAGCAGCTATTAATTGTCCGTCTACTGGTGAAAAACTTTCTAGAATTGCTCCGTTAGAAAAATGGTTAATTCCTGTTGAAGTACCATTATTTATTGCTTTTACACCCAGTTGTGCTAAGGCTTCGGTCATACCGAATTGACTTGCTATTGTTGTCATTGTAACTATTTCGTTTGTAATTGTTATATTTTGGTAAAAATAAAGGTTTATTTTGAATTATTGATCATTAGCCCAGACAGAAATGGAAAGCTTTTTTAATAGAAATGCTAATTTTTCTTGGCAAAAAACTGCGACCAACGGAAGCACGTTTTATGGTTTAGAAAAATAGTGTTTCTATTAAAAAACTTGAAATGTATGGCTGGATTGGCTTCTGAAAAAATTATGATTCGTAATCTTTGTCTTTATCAATAAATCGTGGATCGCTTTCCATTGTTGTGCCACAATTATCACAAGTTCTCAAAGTTTCTGAGTTGTAAAAATGTTTGAAATGGGGTAGAAAATCCTTTTCGATATCATGCAATTCAAAAAAAACTTCGTGCAGTTTGTGGTTGCAATTGTCACAGTGCCACAGTAAACCATCGGTAAAACCTTTGCCAGCGCGCTTTCTTTCAATTACTAATCCTATAGAATTAGCGGAACGAACTGGTGAATGTGGTATTTTTGCTGGATGTAAATACATATCGCCAGCTTGCATTTTCATTTCTTTACGTTTACCGTCTTCTTGAATTACAACTGTTATTTCGCCTTCGAGCTGGTAAAACAATTCTTCGGTTTCGTTGTAGTGGTAGTCTTTTCTAGCATTAGGACCTGCAACTATCATTACAATATAATCCTGGGCATCGACGTAAATATTTTTGTTGCCAACTGGTGGTTTTAATAAATGTTTGTTTTCATCAATCCATTTGTTAAGATTGAAAGGTTTCATTATTGCCATGATCTATTTGATGTATAAATTACTCTTTTTTGACCGAGATGCTTATTGGATTAAAAATTTGTGGTACTTGATTGGCATCGTTTTTATAAACGGAAACCTTGCCTTTAATATAAATGGTTTTGTTTTTTATTTCATCTAGATTTAGTCCTAATTTGTCAAGATGGGCATTTGTGATTACTACTGTGAAAACATTGTCAGGAAAAGGTTTATCAATGTTTATGTAATTGATATTTCTACCATCGGAAGCTAATTTGAAAGAAGCTACTTTGCCTACAACGGTTGCTATTTTATTAATATGATCTTTTGCTACGGATGTTGTAATGGTGTCCTGAGAAAAAGATTTGAAACTTAATAAAAGTAAAATAATGAAGATGTGTTTTTTCATAATAGGATTAGTTGGGATTGTAAATTTACAATTTAAATCATTTTACTTGTTTAATTAGATACAAATAAACTGGAAAATGATCGCTATAACCAGGAATCGTAGCAGTATTTCTTAATCCGTAGCCTTTGTATTGCCCTTCTGTTTGAATCATAAAAGGTTTATTGTAAACGCCTGCTTTCCAGAAGTGATAAGATGAGTAATCTTCTCGTATTAATGGTTCGGTTAAAATCATTTGGTCAAAAATATCCCAAGCATCTCTGTAGGCTAGTGTTCCTATTCCTTTCTTTGCCATGTTTTCCATAGGGTTATACATGCCTAATGGCTTTACTTCGGCTTTATTGGCTTTTGCTTTAAGAACTTTTTTTAAACTATTATTATATGGTCCGTCGTTTAAATCGCCCATTGTAATCACTTTTGCATTGGGGTTTATTTTTTGTAGAGAATCAATAATTTTTACATTTAGAGCAGCGGCTTTTTCTCTTAAAGGGCTACTAACAGCTTCGCCACCTCTTCGAGAAGGCCAATGGTTTACTATGAAATGGATCTCTTCACCATCGAGCAAACCTGATAAAAGGATTTGATCTCTTGTATAAATTCTTTTTGTGATTTTATCAACCTCAATCTTATCATCTGCATTATCATTATCAACCTTTTCAGGTTTTAAAGATTTTGAAGGTTTTGAATCATTATCAAAAATCATTAACGGAATGTTAGTATAGCTTGTGGGTTTAAAAAACTTTTTTTGGTAAAGAAATGCACAGTCTATACCTCTTCTATCAGGCGAATCAAAATGTACGATGCCATAATCTCTATTGATTAATTGCGGATCTTTGATTAAATCTTCGAGTACGCTTCTGTTTTCTACTTCTGCAAGTCCAATTATTGTGGGAGAATTTGGGTTTTCTCCAGTTCCTAATTGAAATAATACTTTAGCAATATTAGATACTTTTTTTTTATAATACTTTTTTGAATATACCCAATCATCATCAAATGTATTGGGGTCATTTATGGTATCGTAAACATTCTCAAGATTATAAAAACCTACTGTATGAACTTGAAATTTTTTTTCTTGTGCGTTTAAAAAGGTGATTGAAATTGTTGCAAAAAAACAATTAATAAAATTTCTAATTCTCATAAATTGAATATTAACTTAATGTAAAGATTAACATAATCTTGGGAGTAAAAATAGATAATATTAATTTAAAGTCTACTTTTAGCCTCGTTAAGAAATGATTATTCTTAAAAAAAAACAAACCACATTTTTATTTATGAAAAAACTTGTACTTAATTTTTTATTTATAATGCAAGTGTTTTTAGTTTGGTCTCAGCAAAACCCAACAATTACAGGAAAAGTTGTTGATGCAAAAACTCAAAGACCATTGCAAAGTGTTATTGCCACAATACAAAATTCAAATTTAACAGCATTAACAAATGTAGAGGGTGTTTTTATTATTGAAAATGTTAGTTTAGGGAATCAGTTTTTAAAAATAACAAGTATAGGTTATACTCAACAAATCCTTGCAGTTGAAGTTTCAAGCGGACAAAATCTTGACCTAGGCACTATAATTCTTGAAGAAGACCAAACAGAAGAGCAACAACTAAGCCTTATTACCATAACAGAAAATGATCTGGGTGATGACAATAGCGGTTCCGAGAGCACATCAGGGTTGCTTCAAGCAAGTAGGGACGCCTTTCAACAATCGGCAGCTTTTAATTGGGGTCAAGCTCGTTTTAGAGTGAGAGGTTTAGATAATGAAAATGCAATTATCATGATTAATGGCATCACCATGAATAAAATTTATGATGGTAGGCCACAATGGGGAAATTGGGGCGGACTTAACGACGCAACACGAAATCAAGAGTTTACTAGCGGATCTGCACCCTCAGATTATACTTTTGGGGGCATTCTAGGAACGCAACAAATCAATACACGAGCATCACTTTACAGGCCTGGATCAAGAATTTCATTTTCGGGTACAAATACAAATTACAGCTGGAGGATGATGGCAACTCATGCTCATGCTATGGACAAAAATGGTTGGTCATACCTCATCTCAGCCGGAAGACGCTTGGCAAATGAAGGTTATTTTGAAGGAACAGATTATGCTGCAAATTCATTTTTTGTAAGTGTAGAAAAATGGATTTCTGACAACCACAGCTTGAATTTTACATCAATTTATGCTCAAAACAGTAGGGGTAAAAATTCTCCAAACACTCAAGAAGTTACAAATATTGCAGGTGTGAAATACAACTCATATTGGGGTTATCAAAACGGCAAAAAAAGAAATTCTAGAGAAAAAAATATTGAAGAACCCTTATTTATTTTAAGTCATTACTGGAAAATAAATGACAATACTAAACTCAATACAAACCTAGCTTTTCAAACTGGAATCATAGCCAATAGCCGTATTGATTTTCAAGGGGTAAACAGTCCTGACCCCACATATTACAGGTCGTTGCCAAGTTTTTTTACTTCGCAATATGATACAGATACTAATGAATTTATAGGAAACAGTCCAGAGAATATTGCTGCAGCGGCCAATGCAAATTTCTTTATTCAAAAACAAATTAACTGGAACAAGCTCTATGATTTCAACCGCAGTAGTGCTGACGGACGTAGTTATTATGTACTTTATGAAGACCGAACAGATGATCAATTGTTTACGGCAAATGGTGTTTTAAGTTCAAAATTATCAGATAATATTTTATTGAATGCTGGTGCAACTTTTAGAAAATTGAAATCAAATAATTTTCAAGAACTTTTAGATTTATTAGGCGGGAATTATTACAAAGACATAGACAACTTTGGCAAAAACATAACGCAACAACAATCTGACTTGAACAATCCAGAAAGGCAAGTAAAAGTAGGCGATACGTATGGCTACAATTATAATATGCTAGCCAATACTGTCGATGCATTTACACAGTTTAAATTTACATACAATAAGGTCGATTTTTATATGGCACAATCATACACACGTTCTCAATATCAAAGAGATGGTTTGTATAGAAATGGTTATTATTCTGAAAATTCATTTGGCAAAAGCCAAAAAGTTATTTTCGATAACTTTGGTTTCAAAGGCGGTTTGATTTATAAAATGACTGGAAAAAATTTATTTAACATCAATGGGGTTTTTCAAACAAAAGCACCTTCTATGAAAAATAGCTTTCCTAATGCAAGAATAAATAATAATACTACAAATGATTTGCAAAGCGAATCTATTACAAGTGCTGATGCCAGTTACATTATTAGAGCGCCCAAGTTAAAATTAAGACTTACCGCTTATTTCTCAAAAATTCTAAACGCGACTGAATCCTCTTTCTTTTTTGCAGATGGTGTGGGTATTGATGATGGCGATCCCGCTACAGATAATGAAACCAGCTCATTTGTTGCCGAAACTGTTACAGGATTAGACAAAAAAAATATTGGTGTAGAACTAGGAATAGAATATCCAATTACTGCTACATTAAAAGCAACTGCTACGGCTGCTTATGGTGAATTTACTTATGACAGCAATCCTAACATTTCTTATAATATTGACTCACAAGCTTCGGTAACGAACCAAAATCCAGTTGCAAGTTTTGGTAAAGCCAATTTAAAAAATTACAAGCAATCTGGAACACCACAACAAGCAGCATCTTTAGGTTTAGAATACAGAGACCCAAAATTCTGGTGGATTGGTGCTAACGTGAATTATCTTGCAAACAATTATATTGATATTGCTCCTATAACAAGAACCCAGAACTTTTTTGTAGATCCTACTTTTGGCAATGGAGTTTCTTTTCCAGAAACAACCCCAGAAAGAGCGAGAGAATTATTAAAACAAGAAAAATTCGATGCTTTTACATTAGTTAATTTAACTGGGGGGAAATCATGGCGTGTACAAGGCAAAACTATTGGCTTTTTTGCAAGTATGAACAATGTTCTTGACGTAACTTATAAAACAGGCGGATATGAGCAAGCTCGTGATGCAAATTTTAGAGAACTCAATCAAGATGTTTCAAGCGGAACACCTTCTTTTGGCCCAAAATACTTCTATGGCTACGGAAGAACTTATTTCGTTAATTTATACATTAACTTTTAATTAAAAAAAGTATGATAATTAGTACCAGAAATACTTTTCTTGCAATAATAACTGTACTCTTAATGATTACTTCGTGTACAAAGGATAATGATTTTTCTGTAATTACATCCAATAAAATTCTTTTTCAGGAGGACTTTAATGATGCCGAAGACGACACTGATTTTAACCTCTCTGGATGGACAAATTTTTCTGAAGTAGGAACAAAAATTTGGTCTGAACAATCATTTAGCGGTAATGGTTACGCAGAATTCAGCTCTTTTGGTTCCGCCCAAGCGGTAAATGTTGCATGGCTAGTTTCTCCAGAAATAAATATGGATACTCAGGAAAACGAAAAGTTGGTTTTTCAATCAGCACAAAATTTCTTGCGCTCAAGGGATAATACATTAGAATTATTAGTGGCTTCAAATTATGATGGCAACAATATAACATCAGCCGACTGGATAAACATACCCATTGTAACTCCTACTCCAGAAACTGAAAGGTATTTATTTATTCCTTCTGGAATTGTTGATTTATCTGCCTACAACGGCAAATTGCATTTTGCTTTTAGAGTAAAGGGATCAGGAACAAACAATAACCTTACAGGCACTTATCAAATAGACAATATTCGTATTTTTTACTAAAAAAAATAAATTATGAGACCAAAAATCTTAAAATTCTTTTTCTCCACAATCCTATTTTCGGTTATTTTAACTGGTTGTGTAAATGATGAATTTGATACTCCAGAACAAGGATTTGCAACTTATAATTTAACTGCGACTAAAACAGTTGCAGAGGTTGTAACAGTTGCAACACAAACCGCTATGCAATACACTGCAGATGATATTATTGAAGCTTATGTAACATCTAGCGATGAAACAGGCAATTTTTATAATTCTATTTCACTACAAACTATTCCTACGGATGGTTCTAATCCAATAGGATTTAGCGTTGCTGTAGATTTAAAATCATTTGGCGAAGGCTTTAATCCAGGTAGAAAAGTATATATAAAACTCAAAGGTTTGTATACAGCCATGGTAGATAATGCCATGCAAATAGGCGGTTTATACCAAAACGAAATAGGTAGAATTGCTAATAGTGAGTGGAATAAACACCTTTTCCCATCGGAAACTTTAGTTACTGAGGATAGTTTTGTTAGAACATTAACGTTAGCACAAACAGCTACAAATACCAACTTGAACACACTTGTTGAAATTGACAATGTACAATTTGCAGATAGTTCGCTATCCAGAACATTGTATGACATTGATTCAGGCGGAGGCGCAACAAATCATAATATTGTTGATGTATCTGGTGGAACTTCCCGTTTTTTAAGAGTAAGCAGTTTTTCCTTATTTGCAGTTCAAAATGTTCCTAGCGGACGCGGAAAAATAAGAGGCGTAATGACTAAATATGGGAGTGATTACCAATTTATTATTCGAAGCGAAAAAGACTTGAAATTAAATGCACCGAGAACATATACCTTTTTGAGCACATTAAATGAAGGGTTCCAAAGTTTTACAAACAACCAAAGGAATTTTACTAACTATCTTAATTTAAATACCGAAGGCACAAAAAACTGGGTTGTAAGAACCGGAAATTATCTAGAAATGTCGGCCTTTGGCGGAAACTATGAAAAAACCAAATCTTATTTTTTAATTCCTACTGACTTTTCAGCTGCCAGTACATTAACTTTCCAAATAAGGGCTCAGTTTTACAACGGGTCTTGTTTAAAAATTTATCGCACTACAAATTATATTCCTGGTAATAAAATAAGCACTGCTACTTTATTTGATATTACAACTAGTTTTGCTTTGCCTTCTGCAAATACGACTACATTTGCTTCTGCTGGAATTTACAATATTCCATCAGGTGTAACTGGTGATGGTTATTTTGTTTTTGAATATACAGGAACCAATATTACAACTGGACCAGCTGTCACAACTACGATACAGCTTGATAATATTTTAGTTAATTAATTATTTCCAAATAGACTCCTGTAAAACACTCTCTAAATTGTTTGTTTTTATGAAGTAAATCAATCTTATAAAATGGTAGGTTCCAAGTAAAATAGCCAATAAATAGGCTAATTTCATGTTGTATAAAAGGTTGTTGAAATATTCTTTTTTTGTAATCAATTCCGTAATCAAAACTAATATGGTTACAATACTAAAAATCACTACAAAGGGACCTAAAATATGATAAGATATACTTTTATACCAATTCCCTTCATAAAAATAAACCAACGATTTCGTTATCCCACAACCTGGACAAGGAAATCCAGTAACCATTTTAAAGGGACAATAGGACTGTGCAGTTTCTAATTGATTCTTCTTATTTTGAAACGTTAAAAAAAACGGAAAAATCAGTGTTATTGAAGCACCGATAATTCCGTAAATTTTACGTTTTACTTTTTTATTAATTGTATAACTTGTTAATATCACTTTGAACAATCATTGCCGCTACCATTGGAAAGAAAAATCCTAAAACTAATAATAATATAGCGTCGTCTTTTTGTGGTGATCCAGCTCTTTTGTAAACATTCGGTAAAGCTTCTTTTCCTGCTAAATAAAAGAAATAAACATTTACGGGATAACAACAGCCTGCAAAAATTGCAATAGGTTGTGATATCACTTCTCTTTCGGAAACAGCGTTAAGCACTTGTGCCATTTTAATATTCCAATAAATTAAGTATAAGTTACAAGTTATGATACCTAAGATTAATACAACTATTGGATCTACCTTGAATTCTGGAATTGTACTCAATGGTTTGTTCCAGTTTTCTACATTCGAATCATTTTCACTCATTTTGCTTGGTTTTTGTTTGTTATTGATTGGGTTAAATTTTTACAAAATTAAGATTCTTCAATAATTCCTATTTCTTCTATTTCATCAAATTCATCCTTAGGATCTGTTCCGTAATTATTCGCACCATTGTCTCCTTCAGTAAACAATAGAAACAAAAACCAAATGCCGCCTATTAAAGGAATAAACTGTATAAAATAATACCAACCACTTTTATTGATATCATGCATTCTCCTTGCTGCAACAGCTAAAGTTGGGATAATGGTTGCTAAATGATATAAACCAAAAATTACAACAAATGTAATTCCTAAACTTAGTATATCAGCTACCAAAAATAATATACCCGGGATTATAATGACTAAACTTATAAGCGCATTCATAAGTGCAAAATACCAATATTCACTTCTTCTTGCACGACCTTGAAAATTAGAATAATTTTCAAACATTACTTTTTTGTACCAGTCAATCATTTTTAAAGATTTTAGATTATTTATGTTTATCAAAAAATTCTATTTCAGAATGGTTTGTAAACCTATTTTCAAAAATAATAAAATTTTAACAAACGTTAGATTTTTTTTAGATTATTTACACAAAAATAAACTTACAAAAATGCCCTGTCATTAGGTTCCCAAAGTTCAATTTTGTTGCCTTCTAAATCTAGAATCCAGCCAAATTTCCCATAATCAAAAACCTGCATTTCGCCAACAATGGTAACGTTTTCTTGAGATAATTTTTGCAATAAAAGCTCTAAATCATGCACCCTAAAGTTTTGCATAAACTGCTTTTCGCTCGGTTCAAAGTAAGTAGTATCCTGAGTAAATGGAGACCATTGGGTACTACAATCGTTGCCGTTATTGTCTTTCCACCAAAAAGTAGATCCATACGCATCGGTTTTTAAACCCAAATGTTTGCCGTACCAAGCTACTAATTCTTTCGGGTTTTTAGATTTAAAAAATACACCGCCTATTCCTGTTACTTTTTTTTCAATTTCAGAAGATGTATTTGCTCCAAAATAATGGGCTTTTATTTTATCAACAATAACTTGCGCCAAGCGTTCATGACTTTCAAATGTCCAACCCGCAATATGCGGCGAAAGCAATACATTTTTGGCATCCAACAAATACTGAAATGCAGCAGGAATACCATTTTCTACAAATAAATTTTCAAATGATAGTTTTTCATATTCTAAAACATCCAGTCCTGCACCAAGAATCCTTTGGGATTTTAGCGCCTCCACCAGATCAGAAGTAACTACGCTATTGCCACGAGCCGTATTAATGAACCAAAAAGGTTTTGCAAATTTGTTTATAAAATCTGCATTTACCATCTTGTCTGTTAATGGTGTCCAAGGTGTGTGCAAACTTACAATATCTGATTTTTGTTGCAACTCCTCAAGTGAAACTTGTTTTGCATTAACATCGCCTACATTTTCTTGAATGTCGTAACAAAGCACATTAACATCAAAACCACGAAGTTTTTTAGCAAACGATTTGCCCATATTGCCGTAACCTACGAGACCTATGGTTTTACCATCTACCTCATGACCACGATTGCCTTCTCGCTGCCATTGCCCAGATTTGATTTCATTATCGGCCTTATTAAGGTTGTTAAAAAGTGACAATAATAATCCTAATGTATGCTCGGCAACGGCGTTTTTATTGCCTTCTGGAGCTGCAATGAGCTTAATATTTTTACTATTAGCATAGTCACAATCAATACTTTCTAACCCTGCGCCTACTCTGGCAATGAATTGTAAATTAGTGGCTCTGTCTATAAAGGATTTGTCAATTTTAAAACGGCTTCTAATTACGATGCCGTGGTAGTTATGAATTTTTGTTGCAATACTTTCTTTTGAAGAAGTGTAATCTTCATGATTGGTGCATCCTGCGTCTTGTAATTGCTGTAAAAGCAAAGGATGGTTGCTGTCAA
The DNA here is from genome assembly GCA_031413015.1 of Bacteroidota bacterium. Taxonomy (GTDB): domain Bacteria; phylum Bacteroidota; class Bacteroidia; order Flavobacteriales; family Flavobacteriaceae; genus Flavobacterium. The sequence goes on along the minus strand of JANOEE010000015.1, from coordinate 410,931 downwards.
TATGAAGAATTTTTATATCAAGAGGCAATTGTTGTTTTGTATTTGCTGACATAATAAGGTGGGATTTGAATCAAAAATACGGTTTTGAACTGGAATTAGAGTTTTGCATTAGCGATTGCAGCGGCATCCCATGTTTTTTTGCGTGGATACAGCGAAAAGCGCGACCTGAAAGGGAATGCCCAAATTAAAACCCTAAAATAAGTTTTGCTATTGAGAAATAAATCAATATTCCACAAATATCGTTACTGGTTGTAATGAACGGACCCGTTGCTAACGCTGGATCTACACCATATTTATCTAACAACAATGGGACAAAGGTGCCTATTAATGAAGCGATTATAATTACTGATAACAAAGAAACTGTGATAGTAATTCCTATCAAAATTCCAACTCCAAGTAGTAAATTACTCCCTACAAGTAAAATGGTGCCTAGAATAAGACCGTTTAATAAACTTAAACTCACTTCTTTAATTAATCGTTTCCAAAGCGAACCCGTTATGGTGTTATTAGCTAAACCTTGAACAATAATAGCTGATGATTGCACACCTACATTACCAGCCATTGCAGCTATTAATGGTATAAAGAAAAACAATTGTTTGTGAAATGTCATTGCGTTTTGAAATGTTTCTAACAACGTAACACTTATAAAACCACCTAAAAGTGCTAGAACGAGCCAAGGTAATCGCGCTTTTGTAAGCTCAATAATGCTGTCATCTGCCTCAACATCTTGTGAGATACCTGCCGCTAACTGGTAATCTTTATCAGCTTCTTCTTTGATAACATCTACAATATCATCAATAGTTATGCGGCCTACCAGCCTTCCTAATTCATCAACAACAGGAATGGCTTCGAGATCGTATTTTTGCATGATTCGGGCCACCTCAACATCTTCGGTATCAACTTTTACAAAGTTTAATTTTTTGATATAGACTTGGCTAATTGGCGTTCTGGCTGATGTAGTCAATAAATCTTTGAGTGACAAACGTCCTATTAATTTGTCTTCATCGTCGACCACATAAATAGAATGTACTCTTGAAATGTGTTCTGCTTGAATACGCATTTCTTTGATACAGGTAAGTACGTTCCAGTTTTCGTTGACTTTTACCAGCTCTTTGTGCATAATTCCACCTGCGGTATCTTCGTCAAAACGCAACAACTCAACAATATCTTTTGCATGTTCAACATCAAGCAGTTCTGATATTACTTCTTCTTTTCTGCCTTTTGAAAGTTCTGCAATAATATCGGCAGCATCATTTGTTTCTAATTCATCCAGTTCTTCCGCAATCTCTTTTGGCGAAAGCCTGCTCAATATATTTTCTCGCAAATCATCCTCGAGTTCAAGAAGAATTTCTGCTGTTTTTTCGGAATCTAAAACTTTAAAAATGTATGTCGCTTCATCAAAATCAAGCTCATCAAGAATTTCTGCAATATCTGCGTGGTGTAAATCATTCAATAAAACTTCCAACTGGTGGTCGTTTTTGTTTTGAATAAGTTGCTCTAATTCAGTGATTAATTCTTTGCTGATTTTAAACTCCATCGGCTTCTATTTTTTGGGTCAGTTCGATAAATTGCGCTACATTAAGTTGTTCTGGACGAAGATTAAAAACTTCATCCTCTCTTAGAACGTCCGACAAATTTAAGGTTTTTAAACTGTTGCGCAAGGTTTTTCTGCGTTGTTGGAATGCGGTTTTTACGACTGTGAAAAATAATTTTTCGCCGCAAGGCAAGGTGTAACTTTCTTTACGACGCAAACGCAAAACGCCCGATTTTACCTTAGGCGGCGGAATAAAAACATTTTCGTCAACCGTGAATAAATATTCTGCATCATAAAATGCTTGAACTAAAACGGACAAAATTCCGTAAGCTTTTGTTCCCTTTTTTTCGCAAATTCTTTCGGCCACTTCCTTTTGAAACATACCTGCAAATTCTGGGATTTGGTTGCGGTATTCGAGCGCTCTAAAAACAATTTGGGTCGAAATATTATAAGGAAAATTACCTATTATGGCAAATTGCTTGCCTTCGAAAATTTCGTTAATGTTGTATTTCAAAAAATCTTTTGAGATGATTTTATCTTTAAGTTTTGGGTAGTTTTCATCGAGATAAGTTACCGATTCGGTATCAATTTCAATTACATACGTGTTAACTGATTTTTCTAAGAGGTATTTTGTGAGCACGCCCATTCCTGGTCCTATTTCTAAAACATCATTGTAACCTTCTAGATTCAATGTGTCTGCAATGGCTTTTGCAATACTTTCGTCTTTAAGAAAGTGTTGTCCTAGGTGTTTTTTGGCTTTTACTTTTTCCATGTTGTTATCGCTTTTTCGAATATAAGATTGTTAGATTTTTTTTTTGAGTTTTCATAACCTCTAAAAATCGAATGCGCTACTAATGCTCACTTATTACTTCTAATTCTGTTCTAAAAGCCAACATTTTATCTCCAAACAATTGCAATCCTTCTTGACGAAAAGCAGGTGCATCTTCATTGTAATATTTTTCTAAAGTTGCCTTACTATCGGTGGTGTATTGTGTAGAATAAGTGGTGCCGCCCATTTCTTCTTCGATCAATACTTTTACTAACCTTGCGGCAGAGAATTTCCCAGTAGCAAGAATTTCAGGAATGTGTTTTTGCTGCATCCACTGCAACCATTGGTCATGAACGCTTTCATGAATATTGATAGTAACGTTGTATATTATCATCTTAATTATTGGGTTTTATGTATCGGATTTAAAAAACAGTAATGACACATCTACAAATTAGTGTCGCCTCTTAACTGTCGGAATTTTTTTCTAGCGTCAATAAAATAAATACTGTCTTCGTGAGTAAACAATATTTTTTCGTACAATGCCTTAGCTTTTTCTACATCCTTGAGTTCTTTATTAAAAATTTCGGCCGAAAAATACAAAGCTTCATCAATGTATATGCTTTCATTATGATTGTCTATGATGTTTTGGTATTGGCTTAAAGCCAAATTGTAATTCTTTAGTTTTTCATACGTTTTTCCTAATCGGTACAACGTTACGCTTTCAATTTCGTTGCCTTTACTTTCTTTTAAAATTTCTAAAAAAGTGGTTAGTGCTTGTTGCGTTTTATTTTGGTATAAAAAATAATCACCGCGTGCAAATTTCTTAAGAGCAGTTTGTGTAGAATCAGCAATGGTGTTGTCATTGATCAGCAAAAAAAGTTCTAATGCATCGTTTGCAATTAACTGGCTCGATGCTGATTTTAAAGTTTTAAATTGTTTTAAAGCCCAGTCGAAATCACCTTTAAAATAACTTGTTTTGGCCGATTTTAAACTGGCAACATGGCCCACTTCGTCATTTTTTAGATCCTCTTCAATTTGAGAATAATTAATCAGTGCTTGATTGAATTTTTCTTCAAAAAGAAAAACATCAGCCAGTTCCATCTTGGCATCTGCTTCTTCGTATTTGTTTAGTGGCAATTGTAACGCAGTTTTTAATATGTTTTTACCCAATTCTGGATTTTTCATATTAAAAGTTACAAAATGTGCTTGCAAAATTTGAAGCGATAAAGTAAAGGGATTGATGCCAAATTCTTTAATCAATGCCTCAATTTCGGTATTGATGATTGTATATTCTTTTTCGGTTGCCTTTTCTATTTTTAAATTTAGCAAGAAAGTATGTGCTTGGATTTTTAAATCAATATCTTGGGTGTTTTCTAGAACATAAGCAAGTATCTCCTGAGCCGTTTCTGGTTCTTTTTCTTCAATGGCGAGTTGCGAAAGGTTGACAATATTTGACAACGATTCCGGATTGCGTTTGTAAATTGCTTTTTCTTGTAAAAATGCTTTTGAATATTCTTTTTGTTGTACAAAAAACCAACTTAAATACTGGTTCCAAAAAAGATCTTGGGTTTTCTGGGCTCTGAGTAACAATGCCTTTTTTAAAGATAAATTAAATGTATCCTCCGCATTTTCGGTCATGTAGCGCGACAACTGGTATTGAATCATTGCGGCAGTTTCTGGTTTATTGTAAGCTTCTGTCAAAAATTTATCAATCATTAAATCAGTATTACCTAGTTGCCCGTGCAACATAGCAATTTGATAATCAAAATTATATTCTGGAGATACACTCGTTGCAGTTTGATACGCTTTTAACGCATAATCTAACAATACTTTTTTTTCGAAAATCGAAGCTACAGGATAAACTTCTAAAGGGTTTTCTTTGATTTTGCCCAATGCTTGTTCATAAAAATTTTTGGCTTTGACCAAATCTTTTTTCAATTGGTAATTGTAACCTATTTCTACAAGTATAAAGGCTTTTTTATATTTTTCTAAACGCAGCAATAGCTTTTTTTCGGCTTTGTCAAATTGTGACAATTGCTGGTAAGATTCAACCAATCGTTGAAAATAAAAGGAATTTGAAGGTTGGGATTCCAGTAATTGTTCATAGCTGATTGCTGCTTTGTCAAAATCGCCTTTGTTGAAAAAATCCTGCGCCAATTGCTCGTTTTGAGAAAAAACAAAAGTGGTGAATACCAATGCAATATGTAGAAAAAATGTTTTCATGGCGCTTTTTTGAACATTGCTACAAAGGTAGTAATTCCGTTGTGCTTTGTGACAATTCTTTAAAATAGAAAAAACCGTAATTTAGATTACTATTACTGGGTATTACGTCAAGTCAAAAATATTATTTACGGATTAGGGATTGATTTAATATTTAATATTACCGTCCCTCTACTGCAGAAGGTCTGGGTCTAAATTAAGCCCATTATTCGGACTTGCCAAATCATCCCAAATACAACATCAACTTTCCACTAAACCTATTCCCCAAATTGCTTGTAGCGAGTGTTGGTGGCTGACTTTTATTTAGTTTTAGTATATTTCACATTTTTACTATTTTCATACAATTTATAAGTTTTATAAATGACAAATATTAAACTAATAAGTAATATTAAATTATGACTGACTCCAAATAAAAATGAAATTATAAGTATTATAATAAAAATAAAGATAGTAGGAATCATTCTTTGAGTAGAAGTTAGCTTCTTTTCGGTTTTTTTTAACATTAAATTCGGCTCAATCCTGTAAACAAATTTCAGCATCATTTCATTACTAAAGAAAGTTAATTTAAAAGAATTCCTGCTAGTTTCAATTTCAACTTCAGTACTAAAATCATTAAAATTTACGCTCAATATCTTTTCAATTTTTATCTCTCTTAAATTTTTGTCTGAATATTTTTCAATTTTAAAATGATCAACGGAAAAATATTTTTTTTGCGATAAATAAATACAATTATTTACTATCAAAAGTGTTTGATAGTTTTCTAAAAAATAAATGTCATCCAAATTAATTTTCATATTTCTAAATTCTGCGGAATGCTTGACACCAACTCTAATCTATAATATCAAATCCAGTATAGCGGCGCAACACTTCAGGAATTACAATGCCTTCTGGTGTTTGATAATTTTCTAAAATGCCTGCTAAGACTCTTGGCAAAGCCAATGCGCTTCCGTTAAGGGTATGTGCCAATTGGTTTTTGCCTTCTTTGTCTTTGAAACGCAATTTCAAACGATTGGATTGAAAAGTTTCAAAATTAGAAACAGAACTGATCTCTAACCAACGGTCTTGTGCAGTAGAAAAAACTTCGAAATCATACGTCAATGCTGATGCAAAACCCATATCACCACCACAAAGACGCAAAATTCTATACGGTAACTTTAGCTCTTGAAGAATATTTTTTACATGTGCCACCATACCTTCTAGCGCTTCATAAGATTTGTCAGGATGTTCGATGCGTACAATTTCAACTTTATCAAACTGGTGCAAACGGTTCAAACCCCTTACATGGGCTCCATAAGAACCTGCTTCTCTCCTAAAACATGGTGTGTAGGCCGTACATAAAATAGGCAGTTCACTCTCAGCAACTATTACATCTCTAAATAAGTTTGTTACAGGAACTTCTGCCGTGGGTATCAAATACAGATCATCAACCGTTGAGTGGTACATCTGACCTTCTTTGTCTGGCAATTGTCCTGTTCCGTATCCAGAAGCTTCGTTTACTAAGTGCGGCACTTGGTATTCTTGGTAACCTGCTTCGGTATTTTTGTCTAAAAAGTAAGTGATCAATGCACGTTGTAATTTGGCACCTTTTCCTTTGTAAACGGGGAAACCAGCACCAGTTATTTTAGTTCCCAATTCAAAATCTATGATGTCATATTTTTTTACCAATTCCCAATGTGGCTGCGCACCTGAGTGTAAAACTGGGATGTCGCCTTCTTCAAAAATGTTTAAATTTTCTTCTGGGGTTTTACCTTCTGGAACTATATCCGCAGGTAAATTAGGCAACAAGTACAATTTTTGAATCAATTCCTGTGCAAAACCATCCGCTTTTTCAGCTAACTTTTTACTTTCTTCTTTTAATAAAACTGTTTTTTCTTTAAGAATTCCAGCTTTAAGTTTTTCGCCACTTTTCATTAAATCACCAATATCCTTCGCCAATTTATTGGATTCAGAAAGTACATTGTCTAAGGCTACTTGAGCTGCACGGCGGTTTTCATCAAGAAGTACAACTTCTTCAACGATTGCTTTTGCATCAAAATTTTTTTTAGCTAATGCTTTGATTACTTTTTCTTGGTTTTCTCTAATGTAAGTGATTTGTAACATGTGTGTTTTTTATAAGGAAGCAAATTTAATGAAATGTTTTTATTTTAAGCTATTAAAACCCTTTGAAAGGCTTGTTAACTGCGCTTATTATATTTTACAATAATAAATAAATTTGTCAGCAAAATAACATTATTTATTTATTATTATGGCTTATTGATTTGGTTCCTTGAATTATTTTTTATTTTTGGTAAAAATTCACCTTAATGAAAAATAATTATTTGTTGCTGCTAGTATTTTCAATTTTTTCTGTTTTTGCTCAGGAGGATATTGAATCCGGCAAAATTGCAGAATCTGAAATGAAATCGGCGTCAAAACTATTAAGTATGGTGGTAAATCCAAACACACTTAATTACAATTTGACCTATCAAAAATTAGAATTTACAGTAGATCCTGCTGTATTTTATGTATCAGGAAAAGTTACATCAACATTTACAGCGTTGTCTGACATGAATACAGTAACCTTTGATTTGTATAAAAAAAGCGTTACTCCTTTTACCATTTCATCGGTAAAAATAAACAATGTTGCAGCTACTTATTCTTATAATAGTTCACATGAATTGGTAATCAATTTACCCACAACTTTAACGTTGGGAACTTCGGCTACAGCCGAAATAGTGTATGAAGGAGCACCTTTAACTAGTGGTGATGATCAAGGATTCTTTACTGGAACACATTCAGGAGTAGCGGTTTTATGGACATTATCAGAACCATATGGTGCGAGATCTTGGTGGCCTTGCAAACAAGACTTGAATGACAAAGTGGAAGTTACCGATATTTACATCACAGCACCTATTGCATATACCAGTGTAGGTAATGGTTTACAACAATCTAGAATTGAAAATGCAGGATTTGCCACAACACATTTTAAACACAATTATCCTATTCCTGCCTATTTAATAGCTATTGCTGTAACCAATTATCAAATATTTAATCAAACTGGTGGAACTGTAGCTACGGGAACTTTCCCCATTGTTAATTACTTATATCCCGAAGAATTTGCCTCGGTATCAACTGGAACAACCTTGTCAAATGCATTAACTCGGACTCCAGATATTATCAATTTTTTTGAAACAAAGATTGGGCCTTATCCTTACAGAAATGAAAAATATGGTCATGCAAGAGCCAATCTTGGAGGCGGGATGGAACATGCTACAGTATCGTTTATGAATAGTTGGGGAAGAGATCTTATTGCACACGAAATGGCGCACCAATGGTTTGGTGACAAAATCACTTGTGGTACTTGGAAAGACATTTGGTTAAACGAAGGTATTACAGAATATATGTCGGGGCTTGTAAGAGAAAATTTTGATGGGAATACAGCCTTTACTAGTTGGAAAACTGGAAAAATAAACGATATTACTTCTCAAACGACAGGTAATTTGTATTTAAGGGATGACCAATTAAGCGTAGACAGGATATTTAGTTATCGTTTTACATATAATAAAGGCGCCATGGTTACTAATATGTTACGATTAAAAATGGGGGATACTAATTTTTTTCAAGGACTTAGAAACTATTTAGAAGACCCGCTTTTTGCGTATGGATATGCGGTAACAGATCAGTTTCGTTTAAAAATGGAAGCAATACACGGAAGTTCATTACAAGAATTTTTTCAAGATTGGGTTTATAATGAGGGCTATCCTATTTATAACATTAGTGCTCAAAACTGGAATACTGGACAAGTACGATTGGTTGTCAATCAAACACAATCAGACCCATCAGTTAGTTTTTTTGAAATGCCTGTTCCTGTTCGGGTATTTGGCTCAGGAGGTCAACAAATGGATTTGGTATTGAACAATACTTCTAACAATCAGGTTTTTATAGAAAATGTACCATTTGTAGTAACAAGTTTTGTGTTTGACCCAAATAAAAATATTATTTCTAGAAACAATACCATTACATTAGGAACAGAAGATTTTGAGCTCAATTCAATAAAGTTATATCCAAATCCTACTTCTAGTTTTTTGAATTTAGATTTACCAAATGGTGTTATTCTTAAAAAAGCATTTTTTTATAATAGTTTGGGCCAAAAAATAATGGAATCTAACGCAAACACGCAATGGAATATTTCTAATTTTAAATCCGGAATCTACTTTATCAACCTCATGACAGATGCTGGAACAAAACAATTAAAGTTTATTAAAAACTAATTCAAATCCCTTAAAATAAAATTGTTGAACACAAACGAAACGATACTGTCTTGTTTCAGTTTTAGTTGTATTTGTACTTTTCAAAAAATATTTAATACAAACAATCGATAATTAACAAACATTTAAACCCTGTTAAAATAAATTGACAGTATTAAATAGGTAGAAAACCTTACTTTTGTAAATCTTAATAAAAATGATAATAAAATGATACAATTAGGTCAAATCCTATTTATACTGTCAGTACTAGTAATCTTACACGAATTAGGTCATTATGTTACCGCAAAAATGTTCAAAGTTAGGGTCGAAAAATTCTATCTTTTTATGGACGCAGGTTTCTCATTAGTCAAAAAGAAAATTGGCGATACCGAATGGGGAATTGGCTGGTTGCCAATAGGTGGTTATGTAAAATTATCAGGGATGATCGATGAAGGTATGGATACCGAGCAAATGAAATTACCAGCGCAACCGTGGGAATTTCGTTCTAAACCAGCTTGGCAAAGGCTAATTATCATGTTAGGTGGTATTATTGTAAACATACTTTTGGCATGGTTTATTTATACAGCCATTTATACTACTTACGGGCAAAAATATGCTGCGACTGATTTGTACCAAAAAAGCGGACTTTCTTTTAGTGAATCTGCACGCAACGCAGGTTTTCAAAATGGAGATAAGATATTGAGTGTGAATGGTAAAAAGCAAGAAAAATTCAATAGGATGTTAATTGACGTTTTGCTTGGAGAAAAAGTTGAAATTGAAAGAAACGGCAAAAAACAAATATTAAACATTACTGACGAACAGAAAAGTAAAATTTTAGGTAGCGAAGGAAAGAATTTTGCAACACCAAGAATCACACAAGTATATGTAGATTCTGTAACTCCAAAAAGCGAAGCGAATAAAGCAGGCTTGCTTAAAGGAGATAAAATCATAAAAGCAAACGATAAAGAAATTCAGTTTTATGACGAACTTGCTGGCGTTTTAAATGACAAAAAAGGAACTATTGTAACCCTTTCTGTTTTACGAAATAATGAAACGGTAAATTTAATATCTAATGTTACTAAGGAAGGCAAACTCGGTTTCATTCAAAAAATTAATGATAAAAATGATTTCATAATCACTAATCATTTAAGTTTTTTTGAAGCGCTTCCAGAAGCTATAAATGAATCTTACATTCAATTTGTCTATAACATCAAACAATTCAAATTAATATTAAGACCAAAAACAGAAGCTTACAAACATGTAAAAAGTCCTATTGGAATTGCAAGAGCATTACCAGATGAGTGGGACTGGGAGTTTATCTGGAACTTTACGGCTTTATTTTCAATCGGTTTGGCCTTTATGAATTTGCTGCCTATTCCTGGTCTTGATGGTGGTCATGCACTGTTTACAATTGCAGAAATGATTACTGGAAAAAGATTAAGTGAAAAAGCCTCGGGTTATGTTCAAACCGCAGGAATGGTTATCTTATTGACATTAATGGCTTTAACTTTTGGAAAAGATATTTACCAATTAATCTCAGATAAGTTTCTTTAAAATTTTTGAAAATATATCTAAAATTATTTGCCAGAAATAAATTTCGGCTTATATTTGCACCGCTTTAAAAGTGAAACACACTTTCCTTCTTAGCTCAGTTGGTTAGAGCATCTGACTGTTAATCAGAGGGTCCTTGGTTCGAGCCCAAGAGAGGGAGCAAAAAGCAAAAGCCATTCGCAAGAGTGGCTTTTTTTATTCCTACAACGCAACAAATTCAATACTTCATTATTTTTTACTAAAAAGTGGTTTGTCAACTTGTCAAGTTTTTTGATAAAAAAAAGGTACCCACTGCGGTACCCATCAAAATTCTCGAGGTACCCATTTTAAAAAACCAAATTGTTATGCCAATTGTTTAACTCAAAACCAATTGGAACATGCAAAAAGAAAAAATCACAATTCTGTTTGTAATTAGTGCAAACAAAACCAATCAAAAAGGATTATGTCCACTTAACTGTAGGATCACATTTCAAAAACAACGCAAACAATTTACTACAGGACTTTTTGTAAATCCAAATTACTGGGAAAACAAACTTCAAAAAGTCAGCACGAAAGATGCAAATCATGCTTTTATCAATTCTCAGATAGAACAAATACAAATCAAGATCAATAACATTGCATTAGTGTTTCAATTGCAGGGTGTCGATTGTACTCTTGACAATATCTATAATTCTTTTATAGGTGTTGATATCAAAAAGAAAGAAAACCTACTCTCCTACTACAAACAATATCTTGCTAAAATTAAAAAGCTAGTTGGATTAGAGATTAAAGACAACACTTATAACAAATTTGTGTATGTTGGAAACCATCTAGAAGCGTTTTTAAAATGGAAATATAAAAAAACAGATTTCCCTCTTGAAGATTTAAACTTGCAGTTCTTAGATGATTTTGATTACTATTTAAAGACGGAGAAAAAACAAGGTCAAATCACCATCAATAAAACCATCCAGAGGTTAAGAACACCTATAAAACAAGCTATTTCTGAAGGCTATTTAGAAAAAGATCCCTTTTTACTTCATAAAACTAAAACCGTTCGTAAAACAGTTGTTTTTCTTACCACAGAAGAACTCAAAACTTTTGAAGGAGCAGTGTTTCAGCAAAAGAGATTAACTACGATTCAAGAACTTTTTATCTTCTGTTGTTATACTGGATTGGCATATTATGAGATGTCTCGTCTTAAAACACAAAATATCCAAATGGGGTTTGATGGCATCAATTGGATTCAAATGAAACGTGAAAAAACTCAGAAACAAATTTCCATTCCAATCCTACCAAAAGCACAAGAAATTATTGAGAAATATTCTAATGAAAGCAATTGTATTTTTCCAGTCATTAGCAATCAAAAATTCAACTCTTATCTTAAAGAAATTGCAGGTATCATTGGTATTGATAAAAGACTTACCCACCATACTGCAAGAAAAACTTTCGCTTCAACGGTTTTGCTTTATAATGATGTTCCTATGGAGATTGTTTCAGAACTACTTGGTCATTCTAACATGAATACAACCCAAGAAAGCTATGGAAAGATTGTTAAAAAAAATGTGAGTGACGCGATGATAAAACTAACCACTAAGTTAAAATAAAGTGGCATATCAAGTTCTAAAAAGAAAGTATTAAGCATTTATTTCTGAGAAAATCTGTTTAAAATCCTTATCCAGAGCAATACAAAATCTTAACAGTAAACTCACTGTCATTCGTTGCTCATTTCTAAAAACCCTTCTAACCGTAGTTTCTGAACACAACGCCTTTCTGGCAAACTCCGACTTGTTTCCATTGAATTTTACAAGGAAAGCTTTGTATAAGTTTTCAACCAATTTGGCTTCTATTTGTTCTGTTTGTTGCAACATAAAACAAAGGAAACAAATGGTTAAATCAAAAAACTTTTAAATACTCGACTTATAAGTCGAAAATAAAATTAAATTTGCATCAGTCTCAAGGTGAGATAAAAACTAACCCAAAATAAAAAATATTATGAAAATTAAAAAAATCTTGAAAACAGTATTAATAGCATTAGTAATTACTTTAAGCTCTTGCAATTCCGAAGAGACAAAAACAAATAATACAGATGGATTATTAACTGGTAAATGGTTTCTGTACAAGACTGTTTTTGGGAGTTCTACTTACACAGGAACTGAATTGTGCGATAATTATCCAATCTGTAAAACTTATGAGTTTAAAAGTAATGGCACTTGTATCTTTTATGAATCTGGTGACACTACAAATTATACTTATAAAATTGACGGTGATTTCATAAAATTCTACAGTCCTCAAACCGAAATGATAGTGAAAACCTATAGAATTATAATACTAAATAATGAGGAACTTGGGTTAGAACAAACTGATCGACTGAACTACTTTAATAGATTTTAAAAAAATGAAATAATTCAAGAATTTAATTTAATAAAAAATTTAAGAACAAAAATATGATTTGGATAATAGTTATAATAGGGATTCTCTTTGTTTTCGTAAAGTTCTTTGTAGCCTTGAGTAAGGACAAAGACGATTTACAAGGACAAACATTAGATAAAAAATTTAATGTAATTGTAAATGTGATTAATGATTACTTATACAAGGGTAATGGGACAATTGAAAAAATTGACCATCGTGAATTCAATGTTTACGAAATAGGGAGCAATCAATTGATAAAGTTTCATTACAGTACTGGTCAATTAACAATAGATTGGAGGTATAAATACTTTCAAAAAGAAATAGTGCATTCAAAGAGATATGATAACATGAGAAATCTAAGTTTGTTTGAGCAAGAAAAGATTGCAAAAGAGTTTCTCCAAAGTGGTGCTAACAAAATTGAACAACATAAAATATATGTTATTAAAGATGGATTATAAATCCCAATATAATTTTACTAATTTAAATGCTCTTGTTTATTCAGGGGCATTTATTTTATTCTGTAGGTATTAACAACTTCAATGTTATGCTAAAATTAAATTTTAAAGAAAAGGCTTACAATATGATTTATTTTTAATATATTTGAAAATCTCTTAATTTTAATAATTTAACAAACAATATCTACCATTTATGAAACAAAAATTAAACAAAATCAAATTATTTCTATTTATTTTTATGGCTATTGCATTTTTTAGTTGTGAAAAAGATTTGTACGAAGATGCTATTTCAAATAATAAAACAATTATCCGAGAAGTAAAATTCAACGAACTTTACAAGGAGCAAAAATTTAAAAATTTATTAGAAAAAATTGGTAAAAATAAAACAACTTCTAAGAATTTTTTTGAAGACAATGAAGAGTTCATTTTATCTAGTCAAAATGTAAAAATAATAGAAACCGATTCTATTATATCTTACACAATACTAATAAAACGAAAAAATAATACCGATAACTCTTATTTTGAAAATCTAGTTATTCAAAAAGACATATTAAATAATGAGAGTGCTTTTATTTTTAAATATGTGCCAGATGAGATTAGAACAGATGTTGCCCATAATTCATTTTCTTTTACTGGTAAGGTTATTAAAAGCAAATACCAAATAAAGAGTTTTAACAAATCATCTTTTAGCAGAGAAGCACAATCTGGTTGTACTGTTGATATTTTAATGTGTTATGAAAGTTGGTCTGGTGGTGCTGGTCATTCTCACACAGCAACCAGTGAATGCAATAATATTCAATATTTATATGTAAGAACTGTAGAAGTGTTATGCGCAGATAGTGGTGGCGGTGGCGGTGGTGGTGGTGGTGGGGATACAGCGCCTCCGCCAAGTCCAGGTGGTGGTGGTGGCGGTGGTGGAGGAAATACTCCTGACACTGGCTATATTCCACCAACAAATAATCCAAATCCACAACCTGACCCAACACAACCCGGGTTAGTAGATGCAGACGGCAATATTTTAACATCTCCTGTTATGCCAGTCCCAAGTGCTTTAAATACTTTTGAAGAAAATCTTAATCCTGATCGAGTGAACTGGTGGAGAGATTATACTAATGTAGATAAAGTAAATTCAATCAAAGATTATTTAAATAATAATACGATTCATGATAATATAAATCAAGAAGTTTCAGGTTTTGCAGAAAGCTTAATTGATATGTCTATGATGCTAGATATGAATGCAGCTTCTGTTTGGGGAGATTATGATAATTTTATTGGACAAATGTCTACAAATGAAAGAGCTATCTTTACTTCGCTATTACCTAATAGAAAGTTATGGTATATGTGTTCTGCAAAAAAAGCTTTTGACAATGCGAATGAACTATTTCCTTCGTCTGTGCATAATGGCATAGGTGATGCATACAGACATGCACTTTGGAATGGATACAGTTCACTACTACTAGGAAGGGATTTAACAGAACAACTTACAACTGCCCATGAAGAAAAAAGCAGTACATATTCTTTTAATTATAAAGAAAACGAAATGGATATGTATAATAACAATAAAGGAAGATTAATATCTATTACATCGCCTTTAAGTGAAATTTCTAATGCAATTCTTTTGGATTTACAAAGGGGATATCTAAGATACTTAAATAATTTAAGTCCTAATGGTCTAGCAACTTCCAATTCAATTTTAATTCCAACAGACCAATAATTATGAAAAAATATATAATGCTTTATCTTAGTTTGATAATTATATCATGTGATAGTGATGACAACAAAAGAACAATTACACATGAAATACTAAGGTTTGATAAGGAAATCAAGGATACTTTAAGACCAATAAAAGGAAAATACTATGGAGCCAAATCAATATATATCAAAGGATTTGTTGATGACTCAATATACGTTTCATTTGGCGAGAATCATTATAAATTTTTTCTCAATAAAAAAATTGATACAATTATATCTATGGACTATTATGGAGTAAAAGAAGCAATTTTTAATTTTAATCCTCACAAAGCAAAAAAGGGCAATCTTAAGATTCAATTTAAAATTTAGTTTTATTATTTAAACAGAACGAATAGAAAATTTCAAAATAATAGTAATTTGAAATTAAAAGGGCTACAATTGTAAGCCCTTTTTTTATGCAATAAATGGAGCTTTTCCTTTTCAAAAAAAAATTTTTTTTCAAAAAAAAAAACGCAAACCAACCCACCATAACCCCCGGACACTTTCAAAGTTTTGGGTTGTACCCCACCGATGAAATAAAACTTATTAAAAAGCTATCGTCTATGGGAATTACAATTAATGTTTAATCAATTAAAAAATTAAAAATTATGGTTACAGTTGTAGATTTTGAATCAGCAAAAAAAGAAGATGGAAAAGAATTCATGTTGTTAATATTACAAGGTGGAGTTGAATTAATTAAAAGTGAAGCCACGGGTAGAATGTACTTTACTGCAAGAACAGTAAAAATTCCAGCAACCTTTAATCAAGCAACTTGTAAAAGCTTGATAGGAAGCCAATTTAGCGGTGCTATTGTTAAAGTTCAAAGTGAGCCTTACCAATATACACTTAAAGAAAGTGGAGAGGTAATAGAATTATCACATCGCTACGAGTATGTGTCAGACACTGATTCATTATTAAAAAACCAAGTGGTGGATATTGAATTAGTCAATTAGTAATTGTAAAAAAGGTCTTTTAAAACAGAGACCTTTTTTAATTTAAAGTTCACAACTAAAAAAGTTGTTTGTTATAGAGCGTAAGGTTATAAAACACTACCATTCAAAGCCTAAAATAAAAAATTTCAACTAAATCTTCATCTATATAGTAATAGCATTTAAGTTGCTTAAAGCTTCGTATTAACCTCTAAAAAAGAATAAAAATAAATCTAAAAAATGACAGAAAAAGAATTGGTTGAGCTTTTAAACTACAGTTTTCCAAAAGAAATTTATATTATTTCGCACTATGGAATGTTAATTCGACTGTTTTGCCCATTTAAAGTCAAAGCATTAGTTGCAATTAAGAAAATTGAAAAAGGAAATATTGTTTTTGTTGATGAAATTAAGGTCACACTTGAATTAAAAACAGTTTATATAATCAACAAAGAACCTTACTATTATTACTATTTTGAAATTATAATCTAGATAATTTAAACTGATATAGGATATATTTTTTTTAAATATACCTCCTTATTTATCTGAATTATTTGAGCGGTTATGTTGTATTTCGTATAACCAAACTATTTGAGTCGTTTTCCGCTATATCAAAAAAACCCTGAAAGGGAGCAAAAAGCAAAAGCCATTCGCAAGAGTTGCTTTTTTTATTTATTAAAATACAAAAACCTCCTTTTTATGCCAGATTAAATTCTCTGGTGATGGATAATCTTTTTTGTTTCTGGGCAATATAATTCTTCGGCCTGAAAATTGAGAAATTGAAAATGGTGTGTCGTTTTCTTTTATTACTGGAGAAATCCTTACAATATAATCTTCATTAATAGTTATTAACCCTCTGTCATAAGCTCTATGTAGATTTGGCGATAAAGATATTCCATTAGAAACAGTGTCATCATTAGAAATACTAAAGGGAATAATATGACAAGCATCAATCATTTGAGCGTTTGTGTTTGATTCAATTCTCATTCCTGATATACAACATTGGTTCTCATATATCTTAGGCACTTCTCTTTTGAAAATACTACCTCTTATGAATCTTTCTTCTTCAAACTCATTTTCTGTTAAATCTTCTGCAATGTGACTCATTAATGTTTGATATTCTTCTTTAGTATCATTAAGAATTTGCTCTTTAATAACTGTTTCTATATCATAATTACCTACTATTCCGAACTGATAATTTTTTTTTGAATTTGGAAAATAGGTGTTCAATAAAATATTTTCTATTTCTGTTCTTGTGATTGGATTTAAAAGTATGTCGAATAAATTTTTGTCTATTTCGGCAAAAGATATTCTGTTTTTCAATTTGCCTAAACTGCTGATTTTTTCCTTGTTGTCAAACAATCCATTATATATTAACCTCCAGAATGGTTCTGAACTTAGATGGAAAAAAGGCAATGAGAAATTTGGTATGTGATTCGTTTCAACCAACTTGTTCCAATTACTTTTGAATGCAATTACCAGTTCTCCTGTAATATAAATTCTATTTGATTGGATTTCACCTTTGTGGATTAATTGGATTATAGATAGTAATAATATTGGTTTGTGAGGTGCTTTTCCCAACGTTTTGTTTGAAGCTCGATTGAGTGATTGTAAGTGTTTTGTGTACTTCTGAACAAGTTCATTAGCTATCATTTCTATCTAAATTTTAGTAAATCTAGTAATTAAATTTTTTACCAATCATTTACTACAGATTTATTCTTAATCTCATTGCTTAATATAGATCTTGTCCAAATCAGTTTTGAAACGGTCCGAAATACAACATCCTCGGGAGCAAAAAGCAAAAGCCATTCGAAAGAGTGGCTTTTGCTTTTTGCTACAACTCAACAAATTCAATACTTCATTTTTTTTACTAAAAAGTGGTTTGTCAACTCATCAAGTTTTTTGATGAAAAAAAAGGCAGACAATAAGGTGACCATATTTCCTAAAAGGAAATTTCTTTTCTTTAATTGATATTTCCAAATTCGAAATAAATTGCTGTTAAAGTGAAACTACTTTGTAACAAAAACTAGAAAATCATACTACTAATTAAAATTCATAACTTTACTTCAAATAACAAAAACCAAAATATGAAAAACATTAAAATTTCACTTCTTGCAGCAGTATTCCTATTTGCAGCATGCGATAAGAAAAAAGACCTCGTTTCTGGCGTCACCTTAAAAAATATGGACACACTAGTACGTCCTGGTGACAATTTTGAATCATATGTGAACGGGTCTTGGATAAAAAACAATACAATTCCAGCTGATAAAGCTTCTTACGGCGCTTTTGACATGCTCTATGATCAATCTCTTGTAGACGTAAAAGCGATTATTGAATCGGCTTCAAAGGGAAATTTTGCAGAAGGAAGTGACCAACAGAAAATTGGCGACTATTATGCTTCCTTCATGAACAAAAAAGACCGTGATGCAAAAGGGATGGCTCCCATTGCGCCTGAATTAAAAAATATCGATGGTATATCAAACTACTCCGACTTGGCTTCCTATTTTGGAAAAGCAAATAAATCTGGCGTATCTGTACCTTTTCAAATTATAGTAACCCAAGATTTTAAAAAACCCAATGAACATACATTGATGACTTGGCAAAGCGGATTAGGACTTCCAGAAAAGGAATATTACCTGTCTAAAGATGCTAAAATGATCGTTATTCGTGAAAAATACCTCGCACACATTCAAAATATCTTAAAATTAGCAGGTATTGCAAATCCCGCAGAAGGTGCTTCAAAAATTATGGCTTTGGAAACCACATTAGCTACCTATCACATGAAAAAAGAAGACACACGTGATGCGGCAAAACTCTACAATAAATACGAAACCAAAAACTTAAAAACCTTAATGCCAGATTTTGATTGGGCAGCGATGTTAAAAAGCGCAGGAATAGACAATCAAAAAATATTGGTTGTTTCTCAAGTGGAGTACACAAAAAATTTGAATGCTATAATTAAGAACACACCTTTAGATACTTGGAAAACTTATTTGAAATGGGGACTGATAAAAAATGCTTCTTCTTATTTAACAACCGCTTTAGACCAACAAAATTTTGATTTTTATGGCAAAACACTTTATGGCGTAGAAAAACAACAAGACGATTGGAAGCGCGCTGTAAATGAAGTCAATGCCAGTTTAGGAGAAATCGTAGGGAAAGTGTACGTAGAAAAACATTTTTCGCCAGAAGCAAAAGAGAGAATGACCAATATGGTTAAAAATCTTTTGAAAGCTTACGCAGAAAGTATTACAAAGTTAGACTGGATGAGCGAAGCAACAAAAAAACAAGCATTAGACAAAGTAAGCAAATTCATGATCAAGATAGGATATCCTGACAAATGGAAGGATTATTCTAGTTTAAAGGTCACTAAAAATGATTTGTATGGTAATGCGCAACGTGCTACTGCTTTTGAATACAATCGTTTATTAAATAAATTAGGCAAACCTGTAGACAGAACAGAATGGGGAATGAACCCTCAAACTGTTAATGCTTATTACAACCCATCATTAAACGAGATTGTCTTTCCAGCAGCTATTTTACAACCGCCCTTTTTTGATTTAAATGCTGATGATGCGGTAAATTATGGCGGAATTGGAGCAGTAATAGGTCATGAAATCGGGCACGGTTTTGATGATCAAGGTGCTACATTTGATGGCGATGGCGTACTCAAAAATTGGTGGACAACACAAGATTTAACTGCTTTCAAATCAAAGACAAAAGCATTGATAGACCAATACAGCAGCTTCAAGGCACTTCCTGATTTGAATTTAAATGGTGAATTTACCCTTGGAGAAAATATAGGTGATTTAGGAGGATTGAGTATCGCTATAAAAGCTTATAAGTTGAGTCTTAATGGTAAAAAAGCACCATCTCTAGACGGATTTACGGGAATGCAACGCGTTTTCTTAGGTTGGGGACAAGTTTGGCTCAATAAAGAACGAGAAGAAGCACTTCGGAATCAAATTGCGTCAGACCCACATTCGCCTGCAAAATTTAGAATCAACGCTGTAGTGCGAAATGTTCCAGAATTTTATGAGGTTTTCAAAATAAGCCCTACAGATTCTTTGTATCTCGCTCCTGAAAAAAGAGTTAAAATTTGGTAATCTATAAATTTTAAAAAATGAAAAGTCCAACCTAACAGTTGGACTTTTTTGTTTCTATGATTCGTCTTTTGTAGTCCTTACCAAACTAATTCCTGAGGCAAAAAACACAATACCAAGTACGCCATAAATAATCAATATTTTCACATCTTGATTGCTTCCCGAAGTTTGAGCAAACAATACGGCAGTGTAAATTAAACCACCTATGCCTAAAAGCGTCAAAATGGCGCCAAAAATTCTTTTTAAATTCATAATATCTAAGTTTAAATTGAAATGCAATAATTGCATATTAAAATCACATGCAAATGTCAGCAATACAATATTCAAAATTATTATAGTATTGATTAAAAAAGTTATATGATTCTTGATATGAAATGTAAATAGGGACTTGAATTTATTCTGTTTTAAAAATAAATATTAAGATATTTTTAACCATCGGGTTTTTAGTTTTTTGTTGCAACGTCTTTTTTTATAATTTAGGTAAAAAAATGAAAATCAAAATCATAGCATTTATAGTATTTATAACCATTACATCTTGTAAAAAACAACTTAATAATGATGGTATTAGTCAAAAAAAAGATGTTATTGAAGTTCTTGACAACTGGCATAAAGCTGCAGCTGAAGCCAATTTTGATAATTACTTTTCATTAATGACAAGCAATGGTGTTTTTGTAGGAACAGATCCTTCAGAAAACTGGCAAAACAAAGCTTTTAGAACTTTTTCTAAATCTTATTTTAATAAAGGAAAGGCTTGGAGTTTTAAATCGATTCAACGAAATGTTTATTTTAACGATGACCATACAATAGCATGGTTTGATGAATTATTAAATACCCAAATGCAAATATGTCGCGGTTCTGGTGTTTTAACAAAACAAAACGGAAAATGGAAAATTGCACATTATGTCTTGTCTATAACTATACCAAATGAAAATACTACCGAAGTGGTTAAACTCAAAACAAAATTTGACAATTTATTAAAGTCGAATCTTGTTGAAACAAAATGATTTTAACTTTCAAATAATTTTTATAAATATGCGCGTCTTTTAACGCGCATATTTACTTTTAAACGGTTTAAATTTTATTTAAATCAATTATAAATAATAGGTGTTTTAATGTTTTTTAGCATTTGTTAAAAACCAAAATTAATTTCTCTCCGTAATTTAATTAAACCAACGTATAATTTAACACCCAAAATATAGGTTTTATGAAAATAAATAAGAAAGTTAAAGTTGCTGTTTTGAGTATTTTAGGGCTATTTATTTTTTTTAATGTGTTTATGATTTGGCATGTTTTAGACATGACTAAGAAAGAAAACGACCTAGATAATAAGACAATACAAGTAAGTAGAATTGATTTTAAAGAGCAAATAGATTCATTGAAAGTAAAAGAAGTAATAAAAAATTTGAAAAATATTCCAGGAGTAATAAATCCACATTACTTCACAAGAACAAACGCAGTTGTTTATCTTCATGACATGAAGATTATAAACTCTAGCGATGTTTTCAAACAGTTTATTTCTAAAGTAAAATACAAGGCAAAACAATTTAAAGTTCCTGAAAATTTAGCAGGAAAAGAAGTTTGTCCTGCTATCAAGAAAGACGGGTTTTATTACAAATATACCCAACTCGTATTAAGAATTTTTAATTAATTTATAAATACCTATTACTATGAAAAATTTTTCAAAAATTGCACTATGTGCATTATTTATTGGAACATCTGTTTTTACTTCTTGTAATGATGATGAAGCTAAAGACGAAACACCAGATCCTGCATCATTGTATGCAAGACTAGGTGGGAACACTAAAGTACAAGATCCAAGAAACCCAGGACAAATAATCGAGCAAGGTCGTTTATCCTACCGCTCTGTTGTAGATTCTACCATTACTTACATTGTAGGTGACATACTTGCTAATGAGCCGGGAAATCTTGCTTCTAATTTTTCACCACTTGTGGCTGAAGCATCAACTCCTGCTACTTTTGAAACAAGTCGTGCTAAGTTAAGTAAAAGTTTAACTGATTTTTTCTCTGCAGCTACTGGAGGACAAAAAACAAACACTTATACAGGATTAGATATGGTTTCAGCTCACAAAAATGGTACTGGTGGTAATCCACGAATGGGTTCATTAATCAATAATACACAATACGATAAATTCGTAGGTTATGTAGGCGCTGCTGCTATTGCGAATAATGTGCCTTCATCTAGCCCAATATATACTGATGTTGTTGCAGTATTACAATCACTAAGAGGTCAAATTGTCCAAGCGCAATAATTAACTTTATCAAATAAAACAAAAACCGTCTAAATTAAATTAGACGGTTTTTTTTATCCTATAGATTTTTAGATTAAGACAAATGTTCCAGCATATCTCTGGTCATGGTTTCTAAATCATATTGGTGATCCCAGCCCCAATCTTTTCTTGCTGCTGCATCATCGATACTCGCTGGCCAACTGTCGGCTATTTTTTGTCTAAAATCAGGCGCATAGGTAATTGTAAATTCTGGAATATGCTTTTTTATTGCTGCGGCTATTTCGGTAGGCGTAAAACTCATAGCTGCTAAATTATAAGAGGACCTAATTTTTATATTCTCGGCTGGAGATTTCATGATGTTAATCGTAGCATTTATAGCATCTTCCATATACATCATTGGCATTTTCGTTTCGGATGATAAAAAGCACTCGTATTTTTTATCAGCAATAGCTTTGTAAAATATATCTACTGCATAATCAGTAGTGCCACCTCCTGGTGGTGTTGACCAACTTATCAATCCTGGATAGCGTATGCTTCTTACATCTACCCCAAAAATGTTGTGATAATATTCACACCATCTTTCGCCAGATTGTTTGCTAATTCCATAAACCGTAGAGGGCTCCATAATTGTATATTGCGGCGTGTTTTCCTTGGGTGTTGTAGGCCCAAAAACCGCTATACTTGATGGCCAAAATATTTTTTTGATTTTTTTGGCTTTGGCCAAATTCAAAATATGAAAAAGAGAATTCATATTTAAATCCCACGCAAATGCAGGGTTTTTTTCGGCTGTTGCAGAAAGTAAGGCTGCCATTAAATAAACATCAGTAATTTGGTGTTTTTCAACCAAATGCTCAATTTGATTAAAATCTAAAGCATTTACTACTTCGAATGGTCCAGAATTTACCACATCAGTATTCAACTTTCTTATATCCGATGCTATAACTTGCTCGGTACCATAAATAGCACGTAACTTTTGTGTAAGTTCAGTTCCTATTTGGCCACAAGCCCCAATTATTAAAATTTTAACACTCATATTTTTATGCTGTTTTATGAATTCAAAGATAACGTTTTCGTAAAATATCACAGTTTAATTGTGAATTTTTTAAAATTACAACCATAATTATGAAATTGAAATTTTTGAATTATTGTTGCAAATTCTCTGCATCGAAAATAGAATGAGAAAACAGATTTAGAAAAAAAGAGTAACTTTGCATTCAAAATTTTTTTAAATGAAAATCAATTTTTATTATTTGTTGCTTGCTTTACTGCTGCTTTTTTCATGTAAAGACGACCAGGTCGGCAGCGCATCGGAAAAACTGCGAGATATTAAGAAAAAAGAGCTGATTTTTAAAACTGTTGATGCTTCATGGCAATTTACAACCAGAAGTTTAGAACCTCAAGCGCAATCCTTAATTAATAATTGGTCAGAATGGCGGTTATTTGTTTCCGAATTAAAACAGAAACCCAAAAGTGCCATTAGTGCGTTTCAGCAAAAATCTAAAACATTATCAAAAAAAGCTACCGAGCTAAATAATAACATCCCTACAACAATTGATATTCCAGCAGTAAAAAGTAGAATTGCCATATTAATTACAAAAATTAGGATGCTTGATTTGTATATTCATCTTGATAACATTCCAGAACAAAAAATAATTGCACTTATTCCAGAAATCAATAATAGTATCGCATCATTAGAATCACAATGGGAAGAAATAGTCAGAAAACAACAAATCCCTATTGAACAAGGAGAATCTGACATGATAAGAATGCTAGATACTTCAAGAGCAATACCTTCTGTAAAACAATAAAAATTACCCATAATTTGAGTAAATCAGTCTTATTAAGCAATTACGAAAAGTCTTCTAAAATAAATCAAATAGCCCAAAACCTACTTTTAAAGGAGCAAAAAATCCATTTAAAAGGACTTGTGGGTTCCTCATTGTCATTTGTAATAAAAACCCTTTTTTCAAAATCAGACAATCCTTTTTTAATCATTCTTAATGATAAAGAAGAAGCTGCTTATTACCTCAATGACTTAGAGCAATTGCTCAACGACGAGGATGTTTTGTTTTATCCTGGCTCTTATAAAAATCCATACCAAATAGAAGATGTAGACAACGCTAATATTTTATTACGAGCAGAGGTTTTAAACCGTATTAACTCTCGCAAAAAACCTGCAATAATTGTCACTTATCCAGAAGCACTTTTTGAAAAAGTAGTTACCAAAAAAGAATTAGAAAAAAATACGTTAAAAGTAAGTGTAGGCGATAAAATTTCTATTGATTTCATTAATGAAGTTTTGTTTGAGTATGAGTTTAAAAGAGTTGATTTTATTACCGAACCAGGAGAATTCTCTGTTCGTGGGGGGATTATTGATGTTTTTTCTTTTTCAAATGACAATCCGTATCGCATAGAATTTTTTGGGAATGAAGTCGATTCAATTCGCAGTTTTGATGTAGAAACCCAATTGTCTATCGAAAGACAAAAGAAAATTATAATTATTCCCAACGTTGAAAATAAATTTTTTCAGGAAGACCGAGAGAGCTTTTTAGATTATATCCATTCTCAATCTGTAATTTTTATAAACAATACCGATGCTTTGTTCAATAAACTCGATAAACTTTTTGAAAAAGCGGGTGTTGCATTTGACAAACTTTCAAAAGATATCAAACATGCGGAACCAGAACAATTGTTCCTGAACCAAGCGTCGTTTATAAAAAAAGCACTCCATTTTACAGTTGTTGAAACAGGATCAAAGGCCATTTTTAAAACCAAAAAAACATTTGAATTTCATATTCTTCCACAACCATCATTTAACAAACAGTTTGATTTATTGCTTAATAATTTGAGTGAAAACCATTTTAACGGAATAAAAAATTATCTTTTTTGTTCTAATGATGCACAAGCAAAACGTTTTCACGATATTTTTGAAACCCTTGACGAAGCAAATTCTGAAAGTATCAGAAAGCAATATGACACCATCACTTTGCCTTTATACCAAGGTTTTATCGATGAAGAAAACCAAGTTGCCTGTTACACCGACCACCAGATTTTTGAGCGTTATCATAAATTCCAAATCAAAAATGGGTATTCTAAAAAACAAACCATAACGCTCAAAGAACTTACAACACTTTCGGTAGGTGATTATGTCACGCATATTGATCACGGGATAGGAAAATTTGGCGGATTACAAAAAATACAAGTCGAAGGCAAAACGCAAGAGGCAATAAAACTGGTGTATGCTGATAATGATATTGTTTATGTAAGCATTCACTCGCTACATAAAATTTCAAAATTCAACGGAAAAGACGGAACCCCGCCCAAAATATATAAGCTAGGCTCAAACGCTTGGAAAATTTTAAAACAAAAGACCAAAGCACGTGTCAAACACATTGCATTCAATTTGATTCAACTTTATGCTAAAAGAAGATTGGACAAAGGTTTTGCTTTTAAACCAGACAGTTATTTGCAAATGGAACTGGAGAGTTCTTTTATTTATGAAGACACGCCAGACCAAACCAAGTCTACTCAAGAAGTAAAAGCAGATATGGAAAGCGATCGCCCGATGGACCGATTGGTTTGTGGTGATGTAGGTTTTGGTAAAACCGAAGTCGCCATTCGCGCCGCCTTCAAGGCTGTTGATAATGGCAAACAAGTAGCCATACTAGTTCCTACAACCATTTTGGCGTACCAACATTACCGAACTTTTACCGAAAGGTTAAAAGAAATGCCCGTTTCTATAGGTTACCTCAACCGTTTTAGAACTGCAAAACAAAAAGCAGAAACATTAAAAGAACTCGCTGATGGAAAGCTTGACATTGTTATTGGTACGCACCAGCTGGTCAATAAAAATGTTGTTTTCAGGGATTTGGGATTGCTGATTGTAGACGAAGAACAAAAATTTGGCGTCAATGTAAAAGACAAACTCAAAACCATAACGGCTAATGTAGACACGCTAACGCTAACCGCTACTCCTATTCCAAGAACATTGCAGTTTTCGTTAATGGCAGCAAGAGATTTATCGGTAATTACAACGCCACCACCCAACCGTTATCCCATTGAAACCAATGTTGTAGGTTTTTCGGAAGAAACGATTCGCGATGCTATTTCGTATGAAATTCAGCGAAACGGACAAGTTTTCTTTATCAATAACCGAATTGAAAACATCAAAGAAGTTGCCGGAATGATACAACGATTGGTGCCAAATGCGAGAGTAGGTATTGGTCACGGTCAAATGGACGGGAAAAAACTTGAAGAATTGATGCTTGCCTTTATGAACGGCGAATTCGACGTTTTGGTCGCCACAACAATCATAGAAAGCGGATTGGACGTTCCTAATGCCAACACGATTTTTATCAATAATGCGAATAATTTTGGGCTTTCAGATTTACATCAAATGCGAGGTCGCGTAGGCCGTAGTAATAAAAAAGCATTTTGCTATTTTATTTGTCCACCCTATTCGGCAATGACAGACGATGCGCGCAAAAGAATTCAAGCTTTGGAACAATTTTCAGAATTAGGAAGTGGTTTTAACATTGCTATGAAGGATTTAGAAATTCGTGGTGCTGGTGATTTACTTGGAGGCGAACAAAGTGGTTTTATTAACGAAATTGGTTTTGAAACCTACCAAAAAATCATGAATGAAGCCATTGAAGAGCTTAAAGAAAATGAGTTTAAAGATTTGTACGCCGATGAGGCAAAACCTGCGAAGGAATATGTAAAAGATATTATTATTGATACTGATTTTGAGTTACTTTTTTCTGATGAATATATCAATAATATTTCGGAACGTTTGAGCTTGTACAACGAACTGAGTTTGGTAAAAGAGGAAGAAGCACTATTGGCTTATGAAAAAAAATTAATTGACCGTTTTGGCCCATTGCCTAAACAAGCTGTTTCCTTACTCAATAGTATTCGCATCAAATGGATTGCAACAAAGTTTGGCGTAGAAAAACTGGTGATGAAACAAGGCAAAATGATTTGCTATTTTGTTTCAGACCAGCAATCGGATTTTTATACTTCCGCCAATTTTCATACTGTTTTAAACTTTGTCCAAAAAAACGGCAACATATGTAAAATGAAAGAAAAACAAACGCCAAATGGACTGCGATTGTTACTCACTTTTGAAAATGTAAAATCAATAAACAAAGCATTAGAAATGATGAAAATGATTTTATAAACTCTTTAAATCTTTGATCACTTTAAAAGCCACGTCTACAACTTCATCACTTACTAGAATTGTAAATTCATTAGAAGTAGAAACTACTTCATTGATTATTATTCCTTCCCAAGCCAAACGCTGGAATATAAAATAATAAATCCCTGGTGTAGAAACATTATCTTTTGGTAACTTGATTGTGATAGAAGCCAAATTATCAAACCTGTGTAGTAATTTTTCGTCTGCAAAATGTTTTTTTACAAGATGGCTCACACTTTCGCTTACTACAATATTGGTCTCGCTTACGCCTCTAGATGAAGTATAAAAAATATCTTGGTAATTGTTTATTTCAGAAATCAAATCGGCCTGTTTGAACAAAATAGTTTCTGAAACGGCAAATGTAAAATCACAAAGCGAAGAGCGAACTGTAATTTCTCCCAAGTTTTTTAAAACTTTTACAATTTTATGATTCAATCTAAAATCCAAATCAACCGAAAGTCTTTTCAAAGCCATTACTATAGCGCCTTGTTTGACATCTTTTCCTAATTCGGATTCTAATTCTACCATCATGTTTCTAGACAAAGAGGTCAAGTTAATGATGCCTTGCGAAAGTGCACTAAGTAAAAAGGGTTTGGTTTTAATATAATTTTCTACGATTGAAGAAACAGTTTTCATGTATTTTGTTTAAAATATCATGCAAATATACTATTAAAAAACAATTTGTTACAAATGAAACATAATTAAAAATGGTAAAAAGCATTTTCTAAATGCTCTGTATTAAAATTTGTGCCGTTTTTGTGGATGGCTATAATATCAAATCGCACCTCAACATCCATATCATTCGCAATCACATATTCATTTACGGCTTTGACCAAAAGCTGAATTTTTTTTGGGTTAACAAAATCTTGCGGCAATCCAAAATCAATGCTGGAACGGGTTTTAACCTCAACAATCGCTAATATGTTTTCTTTTTTTGCAATAATATCGATTTCGGCTTTTTGAAAAACCCAATTGGTTTCTAAAATCACATACCCGTTTTTCTGCAAAAAAGCCACAGCCATTGCTTCGCCAAGTTTGCCCAGTTCATTATGCTCCGCCATTTTTAGATTCTTAAAAAATTTGAAACTTTAAATACTAGTCAAAAATCAATTTGCTTTCCGTCTTATTCACTTCTATTGTAACATTACTTCCAATTATTAAGGCACGATTGTCTTGAATGTGTCCTGCAGGAAAATTATAGATAATAGGTATGTTGTAATTCTTAGTAATATCTTGAACGATTTCAAGCGCATTTTTACCCCAAGGAATATCATTGTCTTTCATCTTTGTCATTGAGCCCACCACAATACCTTTGATGCTTTTAAGACAGCCGTTGCGTTTCATATTCATAAGCATCCTGTCAACATGGTATAAATATTCATCAAGATCTTCAATAAATAAAATTTTATCAGTACAATCAATCGCTGATGGTGAACCAAATAAGCTGTACAAAATAGATAAATTACCGCCTACTAAAATTCCGGTGGCTTTGCCCGATTTATTCATTGCATCGATTGCAATTGTATAGTCTAATTTTTCTCCAAACAATGATTGTCTTAATGTTTCTTTGGCAGCTTCGGTGGCACGTAAAACACTAACAGGCATTGTAGCATGTAATGATGCGAAACCCATAGTTGTTAATTGACTGTGCAAAACCGTAACATCACTAAAACCTACAATCCATTTAGGATTTTGTTTGAATTTGGTAAAATCTAACAAATCTATTATTCGCACTGTTCCATAACCCCCACGAACGCACCATATTGCTTTTACATCAGTATCATCCATCATGGTTTGAAAATCCTGCGCTCTTTGTTCATCTGTTCCAGCAAGTTGATTCAAATCAAGACCTATCGTACTTCCTATTTTTACTTCTAATCCCCAACTTTTAAGTAAACTTATGGCTGGTTTTAGATTGTCATCAATGTTTTTTCGAGCAGTAGCAACAATGGCAACAGTATCGCCTTTTTTTAAATACGGTGGTGTGATCATCTTTTTTTGAGAATAAGTAGCAATAGAAATTATATAAAACAACTGGATAAAATATCTCATTAACAGCAAGTAAATAACATTTGTAGTCGATAAAATGTACTTTTCAAAAGTAAACAAATAACAAATAAATTCGTGAATTCGTAGCTAAAAAGTTATTTTTGCACTCATTCTGAATTGATTTTAGATTTAAAAATAAAATACATTATGCTTCAAAATCCAAAAAGATATACCATTACCGCTGCGTTACCTTATACTAACGGCCCTATTCATATTGGTCATTTGGCTGGTGTTTATGTGCCTTCTGATATTTATTCCCGCTATTTAAGACTACAAGGAAAGGATGTCGCTTTTATTTGCGGCAGTGATGAACATGGTGTTGCCATTTCGATGAAAGCAAAAAAAGAAGGCATTACACCACAACAAGTTATAGACAAGTACGACGGCATTATTCGCAAATCATTTCTTGATTTCGGAATTTCATTTGACAATTACTCCAGAACATCAGCCGATATTCATCATAAAACGGCCTCTGAATTTTTTAAGAAATTGTATGATAAAGGAGATTTTATTGAAGAGGTAACCGAACAATTGTACGATGCAAAGGCAGACCAATTTCTAGCCGATCGTTTTGTCATGGGCACTTGCCCAAAATGTGGTAATGAAGAAGCGTATGGCGATCAGTGCGAAAAATGTGGCTCTACATTGAATGCTACTGATTTGATTAATCCGAAATCAACCATAACTGGAGAAGTGCCCGTTTTGAAATCGACAAAACACTGGTTCTTGCCGCTTGACCGTTATGATGCTTTTTTGAAAGAATGGATTTTAGTGGGTCATAAAAACGATTGGAAACCTAACGTTTACGGACAAGTAAAATCTTGGTTAGACGATGGTTTGAAACCGCGCGCAGTAACTCGTGATCTCGATTGGGGAATTGACGTTCCAATTGAAGGCGCCGAAGGCAAAAAACTATACGTTTGGTTCGATGCGCCTATCGGTTATATTTCATCTACAAAAGAATGGGCTTTGCGCGAAGGCAAAGATTGGGAACCATACTGGAAAAGCGACGATACAAAACTGGTTCATTTTATAGGTAAAGACAATATTGTTTTTCATTGTATCATTTTTCCCGCAATGTTAAAAGCCGAAGGGAGTTATATTTTGCCAGACAATGTGCCTGCAAACGAGTTTTTAAATTTAGAAGGCAACAAACTATCTACTTCAAAAAACTGGGCGGTTTGGTTGCATGAATATTTAGAAGAATTCCCGAACCAACAAGATGTTTTGCGTTATGCCTTGACATCAAATGCGCCAGAAACTAAGGACAATGATTTTACTTGGAAAGATTTTCAGGCAAGAAACAACAATGAACTGGCAGCGATTTATGGTAATTTTATCAATCGTGTAGTAGTTTTGACCAACAAATATTATGAGGGAATTGTTCCTGCTCCAAATGAATTTTCAGCAGTTGACGAAGCTACTTTGACAGAATTAAAAGCCTATCCAGCGGTAATTTCCAGTTCTATAGAACGCTACCGTTTTAGAGAAGCGCTGGGCGAAATGATGAGTGTAGCGAGACTTGGAAATAAATATCTTGCTGATGAAGAGCCTTGGAAAATGATAAAAACAGATCCTGAAAGAGTAAAAACACAAATGTATGTGGCTTTGCAAATCGCAACAGCGCTGCGCGTTTTGTGTGAGCCTTTTTTACCTTTTACCGCTTCAAAATTAAATACAATTCTTAAAATAGATAATCCTCTTAACTGGAATGACGTGGCTACAACATCCCATTTGCTTGTTGCTGGACACAAAATAGGCGAAGCGGAAATCTTGTTTGCACAAATTGATGACGAACAAATTCAAAAACAAATAGATAAACTAGAAGCAACAAAATCAGCCAATTTGATAGAAAATAAAACAATCGAGCCTCAAAAAGAAACCATTCAGTACGAAGATTTTGCTAAAATGGATATTCGTGTAGGTACCATTCTCGAAGCCGAAAAAATGCCAAAAGCCAACAAACTTTTAATACTAAAAATTGATACCGGTATTGATGTTCGCACCATTGTTTCTGGCATTGCAGAGAGTTTTTCGCCAGAAGAAATCATTGGCAAACGCGTTACTGTATTGGTCAATCTTGCGCCCCGAAACTTGCGTGGCGTAGAAAGCCAAGGCATGATTTTAATGACGAATACTCCCGATGGCAAACTTGTTTTTGTAAATCCAGATACAGAAGGCGTTAGTAATGGAGAAACTATAAATTGATAAATAACAATTAATTAGTACTTAATTTTTAAACTGGCTATAATTTACCCATTATTGGGAAAAAAAAGACTAAATGAACAACTTAAAAGTAATTGCTTTTGATGCCGACGACACCCTTTTTGTCAATGAACCTTACTTTCAAGAAGTAGAGCAAAAATTTTGTCTTTTAATGAGTGATTATCTGTCACACCAAGGCCTGTCTCAAGAATTATTTAGAACCGAAATCGAAAACTTAGATTTGTACGGTTACGGCATCAAAGGCTACATACTGTCTATGATTGAGGCGGCAATGAAAATCTCCAACAATACCATTTCATTAGAAATCATTGAAAAAATAATTATTTATGGTAAAGAATTGCTTCAAAAACCCATTGAACTGCTTGATGGTGTTGAGGAAACGCTCCAAGCCTTAAAAGGCAAATACAAACTCATTGTGGCTACAAAAGGTGATTTAAAAGATCAACAAAGCAAGTTGCACCGCTCTGGTCTTGGCCCTTATTTTCACCATATTGAAGTTATGGCAGACAAACAAGAAATCAACTACGAAAAGCTTTTAAAGCGTTTAGAAATTGAGTGTGATGAGTTTTTAATGATTGGTAACTCCTTAAAATCTGATGTTTTACCAGTTCTGAATATTGGCAGTCACGCGATTCATATTCCTTTTCACACCACTTGGGCGCACGAAAAGATTGATCATAAAGTAGAGCACAAAAACTTTAAGAGTTTCGAAAAAATTATCGATGTACTCACCCTTTTTGAATAATGAAAACACTTTTAGACATAGAAAATTGGTCTAGAAAAGAGCATTTTCACTTTTTTAGGCAATTCCAAGAACCCTTTTTTGGTGTTACAGTCGATATCGATTGTACAAAAGCCTATGAGCAATCTAAAAAAGCAAGCAGTTCTTTTTTTCTTTATTATTTGCACAAAACCCTAGTAGCTACAAATACTATTGAAGCTTTTCGTTATAGAATTGCCGAAGACCAAATTTACATTTACGACCAAATAAACGCATCAGCTACCATAAGCCGTGAAGACGGTTCTTTTGGGTTTTCATTAATGGAATTCGATACTGATTTTGCTGTTTTTTCTAAAAATGCATTGACAGAAATGGAGCGTATTAAAAATACAACAGGACTTTTTACCCGAGATTTTGCACATGATAATTTAATTCATTTCTCGGCCGTTCCGTGGATTAATTTTACGTCGCTTTCGCATGCAAGAAGCTTGACTTTTCCAGACAGTTGCCCTAAAATTTCTTTTGGCAAAATGACCATTTCGGCTTCGGGCAAAAAAACAATGCCAATGTCCGTGCATGTGCACCACGCTTTGATGGATGGTTTGCATCTAGGTCAGTTTATTGATTGCTTTCAGGATTTGATGAACGAATGATTTTTTTAGAAGAAATTAACGCTATTTCAATGACTTGTAATTGCCAATTGTGCTAATTTTATAAAAAATAAAGTGCAATGAAGAAGTTTCTGCTTTTTATCGTTTTATGCCATTTTTCAACCTTTTGGGGTCAAACCAAGTTGTCTTCTCATTTTTTAGATCTCAAAAACCCAAAAGACAAACAAAATATTTTTAATGCCGTAAATCCCGCTAACAAAAATGTTTTTATTTTTGCGACGGATAAAGAAAAAACAACGCTTTTAAGATACAACAGCGCTTTGTTTTTTGCCGATAGTCTTATTGATAATCAAAATACATTCAAAGATAAATTCATTGCAGGCTGTGATTTTGACCAAAACGGAAATCCAAATGCTTATTGGGCTTCCGAAGATTTTAAACAAATTACCGCAGTAAACTATAATTTTCAAACCAAAAGAACGCTACAAAGATCCTTAGTAATTCCTTTTTTAGAAGATGTTTTACTTCATGATTTTACCGAAAATAATACTTTCTACTTACTATCGTTTTTAGAAAATCAAAAAAAATTGAAATTGTATGTGCTGAAAAACAGCGCTATTGAAGAAAAAATATTGGACTTTTCGGGTTTTAATTTTGTGAATGAAAGAAACAAACCAGCAACACTCAAATCCATTTTAGAAGCATACCCAATTGAAAAGATAGCCCCTAAAGTTTTTAATCCGTTGTATGCTGCTGCGCAAAAAATCAAGTTGTATGTTGAAAACAACCAAATGATTTTGACCTTTGACCACAATCTCAAAGAAACCCAAGTTTTTGTTATTGACTTGAATAGCTTTGTAATCAATGAAACTAAATTCTCTCAAACTGAATTAAAAGCTGCTGCCCAAACTTCTAATTCATTTTTATTTAAAGATAAATTGTTCCAATTAAAAATGAATAAAACCCAAATGCATTTGGCCATCAAAGCATTGGATTCTGGAACTATTTTAAAAGAATTTGCGGCTGCTGAAAATGATACCATTAATTTTAAAAATTCGCCACTACTAACCCAAGTTGGCAAACAGCGCGAAAAACAAATAGCCACTATCAAGAAATTCCTTCGCAAAATAGATGGCTCAGATGCGGGAATTAGCGTGTACCAATTCAAAAAAGAGTTGTTGCTCACAGTAGGCGCGGTAAGAATGGTAACCACTACTGGCAATGCCATTTTAGGCACGACTCTAGGCATTGGTTCCGCAATTGCTGGTGGCGATGCTCTGCTTTTTAATGATTTATTTACACCCAATAATTTAGAAAGTACTTATTTTGAAAGCCGTTTGAACACTCAATTACAACCCACTTTTAGCGAACAAGAATGGCTTGCTGTTGATAAAATTGCTCGATTTATGGGCGATAATGAAACGCTAACACTAGAAAACGTTTTTAAATACAATAACTTTTATATTTTGGGCTACTATGATGCAAAAGCCAAACAATATATCATGAGAAAATTTGAAGACGGAAGCACTAATTTTTAAAAACCCACAATGCTTCCTATCGCTTTTCATCCCATTTACAAACATCCTTTGCCTGTTGGTCATCGTTTCCCGATGCTCAAATATGAATTGTTGCCCAAACAATTATTACACGAAGGTACAGCAGAAGAAAGTGATTTTTTTGCGCCAGAAATGGCCGATTTACAAGATGTTTTGGCAGTTCATACTAATGAATATGTCAAAGATTTATTGCAGTTAACACTTGATGCAAAAGCCGCGCGAAAAATTGGTTTTCCGCTTTCTTCCGCCTTGGTTGAGCGCGAATTGCGCATCGCACAAGGTACGATTACAGGATGCGAAAAAGCTTTTGAAACAAAAATTGCTTTCAATATTGCTGGGGGAACGCACCATGCTTTTTCAGCCAGCGGCGAAGCTTTTTGTATGTTGAACGACCAAGCCATAGGCGCACAATATTTATTGAACCACAAACGGGCCAAAAAGATTTTGATTGTTGACCTCGATGTACACCAAGGCAATGGTACTGCCGAGATATTCAGCAACAATCCTGACGTATTTACATTTTCTATGCACGGGAAAACCAATTATCCGTTCCGAAAAGAAAAATCAGATCTCGATATTCCGCTGGAAGATGGGACAAATGACGCTGCTTTTTTATCATTATTGAATGCCACTTTACCGCAATTAATCAACCAGCAAAAGCCAGATTTTATATTTTATTTGGCCGGGGTGGATATTCTAGGTTCTGATAAACTCGGTAAACTCAATTGCAGTTTAGCTGGTTGCAAAAAAAGAGATGAAATTGTTTTTGAACTTTGTTCCAAACACGAAATTCCGTTGCAAGTAAGTATGGGCGGTGGTTATTCGCCCGAGATCAAAACCATAATTGAAGCGCATGCCAATACTTATCGTGTTGCCAAAAATATTTTTACATAAAAAAACCACCAACAACTGCTGGTGGTTCTATCATTATTATTAAAACTATTATTTTCCTAAAAGCAAAATATCGCTCACTAAAACCTCAGTGATATAGCGTTTTTCGCCATTTTTATCATCATAACTGCGGTGTGTTAATTTGCCCTCAAGCGCAATTTCTTTACCTTTAGTTACATATTTTTCAATGATTTCGGCAGTTTTGCCCCAGGCTACTACACGGTGCCATTCGGTTTGTTCCACCTTTTCGCCTTTGTCGTTTTTGTAACTGTCATTGGTAGCGATAGTCAAGTTGGCTACTTTTTTTCCTCCTTCAAGGTTTTTAATTTCTGGATCGTTTCCTACATTCCCGATCAATTGTACTTTGTTTTTCATTGCATTCATGGCGTATAAATTTTAATTGTTAGTATCTGAAATCGTTTCAGACTTTTTGTTAGTGCCGATCGTTTGTTTCGACAGGGCAAAGATGTGGCGGTTGCAAAAAGATATTCGGTTGTAAACTATTTAATTTCGTTTGTAGTTGTTTGTAACCGTTTGCAATTGGTATTTTTTATTTTTTTTAAATCAAGAATTATAACTTCATGAAGATTAAACACAATTCATTTTTAATATTTTTGAGGTGGAAGAACTTTGGGAATAATATATCCATGGCAATTTTTTTGATTAATTTAATAACTTTATAAAATCAAATTTATTTCGCTTTTTTTTGGGCTGCGTCCTACCCGAAAATTACAGTAAATAACATAGATTTAATAAAAAAAGACCTTAGTAAACAATTAAGACTGTTAGTAAATAATGTTTGGACTTTGATCTTTCAAAGGGTACTTTATATATTGATTAGTTAAAAGAAGAATTAGCAAAAAGGCTTAAACAAAAAAATTAACACATTACAGTTCAATGAATTTAAAAATTTTATTGGTCGAAGATCATAAAATGATTACAGATGCTTATAAAACCATTTTGAATCAACATTTTAAAAAAGGAATTGAAATTATCACTTCAAATACTTTGCAATCTGCTTATGAATTTCTATTCTTAAAAAACAACAAAGAAGAAATTGATATCGTGGTTTTAGATATAAGCATGCCTTAATTCATAGAAAATAATATTAATAGTGGAGAAGATTTAGCGCAATTAATAAGATTAAAATATCCTATGATTAAAATTATTTTTATTTCTGGAAATTATGACCCTTTAATTTTGAAAAGAATTGCAGAATATATTTGCCCAGAAGGACTGATTGATAAAATAGATCTCAATCAAAACAATTTAGCAAATATCTTTAACCTAATTATAGCTGGCGAAAGATACAGAAGTGAAACTATAAAAAAAACTATTGGAGATAATGTAGCCCAAAAAGATTTTTTTGACAATATTGATATCCGAATCCTTCTACTAATTTCACAAGGGATTAAAACAAAAAATTTAAATCAATACATTCCTTTAACAACAAGTGCTATCGAAAAAAGAAAAAAGAAAATTAAATTTGAGTTAGGAATAAATAATGGTAATGATGAAGACTTAATTCGAGAAGCTAAAAAGCTCCAAATAATTTAAAACTTATACAATTATAAAAAACTCCTTCACGGAGTTTTTTTATGCCTAAAACTTTAACAATTTTTGCGGTTTTACCACAACAAGCCTATTTGAAAAAAAATTATTTTTGAATTATAAAATTATCTTGACAGTTTAGTGGTTGCAAGAAACCTTGTGACAACATGAAGAATTAAATAACGTTCTTAAAAATATTCAGTAGCTACGAATTGAGAGTTTTGCTCATTACTCAAAGTAAAAAAATGAACTAGTGGAATATGCTGACACGATAAAATAGCAAGAGGACGAAACCTAACCGCACAAGTCCTTAATATGATGGTGCAAAAACAATTTAATCAAAATGAAAAATTTATTTTTATCTTTAGCTTTTATGCTAATCGGTTCATTTGCTTTTGCAAATAATCCTAACGAAAAAGTTTCTTTTGATACTTATTCAATAGAAAAAACACTTTTAACAAGTGATTTAGTTGGAACTTGTTATATTACAATCGGATTTTATGATGAAGACGGTGTAAGAGTTGGTGGTGTTGTGTTAGCAATCGCTGACGTATCTTCTGCCGAAGAATGTAATGATATAAGCAACCAAATTTCTGAAGCATTAAGTAAAATGTAAAACTAAAGAGGTTAGAGTTCCTCTAACCTCTTTTTAATTTTTTAATTATGAGAAAAATATTTTATTTAGTATTATTAGTAAAATCGTTTGCGTTTTATTCACAAAATAAAATCATAAATATTTCTTATGAAATATATTACAATACAGAAATACCAAATACACAGCTTGCAAATTTACTTGTAAACGAAAGTTCAGGAAAGTCTATTTATAAAAAAATAAAAAAAAATAGTGTAAAAAAAGAAAATGTAAAAAAAAGTGATGATAATAATGTTGAGTTTAAATTTAGCTCAAAAATAGCTGGGTTAAATTTCTTTGACATAAAAAAAGACTCTTTATATAGTGTTGAAAATATTTTTGGACAGGATTATTTAATTGGAGAAAAAATTCCTAAAATTAATTGGGAATTATTAGATGAAGAAAAAACTATTGATTCAATAAAAGTATCAAAAGCAATTGGAAAATTTAGAGGCAGAAAATACATTGCTTGGTATTCAACAGCATATCCAATAAGAGTTGGACCATGGAAATTACAAGGATTACCTGGTTTAATTTTTGAAGCCTATGATGAAAATAGAAGATATAACTGGACATTGAAAAAAATTAAAGAGGAGAATTATGAAGACAATATCTTTAAAATTGAGAAAAAAGAATTAAAAAGTATATCTATAAATGAATATCCAAATATAAAATATAATAAAAACACATTAAATGAAAGTATAAAATCAAAACTTCCGAGAGGAACTACAATAACAGAAACTGATACGCCACGTAATGGACTAGAAATAAAATTTGAATGGGAAGAATAAAATTTTTATCGCTTATTTTTTTTCTATTTTATCTAACATCAAAATCTCAAACTAAATTATCAGGCATTGTTAAAAACACAGATGATATAGCTATAAATTCTGCAAGTATAATCGTAAAAGATAATTTAGGTAAAGTTGTTGCTTATAGTTACACCGATTATTCGGGTGAATATTTTTTAAATGTAAATAAAACAGGTAAATTCAATGTAATTGTAAACTCAATGGAATATGAGCAAAAGCAAATTGATATTGAAATTAATTCTAACAATGAAATAGTAAATAACTTTATTTTAATCACAAAAGTTAATATATTAAAAGAAGTTGTTATTAAATCAAACCGACCAATAACCGTAGATGGAGATAAAGTTATTTATGACGTAAAATCCTTTTTACAAGGAAACGAGCAAACGGTTGAAGATTTGTTAAAAAAAATACCTGGGTTAAATATAGATGCAAACGGAACTATAAAAGTGGGCAACCAAGAAATTGAAAAAGTAATGATTGATGGAGATGATATGTTTGAAAAAGGATATAAGATTTTGACAAAAAACATGCCAGTTAGCCCCATTGATAAAGTAGAACTTTTGCAAAAATATTCAAATAATAAACACCTCAAGGGCATTGAAAATAGCGACAAAGTGGCTTTGAACCTAACTTTAAAAGAAGATGCTAAACGTGTTTGGTTTGGTAATATGCAAGCTGGTTATGGTTTAGTTACTGAAAATCGTTATGAAATTAGAAGCAATTTGATAAACTTTGGTAAAAAAAACAAATACTATTTTTTAACCAATCTCAATAATATTGGTTTTGATGCAACTGGAGATATTGATAATTTAATAAGACCGCAAAGAATAAACGAACCTGGAAGTATTGGAGACAATCAAACAGTAAAAAAATTACTTGGCATAGGAGCAGATTTACCCAATTTAAAAAAACGTAGAGTTAATCTTAACAATGCAGAAATGCTATCTTTAAACAGTATTTTCACACTATCGGAAAAAGTAAAACTCAAAACTTTAGGCTTTTTAAACACCGATGAAGTTGATTTCTTTAGAAATAGTTTGCAACAATTTTCTGTTGGCAACACAACATTTAACAATACTGAAGATTTTATAGGTAGAAAAACACAACTCATAGGTTTTGGAAAAATGGATTTAACCTACGATATTTCAAAAACTAAAACATTTGAATACACAGGAAAATTTAACAAAACCAACGAAAAAAATAGAAGTAATTTATTATTCAATAACGATTTATTAAACGAACGATTAAATGCAAACAATCAACTTTTTGACCAAAAATTAGTTTACACAAACAAATTCAAAGACAGCAAAGTTTTTTTACTTTCAGGTCGTTACATTAACGAAAAAACACCACAATATTATTCGGTTAATCAATTTATTTTTAGTGATTTGTTTTCAGAAATCGCCAATAATAGCAAACAATTTAGCGAAAACAAAATGCAATTTGCAGGAGTTGAAGCTCATTTGTTAGACAAAAAGAAAAACGGTGATTTGTTAGAATTAAAATTTGGTAACCAATTACGAATTGATGATTTAAATACTCGCTTTGAACTTTTACAAGACGTAAATAATCTCTCTTTTCCAAACGGCTATCAAAACAATTTAAATTATACCACAAATGATTTGTATTTATCGGCTAAATATCGGTTTAAACTAAAGAATTTTAATTTGCTAACTCAAGCAGATACTCATCAATTATTCAACCAATTAGAAAATTTTAATGTCAAATCAAATCAAAATCGATTATTTGTGATACCAAAAATAGGCTTAGATTGGAAAATTAATGACAAGAACAAAATCCTGACTTCATACTCTTACAACACAACAAATGCTGGGGTTTTAGATCTATATTCTAGTTTTGTGCAAACAGGTTTTCGTTCATTCTCAAAGGGTTTAGAAGAATTTAATCAGCTCAACGCATCAAGTGCAATTTTAAATTATACATATGGCAGTTGGGGCGATAAGTTTTTTGCTAATACTTTTGTCTTGTATTCCAAAAACAATGATTTTTTTAGCTCTAATTCCATTATTGCTCAAAACTTTTCACAATCTGAAAAAATTATCATCAAAGACCGTGAGTTCTTATCCATTTCATCAAGCATTGATAGGTATTTTAAACCTATTAAATCAAATTTAAAAATCAATTTAGGAGCTACCAAAACTAATTTTAAGAACATTATCAATAATTCAAATTTAAGAGAAGTTAAAAACTTTAATGCAGATTATGGTTTTGAATTGCGTTCTGGTTTTAGAGGGTTTTTTAATTATCATATTGGTTCAAAATGGAATTATAACAAAGTTGAAACAACTATTAAAAATAGTTTTACAAACAATATGAGTTTTTTAGATTTGTCGTTTATTTTTAGCGATAAATTTAATGTTCAAGCACAATCAGAACGTTATTTTTTTGAAAATTTAGACAAAGACAACAACAAATATTATTTCTTGGATTTAGAAGCTCGATATGTTATTAAAGAAAATAAACTTACGTTTTTTCTATCCGGTAATAATCTTTTCAATACTGAGACATTCAGTAATTATAGTATTTCTGACATCAATGTTTCACAAACACAATATAGATTAATGCCAAGATATGTGCTTTTGAAAATGGAATATAGGTTTTAAAAATAAACAATCATAACAAAGCATATAAGAAAGGCATCTTGCAACTGCATAATGCAGCAATATGGCTTTGGGGTTTTACTAAAAGCCGCTATTGTAATAACTCACAAAAAGCATATTAAACAAACTTTTTAATAAATAATATATGGCACTTATTAATCCTTACTTAAACTACAACGGTAATGCAGAGGAAGCATTCAATTTTTACAAATCAGTATTTGGTGGTGAGTTCGCAACAATCATGCGTTTTAAAGACCTGTCTAATCCTGACTTTCCTGTCTCAGAAAGTGAAGCGAATAAGATAATGCACATTGCTTTGCCTATTGGCAATAATGTTTTGATGGCAAATGATGTTCCGGAAATTATGGGGCAGATAAACGAAAACGAAAACAGGTCAAAAATATCAATTAGTGCAGAAAGCAAAGAGGAAGCAGACAAACTATTTAACGGACTATCCGCAGGTGGACAAATCGAAATGCCTATTTCTGACAGTCCTTGGGGTTCTTATTTCGGGATGTTTAGGGACAAATATGGCATTGAATGGATGGTAGATTTTGACCCTGATGATAAAGGAAAAATTTAAGTATCATAAAACAAGAAACTACTAAAAAGGTTTTAGCAGGAAAAAGAACAAAAGACGTTGAATAATATTACACCATTCAATCAATAAATTTTCTAGATTTGAAACAATTAGGTTATCATAAAACTGAATTATACAAATAAAAACCAATTACAAAGAACCCAACTGATAAGTAAAAATCATAGTTTCCCTCATCAGTTTAAATGAACTTTAAAGTTTTAAAAGCTATAATTACAATTAAGTAATAAAACCAAAATATTTTTATTTTATAATCCCAACCCTTTGGGTTGGGATTATTTTTACATTGTTTTTAATCTATAAAGTGTGTAATTCTTATACAATAAATGTTCAAATCCTCCATATTTTTAAGATTTTGGGGAAACTATTTAAAGTATAATGTATTGGTATTAAATGATTTAATTGTCCGTGTTTCAAAGTTAAAATTACAAAAGAGTAACAAAGTTATAGCCGCAAAATGTTTTTCTTAAAAGGTTATGGTTTCATTACAAAAAAAAGCTGCCTCAATTGAGACAGCTTTCAAGTAAAGTTATAATATTTAAACAACTATTCTTTGATAAATCTTTTTACAATTTTTTCGTCATTGGCATTTATTTCTAATAAATAAGTCCCTGCATTCAATGCAGCAACGTTAACAGTGTTGTTATCAATTTTACCTTTTTTCACTTCTTGACCTATCATATTTATGATTCTGTAAGTGGCTTCGTTTGTTACGGAAGTAATATTTAAAACAGATCCTTTAACTGGATTTGGATAAAGTTGTACTGTAATTAATGACGCTGTACCTTTTGCTGTAGCAACTATATTTACTGTATAATCTTCTACTTGACCGTAAGGAATGGCTTCACATGAAGTAGGAATTCCATTGTATTTCATTGAAACCCTCATTCTGGTTGCACCCAATAAAGCTGTAGTAGGAATTGTAATGGTTCCAGTAACAGGAGTTGTTTGAGACGCAGCTCTTGAATATACTAGCTCGCCAGCATCAGTAAAATCACCATCTCTATTATAATCAATCCAAACACCGTAACCTTCATTGTATTTTGTACTAGTCCAAGTAGGTGTGATAGAAATGGTATAGGCTGTTCCTCTTGCTGCGTTTGTTGAAATAGCTGTAAAATTAGTATAACCAGTTCCTCCAGTTGAAGCATTGTTTATAGTGTTAAAAGCTACTCTACCGATTAGTTCATCTGCAACACTATTGCCTTGAGAAGCACAATAAGTAACTGTTGATGATAAAGTTGTTACATTAACAACATTACTTGATACAGAAACATTTGATGCAGCATCTCTAGCTTTTATAGAAAAACTATAAGCTGTTCCAGCTGTTAACCCTGTAACTGAAAACGTAGTTGTAGTTACCGTAGTTAATAGTGTAGTGCCTCGATAAACTTCATATCCAGTAACACCTATGTTGTCTGTTGCTGCTGTCCAAGATAAATTAGTACTCGTAGTTGTGGTTCCAGAAGCAACTAAATTCGTAGGTGCTGAAGGTGCTGTTGTATCAGAAGCTGTTGCTAATGTAGTAACATTTATGACATTGCTAGTAGCAGAAATATTCCCTGCTGCATCTTTGGCTTTTACAGAAAATGTATAGCTTGTTGAAGCGGTCAATCCAGTAATACTCGCTGAAGTTGCAGTTACACTGCCTAATAATGCAGCGCCTTGGTAAACATTATATCCAGTAACACCCACATTGTCTGTAGCTGCTGTCCAATTTAATGTAGTTGTGGTTTGCGTTGTTCCTGAAGCAGCTAAATTAGTAGGTGTCGATGGTGCTACAGTATCAGATGTTCCAGCTGTAATTGTAAAATTAGTATTAGAAACATCAAAAAAGATGTGGTTGTTTCCTTTTACCATTATTCTGTTTTGTGTTCCAGCCGTATTAGGTATAGTAACTACTTGTGTTCCATCATTAGGTGTTGCAGTGAGTAGTGCTGTGTAGCTAGTACCGCCGTTTGTTGATAATAAAATATCCACATTGGCACAGTTTACCCCATTTGCAGTAGTTCCTGCTACGTTCCAAGTTATGGTTTGAGAAGAACCGCCTACATACGAAACTGCAGTATTTGGCGCACTTACAGTAAATGGTCCAGCAGTTGCATTTACAGTAACAATCATATCATCACTATTGTTTGCAGATCCATTGGCTCTGTTGTCCCGTACCGTTAATCTAAAATTCATTGTTCTTGCTACCGATGGTAAAGCTTCAACTGTTCCTTCTGTTCCAGCAGTTGTAGTTCCTCCTGCAAGAATAGTAGCCAATCTAGGAAAATACCTTGATGGTGCTGTTGAAGGTAAATAAGATCTAAAAGCTGGACCTGTAGTCCTTGTTGAACTTGCCGAAGGATTGGTAGCTGGCCCATTGTCCATTTGTTCCCATCCATAAGTCAATACATCACCATTGGCATCAGTTCCAGATCCTTTTAATTCAAAAGGCGTACTTTTTGGGATTGTATAATCTAAACCAGCACTTGCTGAAGGAATCGAATTTCCCGTAGCGGTATTGGTTTGACAAGTTTTAGTTTTAATATTATTTGTTATTTGTTGGATACTTACAGCATGAAAATAAGCGTCAGAATTGGGTTGAACATCATAACTTGTAATACCAGCATAACCCATAATTGTTGATCCCGATCCTGGTTCTACTTGAACACCAGTTCCTTCATTGCTTTGTGTAAAAGTATGGTTACCACCAAATTGATGTCCCAATTCATGTGCAACATAATCAATATCAAATTTATCTCCAGAAGGAATACCATCTGCAGGAGAAGTATATCCGCTACCTTTTTGGCCATTTACACAAACACAACCAATACATCCTGCGTTACCGCCTCCGCCAGAACCGCCAAACAAGTGACCGACGTCATAATTGGCTTCGCCAATCACAGCAGTAAGTGTAGATTGTA
The DNA here is from genome assembly GCA_031413015.1 of Bacteroidota bacterium. Classification (GTDB taxonomy): domain Bacteria; phylum Bacteroidota; class Bacteroidia; order Flavobacteriales; family Flavobacteriaceae; genus Flavobacterium. Next base: position 366,403 of record JANOEE010000015.1, on the reverse strand, counting down.
GCTCCGCATTCCAAGCGCCGCCAGAACCTGCAGCTGCTCCAGAATAAGGATCAGTAGAAGCTGAGGTGTAAATTACAGCATCAGTGTTAGCAATTAAATTCATTCGTACACCAAAATCTTTTTCAAAAACACCATTTACACGTGTCATGGTATTATTTATTGCGGCTAGCGCCAAAGCTTTTGTTCCGCCAAAATACACCGTGTATTCACCAGTAACCGACATGGCCAAACGAAAAGTTCTCAAAGTACCATCATCAGCATTGGGTCTTAATGCCAGTGCATCAGCATTAATTTGAGGCTCAATTTTGTCGATTACTTTGCATTCAAACGGGGATAAATCTTGTTTTTTATCTGATTTTCTGTACACAGTATAAGTAGACAAGTCCTTAGTGTAAGGCTCAATAAAAACAGCAGATTTATCCGCATATACCGCCATTGTTTGCAACCCTAATGGCGACAAACTAAAATATATGGTAGCAGTAGGATTATCAATTCCTTGACCCACATAAGATTTAATTTGAGGATACTTTGCAGCCAATTCAGGCTCCATATTTGAAGCTTCCAGAATTTTAAAACGCTCTAATTTTCCTTCTGTATTAGGAAATGAAAGTATTACGCTTGACTTGCTAGATAAAATGCCTCTTTGAGGAGCGTTTAATAATATTTTTTTTAATGCATCAACATTAAGTTCATACAATTGAGGTGCAGCTATAGTAGCTTTATTTTCAAAAATGACAGCATTACTTTTTTGAACTGTGGCTTTCCATAAATCGCCTCCTTGTGCAAAAGTAAAACTGGTAAAAATAATTAGTGCAATTGAAAGTAAATTTCTTTTCATAAATAGTGGTTTGATTTTTTAATAAAACATTAACAAATCAAATATATAAATATATTTAATTATTAGTGTTAAAATTTGAATATTATGCAATTTTTTTGAATTTAATTCACAATATGTTCATTAATTTTATGAAAATACTTACACATCGTTTTTAACCAAAAACAATTTAAAAAGACTTTGACTTATTAAAGTGAGACCATTAATTATTTTAATTTGTTTTCAATTGAATTCTAAAAAACCATATTTTTATACAAAATTTAAAAAATGGATTTAAGTTATTGGGAACTTAAAAATTGGTTTACAAATATTGATTATACTATTGTAGGAAGCGGCATAGTTGGGCTCCACACAGCATTGCGTTTGCGAGAACGATTTCCAGAAAGTAAAATTTTAGTGTTAGAAAAAGGAATGTTGCCACAAGGAGCAAGTACAAAAAATGCTGGCTTTGCTTGTTTTGGTAGCATTTCAGAAATCATTGATGATTTGAAAAGTAATACAGAAGAAAACGTAATCCAATTGATTCAAAAGCGTTGGCAAGGCCTGCAATTGCTTAGAAAAGGACTTGGAGATGATAATATTGACTTAAAACCCTATGGTGGTTATGAACTTTTCTTGAAAACTGATCCTGATACTTACCAAGAATGCTTCGCAAAAATGCCTTTTATCAATGAGGTTTTGAAACCGCTTTTTAAAGCCGGTGTTTTTGTCAAAGAAATGGATCGTTTTGGTTTTCAAGGCATACAAGAACAGTTGATATTTAATCCGTTTGAAGCACAAATTGATACCGGAAACATGATACAAGCTTTATTGAAAAAGGCAGTAGCACAAGATATTTTAATTTTAAACCAGCAAACAGTTACGGCGCATCATGAAACAGCTCTAGGTGTCGAAGTTGCCATAGGCGATTTTACTTTTACCACTCAAAAATTATTGTTTGCTACTAATGGATTTGCGAAAACGATTACTAATGATGCCGTAAAGCCAGCAAGAGCACAAGTTGTGATCACTTCACCGATAAAAAATTTAGACATCAAAGGTACTTTTCATCTTGACAAAGGGTATTATTATTTTAGAAACATAGGAGATAGAATATTATTAGGTGGCGGAAGGAATTTAGATTTTCAAGGGGAAACTACGACCGAGTTAGGATTAACACCATTAGTTCAAAACAGATTGGAACAATTATTAAAAGAAGTAATTTTGCCCAACCAAGACTTTACAATAGCGCACCGCTGGAGCGGAATTATGGGTATGGGCACGACAAAAAACCCTATTGTTTCCCAATTATCCGAACACGTGTATTGTGGCGTACGATTGGGAGGAATGGGCGTTGCAATAGGCAGTTTAATAGGAACAGAATTAGCAGATTTAGTATAAAATGGCAGCAAGAAAACCACAAAAAGCAAAAAAACCCGCTGTTAAGCCAAAAATGAGCACGTCAAAGAAAATATTTAGATTTGTTCTCAAATCGCTACTTTGGTTTTTTGGAATCACCCTATTTTTAGTAATTATTTTTAAATGGATACCAGTACCATTTACCCCACTTATGGGCATTCGTGCCATAGAAAATAAGTCTGTGGGTAAAGAAGCTGTTTGCAAACACGATTGGGTACCGCTAGAATCTATTTCTAAAAACATGCAGCGTGCCGTTATTGCAAGTGAAGATGGTACTTTTTTAAGACACAATGGTTTCGATTTTATTGCTATTCAAAAGGCGATGCAAAACAATGAAAAGGGCAAAAAGCTCAAAGGTGGTAGCACTATTTCTCAACAAACTGCAAAAAATGTATTTTTATGGCAAGGCCGAAGTTATCTAAGAAAAGGGCTTGAGGCTTATTTTACCGTTCTTATAGAATTGATATGGGGTAAAGAGCGCATAATGGAAGTGTACCTTAATAGCATAGAAATGGGCGATGGCGTTTATGGGATTGAAGCTGCCTCCCAATATTGGTATAAAAAAAGCGCAGCCAATTTAAGCAAAAGAGATGCTGCTGGAATCGCGGCTATTTTACCCAATCCTAGAAAATACAAAGCCAGTAATTCTTCTTCTTATATCGAAAGGCGGAAGGGAAGGATCGTAAAACACATGCGTTATGTAGGCAATCTTAATTATTAAAAAAAGAGTTTTACAAAACAAAAAAGCATTCTAAAATCAATTAGAATGCTTTTTTTATAATTTAAAATTTTATTATTTACTTGATGGTAAAGATTTGTAACCCATGTTGTAAAGTGTGAAAGCTTGTAAATCTGCCGATTCTTCAATGGTTTTTGAAACTGGTTTTCCGGCTCCATGACCCGCATTGGTTTCAATACGTATTAAAACCGGATTGTTTCCAGCTTGTTTTTCTTGCAATTCTGATGCAAATTTAAAACTGTGCGCAGGAACAACCCTGTCATCATGATCTCCTGTAGTAACGAGTGTTGCAGGATATTTAACACCAGATTTTACATTGTGAACTGGAGAGTAATTTTTTAAATAGTCAAACATTTCTTTTGAATCTTCGGCAGTACCATAATCATAAGCCCAGCCCGCTCCTGCTGTAAAGGTATGGTAGCGCAACATGTCCATAACGCCTACTGCTGGAAGTGCCACTTTCATTAAATCTGGTCTTTGTGTCATTACAGCGCCTACTAATAAGCCTCCATTTGAACCACCTTTTACCGCTAAGTAATCAGACGAAGTATATTTTTGAGCGATTAAATATTCCGCTGCAGCGATAAAATCGTTGAATACATTTTGCTTTTGCAACTTGGTTCCAGCATCATGCCATTTTTTACCATACTCTCCACCACCGCGCATGTTGGCCACTGCGTAAACGCCACCCATTTCTAACCAAACGGCATTTGCAATACTAAAACTTGGCGTAAGGCTCACATTAAAACCACCATATCCATAAAGTACAGTTGGGTTTTTACCATTTAGCACTACACCTTTTTTATGTGTAATGATCATAGGCACTTTTACACCATCTTTAGAAGTAAAAAAGACTTGTTTTGAAACATAATCATCACTCTTAAAATCTACTTTTGGACGCTCATATATTGAAGCTTTACCATTTTTAGGGTCAAAAGTATATATGGTTCCTGGCGTGGTGTAATTTGTAAAAGAAAAATACAACTGGCTTGCTTTCTTTTTTCCGCCAAAACCTCCTGCAGTTCCTATGCCTGGTAGCGCCACTTGACGCACTAATTTTCCGTCATAATCATATTGTTTTACTAATGAAATGGCATCTTTCATATAGTTTGCAAAAATATAGCCCCCACCAGTTGTTGGCGACAACACATTTTCGGTTTCTGGGATAAAATCTTTCCAGTTTTCTTGTTGAGGTTGGTTTACATCTACAGTGACAACGCGAGTATTAGGTGCTTTTAAATTGGTAGCCAAATATAATTTTGAACCTACATTGTCTAACACATCAACATCATTGTCAAAACCAGTTTGTATCGTTATAATTTCACTTTTGGGGTTGCTTAAATCTTTAACATACAATTCATTTCCAGAGGTCGAATTGGCTGCAGTGATGAACAAGTATTTATCATCTTCAGACACATAACCGCCTACATAACGGCGCTTTTCTTTATCACCAAATACAACAACATCATCCTTTTGTGAAGTGCCTAATTTGTGAAAATACAAACGGTGTTGGTCTGTTTTTGCAGAAAGCTCGCTTCCTTTTGGTTTTTCATAGCTTGAATAAAAAATACCTTCGTTGCCTTTCCAAGACAACCCACTAAATTTTACATCAATCAGGTTTTCGCCAATGCTTTGTTTGGTTTTTGCATCTATAAAAATCACTTTTCTCCAGTCGCTTCCCGCTTCAGAAATTGAATAAGCAAGTAATGAACCATCTTTTGAAAAACGAACACCGTCTAATGAAGTGGTGGCGTCTTTAGAAAAAGTATTGGGATCTAGAAAAACTTCTTCTTTTCCTTCAGCATTTTTTCGGTACAAAACAGACTGGTTTTGAAGGCCGTTATTTTTATAATAATAGGTAAAATCACCTTCTTTAAATGGTGCCGAAATTTTTTCATAGTTCCAAAGTTTTTCCATGCGCTCTTTGATCGCATTTCTAAAAGGAATTTTTGAAAGATAGCCAAAAGTAACTTCGTTTTCGGCTTTTACCCAATTTGCAGTTTCGGTAGATTTATCATCTTCTAACCAGCGGTAAGGATCATTGACTTTGGTTTCAAAATAGTTGTCTACGGTTTCAACTTTTTTAGTCTTTGGGTAATTAATGGTTTCCGTATTTTGGTTTTGCCCAAAAGAAGTAATTGTAGCAGTAACTGCCATTGTTAATAGTGTTTTTTTCATTAGAATTAATTGGTTTCATACAAAAATAGGAAAATAAAGTGTTAGCATTTAGTTAAAAAGCGGACTGTACAAACGCCAATGTTTATAGATCAAAATAGAATTTAAAATGGCTACTACAAGCGCAATTCCTATATCTGGAATGTCTAGAAATATATGAAACAGCACTATGTTAATTGAAATTGGGGCAAGGAGGATGAGTGCAAATGCTATCCATTTTTTAAATAATAACAACAACCCGATAAAAAATTCTAATGCGCCTACAACTGGGAAAATATAGCCTGTTGTGCCTAGAGATTTCATAAAATCTGACGCACCACCAGCTGGAACGCTTACATCAATAAAATGTAAAAACTTATTACTGCCAAAAACAATAAGCATAACTCCTAAAAGTAGTCTAACGATTAAGGTAAATTTTGAATTCATAAGTACTTGTGTATTAGTTAATTTCAGTTAAAAAACATTCTAAATTAATAAATATTTATCAATACAATCTGTAAAAAGCATAAAAAATAAAAAACCACTTTGTTAAAAGTGGTTTTTAAACTATTGATTGTAAGTAAATTATGAGTTATAAAAACAATCACAACAGCTTATATACTAAAATTACATCCTAAAACTATGTTTCGGCCTATGTTAGGAATACCATCAGTTTTTAATCTTGATAAATGCGCTGTATAGGTTTTGTTTAATAAATTATTCGCATTCAAGTTGAGTTCAAAAATGGTTTTATTCCACTTTATTTTTCCTCCAATTGCAAGGTTTAATAAAGTATAATCGTTTGTTTTTGTTTCAAAATCGCTAATGTTATTTTGACTAAATGTACTTGTGACGTTTAAAGTTGCAAAGCCATTTTGAAGCCAATCGTCAATCTTAAATTCGGTTCTTAAACTATTACTCCAATTGTTTGCAGGAATTAACGGTAAATAATCCCCTTTGTCTTTTTTGCCAGTCACGCTTTGAAAACTGCTTTCAAAATGCAGCCAATCTAATGGATGTGGGTGAAAATGCAAGCCTATTTCTCCGCCATACAATGCAGCATTTTCTTGCTCATAATTGTAAACATCATTATTATCAATCACAGTTCCTGCAGGTGATACAAAAATAAAATTGTTGATATGATTGTAAAAACCATTGATAAAGAATTCAAAATGGCTGTTACCGTACTCTAAATTCAAATCTGTTTGAATGTTTTGTTCCGTTTTTAAATCACTATTTCCTATTTCATAACGATTTGTTCCCTCATGAACCCCGTTTGAAGTTAGTTCTGCTAGTGTAGGTGCTCTAAAACCTGAAGCCACATTGAGCCTTAAAGTTAAGTTTTCTTGAAGATTTGTTTTGTAACCTATTGATGCATTAAAGCTATCATAAGATTTATCGATTGCTTCAAAAGATCCGGGATCTTCAGTTGCGCCAAACGCCTCAGAAACTACTCTTCTGTTATCAAAACGAAGACCAGTTTGAATGGTATTTTTTCCCCATTCATAATTCGTGGTTCCAAAAATTCCAAAATCATTTGTAACAGCATCCGGAATCAAATATTCTTCTCCAGAATTTTTATTGGTTTGGTGCATGCCTTGTATTCCAAAAATGGTTTCAAACATTCCTAATTTAGGCAAATGGTATTTCACATTGTAATTCAACGTTTTTAATTTCATTTGCAAAACAGCAACATCACTATCCTCATATTCGCTTCGGTCATTAAATATGTATCCTAAATCAAAATCTAAGCTTGAATTTTTAAAATAATAATTGTTGTTCAAGCTTATCATATGGTTAAAAACCCCTTGCTTAGGATACAGCGTTTTTTTGCTTTCCGATTGTTCTGCAATGCCGTTTTCTGGAATTCCCAGATCCAATGCATTGTAATTGTATCTTAAAACCGAAGAAAATTTTGCATCATGAAAACCTATTCCTGTTTTAAAATCAGTTTCATTGTATCTTGTATTTGTAACACGATTGTTTCCTGGAATGGTATAATCCGAATGGGTATTGTAGCTTCCTCGGGTTAAAAATTGCCACTTTTTTGTAGAAGTTTTTAGTCCTATAGAAGTGTTGCTTCCTAAAGTATTAGAAAATAATTTTTGACTGAATTCACTTTTAAAAACATCAGGATCAGCAAATTTTTCGGGGTTCAAATAAATAACGCCGCCTATTGCATCTGATCCATAAAGTAATGAGGCTGGACCTTTGACAACCTCGACACTTTCTACGCCAGCATCATTTAACCCTAAGCCATGTTCATCGCCAAACTGTTGGTTTTCAATCCTAACACCTTGTGAATACACCAGTACACGATTGCCGCTCAAACCTCTAATTACTGGCTTTCCTATTGAAGTCCCTGTAGAAACTTGAGCAACACCAGGAATTGTAGCAAGACCTTCTATTAATGTTGAAGTTCCTTTTCGCTGTAAAGTTTTGATGCTTTCATGTTCTACTTTCATTACATTTTGTGATTGTAACTTATTGAAAGCGGTTGAAACTATGACCTCATCCATCTCAAAAACGGCATCCTCGAGTACAATATCGATGGTTGTATTTTGATTAATTATGATTGTTTTGTTTTGAGAAATGTATCCCATAATAGAAAATGTGATTTTTAGATTTCCATTAGCAATATTTTCAATAGTAAACTTTCCTTCGGTATTGGTTGTTGTGGTTGTATTTGCTTTTTTTAATACTATGGAAACGCCTTTTACAGGTTCGTTTTTACGGTTAGTTACGGTGCCTGAAATTGTATTTTGCGCACTAGCAATAGCAGAAAACCCTAAGAATAGGGCAATTATAAAATTTTTCATGGTTGTTGATTATTGTTTAAAACAGGTTTGCTTCTAAAAGCTTTTTCAGAAGACAAAAACACAAACTAAAAAAGATTGCTTAAACAATAACTAATGGCGGACCACGAAGGGAATAGCAGCTGCCAGAAAAGAATGCTGGACTTGTAGTTTTTATAAAAAAATAAGGAACTGTGTTGGTAACAAAAGGCAGTTTATAAGTTACCATTTCGGGCAATACAAAACTACTTAACGAAAAACCGCAAACAAAACAATGTTCATTATTGTGGTGTTCGTGCGTAACTTGAGATTTTGAATCAGATTGATGTATACATTCTTTTTGTGAAAATTGTTTTGCTAAATGCTCATAACTATGAACTGATTGCAACAGCATGGAAACCATTACTGCTAACATCAAACTTAGATTTATGACTGCAAACTTCTTTTTCATAATGACAAATATAGCAATAGGAATGTAAAATCCGTTTTAAAGTTCTAATTTTTAAGTTAAAACTGCAAAACGGATTTCAATAAATGAAAAGTTTTTTAAACCAATTGGTTGGCTACAAGATATTCTGCAATTTGAATGGTGTTTGTGGCAGCTCCTTTTCTCAAATTATCGGCAACAATCCACATATTCAATGTATTGGGTTGGCTCTCATCGCGGCGAATGCGCCCTACAAACACTTCGTCTTTTCCTTGCGCATAAATAGGCATAGGATAAGTGTAAGTGTCAGTATTGTCTTGAACTACAACGCCAGGTGTATGGTGCAAAATGTTTCTTACTTCGTTGATTTCAAAATCATTTTTAAATTCTACATTTACCGCTTCGCTATGACCGCCAACAATAGGCACACGAATAGCTGTTGCAGTTACAGCAATGGTTTTATCACTTAATATTTTTTGGGTTTCGCGAACGAGTTTCATTTCCTCTTTAGTATAACCGTTTTCCTCAAAACTGTCGCATTGTGGAATTGCGTTTCTATGAATAGGATACTTATAAGCCATTTCTCCTTGTATTCCCGCATATTCATTTTCTAATTGCTGAACCGCTTTTACGCCAGTTCCAGTTATAGATTGGTATGTTGAAACAATGATACGTTTGATATTGTACTTGTTGTGTAATGGAGCGAGTGCCAATACCATTTGGATGGTTGAGCAATTAGGATTGGCTATTATTTTGTCGTCTTTAGTCAATTGAGCAGCATTAATTTCTGGAATAATCAATTTTTTTGTGGCATCCATTCTCCAAGCGGAAGAATTGTCGATAACAGTTGTTCCAGCTGCCGCAAACTTAGGCGCCCATTCTAATGAGGTTTCACCACCAGCAGAAAATAAAGCGATGTCTGCTTTTAAATCAACTGCAGTTTGAAGTCCCACAACTGTATGTTTTTGACCTTTGAAAATGATTTCTTTTCCAACTGATTTCTCTGAAGCTACAAGAATCAATTCTGTAATCGGAAAGTTTCTCTCCGCTAAAACCTGAAGCATTACCTCACCTACCATTCCGGTAGCGCCTACAACCGCAATTTTCATATTTATGTTTTATTTTTTTCAGATACAAAAGTATAAATAATGAAGTTAAAAAAACAAACATTTACAAAATATAACGTAGTGTTACAAATATAACAACAAAGAAAAACCACGCACTATGGCGTGGTTAAAGTTAGAATAGGTAATGTAGCGGTATTATTTTTTTAATAAATCTCTAATTTGTGTAAGCAGTTCTTCTTGCGTTGGCCCAACTGGCTCTGCTGGAACCACTTCTTGTTTTCTTTTTGCTTTTTCTACAGCTCTTAAAACTACAAATATAAAAAACGCTATAATAACAAAGTTAATTATAGCTTGCACTAAATTTCCATATGTAATTACAGCGGCGCCAGCACTTTTTGCAGCAGCTAAATCAGGATAACTATTTCCATCAAGGGTAATAAATTTTTTCGTAAAATCTATTCCTCCGGTTAACAAGCCTACAATAGGCATAATAACATCATCTACTACAGAAGCAATAATTTTGCCAAAAGCAGCACCTATAACCACTGCTGTAGCTAAACTAATAACATCTCCCTTCATCAAAGAAGCCTTAAAATCTGCAAAAAATCCCATGTTTTTCTATTTTTTATTGGTTTGATAGGTAAAAATAGTTAAAATTTTAACATAAAATCTACGTGCCTAACAATTTATTCTCTGTAAAAAACCCGTTTAACCCTTTGAGAAATACTAGTTAAGATTTCATAAGGTATCGTTTGTAATTTTTCGGCCATATAATTTACGGTGGGGCTTTCGCCAAAGATGATTGCTTGATCCCCTTCTAAACAGTCAATATCAGAACAGTCTACCATGAGCATATCCATACAAATGCTTCCTACTATGTGTGCCTTTTGTTTGTTAATAGTAACAAAGCCTACTTCATTGCCCCAGCTTCTTGAAATTCCGTCAGCATAACCTATAGGAATTGTAGCTATTCTTGTCGGTTTTTTAGCAACAAATTTTCTTCCGTAGCCTACACTTTCGTCTTTTTTAATGGTTCTTATTTGTGAGATAACCGATTTTAGTGTGCCTACATTTTCAAGATAAGGTTGTTCTAATTGGTCATTGGAAATACCATACAACCCTATTCCTAAACGCACCATTTCATATTGTACATTAGGGAAATTACTTATACCCGAGGTATTTAAAATGTGCCTGATAGGATGTATTTGCAATGCCGTCATTAATTGAGTGGACAATTTTTCAAACAAATCAATTTGAAAATGTGCAAAATCCTTGTGACTTGCATCATCACTCGTGGCCAGATGCGACAAAATACTTTTTACGGCAACAGATTCGTTTTCTTTTAAAATTGAAACCAATTCATTAATATGCACTGTTTCAAAACCCAAACGGTGCATGCCCGTATCAATTTTTATATGAATGGGATAATGTTTTAGGTTTTTTTGTTTTGCGATTTGCAAAAAAGCATTCAGTCCTTTTATACTATAAATTTCTGGTTCTAAGTGGTGTTGAATTATGGCCGAGAAGCTTGTTGTTTCTGGATTCAAGACCATAATAGGCAAGTTAATTCCGCCATTTTTTAATGAAATGCCCTCATCGGCAAAAGCCACGCCCAGGTAATCTACTTTATGGTGTTCTAATAATTTTGCAATTTCAAGGCCACCATTCCCATATCCAAAAGCTTTGACCATCACCATTATTTTGGTTGCGGGTTGTAGCTTCGATTTAAAGAAATTCAAATTGTGACTTATGGCATTCAAATTAATTTCTAGAACGGTTTCATGTGTTTTTTCCTCTAGTAAGGCTACAATTTTTTCAAATTCAAAAGTCCTAGCTCCTTTTATGAGTATGGTTTCGTTTCCAAAATCAAAACCGTCAAATGAAGTTATAAAATCAGCTGTTGTATCATAAAAAACAGCATTAGGAATACTGTCTTGAAATCCAGCAATGGTTTGACCAATGGCAATGGTACGGTCAATTTTATGGGCAATAATTAATTGTGCCACTTTTGAATACAAATCTACAGTAGCCAGACCACTTTGAAAAATATCAGAAAGTATTAAGGTCTTTCTTTTGTACTGTTTTTGACTTTCTAGAAAATCCAATGCTATTTTTAGTGATTGAAAATCCGCACTGTAACTGTCATCAATAATTGTAGTATTGTTGATGCCGTTTTTTACTTTCAGCCTCATTTCTACAGCATACAACAACGCCATCCGGTTTTGAATCGTTTGGTAATCGTAATTGAAATACAACAAAACCATCAAACAATTTATGGCATTTTCAATAGACGCATGGTCTAAAAAAGGAATCGTAATTTCAAATGTGTTTTTTTGAAATACAATAATGAGTTGGGTACTATTAACAACTTTCTTTTTGGTAATAAAGACCGAAGCTTCTGGATCTGTAAAACTCCAAGTAAATGTTTTTAAACTTGCATCAGTGACTTTATCAACCTCAGGACTTTTATTGAATATTACAATCTCACAATCCTTAAAAAGCAGTAGCTTTTCTTTTATCTTTTCAATAGTATTTTGAAAACCTTCATCATGTGCAGGACCAATATTGGTCAAAACACCTACAGTAGGTTTGATGATTGCTTCTAATTTTTGCATTTCATTTACAGTAGAAATGCCCGCTTCAAAAATGCCCAAATTGTGTTGTTCATTTATAGCAATAATAGATAGCGGAACACCTACTTGGGAGTTATAACTCTTTGGGCTTCTTATAATATTGTAATCTGGAGTTAACAAAAAATTTAGCCATTCTTTTACTATAGTTTTACCATTGCTGCCAGTAACTCCTATCACAGGAAAATGAAACAATGCCCTGTAATAGGAAGCGAATTTTTGTAAAGCGTCAAGGGTGTTTTTTACTACGAGAAAGTTGGCTTTGTCTTTTAAATCCTTAGGGATATGATTGACTACAAAATTTTGGACTCCTTTTGCAATTAAATCTTCGATATACAAATGCGCATCGTTGTTGGGTCCTTCTAGTGCAAAAAAAAGTGTATTGTGGTTGTTTTGTAAAGAACGACTGTCAATTGCAATATTTTCAAAGTTATTCGCAGTGGGGTTACCAAAATATTTGGCATCTAATACAGGAATAATATTTTGTAAGTTGATGTTCAACAGTTACTCTTTGGTTTTTGAAATTTTAGTAGGATTTACCGAAGTTACCTCCTGATTTTTTTTCATTGCATTGTAATAGGCCGCACGGCTTAACGGCTCGTATTCTTCGGTTTCACCTAGCATTACGAGTTTGTCATTGTCGGTTTTTCTAAAGCTGTAATTGGCCAAGTTACCCGTTCTTGTACAAACCGCATGCACTTTCGTAACATATTCTGCAGTGGCCATTAAAGCAGGCATTGGGCCAAAGGGATTTCCTTTAAAATCCATATCAAGTCCCGCTACAATTACCCTTATACCCGAGTTGGCAAGATCGTTACAAATGGCAATAATTTCATCATCAAAAAACTGGGCTTCATCAATACCTACCACATCACAGCCTTGTGCAAGAATCCTAATATTAGCCGCAGCTGGAACTGGTGTAGAACGAATTTCATTGCTGTCGTGCGACACCACCATATCATCGTGATAACGCGTGTCTATTGAGGGTTTAAAAATTTCTACTTTTTGTTTGGCAAATTGCGCGCGTTTGAGCCTGCGGATAAGTTCTTCCGTTTTACCCGAAAACATAGAGCCGCAAATGACTTCTATCCAACCAAATTGTTCTTTGTGATTTACTGTATTTTCGAGAAACATTTTTTATTTTTCTGCTCGTAAAAATGAATAGTTTTTATTACTTTGTATTGCCTACAAACCGACTTAAAAATTTTATACTTTTACGTCGTTTCAAAAGTAGAAAATTTTTATCAAATCGAAGATTCGTGAGCATTTATTTAAAAATATAATTGCAAAACTTTACTTTAATTGTCATTTGGGATTATTTAAAATTCATCCCGTACAATAGTTTACAAAAAGCGCCTCAATCACTATAAATTTCAAGAGTATGAAAAAAAAGTTGGAAGCTGAATTAATTAGCATTGCCCACAGAATTTTAAAACTTAAAAACAAGTCAGAATTAATTCAGTTGCATCAAGAAACGGCCAAGCTTTATGAAAAATTGAGCGTTTTAATGTTTGTTGAAAACAATTTTAGTGATGCAAAACCCACGATTGGTCAGCCAGAAATCATACAAAAAATATCCGAGGTTTTTGAATCCAATGAAACTATAGTTACTCCAATTGTTGAAACACCTAATCCAGACATTGAGATTGAAGCGCCAGTAGTTGCATTTGAACCTGATTTTAAAACTATTGAAGCTCCAGAAGACGTAATAGAAGCGCCAATTATAGCAGAAGCAACATCAAAAACAGCGCCCCAACAAATTTCTTTTCAGGATTTATTAGGACATACTTACAACGAACCTGTTTTTGAAAAAATTAACAAAGAACCTATTGTTCAAGAAGCAATTGTTGCGCCAGTTCCAGAGCCTGAAATAATTGAAGCAGTTAAAGAAACAGTAGTTGAGAAACCTAAAAAAACATCCGTTTTATTGAATGATATTCTTTCAAAAAATATCAGTTTTGGGTTAAATGATAAAATTGGTTTCGAAAAACAACTCTTTGGCGGTAGCGCAGAAGACATGAACCGTGTGGTTTCTCAACTCAATACTTTTGACACCTTGCAAGAAGCCCTTGATTTTATTGAAAATATGGTAAAACCTGATTATAACAATTGGGAAGGCAAAGACGATTATGCGCAACGGTTTATGGAAATTGTTGAAAAAAGATTTTCCTAATATTATTTAAACCATTTATGTCAAAACTATATATTGTTCCTACACCCATTGGTAATCTTGAAGACATGACTTTTCGTGCCATTCGTATTCTCAAAGAAGTCGATTTGATTCTCGCCGAAGATACTAGGACTAGTGGTAAACTCCTCAAGCATTTTGAAATTGGCACGCACATGTACAGCCACCACATGCACAACGAGCACAAAACAATTGAGAATTTGATTTCGAGATTAAAAGGCGGCGAAACCATTGCATTGATTTCTGACGCTGGAACGCCTGCAATTTCAGACCCTGGTTTTTTGTTGACCCGTGCTTGTGTCGAAAATAAAATTGCAGTAGAATGTTTGCCTGGGGCAACGGCTTTTGTTCCTGCGTTAGTAAATAGCGGTTTGCCAAATGATAAGTTTGTTTTTGAAGGCTTTTTGCCCGATAAAAAAGGACGCCAAACCCGCTTTTTGATTTTAGCCGAAGAAACCCGAACCATGATTTTGTATGTTTCACCACACAAGTTGGTCAAAACCTTGGCAGAATTTGTTACTTATTTTGGCGAAGACCGCCAAATTTGTGTTTCTAGAGAATTGTCAAAATTACACGAAGAAAATGTACGCGGCACGGTTAAAGAAGTACTTGTCCATTTTGAAAATAAACCACCAAAAGGCGAAATTGTGGTTGTTGTTGATGGTAAAACCATTTTGAAAGAAGCTAAAAAAAGTAAATTTTCACCCGAAGCATAAATAATTACAACAATGAATACTATTGCATCGTTTTTAGAAACACTAAAAAACAGCCCTACTACAATTGCTTTTGCAACTACCATTGCAGTAATTGAGGAAAATTACAATTTTACACCCACCGCTTTTCAAAACGGTGCGCAGCACAATGCGGCTGGCGAAAACTCTGGTTCTTGCAAAATATTTGCTTTTGCAAAACTGCAAAACTTAAGCAAAGAAGCAACTTTAGCTTGTTTTGGAGCTTATTATTTTGATGAGGTTTTGAATGATTTAGAAGGAACAAACCACCAGAACATCAGGAGTTTTATAAAATCGGGTTGGGAAGGCATTCAGTTTGAAGGAACTGCTTTAGCAATAAAATAATTTATTTAAAATCAACAATCTAACATCAACAATCAAAATGCGTTGGACCATCAAAGAAAAACCGGTATCAGAAAAAGTACAACATCTTGCTCAGGCTTTGAATGTAGATACTTTGATTGCGTCTTTGTTGCTACAGCGTGGGATTACCACTTTTGAGGAAGCCAAACATTTTTTTCGCCCTAGTTTATCCGATTTGCATGATCCGTATTTGATGAAAGACATGGATAAGGCGGTATTGAGAATTGAAAGTGCCATTGCAAATCAGGAAAATATTTTGGTTTTTGGTGATTATGATGTAGATGGTACAACGGCCGTTTCATTGGTTTCATCCTATTTAAAAACCTATTATCCTAACGTTGCTACTTACATTCCAGACCGTTATGATGAAGGTTATGGAATTTCTTTTAAAGGCATTGATTTTGCCGATGACAATGGTTTTTCGCTCATCATTGCGCTGGATTGCGGGATAAAATCTATTGAACATGTGGCTTATGCCAAAGAGAAGAATATCGATTTTATCATTTGCGACCACCACCGACCAGGAGATACTTTGCCAGAAGCCATTGCCGTTTTAGACCCAAAAAGAACGGATTGCCATTATCCCTATGATGAATTGTGTGGTTGTGGTGTGGGTTTTAAACTCATTCAGGCTTTAGGACAAAAAAGAAACCAAACCATTGAAGATTTGGTGCCTTATCTCGATTTGGTCGCTACTGCAATCGCTGCAGATATTGTTCCTATGACGGGAGAAAATCGAGTTTTTGCACATTTTGGTTTGCAAGTAATCAATTCTGATCCAAGACCAGGGATTCAGGCTTTGATCAACCAAATAAAAAAGAAAACCCTTGATATTACCGACGTTGTTTTTATCATTGCGCCAAGGATCAATGCCGCGGGACGCATCAAACACGGCAATCAAGCAGTAGCATTATTGACGGAGTTTGATACCGACCAAGCCCAACAGTTTGCTGCTGAAATTGAAGTTTACAATACCGATAGAAAAGGACTGGACAAGCAAATCACTAAAGAAGCTTTGTTGCAAATCGAAGAAAATCAAGAAAAAGAGCGCTTTACTACAGTGGTATTTCAAGAAGACTGGCACAAAGGCGTGATAGGCATCGTAGCCTCACGATTGATAGAAACCTATTACAGACCCACTTTGGTTTTTACTAAAAGTGGCGATAAATATGCCGCGTCAGCAAGGTCTGTCGCTGGGTTTGATGTTTACAATGCTTTAGAATCTTGTGCGGAACATCTTGAACAATTTGGTGGTCACATGTACGCTGCGGGAATGACTTTAAAAGAAGAAAATTACTCGAAATTTAAAAATGCTTTTGAAGAGGTTGTTAAGAATACCATTCCTCCACATTTGAGAACTCCTGAGATTACAATAGATGCCGAAATTGATTTTGATGCCATCACACCTAAACTAACTCGGATTTTAAAGCAGTTTGAGCCGTTTGGACCACAAAATAGGACGCCTGTTTTTTTGACAAAAAATATAACAGACACAGGTTATGCTAAAAAAATGGGTGTAGATGAATCGCACCTCAAACTTTTTGTAAAACAAAATGGTTCCGAAGGTATTGGCGCCATAGGTTTTGGCCTAGGAGATAAAATGGATTTAACAACACATCAAAAACCATTTGAGGCTGTTTATTGTTTGGATGAAAATGAATTCAATGGGACAATTACTTTACAATTGCGATTGAAAGATATTCAATAAAGAAACCCAACTTTAACAATTTATTATTTAGAATAGGTATAAATAATATTTATATTTGTTTCAAAATCTTTTGGATATGAAAGAAATAGAACAAATATATTGCAATGATTTTGGGATGTCTTTTTATTGGAAAGCTCAAAAACCAATATTAAATGATAAAGTCCAACTGGTTTTTAAAGAAACGGGTTTTTATTTCAGTGTTGCAGAACTTCAAAACTTTGTTTGTTTGATTGACGACAGCGCACTTAAAAACAGCTGTTGCCATGATTGCGAAATCAAAAATCACTGTGCTAAATTTTTACTTAAAACCCCTTGTGTTCAAATTGATCTTGCCGTTACGATGAAAGAGCTTGACGCAATCAAAGACTTGGTTCATGGTACTTTGTTCAAAATTAATTTAGAAGATTATGTTTTTGGGCCTGGTAGGAATTAGTTGTTTTGAGTTTGATTTCAGTTTACTCTAAATCGAAATATAAAACTAATTTTGCATTAAGTTAATTGCCCAGATTCGTTGTAGAAACCTTATTTATTCTGATTTTTCATTTCTCATCATTTCATCATAATGTTCAACCGTATAAAAGTATTTGAATCCATCTAAAGAATTAATCTTCCATTTCCCATCTTCTTTTTTAGCCTTTATTTTAAATAGCTGTTGTTTTTAATACTTTCAGAATTCCACTCAATTTTAATAACCCATTTACTTGATTTGCTACATTCTAAAACTATTATGTCACCCACTTTTATTTTATTAAAATCACTTTTTACTACATCATATACGGTCAAGTACTCATTTTTTTCAAATAAAAGTCTATAAGTAGTTGATTTAGTTTCGGAAGTGCTTGATGAACTTGTCAATTCTAGTTTTTCTCTGATTATAATTTCTGTTTTTATTTTTATTTTTTCTTTAATATCTTTTCTTATTTCTTTTTGACTTATTAATAAACCTATGAGATTTAGAAATGTTAGTAATAAAATTATGAAAAAAATGTATTAAAAAGAATTGAAGAAAAATCTTCATACTTAATCCCATTTTCATTCACTAGATAAAAAGGAATTCCGAACATCAAAAATACAATAGTGTTCGCTAGTATGGATTTCCAATATTTACTAGTAATATAATCGATTTCTTTTTCAGATAGTATAGATTCTTGAATTTTCAAATATTTTTATTTATTGTTAAAGTATAGAAATAATATTTTTATTATTCTTTTGTAACTTAATTTCATTTTCTCGTTAATTTGGTTAAATATATTACAACTTCCCCCTACTTGAGCTGGTTTAAAACTAAATTAACCCTATTATTCGGATTTGCCACCCAACCGATAGCGCACAAGCGAAGGAAATTATCTACCCCAAATGGGTGTATATGCGAAACTTAATTTCGATTGTCCATTATTTCAAAAATAATAAAAAAAGGATTACAAATAATTAATTTATAAAGGAATTTAAAAGAGCGTGATATATTTTATTCGTGTTTCTTGAGTTCAAAAGTAGTACCGTCAAAAACGCCATAAGTAAAATAACCTATCCAATCACCCAGATTGACATACTGCGCATTTTCGCCCACATCAATAATCATGGGCAAATGGCGGTGGCCAAAGATCAAATAATTATAATGTTGGGTTTCTAGTTTTCTCTTGGCATACAAAACAAGCCATTCGTTTTCTTCGCCTAGAAATTTTACATCATCAGCGCCAGAAATCAGTTTGTTTTTTACCGATAGGTATTGCGCTAGTTTTACGCCCAGATCAGGATGCAACCATCTAAAAATCCATTTAGAAAAAGGATTGGTAAACACTTTTTTCATGCGTTTGTAACCTTTGTCGCCAGGTCCTTTTCCGTCGCCATGGCCTATCAAAAATGTTTTGTTGCCAAAGGTGAATTCTTTATTGTCATGAAAAACAGGAATGTTCAACTCTTTTTCAAAATAATCATCCATCCACAAATCGTGGTTGCCTACAAAAAAGTAAATAGGAATCCCGCTGTCACGAATTTCTGCCAGTTTGCCTAGCACACGTACAAAACCCTTAGGCACTACGGTTTTATATTCAAACCAAAAATCGAACAAATCACCCAACAAAAAAATCGCTCCAACATCTGCCTTTATACTGTCGAGCCAAGCCACAAATTTTTGTTCTCGGGGAAAACTCAATTCGCTGGTTGGTGCTCCAAGATGTTGGTCAGAAGCAAAATATATTTTTTTGTTATCAGGTAAAAGCATCATTAGAATTTAAAATCCAAATATAGGAAATGTTAGCAAATACAAGCCAAATATTGTTGAAAGGCTGCCGCTGCTTTAAAAGAACTAAATGGATTCTGTTTTTATAAATTGGTAATTCAATTCGGTAATTAATTTACTCGAATCTATGGTTTTACCATGGGAAGGCAAATTATTAAAAACAGGTTTTTCAAGACCCAATGCAATGGCTTTATCGGAATAATATTTTTGACGCGAGGGATGGTAAGGCGCAACAGCGTTAAAAGTCGTATCCCACTTATCGGCAGTAATGATTTTAAGGATGATAGCAATACAATCTTCCTGATGGATCAAGTTAATGGGCGCTTCGGGGTTTTCTATGTTTTCGCGACCTGCTAAAAACCGCACTGGATGGCGGTCGTGGCCTATGAGTCCGCCAAAACGTAAAATGGTAGTTTTAAAATTCGTGTTGTTTTGCAGCAATGCTTCAGTAGCGAGCAATTGAATACCAGCTTCGGTATCAGGTTTTGGCAAACTGGCTTCTGTAATAATTGTATTGTCATCACCGTAGACTGATGTGGAGCTTATAAACAATACTTTTTGAACCGATGTTTGTTCTACAAATGGAATAAAATGATTGATTTTCGCAACGAAATTTTCTTTTTGAGTACCACGCAACTTGGGCGGCACATCAATTATTAAAATTTCGGAATCGGCAATAAAATTTTTAAAATCACCTATTACATTATTTTCTGTTAAAACAATTTCAAAAGGTGAGATGCCTTTTTGCTGCAACAAATTAATTTTATCAGTAGAAGTTGTAGAACCTTTTACTTCAAATTGATGTTTTAAAAGTGTTTCGGCAAGTGGTAATCCCAACCAACCGCAACCTAATATGCTTATTTTTTTCATTTATAATCAAGACTACAATTGTGGTGTTGCTAAAGTATCAATGACCAATGAAGCCTGTTTTTTCTTTTTGAAAAAAGCCTTTGGTTTAACAACTACAGGGACTATTTCTAATTTTTTAAGCTCGGGTTTTATTTTTTGTTTTACAACCACAGCATCGTTCAACACAAAAGGAGTTGGCATCATCCAAGAGGCACGAGGCGTCATATTAAAAATAGGATTTTCCATCAAATCGAATGAAGATTCAAACAAATCCATATTCAAAATGGTAGCAGCATCAACATTAAATTCCATTTCTAGCGGTTCATTATTAACTACATAATAGCTCAATATTTTTTTTCCATTGCGCGCATATTTAGCATCTTTTTGACCTAAAGCTTTGCTACCATTGGCAGTAAAATTATAAAAATCAATTTTTGGATCGGCAAAAATATCATAACGGTTTACCTTTCGGTTAGAGGTAATTTTAATTTTTAAAAACCGCTTGTTGCCGATTATTGCATCTTTTAAAAATACAATTTCGGGCAAAGCCAATTGTTTTTTAGGCGCATCAGTAGTATAAGTAAACCCCGAATTGTATTTGCTAAACATAGGATAACGGTTCAGCTCATCGTCTTCCTTAGGCGTATTGCCCAAATATTTCTTAGTCCATTCATCCAGATTGACATCATATGTTGCCCAAACGGCTTTGTCTTGTTTCACATCATACACATAAACCAAACTATTGGGTTTTGCTTTACCGTAAGCATAACTAGAGTTGATGCCTGCATTTATAAAAAAACCTATTGCAATGGCAAACATCAAGAACGACCAATACAATTTGTTGTAAAAAGTGCCTAAAACAGGAATCAATAACCCAAAAACCAAAACTACAAGCAAAGCACTTGCTGGAAGTATTTTAAGTCCAAGACCAATAGGAAAGGTAGTTATAAACGGAATAAAAATGACCAATGAAGGAATACAAAAAATCATGTACAACAGCTTGTTTGTTTTCTGCGTAATGATAAAATAGGTAAGCATAATCAAACTGCTAAAAACAGGAATAATAAAAAATCCCGCACCAGGCAAAGATGATGCAATAACCGCATTGATTATGATCCAAAGCAACAATGGTGCTATGGCATAATTCATGGTTTCTATTTTCTGGGCTAGTTTTCTGTAGATAAAAAAGCAAATCCCGATACTCAAAAACACAAAGGCGGCAATATAAGAATGACCGTTATAAGTAAACCCCTGAAGAATATCTTGGTATTGTGGATAAATGGCTTGAAGCAAGCGCCATCCTAGAAATGTGGCTGTCACAGCAATAAATATCACAGAAAAAAACAACACAAATCCCTTACCGATATAATTGGCTTTAAGCACACGTTTGCCAAAACCCACCACAAGTAATCCTAAAAATAATATGCTTGCGAAAATCAATAAAGGAAAACGCCATGAAAACGGATAACTCACAAAATTAAATGGTGTGTTAAAATAAATGGAATCTTGATCAGAATTCAAATCACTTAAATTAGCATTTGAGAAATAATGCAACAAAGGAATAAGATAAGTGCCTTGATGTGCTAATGTTTTTGGGCTTAGATTTTGAAAATTGTCTTGTTGTGTATGGTAATTAAAATGGTTGTCTATAAAAGCAAAATTGAGTCCTTGAATTTGGGCTTGCTCTCTAAAAACAGTCAAATCAGTATCGTTAGGTAACATTTTGTAAATGCTGTACATTAACGAATTGGAAACTGGAAAACGAACGCCAGCTTCGGTAAAATGTTTGACTACTTGAGCATTCCCTTTATTGACTTCCATTAGCATATACGAAGGACCCGAAGAACCTCGCGCTTCAAAATTGAGTACAAAACCTATATCCTTTGCCCATTTGTTTTGGGTTACAAAAAGTGCTGCGCCGTTCAAGCCCAGTTCTTCCGCATCAGAAAATAGGATTACAATATCATTTTTATGCGCCGTTTTGTTGTGCAAAAAAGCACGAATACCTTCTAGAATTGTTGCAATACCTGAACCATCATCACTAGCACCAAAGGATTTTGAATGAGGCGCGCTGTCATAATGAGAAAGCAACAACAGTGCTTTTGAGCTTTGACTGCCTTTAATTCGGGCCAGAATATTTTTGGACTTTACTAAATTGCCCCAATCTGATAGTGTGTAACCTTCTTGGATGGTGGTTTCTAAGCCCAATTCTAGCAATTCTTTTTCAAGATAATTGGCCACGGTTTCATGGTTGGCACTGCCTACATAATGGGGTGCTTTTGCAATTACTTCCACTTGTGCCAAGGCTCTTTTTGTAGAAAATTCGGCCATGGGTGTTGTCTTTTCGGCAACAGATTGTGGCATCATGGCATAAAAAATCCAGTAAATCATTGCCGTGATAGACAATGCCGACAATATGGAAGTATAATTTTTTTTCATCTTTGGGGCTTAATGAAATGGTTAAACATCTTTCTTGACCAGTATATAAAAATCGTTTTCGAGCACCATATAACCTTGGTCATAAACAAACAAATAGGTGTTCCCCGATTTTGTTTGTAAGATATTCGTAAAAAACTCAAAATCAAAGCCTTTGCTCAATAATTTTGTCCGTGTCGTTTTGGTCTTTCCTTCGGTGTTCAGTTCACTGAGAATTCTATAATTTTTGCGCAATTTGTTGTTCACATTGCGCATAAAATTGTTGCTGTCTTTATTGATTTTGTTGTTGTAAGCATTCCTGCAACCGTCACTACAGAATTTTTTGTCCTCGCGACCTACAATTTTTTCACCACATTCTAAACAATTTTTCATAGGTTGGGTTTTGCTGTTTTTATCTTAAAAAGTAGCTGGTAGGTAAAAAATTAAAAGTATAAAACTTTTTTTAAACACGGTGTTTATATTTATTCAAACCCTCGTTTAATATTTTTATTAGTTGTGTATGATTTATTTGCATTGAGTTTGCGGAAAGATTAAATGGTGAGCCATAATTATTAATATTGAATTTCATTAATTTTTTCTTTAGATTGTTTTCTTCTTTTTCAATCCAATAATCAGAATTATTCACATCAATTATTACAAGTTTTTGATTGTGTATTTTAATTTCTGAAAACCCATTTATATTTTTCCATTCAATATATTCTTTAAGCGATTTTTTTGGATTAACATTTATTCCCTTTTCGTCGATTACAAGCATTAGTTGATTTGATAATGCTTGTTTAATTGAAATATATATTCCTGATCCAAAAAATAAAATTGACACAATCCCAATTCCTTTTATAAAAAGTGGATTATATGTTCTAAATCCCGTATAATTCTCAGCATTCATAAACATGTAAACACCGCCAATCACAAAAATTATAGAACCAATTAATAATAAAAACGACTTTTTCCTACTCGAATAAATTTCTATTTTATCCATTATATTTAATTATTGCTTGTTGCTATATAAATTTCATGCTTGTGTTTTGGTGAAACTATTTTGATTTCTTTTCTGCTTCTATTTTCGATTGTAATTTGTACCTTTTTATAATAAAATATTTCATTTTCTCTTTTATAGATTTTCTGTTCTTCTCCATTTTCACAGCTTCCATATTCTTTTGTTACAACCATTTTCCCTGTAGCTAAATTAAAATCAACGTCTGTCCAATATTCGCATGGTTTTCCATAGTTACTTGAATAGCCTATTAAATAAAACTTTCCATCTTGATACCTATATTTATCAGTATGCCCCCATTTCCAGCTGCTACCACCACTTTGACGTACAAATAAAATACCTTTTTTAATTTCAATTTCTTCAAAAGGGTCGCCCATCATGCCGCCATCTCGACTTCCATAAAGAGCATCTTTAGATTTTACCCAAAGAGTCCATTTATTTTTCTCTTTTCTGTAAATGATTAATTCTCGTAAAACACTTTCAAAATTGTCTTCACTTTCCTTTTCAGTGTTATAAGCTACAACTAATTCATCTATTCCGTCATTATTTAAATCTCCTTTAATAGTGTCTACAATGGAGTAATTTTTTGGAATTAAAAAACTTTGTCCCAACATTGTCTGGCAACTAATTAATGCAAATAAAACAATTGCTGTCAAGTTTTTCATGATGCTGAAATTAATTTTCTGAGTTTTTATAAAGCTTAGGTTTGGTTAACCAAATGTTTCGATTTAAAAACAAAATTTTGATTAAGCAAAAACTCCAATTTCTTAAAATCGTTGTTATGCACAGTTTTTTTTATTGTGCGTTTATCTCCCAAATTAAATATTTTCCGTTTATATATTCAAATACAATTTCTTTTATTGTATGTCCTGTTTTGATTTTAGCAACGTGTTTGGTATTTTGTCCTAGCGCAACACGGATGTTTTCTTCATAAGAATTTTCGTCAGAAGTTTTAATTTTGTCTAGATTCTTAATCATTACTCGTATTGTCTGAAATATTCTTGAATAATCGGTTTCAATTTCTGTCTGTAATGATTTGCCAAAAAACATTATTTTATCTTTGTAGTAAATTTCAATTCCGGGGGCTAAAATGCTTGCAATGTCTGCATTGTTTGTTGAACTCAGCAGTTTTACAACATTGTTAAATTTTGGAAGTTTATTTACGTCAGGCGTGTTAGTTGAGTAATTGTCTGTGATTTTTACACTTGATAGTTTGCCGTTCTTTGAAATTTCTACGGAATAGTTTGTATTGTCGTAACTCCATCTTTCCCCATATTCACCAATATTGTCTTTTTTGTATGCTATACCTAACACTCGTTCTACTTCTGCGCCATCAAGTCCAAGTTTTAATCCTTTAAAGCCAATATCGGTTGTGGTGTTTTCACCTGAAATTTGAACCGACCAAATAACGTCTGTATGTCCAGCAGCATACTCAAAAACCATATACAAACTCCCGTCAGTATTAATTATGAAAGTTTCATACTCAAAACCGTCTTCATATTTGTCTTTCTGAAAAGGTTTTCCAAATTCGTTTATAGCGGTTTCTCTGTATTGTCCAATTTGAAAACCGTTCAAGTTAGTTACTGTTGTCTGTCCGCTAACTTTGAATAAAGCCAAAAATAAAAACAAAAATGTTGCCGTGATATTTTTCATTGTCGATGTCGTTTTAAACTTGTGCATAAATTGTAATTATACGAAACAAACTTTCCCCAATCTACTCAAACAAAGTCATGCTTCAATTTCTTTTGTATCAAAAATAATCAAAAAAAGCATCATAAATAATAGACGATCATAATCAAAACCTACTTTTTTATTGAAACAAAAAAATCCCAACTTTTCAGTTGGGATTTAAAATATAATTCAATAATATATTATTCTGGATCGTTCATTTTAAAAGTGTCCATAAATGCCGTGGTATAATCACCCGATACATATCTTGGATCATCCATTAATTGACGGTGAAACGGAATGGTTGTTTTTATACCTTCGATAACAAATTCGTCTAAGGCACGTTTCATCTTGTTAATCGCTTCTTGACGTGTTTGCGCCGTTGTAATTAACTTGGCAATCATAGAGTCATAATTAGGCGGAATCGAGTAGCCTGAGTACACATGCGTATCTAAACGTACACCATGTCCTCCTGGTGTATGCAATGTAGTGATTTTTCCTGGTGAAGGACGAAAATCATTGTATGGATCTTCGGCATTGATACGGCATTCAATAGCATGCAATTGTGGCAAGTAATTTTTACCAGAAATAGGCACACCAGCAGCAACAAGGATTTGCTCACGAATCAAGTCATAATCTATTACTTGTTCGGTTATTGGGTGCTCTACTTGAATACGCGTATTCATTTCCATAAAATAAAAATTCCTGTGTTTGTCCACTAAAAACTCTACTGTTCCAGCACCTTCGTATTTAATATATTCAGCAGCTTTTACAGCAGCTTCTCCCATTTTATGACGCAATTCATCTGTCATGAATGGTGAAGGTGTTTCTTCAGTCAGTTTTTGATGGCGGCGTTGTACCGAGCAATCTCTTTCTGAAAGGTGGCAGGCTTTACCGTAAGCATCGCCTACTACTTGAATTTCAATATGGCGTGGTTCTTCGATTAATTTTTCAAGATACATCCCATCATTACCAAAGGCTGCAGCAGATTCCTGACGCGCACTTTCCCAAGCTTTTAATAAATCTTCTTCTTTCCAAACGGCACGCATTCCTTTTCCACCACCTCCAGCAGTTGCTTTTAGCATTACTGGAAATCCAAATTCTTTAGCAAGGGTTAATGCTTGCTCATAAGATTCTAAGATGCCTACTGAACCTGGTACACAAGGAACGCCAGCTTCAATCATAGTAGATTTGGCAGAAGCCTTATCTCCCATTCGGTCAATCATTTCTGGCGAAGCACCAATAAATTTAATACCGTGTTCTTGACAAATTTTTGAAAATTTAGCATTTTCAGAAAGAAAACCATATCCTGGATGAATCGCATCTGCATTTGTAATTTCGGCAGCAGCAATGATGCTTGACATTTTTAAGTAAGACAAATTACTTGGTGGAGGACCGATACAAACGGCTTCATCAGCAAAACGCACATGAAGGCTTTCTGCATCTGCGGTAGAGTAAACCGCTACGGTTTTAATACCCATTTCTCTACAAGTTCTAATTACACGAAGTGCAATTTCTCCTCTATTGGCAATTAATATTTTTTTAAACATCGTAAAGTATTTTAAATTAGAAGTTTTAAATTTTAAATTATTACAAACAGTGAATTACACCATTTATAATTTATAATTCAACATTTAAAATAATTAAGACGGGTCTACTAAAAATAATGGTTGGTCAAATTCTACTGGTGACATATCATCAACAAGAATTTTTACGATTTTACCTGAAACCTCAGATTCAATTTCGTTAAAAAGTTTCATTGCTTCAATCACACAAAGTACATCTCCTTTTCCTATCGTACTTCCTACTTCAACAAACATAGGTTTGTCTGGTGATGGTTTTCTATAAAAAGTACCAATAATAGGTGATTTTATAGTAATGTATTTTGAATTGTCGTCTGCAGCTGCTACTGGCGCTGTAGGTGTTGCTATTGGTGCAATTTGTTGTTGTGCAGGCGCTTGTTGCAAAACGTTTTGTGATGGCGCTTGTTGTACATACGTGATTTCTGAAGCAGTTGCTTCAAGAGTTGTTCTGATGGTGATTTTAACATCATCCATTTCTAATTTTACTTCTGCAACGCCAGAATTGGCTACAAATTTAATTAGGTTTTGAATTTCTTTTAAATCCATGATATGCTAGTTTTAGTTATAGTTTATTAATGTTTAGTATGCCCATTTTAAATAAATTGCTCCCCATGTAAATCCTCCACCAAAGGCTGCAAAAATTAAATTATCTCCTTTTTTGAATTTTTTCTCAAAATCAAATAATAATAATGGTAAGGTGCCTGATGTAGTATTGCCGTATTTCTCGATATTGATTAATACTTTTGATTCTTCAAGATTCATTCTGCTAGAAGTAGCATCAATAATTCTTTTATTGGCTTGGTGCGAAATCAACCAATCTACATCTTGATTCGTAAGATCGTTTCTTTTCATTATCAATTCGCTTACCTCAGCCATATTGGTTACTGCCCATTTAAAAACAGTTTTACCGTCTTGAAAAACAGAATGTTGTTTATTAGTAACCGTTTCTATTGAAGCGGGTAAGATAGATCCACCGGCGTCGATTTTTAAAAACTCTCTTCCTACACCATCGCTTCTTAGATATTCATCTTGCAGTCCCAATCCTTCATAATTAGGCTCAAAAAGTACAGCTCCTGCGCCATCACCAAAGATGATGCATGTTGCTCGGTCTGTATAATCAATGATAGAAGACATTTTATCGGCTCCTATAAGCAATACTTTTTTGTACTTTCCTGATTGTATGTAGGCTGATGCTGTAGACATTCCGAATAGAAATCCGGAACAAGCTGCTTGCAAATCGTAAGCAAATGCATTTGTAGCGCCTATTTGTGTAGCAACGTAAACTGCGGTTGCGGCCACTGGCATATCTGGAGTTGTTGAGGATATAATTACTAAATCTATGTCTAAAGGATCAATGTTTCCTTTTGCTAATAAATCTTCGGCTGCTTTTATTGCGAGGTAAGAAGTCCCTAAACCATCTCCTTTTAATATTCTTCTTTCTTTAATCCCAGTTCTTGAAGTAATCCACTCATCATTTGTGTCAACCATAGTTTCAAGGATCTTGTTGGTAAGTACAAAATCTGGAACATATCCTCCGACAGCAGTAATTGCGGCTGTTATTGTATTCATGGGGCTGTATATTTTTCTTCTGAATTGGTATCAGAAAAGGCATT
Source organism: Bacteroidota bacterium (assembly GCA_031413015.1). Lineage (GTDB taxonomy): Bacteria > Bacteroidota > Bacteroidia > Flavobacteriales > Flavobacteriaceae > Flavobacterium. The sequence continues at coordinate 337,986 of JANOEE010000015.1, read as the reverse complement.
GAAATTACAAAATTTTTCTGAATCTAAATCTTTTGAAACTGCTTATTTAAAGCTTCACTTATAGCCAACAAAAAAAACCCTCACAGGGTGAGAGTTTGAATTGTGTTCTGCTATAATGTATTATGCAACAGCAACTTGCTTGTCTATAACAACTTGTCCTCTGTAGTACATTTTTCCTTCATGCCAGTAAGCTCTGTGGTATAAATGCGCTTCCCCAGTTATTGGACATGTAGCGATTTGTGCTACAGTTGCTTTATAATGTGTTCTTCTCTTATCTCTTCTTGTTTTCGAGATTTTTCTCTTAGGATGTGCCATTTTACTATATTATTTATCCGTTAATAGTTGTTTTAATTTGTCCCAACGTGGGTCAATATTTTCTTCTGTTTTATTCTTTTCTGCTTTTTTTTCTTTGACTTTTAGCTCGTTTAATTTATCTAGTGCCTCTGATTTTAATGTACCATCTTTAATACCTGGATGTACTTTTCTCAAAGGAATAGAAAGTGCAATCATTTCATAAATGTATTGCGATACATCAATTTGATGTTCTCCGTGAGGAATAATCAACAACTCATCGTTGTCATTATTGAATTCTTCTCCAAACTGTACTACTAATTTAATTTTACCTTTAATAGGCATATCAAACATTTCGTTAGTAAGGTCACAAGGTACATGAATGGTTCCTTTGTGTTTAAAATTGAGCTCCATGAAGGTGCTTTTCTTTTCAAAAACTAAATTTACTTTGATTACTGAACTTTCAAATTCATCATAATCATACGATTCAAAGAACGCTTTATTTATTTGATACTCAAATTGATGTTTTCCTAACTTTAATCCTATAAAAGGTATTAAAAATTCATTTAACTGTTTCATCGTAACAACAATTTTTTCCGATTCTAACGTTTTAGAATTGGTGTGCAAAGATATAAATTTATTGCAATATCAAAAGGGTTATAAACATTTTTTTGTTTATAACTGTTTCTCCTTTGTTTTTAAAGGTTTTATGCTGATTTCGGCATATTCGTTTCGAGAATTATAAATATCAATGGCAAGATAAACCGCTTCTTTGAACGAATTATAATCTGCAATGTCTTTTCCCGCAATGTCATAAGCAGTGCCATGATCTGGTGAAGTTCTAATTTTATTTAATCCTGCGGTATAATTTACACCTTTGCCAAAAGACAATGTTTTAAACGGAATCAATCCTTGGTCATGGTAAGTCGCAATCACGGCGTCAAATTTTTCATATTGGCCACTGCCAAAAAAACCATCTGCAGGATAAGGACCAAAAACCATTGTGCCTTTTTCGAATAACTTTTTAATAACAGGTTTTATAATCTCATCGTCCTCTTTGCCTATTACGCCACCATCTCCAGCATGCGGATTCAATCCTAGAACTGCAATTTTTGGTTTGTTAATGCTGAAATCTTGTATCAAAGATTGTCTGACAGTTTCTATTTTTTGTTTGATTAATGCTTCCGTAAGATGTGATGCCACCTCGTTTACAGGAATATGATCTGTTAACAATCCTACTCTTAAATTGTCTTGAACCATTAACATCAAAGCATTGCCTTCTAATTCTTGGTTCAAATAATCAGTATGACCTGGGAATTTAAACTCTTCTGATTGTACGTTGTATTTGTTTATGGGAGCCGTGACTAAAACGTCAACTTGCCCTTCTTTCAAAGCCTTAGTAGCAGCTATAAAAGATTTTAATGCATATTTGCCTACTGTTTCGTCATTTACACCATATTCTAATGTAAAGCCTTCGCGCCATACGTTGAGGACGTTTATTTTTCCTGTAATGATTTGGTCTAATTTGTCTATACCATGAAGTACCGTGGTAGATGCAAAACTTTTTTTAAGAAACGAAAGGGTTTTTACATTGGCAAAAATAACAGGCGTACACAATTCTAACATTCGGGTATCTTCAAATGTTTTTAGTACCACTTCGCTTCCAATACCGTTTAAATCTCCAATTGAAATCCCAACGATTATATTTTCTGCTTTTTTCATGATCCTTTCAGGTTATTTATTGCTAATTTTGATGTGCAAATTTAGTAAAATAAAACAAGAAATGTTTACAGGAATTATAGAATCGCTTGGTACCATCAAAGCATTAGAAAAAGACAACGACAACCTTCATATCACGATCGCATCGGATATGACAAACGAACTAAAAATTGACCAAAGTGTAGCCCATAATGGGGTTTGCCTAACCGTCGTGCATCTTCAAGACGGTCACTACACTGTTACGGCTATTAGAGAAACATTAGAAAAAACAAATCTTGGCCATTGGAAAGTGGGCAATACTGTAAATCTAGAACGCGCCATGAAACTTGGCGACCGACTTGACGGACATATTGTGCAAGGCCATGTTGACCAAACCGGGATTTGCAAAAGCATTGAAAATGCTAACGGAAGCTGGTATTACACTTTTGAATACGATGCGGCGCTCAACAATCTTACTATCGAAAAAGGCTCAATTACCGTAAATGGGGTAAGTCTTACGGTTGTAAATTCTAAACAAAACGAGTTTAGCGTGGCAATCATACCTTATACTTATGAGCATACTAATTTTAAGAATTTTGAGGTTGGTACTAAAATCAATTTAGAGTTTGATGTCATAGGCAAGTATGTATCAAAATTGCATAGTTTGAGCAAATAAACTCGTAACTTTTACTTTTATCAATAAGCACAAACTTTTGAAAATTGAATAGAATTTATTATTTGTAATCTTTTTTTTATTATTTTTGAAAGAAGAGAAATTTAAAAAGTGTAGCTATAATTGGGTCCCAGATCAAGAAAATCAAAAAATGAACTTAGATTTTAATGAAAAATAGACCTTAATACACATACTTTTTAGACTGTTACTGATTATTTTTTTGACTTTGACCTTTCAAAACTTAAGAATATTTTGATAAGTTAAAAATTGAATTATTAGCAAAAACTACACTAAAATGAGAAAAAAAGTACAACTTTAATACATTACAGTTCAATGAGTTTAAAAATTTTATTGGTCGAAGACCATAAAATGATTACCGATGCTTATAAAAACATTTTAAGTCAACATTTTAAAAATGGAGTTAAGATTATTACTTCAAATACTTTGCAATCTGCCTATGAATTTATATTCTCAGAAGACAACAATGAAGACATTGATATAGTGGTTTTAGATATAAGCATGCCTCCATTTATAGAAAAAAATATTAATAGTGGAGAAGATTTAGCGCATTTAATAAGATTAAAATATCCTAAGATTAAAATTATTTTTATTTCAGGAAATCATAATCCTTTAATTTTGACAAGAATTGCACAATGTATTTGCCCAGAAGGACTAATTGACAAGATAGATCTCGATCGAAACAATTTAGCAAACATTTTTAACCTAATTATAACTGGCGAAAGATACAAAAGTGAAACTATAAAAAAAACCATTGAAGATAATGTAGCCAATAAACATTTTTTTGACAATATTGACATCAGAATCCTGCTGCTAATTTCACAAGGAATAAAAACAAAAAATTTAAAGCAATACATTCCGTTAACGACAAGTGCTATCGAAAAAAGAAAATCAAAAATTAAATTGCAGTTCGGAATAAATAATGGTAACGATGAAGACTTAATTCTAGAAGCTAAAAAGCGCTATATTATTTAAAAATTATACAATTATAAAAGCTCCCTTGCGGAGTTTTTTTTATGACTTAAACTTTAACAATTTTTGCGGTTTTACCACAACAAGCCTATTTGAAAAAAAATTATTTTTGATAATTAAAATTAAAAAAGCTTGTCGTTTTAAAAATAGTCGCGAATATTTAAAAAACAGTACAGTTTTTTATGTGAACTTATTGTTCATCGGCAGAAATCCGTATGGAAAACAACTGCAGAAAATCTTTGACTGCCTTAATGAGCCAGAAGCTCTTGCAAAGATTAAAGCAAAAAAATTATAATTATGAAAAAAATATTTTTATTATCTATTTTATTGATTACTTTCAGTATGAATGCCCAAATTTGGAATGTTACAACAACTTGTGGAGTAATTGGTCAAATTAATGTTGCTGACAACGCAACAGTACAACAATTAACAGATGCTATAGCAACTTATAATTACGTGAATTGTGGCTTCTACCCAACAAAGGTAAGAATATTATCAGCTACATAATTAAACATTTTAAGGCTATCTAGTTAACTAGGTAGCCTTATTCAAAACTATAAATCATGAAAATTAAACAATATAAACTTTTAATAGCATTGCTTTTTTTTGCAGGAACAACTGCTCAAACCATAAATACTGACTATGTTTGTTATTACGATTTAAAATTTACAAGAAATGATAAATCAGCTGATACAGAACAATTCATTTTATTGGTTGAAAGTAAGAGCAATAAATCGGCTTTTTTAAGTACGACCATTTATTCCATGAACTCTTTAAAGGAAAAAAATCCAAATGATTATATGCTTTACGGCTCAGAATTCCCTGAAATTATATGCAATAATAAAAAGACGGATGTTTTTGAAGATATCAAAGATTTTAAATATCGATATGAAGAGATTGACAAACTTAGTTGGGAAATTCTAAAAGAGAAAAAGAAAGTTGGAAAAGTTAACGCACAATTAGCGAGATGCCACGCATATGGAAGAATCTGGTATGCTTGGTTCTCTATCGAAATACCACTAAATTATGGTCCATACAAGTTTAAAGGTTTACCTGGACTAATAGTAAGTTTGTACGACTCTGAAAAAAAGTTAAATTTTACATTAGAGAATTATAAAAAAAAGAAAGAAAAATATAACCTACCCCAAGTAAAAGACTATAAACTCATTACAAAAGAGAAATATTACAAAACAAGATTCAAAATTTTAACATCAGATGACGGCTCTGTTATATTTGATAATGCTGAAGAAAGAAAGAAATGGTTGAATGCTTATTTAAGAAGATACAGAGGGCAGGTATTATTAGATATTAAATATCCACAAGAGTAAAATATGATGAAATACCTAGCTTTATTTATTTTTATAACCAATATAGTAAATTCTCAAACTACAATTAAAGGAAAAATATCAGACCTTAAAGGAAATCCAATTTCAAATGCTAGTGTTATAATAAATTACAAATCTACAGAAGACATCATTGCTTATTCAATTTCTGATGACAAAGGTAATTATAGTATTACTTTTTCTGAATCTCAAAATGAAATTGATATCCAGGTTAGTTCTATAGATTATGAAACGATTAATGAAACTCTAAAAAATGAGAGTCAAAAAAAAGATTTTAGACTAAATAATAAAATATTTGAGTTAAAAGAAGTTGTTATAAATTCACTGCCAATTACTCAAAAAGGCGACACAATAAAATATGCTGTAAATTCATTTGCTAAAGAACAAGACCGAAGCATTGCTGACGTACTGAAAAGAATGTCTGGAATAGAAATTTTACCAGACGGAAAAATTTTATACCAAGGTAAACCTATCAATAAATATTATATTGAAGGGCTAGATTTATTAGAAGGCAAGTACAATCTAGCCAACGAAAATTTACCTTATAAAGATGTTACTCAAGTACAGATTTTAGAAAATCATCAACCTATAAAGATGTTAGATAGTTTGAAATTTTCGGATGATGCAGCTTTAAATATTAAGTTAAAAAAATCCTACACTTTTACTGGACAAGCTAAACTAGGTGCAGGTTTTTCTCAGTTGCTATGGGAAGCTAATATAACACCAATACTTTTTACAAAAAAACAACAAATACTTGCATCCTATCAAGCCAATAACGCAGGTAGTGATGTTGCCTCGCAACTTAAATCTTTAACTATTGACGATTTATTGAACCAATTTGAAAGTAGTAATGAAAAGTCAAATTGGTTGTCTATTCAACAATTATCAAGTCCTAATTTTTCAGGAAAAAGATGGTTAGATAATAATATTCACTTATTTACTGTTAACTATCTACATAAACTAAAAAAAGATTACGAACTAAGATTGAATGTTTCTTATTTAAATGACTACCAACAGCAAAAAGGATATACAAATACTCAATTTATTACGCCAAATAACACTATAAACCTACTTGAAGAAAAGAACAATCTATTTTTTTCTAATGCATTACAAACCAGCATTACTTTACAGAAAAATGCTAATAAAAATTTTTTCAAAAACAGTCTGGATTTTGAAGGTAGTTGGGATAGCCAACATGGGTTAATTTATACAGAAAATCAAAATGTGAGGCAAAATCTTACAAGTGATTATTTAAAAATATCAAATAGTCATAAATCAATTTTCTCTATTGGAAAACAATTACTTACTTTAAATTCATATGCTGGTTTTAATAAAACACCACAAACATTAAAAGTAAATCCTGGACAGTTTGAAGCAATTTTAAATAACAGCAATCTATATCAAGAAGTGATACAAAAGGTTGATTTGAAAACTTTTTATACTAACAATTCATTTAGTTTTATCAAAGGCTTTAAGCAATTTACATTTGAACCAAAAGTAGGTTTTCAAATAGAAAATCAAAACTTAAATAGTCAGATTACCACTTCAGAAAACACAGTTTTGAATAATGAATTTTCAAATAATTTAGATTGGATGCGTTCAAAAATCTATTTTGAACTCCAAACACAATATCAAAAAAACAAATGGCGTTTGGATCTGACAACACCTATAAATATTCAATCTTATACTATAAATGATAATCCTTTACAGGAAAAAGAAAGTTTGAATACAGCCACATTTGAGCCAAGATTGTCAGTTATTTATGATTTAAATACGTATTGGAAACTCAATTCCTCTTTGAGTATCAATAATCAATTTGGCACAATTAATCAATTGCATTATGCTTACATTTTGCAAAATTACAGAAGCATTCAAAAAATCAATGCACCGTTACCACAAACAATCAATCATAATAAATCCTTTGGGGTTAATTATAGAGACCCTCTCAAAGCATTGTTTTGCAATGTTATTTATACCAACTCAAAAAGCGATAATAATTTATTATATGAAACAGAAGTTTTAACTAATGGTTCAACAGAAATAAAAGCTATTGAACAAAAGAATACAAGTTTAAATCAAACTATTTCTGCACGTATTAATAAATATTTCAGCAAATTAAAAACAAATATTATCCTGAACGGTAGTTATGGTTTAATGGAATTTCAACAAATTTTAAATACTAATAATACTTTAATTAAAAACGTAAATTGGAGTGTTGGAAACAAAATTGATATTGATGTGTTCGAATGGATTAATTTAGAATACCAAGGCAATTGTATATTCTCAAAAAATAAAATTCAAGAGCAATTTAATCCAACAATTATGCAACAAAATCATTCATTAAACTTAAATTTCAAATTAGATAAAAGTCGATTTTTTGCTATAAAATCAGAATACATCAACAACAATTTATTTACTAAACGATCTGAAAACTTATTTACCGATTTAATTTACAGGTATACAATTAAAAATAAAAAAATTGATTTTGAATTTCAATTAAATAATTTATTCAACACAACAAATTTTAAAACTGTAAGCATTAGCGACTACAGTTATATCGAAACCAATTTTAATTTACGACCAAGGCAAGTTTTATTAAAAATTAGATTTTCGTTACAATAAAAATATCTATAATTTAAAAAACAAAACATAATAAATGAATTACGAAACTGTAGGAGTATCGCTATTTCTGGTATTAATAATTGCAAGTATACTATTTACAATAATTAGCATCAAGAAGGATAAAAATCTAAGTATGAGATAAAAGAATAATTTAATATTCTTACAATTATATTTTCCCATTGTTGGTCCAATAATTTATTTTTCATTTTTTTTAAAAAGATAATTACCTCAATATTCTTAAAATTGGTTTAAGTGTATCTTAAACCAATTTTTTTGAGACCAATGACAAAATACAATAATGTGCAATAGAATTAACGTGGCATAACCGCCTTTTAGAAAGATAGCGGATTTTTTGGTAAATCCACGTTTACGTTTCGCAAGAAATTTATTAGTAGAAAATAAACGGTTACGAAGTTCGCAACCTCGCCTAGCGACGGAACGTAGTAATTGCAAAGCCAATATCTACAATACTTTTCAATCAACAACAAAGCCAATTTCTTTAAGGAAATTGGCTTTGTTATTTCAATCTGTTTTATAATTGTTAAGCTTTTGCTTTCATCAACCAGTTTTTCATGCTCACTTCGTTTTCGATAATAGTTTTTAAATCTGCAATCGCTACACGGTCTTGTTTCATAGAATCCCTATGCCTAATAGTTACGGTTTGATCCTCTAGCGTTTGGTGGTCTACGGTAATACAAAAAGGCGTTCCTAATGCATCTTGCCTTCTGTAACGTCTTCCTACCGCATCTTTTTCGTCATAAGCCACTGTAAAGTCCCATTTTAAATCATCGATAATGGCTCTAGCGACTTCTGGCAAGCCATCTTTTTTAACCAATGGTAAAACGGCTGCTTTTGTAGGTGCAAGAACCGATGGCAATTGCAATACTGTTCTGCTTGATCCGTCTTCTAGCGTTTCTTCTTTTAATGAAGTTGAGAAAACCGCGAGAAACATTCTGTCCAATCCTACGGATGTTTCTACTACATAAGGCGTATAATTGGCATTGACTTCGGTATCAAAATACTGTAATTTTTTGCCTGAAAACTGTTCGTGCGCTTTCAAATCAAAATCAGTTCGAGAATGGATGCCTTCTAATTCTTTGAACCCAAAAGGGAAATTAAATTCGATATCTGCTGCTGCATTGGCATAATGCGCTAGTTTTTCATGGTCGTGAAAACGGTAATTTTCTCTTCCCAAACCTAATGACAAATGCCAGTTCAAACGGGCGTTTTTCCAATATTCATAATACTGCATTTCTTCGCCTGGTTTTACAAAAAACTGCATTTCCATTTGTTCGAATTCGCGCATTCTAAAAATGAATTGGCGTGCCACAATTTCATTACGAAACGCCTTTCCGGTTTGCGCAATCCCAAAAGGGATTTTCATTCTCCCCGATTTTTGAACGTTCAAAAAGTTGACAAAAATTCCTTGAGCGGTTTCTGGTCGCAAATACAAATCCATTGCTGTATCTGCCGAAGCACCCAGTTTAGTACCAAACATTAGGTTGAATTGCTTTACTTCGGTCCAATTTCTGGAACCTGTTTCTGGATCTGCAATTTCTAGCTCCTCGATCAATGCTTTTACATCTTCTAGGTTTTCGGTTTCTAGTGAATGTGCCATTCTTTCTAGAATTTGCTTTTTCTTAGCCAAGTATTCTACCACACGGGGATTTGTGGTTACAAATTCCTCACGGTTAAAAGCTTCTCCAAAACGGGCACTTGCTTTTTCTATTTCTTTTTCGGCTTTTTGGTTGAGTTTTTCAGCATAATCTTCAATCAAAACGTCTGCACGGTATCTTTTTTTAGAATCTTTGTTGTCAATCAACGGATCGTTAAAGGCATCAACGTGGCCAGAAGCTTTCCAAGTTGTAGGGTGCATCAAAATAGAAGCATCGAGACCCACGATGTTTTCATGCATTTGCACCATCGCCTTCCACCAGTATTCTCTGATGTTTTTCTTTAATTCTACTCCGTTTTGTGCATAATCATAAACCGCACTTAAACCATCGTAAATTTCGCTTGACGGAAAAATAAATCCGTATTCTTTTGCGTGCGAAACTACATTCTTAAATAAATCTTCTTGTTTTGCCATGGTGCAAAAATATAAAACTACAATTCAATATTTAAAAAAAAAGCAATTAAATCAATTTTGAAAAGCTGATTTTCATAAATTTATGCTTGATAATCGTTCCTGATATGTTCAAAAGTATTATAAACTTACTTTTCCCTAAAGTTTGTTCTGGCTGTAAAGGCTTTTTGTTAGACAATGAAAACGTAATCTGTACAAAGTGCAGGCATGAAATTCCGTTGACACAATTTTATTTGAATCCCGAAAATGAAGCTTATAAAAAGTTTTATGGTCGTGTTGCAGTAAACCATGTTTCGGCCATGATGTATTTTCATAAAAAAGGCATTGTGCAGGAAATGATTCACAGTCTCAAATACCGTGGCCATGAAGAAATAGGCACTGTGCTGGGTCAATGGTATGCTGAGGATTTAAAACCCATGGATTTTACAAAAAATATTGACCTTATCATTCCTGTGCCTTTGCACAAAAGGAAGCTTCGAGAAAGAGGCTTTAACCAAGTAACAACTTTTAGCAAGGCATTGTCCGAAAGTCTAAAAATTCCTTATGAGGAAAATGTTTTGGTTAGAAATGTATATTCTAAAACGCAATCAAAAAAGAATTTTATCAATAGGGCCGAGGTTACAGCATCCGTTTTTGATGTCAATTACTATGAAAAACACCATCACAAACATTTTCTTTTGATTGATGATGTTTTGACGACTGGTGCCACGCTTGAATCTTGCGCAAAAGCCATCATGAAAATCCCTGGTGCGCAATTAAGTATTGTGACTATGGCGATGGCGCATTCCTGATTTTTACTTTAGTAGCCCTGATCGCAACGGCATCCCACGTTTTTTTTGCGTGGATATAGTGAAGAGCAGGAAAAAGCTCCCAGAAAACAAGGTGTTTGTTCCTAATAATTAGCTAAAAAATTTCGTTTACAGTAAATATAATTGTTATTTTGTGGCTTATCAAATTTGCGTTTTATGTTCAAAATTCAGTTCAAGTATTTGCTTTTACTCCTTGCGGTGGCCCTAGTTGGTTGTGCAAAAAGAGGGACGATTACAGGTGGTTTAAAGGATACGATTGCCCCAGTTTTGAAAGTGAGTTTGCCAAAGAATTTTAGCACTAGTTTTAAAGGCAATGAAGTAAAATTATATTTTGATGAGTATATAAAACTAAAGGATGTCAACAAACAACTGGTGGTTTCGCCGCCTATGAATACGCCGCCAGATATCTTTCCTAATGGTGCTAGCAAATTTATCACTATAAAAATAAAAGACACTTTACAGGAAAACACGACCTACAGTTTTAACTTTGGGCAAAGCATACAAGACAATAATGAAGGCAATCCTTATCCGCAATTCAAATATGTTTTTTCTACGGGTGATTATATTGATTCCCTTTCGGTAGAAGGCAGTATAAAAGATGCGCTGGAACAAAAAGCACCTAATTTTGTATCGGTGATGCTGTATGAAATCAACGAAAAATACAATGACTCTGTTATTTATAAGCAAAAACCTAGATATATCACCAATACGCTAGATAGTTTAAAAACTTGGAAGATTGAAAACGTAAAATCCGGGAAATACCTTTTGATAGCGTTAAAAGAAAAAATCAATAATTATAAATTTGATCCCAAATCAGAAAAAATAGGTTTTTATAAAGAAAAAATTACTGTTCCTGGTACTACGCCTTTTGAAATTACTTTGTTCAACGAAATACCTGCTTTTAAAATTTTGAAAGTCGCACAAGCTTCAGGAAATAGAGCAGTTGCAGGCTTTGAGGGTGATCCAAGGGAGGTAAAAGTTACACTTAAAAACGGAGCAACTGTTTTGCCAAATATTGTAACGCAAATGCCCAAAAAAGATTCGCTGCAAATATGGTTTAATAAAATAAAAACAGATTCACTCAACATCACTTTTGAGAAAGACGAGTACGTTAAGAATTATAATTTTAAGATCAAAGACCAGAAAAAAGACACCTTGAGTTTCTCCACATCGGTAACGAGTATTTTGGATTTTCGAGATACATTTTCGTTAACCGCCACTACACCATTAGTAAAGTTTGACAATAGTAAAATCACGTTGCGCAACAAAGATTCTGTTTTAGTAGATTTTACAACAGATTATGATGTTTTAAAGCAGGAATTGCGATTTAATTTTAAAAAAGAAGAGGAACAAAAATATACTTTTCAGCTTTTACCAGGCGCGCTCGAAGACTTTTTTGAGCAAAAAAATGACAGTTTAAAATACAGCTTTACTACTAAACCAATTGCAGATTATGGCAACTTTGTTTTAAAGTTAGAAAATGTAAAAGAATACCCCTTGATTGTTCAACTTACTGACGAAAAAGGAGCAATTTTAGCTACCGAATATGTTGAAAGCAAACCTATTGCTGTTTTTGAATCTTTAAAACCTGCTGTCTTTTATTTACGAATCATTTATGATACTAATAAAAATAGGGTTTGGGATCCAGGAAATTTTCTAGAAAAACGACAAGCGGAACAAGTCCTTTATTTTCCAAAAGAAATTGATGTGAGGGCCAACTGGGATGTAGACCAGCCTTTTGATGTTGGTGGATAGTTATTTAAATTTATGAAACCCAAGTAGGTTTTATTTTATCTATTATCCATTTTTTGTTGACTTGTTTAATAAAAATTATAAATCCCTGACCATTAAGTCTTCCTAACAGACCCCCTCCTTTAAGAACACCGTAATTTCTAGTTTTATCAAACTTGATTTTTGAAAACATCATTATTCCGGCGAATTCAAATTTATAATTTGTTGTCCATATTGTATCACGATCTGGAAATTCAGATAAATATTTGTACTTAAATTTTTTCCCTTTATAATATTTTTTCAATTCTAGTCTAAAATAAGAGCTATCGCTAGCCTCTTTTTCTACTATAATATTCTTAAAATGATTTTTGAAATCGATTACGTCATCATCTTTAATTTTATATGTTGAATCTTTGATAGCAAGAAATAGATTTAATGTGTCTCTTTTTACCTCCTCTATTTTTATTCTATTTTCAGCTCGTTCATTAATAACTGCTGTAGAATCAGAGTACAAATAATTGCCTTTTGAATCATAAACTGGCTCTCCAAAAGGATATTCATACATTAATTTTGCAATTCTTCTGTCAAATGCTAAAGAATCAATTACATCATCAAAAATCTCAGCCATTACTTCTTTCTCAAAATCTAAAGGTGACTGCTTTTTACAACTTATTAAAAAAGTTAATATTACAGTTGATATAATTATTTTATATGAATTCTTCATATTAAATATCTAATTTAAACCCATCCCTATCCTTTAAAAACCCTAATTTATCTCTGGTTTCGAGTAAATTATTTTTATCCAATTGGGTTATAAAAACACCTTCTGATTCCTGTGGTGATATCAAATTATGCCCTAGAAAATCGACAACCTGTGAATGCCCAATGTACTCGTGTTTGTTATTGTCAACGCCTATTCTATTCACGCCAATTGCAAAACACATATTCTCTACCGCACGGGCTTTTAACAAAATATCCCAAGCATTGGTTCTTGGTTTTGGCCAGCTGGCCACATAAATTATTAAGTCGTAATCCTCTGTGTTTCTTGAAAAAACGGGGAAACGCAAATCATAACATACTTGCAAACAAATCTTGAAATCACGGAATGATACAATTACTTTTTCGGTTCCCGCTTGGTAGGTTTTGTCTTCTCCTGAGAGCGTAAACAGATGCTTTTTATCATAAAATTGAACTTCGCCCGAGGGAAATACAAAAACCATTCGGTTATAAAACTGGCCATTTTCCTCAATAACCAAACTTCCTGTTATCGCTGCATTTTTAGCTTTCGCCAAAGTTTGTAGTAATGTTACAGTTTCGCCTTGCATTGTTTCTGCAACTGCAGTTGGATTCATTGTAAAACCTGAAGTGAACATTTCTGGAAGCACAATCAAATCAATATCCTCCTTGATAGTATTGATTTTTTCTTCAAAATGAGTGTGATTGGCTTGTGGGTTTTCCCAAACTAAGTCCGATTGTATTAAAGCTATTTTCATGTTATTGTACCGTTATTTCATCAATAAATATAAAAGCATCACCGCCATAACCTTGGTGCCATTCTGGTAATTTACCAAAATTATAAGCTTTTACTTTAATGTATTTCGCGTTTGTTGGTTTTATGGTTCCTTTAAAATCAATTATTTTCGTTGCATTTTCTTTTGGATCTAAGGTGTTTTCAATGGTTTTTACCAAATCAAAATTGATGTTGTCTACAGAAACATAAAAAGCCACTTTTATAGGCATCAAAATCCAGGAACGGCTGTCCTGAAGAAAATTTGCAGCCAATTGAGTGATTTTTTGTTCTTTTTTCAGATCAATTACACATTCAAAATCTTGCGATTGGTACCCTTGCCAGTCTCCTTTTTTCCAGTTTTCATTCCCGAAAACTCCGTCAATAATACCTTCATCACCTCCTGCAGTATATTGTCGGTTGTATTTTGAATTGATAGTTATCGAATAGTTGTTTGGTTTTTTAAAGAAATTTGCTGAGACTATGTTACTTTTTACAAACCAAAAATTAGGAGCACACATATTAGAATGTTTTATATCAGTATATGCATAGATTTTTTTAGTTTTTTTAATTAGGAAAGGCTTTTTATATTTTTTATAAATCCCTTCTTTTTCGAAAGAATAATAAATTTTATCATCTGGATATGCTGTTATAATTTTAATACTTTTTCTATTTGTAAATGATTTTCCATCACTCACAATAACTGGTAGAGTATGTAAAGAATAATACATAAATTGTTTATTTTTTTTTGACGCTTCAATATGCTTTGATCCCAGCAACTTTGAATCCGTGAAATAACCTTCATTTAATAAATTAGGCATTTCATAAAATTTATTGTCATTAACTTTTATCTTAGTATTATTAAAAAGAGGTTTAACAAGATTTATTGTTTCATCTCCGGGTGTCACAGAATAAATCCCCATTGCACTCAACACATACCAAGCACTCATTTGTCCACAATCTTCATTTCCAATCAATCCATCGGGAGTGTTTTTGTAAAAATTATTTAAAATATAATGTACTTTTTCCGTTGTTTTTTCTGGTTTGCCTACGTAATTATACAAGTACGCCATGTGGTGACTTGGTTCATTGCCATGGGCGTATTGCCCTATTAATCCGGTAACATCCACTTGTTCACGACCAGTAGTTTTACTTTCGCTATTGAACATTTCGTCTAACTTGGCTTCAAATTTGGTCGGTCCGCCATATGCTTCAATCATTCCAGGAATATCTTGTGGTACAAAAAACGAGTATTGCCATGCGTTGCCTTCAGTGTAATTGTTATTGACTTCTTTAGGGTCAAAAGGTTTTTCCCAACCACCATTTTTCTTCGGTCGCATAAAACCTGTGTTCCAATCAAAAACATTTTTCCAGTTTTGGGAACGTTTCATAAAATAATCGTAATCTTCTTTTTTATTTAAAATTTGCGCCATTTTTGCAATACACCAATCGTCATAAGCATATTCTAAGGTTTTAGAAACGCTTTCATGCTCATCATCGATAGCTATAAATCCATTTTTTTTATACGATTCTAATCCCAAATGATCAAACATCGCACTGTGCTTTGCGGCTTCAAAGGCTTTTTCATAATCAAAACCTTGAATGCCTTTTGCCATAGCATCTGCCATTACAGACACCGAGTGGTAACCAATCATACAGTCGGTTTCATTAGAAGCCAATTCCCAAACGGGTAATCTTCCGCCTTGTTCGTATTGTTTCAAAAAGGTATTAATGAAGTCGGCAGTGCGTTTTTTATCGATTAAAGTATATAAAGGATGTGCTGCGCGAAAGGTGTCCCAAAGTGAAAAAACCGAATAATAATCAAACGTATCTGCAATGTGAATTTGGTTGTCTCGACCACGGTATTTCCCGTCGATATCCTCTGCAATATTGGGTTGCATCATGGTGTGATATAAAGCGGTGTAGAAAATAGCCAACTTGTCTTTATTGGTTTCAGTTATTTCAATTTTAGACAATTCCTTGTTCCAAAGTTGCTCAGCATCTTTTTTAACTTTGTCGAAATCCCAACCTTTAATTTCCGAACTGTTCAGCTTTGCGCCATCATAACTGGTTGGAGAAAGCGCTACTTTGACTAATATCTTTTCTCCTTTTTTAACTTGTTTGGAAAAACTCAATCCTAATTCGACACCTTCATAAATTTTATCATCACTTTTATAGTTTGCTTTTTCTTTATTGATGGTTAATGGTACATTAAATTCTATTCGAGCAAATACATATTGATCGCGCGCCCAGGCTTCACTTCTTCGCAAGACTTCAATGGTTTTGTTGTCAATAATACGAATCCTTCCTTCTAACAATTTGTCTCTGTGATTCAAATCGAGAATGATATTGGCTTGACCAGCAGTATTGAAAGTATATTCATGAAAACCCACTCGGGTTGAAGCTGTTAAACGTACATCGATATTATGTCTGTCTAACTTGACGGAATAGAAACCAGCAGCAGCTTTTTCATTGGCATGAGAAAAAACAGAAGAATAGACTTTATTATCAAAAGAAGGTTCGCCCATACTAGGCATTAACATGATATCACCAAAATCAGAAACACCTGTTCCGTTTAAATGCGTGTGCGAAAAGCCGTAAATAATAGTATCGTCATAATGATAACCGCCACATCCGTCCCAACTGCCATCAATTCTAGTATCAGGTGAAAGTTGTACCATCCCGAAAGGTGTTGTCGCTCCCGGAAAAGTATGTCCGTGTCCCCCAGTTCCTATAAATGGATTGACATGCTGTTGGAAATTTTGGGCAAAAGTGATTGTTGTAATCAATAAAAATAGTGTCGTAGACTTGATCTTCATTACATAAGATTTGATAATCAAATATAAGAAATTAAACTACTATTTGTGATGGTGATTGCTTTGCGTTAAGGATCGCGGCGGTATCCCACGCTTTTGCGTGGATTGAGCCAAGAGCCTGACCTGAAAGGGAACGCCCAAAAACAAAAATGCATCCAAATCAATGAATGCATTTTTTATAATATATTTTGAAATAAGATTAGCCTTTGATACTTGCTGATAAATATTCTCTGTTCATTTGAGCGATATATTCTAGCGAAATGCCTTTTGGACATTCTACTTCGCAGGCACCGGTATTGGTACAGTTACCAAAACCTTCTTGGTCCATTTGCGCTACCATGTTCAAAACACGATCGGTAGCTTCTACTTTTCCTTGTGGTAACAAAGCAAATTGGGAAACTTTTGCAGACACAAAAAGCATTGCAGATGAGTTTTTACAAGTTGCAACGCAAGCGCCACAACCAATACAAGTTGCTGCATCAAAAGCCCTGTCTGCATCGTGTTTTTCAATTGGGATGGTGTTGGCATCAATAGTGTTTCCAGAAGTGTTTACCGAAATAAAACCTCCTGCTTGCTGCACTCTATCGAAAGCGCTTCTGTCTACCACTAAATCCTTAATTACTGGAAATGCTTTTGCTCTAAATGGCTCGATATAAATGGTATCACCATCTTTGAATTTACGCATATGCAATTGACAAGTAGTTACCAAACGGTCTGGTCCGTGCGCCTCTCCGTTGATAAACAAAGAACACATTCCGCAGATTCCTTCGCGACAATCGTGATCGAAAGCAACGGTATCGCTTCCTTTTTCGATTAACTGGTCGTTCAAAATATCCAGCATTTCTAAGAAAGACATGTCTGGTTCGATATGGTCTACTTGATAATCAACCATTTTACCAGTTGCTTTAGCGTTTTCCTGACGCCATATTTTTAAGTTTAGTTTCATATTTTGGTTTATGAGCCATTAGCCAAAAGCAAAGAGTTTTATTCCTTTGTTATCGACTTAATAAAGGCATTTAACATTTTACTTTCCTCTGTAATTAATTCTATTATTTCTTTATATCTTATTTCAGTTAAGAAATTCAATTCTTTGGCAATTATAATTTGTGTTTCTAGTTCAAATAATGATCCTCTCGCAATTTTTAAAAAATGAAGATAGCTTTGAGTTGAACTTCTTCCCCAACCTTCTGCTATATTCGAAGGAATGGAAACTGTAGCTCTTTTTATTTGACTTTGTAATCCAAAAATTTCATCTTTTGGAAAATTTTCAAAACTCTCATAAACCATTTTGACTATTAAAATACCTTTTTGCCATATCAATAGGTCTTTATACGATTTAAATTCACTCATTTATTCTTTAATTTGATTGCGAGATTAAGTTACAATCAACTTATCTCAAGTCTGCAATTTTAGTATTTAGAATATTTTAATTGCTAATAAACTATTGGCTTATGGCTATTGCCTATTTATAAGAACGCTGAACCAATTTCACATTTTCGAACTTCAGTTCTTCTTTGTGAAGTACTGCATCACTTGGATTTCCTTTGTATTCCCATGCTGCCACGTAAGCGAAATTTTCGTCATCACGCTGTGCTTCTCCATCTGGTGTTTGGTATTCTTCACGGAAGTGACCACCACAAGATTCATTTCTATGAAGGGCATCTTTTGCGAACAACTCGCCTAATTCTAAAAAGTCGGCAACACGAAGTGCTTTTGCCAATTCTGGATTGAAACTATTTGCTGTTCCGGGTATACGGACGTTTTTATAAAAATCTTCTCTAATTTGAGCAATTTCAGCTTGTGCTTCTTTCAACCCTTTTTCATTGCGCGCCATACCAACTTTGTCCCACATGATTTTTCCTAATTTCTTATGGAAATAATCTGCTGGTTTGGTTCCGCCATTGTTCATTAAAGATTCTATTTGAGACAATACATTTTTTTCGGCTGCTTCAAATTCTGGTAAATCAGTTGAAATAGCACCCATTTTAATGTCTGGTGCCAAATAATCTCCTATGGTGTAAGGCAATACAAAATAGCCATCTGCCAAACCTTGCATCAATGCAGATGCACCCAATCTATTAGCTCCGTGATCTGAGAAATTAGATTCTCCGATAGAAAAACAACCTGGAATGGTAGTTTGTAAATTATAGTCTACCCAAGTTCCACCCATTGTATAGTGAACCGCTGGATAAATCATCATAGGCGTTGTATACGGATCTTCGTCAACGATTTTCTCATACATTTGGAACAAGTTACCGTATTTGTTTGCAACAACTTCAGTACCTAATTTTTTTACTAAAGCCTCATCATTTACATCAAATCCTTTTACTAAGGCTTGGTCTTTTCCGTAACGCATGATTGCCGCAGCAAAATCTAAATAAACAGCTTCACCTGTTTTATTGATTCCGAAACCTGCATCACATCTTTCTTTTGCAGCACGAGAAGCAATATCACGTGGTACTAAATTTCCAAAAGCTGGATATCTTCTTTCTAAGTAATAATCTCTGTCTTCTTCTTTTAATTCTGTAGGTTTCAATTTACCCTCACGAATTGCTTTTGCATCTTCTAATTTTGCAGGAACCCAAATACGACCATCATTACGCAAAGATTCTGACATCAAAGTCAATTTTGCTTGGTGGTCTCCAGAAACTGGAATACAAGTTGGGTGAATTTGTGTGTAACAAGGATTAGCGAAATATGCACCTCTTTTATGAATTTTCCAAGCTGCAGTAACGTTACTTCCCATAGCGTTAGTAGACAGAAAGAATACGTTTCCGTAACCACCCGAAGCAATAACCACAGCATGTGCAGAGTGTCTTTCGATTTCTCCAGTAACTAAATTACGAGCAATGATTCCTCTCGCTTTTCCGTTTACGACAACTAAGTCAAGCATCTCGTGACGGTTGTGCATTTTTATTTTTCCACGACCTATCTGACGGTTCATCGCAGAATAAGCACCTAATAAAAGTTGTTGACCCGTTTGCCCTTTGGCATAAAAAGTTCTTGAAACTAATGTTCCTCCAAAAGAACGGTTGTCTAACAGTCCACCATATTCACGTGCAAAAGGTACGCCTTGTGCCACACACTGGTCGATAATATTAGTTGAAACTTCTGCTAAACGGTGCACGTTTGCCTCACGGGCGCGATAATCTCCTCCTTTTACAGTGTCGTAAAACAAACGGAAAGTAGAATCACCATCCCCTTGATAGTTTTTTGCAGCATTGATTCCGCCTTGTGCAGCGATTGAATGTGCACGACGAGGAGAATCTTGAAAACAGAATGCTTTTACGTTATAACCTAACTCTGCTAATGTTGCTGCTGCAGAACCTCCCGCTAAACCTGTACCTACAACAATTATGTCAAGGTTACGCTTGTTAGCTGGATTTACTAAGTTAATATGATCTTTATAATTGGTCCATTTGTCAGCAATTGAACCACTAGGAATTTTTGAATCTAATGCCATTATAATTAAATTTTAATTATTAAAATGATGAAATAGTGCAATAAAAATGAATCCGAAAGGAATTACGATTGCAAAAGCATATCCTAATTTATGTAGTGATTTTGAATATTTATTGTTAAATCCTACTGATTGAAATGAAGAATTAAAGCCATGCCATAAGTGCAATGACAATAATAAAAAAGCCAATGAATACAAACCTGTACGAACTGGACTTTCAAATTTATGAATCAATTCTGGGTAATATCTTGTGGCTTCTAATTGGTTGCTTTCTACATATTTGTAAACCATCTCTGGAACCCAAAAATCGTAAAAGTGAACACCAATAAAAACCAAAACTACAGAACCAGAAATGATCATGTTTCTTGATGACCATGAAGCATTTGCAGCGCCATTGTATTTTGCATAAGTAACCGGTCTTGCACTTCTGTTTTTAAAGTCTAGTACAAATCCCATGATGAAATGAAATATTACCCCAACTATCAAAATAGGTTGGATAACATATTGAACTAATGGGTTGTAACCCATAAAATGCGAAATAGCATTGAATGTGTCTGGACTAAAAACCGATGTACTGTTTATAAAAAAGTGTTGTGCTAAAAATAAAATTAAGAAAAGTCCCGAAAGCGCCATTGCAACTTTCTTTGCAATAGAAGACTTTAATAATGCAGATTTTGCCATAATGTTTGTTTGTAGTTTTTTAAAAAGTAAACAAAAATACAGCTATTTAGAAAATACTACAACCTTTTCCCAGTAATTTATAATGAATTTAAAGTGTTTGAAACAAAAGGTTAACAGCTGTTTAAAAATTTCAAAGCAAAAGCTATTTTCATTACATTATAGTTAAACAAAAAGCTTAATAACAAAAGTGAAAATCATTGCTTTTACTTCAAAAAAAAGTCTGTGTTTTGGCCAAATTTATCAAATTGATAATTAAAATTAAATAGAAAAACAGAATTCATAAAAACACATAATAAACTAGGATTTCAACTCCTGTAAATTATAATTTAATCAACATAATTGTAAATTTATTCCATAAAAAAAATTTAATAATGAAAATAGGAATTGACGCAATTGCTTTTGACATTGCCCCAATACACTTGACCATCAATAATCTTGCAATTGCAAGAAAAATTGAGCCCGAAAAACTTGAAAAAGGTTTGGGATTGATAAAAATGACTTTGCCAGATACGTATCAGGATGTAGTGACTTTTGGCGCCAATGCTTTAACCAAATTAATTCTAGACAATACTATCGATTTAAAAGAAATTGACCGAATTTATGTAGGAACCGAAAGTACTATCGACAATTCAAAACCTATTGCGTCGTTTTTAGTTGGTTTGATGGAGCAAAAGTTTGGAGAAAACACCTTGTCATCCTGTGATGTTGTCGATTTTACTTTTGCCTGTATTGGCGGTGTTGATGTGTTGCAAAACTGTATTGATTTTGTGACCTTAAACCCAACTAAAAAAGCAATTGTTGTTACCACAGATATTGCAAAATACGATTTGAATTCTTCCGGAGAATACACACAAGGTGCTGGCGCGCTGGCCATGTTAGTGACCGCTAATCCCCGAATAATTGCTTTCGAAAACTACTGGGCAACGAGTACAAAAGGTATTTTTGATTTTTTTAAACCTTACCGAACCATTCCTAAAAACGAAATTACTGGCAATAATGACAATGAGCCTTGGTTCGAAAATCTAGAAAATGAAATCGAAATTCATAAAAGTCAACCTGTTTTTGACGGTCAATATTCTAACCAATGTTATATGGACAGGACAAGAGAAGCCTATTTTGCTTTCAAAGAACTAAAAAACACAACCGAAACACTTTACAATACTTGGGAAAATATCATCATGCATTTGCCTTATTCTTTTCAAGGCCGAAGAATGCTGACCGAAATTTATGCTTTAGACGCAAATGACAATAATTTGGCTATTGATGCAACGGCTTTGGATTACCAAAACCAACTGAAAGAAATAGCAAAATCGGATGCCTATAAAAACTTTGTGACCCAAAAATTACAACCTGCAGAACTGGCTTCGTCATTAATAGGAAACTTGTATACTGGATCCATTTTTATGGGATTGCTTTCTACATTGTCTTTTCACTATGATAATGAAATAGAGATTGCTGAAAAAAAATTCGGTTTTATGGCTTATGGTAGCGGTTCCAAATCTAAAGTGTTTGAAGGCACAATACAACCCAATTGGAAAGCTGCAATTGCCAACGTAAAACTCTTTGAAACTTTACAAAAAAGCCACGAAATTGATTTTGAAACCTATGAAAAACTCCATAAAAAAGAGCTAAAAGGATGTGTTAAAAACCCAAAACAAGAATGGATTTTAGACCGAATAGAAAATCAAATTCCAAACTTAATAGGTGCCCGATATTACAAATGGATTGATTAGCTTTGTGTACTAATTATTTTACACCATGAAATACCATCAAATCGATCGCAATTTATTTATAAAAAACCGCGCAAAATTCACTGCGCAAATGAAGCCCAATAGTGTTGCTGTTTTTAATTCTAATGACAACTATCCTGTTTCTGCTGATACCACATTGCCATTTGCACAACACCGTGATATATTTTACCTCTCAGGCGTAGATCAGGAAGAGAGTGTTTTATTGCTTTTTCCCGATGCGCCCTATGACAATTTAAAACAAATACTTTTTCTAAAAGAAACGAATGAACACATCGCCATTTGGGAAGGTGAAAAGTTGACTAAAGAAAAGGCTTTTGAAGTTTCCGGAATCAAAACAGTGATTTGGGTTCAAGATTTTCATAAAACTTTGAAAGAGGTAATGGCTTACGCCGAAACGATATACATCAATACGAATGAACATTATCGTGCGGCAGTTGAAACCGAAACCCGTGAAGCCCGTTTTGTAAAATGGTGGATTGCCAATTATCCCGCACACCAAGTCGCAAAAAGCAACCCGATTTTGCAACGTATTCGCTCGATAAAAGAGACAGAAGAGTTGGATTTAATCCAAAATGCCTGCAATATTACAGAAAAAGGTTTTAGAAGATTGTTGTCTTTTGTAAAACCAAATGTTACGGAATATGAAATTGAAGCTGAGTTGATTCATGAATTCATTCGCAACCGTTCCAGAGGATTTGCCTACACACCGATTATCGCGTCTGGAAATAACGCCAATGTTTTACATTATATTGAAAACAACCAGCAATGCAAAGCTGGTGATTTGATTTTACTTGATGTTGCTGCCGAATATGCCAATTATTCAAGTGATTTATCGAGAACCATTCCGGTTTCGGGTAAATATTCTGACAGACAAAAAGCGGTTTATAATGCCGTTTTAAGAGTAAAAAATGAAGCTACAAAAATGTTGGTCCCAGGAACACTTTGGAAACAATACCATCTTGAAGTCGGTAAAATAATGACTTCAGAATTGTTGGGTTTAGGGCTTCTAGACAAAGCCGATGTTCAAAATGAAAATCCAGAATGGCCTGCTTACAAAAAGTATTTCATGCATGGCACATCACACCACATGGGATTGGACACGCATGATTATGGATTGTTGCATGAGCCGATGCAAGCCAATATGGTTTTTACCGTAGAGCCAGGGATTTATATTCCTGCAGAAGGTTTTGGCATTCGATTGGAAGATGATGTTGTAATTCAACCTTCTGGCGCACCATTTAATTTGATGCGCAATATCCCTATCGAAGTTGACGAAATTGAAAGTTTAATGAATTACTAACTTGATTTTAAACCATTAAGAAATTGCGATTTCTTAGTAGCTCAATTTCTTAATGGTGCTCTTTTATGAAAAAATTGCTTTATAAAAATTCGTCAATATCCTATTCAGATTCTGGAAAAGGAACGGCTGTGGTTTTGCTTCATGGTTTTCTGGAGAACAAAAGCATGTGGGATTTTTGTATCCCAAAGCTTACCAAAAAAAACCGTGTTATTGCAATTGATTTATTGGGTCACGGCGATACAGAAAGTTTAGGCTATGTGCACACCATGGAAGAAAATGCGGAAGTGGTTCATGAGGTTCTAAAGCATTTACGGATCCGTAAAGCCATTTTTGTAGGCCATTCTATGGGTGGTTATGTGGCTTTGGCTTTTGCCGAAAAATATCCAGAAAAAATAAAAGGTTTGGTTTTGCAAAACACAACTTCAAAGGCGGATAATGAAGAGAAAAAAACAAATAGAGACCGCGCAATTAAAGCAGTAAAACAAAATCACACTAATTTTGTACGGCTTTCAGTTGGCAATTTGTTTAGTGAAGACAATAGAGAACGACTTGCATTAGAGATAGAAAGAGTAAAAACCGAAGCTTTAAAAACACCACTTCAAGGCATTGTTGCTTCGCTGGAAGGTATGAAAATCAGAGAAGACAGAACGCCAATTTTGCTTTCTAACGATTATCCCAAGTTAATAATTCTAGGTGAAAAAGACCCAGTGCTTCATTTTGAAGAAAACAGCAAATTAGCAATACAAGCCAATATTGAACTTGTCACTTTTACTGACGGACACATGAGCCACATCGAAAATAGGGAAGCATTATTAAGGGTTTTACTTGATTTTGTAAAGAAGGTTTAGCCTTAGATAATAAAGCTCTAATTAACTAGAAAATATATTGAAAAATTGATTTCTAAAAATCATACTTTTTCTTTAAACGGGATATTCACATCCAAAATCTCATTCAGTAACAAAACAATTTCCTCAAGATAATTTTGCATAATACCTTCGTCAATTAATTGAATAACATCTTTTCCCTCCTTAAAATTAAACGGTAAAAACCCGGATTTCAAATTTTTGAACGATATGATTCCAGCTTCGATTGGTTTGCCTTGCGCCTGTTCTTCATACATATACGCATAAGCCAGTACCTGAATGATTTTGTCGTTTTTAATATCTTCGGCTAAACCGCGCCAAGATTTCAAAGTAACATTTGCTTTGTCGACTTTTCCCGTCTTGTAATCAATGATTCTTATGTTACCATTATGTTCTTCAATTCTGTCGACATTTCCTTTTATAAGAACAGGTAATGGTAAATTAGGATGATTTAACGTTCTTTCATACGTTTGTTCCAATGCTATAATTTTGATTGCAGCACCATCTTTAATATTTTGGAGTTCAACTTTCAAAAAATTAGACACATTGCGTTTCGCCACTTCAAAAGCCAGTAAGTTGCGGCCTTTTTTGATTTCGCCTTCTTTATAAACCAATTTGAATTGTTCAAGAACGGCTGCGTCTAACAATTTAAAACAATTTTGAATGTCTGTCTCACTTAAAAATTTACCAATAAAAGGAGCGTACAAAAACTTAAGCGTTTCATGTATAATGGTACCTAAAGTATTCAAAGCTATGTTTTCTTCTACTTCTTCTACTTCCTTTATTTTTAATATTTTTTGGAAATAAAAATCAATAGGATTTCTAATATAGCTCGTTAGTGCAGATGGTGAAAATCCCTTTTCAGCAATTTCCTTCAACCGTAACAATACACTTTCTGATTTCTGAATTACGATAGGTTGATAAGCAATTTCAGGTAAAACAGCATTATAAATTTCGTGGGTCAAAACATGATTGGGCTGCTTTTCTACTTCCAGTTGTGTTATAAAACGGCTTTTTTCGCCTGCATCTAAGCCTTCACTTTCTGTGTTGTAAATCAAATAAATATTTTTTGCCCGTTGCAATAAATGGTAGAAATGATAGGTATAAATAGCATCTTTTTCTTTAAAAGTGGGTAAACCCAATTCTCTTTTTACATCATACGGAATAAAGGAATTCATTGATTTACCAGCTGGAAATTTACCTTCGTTCATTGAGGTAACAATTACGGTTTCAAAATCCAAAACACGACTTTCTAAAACACCCATTATTTGTAAACCGTTCAAGGGTTCTCCTTCAAAGGAAACTTCAGCTAAATCGATAACTTGTTTGTAAATACTGTGCAAGGTTTCGATTTTGTCGATATGAAGGTGTTTAGAATAATAATTAATCAGTTTATTGATGACTTTAAAAATAGCAAAGACAAATGCTTTTGTGATTTTTTCTTCTTCATTGTCGTTGTTTAAATTGGATTTTATGGTTTGTAATAAACTTGAAATCGATTCTAAAACCGCAATCGATCCATTTTCCCACTTATCAAACAACAATACAAACAAATCAGAATGATTGTCATTGAGTTCGTATAATTTCTTATGGGTTATAAAAGTGTAATTGTTTTGATTGATAATTTGGACTAATTTATTGGTTTTTGCATAAGGCGCCACTAATGGATGCGTCAAAATATCCAACACATCTTTGTAATACAAAACATAACTAGCTTTTTTACGTGATAATGCATTGGTATGTAGTTTGAAAAGCTTGGCGATTAAGATCTGAGCAGGATTATTTTTACTAGAATAACCCATTGTTATGTTTAAGGCGTTTACTGATGCTGGTAAGGCATATAAAAGCGGAATCAATAGGTTTTCTTCTCCAAGAACGATAGCAACTTTATTTAATCCCGAATTGGTTTCTGAATTTTCACTTTGATTTGTAATTGTTTCAATAATACTTCCCGCAATTTTGGCTTGACCAATCGTTTTAGGTGTGCCAATAACTTGGATATTTTTAGTTTGAGAAAAATTATCTACAACCCATTCAAACGGGTTTGATTTATAGTGTTTCCAATTTTCTTTAAATCGCCTTACAAATAGGCCTGCATCATGATAAGGATCGTTTAAAAATGTTTGGTCAATGTCCCAATAAATTGTGGCTCTTTCCTCAGCAATAAGGTGTTGAATGATTTTTTCTTCGGCAGCGTTTAATGCATTAAAACCTGCGAATACAAACTGTGTTTTTCCTAAAGCGCTAGAAAAATCGCGTAGATTATTAACTGCTTCCTTGTAAATGAGGCCTTGGTAACCCGTTTTTTTTTGTAGTAAATGATTGTAAAGCGATTGATAATAAGTTGGCAAAAGTTTCCAAAAATCGATGTAATTTTCAAGCAATTGGGTTTTATTTTCTACCTCAATTCCCCATTTCTTGATGTCTTCAATGTCTTTTAAATAAGACAATACTTTTGAAGGATCAAGAAGATAACGGTCAATCTCATTAAAATCTTGTAACAATGTTTTGGCCCAGTTTGCGAAGAGCTCAAATGATTGTTGGTTGTTTTTATCTGTAATACCTAAATAAACTTCATAAAACTCAAACAACAATTCAATAGGATCTATGGTTCTGATGGCTGATATGTCTTGAATAAAATCTTCAATACTAACAATTTCTGGAGATAAGATATTATTTTGTGCTTGGTTTTTAAGTGCGTCAATTAAAAATACTTTAGCACGCTTGTTAGGCAAGACAACTATTGTATTTGACAACACATCTGATGTGCTTTCTAGTAAAACGCTGGCAATTTTGTCTAAAAAATAAGTTGTTGTCATTTTATAAAAATAAAAAAAACGCCCCGATAAATCGAGGCGTTTTAAAAAATATTTAGGAGAAATTATTTGATTAATTTCACTTCAACTCTTCTGTTGTTAGCTTTTCCTTTAGCAGTTTTGTTTGTATCGATTGGAGTAGTTTCACCGTATCCAATAGAAGACAATCTTTCGAAGTTGATTCCGCTTTCGATTAAATAATCTTTAACAGCTTTAGCTCTGTCTTCAGATAATTTTTGGTTAGTAGCATCTTTTCCATCACTATCAGTGTGACCTTCAATGCTGAATCTTGAAGAAGGATATTCTTTAAGGATTGCAGTAATTGATTGTAAAACTGGGAAAGTTTCTTGTTTGAAAGTTGCTTTTCCACTGTTAAACAATATTGTTTTAGCGTAAGCATTTAATTTATTAACTTGCTCTTCAGATATTTCTGGACAACCGTTGTTTGCAACAGTACCTTTAACATCTGGGCATTTGTCATCTTTGTCTAATACTGAATCTCCGTCAGTATCTGGCCATGGACAACCTGCGTTATCTCTTGGGCCTGCTACAGTTGGACATTTATCAGACTTATCAGTTACACCATCTCCATCAGTATCAGGACAACCTTTTAAAGTTTTTAAACCTGCAACATCTGGACAAGCATCATCTTTATCAGCTACTCCGTCTCCGTCAGTGTCAGGACAGCCTTGAAATTCAGCTAAACCAGCAACTTCTGGACAAGCGTCATCTTTGTCGATGATTTTATCTCCATCAGTATCAGGACAACCATTAAATTCTTTAGGTCCTGCAACATCTGGACAAGCATCGTCTTTATCATAAATACCATCATTGTCAGTATCTTTTCCGCCAAATTTAAATGTCAAACCTACTAGGTGTTGAAGGTGTGATGGAAAGTTTAATCTTGACTCATCAGTAAATGATTTTTTATAGCTGCTTTGTAATGACAAACCAACATTTTCAGTAAACCAAAAAGTTAATCCAGCACCTGCATTAAATGTCCCAGCTGAGTTATCTCCTAACCAAGTGTAACCACCACCTACGTGTAACGAAGGATCAATTACCTTTGATTTAATCAAACCCATAAAGCTGTATTTAATGATACCATCTACTGCATAGTAGGACAAATCCCCAGGATTTGTAACTACTAAACCTCTTGCATCACTGTTAGGGTTAGTTGGATCAAAAGTAACTAATTTGTCAATTTTGTTTACAGTACCAGTAACTCCTAGAGAGAAACCATCACCTACAAATCTTGAAACAGATAAATAAGATACAGATGGTAAAATATTCCATGTCTCCTTAACTGCAAATGGCTGAGAAAAACGCTTGAAAAAACTACTAGTTTCTCCTTCAGCGCTTGTTCTTGTATCTACCGCATTCGCTCCAAAGGCTATTGCCCAAGGGTTATTACTGTCTTGTGCTTGTGAACTTAATCCATAAACTAACAAGAAAGCAACAAAAATTTTGTTTAGATTTTTCATACTTGTTTTAATTTGATTACAATACGTTAATATGTCAAGCAAATGTAATATGTAAAAACTTAATTACAAAACGTAATGTTAAAAAAAAAGTCATAAATCCACACAAAACATGAATTTTATAACATTTTATCATAATTACACAACCTTTAAATTTTTGCCAACCTCAACAAATGCAGCAATAGCTTGGTCTAAATGCGCTTTAGAATGGGCAGCTGAAAGTTGTACTCTAATTCTTGCCTTTTCTTTAGGAACGACAGGAAAGAAGAATCCGATTACATAAATACCTCTTTTTAGCAGTTCATTTGCCATAGTTTGAGACAATTTTGCGTCATAAAGCATCACTGGAACAATTGCCGATTCGCCATCAATTATATCAAAACCTGCATCCTTCATCCCTTTTTTAAAGTAATTGGTATTCCATTCTAATTGGTCTCTTAATGAAGTATCTTTTTCTAGTAATTCAAAAACCTTTATGGAAGCACCCACAATTGCAGGTGCTAACGAATTAGAAAACAAATAAGGTCTTGAACGTTGTCTCAGCAATTCTATAATTTCTTTTTTGCCTGTAGTATAACCGCCCATTGCACCGCCAAGGGCTTTACCCAGAGTTCCGGTGATGATATCAACTTGACCCATAACCCCTTTTGCTTCAGGCGTTCCTTTTCCTGTGGCGCCTATAAATCCAGCCGCATGACACTCATCTACCATTACCATGGCATCATATTTATCTGCCAAGTCACATATTTTATCTAATGGCGCTACCAATCCATCCATTGAAAATACGCCATCTGTAACAATCAATTTGAAACGTGTGCCTGCTGCATCCGCTTTGATCAACTGTTGTTCAAGATCTTCCATATTAGAATTCTCATAACGATAACGTGCTGCTTTACACAAACGTACACCATCTATAATAGAAGCGTGGTTCAAGCTATCAGAGATTATGGCGTCTTGTTCTCCTAACAAAGGTTCAAAAACACCTCCGTTGGCATCAAATGCCGCTGCATACAATATGGTGTCTTCGGTACCGTAGAATTCGGCAATTTTTTGTTCTAAAGTTTTGTGAATGTCTTGCGTTCCGCAAATGAAACGCACAGATGACATTCCGAATCCATGAGAATCTAATGCGTCTTTTGCTGCTTGAACCACTTCTGGATGGGAAGACAATCCCAAATAATTGTTAGCACAAAAGTTCAGTACTTTTTCTCCAGTAGATATTGTAATTTCCGCACCTTGTGCAGATGTAATAATTCTTTCGGTTTTAAAAATTCCGTTGTCTTCAATAGTTTGAAGTTCTGATTGTAAGTGTTGTTGTATTTTTCCGTACATTATGTTTTATTTTTAAGCGTAAAAGTGTTTGTTTTATTTCTATAATTTCATTTCGAAAAGGCTTACCGTTGCATTGCTATAATGTGCTGGTAAACCTTCTGTTTTTTCTAGTTTGGATAAGCCCAGAAAATTAAAGCCACATTTTTTATAATGAGCAATTAATTTTTGGTTCTCACCTACAGTATCCATTCTTATGAATTTTTTATTATTATCCAAAGCGTACTTTTTTGTGAAATCAACTATGTTTAATACTAGATTTTCTCCTCTAAAATCTGGATTCATTGCTATTCTATGAATATATACCGAAGGGTCAATGTTTTTTTCTTCCCAAATTAGCGCATCATCAAAGGTTGTTGCCCAAACGCAAGCTATTTTACCCTCAATAGTTATTTTCCATTGTTGGTTTTCTAAAATTTCGGTTTCTATAAGACTTCTTTCAAATTTAGGCCAATGAGATATAAATTTTAACTTTTGAAAATCTGTAGCTAATTTATAAAGCCTCAAAATTTCTTCTGTGTCTTCTAATGTGCTGTTTTCTATTACCATCTTTTGGTATTAAATTTTTACAAATTTACTACATTGATTGCTTCTCCTATGTATATGAGTGCTTTTTTTGTTACTTTGAAACCCATTTTTTCAATGGCACGTTGGTAATTTTCAAGTTGGACTTGGTATTTAGCTTCATGGTTACCCGTTTTATAATCTAATAAATAAACGTTGTTGTTAGGCGTTATCACCATTCTGTCTGGCTTGATTGTATTGCCTTCTTTTTGAATTATTGCTTTCTCATTCAGGATTTGGTTCCCTTCTTCAAAATAATACTCTAATTCTGGATGATTTATAATTTGAACAACCGTTTTTGTTACTGTTTCTTTTTGATTAAAGGTAATTAAACCCGTTTCAAGGGATTTAGTAATCGCCAAATCTACATCAGTTTTTACTTTTACAAAAGACAATATTTCATGTATAATATTACCATATTCAATGGCTTCTTGCTGGTGCGTTCCCCACATCAAGGCTTCTCTTTGAGCAATTTTAATACTCTTTGGATTCAGTACTTCTAAAACTACAGGGATTATTTTTGACGTATCAATGTGTTTCTTTTCAGCAGATAATTTAATAGGATTCCCTAATTCATATTCTAGAATACCTTCGTTATAAAGCTGGATGTTTGACAAATATTTAATAAAAAAAGAAGCCATATTACCGGGCAACTCGGCATCTTTTTTTGGTTTTAAAGACTGTGAAATAACGTACAGTTGTTCTTCAGCCCTTGTTAAAGCTACGTACAAAACATTGATGTTATCTAATAATTCTTCTTGCTTTTTTTGATCGTAAACCATTTTTGCGCTTTTGCCAAATTGCTCCACAGCACTTGAATTGTCAATCAGCACCTTTGGAATACCAAAATCAGCTTCCTCGGCATCAAGCCATAACTTGTCTTTTGGTTTTCGGCTGTAATCTTCATCTGCAAAAGGCAAAATAACCACTGGAAATTCCAATCCTTTTGATTTGTGAATGGTCATTATCCGCACTGCATTGTTACCTTCTGGCGAAGGAATGCTAAACTTTTGAGCATTCTTATCCCAATAATTCAAGAAATCTGAAATCCCTGCCTGATTGCGAATGTCTCTTTCTAAAACAATATCGAGAAAATATTGAACGTAAGCATTACTAAGTTTTGGATTCAGGAATTTGCTTACTATAATTTCTACCGCTTCATACAATGATTTTTTCCTGATGTTTTCAAAAGACAATGCTCCCGAAAGTGATGGGTAAAAAGTAGTGAGCCAGTTCTCAAAATCCGCTTCATTTGTTTTGCTCATTCCTGATGCAATAAAATCATGAACTGGCATTTGTGCTTTATGATTTTGAGCTATGTATTGCAAGAAATAAGCTTTTGATTCTAAGTCAGCATTGTTTTTTAAATATTTCAATAAATGAATAATCAAGCGCACTTCGGTAGCGTTTTGAATCATCAAAGTTTCAGAAGACAACAGCGGAATGTTTTGTTCGGTAAGATAATTGGCAATAGCAATTCCTTGGTCACGTTTTCGCGTTAAAATCACAATATCCTTGTATTCAAAACCTTGTTGGATCACTTTTTGGATTGTATTTAAAGTAGCCAATGTGTACAAAGAGGTTTTGTCCAGAGCTTCTTCCTCATCTTCAAAAAATTCAGGTTTTTCAATAATCGGAAGAAAAGAAATGTTTACATAGCCGCCTTTTTTGTCATTGCTTTTTTGGTGACTGTGGTTTTCATATAAATCCTTGTAATCTGGATTTTCAAACTCTGATGACAAAAGTTTAAAAAAGGTGTTATTAAAATCGATGATTTGAGAATAACTGCGGTAATTTTTATCCAGGTGTTCAAGCTTTTTATCTGGATTATTAAATGGATTGTTGTCTTTGCTTAATGCAATAAACTGCTCTGCTTTTCCGCCACGCCATCTGTAAATAGATTGTTTGGGATCACCCACTATCATTAAAGTGCCTTTTTGACCTGCATCATCTTGACCAGAAAGTGCGGAATCAATAAGCGGAATCAAGTTTTGCCATTGCATTTCTGATGTGTCTTGAAACTCATCTATAAAAAAATGACGGTACCGCTCGCCCAGTCTTTCATAAATAAAGGGCGCAGGTTGGTTTTGAATTTCTCTGTGAATTATGGCATTAAATTCGGCAATAGAAAGCAAGTTTTGCTCACTTTGAATCTTGGCCAACTCATTGCTAACAGTGCTTAACAATGACAAAGGTGTTATGTTTTTGAGAAATGCGCTGTAGAAATTTATTTTTTCGAAGAGCGAATAAATTTTGGATAGCATTTCTAAAAATTGAGGAATTAAACTTTCAATTACAGCCGCATCTTTTGCCGTTTTATTGATTGCAATATGATCAAACTCATGAAAGGTTTTATTCTTAGGATTAAATTTTGCTTGCTGAATACTAATAATATGGTTGGGGAAAGTGCCTCTGGAAAAGGATTTTACATCAATCCCGTTAGTATCGATTAATACCAAAATTGCTTCTGCAAAAACAATAGTTTGTTGCTCTAAGTCTTTGCAAGCTTTAGCTAACTTGTCTTTAATAGCAATAAATTCCGCAATAGATTTGTCTTGAAAATGGGTGATTTCGTTACGGTTATTTTCATTCAATATCAAACGACCCGTTTCTAAAATTTCTCGTGAAATGTCCCATGATTTGTCATCATCGGTCTTTTCCATAGTAAAGTCTACCAATAATTTTGTCAAAGTTTCATCTTCGCCAGCCTTTGCAATCAATGCATCTACTGCTTCAATCAATAAATTTTCTGTGTCTAACGTAACTTCAAAAGTCATGGGCAAATTCAAATCATGGGCAAACGCACGAATGACTTTATGGGTAAATTTATCAATGGTAGAAATATCAAAAGCAGCATAATTGTGAATGATGTGTTTGATGATTTGTTGGGACTTGGTTTTTATCTGAAGGACAGAGAGTTGGGTTTCTGATGCCAAATCCTGCATTAAATCTTGCGCTTTTGAACTTGGTGTTTCCTTTGCAAATTCAGACAAACTGCCTACAATTCTGCTCTTCATTTCATGAACCGCTTTGTTCGTAAAAGTAATGGCCAGAATGTTTCTGTAAGCATCATTTTTTGGGGATATGAGAATAATTTTTAGGTACTCTTTGACTAGGGCATAGGTTTTACCTGAGCCTGCTGATGCGTCATATATTGCAAATGAAGGTCTTTGCATTAGCTATTTTGCTTTTGAAGGTACTGCCATTCCTGTTTCGTAATGCTGTAAACACAGTTTAATTTTGGCGCTTCGCCAAAGTATTTTACTTCTTCCTCTCCTATTTTTTTCGGGCCTAATCTTTCCATGGCTTTTTGCGAACGAATATTTGCGGCTCCAACGTGAAAAATCAAATTTTCTGCTACCGTAAATGCATAATCCATCATCAAACTTTTCATTGATTTATTATACAACATACCCCAATATTTGCGCGCCAAAAAAGTATAACCAATGGCTACCTCATTTTTTACATCATCCCAATCATAAAATCGACTTGAACCAATAGGTGCATTCGTTTCTGAATCCAATATTAAAAATGCGCCACCAGATTGTATGGCTCCATCAAAGTAGGTTTCGAAATCTTCCCTTTTATAACGGTTTTTATTAGGATGTTGTTCCCAAATGAGTGGATCTGAAGCCACCTCAAAGAGCATTTCAAGATGCGATACTTCGAGTGGTACCAAAGTTACTAAACTATCCTTTAAATGCTTGGGTTGCCAATCTATTTTCATGTACAAAATAATTTATAAACTGTAAAATAAGGAGTGATAAAAACTATTGGAAACGGTATTTTACAAATGCTAATTTGCATTTTTAACAAATTATAACACAATAGCATTTCAATTCCAAAGTTAAATGTTTAAATTTGAATATTATATTTATAAATCATTAAAACCACAATATTATGGCTTTTGAATTACCAAAATTACCTTATGCGTATGACGCATTAGAACCTCATATTGATGCTAAAACAATGGAAATTCACCATTCTAAACATCATAATGCGTACACTACAAATCTAAATGCTGCTATTGCAGGAACGGATCTTGACGCATTGACTATCGAAAACATCTTAATTAATCTCGACAAAAAAAATGCTGCTGTCCGTAACAACGGTGGTGGTTTTTACAATCATAACTTGTTCTGGACTGTGATGTCTCCTAACGGTGGCGGATTACCTACAGGCGATTTAGCTGCAGCAATTGAAAAAGATTTTGGCACTTTTGAAGAGTTCAAAGCTAAATTTGCAAAAGCTGGTGCGACACAATTTGGTTCAGGATGGGCTTGGCTTTGTGTTCATAAAGGCGGTAAACTTGAAGTTTGTGGCACACCTAATCAAGACAATCCATTAATGCCAGAAGTAGGCTGTGGTGGAACGCCAATTTTAGGAATGGACGTTTGGGAACATGCTTATTATTTGAATTATCAAAACAGAAGACCAGATTATATAGAAGCTTTTTTTAATGTAATCAATTGGACAGAAGTTGCCAGACGATTCGCATTAGACAAATAGTTTTTTATAAAACCAAAGTTTAAGAACGCAGCAAAAAGTAAGATTTGATCTTGTTTTTTGCTGCGTTCTTTATTCCAATAATTTTTTTGTGACTTGACTAGACGCAATTAATGACGCTATAAAACCTAATGAAATAATGGTTCCTAGCACAATTACAATGTTTTGGACACTAAAGACAACAGGATACGCTAATGATTCTGTAATCATTACCAATTTAAAATGTTGCTGCACAAGAACGATAATCACTCCTAAAAGCAACCCAATAAATCCTCCTATACAACTTAACAACGTGCCTTGGTATAAAAATATTTTTCTTAAATCGTTGATTTCTGTTCCCAGATTATAAAGCGTTTTTAAATTGCCCTTTTTATCTAAAATCATCATGATCAATGCGCCTACAAGATTAAAAAGTGCGATAATTATAACTAGCGTAAATATCAAATACACTGCAATATTTTCGGTGTTGAGCATTTTGTACAAAGCATCATTAAGTTGTGCCCTGTTTTTTATTGTAACTTTATTATTAAAGATTTTTTGAACCTCATTAATTGCTTGCGCTTCATCTTTGCCTGATTTGAGTTTTAATTCTAATGCAGAAACTTGGTTCGTTTTATATCCTAACAATTCTTGGGTCAGGCCCAAATCAGCAAAGACATATTTTGAATCTAAATCTTCGCTAATGGCATAAATACCTACTGGAATCAAAACCGATTTGTTAAATGCATCCTCTTGCTTTTCTATCAATCCCTTTCCAGGTTTAGGAACATATACTTCAAGCGGATTATTAAAATCATACAATCCTATCGATAATTTATTGGCGATACCATATCCTACAACCGCTTGCAGCGTATTGCCTTTGAACCATTGCCCGTAAACCGAAACTTTTTTTATAGTAACAACATCATTAAAACTGCTGTCAACCCCTTTTAGATAAGTAACTTGTTCTTTACCATTAAAAACAAAAAGTACACGTTCCTCAAGCACTTTACTGTAGGAAGCTACGCTTTTTAAATCACTAAGTTGTTGGGATTGTGTTTCAGAAATTAAAAAAGATTTGCCTGTGGTAGGCATGACTTTTAAATCGGGATCCATTGAATTAGAAAAGGACAAACTAAAATCGATTAATCCGCTAAAAACAGAAAGGACAACAAACAAAGCCATTGCGCCCACGATGATTGCCAGAGAAGCAA
The DNA here is from genome assembly GCA_031413015.1 of Bacteroidota bacterium. Lineage (GTDB taxonomy): Bacteria > Bacteroidota > Bacteroidia > Flavobacteriales > Flavobacteriaceae > Flavobacterium. The sequence goes on along the minus strand of JANOEE010000015.1, from coordinate 301,476 downwards.
TACCGTTAATAATGTTAATCGCATTATTCTTGCTTGCGCTTTTAAGATACCTTTTGGCTATGTAAAGGGAGAAATTCAATTTATGATTTTCTTCTTTTTTCTAATAATTCTCTGTTTTCAATAGGATTTTCTTTTGCAGAAAGCGCATTGTCAATTTTTTCGATATAGTCAAGAGAGTCATCGATAAAGAAAGTCAAATTAGGCACTTTGCGCAATTGCAAACGCACGCGTTGCGACAAATCGTGTTTGATCAAAACCGAATTTGATTTTATGGACACTAATGTTTCGGCTGCTTTTTCCTGCGGAAAAATACTTAAATGTACCGTAGCAACTGATAAATCTGTGGTAACAAGCACCTTGGATACGGATATTATCAAATTTGAAATTCCGTTTTTTCTCACTTCACCTTGCAAAATATCAACCAAATCCTTCTGGATGACACCGCCTATTTTTTTCTGTCTGTTTGTTTCCATGGTGCAAAAATACAATTTTTAAGTGGCAAAGCCATAAAGTTCTAAAGTTTGAAAAAAATTCCCTTTTGGACAAACCCGTTTTTGATATAAATAATCTGTTTTTAATTAACTTTGTGGTGCTTTGCCTTTGTGGCTTTGAACCTTAACAAATGAGAAAAATAGAACACATAGGTATTGCGGTAAAAGATTTGGAAGTTTCGAATGCATTGTTCGAAAAATTATTTGGCGCACCGCCTTATAAATCAGAAGAAGTGGCGAGCGAAGGTGTAAAAACGTCTTTTTTTATAAATGGGCCTAATAAAATTGAATTGTTAGAAGCCACGAATCCTGAAAGTCCTATTGCCAAGTTCCTAGAAAAAAAAGGCGAAGGTATTCACCACATCGCTTTTGACGTAGAAAATATAGTACTTGAAATTGCGCGTTTGCAGGCAGAAGGCTTTGTTGTACTTAACGAAACGCCTAAAAAAGGGGCCGATAATAAGCTGGTGGCGTTTTTGCACCCTAAGGGAACCAATGGCGTTTTGATTGAATTGTGCCAAGAGATAAAGGACATTTAATTGATTTATAGAAATTTACATTAAATTACTTGCTTTTTACTTCCAAAAAATAGCAAAATAGCAAAATCGATTGCTCAAATAGTTGCAGAAAATTAAAAATAGTAGTAATATTGCAACCTCATAATTGGTCCTATAGCTCATTCGGTTAGAGCAACTGACTCATAATCAGTAGGTGCTTGGTTCGATTCCAAGTGGGACCACTATTAACACTTAAAAAGCCTTATAAACATTGCGTTTGTAAGGCTTTTTTTTAGGGGAATGATTGATTTAGAAGGTTTAAGGTTTGTTTTTAAATTGCTGCTAACATTTCAAGGATTAAAGAAGTTGAGGATTTATAAAACCGAAACTTTCGATTAAGCATAGTTCTTTGTTGGGTGTAGAATTTTTTATTTATTCGTTTTTCTTAAGTCAATAATTTCTTTATAAATCATAAATGAATATGTTTTTTCGGTAGGAACTCTATATGCGCCTTTTGCCTTCATTAAATATGCTGAAATTGCTGTCATTTCCCAACCGTCATATTCATCTGCATTCCATTTTCTCTTTATTAATTTTTCTAGTTTCTGCTTTTTACCATATTCCTTTACTAAATTAATTTCCGTTTTTATTTTTTCTTCTAAATGAGGATTTGCCCAACTCCAAAGCCAAGTATTTGATATTTTAGATATACTTCCTACCTCTTCATACTTAATTATTATTTTATCAATTCCTTTATCAGAAAAAGTTAAAGTTCCTTTTCCTTGATCATAAAACCAATTTTCATATTTTCCAATTTCATATTTTTCTTCAACTTCTTCTTGTTGCTTGTTTAGGTATTCGTATGATATTTCACTTAATTTTTCAAACTCTTTTGTATCTTTTGGAGTAATTAAATTTTCTTCTTGAATCTTTTCAATGATACTTTTTTGTTCAGGGTTTTTTTTGAAAAACGAAAATATGGACATAGATATTATTATTAAAATTATTGTTAAGACTCTGTTTTTCATAATATTAGGCATGACCTTTTACGTTTTTAGGAAGTTAGACATCTGGAGACCAAAAACTTTCGTAAGAACTTATTAAACCAGAGAAATAAATCAATTTTTTTTGAGCATAGTTCTTTATTGTAGCTAGTATTATATTCCTTCAACCTTACAAATTTCCATGCCCTTTACTAACTCTTCTTTGGTTTGATTTATTGCTATTAACTTGCCGTTATAAATGAACTCAAATTCAATTGTTGAATTTTTATTTTCTATGTTGCAAATGATGTCACCTGCCTTAACATTGCTTCCATTTTTGAAATACCATTTAGTTATTTTAAACCCGATTTGATTGCCAAAATCACTCATTAAAATTGATTTAACCTCTCCTTTTTCGAGCTTAAATTCAACTCCTTTTCTCAAAGAACTATCTTTTCTCAACATTTGTTCTTTAGTTATGAAGTTTGGATTTACTTTTAAATCTTTTATAATTTCGTTTCTTTCTTCATATGAAAGAAAAAGTTTAGGAAAAATAAATTTTAAAATCTTAATCAATGTTTCTTATTTAAGTTAAAAGTATGTAAATATTAGCTGTAAAACTGCGGTGCTTAGTGATGAAGCGGATTTCGAAGTCCTAAAACTGTGTGCAGTAAGAAACTTTCGATTGATTACTTAAAATTAAAAAAACAAAAACAAGAGAAATAAATCAATTCGTTTCTAAGTACAATTCTTTGTCGGTAATAGTACTTTTATTTAACTGTTTTTAATTCTTCTAATAACCAATTTAATTGCGTTCTTGCATTTGAAATTATTTCAGTGTAAGACATAAGTCTAACATCATCCTTTTGGTTATGAGATGATATTTTAGGATCAACTTTTCCTCCAATTACAAAAATATTTATTTTTTTATTATTGATAACGGAATTCAAATCATCTCGATATTTTTCAGCTTGATTTTCTGCATCTCTTCCAATAGTTTCACTTGGTCTCTTAAATTCAATCAGTAAATATTGTCTTAAAATATTTTCGCCTAAAAATAAATCAGGTCTTTTATTTGCTCTTTCTCCAATAAATTTGGTGTCCAAATATTCTTTTATTGCAACAGAAAGTGTTTTGTTAGAAAATATCAAAGAATATTCACTACCGAAAACCCATAGATTATTTTCTAATGCTTTGTGAATAGTTGCTTCTAAAGTATTTTCGTTTCTATTTAACAAATCTAGTTCATCTAAAAACTTTAGTCTATTGATTGTTTGTCCTGTAACAATTGACATTTCAAGAAATCCAAATTCGGACAAAGCATCAGCAAATTTTTCTATTTCACCATCTCTTGCATTTTCTATGTTTTGAATTACATTCCAATAATAATCTTTTTCTATAGCATCGACCATAACTGAAATTAAAGTATTCACCTTTTCTTCTTTTTCGTCATAAAATTTTTCGAGAACTTTTTGCAAATATTTTTTTGCAAATTGTCTTTTATATTCGGGTAATTTTTCTAATTCCCGACTGATTTTTTGATTATAACGAAGTCTTGCCAGATGCATATCTGTTTTAAAAACCTCATTTAAAGAACTTGTTAATTCTGATTTAACCTCATTTTTAATACTTTCATTTAGTTTACTTCCTTCCATAACTGCGCCCCAATCAGCAGTTACAAAGTCTTCTAAATCATCACATATGATTTCTCCAACAACGCGTTTTTTTAGTTTTTCTGGAATGAGTTCGTCTTCTTTTAAAAAATTTTCAGGTCGACCAACAATTTTGTTACCAACTCTGTAAATTAATCCCGGTTGTTTAACATTCTTATCTGAAATTGTATAAACTAATTTTGCGGTTTTCCCGTTTTCAAGAACTAACTCTTTTTCAATAGTCTTTCCTTGAAAATCTTGAACTCCAATTTGTTCATTATTTACAAATATTGATAAATCGGAAGTTCTTCCATAATCCCAAACTAAAATTTGTTTAAATTTTTCTGGATTTGGATATTCGAAATTTTGGTTCAACCCTTTTAATGTAATTGTAGTTCCGTGTTCTAATTTATTACAAGGTTTAGTTTCAATCGGTAAGTTTACTTTTTCTAAATCATATTTTTCTTTTGCGAGTTCTGATTTATTTATTGTTAATGTAGTTTCAATTCCTCCAGATTTTGTTTTTACTTCCATTATTTCTGCAACCATTAATCCCGAAAATTTGCCAATTCCTTTTCTGCCTTTTACGGTTCTGTTTTTTAATGAAGTTTTATTTCCCTTTCGAGCCAAACGGCTACTTGCAATTTTTAAGTATTCAGAACGTAATTCTTGTTCCTTCATTCCTGTTCCATCATCTTGGATAATAACAACTGCATCTTCAGTAAAAATCTCTGGTAAAATTGCCCATATATTATCCGAATCTGCATCAAAAGCATTATCGACTAATTCTTTAATTGCATCTTCTGTGGATTTATAAGTTTCGCCTAAAAGTTCTGCAAGTTTTGGGTCAACTTTGAAATTTGCTTTTGTACTCATGTTTCATTTTTTCTAGGGTGAAAAAGTATTACTACCAACTCTTAAATAGACAAAAAATATTTTATCCCGTTAAAAATAATCAAAAAAGGATTACAATTAATACTTTGTTTTAATTTCAATTGATAAATTGTTGTGTCGCAAATTTTTAATTAAAAAATCATGACACAACTTTGTGTCACAACTCTCAAAAAATAAAAAAACGACACAAGGTTGTGTCAAAAACTTATAAAAACAACAAAGCGACACAAAAAAATTAAAGAACCTATTTGTCAAAACACTTTTAAACCTAAATTGCCCTAATTCTTTTTTTAAAAGTATTAAAGTTTTATATTTGAGTTCCTTAATAAACATGCTATGAATACAAAAGTTATTTTAAGTTCGCTCTTTACAGTTGCAATACTTTCTACCGCTTGTAAAAAAGAATTAGAACCTCAAGAAAGCTCTACTGCAACGACAACAGTTCAAAACCCAACACCCAATACGCAAGTACCGCAACCCACAATAGCGCCTAACACCACAGCGCCAGTTGTACAAAACAATATTGTACCGCAACCACAAACGGTAACTACATCACAGCCTGTAAAAGTGGCCAAAGGGATGAATCCGCCGCATGGCCAGCCCAACCACCGTTGCGATATTGTTGTAGGCGCGCCTTTGAATTCGCCGCCCGGAAAACCTGCCCAAGCGCCAGCACCACAAGTAACACAACAACCTACTTATACCACAACTGTAAATCCTAATACTGCAACGCCTGCGCCTGTTACGCCTGTGGTTACTGCGCCAGGAATGAATCCGCCACACGGGCAAGAAGGCCATTTGTGCAGTGTTGCCGTAGGTGCGCCTTTGCCTAAACAATAAAAGATTAAAGCTACAATAGTTACAAAGGATTGGATTTTAGATTTACGCTTTCGACAAAGTAATAAAAAAAAACAGCATCCTTTTGAGATGCTGTTTGTGGAGAATATCGGATTCGAACCGACCACCTCTTGCCTGCCAGGCAAGCGCTCTAGCCAAATGAGCTAATCCCCCATTTTTTAGCAAATATAGTATTTTACTACACATACAAAAACCGTTTTGCGAAAAAGTGTAACTTTATGCCAAATTAATTTTACCATGACGGCCTTTACAAACGGAACATTACGTACCACAATTCAAAACAAAATAGCGACCATAACATTTGGCCATCCAGCAAGCAACTCTTTCCCGAGTGAATTGTTGCACACATTGACTACCGAGATAAACAATTTAAGCAACAACGCTGATGTTGTATTACTAGTTTTAAAAAGCGAAGGCAACGGTGCCTTTTGCGCAGGTGCTTCCTTTGATGAACTACTATCTATCAATGACTTGGAAAAAGGAAAACAATTTTTTTCAGGTTTTGCAAACGTGATTAATGCCATGAGAAAATGCCCTAAACTGATCATTGGGCGCATTCAAGGCAAAGCGGTAGGCGGCGGCGTAGGTCTTGCATCCGCTTGTGATTATGTTTTTGCCACAAAAAATGCCTCCATAAAACTATCTGAACTCGCCATAGGCATTGGCCCTTTTGTAATTGAACCTGCAGTTTCAAGAAAAATTGGTAAAACCGCCATGGCTGAAATGACATTGGACGCACAAGAGTGGAAAGATGCCAACTGGGCGCAACAAAAAGGTTTGTACGCTGCAACTTTTGAAACCATCCAAGAATTAGACGCACAACTTGAAGTTTTTACTACAAAACTGGCCAGTTACAATCCCGAAGCTTTGCTAGCCATGAAAAAAGTATTTTGGGAAAACACCAATCATTGGGATACTTTACTTTATGAAAGGGCGGCCATTTCAGGAAATCTCGTACTTTCGGATTTTACAAAAAACGCTTTGCAAGCATTCAAAAAATAAAAATCCAATATTTTTTAGGAGCTTTCTCCCGCTATGCGCTATATCCACGCAAAAAGCGTGGGATGTCGCTGCTATCAGGGCTATGAAATCCTGCAATGCAAAAGCATTGAGAATAAATTTGTAAATTTGCAGTCAAATAAATCACAATGAGCAAAATCAGAATTACCAAACAATTTAGTTTTGAAACGGGACACGCCCTATACGGTTATGATGGCAAATGTAAAAACGTACATGGTCACAGCTATAAACTATCAGTAACCGTTATTGGAACGCCAATAACCGATAGAAACAATGTGAAATTTGGGATGGTAATTGATTTTTCGGATTTAAAAAAAATAGTAAAAGAGGAAATCGTAGACCAGTTTGATCACGCCACTGTTTTTAATGAAACAACGCCACATTTAGAATTGGCAAACGAACTAAAAACAAGAGGTCACCATGTTATTTTAGTAGACTATCAGCCTACGAGTGAAAACATGGTTATGGATTTTGCAGATAAAATTAAAAGCCGTTTGCCAGAAACGATTGCATTGTTTTCATTAAAATTACAAGAAACAGAAACATCATTTGCAGAATGGTTTGCAAGCGATAATTAAACATTTAAGGTTCTTTTATGTTACCAAACAATTGATTCGGTAGCAAATGAATTAACTTTGTTGCAGAAATTTGACTATGTTAGAAAAAGAAAATATTAAGTTCGAGAAAACCGTAATTGTTGGAATCATAACGCAAAAACAAGACGAAGAAAAGCTAAAAGAATACCTTGATGAATTGGAGTTTTTGACTTTTACCGCAGGCGGTGAAGTCATAAAAAGATTCAGCCAAAAAATGGAACGCCCTAATCCTAAAACCTTTGTAGGAACAGGAAAAATGGAAGAGATCAATCATTACATTAAAGAAAATGGGGTTTCAACCGTGATTTTTGATGATGAACTATCTCCTTCGCAACAAAAAAATATTACAAAAATTCTGGATTGTAAAATCCTTGATAGAACCCACCTCATCCTAGATATTTTTGCACAACGTGCAGAGACTTCTTATGCGAGAACCCAAGTAGAACTGGCACAATGCCAATATTTATTGCCCCGGCTTTCTGGAATGTGGACCCACCTTGAACGTCAAAAAGGAGGCATTGGGATGCGTGGTCCTGGTGAAACAGAAATTGAAACCGACCGCCGAATAGTTCGTGATCGTATCGCTTTGTTAAAAGAAAAGATTAAAGTGATTGACAAACAAATGTCAGTACAACGCGGTAATCGTGGCGCTATGGTTCGTGTGGCGCTTGTGGGTTATACTAATGTGGGTAAATCTACTTTGATGAACGTGATTAGCAAGAGTGAAGTTTTTGTAGAAAACAAACTTTTTGCCACGCTAGACACTACTGTTCGTAAAGTGGTGATAGAAAACTTGCCTTTTTTGCTTTCTGACACCGTAGGTTTTATTAGAAAATTACCAACCCAACTGGTAGATTCTTTTAAAAGTACCTTAGATGAAGTTCGTGAAGCCGATTTGCTATTGCATGTGGTAGACATATCACATCCCGATTTTGAAGACCATATCGCTTCTGTAAATCAAACGCTCATCGACATCAAAAGTAATGACAAGCCTACTATCATGGTTTTTAATAAAATTGATGCTTACAAGCATCTTACTATTGACGAGGACGATTTGATTACTGAGAAAACCAAACGCCATTTCACACTTGAAGAATGGAAAGCGACTTGGATGAGTAATTTAGGCCAAGAAAATGCACTTTTTATTTCGGCTACAAACAAAGAAAATTTTGAATCGTTTAGAGAACGAGTGTATGAAACGGTAAGACAAATTCATGTTACCCGTTTTCCATACAATAAATTTTTATATCCAGATTACAAAGACCTTATTGATAAGGAGGAATAATATAAACAGACTTTTTTTTACTGACTCAAAATCTACAATTTTAACCATAATTTTAATATTTTAATTGATTAAACATTAGTTGTAATTCCCATCGATGTTAGCTTTTTACATACTTACATTTCATCGGTGAGGTACAACCCAAAACTTTTAAAGAGTCCGGGAGTTAAGCTGGGTTAGTTTGCGTTTTTTTTGAAAAAAAATTTTTGAAAATGAAAACCTCAATTTACATCATAAAAAAAGGGCTTACTAAAGTGTAGCCCTTTTAATTTATTGTGAAATTACATTATCAAAAATAGAATTAATCTTTTAGTTTATTATAAATGCTTTTTAGTCTACTATCTTGCTTTCAATAGTCCATACTTTCTCAACAGGATAAGCGTATCCCATTGTTTTGTTTTCACTTTTATAAATATAAATATCATAAAAATTCGAATAGTAAAACGAAGGATCTTTTTTATTTCGATATGATTTACTTTTTTTTATGTTACCATTCATAACATTTATACTAGAAATATTATTTTTAATGTCTTTATATTTGACATGGGTTCTTGATCCTTTTTTATGCGAATATTTAAAAGTTTGTCCATCAATTATAAAACTATTATTCACAAAATTCATAGTTGACTCATTATAAATCAATATAGCTTTTTGTTTTTTTGTTTGTAAAACATTAATATGTGTAAACAAGAAAATTATAATTATAAAAAGATTTTTTTTCATTTTATTGACAATTATTGTTACTGTTTTTAAAATCTGAATTGAAATTAATAATATTGGTTTTATCGGTATTACTTGAATTATTCCAAGCTGTTGTTCCATATAAACCTTCCCATGCGAGAGATTCATAAGTGGAATCAGGATTATTACCATTATCAAATTCTTTTAAAGCTTGTGAGATTATATTTCTATAATGTTGAGCCATTGCTTCATGTTGGGCGCTTGTTGGAGTTTGCCCAGGCTTTATATCAAATTGATATCTCATGTAATAATCATATAACCCGGGATAACTATTTTTAAGTCAATTAACTGTGACTGAGTAAAGCTAACAGATGGCCCTCCAGAAACTGATAATAGTTTTCTAAATATTTCTGCAAGTATTAATTCATGTATAAAAGTTCTTGCAATACTTAATGCAGGACGATTTAAATTATTTGTATTAAAACTAATAGTTACAAGGTAATTATCAGGAGCAGATGTTTCAGCATTTATATTATTAGGTAACTGGTCACTTGCAGTCAATTTTAAATTAGCTACAGAAAAATTACCATCAAAGTTTTGTATGTAATTTTGAAATTTTGGTGCTTTTCCTAATTGTGTATAAACTGAATTTAGACATGGATTATTTTTTAATGATTGATCAACTATAAGTTGATATAACAAATCTACATCTTCTTCAACTGGTGGTAAAACGGGAATTGTACCATCAACATTACAAGGAGTCTCGCTCGATCTACAAGAAGCTACTAAAGTCCTAATTACTCTAATAGTTAGGTCATATGTTCCATTACCGCATACTGAGGTTGTGTAAGATTTCCAATCTGAATATGATCGATTACAATCTCCACAAGTTAAATTTAATGAAGTCTCATAACATGATGTACCACCTGAGCCTCCTCCTGAACTTCCACTTGACCCACCGCTAGAAGTGCCTCCTCCTGAACTTCCACTTCCTCCTGCGCCACTACCAGGAGTTGATGGACTAGGAGGTATTTCAATAGTATTATTATCACAAGGATTTGAACTATCTGATAAGCTGACAGTCGTCATTCTTGCTAATTCAAAATTATTAGTATTTTTTGTTTTACTAGTAGATATTATATTTGACGTTTCATATTTAATTAAATGTATTTCTTGAAAACTGCCCTTTTCTGTAAGTACTAAATTGTGAAATGTATTGTTATTGTCATTTGGATTATTAAATATGCGGAAAGTATAGTTAATAATTCCTGTAGCATCTGTATATGTTAAAACTTCTCTATTATCAATCGTACCAATATTTTTAATCCCAGTTACTGATTTATTTTTAAATGAGCGTTGTAAACTTTCATTTAACTTATTAAATATATTAATAGCTTCTTTGCCCTTAATTAGAACTGTTTTATTACCTTTTGTTCCTTGATCATGTGCAGCTTCAGCATTGATTGCTTCATGATCTGTAGAACAGTTTAATAATAAAAAAATAGAAAGTATTAAGAGAAATACTTTAAAAAGATTTTTTTTCATAAATAGATTTATAAGGAATGTAAAATTTATTAATCAAATAAAGATATTAAAAAAAATCATATTGTACACCTTTTCTTTAAAATTTAATTATAGCATAACATTGATTTGTAAATACTTACGGGATAATCAATACGCGCCCTTGAATACGCTAGAGCATTTAAATTAGTTAAAACTATTAATGGAGTTATAATCCATCTTTGATGAAATTAATTTCATGTTGTACATATATCGCACCCTGATTTTGAAAACCACATGGCTTTTGTAAACCAAACGCCATTTCACACTTGAAGAATGGAAAGCAACTTGGATGAGTAATTTAGGCCAAGAAAATGCACTTTTTATTTCGGCTACAAACAAAGAAAATTTTGAATCGTTTAGAGAACGTGTGTATGAAACCGTAAGACAAATTCATGTTACCCGTTTTCCTTACAACAAATTTTTATATCCAGACTACAAAGACCTTATTGATAAAGAGGAATAGAAATTCTCTAAATAACAAAAAGTTATTTACAAGATTATATTTTCAGAACTGTTACTGTAGTTAATTTAAAATTTGAAATGACTTTTATATTCTTTTTGTTAAAGAAAGGCAAAAAAAATTTGCTTTTTTTTAATTACAAATGCATAAATATTCTTAATTTTGCTTTTTTATTAACAAATCTTTAATAAGATAATTTTCCTTAAAAATTTAATCAAAATACAATTATGAAAAAACAGTCATTATTATTTTTCTTTTTATTTATTTCTATTCTAACATTTTCACAAAAGGTTGACTTAGATCGTTTTTATTTTAACGTAAGTTTTCAAAACCTACCTGTTAATATAATTCCTTTTGAACAGAGAACGTATGCTACAATCATAGTTACTGACGGCCCTATTTCCTCACAGTTTGAAAGTGCAAAAATTTTGAACAATCAATTATATATATATGGGTGGAAAAAAGTAACTGAAGGAGCAAAAGTAAATGTAGAAGTTAATCTTGCTGATTTTTTTGAAGAAGGTACTATTGTTGAGTCAAGAAACGTTGAAGAAAAAGACAAAGACGGAAAAGTTATTAGCTCTTATCCTTTGTATACACTTGTTACCAAATACAGAGGTCAAGGTTACGCTACAATTACAGCACCAAATATTCAAAAAAAAATAGCGCCTGTCCCAGTACAAGCTGTGTCTAAAACACCAAATAGATTCATCAAGGATGGATCAGGTACAGAAGCTACAACTGTCGCACCCTCGGCTGAAATCACAAAAAAAATCGATCTATCTGGCTCTTATTCATACAAATCTTCTGAAAATGTGAGTAAAGTATTTCTTGAAAGAGAAAATGCTAAAAACCGAGAAGTAAATTTTAATAAAAGACTAAGAGAATATGTACAAAATGTTATCCTAAATACTAATTCACAAATAAATTATTATTATGGTTTTGAACCAGTTAGTTTTAAAGAACAATTGTGGATAATGGATTCAAAAGAAGAAGAAGGTGCAATTCAAAAAGAAGCTATAGAAGCGGTTAAAGCATTGTTTGCAGAAATGAAAGCAGACCAACCTATTGAAAAATTAGCAGCCGATTTACAACCTCTTATCGAATACTTTGAATCTTTGAAAACAAAATATAAAGAAGATAATAAAGGAAGTAAAAAAATAAGATACTCTGCATACTACAACTTAGGGAAAATTTATCTTTATCTTGATCAACCAGAAAAAGCGATAATTGAGGGCGAAGGGTTAATTGCAAATGACTATGATAAAAGTGATGGAAGAGATTTAATTGCTAGCGGTAAAAAACTAATAGATAAATTTAATCTTTCACAAATAAGAACAAGACACAACCCAACACTGAATTAATATTATTTACTTAGAAAAACAAAAAAGAGACGTATTAAATACGTCTCTTTTTTGTTTTTCTAAGTTTTAATGGTCCATTACTTCTTTTTGTATAATGGTACTGCAGAACAAGCCTCGCCATACATAATGCTTTTTGCAAAAGGTTGTAGCAATTGCGCCGAAAGAAGGTAGGCGCCCATAGGAACAGGTTTTTTTGAACAACCTTTTAATATTACTGGTTTGTCTTGATATACTGAATAATCTAATGCTGGTAATATTTCTTGGTACAAAGCAGTGTCTAAATTTTCAATAGTTCCTGCTGTAATTTTTTTAGCAAAAGGAGCAAGATACATTGTGACTAAAATCATTGCCCATGAGGGAATTATAGCATCGGTTGAACAATGTATAGCAACATACTGGTTTTCGTATTGTGACCAATTATAGTTTTTCAAATATTCTCTAAAATCCTTTTCTTTCAATAAAAAACCTTCGGTTAGCCACTCTGAAATATCAATTTGTACCCGAATTCCTTTTGGATAATAATCCTCAAGATCGAAAACCTCGAGTACACTACTGGCTACTTTGTTGATTATTTCTTCCATGATTGGGTCTTAAAGTCAAATGTCTAAAGTCATTCTATTGTAGTTTTATACTTTAGGCTTTACAACATTCCTAATTCTAATTTTGCTTCTTCGCTCATTAAATCTTTACTCCAAGGTGGGTCAAATGTAATTTCTACTTCACATGATTTTACCTCATCAATAGATTTTACTTTGTCTTCTACTTCTCTCGGTAAGCTTTCTGCAACAGGGCAATTAGGAGAGGTAAGGGTCATGAGGATTTTTACATCATTGTCTTCGTTGATCATCACGTCGTAAATCAAACCCAATTCATAAATATCAACTGGAATTTCTGGATCGTAAATCCCCTTTAGTTTTTTTACTACGTTATCGCCTAAATTTATTGTGTCGTTGAATTCTTCCATGATGTTTTAATTTTGTGAATTGAATGCCAAGGCATACATTTTTATATTTTTAATCATTGATACCAAACCATTGGCTCTGGTTGCTGATAAATGTTCTTTTAAACCTATTTCATCGATAAAATCCATATCAGCTTCTAGGATATCTGCTGCTTTTTGATTGGAAAACGTCCTGATAAGAATCGCAATTATTCCTTTGGTCAAAATCGCGTCACTATCGGCTGTAAAAACAACTTTATCGGCTTCTTGTTGGCCTTGTAACCACACTTTTGACTGACATCCTTTGATGATATTGTCTTCGGTTTTAAACTCTTCTTTTATCAATGGCAAGTTTTTGCCCAATTCAATAATATACTCGTAACGCTGCATCCAGTCATCAAACATAGAGAACTCCTCTACTATTTCATCTTGTATTTCCTTTATTTTCATTGTAATTGCAATGGGTTTTGAAAATTATTTTTTTGCAAAAGCATTTATTTTATTAACTAAAGTTTCCATTTCTAACGGTGGAAAACCGTGATCAAAACTCGCAGATTCATATACTTTGTCTTTGTAAGTTATTTTTAAACTAGCAATTGCTGCTCCATCATGGAAACGTTTTTCTGTTGGCGCTTTAAAATTAGGCATTTGCTCTAAATTCACTTTTTGTAAAGTTGCTACTAAAGCCTTCCAATCTGCATCTGAAATCTTTTTTGTGGCCAATTTTTCGGTCGCTTCACGGTCTTCTGTAACAGAAAAAGCATGGTTTTGCACTACTATTTTTTGGTAAAAACCCCTTGTGTTGGCTTCATATTCTATAACTGCAGTTTCAACATCCTGTTTGTCATTAATGCAACCTTTGCCTAAAAAAACAGTCAAGAATAATAGTGATACAATTTTCATAATTTTATATTTAGAATGTGAATGTAGCCAATAATTACTATCCCAACATCATTTTTGCCTTTTTGATTGCTTCAACCATAACATCGATCTCTTCTTTTGTGTTATAAAAAGCAAAACTTGCTCTAATGGTTCCTGGTATTTTAAAGAAATCCATAATAGGTTGTGCACAATGTTGACCTGTTCTTACTGCTATACCTAGTTTGTCAATTATTGTACCAATATCGTAAGGGTGAATCCCTTCAATATTAAACGAAATTACAGATGTTTTTTCTTTGGCAGTACCATAAATTTTAAGCCCTTCAATCTCTAATAATTTTTTGGTTCCGTATGCTAGTAATTCGTGTTCGTAGGCAGCAATATTTTCAAAACCAATATTATTCATGTAATCAATTGCAGTTCCAAGCACAATTCCACCAGCAATATTAGGTGTTCCTGCTTCAAATTTATTAGGCAAACCTGCATAAGTTGTTTTCTCAAAGGTGACCTCTTTTATCATTTCTCCTCCGCCTTGATAGGGTGGTAATTTGTTAAGCCAATCTTCTTTACCATATAAAATCCCAATTCCTGTAGGCCCACAAATTTTATGTCCAGAAAAAACGTAAAAATCACAATCCAGTTCTTGAACATCTGGTTTAATGTGTGGCACGGCTTGCGCACCATCAATTAAAATGGCTGCGCCAACTTCATGTGCTTTTTCAATCATGTATTTGATTGGGTTTATCGTTCCCAACGCGTTTGAAATGTGATTGACAGCAACAATTTTTGTTTTATGAGATAATAATTTGTCTAATTCGGCAATAATCAATTCGCCTTCATCGTTCATCGGAATCACTTTGAAAGTTGCGCCTGTTCTTTCGCACAACATTTGCCAGGGTACAATATTGCTGTGGTGTTCTAATGCAGAAACCAAAACCTCATCACCTGGCTTTAATATAGATGTAAACCCATTTGTAACCAAGTTGATACCGTGGGTCGTACCCGAGGTAAACAAAACTTCATAAGCGTGTTTTGCATTAATATGTTTCTGAATTTTACCACGAGAAACTTCGTATGCATCGGTAGCCAGTTGGCTCAAGGTATGCACACCTCTGTGAATATTGGCATTGATTTCTTGGTAGTATTTTGAAATAGCATCAATCACAATTTGTGGTTTTTGTGAAGTCGCGCCATTGTCAAAATAAACCAACGGTTTTCCATTAACTTTTTGAGTAAGTATCGGAAAATCAGCTCTTATTTTATTGATATCTAGCATATTTTATTTAGAAAAATTCTAAATACAAAAGTAATCAAAATGCAAATGATTTGCTACAAACATTAGTTAATAAAATGCAAAGCTCTAAATCCTATTTGTAAAGCTTTGTGGCTTTTTTGTTCGTTAAAAAGTAATTTTTTTTATAAATTGCTTACAAATTACATCATATGAAAAAAGCAGTCAAAATTATTGCTGTTGTTTTGCTGGTTGTCTTACTTTATTTTGGATTTACAACCTATGCTAAACTGGATTTAATATCTGGCTTTTCAGCCAAAAGTATTGCTTCTGCACATTTTATAGACAATCGAAGCCAAGAACTGATTGAAAAAACAGACAATGATATTGATTTAATTGATTTGGCCACAAATGAAATTAATGGTTCTGAAGGCAATGCAACGGCTTCGGTTTATGGTTTAAAAAAACGCAAAGCAATTTATAGAGAAGGTATAGGCGCGACTCTAATCAACGATGATTTTGATGTTTCGAAACCTTATTTGGTACCAAAAAGAACAAAAATCGAAAATAATTTGGCTTTCCCTTACGGTAATAATGAACCAAAAGATACTGTTTTTACAACTATAGATTACAACAAATTGAATGCGGCTGTTACCAATGCTTTTGATAAAAAAGGCAAAAAAATACAAAGAACCCGATCCATTCTGGTTGTTTATAAAGACAAAATTATTGCCGAAAAATACGATACTGGGTTTAATAAGGACTCTAAAATACTGGGTTGGTCTATGACTAAAAGCATCACAAGTGCTATGTTTGGGGTACTTCAAAAACAAGGAAAGTTTGACATCTACAAACCGGGACCCATTGCAGAATGGCAAAAAGACGAACGCAAAAACATCACCACAAACGATTTGTTGCACATGAATTCGGGTTTAGAATGGGAAGAAAAATACGATCGTATTTGTGATGCAACCAACATGCTTTTTCAAGAGGAAGACATGACACGCTCGCAGTTAATAAAACCAGCAAAATATAAGCCCAACACCCACTGGAATTACTCTTCTGGAACTACTAATTTGCTTTCTGGAATATTGCGCAAACAATTTAAAACCCACCAAGAATATTTGGATTTTTGGTACACCGAGTTGATTGATAAAATCGGTATGCATTCTATGCTGATTGAAACAGATATGTCCGGAAATTATGTCGGTTCTTCTTACGCATGGGCGACCACTCGTGATTGGTCAAAATTTGGATTGCTGTATTTGCATAAAGGCAGCTGGAACGGCGAACAAATTCTAGACGAAAGCTGGATAAAATATACTGCTACGCCTACTAATGGTTCTAAAGGAGATTATGGTGGGCATTTTTGGCTCAACGCTGGCGGTCGTTATCCTGATGCGCCTAAAGATTTGTTTTCCTGCAATGGTTTTCAGGGTCAAAGGGTATTTATAATTCCGTCATTAGATTTAGTAATTGTACGAATGGGTTTAAAAGAAGAGGAAGGATTTGATTTTAATGGGTTTTTGAAAGGGGTCATTTCAAGTTTGAAGAAGTAATTATTTAACTTTAGTCTTTATCTTATAATTTGTTATAAATTCGTAAAAAAATAAAATTATGAAAAAAATTATTTTTGCATTTTTTGCAATCACACTTTTATCGCTTTCCTCTTGTAGCAATGATGATAGTGCGGAATCATTTGGAGAAACCACTGGAGATTATTTTCCTTTAGCAATTAACAACAGTTGGAAATACCTTGATGTTGACCAAAGTCTTTTAAATGAAATAAAAATTATAGGGACAGCTCAATTTAACGGCACTACCTATTATGAATTTACAGATGACAGTGAAACAGATATAGTAATTAAACACTGGTTTGCAAAAAAAGGCGCAACTTATTTTTTAAAAACAGATGATACTACCGTCAATGAAAGTGGAATAAATATTACTGTAGGTGGATATGAATTGCCAATTTTGAAAGATGATTACCCAGTGAACAAAAGCTGGACAGGAACAGTATCGCCTAAGTTAACATTTTCTGGCAATGGCCAATCTGGAACGCTTCCGTTTAAAGTAAATTATACTGGTGTTAATTTATATAAGGGAGAAGTGGTTTTAAATAGTATAACTTATCCTAGTGTAATAAAAACAAGAATCAGTGTCGTTGTAAATGCAAACGGTCAAATAACTAATGCGTCTGAAGAGTATTGGTATGCAGAAAATGTTGGTTTAATAAAAACCATTAACCAATCTGAAAATGATCTTATTGAAGAAAGAGACATTTACAGCTATATTCTTAACTAAAAAATTCTCTGTTACAGAAAACAAAAAAGGGAACTGTTTAGTTAGCAGTTCCCTTTTTTTATAAATATATCTCGAGTAAATGTTACTTTCTACAAATCAAAACCCATTTTCACACCCAATTTCGTTGCTATAATTTTAGTAATTCGTTGTTTAAGCTCTGGTATTTTGATACTTTCAATAACTGCATTAGAAAATGCATACATTAATAATGCTTTTGCCTCTTTTTTAGGAATACCACGGCATTGCATATAAAACATGGCTGTTTCGTCTAATTGACCAATAGTACAACCGTGAGAACATTTTACATCATCTGCAAAAATCTCTAACTGTGGTTTGGTGTTGATTGTGGCTTTATCGCTTAATAAAATGTTGTTGCTTTTTTGAAAAGCATTGGTTTTTTGGGCTTCTTTTTCAACAAAAATCTTTCCGTTAAAAACACCTGTCGCTTTATCAGAGAAAATACCTTTGTAATCCTGATGACTTTCGCAATTAGGCTGCGCGTGCTGCACTAAAGTATAATGATCTACGTGTTGCTTCTCGCCAATGATTGTAATGCCGTTTAAGTGGCTAATTACTCTTTCGCCAAAATGGTAAAAATTCAAATTATTCCTCGTTAAATTGCCTCCAAAAGAAAACGTATTTACCGACACGGTGCTTGCTTCTTGTTGGGAAACAAAAGTGTTGTCGATTAAATTGGCCTCAAGGTTGTCGTTTTGGATTTTATAGTAATCTACAATCGCTCGTTTTTCGGCAAAAATTTCGGTTACCGCATTTGTTAGAACCGGATTTTCATTCAGGCTTTGGTGGCGTTCGATTATTTGGACATTGGCATTTTCAGCCACAACAACAAGATTTCTTGGCTGTATTAAAAGTGCCGCTTCTGATCCAGTTGAAAAATAAATGATTTCGATAGGTTTCTCAACTACTTTCCCTTTTGGAACTTGAATATAAGCACCTTCATTTGCAAAAGCAGTGTTTAAAGAAGTTAAACTTTCCTCTTTGCTTGCAATTTGATTGAAATACTTGTCAATAACCGATTTATATTTGGGCTTTGTCAATGCCGACGACATCAAACACACGTCTAATCCGTCATGGGTAGTTGATGATAAAAAAGAACTGAAAATGCCGTCTACAAAAATCACTTTGTAGGTATCAATTTCGTGCAAAAAATACTTTTTAACTTCAGAAAAATCAATGGTGTTTTCTTTTTTAGGAAAAACACTAAAATCATTTTTTAGAATAGCATTTAATGAGGTGTATTTCCAAGCTTCTTCCTTCTTAGTCGGAAAGCCTTTATTTTCAAAGTTTTTTATCGCATTAGTACGAACGTCATGAAGTTCTGAATGAACATCAATTTTTTCTTCAAAAGCCATAAAAGACGAGAGTAATTTTTCTTTTAACATTATTTTTTTGTTTAAAGTTCAAAGTTTTTAAAGTTTAAAGTTAATAGTTGTAACCTTAAACCTTAAACTTTAAACAAATTTTATACTAGTTCACTTTTAATCCAATCGTATCCTTTTTCTTCTAACTCGTAAGCAAGCTCTTTTCCACCTGATTTTACAATTTTTCCGTCCATTAAAACGTGAACAAAATCTGGAATGATATAATCTAACAAACGTTGATAATGCGTGATTACTAACACGGCGTTGTTTTCGTTCTTAAGCTTGTTTACACCATTGGCAACGATTCGAAGCGCATCGATATCCAAACCAGAATCGGTTTCGTCTAGAATCGCTAATTTAGGCTCTAGCATTGCCATCTGGAAAATCTCGTTACGTTTCTTTTCTCCACCCGAAAAACCTTCGTTTAACGAACGTGATAAAAACTTACGATCAATCTCTAGTAATTCCGATTTTTCACGAATTAATTTCAGCATTTCGTTTGCCGGCATATCCTCTTTTCCGTTTGCTTTTCTAGTTTCGTTTATCGATGTTTTGATAAAATTCGTAACCGAAACTCCAGGAATTTCAACAGGATATTGAAAAGAAAGGAAAACGCCTTTGTGTGCTCTTTCTTCTGGTGCTAGTTCAGAAATATTTTCACCTTCTAAAAGAATTTCACCATCAGTTACTGTGTAATTTTCGTTTCCTGCAATAATAGAGGAAAGTGTGCTTTTTCCCGCACCATTTGGACCCATAATTGCGTGAACTTCTCCTGCTTTTACTTCAAGGTTAATGCCTTTTAATATTTCTTTGTCTTCAACTGAAGCGTGTAAATTTTTTATTGATAACATTTTTTGAATGTGTTTTTATTCTGTTTTAATTTTAATTATCCTACTGAACCTTCTAAACTTATTTCTAGCAACTTCTGCGCTTCAACGGCAAACTCCATTGGCAGTTTATTCAACACATCTTTACTGAAACCGTTAACGATAAGCGCAATTGCTTTTTCGGTAGGAATACCACGTTGGTTGCAATAAAAAACTTGGTCTTCACCAATTTTACTTGTGGTTGCTTCGTGTTCAATTTTAGCCGACGGGTTTTTGCTTTCGATATAAGGAAAAGTATGTGCGCCACAATTATTGCCCATTAACAGCGAATCACATTGGGAAAAATTACGAGCATTATCAGCACTTGCTCCTATTCTAACCAAACCGCGATAACTGTTTTGTGATTTTCCTGCTGAAATTCCTTTCGAAATAATTGTTGATTTTGTATTTTTTCCAATATGGATCATCTTCGTTCCAGTATCTGCTTGTTGGAAATTATTTGTCACAGCAATCGAATAAAATTCGCCTATTGAATTATCACCTTTTAAAATAACCGACGGATATTTCCAAGTTATTGCTGAACCAGTTTCTACTTGTGTCCAAGAAATTTTTGCGCTTTTTTCGCAAATACCTCTTTTGGTTACAAAGTTATAAACGCCGCCTTTTCCTTCTTTATTTCCTGGATACCAGTTTTGTACTGTAGAATATTTAATTTCGGCATTGTCTAAAGCAATTAGTTCTACACAAGCTGCGTGCAACTGATTTTCGTCACGACTTGGTGCAGTACAACCCTCAAGATAAGAAACATAACTGCCTTCATCGGCAATTAAAAGTGTTCTTTCAAATTGACCTGTTCCAGCTTGATTGATTCGGAAATAGGTTGATAATTCCATAGGACAACGAACGCCTTTTGGAATATAACAAAAACTGCCATCAGAAAAAACTGCTGAGTTTAAAGCAGCATAAAAATTATCTTTTTGCGGGATAACTGTACCTAGGTATTTGCGAACCAATTCTGGATGTTCCTTAATGGCATCAGAAATTGAACAAAAAATAATTCCTTTTTCGTTTAATGTTTTTTTGAATGTAGTAGCAACTGAAACAGAATCGACCACAATATCCATAGCGATGTTGTTCATCATTTTTTGCTCATCAACATTAATCCCAAGCTTTTTATACATTTCTAAAAGTTCTGGATCTACATCGCTCAATGATTTGTTAGGATCGATCGCTTTAGGCGCAGAATAATAAGAAATGGCTTGAAAATCTGGTTTTTCATACTGTACATTTGCCCATTCTGGCTCAATCATTTCTTTCCAAGCACGAAAAGCTTCAATGCGCCAATCGGTCATCCATTGTGGTTCTTCTTTTTTCAAAGAAATGGCACGTACAATATCTTCATTAAGACCAATAGGGAAAGTTTCAGATTCTAATTCAGTATAAAATCCGTATTCGTATTCTTTGGTTTCTAATTCGATTTTTAAATCGTCTTCGGTGTATTTTGACATTTTTTTAAGTCTTAAAGTTTGAAAGTCTAAAGTTTTAAAGTCATCGTTAGTCTTTCGACTTTATGACATTTGACATTAGGACTATAGAGAAAAACTCTCCCCGCAACCACACGTTCTACTCGCATTTGGGTTATTAAAAACAAAGCCTTTTCCGTTTAATCCGCCTGAAAATTCTAGAACGGTTCCTGCTAAGTACAAAAATGATTTTTTTTCAACCGCTATTTTTACATTATTGTCCTCGAAAACCTTGTCGTTATCGCCTAAATTTTTATCAAACTTTAATTCATAAGACAATCCCGAACATCCTCCGCTTTTTACGCCTACTCTAACATAATCTTGGGTTGCGTCAAAACCATCATCGTTCATCATGGCAACTATTTTTTTACTTGCTGTATCTGATACTTTTATCATAGCTTATATTGATTTTGTCTAAATCGTCTTCAAAGATACGTCATATTTCGTTTTTTACATAATTACTAACATTTTTATAACGAATAACGAAATAGAAAAAGTTTATTTCACTAAGAACAAACCCAGTAGAATTGCTTAATTTGCATGCCAATTATTAGGTTGCATTAAAATTCAATAAACACTAATAAAACATAATATTTACACAAATGAAACTTTATCCTATAGAAAGTGGCAACTTTAAATTAGACGGCGGCGCCATGTTTGGCGTTGTGCCAAAAGCGATTTGGAATAAAACCAATCCCGCAGATGCAAATAACCTCATCGATATTGCGGCACGTTGCCTTTTGATTGAAGATGGTAACAAATTGATTTTGATTGATACTGGCATGGGTAATAAGCAATCTGAGAAATTTTTTGGCTATTATTCACTTTGGGGAACCCATTCATTAGACAAATCATTAGCTCAAGCGGGCTTTCATCGTGATGATATTACTGATGTTTTTATGACACACCTTCATTTTGACCATTGTGGCGGCTGCGTGGTTTGGAATAAAGACAAAACTGGTTATGAAGTGGCGTTTAAAAATGCTAAGTTTTGGACCAATGCAAACCACTGGGAATGGGCTACAAAACCCAATGCACGAGAAAAAGCGTCTTTCTTATCCGAAAATATTTTACCCATGCAAGAAAGCGGGCAACTTAATTATATAAAAAGACCAGAAGGTGATTTTTTAGAAAAATCAGAATTGGGTTTTGGCATTTTTTTTGCAGATGGTCATACCGAAAAACAAATGTTGCCGCACATTAAATACAATGGGAAAACCATTGTTTTTTGTGCAGATTTATTGGCTACCGCAGGACATATTCCTATTCCTTATGTTATGGGTTATGATACCAGACCGCTTTTGACTCTTGCAGAAAGAACAAAGTTTATGAATGCCGCCGCCGATAACAATTACTATTTGTTTCTAGAACACGATGCTCACAACGAAATTATTACTGTAGAAAAAACCGAAAAAGGGGTTCGTTTAAAAGAAGTTTTTACCTGTGAGGACATCCTAAAATAAAGTTAAATAACAATCCATTTGTAACGTTCTTAAACTATTTTTGACACATTATCAAAATTAAAACCAAAATATAAATGAAAAATATAAAATTAACCCATTTGTCATTAGTAGCATTGCTATCATTGTCATTATCAGTAAACGCGCAAACTAGTACCCAATTTCAAACAAAAAAAAGCAAACTTACTGAAGACCAATTAAAAAGATGGAGTCATCTTGATTTAGAAAAAGACAGTATTCCTGGAATGAGTGTTGATAAAGCTTACGCTGAATTACTAAAAGGTAAGAAGGGTGTAAAAGTTGTGGTAAGCATCCTCGATTCAGGAGTTGATATTGAACATGAAGATTTAAAATCCGTGGTTTGGACCAATAAAAAAGAGATTGCAGGCAACGGAATTGATGATGATAAAAATGGTTATATCGATGATATTCACGGTTGGAACTTTTTAGGAGACATCACTAAAGAAAACTTAGAATACGAGAGAATTGCTAATAATAAAAACCTTGTTGACGAAGCTACTTTTGCAAAAGCAAAAGCAATGGTTGATAAAAAGAAAGATGGTGCATCAAATGGTAAAGCACAATTAGAGCAAGTACTCAACGGCGTGAATGATGCAGATGCTGTACTTGTAAAGTACCTCAACAAACCCGTTTACACTGCCGAAGACCTTAACGCAATTACATCAACCGATAGCGAAATCACAAAAAGCAAAGGCATCATGCTACAAATGCTTTCTTATGGTTTACCTGTAGAGAAATTAAAAGTTGAAATCAAAAAAGAATATGACAGTTACATTGCCCAACTAAATACTGAAAAACCATTTGTTGATTATAGAAAAACATTAGGAGACAATCCTAATGATTTTAATGACAAAAAGTATGGTAACAATAATGTAATGGGGCCAGACAAAAAAGAAATCCTTCATGGAACCCACGTTGCCGGAATTGTTGCTCAAGTAAGAAACAATAACATAGGTGGCGATGGTGTGGCAAACAATGTAGAAATACAAACTGTTCGTGCTGTGCCAGATGGAGATGAGTATGACAAAGATATCGCACTTGGCATTCGTTACGCTGTGGATAATGGCGCTAAAATCATCAACGGAAGTTTTGGTAAAAGTTTTTCTCCGCACAAACAATGGGTTTATGATGCTATCAAATATGCAGAAAGCAAAGATGTTTTGATCATTCATGCAGCAGGAAACGACGCAAAAGACATTGATACGGAAGATAATTTTCCTAATGATTCTGATGATAAAAAAACTGAATTTGCTAGTAACTTAATTACAGTAGGCGCTTTGAATTTTAATTATAACACAAGCTTGATCGCTACTTTTTCTAACTACGGAAAATTAAATGTTGACGTATTTGCTCCAGGTGTAAAAATTTATGCTTCTACACCAGAAAATAAATACGAATATTTAGCAGGAACTTCAATGGCAGCACCTAATGTTGCGGGAGTTGCAGCGTTAATTCGTTCTTACTATCCTAAATTATCAGCAATACAAGTTAAAACAATTTTGATGAGTTCAGGTACTACTATCACTACTGATGTAGCAGTAGGAGGAAAGAAAAATGACATGCGCCCATTTGCATCCTTATCACAATCTGGTAAAATTGTAAACGCTTACAACGCTTTACTTATGGCAGAAAAAATGTCTAAACAACCTCAAGACAAAGCTTTCAAAGGCTAAAATTAAATTTGTTGAAATAAAAAGATAAGCTTGTCAAAAATTATAATAATTTAGACAAGCTTATTTGATTTAAAAAATAATTACAATACCAAAATATGATGAAAAAAATACTTTTAACCGCATTCTTTTTATTGACAATTTACAATTCTTTTTCCCAAAGTAAAACCTACTGGCAGCAACATGTTGACTACAAAATGGAAGTTACTATGGATGTAAAAACTTATCAATATAAGGGCAAGCAAGAACTCATTTATACCAATAATTCTGCTGACACTTTAAAAAAAGTCTATTATCATTTGTACCCTAACGCTTTTCAACCAGGAAGCGAAATGGATGCCCGAATCCAAACTATAAAAGATCCTGACGGAAGAATGGTTTCAAAAATTAAAGTAGACGGGAAAGATGGAAAAGAAAGCCGTATAAAAAATTTAAAACCAGATGAAATAGGCTTTTTAAAAATCAATAACTTCAAACAAAACGGAGTCCTTACAACTGCAAAAACAGTAGGAACTATTCTTGAAGTTACTTTATCGAAGCCGCTTTTACCCAATACCAAAACTACTTTTTCGCTTGATTTTGATGGGCAATTGCCCATTCAAATTCGCCGTTCAGGAAGAAACAATGCTGAAGGTGTAGCGCTTTCTATGTCACAATGGTATCCTAAAATGGCTGAATTTGATTTTGAAGGTTGGCACGCAGATCCTTACATCGCAAGGGAATTTCATGGTGTTTGGGGTGATTTTGATGTAAAAATAACGATTGACAAAGACTATGTTCTAGGCGGAACAGGCTATTTGCAAAACAAAAATAAAATCGGTCATGGTTACCAAGACAAAGGTGTTCAAGTAAAAATTCCGAAAGATGCAAAAACGTTAACTTGGCACTTCAAAGCACCTATGGTTCATGATTTTACCTGGGCAGCAGATAAAAACTACATACACGATACTGCACAAGTTCCTGATGGTGCAACAATACATTTTTTATATAAAAACAATCCGGACATTATCGAGAACTGGAAAAAATTACAATCTCCAACCGTTGCTTTAATGCAATTTTATAATGAAACTGTTGGCAAATACCCTTACGAGCAATACTCTGTAATTCAAGGTGGTGATGGTGGTATGGAGTATGCCATGTGTACGCTTATTGTAGGCAATGGTAAATTTGATGGCTTGTTAGGTGTTACGGCACATGAAATGGCGCATTCTTGGTTCCAGCACATTTTAGCTTCAAATGAGAGCAAACATGGATGGATGGATGAAGGTTTTACTTCTTTTCTTGAAGATACGGGACTCAACCATTTATCAGAAACCAAACAAGAAAATCCATATACTGGCGCTTACTCAGGTTATTTCAATATGGTTAATTCTGGTAAAGAATTGCCACAAACCACGCATGCAGATCGTTACGATGAAAACAGGGTTTACAGCATCACCTCTTACAGTAAAGGCGAAGTTTTCTTAACGCAACTAAGTTATTTAATCGGGAAAGAAAACTTAATTAAAACTTTAAAAAGATATTACAGCGATTTCAAATTCAAACACCCAACACCTAACGATATCAAACGCAGTGCCGAAAGGGTTTCTGGAGCAAATCTTGACTGGTATTTAGTAGATTGGACACAAACCACTAATACAATTGATTACAGCATACAAAAGGTAGTTGAAAATGGAGACATAACCAACGTAACTCTTGAAAGAATTGGCCGAATGCCTATGCCTATTGACTTGACGGTTGAATATACTGATGGTACAAAAGAAACTTTTTATATCCCTTTACGCATGATGAGTTTTGAAAAAGAGAACCCAAATCCTAATGTAAAAAGAACGGTGTTGAGCGACTGGGCTTGGGCTTATCCTACTTATGAATTTGCTATATCAAAAAATAAAAGCAGTATTAAAAAAATTATTATTGACCAGAGTGAACTCATGGCCGATATAAAGAGAGACAACAATACTTTCGAAAATAAATAGTATTCTAAATATTTATAGTTCAAAAAGCTGTTTCAATGAGACAGCTTTTTTTATGAAATTATTTTATAAATATCTGCTAGATAAAACTTTACATTATTGTTTTACTTAGAAAATACTGGCTGTATAAAAAGAATTATACCACTTTTGCCTTTTTTCTTTTTTCAAATGCTAAAAGTGTTCTAGTATTGAGGCAATTCTGTTGCTGTTATCGTTTTTAAATTCAAACAAATTCGTCTCATTTTTATAGAGCAAAATAAAGAAGAAATTACTGTAATTGCGAATAAGTTGTTTAAAAACAAATAAGCCCAAAATAGATTTTGTAATTTTACAACATAAAATATCCCAAATGAGACTTTTAAAACCTTTATTATATTGCTTGTTTTTATGTTTTTTTGCTTCAAATTCTTGGGGTCAAAAGATTTATAAATTCAAAGCAACCAGTTTCAGTGTTATTGAAAAAGGAACGAATGGCAAATGGGGGAAATGGTCGGATTTTGATAATTCTACGGTTGTGATTTCTTTAGACGGAAGCAAAGACCGCATCGTTATTGCTTCGCAAGAAATCCAATGGTTTAAAATTCAAAGTTATGGTGAAAAAATCATTACCGAATTTGAAGAAACCATACCGCTACAATGTACAGATAACAAAGGTGGCGCTTGTACTATATTTATCGTCACAAGAAAAAACCAAGACAATCGCAAACAGTTTTACATTAATTATGCTGATGTAAAAATTGTTTACAACATCTTCGTGTCCAATTAATTTATTGGCAATGCAACTCCAAATTCAAAATTATAAGTATTAAAACCTGCATTCGAATTTTGCAATCCTGCATTTGAAGTATGCCTTAAATTCGGACGAAAATCAAAAATCACCTTTTTTGTTTTTAATGAAAATCCCAGAGCCAGAACATCCGAAAAAGCAAATCCTTTTGATAATCTTTCTGTTTCGGTATCGGTAAACATTGGACCAATACTTCCTAAAACGTAAATACTGAAGGTTTTGGATAATGGTTTTCTAACAATAAAACCAACATTCAAAACATATTCGTTGATGTCTTTTAATTGGGTATAACGTGCTCTTTTATCTTCGAAATCGGGTTCGTCTGGTGTAACAAAATAAAGATTCAATAATTGATGTGTGGCAAAATTAATTTCTGGTTGTAACAGTAGCTCAAAACTGATTTTTTTATTTGTTTTTAAAACATAATACAATTGTCCTTTGACGAAACGATTGGTATAAGTATAATCGGTGTTTTTGATTTCGTTCCCAAAACCATAATGCAATCCAACAAATAAAGGGTGCTTTTTTTCTTGACCAAAACTGTTATGCAAGAACATAAAAAAGAGTACGACAAGTAGTTTTTTTTTCATATTTATTAATTGCTTTTTTTGTATTCAAGTACCAAATGGTAAATTGCTTTGACACCAACATCTAATTTAGAATCATCCATAAAAAAGCAGGCTTATGATGACTTGATACATCTTCTGTTTTGTATTGGCGTCACGAACGCCCATCCCGAAAAAAAACGCTGGCACTTTTTGACCGTAAAACGAAAAATCACCGCCATAAGTTAACCAACATCCTTTGCAAATTAAGAGCGATTTTAGTCAAAAGTAACATTTATTTCCACCAATTGTTCTGCGGCTAAAAATATTTGAAAAGACAACATTACAAATCAAAGCAACAATATTTATTCAAGGTTTGTTTTTTATACCTTTGCATCATGCAATTTACTTATCCAAAAAAAGAAAAACTCAAAAGCAAGAACACGATAGATTTGCTGTTTTCTGAAGGAAAATCGGTTTCTAAGTATCCGTTGAGATTGGTTTATATAGAAAGTACATTGCCAGTAACTAAAGAGGAAAAATCTACCGAGATAGAGATAATAAAAATAGGAATGTCGGTATCTAAAAGGAATTTTAAAAAAGCGGTTGACCGCAATTATTACAAAAGGTTACTAAGAGAAGCCTATCGCTTGAACAAACATTTGCTTATTGAAAATATTGAAAAGCCATATGCAATAATGTTTTTTTATCAAACCAAAGACCGATTGGATTTTGAAGAAATCAATTCAAAAACCATCCAACTGTTTGAAAAATTTTTAATTCAAATCAAAAAGGAAACTGCAACTTCCTAAAATTATAAAATGTAAAAAAACAGTAATAATAGTAAGATGTTCTGCGTTTTATAATTCTAAATCCATTTCTTATGAAAATTACTTTTCCTCTTTTAAGTTTACTTTTCGCGTTATCCGTTGGTGGTTGTAATGACAACGCAACATCAAGTGAAGTTTCTGCTGTAATGTTACCGCCTCTAAAAACGGAAGCAAATAACAAAAATCAAGATAGTAATGCAGAAAAAGAGGCGGAAATTGAAACCAAAATCATAAAAACCGCCAATCTTAGGTATGAAACAAATGATTTAGAAGCCACTTACAAACAAATTCTTACTGCCGTAAAAAACCAAAAAGCGTCCATTCAAAACGATGTTGAAGGCAAAGATTACCAGTCACTTTATAGAAACATTACTGTGCGTGTTCCAAGTAAGGATTTTGATGCTTTTCTCAATGAAATTTCAAAAGGTGTTGCATACTTTGAAAGAAAAGAAATTGCTTCACAAGATGTAACCGAAGAATATATTGATATTGCTGCGCGCTTAAAGGCAAAAAAAGTATTAGAAGCGCGCTATTTTGAACTACTAAAAAAAGCCAATAAAGTTTCAGAAATTCTTGAAATTGAGACACAAATTTCAAAAATTCGGGAAGAAATTGAAGCAAAAGAAGGGCAACTCAAATACCTGCAAAGCAAAATTGCCATGAGCACCGTGGCTATTGAGTTTTATAAAACAGTCGCCGAAGAAAGTGGCGTTACTGCCTCTTACGGAGCGAAAATCTGGAACGCCATTCAATCTGGATTTTACGGTATCTCAAGTTTCTTCTTGGTATTACTCCAAATCTGGCCTTTTATTATTATTTTAGTAGCAGTGATTTATTTTATTAGAAAACGCATTAAGAAAAAAACAATGTAATCATGTACACTTTTTTTAAAAGAAAATACATTCTTCCTGCAATAGCAGTGTCATTTTTATTTGTTGGCGCCAGTTTTAAAGATGACTTTTTTGAAATTGCCAAGCAAATTGAAATTTTTACAGATTTGTACAAAACTGTTAACATGAATTATGTTGACCAGACAAATCCTGGAGAAATGATGGATAAAGCCATCAAAAGCATGCTTACAGATCTGGATCCTTACACCAATTATTTTAACGAACAAGATGTTGTTAAGTTCAAAATAAACAGCACTGGTGAATACACAGGAATAGGTGCAGTAATCACGAGAAAAGAAGGTAAAGTTATTGTAAAAGAACCCTACAAAGGTTATCCTGCGGATAAAGCAGGACTTAAAGCTGGTGACGAAATCATACAAATAGGCGATATAAACTTGGTTGATTATAAAGAAGATGCTTCACAATTAATGAAAGGAGCAAAAAATGCTAAAATTGATATCAAATACAACCGTCAAGGCAAGATAAGTACAACACAAATTGTACTCGAAGAAATTGAAGTTAAAGCTGTTCCTTTCTTCGGAAAAGTTGATGAAAAAACAGGCTACATTGTACTATCCCAATTCAACAACAAAGCTTCAAAAGAAACTAAAGAAGCATTAGAACAATTAAAAAGAGAAGGCGCCCAACGCATCATTCTTGATTTGAGAGGCAATCCTGGAGGACTTTTGAATGAAGCAGTAAATATTTGTAATCTATTTGTTCCAAAAAACGAAATCATAGTAACTACCAAATCAAAAGTAGAAAAACACAATAATACCTACAAAACCACTAAAGACCCCGTAGATCTTGACATTCCACTAACTGTAATAGTTGATGGAAAAAGCGCATCGGCCTCAGAAATTGTTGCTGGTGCTTTACAAGATCTTGACAGAGCGGTTATTGTAGGCAGCAGAAGTTTTGGTAAAGGATTGGTACAAAGACCCATTGATTTAACCTACGGAACTCAGGTAAAAGTAACCATTTCAAGATACTTCACTCCTTCGGGAAGATGTATTCAAGCATTAGATTATACAAAAAAAGACCAAGATGGTAAAGCCATAAGAACGGAAGCTGTAAATTACAATGCTTTTAAGACCAGAAAAGGAAGAATTGTTTATGACGGTGGCGGAATTCAGCCCGATATTGAATTAGAAGAAACCAAGCTGAGCAACATAACCCAAGCATTGCAAAAAAACGATGGGATATTTGATTACGTGACAAGCTACTACTATAAGAATCCCAATTTAGGCAACAAGATTCCAGTGATTACTGATGCTGATTATACCGATTTTAAACTGTTTTTGAAAAACCAAAAAATCAATTTTAATACCGAAACCGAAATTGCGCTCAAAAAAACACTTGAAACAGCAAAAAAAGAAAAGTTAGATGAAGCCATTACTGTTGAATACCAACAACTACTCACCGCAATTCAAAAGAGCGAAGAAAACCAATTGGTTAAAAACCAAAAAGAAATAAAGAATCTCATTGTGGATGAAATCATAAAACGCTATCAATACAAAGAAGGATTGTACCAATATTATATCAAAAACAATTCGGAAATAAAAAAAGCAGTCACAGTACTCGATAATGCTGCAGAATATAATAAAATTCTAAAAAAGTAATGTTTCGTTATTTGAAAATAATATTATTTCTCAGCGGCTCTGCCTCAGATTCATTTGGTATCTATCAATGCTAATTCTTAAAGGCACAAAATTTTTATACTTGCTAAAAATTACTCTTTTACCATCTCAATATGAGGGATATCATCTTCAAGATACATCTCGCTGGTTTGAACAAAACCATGGCTTTCATAAAATTTTTGAAGGTACAATTGTGCTGATATTTTAATTGTATCTTGGTTAAAATGTTTTTTAACCATTGCTATTCCCTCTTGAATCAAAAGGTGTCCCCATTTTTTATCACGGAAATTTTTGTCTACAATCACACGGCCTATTGATGCGTCATCAAAATAGGCACCCGCATCAAACAGTCTTGAATAAGCTACAATAGTACCGTTGCATTTCCCTAAAAGGTGCAATGCCTTTTCATCTTTATTGTCAAGGTCTTGATAAACGCAGTTTTGCTCCACAACAAACACCTCAGAACGCAATCTAATCAAATTGTATAGTTCGGTTAAAGATAGTTCGTTAAAAGGCTTGATTTCGAATTCTAATTGCATTGTTTTATTTTTAAATAATTGAAATATTATATTTTATAAAAATTTTGTCGATTTTATAATAGCTTCTAACTCGTGCATCAAGTTGCGTTTGTCTGTAGATGGCGCATAACAAAAACCTTCTATTATTATAAATTCTTTTTTGGATCTGTTCAAAATTGCATAATTGATAAAGGAACCCGACATAAAATCGCCTTTCAACTCCCAAGTCCCTTTAGTCTGGTAAGTTCTTTTAGCATCTATGATGGTATTAAAAAAATAAGGACTATACGACTCTTCAGTAATCATTCTTGTGTTTTTAACTTTACTATGAATGTATAACGCGCCTATAGAATCGCGCATTTTAATTAAGTTAGTCGTTAAATCATTGTTTTTTAAAATGGTTTTAAAAGGAACGTTGTATATCAAAACGCTTGTATTACCGCTCAAAATTTCTTTTTTGAGCCAAACAAAATTGGGCTTTTCTAAAACATACTTATACGTCGCTGGAAGATCAATTGCTATTTTAAACTTTGCTCTGATTTTTTCATCATCTAATAAATCCTTTTTAAAATTAGCTTGGCTTTGCGTAATTTCGGTTTCTTTGAATTTTTTTATTAAAAAATCAGCTCTTTTTTCGATGTGAAATAAAATTTCAGGAATATTATTTCCAGAGATGTGAATTGCGTTTTGAGGTGCTGCGAATTCATTTTCTACGATTTTAAAACTGTTTCGTTCTTCACGTTTTACAATTATAATATTTCTGCTGTTAGTCTTGTAACCGTCAAGAACATTAAGCGGATACTGATTGATCGTAAATAAGGGTTCTTCTTGTGGCAAACCATCAACTGGCGCAGCAAATTTTTTTCTGAGACTATCACCAACCTCACCGTTCCATAACTGATCGCTAATTATGATTGTTAATGAGTTAATTTTACTTGTGGCTTCTACTGAAGCGGTGGCTACTTTATTATTAGTACAAGAAGAACAAAGCATGGAAAATAAAAAAACTAATAAAAAAGTTTCTTTCATGATTCGAATATTTATCACAAAGAAAACAATCTTTTGGCAAAAAAAGAATTATCCGTTAATTTTTAGTTTCATTCCTGGTTTTAAATCATTACTGCTTATTCCGTTCCATTTTTTTAAATCCGAAACACTAACACCATGAAGTTTTTTTGAAATTGTATAAAGTGAATCTCCTTTTTGAACCAAATAATGATTGGCTTTCAAAACAGTACTTTTTTTGTCTTTTGCAGCAAAACTGTTGTTCGTTTTGCCTTGATTGACGGGCTTTTTGATAAAAATTTTGTCGCCCAATTTAAGATTGGTTCCTTCGAGTTGGTTCCAAGATTGCAATTGTGCTACTGTAACTCCTTCTTTTTTTGCAATCTTGCCTAAATTATCTCCGCTTTGAACAGTGTAAAAATAAGTAGTCTCTGTGTTTCCTACAATTTCTATTTCAGGTAATATATTGTTTTTCCTGATTTTTAATTGGGTATCATGCATTACATTATCATCTTCCATGTTGTTCCAAGACTTTAAATCTGCTACACTTACTGCATGCTTCTTCGCAATAAGATCAAGGTTTTCGCCTTTTTGAACTACGTAATATTGGGTTTTTGCAACTGGTGTATCTGTTTTTGCAACTGTAGTGTTGTCAAGATTAGTTTTTATAGTATCACTTTTAACAATTATTTCTTTTTGTAATATTGGTTTAGGCTCCGTTTTGTTTTGAACTACAATTCTTTGTTTTCCGGTAACTATAACTTTCAATCTTTTGCCAGCAGCGATATTATTGCCTTTTAACTTGTTCCATTTTTTTAAATCTGAAATAGAAACATTGTACTTATTTGATATTTCGCCAAGATTATCACCACTTTTTACCGTGTGGTATTTGGTTTTATTGTATGTAGTAACAATTACTTTTGCAGTGCCAAAGGAAGCGGTATCCTTAATACGTGCAGCGTAAACAGGCGCTTCATAAGGTTTCTCTTTTTTATCAGTTTCATGTTGCAAATAAGCGTATATTTTTTCCTCGTTAGAACTAAAAACTGCAATTTGTTGCAATGGCAATCTTAAGAAATGATTTTTATTGGGGTAAAAGGGAACTACTTCTAGTTTGTAAGAAGGATTTAGTAATTTTATTTGGGCAATGGGGATGTCTAATAAATCAGCGATTTGTTTAAATGACATTTGCTTTTTTACTATGATTGTATCTGTATCAAAATGCCTCACTAATGCACGATTAGGAATTATACCATGCTCTTTGTGGTATTCATATATGTACATTGTAGCAAGAAACGCAGGGACATATCCTTGGGTTTCTCTAGGTAAATTTTTTCGGATATTCCAATAATTTTGTTGACCATTAGAACGGCGTATTGCTTTTGCAACATTTCCTGGTCCTGAATTGTATGATGCTAAAACCAAATCCCAATCGCCAAAGATTTTATACATATTGGTCATATATTTTGCCGCAGCTTCACTTGCTTTTAAAGGATCTTTTCTTTCATCTACATAAGAATCTATGTTTAAACTGTATTGTTTGCCTGTTTGGAACATAAATTGCCACAAACCTGTGGCGCCCATTCTTGAAACTGCATTAGGATTCAAAGCAGATTCTACAACAGCAAGGTATTTGATTTCAAGAGGTACATTTTGCTTAGATAAAGCATCTTCAAAAAGTGGGAAATAATATTCTGAAAGCCCCATTAGTCTTTCAAAAGATTTTTTTCTGTTCTTTAAAAACGATTTAATAATATTTTCAAGTCCTTCATTATAAACAATATTAAATGGAGATTTTGCATCCATTTCTGCCAATCTGGATTTTAAAAGTACTGTAGACAGTTCAAAATCAACCTTTACATCAATATTAGTGTTTTTTATGTCTGTAACAAAATTGTCATACAAGTCTAAACTAGTGAGTTCGTTTAGCCATAGACTGTCAATTCTCGAAGCCGTTTTATCTCTTTTAAAAGTGGCTTTAATTGAATCTAGATAAGAAGTTTTAGACTGTGAATAGTTTGAGTTTAGTAAAGACTCAGCAATGTCTTGTGAAAAAATGTTAGCTGAGAAGCCTACAATGATAATTAAGAAAATATTTTTTATACTCATAATAACGGTTTTACTGCTTTCTGAATATTAAAATTAATATTTTTGAAAACTTAAGTTCGTATTTGATTTATTGGTCTAATTGCTATTTTGTGCAGTACAAATATACAAATTGCTATTTTTCAAACAATTGGAGTTCACAAACATAACAATCTTATAATAAATAAATTCAATATCATAACTTAAATTTATCAAAAACAGTGTTAATTGTGAGTATTAATCTAAAATTGCGGCTATTCCTGGCAAAGTTTTTCCTTCAAGCATTTCTAACATGGCGCCACCGCCTGTTGAAACATAACTAACTTTTGGCTCAAGGCCAAATTGTTTTACAGCAGCAACAGAATCACCACCACCAACTAATGAAAATGCGCCTTTACTTGTAGCTTCTGCGATATAAAGTCCTAATTGTTTTGTGCCTTGTGCAAAATTTTGCATTTCAAAAACACCAAGTGGGCCGTTCCATAAAATAGTCTTAGAATCTAGGATTACTTTTTTGAATAATTCTAAAGATTTAGGGCCTACGTCTAGACCCTGCCAACCTTCAGGAATTTGCTTTACATCAGCAATTTTTGTTTCGGCATCATTAGAAAAAGCATTTGCTGCAAGAACATCAACAGGTAAATGAATTTGGACCCCTTTTTCTTTGGCTAATTTTAAGATTTCTAAAGCCAATTCTAGTTTGTCGTCCTCACAAATAGAGTCTCCAATTTTTCCGCCTAATGCCTTTACAAAAGTAAAAGTCATGCCACCACCTATAATCATGTGGTCTACTTTGTCAAGTATGTTTTCTATAACTGTTATTTTTGAAGATACTTTACTGCCCCCAAGAATTGCCGTTACTGGCTTTTCAGAATTTTTTAAAACTTTATTAAGACTTTCGATTTCTTTGGCTAGTAAAATCCCAAAACATTTATTTTCAGGGAAAAACTGAGCAATTATTGTAGTAGATGCATGAGCTCTATGCGCCGTGCCAAAGGCATCGTTTACATAAATATCACCTAGAGTTGACAATTCTTTCGCAAAATCAATTGATCCCGCTTCTTCTTCTGGATGAAACCTAAGGTTTTCTAATAATAAAACTTCTCCAGATTGTAAATTATTTGCTGCGTTTCTAGCCAACTCACCAATACAGTTTTCTGCAAATTTTACTTGAATTCCTAAAACTTCTGAAGTTGTTTTTAAAATATGTTTCAATGAAAATATTGCTTCCGCGCCTTTAGGCCTTCCTAGGTGTGACATTAAAATCACACTTCCTCCATCGGCAAGAATTTTAGCTATTGTCGGTTTTGCCGCTTCAATTCTAGTTGCATCTGTAACGTGAAAATCTTTGTCTAAAGGAACGTTGAAGTCTACACGAATTAATGCTTTTTTATTTTTAAAATTGAAATCGTTAAGGGTTTTCATTGAAGATAAAATTGGTTTAAAGCTTTATAAATGCAAATAACTATTAATCATTAATCGGGTTTTGAGTACAAGGACAGTCGCTAATGCCTTGGAACAAATCAAAACCTAAAGTAACCACGTGAGTTCCTGAATTGTATTGTGCAAGTTCATTGAGTGTGAGTTGGTATGCGTAACCAAAGTAAAATCTAGATTGTTTAAGACCAATCATAGGACCTACATTCAGCGGTTTTAAGAACTGATCGTTAAGAAAACGATATGATAGTCCAGCCCAGTAATAATTTTCATTATTATCGTATTTTCTAACCTTGAAATTGATATCTGTACTGGACCTTCCATCACTTTCAAACAACTGAAAATAGGCTGAAGGTTCGAACTCTGTTCTATTGTAGCTACTGTTTTTAAAAACGTATCCAGCATAAACTTGGTAGTTTCTTAACAAGCTAGGTTCAATCCCTTTAAAATCATCAATCTTTTTGCTCAAGATATTACTCAAGTTGATGCTTGAATAAAAGCCTCTGTAACGATATAAAACACTCACATCAAAGTTATTATTAGCAATAGACCTATTGTCTACAATTGCTGGGTCAAAAATTCCTTGATTAAAATCATTAATATCAATTTTAAAACTATTAAAGTTATAAGAAATACCAAATGACAAATATTGTTTAGAGTAATAATCAAGAATAAGATGGTGCGCAAAAGAAACTTTGGCACCAGCCTGCCTTGTATTACCATTACTATCATTGTAAAGTGAAAGTCCAACTCCTGAACGGTCTGCTATTCTAAAATCAGCATATATTGATTGGTTATTAGGCGCGTCTTTAATGCCTACCCATTGTGTCAAACCATTAGCTCTGATCCTAAAATTGTCACCAATACCTGCAAAAGATGGTGAAATAACAAACGGATTGTCTGCTAAATACTGAGTAAATACGGGCAAATTCAACTCCTGACTAAAATTTTTAGTCATCGATAGAACAATAATTAATAACAATACTCTTTTCATCTGTAATATTTTGAAATGGTATAAACCGAACAATTTTTTATCTGTACAATGTAAAGTTACCTACGAACTCTCTATCGCCTTCACCATCAATTTTTATGACATACCAGTAATCACCCGAAGGTAATTCTGCACTATTGTATTTTCCGTCCCAAGATTGACCTTCTTTAAAGGTTCCTAGTTTTCTACCATACCTGTCAAATACATAGAAAACAAGGTTTTTATAGTTTATTGTGTTTTGTGGCGTCCATCCGTCGTTAATTCCGTCACCATCTGGTGTGAAAACTTCTGGAATAAATATGTCAATAAACTCAAAGTATCTTGAAGCAGTTGTCGTACAACCATTGCTGTCTGTAACTCTAACGGTATAGGTGCCAGATTGGGTTATAATGTAAGTGTTGTCATTTCCGTAAGAAACACCGTCTAGTTCATATTGATATCCACCAGACCCGCCTGTGGCAACTGCTACAATTTCATTAAGACCACCATCATTAAGTACAAGTGCTATAGGTAGGTACAAATTTACAGTAAAATTAACTCTTTTTATACAACCATTAATATGTCTAACATCTACAAAATGTGGGCCTGGATTTACTGTAAAACTATTGTTAGGCTGGTAAGCACCTCCATCTAAAGCATATTCTACTTGACCCTGTACACTTGTATCTACTGATATTACAACTGTGTTGGCTTGATTGTCAACACAATTATATGTAATTGCTGCTTGTGGATTGATATCTACAGATGGATTAAGATCTACTGTAAATCTTGAATCACAACCATTACCATCTCTTATATAAACTATATGTGTTCCGCCACTTAGCATTGTAAAGTCAAACTGGGTTTGTGTTATTGTCCCTGTTACAAATGGTCCATTTAAATTATCAAGACTTACGCTGTAAGGTGTTGTTCCTCCTGATATATCTATACTAAAAGCTCCTGTGTTGTCTCCTGCACACAGTTCTTGTACTATTGACCCAGCTATAGTTATTGTTGATATTGGATTTGGTTCAAAAATTTCGAATGAGATATTTTCGAAACAACCGTTTTGGTCTTGGACTGTCACTTGATAAATTGCAGGTACTAAATTTATAAATGTATTAGTATTAAAAAATTGGTCTAGATTAGGTGATATTGAATATTGAATCAAACCAGTTCCCCCTGATGCATTAATGATAATAGAACCGTTTCCGGCGCCATTACAAGTAACATTAACTATACTAGTACTTACAATTACAAGTGGGTTTGTAGGTTCGTTAATTTGGATAATTGAAGATGTTGTTTGACAATCTCCACTATCAACAACTACTTGATAACTACCCGCAAATAAGCCTGGGAAATTCCCAGATGTTTGTGGGCCAAGTATAACGGCTCCTGTGCTATCTTGTAATGTGTAAAAGTAGTTTCCTAAACCTCCTTGAGCATCAGCATCTATAACGCCTGTATTATCACCAAAACATTTTATATTAATATTTGAAGCAGTTAAATTAATGCTCAATGGTGGTAGTGGGTCAATTATGATTTGATTTGATACATTACTTTCACAACCATTTGCATCTCTTATATAATATTGATAAGTACCTACAGGGACAGGGAATGTAACCGAAGGATTAAATGTTCCTGCTACATAAGTCGTTCCATCTACACTATAACTGTAAGGCGATGTACCACCTGTTGCGGTTAGTGTTAGTGTAGTTTGTGTCAAACAAGTTTGTGTCGTGGCGACAGAAAGCGTGGCTACGATTTCATCTGGTTGATTTATTACAACATTTGACGATGTAAATGTACAGTTATAACCATCTGTTACTGTAATAGTGTAGGTCCCAGCACCTAATCCTGTAAATATTGGTGAAACCTGAGGTCCATTTATAAACGATGGGGTAGGTAACGTTCTATTTAAGGTGTATAAGTAATTAGATCCCTGACCACCAGTCACATTTGTGATTGTAATTGTAGCATCACTATCACCAAAACATGTTAATAAACTTGTACTAGCAACTGGTATTGCATTAATTGGTGTTGGTACAACTAAAGTTACATTTATAAAAGCTATGCAGTTTTGAGAATCTCTAACATTTACAGTATAATTGCCAGCTGTAAGTCCAGAAAAATCGCTTGTAGTAGAATAAGGGAAACTTACTGGTCCTACTAATTCAAATTGATAATCTCCTGGCCAACCTCCTGTTGCTGAGGCTGATATTGTACCGTCATTATTTCCTGTCACACAAGTAATTTCTGTATGGGTTTCCGAAACTGATAATGCAGCTATTGGACTTTGTATAGTGAAATTCTTTGTTACATCGCAAAATGGAGTATTTGTAAGGGTAGCTGTAAATGTATAAGTACCCGCTGGTAATCCCGATATTGTAATAGGTCCAGCATTAGGAGCGCTTCCTCCTGGAAAAACTATCCCTAAATTATTTACAATAGTATAGTTAAAAGGCCCTGATTGATCTGGATTAGTACCATTAATTACTGTATCTACTAAGGTTATATTTGCGCTACCATTACTATCTGCAAAACAAGTTACGTTTACTAAACTATCAATTGTTAGGTCAAAAGTATTTGGGTTATTTACAAAATACGGTTCTTGAATACTACATCCAGTAGCTGGATTTGTTATAGTTATCAAATAATTTGCCACTGGTAATCCCGTAAATATTCCTGTATTATTTGTTTGACTTGGATACAAAGTGCCTGACAATCCCGTAACTGCATCAACATCTACTATTGTATAGGACAAAATTGCAGGTGTACCTCCAATGGTTGTAGCGCTAACCGTTATATCCTCATCATTTATACAATTTATAGCATTGTCTACAAAAACATTTATTTCATCTAAAGCAATATAAGGATCTATTGTTGCCGTTGTAGTTCCTAAGCAGCCTTTATCATCAAATACGTTAATAGTATAATTTCCGCCTAGAAGATTAGCTTCAGTATAAGAATTATTAGGTCCCAAATATACAGTAGTACCTCCTTTGATAAATTCATAATTCAAATAGGTTCCTGAACCACCAGTTACACCACTAACCGTTATTGTTGCGTTGTTCTGTATGTTTCCAGATGTACATCCAAAACCGACTACTACAGGTGTTGGAACAACTATTAATGTTGCCTCAGGGACAATAATTGATAGTGTAGCGGAACAACCTCTTTGAGATGTAACAACCACTGTGTAAGAACCAGCTACTAATCCAGTAAACAAATTTGATGTTTGTGGTGCAACAACTATAGGTGCAGTTATTTCATAAGTATAAACCGGATTGTCGTTCACTCCTGGTGCAGGCGTGGCTAGTGTAGCAGTTATTGTAGCATCGGTACCTCCGTTGCATGTTACTGGGGTTGCTAGTAGATTAAATCCAGTTATTAAAGTAGCAGCTTGCAAGTTTACAGGTACAAATACCTCGCATAATGTAGTAGTATCACGAACACCAAGTGTGTGTGTTCCAGCTGCTACTCCTGTAAATGTTGTAGTTGTGACAAATAAACCGCCATCAATATTATACACATAGTTTCCTGAACCTCCTGTAGTGCTAACGGTGATTTGTCCGTCTCCTCCTGTACAAGAAACTGGTGTGGTGACTACCGGTGTAAGAACCAATGGTTGACGTATTACCACTAGTGCAATCGCAGTTGTTTGACAACCATTTATATCTTTTACAGTTACATCATAGCTTCCTGGAGCGTTTACTACAAAAGTAGGATTCGATTGGAAACCTCCTCCTATACTATATTCAAATGGACCTACACCCGTTGGCGGATTAATAGTAAATATGTAGGTTCCGGTTAATGTATCTGGACATTCGCTATATGGAGCTACACTAATGGCTGATGGATTTGAATCAAGTAAAATCGTTTGTGGATTATTAATTCTACAACCATTTACATCCGATACATATACAATCCAGTTCATGTCAACACCATTATTGGTGTCAACCACAAGTACATTGCTTAAACTATAAGCAGATAATGGTGGCGCTGGAGCTGTTGCTAGTGCTACTGCATATTGATAAATTGGTGTGCCACCGCTTGGCGTTACCGTAATAGTTGCGGTGTCTACATTACAATTAATATTTGTAGCAACAGTTGTAAAATCAAGTGCAAGTGTTGGCTCTGTAATTGTAAAACTTACATCATTAGTACAACCTGTTGTATTATCTGATACTTGTAGTGTATAGTTTCCTGGAGCTAAACTTGTCAAGGTAACCACACCTCCAGTAATTACTGGAGTTCCTATTCCTGATGTTAGCGTTGCCGTATAGCTTGTGAAATTAGTCACAGTAAAGGTTGCTGTCCCATTATTATCAGCAAAACAAGAACTGTTGGTCGATGATGAAACTTCAACAGCTATTTCCACACGTGGCGCCACTGTATACAATTCTTGGTAAGTACAACCGTTGTTATCTGTTACTTGGAACAAATAATCTCCTGCCGTTAATAATGAAAATACATTATTTGTACCGTTGTTGATACTAGTTGGCGTAAGCATTTGATAAGTAAACGGACCAACTCCATTTTGTACATTTGTAATTGTTACTGTACTTGTTGTACTTGTAGCTGGTGCACAATAAATAAGTGAGCCCGAAATATCCATATTCGTTGGTGGATTCAAGGCTGGGGTAATAATACTTTGTACAGGTGTTTCACAACCATTCGCATCTTTTACGGTATAGTTCACCGTTGTTGCCAAAGCACTATTATTAACCGTGAAGGTATTGTCACTAGTATATCCTAAACCATTAAAGTTATAGGTGAAACCAGATCCAGTTCCTCCTCCTGGAGTTACTGTAATTACAGTAGCTGTACTACAAGTAGTATTGGCTGTGAAAGTTGCGCTAGCTATTAACGGTGTTGCTGGTGCAACAATTACATTTGTATCATCAGTAGAACAACCTCTTCCAGAATTTACTCTAACAGTATACGTTCCTGGTAATAAACCTGTGAATATATTTGAAGTCTGAGCAACTGCAAGTTGTGGACCTGCAATAATCTCATATGTATAAGTAGGGTTCGTGTTTCCTGCTAAAAGTGTCACCGTAATACTTCCGTTACTATCCCCAACACACAATGCTGGTGTGGTAGCTGTTGAAAAAGTTACCGGTATAGCAGCCGACAATGTTACCACAGCTGTAGTGGTACAGTTTGTTGGTGTAGCAGTATCAGTCATTGTTATCGTATATGTTCCTGCTGGTAATCCAGAAATAACGTTTCCACTAATTGAACCCGCTACTGGACTAATACTATATGTGTACGTACCCGTACCACCACTACCAGTCATGGTAATAACACCAATATCAGCAGTACATGTAGGTAATCCTGTGATTGCTGGTGTAGTCACTAATGGCTCGTCAATAATAATAGTTTCATCGTCTGTACAACCATTAACATCTCTGACAATTATAGTATGGGAACCAGAATTTAATCCTGAAACGATATACGGTAAACCTGGTATACTTGTAAACGTACCACCATCAACACTTATGCTATAAGCGCCAGTGCCTGCTGTGGTTTCGGTAACTTCAATTTCATAAGTTCCTTGGACTACACATTTATCTACTATAGCTAAAGCAATAACTGGAGAAGGATCTACGGCTATAGTTACTGGTAAATCAAACGTACAACCTCTTGCATCACGAACCGTTATGTTCCAGTTCAAATCAGTTCCTGCTGGACCGGGGTTTAAAGTAAGTACATTTCCTGAAGTGAAAGTTGTTGAAAATGCTGGCGCTACTGCTGTCGCATATTCATAAGGACCGGTTCCTCCTGTTGTTGTTAATGTAACCAAAGCACCTGAATTACAATTTGCATTTACATTTGCAGTAACAGCAGATATAAGCGGTTGAATTGGTTGAGTGATTGTAAATGGAAAAGATGCAGAACATAGAGTTCCAGTTGCCTCCGTTGCTCTTAACACATAATTACCAGCAGGTAGTGTAGTAATATTTCCCGAAACAGGACCGCCAGCAGCACCAGTTAATACACCATTGATAGGAGTTGATAAAGGTGAAAGTGTAAGTGCATCTAATACTTCATAATTAATAGTTGTTACAGTTGGATCAAAATCTTGAACTGTAAAATCTAACGTACCATTATTAAAACCATTACAAGTAACATTGCTACTGGAAGTAGGAGTTATGGTTATAGTTGATGGAGATGGTGGTGTTGTAACCTCGACAATTGTAAAACATCCACCTCCATCGATAACTTGAAATTGATAAGTAGTACCATGTATTAAAT
Source organism: Bacteroidota bacterium (assembly GCA_031413015.1). Classification (GTDB taxonomy): domain Bacteria; phylum Bacteroidota; class Bacteroidia; order Flavobacteriales; family Flavobacteriaceae; genus Flavobacterium. The sequence goes on along the minus strand of JANOEE010000015.1, from coordinate 257,957 downwards.
TTGAAAAGGTAACAGTTGTTGCTGCAGTTGGACCTACTGATGTACTTGGTTGGCCAAATATCTGATATGTAAATAACGGGGCACCCGTAACTACTACAATGTCAACGGAAGCACCAGATAAGCAAGTACCTGAACTAGCCAATCCAGTGGCTTGTATATTTGGAGGGGTTAAAATTCTAGTACTAATACTTTGAACTTCACATCCATTTGCATCAATAACTGTTATATAATAATCTCCAAAGCCCAATCCAGCAAAATTATAAGTAGTTGCACCAATAGGACCTGAAGTTGCAATTGGTGTAAAAGCGTTATTTAATATTGTATAGGTAAAAGGTGGCACACCGCCTGAAACTACATTAGCATCAATGCTTCCAGGGGTATTAGGACTACACTGAATAGGATTTGGAGTAACCGTCAAAGCTATTGGTGCCGGATTATCTAATACAATTGTTCCTGTAGCATCGCACCCTTTAGCATCCCTAACAATATAATTGTATGTACCACCTATTAATCCTCCAAACACATTTGAATTTACAAAAGTAACACCATTATCAATACTGTATGTAAATGGTGGCACGCCTGCAGTGGAAGTAAAAGTTATAGAACCATCTGTAAATCCATTACAAGTTGGGTCAACATGTGCTTCTGCAGCTGTAACAGTTGCTGGCGTAGTTGTAGTTACTACATTAGTTATTGCTGTACACGGTGTTCCATTAGCATCTGTAATTTCAAATTCATAGGTAGTACCGGTTAAAGATGCAGGTATATAAATAAATGAAGTACCTGCAAAAGTTATTGGAGCACCACTATATCCAGCTCCACCAATATTAACTCTATATGTAAAAGGAGCTGATCCTCCAGAGACATCTACTCTAATGCTGGCCTCTTGTGGTAACGAACAAGTTATATCCTTTATCACCGCTGCTAGAGCAGTCAATCTTTGATTCACAGTTACTGATGTTGTGGCTGGACAGCCATTAGCATCTGTAACAGTTACAGTGTACGTACCTGGAGCTACCGTAAAAGTGTCTAATAAAGCTCCAGTTGGTGCTACACCTGTATTTATGGTGTATGTATAAGGCGCTAAACCACCAGTTGCTGATGCAACTATTTGGAACGAACTGCCAGTTGCAGAACATTGGTTAGTAACTAAAGTGGTTACGTTTGGTGTACCGTTATTAATAATATTTACTGTTGTAGGTACTAAAGTCACACAACCACTAGCATCCCTAACGTAAACGTCCCAAACTAATACTGTTCCTCCTGTAGTGTTTACAGTAACAACATTTGATGTTCCAAAACTAGTTGGAACTGCAGCGCCATTTGGCACAGCAGCATAACCATAATTTGGAGTTCCGCCAGTTGCGGTTATTGTTATTTGCGAATTATCATTACTACAAAACACAGCTGATGCTGTTGCAGAAGTAATGGATACACCAGCAGATGGTTGATTAATGGTTATTGATTTACTGTCCGTACAACCAGTAGTATTATCTGTTACAGTAAATGTATAAGTCCCAGCAACTAAATCTGTAAGTGTTCGAACATCGCCTGCTGGACTCAATGTAAATGGCAAACTTGCTGGTACAGATGTAACGTTTATGAGGTAATTACCTGGAGCACTAAATCCAGTTACTGTAAATCGTGCTAAACCAGTATTATCTCCAAAACAAGCTACATCTGTTAGTTTAACAGCTGTAACGGCTATAGGTGTTACTGGAGCAACTGTATAAGATTCAGTATAATAACAACCGTTGGCATCGGTTACTCTAAAGGTGTAGTTTCCAGGCAATAAACTAGGGAACGTAGCTGTAGATCCTAATGTGCTTGCTGGTACAAATAATGATGGATTTGTTGCAGAGGTAGTACCTGTGATTATAAAAGTTAAAGCACCTACTCCATTATTAGCGGTTACAGATACCGTTGTTGTGGTAGCCGTACACGTTATTGCGGCATTGGCAAAAGTTAAATCCGTTGGTCGGTTTAAGGGTGCTAAATCAATTTGTTGCATCGGCGACAAGCAACCATTAGCATCTCGTACAATAATTTGAAAGGATTGTGTAGTTCCATTATCGTTTACTATTAAAGTAGCATTTGATCCAAATGTAACTCCGTTATTATAACTGTACGAGTATACACCTGTTCCGCCTGTAGGCGCAACTGTTATGGTAGCCGATTGACTTGCATTAGTAGTAGTACAACTAAAAGCATTAGCGGTTGCATTTGCTGCAATGAGTGTTGGATTCGCAATGGTCACTTGCGTTGGTGAAGACTCACAGCCTTTGCTATCAATCACTTTGATATCATAGGTACCAGCAGCTAAACTTGTAAACTGATTGGTAGTTTGTGTAGTGAAGGTAGCTGCACTATTTAGTTTTATGGCATAGGTATATGTAGTTGTAAAACCTCCCGAAGCAGTTACTGTAATAGTACCATTGTTGAGTCCATTACACGTAATGTCGGTTTTAACAGTAGTATGCGCTGGAGTAGTTTTTGGTGTTACAGTGATCGTGTTACTTGTAGCTGGACATCCTCTGCTATCAGATACTGTAAACACATAAGTTCCAGGAAGCGTAGCAGTATATGGGAATGAAGTCACTACAGTTGCTGCTCCTGAATTGTACGAAACCGTATACGTATATGGAGTTCCGTAACCACCCGCAATTAAAGGATTCCCTATGGAAGCGTCTACTAAACAGGTCAAGTCTTGAAGTAAAGATACATTGAATGTTACAGCAGGTGCAATAACGATATTCGAAATAGTTGAAGTACAGTTGTTGCTGTCGGTTACGAGAATAGTATGCGTTCCAGGAGTAACATTAGCAAATGAAAACGTAGTCAATGCTGAACTAATTGAAGCATTACTGTCTAATTGATAGGTAAATGGACCTGTCCCGCCCGAAACATTAACTACAAGAGTTGCTGGATTGGCTGTTGTAAAACAGTAATCTGAGGTGTTGTTTAAAGTAGCTGTTAAAGATGGTGGAGCAGTTACTGTTATTGCAAAACTACTTGGGTTAGTGCATAAATTACTATCTCTAACAAAAACAGTATAATTGCCTGCTGGTACATCAGTAAAATTAGGGTTATTGTTAAATGCTGTGATTACAGTAATACCGTCAGATTGTCTTAATTCATACTGATATGCAGGAGTACCGCCACTACCTGTTGCTGTGATTGTAGCTCCAGTAGTACATGTAGCAAGTCTAGTAATTGTAGCGCTGGCTCCTATAACTGATGGAGTTGTTATAACCTGTGTAAACGGTTTTGAACATGTACTAGCTGAGGTAGCGTCTGGGCGAACAATAATATTATAAGTTGCATTAGGCAGACTAGGAATGGTTACAGGAGATGAAAAAACTGTTGTATAAGTTGCCCCATTGTTTAAAGAATATTGAAAACCATTTACAGCATTAAAGTTTTGTGCGGCAATAGTAATTTGACCATTGTTATCACCAAAACACGTTACATTTTGAACGCTTGTTATTTGTGCAGTAAACGCCCTGCCTGTTGGAACAACAATCGTAAAACTTTTTGTAGTTGTACAAGATTTAGGCAACTGAAATACATTTATATCATCAATAAGTACATCATTACCATTTATTACTGTGCTATTAGATCTTACTAAAAATGTCAGGTTGGTATTATTTCCAGGATTAATAGTAAGATTATAATTTTCCCATCTTTCACTCTTAGGAATACTTCCAGTATTAACACTAGCTCCTACTTGTACTGCAGATGGCAAACCATAATCCTTCCATAACTGTATTGTTAAGTTTGGATCACCTAATGCTGGTGAAGTACTTTTAATTAAATTTTCAGCCCAAATCGAAACCCTAACATCTTGATTTGGTATTATATTGTTTATGTTTTTACTGTACAAAACACCGCCTATTCCAGCTGCTCCACCTACATTTACGCATAAAAATCTACCTAAAGGATCAGACGGTAATGTATGGTCTTTAGCTACTACCCAAACTCCAAATGTTGTTTTTATAGAACTTGCAACTGCATATTTACCATCATTTATTTGATAGTCATTAATATTACCGCAAGGCCATCCTACTGGATGTAGCGTTGACTCGTCTTCAAAACAATATGCAGGATTTATACCTGGTGTAGTTGTATATCCGCCTTTTCCAAAATCTTCTGATAAAAGGTTACTAAAGGTTGGCACAGTGTTTACCCTATAATCTACCCTTACAACATGAGTTCCAGAACCTACATTTAAAAACACATTACTAGGAACATTAGTATTTAAAACATTATCTAAATAATAATCATAACTAAAACTAGATCCTCCTGGATTATTTATTACTACAGTACTTGTCGCTGTACCGTCGCAATTAAAATCTACAGGTGTATCAACATTAATAATAGGAGCTGGTGGCTCTGGGTCTATTGTTACGCTTGCGCTAAATATACAATTATTAGCATCCCTAACATAGACTATATATGTTCCTGGGGCTTTGTATGCGTCATTAACGCTTGTCCAAGTTGCCTGATTATCAAAGCTATATTGATAAGCACCGGTTCCCCCTTGAGGATTGGTAATGCGTATTCTTCCTTCTTTTGCAGGTCCGCAACCAGCTAGTTCAGACACCCCTGCAGATGCTGTTAAAGCCAAGGCAGGTTGTCCTATTACTACCACCTGAACTGTATCAAAACAGTTTGTTCCTGACAATGAATATCTTAAAATAGTTCTATAAGTTCCTGCAGCAAGGTTTGAGAATATTGGATTAGAAACATATGTTGCGCCATTGTCTATACTGTATGCTAATGTATAACCATTTGCATTAGTAATATTAAATCTAATTTCTCCTGTTCTATCACTGTAACATTTAACATCTGTTTTAGTAACGGTGTAAACTGGCTTAGGAATTGCAGTAATAGTTAATGGAGCAATGGTGTACTCACAATTTTTTGAGTCTACAACTCTAATATTATATGTACCCGCGGTAGGTGTACTTATTATAGGAGTTGTTTGAAAAACTGTTGTACTGTTTACAAAGTAATAATATGGTGGTGATCCACCAGATGGGTAAACCGTGATTTCACCACTAACACATGTTAAAGGTTTAGTAATTGCCGCTGTAGCGATCAATAAAGGGGGATCTATTATTGTGACTGTTCCCGTTCCTGCACAACCATCTTCGGTTGTCGTATTGTAAGTGTATGTGCCAGGATTTAAATTTGGAAAAGTATAACTACTTTGTGTTATTGGACCCACACTATTAATGAGTGTTGCACCTTGAAACAAACTGAAATAATACTGTGGTCTTACATTATTGGCTTGAACTATAACAGAACCTCTACCTCCATTACATAGCGGTTGTGTCACTATTGTTGAAGCTGAAAACACCCTTCTGTTAATTGAAATATTAGGAACTGTGAATACACAGGCATTTGCGCCTCCGTTAATTTGTCTTATATAAATGGTATATGTTCCTGGCGTGTTGATTACAAATACATTTCCAGGAACATAATTCACTCCATCCCTGCTGTACTCATATCCAGATGGTACATTGTTAACCACTATTTCTCCATCTGTATTACAAAATATATCTCTAGTTGTAACAGTAGGGTTAAATACATTTTTAAAAACATTAAAATAAAACCTATTAAAACAACCGCCTTGATATCTCAATACGACCCTGTATTGTCCGGCCGTGTCTGCATTAAAATTTGGCCCAGTTCCTACTTGAGTCCAGGTACAAGAAGTATTTTCATTAGCACAATCTGTATTTGTTACAGCTGGACAACTTGCCTCATTCAATCTTTCCCAAACGATACTTTGGGCATCATTGATGTTAGTTTGAATCAATTCCGAATCATTAGCACCACATAAAAAAATATTTGGAAGCTCTTTCCCATCATTAGGACAAATAACTACCTCATCTGCGTTTGGTATAACTGGATTATTTAAAGTTGAGCCAAAACGCGTTACTGTAACGGTTTCTACAATTGACAAACAAGGAGCTGCTGCTGTATTATTTGCAGTATAAGTGCCTGGCTGGGTAACTGTGATTGATTGTGTGGTACCAATTACTGTTCCAGAGGAATTTGTCCACGAATAGGAACTGTAACCGCTTGCTGCTGTTAATATTAAACTTTCTCCGCAAAGGATTTCATTTCTTGCAAATAAACAACTATCGACTCCTACTAAAAAGTTAGTTGAATTTGGAGTTCCTAAGTTACAACTAGTAAAAGATGACAAGCTAGGGTCATCTGTAATTTGAGCGGGGTTTAGGTTTCCTCTATAAGTAGCAAAAGCCTGATTTTGAATAATATTAGAACATGCATCACTAAGTTGGTTACATGATACAACCACATTTACCCTTATCCCTATTGTAAGCCTTGGATCATTTATCTCAACCAAACTATCTGGAATAGTAAAGATTATTGTTCTTGTTGCCGCATTGTAGGTGTAGGTTACCCCTGCTGGTAAAGTTAAATCTGCAGGATTAAAAACAACATTTATAGGCAATATGTCTTTAATAGTAAAATTTGTTGCATTATCATTTCCTTGGTTTTGAAAACCTATAGTATAATTTAAGACTTGGCCTAGTGTAACGTTACCATTTCCTACATCTGTTCCTGAATTATCTGCAACTGTTTTTGTTAATAAAATATTAGGTTCAATAACATCTACTGCGAACGTTGTAACAAAGGCACCATATCCATCTCCGCTTGTGGTTAGCCTCAAAGTTGCACCCGTTTCATTATTAGGTATTGTTCCGTTACCTGGATTGGGAACACCAAAGTTATCTATATCAAACCCTAAAGTGTTGTATCCATCAGGTAGTCTGTTAGTAACATTGACACCGTCCCTAGTAATTGACGCATTAAAAAAATTGTCTGCTGGATTAAGAATATCAGATATAGGTGTAAAGATAGCAACAGAATTGGCTTTTATTTGAAAAGTATCGCCTGTGCCACTAAGGTCACCCTCTAAAGCTGCGACTCCTATTCTTGCGTTTACAGGAAAGCCAGTAGGGAGTGTTCTAAAGCCATTAACATTAAAATCAACTTGCAACAATTGCCCTGGACCAGAATCAGGATTAACACCTACATAGCCATCAAAAATTGAAATATATTTACTTGGCAATGTAGGACTTTCATAAACGACAACTAGAGTCCAACCTCCAGCACCTCCGCCATTTCTTTGTTGCCTTGCGGCTCTTACGTTAGCAACTGTATAATCTCCATCTGCATTTGGTAATGCACTAACTAATCCTGTAACATCTTTAAAACATACATATGGAGCATCTTTAAAAGAATTGGGAACATTTGCAGCATTGTAGCCGTCAAAAATAATTTCGTCAGCTGTAATATCCTGATAAACACCTCCAGGAATCATAAATTTAATTTGATTAAAATTTGGATCTCTTAACGAACCTTCGTACTTATTTCCAGGATTTGTACTTCTGTCGTAAGGATAAATCGCAGACCAATATAATCCTGCAAAAACGATTCTTTTACATGCGTTGTTAATATTTAAATTTGCTGTACTAGAGCTAAAAGTGGTATTATCGCTATCAATATCTATATACTCTACAGAAAATGCGTTGTTGTTTCCTGGAGCATTATTAGGAATGTTAGCCTCTGCGGTAAGGGTCGCTAGGTTGGTTACTGTTCCTGTATATGTAACCCCATTAACTGGTGGTGAAGGACTAAATATTGGTGCTGTAGCCGCTTTATTTATTACTGTATTACCTATCAAGACAACATCTCCTTTTACTTGTATATTTCCAGCAGGAAGTCTTGGTATAAAAGCTCTACCAACTTGTGCAGTAACATTTAAAGATCCTATTAACACAAGTGCCAATAAAGATATGTAGTTTTTTAATTTCATAACGTCAGTATTTTAATTCTGTAAAACCACATAAAGTTATTAAAGATTTGTTAACAAAAATCAATTATACCTTTATAAACGATGTATGGCATACACTATTGTTTTTTTAATAGTTGTTGTACTACAACATTTTTATTTTTCAACCTTGACAATAAACATTTTACTATTGTATGCTTCATTTCCTTTTGTATCTACAACTTTTTTAGCACCTTCTATGTAATCGCTATTATTTACATGTATAAAATATTTGCCTGTATTTACATCAAAAAAGAAGTCAACCTTAGTTTGTCCTGCGGCTACCACCTTGCGGATAAACTCATCTCTCTTCACTACATCGGTATGAACGGCTAATATTACATAGAATCCTGGCGCAACATTGTCAATTTTCTTAAGAATTTGCAAGTTAGTATCTACATTATCACCAAAATTCAAATCTTCTACTTTGTAACTTTCATAAGTAACAGGGGTAGTTTCCTTGATTTGTTTTAATGTTTCACGGTCTTTTGCATACCTTCCTTTATCATCAACAAAAGAGGCCCGTTTTATTCTACGTTTTTTTTCTATATCCGTTTCTACTTTAATTCTATTCAATTTAGAGATAATAGCAGTGTTTAACTGCTCGGCTTTTATTTTTTCTGCTTTTAATCTTTCAATATTTTTTAAGTATTCAAGGTTTATTGCATCATTTTTATTTGGTACTTTTTTAAGTCTTTCTTTATATAAATTCTCGTATTGCGTTAAGAATTCTGTTTGGCTTTTGCTAGATTCTGCTATTTCTAATCTTAATTCCTCAAGTTCTTGGTTAGCGGCATTCACGCTCTGAAATGGTTTAGGTTGTGAAGTAATTCCTTTCTCACTTAAATCATTTTCTTCCTTCATATCCTTAAGATCCTTTTCTTTTGTAGCTGTTAGAATTTCTAAGCGATCAAGTGATTGTTTTAAACTTTTGTTTGTATCGTCTATAACGGTTCCTAAGTAATCCATAGATCTGTCTTTCTCGTCTTTCTGAGAAATAAGTTTGGCTTGTTCTATTTCGAGTCTTAATCTTTCTGCTTCTGCAGCATCTGCATCTGCTTTAGCTTTCGCAGCGACGGCTAATTTCGCAGTATCGGCATCAGCCTTGGCTTTTGCTTCGGCAGCGAGTTTATCTTTAGCAATTTTTTCGGCATCAGCTTTTGCTTTTGCATCAGCAAGTTGTTTTTCGTTTAATAATTTGTCTGCTTCTGCTTTGGCCTTAGCTTCTGCTTCAGCTTTAGTTTTTGCTTCTGCTGCTAGTTTAGCGTTAGCCAGTCTTTCTGCCTCTAGTCTCGCTCTTTCGGCATCAGCTTTTGCTTTCGCTTCAGCAAGTTGTTTTTCGTTTAATAATTTGTCTACTTCTGCTTTGGCCTTAGCATCTGCTTCGGCTTTAGTTTTTGCTTCTGCTGCTAGTTTAGCGTTAGCCAGTCTTTCTGCCTCTAATCTCGCTCTTTCGGCATCAGCTTTTGCTTTTGCATTAATTGCTAATTGAGATTTAGCATAAGCTGCTTCTTTTTCTTTTCTGATCCTGTCTAATTCTATTCTAGTTTTATCGGCTTCCGCTTTTGCTAAAGCATCGGCATCGGCCTTCACTTTTGCATCTGCTACTTCTTGTGCTCTTTTTATTTTATCGGCTTCTAATTTTGCAGCTCTATCGGCTTCTGCTTTTAATTTTGCAGCTGCTACAGCTTTGGCTTCTTCGGCCAGCCTTAATTCATTTTGTTTTTGTAGCTCTAATGCGGCATTTTCTCTAGCAATTCTATTGGCTTCTTCTTCAAGTGTAAGTTTTCTAATTGGTGCATAAGTAACCGCATCGTCGTAACCACCTTCGAAAGCTTTGAAAGAATAAGCCAAAACAATTTCATGTGAAGCACCAAAATTAGATAAATCGCCCAATCCTCTTTCATAACTGTAACCAACTGAAAAATTATTAGCAACTGTTACTCCTATTCCTGCCGAAATTCCGTACAGTGTGTTGTATCCTGCTTGTGCCCAGCCACCTTTTGGTGTATTAAACAATAACAAACCTGATAAAACAGTGTCTTCTTTTCTTTTTTCGGCTTTTATTAATCCTGAGAATTTGCTTTGGTCAAAAAAACCAAAACTATCAATAAAACCAGTGTACATAAGATGCCCTTCAATACCTTTTGTAGGATCATCAGATATCATTTCTGCAGCGTTTAAATTGTAAAAAACAACACTCTTTGCCGCTATACCCACATCAAAAAAACCAAAACCATAATTGATACCCGGACTTACGCTTATAGATGAATTAGAAGGTACGTTTTCTAACGATGGGTCAGGGATGTTTGTAACTACCTTGCCTTGGTTCACACCACTGTTGATATAGGCTAGATTTATACCAAAAGTTAAGTTGTTCTCATCTCCTATAGTTATATTTCTGGCATAATTTGCAATTGCTCCAAAGGTGGTTAAAATACCATAATTTTGCTGAAACAATCCTAAAGCTACCCCGTTTTTTTCTCTTACCACTCCGGAATAACTTAATAAATAGGTTTGTGGCGCATTATCAAACTCTGTCCATTGTCTTTTGTTATAAATGTTTATTATTGAATTTTCTTCTCTAACAAAACTAAAGGTTGGATTGATTATGTATTTATTAAACTTTAATGAATTTCTCGCTGGTATATCAAACGAAACTACCCCATTACTATCTTGAGAATATAATGCTTGGAGTGTGCAAAAAAGAATTATAATGCTTAGAAACCTGTTTTTCATGTTACTTTAATACGGTTATGGAACCTTTTTTGACCTCTTGTCCTTGTTTTGCTATAATATAATAAAAAAGTGGATTTAAAGATTTAAATTCTATTGTCTCTTGTGGCCAATTGTTTTGATAATCATTTGTATTTAAAACAATCTCTCCTCTTGCGTTCAATATCATTACCTCTGTATCTCCTGAATTAATGTACTCATTGGGTATTATCCAAAAATCATTAATACCATCATTATTAGGACTTACAATATTTGGGATATTCACTGCTACAGCATTTTGTAAAACGAAAAGTAATTCTTTTGAAACAACACAACCTGAAGTTTGTGTTACTATAACTTTATAATTTCCTGTAACAGATGCGGTATAAGAACTACTCGTTTCTCCAGGTATAACCTTGTCATCTAAATACCATTCAAAAGTAGGACTCGCTGCATCAGTAGTTACTGTAATTATTTTAGTTTGACTTGGTAAAAGCAAACTTGGATTTGTCACATTTAATGAAGCATTTATTTGCGATTGCTGCGTACTTACATTAACTGTTACCCTGTTAGAATAAGAATCAGAGGTACAAGTCCCATAATTTGTCTCTACATAATAAACGCCTGCTTGAGAAACTGTAAGTGTATTTGTAGTTGCGATAGGTGTTAAACTTGGTTCTTTGAACCATTTATATGTTAGTGCAGGATATTGTAGTGGTGAGTTGTTTGAACCTGTTCCAGGATTATCAATACTTAAAACATAACTTCCTCCTGAACAAATAGAAACAGGTGAAACTAGATTATTGATAGAAAAAGGTTCGTCTTGGCTTTTATAGTAAGCTGTTCTTGGTGTAGATGGTCCACTTGTTGCTGCTGGAGCGGTACTTTTGACTCTAAAAGTGTATCCTGAACCTCCAGTAGTAGTTGGTAAAGCAACATTTGAAAAAGTATAAGGAGAGCTTGTAACTTGTCCTTGCCCTGTAGTAACTAACACTGTAGGGGTGGCGCTAAAGTTTCCTGATGCATCCGAAATTTCTAATATAAATTGATTTGTAGGTAAAAGTCCTGATACCGGTGTAAAACTAAAGGAAATGTTAAACTGATTAAACGTAGGACTGGCGCACATCGGATTAGCAACAATAGTAGGGGGATTAATTGTTATCTGAGCAAATGTACTGGCCAATGGTAAGACCAAAAAAAGCATAATTTGAACGTAATTTTTGTAAATAAGAGTAGTTTTACTTTTCATAACAAAACATATTTTGACATATTTTAAAATTACAATGTTGTTCAAACCGTTATATTTGCAGTTGAACGATAATTAAAGTGATATAAATACAAAAAAATCCATTAAAAATATTGAATTTTTAATGGATTCTTTATTTATTAAAATTATTTAGAAGCAGTAATCGCTTGAATTCTGATTCTAAAATCAGGGTCCCTAAGATTATTTATATCTATAAAGGTATCTACATCATTGGTGCCAGAAGCATAATAATTATTAAAAGCACTATTGCCATACCAGTTTTCTAAATCCTCATTATTTGTATTGTTCTGAGTAAAGATATTTCCTTTGCAGTTATTAAAATACGTTAGTTCGAATTTAACTTTTGCGAAAGTCTTTTCGTTAATCATTGTTTTACTATCTAAAACTACTGCTGGATTAAAACCAGAGATCATACTTTTCTTTAAAGATAATGAAGCATTTTCTCCTAACCATACAGACTCCTTAACCAAACCACTTGAAATATCAGCATCTAAGTTTTCACTTATGTTGATTAGACTTACATTATTAGCAATTATAGCCGTTTGTTTTTTAGAAAAATCTGTTTCTTCTTTTTTATCATAGGAATCAATTTCCATACATCTTGAAACAGTTGCTCCTGAAACAAGTGGAGAACGAATTGCTAATGAATTGTCAAGAACAACTTGAGCTCCTTGTGTAAAGTCAAAATCATCATCTACAGCTTTGTATGAAACAACCTTAGTCATTTTAATATCACCTCCATAAATTTCATAAGAATCATCTGCTGAGAAACTAGCCATTACATTTTCTATTACAGTCTTATTTCCTACACCTGCAAGAGATAAAGCATTAAATTCTTTAAAACCTTTTACTTTTCTTCCTGCGAATTCTATTCTTACAAATTTTAAACTACCTGAATCACTCATGGGATTAATTCCTCCATAGATGCATAATTCTTGGTCTATATCAAAACTTAAAGCTGCACTGCCACCGAATTTATTTATTGGTGCGTCACCTATTATGATAATCCCTCCCCAATCTCCAGCTTTTCTGCTTAAATTATTTGAAGTGAAAACAATAGGATCTGTTTCTAGTCCATTTGCAATAATTTTAGAACCTTTAGTAATAATAAGTGTTCCATTAGTTTCAGAATCTCCTCTAATAACAGTTCCAGGCTCAATTGTAAGTGTAGCATTATTAGTTACATAAACATTTCCTTGCAACAAGTAGGTATTCCTCTTTGTTAGAGTCATATTTGAACTTATTGTACTAAACAAAATTTGATTAGTAGAATTGTAATCTTTCTTCTGAGGCTTGAACTCTGTCCAGTTTGACAGCCAGTTGTTCGAACCTACAATTCCTTTTTCTTGCTGAGCATTTGCCAGTACGAAAGAGAAAAGAACTATCCATTTAATGTTTGTAAAGTTTTTCATAGGACTAGTTTTTTGGGTGAAATTATTGATTTATAGTATTCAATTCTTTAAGAGTAGATTCATAAAATAAAATAGAAAAAATCAAATTAGATTTGTCACAATAAGGAAGCATTTTAGTTTGAAAATCAACCGATGCCTGCAAAAACACTCTTGTTTCTTCTTGTTGTGTATCTAAAAGTTTTCTGTTGTTAACATCATCTGGTATACCTATGTCGGTCATAGTAACACCAGGTTTAGTTGCAAGAGCGATATATGGCAAAGTGTTAATTAGCACTTTTATTCTTTCGATATATAACGCTTGAAGCTCACCTTTATTCATGGTTTCTAACATGCTTTGTTGGTGGTATGTTTTTATAGATGATGTTGTACTGATAATGCTTTTTGGCTTACTTTTATCCGCTTGAGCGTTTACATTACCTATTGAGATAAAAAGCAATAGACTTAATAAGATAATTTTAATGTTCATAATTAATTTTTTTAAAAAATTCAGATTTAGATTTTAAATATTCAAATTTATATTAATATTTCGAATTAACAAGTTTTTGATAACTTTTTTATATGTAAATTTTTTTTACTTGTTATTCTTTAATATTATTTGTATGCAATTTCATTTACGCAAATTAAAAGTTTTTGGTTTTAATTATTTTTTAAATTTTTCTTTGGTAAATGACGCCAAATCAGATTTTTTACAAAAGTAAACGGTTCGGCGACATTATTAATCACTTCATCGTTAAGATAAAGTAAAATAAAGATTAAGATTTAAAAATAGATTTTTATTTTTTATTAACATAATAAAATCTTAAATAAATCTCAATATTTTATTTTGGTTCCTAAGATTCATTAGGTTATTTACTACCTATTGAATTATATTTGCTAAATGGAGTTTTCTCAAATTTTAGGTCAAGAATATATCAAAAGCCATTTAATTAAAAGTGCTTCGGTAGGAAGAATTCCGCACGCCCAACTTTTTATAGGTCAGGAAGGTAGTGGAACCTTGGCTGCAGCCGTTGCCTACGCACAATATATACTTTGTGGCAATAATGATGCCGAAAATTCAGGAGCCAACACTGCTTGTAATCTTAAGTTTGAAAACCTCTCCCATCCTGATCTGCATTTTGTATATCCCACAGTAAGTACCGAAGGTGTAAAGACAAAGCCAAAAAGCAACGATTTTATAACAGAGTGGCGGCAATTTCTAAAACAAAATCCTTACGGAAGTCTTTTTAATTGGTACCAAATGCTTGGCGTACAAAACAAACAAGGAGAAATAAGAGTAGATGATGCGCAAGAAATGCTCAAACTACTTGCATTAAAATCCTATGAAGGCGGTTATAAAATAATGATTGTTTGGATGGCCGATAAGCTCAATATTGCAGCCTCTAATAAATTACTCAAACTACTTGAGGAACCTACCGAAAAAACTTTATTTATTTTGATTTCTGAAAATGAAGAAGATATTATTCAGACCATTCGATCCCGTTGCCAGGTATTGCATTTCAATAAGTTAAGTGATGCTGTGATTACTGAAGCCTTAGTTAATAGCCATAATATTGATGCTAAAACAGCTATAAAAATGGCACATCAAGCACAAGGCAATTACAATAAAGCATTGCAACTTTTACAAAATGATAGCGAAGATGATTATTTTGAAAAGTGGTTTGTAGACTGGGTTCGTGCAGCCTTTAGGGCAAAAGGTAATGCAGCTGCGATTCAAGATTTGATTTCGTGGAGCGAACAAATTGCTGGTTTAGGCAGAGAAACACAAAAGAAATTTTTACAATTTTGTATTGATATGTTCCGTCAGGCTTTGCTTTTGAACTACAATACCCCAAATTTAGTTTATATGGAGCCTAAAGTAGATAAGTTTAAATTAGAAAATTTTGCGCCTTTTGTTAATGGAAATAATATTAATGATATCTTTAAAGAACTTTCGGATGCGCTCTATCATATTGAGCGTAACGGAAATGCAAAGATTGTTTTGACTGATTTGTCTATAAAGTTGACCCGTTTAATCCATAAAAAATAAAAACATGTTTAATATTGCCTCCGTATTAATTTTAGTTTTTCTTGCTGCTACTTTTATCCAATCTGGTTATGATAAAACCATGTATTGGAAAGACAACCTTGAATGGCTCAAGGGTCATTTTGCTAAAACACCTATCAAAAACATGGTGCCATCGGCCTTATTTTTGATACTTATTCTAGAGTTAATATCTGGAATATTGTGTGTTTGCGGCTGTTTGCAACTCTTAATTAATAACGGAAGAAGTTTTGGTTTATACGGCGCTGTTTTTTCTTGTATTACCTTGATTTTCTTATTGATCGGTCAAAGAATGGCAAAAGATTATGACGGTGCAAGAACTATCGTTATCTATTTTATTCCAGCAATCATGGCGGCTTATTGGTTAAGTTAATAAATTTTGAATTTTAAATCTCAACTTATTGACTTTGAGTTAAACTTGCTTTGAACATTTTTAATTCTTCCCAAGTAAACTGCTCTCCGACTTCCTCTTTTATTGTATTCAAAGAAGCAGCGTTTTGATGCTTAAAAACGCTTTCTAAAATCAATATTTTATCATCTGGCAAAATATCCGAAATCACAATACTTTTATTCTCAATAAGTTTTGTGAAATGGGTATAAATGGTTTGGATTGATAATTTTCTTATCATTACAATTTCCTCAATCGATATGTTTTGTTGCCACAATTCATAGGTTTGTTCTATTGTGGTTTTTTTAATTTCCTTCTTTTCTTTTTTATTTTTGTATCTTTCTATAATTTCATCCTCTTCTATTAAATTGATATTTAGACTCTTAAACTTTGCTCTTACCGCTAATAATTTATTAATCCTGTAGTTTTTTATTGCATCAGATTGTAAGCTTGATTTTGTGATTTCATTTCCAGAAGCAATCGTTTCGACTAATAATTGGGCGCGCATCAATCGCAAGACTGTTTTGATTTGCAACTCCTCAATAATAAGCAATTCCTCATAAAAAGTTTTTACTTTTTTAAGCCGTTGTACTTCTTCTATTTTCATCAAAATTTCGGTAACGAGCTGATCCATAGGTGCTATAAAATAATCAAAAGCGGCTTGTACTCTTTCTGCAAGATATTGAATGTCAAAGTTTTCTGCTCTAAAAATTTTGTTAAGTTGTGATATAAATTTACTTGATGGTTCAAGCAATTGCCAAATAATTCCAGCTTGTTCTTTTGCCCAAAGGCTGTATTTTGATTTTTCTGACTTTTCAGCATCTTGATTGTAACTGAATTGATGGTTGCGCCATTCTTGGGCCAAATCATTCCAATCAAAACTTTTTATCAAATAAGCCTGTATAAAATGTTTGGTTTCTAACTGTAGTGTGTTTTCTAGGAAATTTTCGGTGGCTTTGTTTAAAGCGTAATTCATAACATCTTGATCATTCGCAATACCGTTCATTTTCAACGGAGACAATAAAATTAAGCCGTTTAAAGCGCGTAATCTTGAAAGTGCAACATAGGCTTGTCCTGGCAGAAAAACTTGTGAAACATCAAGCGCTGCTTTGTCAAATGTCAAGCCCTGGCTTTTGTGCACTGTTATGGCCCACGCAAGTTTTATAGGATAATGAACAAATGTTCCAAGTGTTTCCTCTTCAATTTCCTTAGTGTTTTGATTAACAGTATATTTAATATTCGTCCACTCATATTTCTCTACTTCTATCGTTTTATTTTCTTCAGGGAAATGCACTAAAATCTCATTGGAAGAAAGTGATTGAATCACGCCCATTTTTCCGTTAAAATAGTTTTTATCAAAAGACAAATCATTTTTCACAAACATGACCTGTGCTCCTACTTTAAGTTTCAAATGCAATTCAACAGGAAATATTTTTTCGGGAAAGTCACCTATTATTTCGGCTTCAAACGTTTGTAGTTTTTCTTTTAAATCGCTCAATGCTTTAGCATTTATTTCATCAGCCTTGTTATTGTGCGTGGTTAGTATTATAAAACCTTGGTTGTTTTTAAGGTCAAAATCAGGTTGCACATATTGGTTTAAAACCGTTAAATCATTAACAGAAATCTGGTTGTTTCTCAAATTATTTAATACCGAAATAAACGCATCGTCGGTTTGTCTAAAGATTTTTGATAATTCAATATAAAGTGGTGGATATTGCTGCATTACATGTGAATGAAAAAAGAATTTTCCTTTGTAATAATTACGCAAAATGCGCCATTCTTCATCGCGAATCACAGGCGGTAGCTGTAATAAATCCCCTATAAAAAGTACTTGGACACCACCAAAAGGCTGTTTCGTTTTGCGAACAGTTTGCATCATAAAATCTATTGCATCAAGTAAATCCGCACGAAGCATACTTACTTCATCAATGATTAAAAGCTCCATATTTACAATTACCGCTCTTTTTTGAAAATTCATTTTAAAATGCCTTGCTAATGTGTTAGGCGTTTCAAATTTTAGATTATCAAGGAAACCATTTGCATTTTTATCTGGAATAAAGCCATTAAAAGGCAACTGAAACATAGAATGAATCGTAACTCCGCCAGCATTAAGAGCCGCAATTCCTGTAGGTGCTACAACAACTGTGTTTTTATGTGTAGTTGCAATGATTTCTTTTAGAAGCGTGGTTTTACCAGTACCCGCTTTTCCTGTTAAAAAAACAGACCGTTGGGTTTGATTTATAAATTTTAAAGTATAGTCAGCAGCTTCAGATAGTATTTGCATTAATCAATGAAATTGGAAAAATTTAAAAATTAACAAACTTAAATATTAAATCTTGTTTAAGTTGAAAATACAATAAAAAAAGCCTCCTATCTTATTGTGATGGAGGCTTTACAAAGTATAATTTTTATGAATTGTTACTTTTTTTCTGATACTACAGCTTCTTTTTTATCTTCTTTTGCAGTTGCTTTGTACTTGTCATTCAATTGTTTAACAATTTCTTTTGTAATGTCAAACTTATCCTCAGCGTATAAAACAGTTGCTGCTTCGCCGGTTCCGTAGATATAAGAATATCCTTTTTCTTTACCGTAAGTTTTAATGTGTTTTTTTACACTGCTTACAAGTGTGTCCATTTCTACAGCCATTTCTTGCTGTAATTGTTGCACCATACCTTGTTGTGCATATTGAATTTTTTGCTCGCGTTGTTGAAGTGCTGCTCCGTTTTGTTGTGCCCAAGCTTGACCGTTAGCTTGTGCGTATTTTTGAAAATATTCAGCATCAGCTTTAAATCTTTTTATTTCAACTTCTAATTCACGGCCCATTTCTTCAGATTTGGACTTGTATTTTGCTTGAATATCTTTTGCCTCAGTATATTCTTCTAATAATTTTGAAGTGTCCACATAAGCTGTTTTTACTTCTTTTACTTCTGCAGATTGTTGACAAGCAACAAATGAAATTGCTAATGCGATAATTACTATTGATTTTTTCATTCTAAAGTTTAAGTTTTAATTTTTTTAATTGGTTTCAAAAATAGGAAAAATAAATTGCATTTACTTTATTAGATTTTTGAATGTTTTTTTGATTTAAGATTTAAATTTATAAGTATCGCCATTTGTTATCGCTAATGAATTTTTAATTATTTAAAACTATTCAAGCCGACTTAAAATTAAGGGTTTTAAGGGCTTTTTTAAAATTTTACAACATTAGAGTTGTTTATAACGAAAATGTTTAAGATTAGCGCTGCTATACGTTTTTAACGTTTTTTAAGAGGTAAATGTGTGAAGAATATTCTAAATTTTCTTTTGCAAGCCAATTTGACTTCAAACCTATCCAAAAAGCTTTGAAAATATTCATTTTTCCTGTTTTGTATTTTTCAGAAAGTAAGGATACATAAAACGAATCAAATTTCATTGGAAGCACTTTTTGAAGTTCTAATCCTTCTTTTTGAAAAAGCAATTGGATCGCTTTTTTTGAAAAGTGCCATAAATGTCTTGGCACATCATACGCGGCCCAAAATTCACCATAATGTTTTGCATCGTAAGATTTAAAATTAGGCACAGCGATAATTATAGTTCCGTCTTTTTTCAACAATCGCTTCAACGTTTTAATCTGATTTTCTAAATCACTAACATGCTCAAGAACATGCCACATTGTTATCACATCAAAAGATTGATCAAATAAATCGTTCGTATTGTTTGCAAACGCAATTCCTTTATTAATCGCTATGTTTTTGGCTTTTTCGCTGGGTTCGATTCCTGTGATTTGCCAACCGTTTTGTTTTGCGCTATTTAGAAAATCTCCTGTTCCTGCTCCTATGTCTAGAATTGTTCCTTTGTTGAGATGCGTACTGTTGATTAAATCGAGTTTGTTTTTAAGAGCAATGTTTTTTACGAAATGATAGCCTTTTTCAAATAACGACCGTTTTCCATCGGTATGGGAAATGTAATCTTCACTTTCGTAATATTGAGATAACTTACCATCATCAGGCTTCGGATTTGTGATAAGCATGTCTAAATTATTGTCATAAATCAATTCAAAGATTTGCTTAGAAACAGAATGGTCTTTGATTGATAAAAAAACTTGAGGTTTAAAATTCTCCATTAATTTTTTAAGTATTCGTCTTTTAAATTTTTAAGGAATCGTGTAGCATTGTTAAAATATAGTGAGGTTTCCTGTAAACAATCTTCGTTTGAGGCACTGATTAACGAAACGGCTATAAACTTAGGTTGGTTGCCTATTCTGTTAGAAACTATTTCCTGATTTAAAGCAATAAAGTTATTAAAACCAAAATATTTCTCAAATTCATCAATGTCATAAAAAATCAGTCGGTACTTTTCTTTTTCAATAATAACAACCATTTCTCTTTGTTCGTAATTATTGTCATTATACTTTGCTGCTAAATATTGTTGAAAAGGTATTTTTGTTTGATTATTTTCAAACACAAATGCATATAAACTTTTTGAAGCGAGTACTTCTTTTCCATTTGGAACAATTAAATAATCGGGTATTTCTGTTCGTAATTTAGAAACGCCACAACTAACTAAAAACAGAAAGATTAGCGCATACCTTGCGTTTTTTACAAGAAAACAAATCGATTTATTACGTTCCACGTGAAACATTATCTTCCCATGTAAATTAAAAGCACAGAAACATCGCTCGGCGAGACGCCACTAATTCTTGATGCTTGAGAAATTGTAACAGGTCTGATTTTAGAAAGTTTTTGCTTGGCTTCAATTGACATCGATTTAATTTTATCATAATCGAAGTTTTCTGGGATTTTAACATCTTCTAAACGGGTTAGTTTATCCGCATTATTTCTTTCCTTTTCGATATAGCCAGAATACTTAACTTGGATTTCAGCTTGCTCTAAAATTTCTTGATCTACGTCGTTTTCTTCAATATATGTTTTGACTTTTTCAAATTTTAAAATATCTTCTAAATCAATTTGTGGTCTAGAAAAAATTTTGAACATTTTATCACCTTGAGAAATAATCGCTGTGTCTTTGGCTTCAAGTATTGGGTTGGTCTCCACAACCGAGATGCTTGTTTCTTTAAAAAAAGAGACCATTTTTTCAGACTCATTCAACTTGTGCTCCATTCTTCTCAAACGCTTTTCAGAAGCCAACCCTATTGCATGAGACATTGGTGTTAATCTAAAGTCAGCGTTGTCCTGTCTTAATAATGTGCGATATTCCGCTCTTGACGTAAACATTCGGTAAGGCTCTTCAGTTCCTTTTGTTATTAAATCATCTATTAGCACCCCAATATAAGCCTCGTCTCTTTTTAAAATCAACGGTGCTTTTTCTTGTATTTTTAAGGCTGCATTAATTCCCGCCATTAATCCTTGAGAGGCTGCTTCTTCGTAACCTGTTGTGCCATTGATTTGCCCAGCAAAATACAATCCTTCGACTAATTTGGTTTCCAGCGTGTGTTTTAATTGCGTGGGAGGAAAATAATCATATTCAATAGCATAGCCAGGCCTAAAAAATTTGACGTTTTCAAAACCTACAACAGAACGTAAAGCCTTGAACTGAATGTCTTCTGGTAAAGAAGTTGAAAAGCCATTAACATAAACTTCGACAGTGTTCCATCCTTCTGGCTCAACAAAAAGCTGGTGACGTTCTTTATCGGCAAAACGGTTTATTTTATCTTCTATCGAAGGACAATATCTCGGACCAATACTTTTTATACGACCATTAAACATAGGTGAACGATCAAAACCTTCTCTTAAAATGTCATGGACATTTAAGGAAGTATACGTCATATGACAAGATTTTTGATGGGTTAAAGGATTTGTAATGTCTGAATAAGAAAACTTATCTGGCCTAGCATCTCCTTTTTCTTCATTCATTTTTGAATAATCAAGCGATCTGCCATCTACACGTGGTGGCGTTCCAGTTTTCATTCTCCCTGATTCAAAACCAGCATTGACTAAATCTTCAGTAATTCCATAAGCGGAGCTTTCACCAGCCCTGCCGCCACCAAATTGCTTTTCACCAATATGAATTAACCCGTTGAGAAAAGTTCCATTTGTAAGCACCACCGATTTGGCTCTGATTTCTATACCGAGAGAAGTTTTGATGCCTGATATTTTACCATTTTCAATAATTAAACCACTTACCATTTCTTGATAAAAATCGAGGTTTTTGGTCTGCTCTAACATCAGTCTCCATTCTTCAGCAAAACGCATTCTGTCGCTTTGTACCCTTGGGGACCACATTGCAGGACCTTTGGATTTGTTAAGCATTTTGAACTGGATTGCAGTCTTATCCGAAACTATCCCAGAATAACCACCAAGCGCATCGATCTCTCTAACAATTTGTCCTTTAGCAATTCCGCCCATAGCAGGATTACAAGACATCTGGGCAATGTTTTGTAAGCTCATTGTTATGAGTAATGTTTTAGCACCCATGTTCGCTGAAGCGGCTGCTGCTTCTGAGCCAGCATGACCAGCACCAACAACTATAATATCATATAAATCTTGAAACATTTTTACTTCTTTTTTATATCTAGATATGAATTTTTATTTGTTCCACGTGAAACAAAATTATAATACACAATACTGATGTTCCACGTGAAACAAAATGTGCTCTATTAATGTTTCACGTGGAACATTGTAATTTTTTCGTCTTCCTTGATTCGCATAAGATCTGATTCTGATTCTAACTTGTCTTTATAACCGCAGTAATGAAGAATACCGTGGGCCATTACCCGTTTGAGCTCTTCGTCAAAAGGTGTTTTGAAATCATGGGCATTTTCCTTTACTCTTATTATCGATATGTAGATATCTCCGTGAAGTTCGTTGCCTACAGAATAGTCAAAACTTATAATGTCTGTAAGTGTATCGTGTTGTAAATATTCTAAATTTATTTTATGCAGATAATCATCGTCGCAAAAAATATAATTGATCTCCCCTTCTTTCTTATTTTCAGAAGTTATAATATCTGAAATCCAAACGGATAATAAAGCTTCGTCTTCTAATTCAAAATCTGTTTCGTAATTAAAAATTATCATTTTTGTTTAAAATATTCTTGAACTTTAAGGTCAAAATTAGTGCGCAAAGGTAAGCTTTGTCTATTTAAAATTTCAATACTATTTAAATAATCTTTTATACTTGGAGAAAGGCTACTAGATTGATTACTAAATTGCTTAATTGATGTTTCTGCTTTTCTCTTTTGTTCTTCACCTTGTTCCCTAACAGCTTTATCTAATTTCAATAACTCTTGTTTGATATTCTGGATTCTTTGAGAAAAATCTTTTTTTGAATTGTTGTTTAGGATTTGCTTTTCAAGAGATCTCATTTGTTCTATAGCATTTTGACCATTACCGCCTAGCCCCTTTTTGTTTAATTCGTTTTGAAGCGCCTCTCTCAATTGCCTTTGCTCTTTGTAAATCTCCATAATTTCTTTAGCATTTCCTTCACCATCATCACCCTGTTGACCCTCTTTTTGACTGCCTGATTTACCGTTAGGTTTGCCACTTTTGCCGTCTTTACCTTCACCTGGTTTCTCACCAGGCTTTTGTCCTTGCTTGATTTTTTCTCCCAGACCTTCTTGTTTTTTTATTATATCAGGTAGTTGCATGCCTTGTCCTTGACCAGGTTTTGGTTTACCTTTTCCTGTACCCGACATTGACATCTGCATATTGTTAAGTGTTTCACTTAATTGATCGGCCAATTTATTAGATGATGAAATTGTGTATTGCTGATGAGATGTTCCTTTAGGTATTAAGGATTCGACAAATGATTCAAGTGATTTATCAATATTATAATGAATGTTGCCAACCTCCTTAGTTATCTCCTCACCGATTTTAGGATTGCGTAAAGAAAGGGCAAACAAACTATCATCGACATGCTGGAACTGCAATCTTAAATCTTGTTGGATTTTCAAATTTTTATTAAAAGATAGCGCTACTCTTTTTAAAGCTTTGAATTGGTTCATCAAATCTTCTTGAGAAAAAGAAAAAGCCAGTAAATTATCCAAAATCTGTCTTAGCATAGCAACATCCTCTTCCATTTGTTCTTTGTCTCCAGATTCCATTTCCTCTTTCATTTTACTGCTCAATTCTTTCATTTTTTTTGAAGCACTATTCTGTTTGGACTTTGCTTTTGATTTACTTTCCTTTTGCAATTCTTTTGATGCATTGTTTAAATCATCACTTATACTTTTCTCCTTTTCATCTTCATTAGGTAAATCCAATGGATTTTTTAACTCATTATTTTCTTTGTCCAAGTCATTAAGATCTTTCATGATGTCATCAAACTTTTTATTGATTTCAGATTGATTTTCATAATTGTTTTCTTTCTCATTGTTGGCCAATTTTTCTTGCTCATCTGATAGTTTGTCTAATTTATTAGCCAGCTGTTCAGCTTTCTTTTCAACGTAATACTTTTTTGTGAGTTCAACAAGTTGTTCTAAATTTTTAACTTGGTTCTTACTTTTTTGTTTGAACTTATCCATCTTTACAATGATCTCATCTTGATTCATTTTTTTATTAAGCTCATCGAGTTCGTCTAAAAGTTTTTTATTTTTTTCAATTTCTTCTTGAGTATCTTCAAGTCTTTTTTGAAGTTGATCTTTAAGTTCATCATTATTTTCAAATTTGGACTTCTCAAGATTTTCAGCAATTTTATTAGAGAAAGCCTTCATCATCTCATCTTGTTGATTTTGACGTTTGATAAAATCATTTACTTTTTGCTGGTCATTGAATTCTAAATTGTCTTTTTCCTTAGTAACCTTTTGGAGTTTGTTTAATTCTAAAAGCTGTATATTTTGTTTGTCTAAAGATTTTGACAGACTGTTAATGTTGTCATTTTGTTGTTCAAAAAGCTGGTCTTCCATTTCTTCTTCTGTGGATATTCTGTTTGAAAAAACAGAAGATTTTACACTCTTATGACCATGAGCAGCATCATTATCAAAAACTTCAAAATAATAATGATAAGCAACGCCTTCTTGAACAGACAAATTCGCTGGAAAACTATACACAAACTGGTCAAAAACGGAACGCTTGATATTTAATGAAGATTTAAAAACTGCCTTTGGATTATTTTTAGGATAATAAACAATTTGGAGTTTAGACAACCCGTAATCATCTGCAGCTTGTCCTACGATAACATTGTTACCCGTCACTAAACTATCAGGAGCAACTTTGGCTTCGAGTGTAGGAAATTGATCTTTAACTACAGCAAGTTGATAATTGTACTTTTCATAATTTTTTAATGCTTTATTAGAAGTAATAATTTGATAATCAATATTTTGATTAATTTTTTTTGAGTAGACAAAGCTTTCGTCCTTGTTAGTAAAAACTTTTATAGATTTAGACTCACTAAATGCAATTGATTCAGTAGCTAACGTCTTTATTCTCCAAGACACAACTGTACCTTCAGGAACAATTGCGTTGCCTGTGCCAGTAATTAATTGCGAATTTTTATTAAGATAGGAAGGAAATGTTAGTTGCATTTCGAAATCAACAACTGTAGGGACGGCAATAACAGCCAATACATAATCAGTTGATACTACATTGTTGGCTTCAATATGAAAATGAATGTCCTTTAGCGGTCGAGAAAAACGATATTCAAAGCTACCATCAAAGGCGTTTTTCATGTAATAACTTTCGTTATCAATAAAAATCAATGCGTTTTCTGGAATGATTTTACCAGTTGTTTGAACCTTTAATACAAAATCATCACCTTGTTCTGTTTGTAAGTAAGCATTCAAAACTTTAAATTGAAAAGGTGCTGGAGGAGAAAACTGTTTTTCAAAGTGTACTACTCTATCTAGACTTTGACTAATAATACTACTATTGCCAGAAATATAAAAAAATACAAAAAACAGAATAGGTAAAATTGCCCATGGCAAATAGCGTTTGTTCTTATTGAAATTTATTGCGTTTGAAAACGGAATTGGTGCTAACGCATTTGCCTTTTGAGAAATCGAAGCCAAAAGTAATTCTGATTGTGAATTGTCTTCATTCGATAACTGAAGAAAATTTGTCAACTTATCACTTACATCAGAAAAGTGATTTCCTATGATTTTTGAAGCCTCGTTATAATCAATTCCTTTTTGAAGATTAAATAATTTAAAGATAGGAAAAACAATAAATACAGATAAAAGATACAATTCAATAATAATAAAAAGCAAAAAAAGAAAAGTTCTGCCTGCAGGTTTTAGCCATAGAAAATGTTCGATAAAAACAATAAATATAAAATACAGCAAACCTAAACCAATAAAAAGAATTGCTCCTTTGATCAATTCATTGGTGTAATATTTCTTGATAAAAAACCCTAACTTTTTATAAATGATAAATGTTGGCTCCAATTTATAGCAATTTATTTTATGACAAATAAATATAATGATTTTTAATAATAGTCAAGAGCTAAAATTTAGTTAAGAAACGAAGATAAATGTTTATGTATTTGATAACAAATTGAAGACTTAGTTGAAAATTGTATCTTTGCAAAAAATTTCATTAAAATGTCAAAGCAAGTTCGTGTGCGTTTTGCACCAAGTCCAACAGGTCCATTGCATATAGGCGGTGTTAGAACCGCATTGTTCAATTATCTATTTGCGAAAAAAAATAATGGTGTGTTCTATATCAGAATTGAAGATACGGACCAAAACAGATTTGTTCCAGGTGCAGAAAAATACATTATGGAATCCCTTGAATGGTTAGGTATTTCACCTGATGAGACTGCAGCAAAGAATGAAAAATTTGGTCCCTACCGTCAAAGCGAAAGAAAAGACATTTACAAACAATATGCCGATCAATTGATAAATGATGGCAATGCTTACTATGCATTTGACACTGCCGAAGCCTTAGATTTTCAAAGAAAACTAAATGAGGAACAAGGAAAAACTTTTATTTACAACCATCACAATAGAGAAAAACTTGATACTTCATTAGTAATATCAAAAGAGGCGACTCAAAAAAGAATTGCTTCAGGTGAAGAATTTGTCATTCGTTTTAAAACTCCAGTGAACGAAACTTTACACATTCATGACATAATTCGCGGTGATATAAAATTTGAAACTACTTTACTTGATGATAAAGTTTTATACAAAAGCGATGGCATGCCCACTTATCATTTGGCAAATATTGTCGACGATCATTTAATGGAAACTACACATGTAATTCGTGGTGAAGAATGGTTGCCGTCACTTCCATTACATGTTTTGTTGTACCGTTCATTTAATTGGGAAGCACCAGAATTTGCACATTTACCATTGATTCTTAAACCTGTAGGAAACGGAAAATTATCAAAGAGAGATGGTGACAA
This sequence comes from Bacteroidota bacterium, assembly GCA_031413015.1. Lineage (GTDB taxonomy): Bacteria > Bacteroidota > Bacteroidia > Flavobacteriales > Flavobacteriaceae > Flavobacterium. The sequence goes on along the minus strand of JANOEE010000015.1, from coordinate 230,988 downwards.
AATGGGCTTTCCTGTATTTCCTTTAGAATGGAAAACTGAAGAAGGGAACTATTCTGGATACAGAGAAAACGGATTTTTTCCAGAAGCAGTTATCAACTTCTTAGCACTATTAGGATGGAATGATGGTACAGAAAAAGAATTGTTTGAACTTGACGAATTAGTGGAGAAATTTGATCTCAACCGTGTACATAAAGCTGGGGCAAAATTTGATCCAGAAAAAAACAAATGGTTCAATCACCAATATTTAATAAAACAAACAAATGAAAGTTTGGCTAAAACCTTCTCCCTTATTGTTGCTACAAAGAATGTTCAAAGAGATTATACTTTTGATGAAATTACAAAGATTGTAAGCTTAATAAAAGAACGTGCACATTTTGTTTCAGAATTTTGGGAACTGAGTGATTTCTTTTTTCAAGCTCCAATTAGTTATGATGAAAAAGCAAGCAAAAATTGGAAAGAAGAAACACCTGCATTAATGAAACAATTAATTTCAGTTATAGAAATTATTGAGGATTACAATTCATCAAATATAGAATTAAATGTAAAAGAATGGATGACAGTAAATGGAATAGGGATGGGAAAAATTATGCAACCTTTTAGATTGAGTTTAGTTGGCGCTTTAAAAGGACCACACTTATTTGATATTGCAGAGGTAATTGGGAAAAAAGAAACAATATCAAGAATAAATAAAGCTATAAGAACTTTATAGAAATTAAAAGCCCACAATAATATGTGGGTTTTTTTTAAATACAATTAATATAAATAGGAGTGTTAAAAAACCCAAGTATAGATGTTTGATTACTTTGAACAGCATTTTTATCAAAACGCGAAATCCTGTCTATCAAAACAGGGCAATTAGAAAAATAAAATCGCAATTTATAATATATATCTGCTCTTAATGCAACATTTTTTGTGTTTTTAGAATCATTAAAATTATAGCTTTCTATAATAGTATTTTGTTTATCAATAACATGAAAAACATAATAGGTCAAGTCACTATCCTCAGACTCCTCTTTTTTAGAAATACTAATTAATAATTTATCGGATGTTTCAACAAGGACAAAAAAACCTAAAATAGCATTTGAATTGTTTAATTTAAAAGTTTTAAACCTATTAATTCCCAACTCTGCATAATCAAATTCCTTAAAACTCATTTTGGATTCTTTATCGCTTACAAGAGATTTGTAATAAATATTTTTTTCTAAAGCATCAATCCTAAAATAGTTGCTTTTGATTAAAACCTTGGAACTGTCATTTTTAATTATAAAAAAGGACTGCGAGAAAGATTTACAATAAATAAACAAGAATAAAAATACTACTTTTTTCATAGTTGTAAAATTATACAGCAAATTTGATTAAAACATTAATTAACAGTCAATTAAAAAATAATTTAATGTAAAGAATATTAACCATTATTAAATTAATACGTTTTAAAAATTATGAAATTGTAATTATGAAAATTAATTAAAATTAAAAGTTAAGAGTAAGTGTTTTTTTGTAATTTGACATAAATTTTTAAAAACCAAAATATCATGGACATTGCATTAATAATTTTTATTGTTTTAGGATTCTTTATTTTTTTATCCTCATTTTTTACAGTCAAACAACAAACTTCAGTAATAATTGAAAGGTTCGGAAAATTCTTGAGTGTAAGAAACTCGGGGTTACAACTCAAGATACCAATTGTTGACAGAATCGCTGGTCGTGTGAATTTAAAAATTCAACAATTAGACGTCATAATTGAAACCAAAACAAAAGACAATGTATTTGTCAAGATGAAAGTTTCGGTTCAATTTAAAGTCATTCAAGAAAAAGTGTACGACGCATTTTACAAATTAGAATATCCACATGATCAAGTTACAGCTTATGTATTTGACGTAGTTCGAGCTGAGGTTCCTAAGCTGAAATTAGATGATGTATTTGAAAGAAAAGATGATATTGCAATTGCTGTAAAAAGAGAATTAAACGAAGCAATGACTACTTATGGTTATGATATTATAAACACATTAGTAACTGATATAGATCCTGATATTCAAGTAAAAAATGCAATGAACAGAATAAATGCAGCAGATAGAGAAAAAACAGCTGCAGAATTTGAAGCAGAAAGTTCTAGAATTAGAATTGTTGCTAAAGCAAAAGCAGAAGCCGAAAGCAAACGTTTGCAAGGTCAAGGTATTGCAGATCAACGAAGAGAAATTGCAAGAGGTTTAGTTGAAAGTGTTGAAGTGCTGAACCGTGTAGGTATTAATTCTCAAGAAGCATCAGCGTTAATAGTAGTAACACAACATTATGACACTTTGCAAGCTATTGGAGCAGACGCAAATTCAAATTTGATATTGTTACCAAATTCTCCACAAGCGGGAAGCGACATGCTTAATAATATGGTTGCTTCATTTTCTGCTTCTAACCAAGTAGGTGAAATGATGAAGAAAAACAATAAAAAATCAAAACCAATAACCGAACAACATCATGTCGCTCCTCCTCCACCAACTGAAGAAAGTGAAAATGGAGATTATGATTCAACCAAATAACTAAATAAAAAAGAGGCTAATTACCTCTTTTTTTATTGAAAAGATAGTTGATTAAATAAGGCAAAGATATCTTTATGATTGTTCCGAAATTACTAGAAAAAATATTTTGATAACCAGTTAGAAATCCTGTAACAACTTTATTGGGAGTTAAACTTTCTTTTGTAAATTGAATATTCGAAAGCAATTTTTGATAATTAATTTCCTTTTCTAACTTTAGAATTTCTAAATCATTTTCAATTTGTGCGTAAGAAGAATATTTTTTAGTTTCCATAATTAATCATTAAAAAAGATTTCTGAAAATTTCTCTAAAAGAGGTCCTTCCACAATTTTGTCTTTGATTAAAAACAACAAACCTGTGAAGACTAAATATATGCCGCCAATGATTAAAAATCCCATTGCGTAACTGTCTAACGCATTTCCTATTGCAAAAGCTGCAGCAACTGAACAAAACAATAAAACCATACTAAAAGCCAAGACGATTAATGTGAATTTTAAAATCATTGTGGTAGATTTCATCGCCACCTTAAAGCCCCACAATTTGTAATATGCTAGGTTGCTTTTAATATACGCTTGCGCTTGGTCTTGAATATTATCTGTGTTTTCTTTTAGTTCTTCAAAAGCCATAGTTAATTAATTTTTTGAAGCAGCAGCGCTTTTCTTTAATTCTTGCAATTTTTTTTCTAATGCCAAAATAACGTCTTGGGTTTTATCATCTACATTAGCAATCAAATCGTCAAAAGTTGCTTCAAGGTCTAGTTTTGATTTACCAAAATTACTTTTTACCTTTTCTGACAAAGCATCAAACTTATCTTTTAATTCATTTGTTTGTTCATCAAATCCATCTTTTAATTTTTCTCTCGTTTTAGAACCTTTTTCAGGTGCAAATAAAATTCCTATTCCTGCACCAATTACCGCACCTGTTAAAAGTGCCAATAAAGTATTTCCTGTGTTGTTTGACATGATTTATTCTTTTGAATTAATAATATTTTAAAAATACAATTATTGTTAACAATTCAATGTTAATAACCCGTTAAAGTACTTTAAAATCATCACAAACTGAAAATAAAGCGATTTTAAAAACAATTTTTAACTAATTATAAAGATAGTAGGAAATATAAAATTCAATCGTTAAAACGCATTAAATAAAGTCGATTTTAATAGTAAAAAATGATGGTTTTTTTAAATTTAATAGTAAATTACAATAATAAAAAAGCCAACATTTCTGCTGGCTTTCTATTTGAAAAATCTATTAAATAAAATTATAATGATTTCAACACTTCTAAAACTTTTTCGTTTTGCTCTGAATTTTTTAATTCTGATAATTGAGTTTGAAAATCTTTAAAATTCATTACATCATTTTTTAAATTTTCAATTGCCGAAATTCTTGCCGAGAACAATTGACTTTTTAACGACATCGAATATAATTTATTTAATTGTTCGGTTTCGATATCTTTTGCAGTTACTTTTTCCGAATGTTGCAAAACCAAATTGGCAAATAATAAAGCATTATTATCGTTCTTAATATTTTTAAGAATGGTGTTGATAATCAAACTGTAATTATCGATACTCTTGATGTTTTCAACAATTGGTTTTAAGATAATTTCGGCAGCGTTTTCGTCTTTTTCTTTCAAATATTTATTGAGTTCTTTTAAGGTATTCATCAATAAATTTTCTTCTTTTTTGCCTTTCTCTTCCCAAGCATCTTTTAGTCCAACGGTTTTGTTAAATACTAATTTTGAACCTGTTGAATCTTTATCAACATTAAAATAACCCAATCGTTGGAACTGAAATTTATCGTTTGGTTTTACATCAGCAAGACTTGGTTCAACAAATCCTTTTACAATTTCTAACGATGATTTATTCATGAATTCCAAGAAGTTTTTCTCTTTATGAGCATCTGGTGCTTCGTCGATAAACAATCTATCATAAAGTCGAACTTCAGCTTCAATGGCGTGAGCAATAGAGACCCAATGCAAGGTTCCGGCCACTTTTCTTTGACTGGCTTCACTTCCACTTCCTGAACGTGAATCTTCATCATAAGTTACTTGAATTTCGGTAATAGTTCCATTATCATCTTTGGTAACACTTTCACCTTTAATGATATAACCATTTTTAAGACGTACTTCGTTTCCGATGCTTAATCTAAAAAATTTGGCTGGAGCAACTTCTAAAAAGTCTTCTCTTTCTATATATAATTCTTTAGAAAATGGCACTTTTCTAGAACCTGCGCTTTCATCTTCTTGGTTGTTTTCGGCATCCAACCATTCTTCTTTTCCTTCAGGATAATTGGTGATTACCAACTTAACCGGATCAAGAACTGCCATAACTCTCGGCGCAGTTTTGTTCAAATCTTCACGCAAACAAAACTCTAAAAGCGAAACATCGATTACATTTTCACGTTTGGCAACGCCAATAGTTTCACAGAAATTACGAATAGATTTTGCTGTATAACCACGACGACGCAACCCAGAAATGGTAGGCATTCTAGGGTCGTCCCAACCATTAACAACTTTTTCTTCAACAAGTTGTAGTAGTTTTCGTTTGCTCATTACGGTATAATTCAAATTCAAACGAGCAAATTCGTATTGGTTTGGACGCACTTGATTTGCATCATAAATTTGGTCCAAAAACCAGTTGTATAATTCGCGGTGCATCACAAATTCTAATGTACAAATTGAATGAGAAATCTGTTCCATGTAATCACTTTCTCCGTGTGCGTAATCATACATTGGATAGATTTTCCAATCGTTTCCTGTTCGATGATGATGACGGTGCAAAACGCGGTACATCAATGGATCACGCATCAACATATTCTTAGAAGTCATATCAATTTTAGCTCTTAAAACGTGACTTCCTTCTGGAAAATCTCCGTTTTTCATAGCTTCAAAAAGTTGTAAATTATCTTCAACTGAACGATTTCTATATGGACCATCCACTCCAGGTTGCGTTGGTGTTCCTTTTTGAATGGCCATTTCTTCGGACGATTGACTGTCTACATACGCTTTTCCGTTTTTAATCATTGCAATTGCCCAATCGTATAACTGTTGAAAATAATCGGATGCGTAGCGTTCTTCTGCCCAATTGAAACCTAACCAAAGTAGATCTTCTTTGATGGCATCAACATATTCTTGCTCTTCTTTAGCGGGATTCGTATCATCGTAGCGCAAATTAACTGGCGCATTGTACTTTAATCCCAAACCAAAATTCAAACAAATAGATTTGGCATGACCAATGTGCAAATAGCCATTAGGTTCTGGAGGAAAACGAAAACGCAATTTATTTTGAGGAAATCCGCTTGTTAAACTGTCTTCTATAATTTGTTCTATAAAGTGAAGTGATTTCTCTTCTGATGCCATTTTTTGTTTTATTTTAGCAAAGATAAAAAAATGGTTTAAAGTTTGATGTTTAAAGTTGTCCCAAGAAATTTAAACCTTAAACTTTAAAAAAAGATTTATAAAATGGGAATTATAAAATTAAAAAACATTCGCACTTTTTCTTACCACGGATGTTTGGTAGAAGAGAGTAGAATAGGATCAGATTACATAGTAAATCTGGAGGTAAAAACTGATTTGAGATTGTCATCTGTTTCAGATGATTTAAAAGATACTGTTGATTACGTACTATTGAACCAAATTGTAGTCGAAGAAATGGCAATAAGATCCAATTTATTGGAACATGTAGCGCATAGAATAAACCTAAGGATTTTTAAAGAAATACCTGAAGTTTCAAGAATTATACTTGCTGTTTCTAAAGTAAATCCGCCTATTGGTGGCGATGTTGAGCAAGTTACCATTGAAATGGAAGAATATAGGAACTAACAACAATTGTTTTTTAAACTTTTTAAACTTTAAACTTTAAAACTTTAAACTTTTTAATTACATTTGCACACCTGTAAAACAAGGCGTCGTGGCCGAGTGGCTAGGCTGGGCTCTGCAAAAGCTCCTACTCCGGTTCGAATCCGGACGATGCCTCTAAAACCTTCAAAGTAATTTGGAGGTTTTTTTATGTCTAATTTTTAAGAAAAATTAATTAAGGAAAAGGTTCGAATCCGTCATCTATCAACAGTATTTAAAAAATAGTTGGAAGACATTTTTCGTTTGATTATTAAAATTATAGTAATTGTTTATCTTTTATTCTCAGTAGATTCTATTTTTTCTAAAGCTTTTTTTACCAATTTTTGGTTGCTTGGGAACCAACCTTGCGACATAATGGAAACTCCAAAGACAATCAATAAAATACTCGTAAACTTCTTTATTTTTAAAATATTGGTTGGTGTCATTTTGTTTTTTAACTTCTTGGCCAAAAGCATTTTGATCATGTCTACAAATAAATAAGTAGCTAATACAGAAGCAAAAAAAAGAGTCAATCTCGAAGTTTTAAGTTGCAATTGTGGACCGAAGGTTAGGAAAATTAAAAGCCAAAATCCCAATACGCCTACATTAATAAAGTTCAATAAAAAACCTTTAAAATATAGGCTTTTGTAGTTTTTTTTTATCAATTCTATTTCAATATTGTCATCTGAATTTCTAGTGACTTTTTTTAATTTTATAAGAGTAATAATGCCATAAGTCACCATAATTAGACCGCCAAAAATAAATAAAGCAGGCTCATCTTTTATATTATTGATTAAACGATAACTACTAAAATAAGCTAAAGCGATGAAAACCAAATCAGCAGTGACAACACCAAAATCAAATACCATAGCTGCTCTAAATCCTTTGACAGCAGCAGTTTCAAGTATTACAAAAAAAACTGGTCCAATCATAAAGGATAATAAAATCCCTAAAGGAATGGCTAAGAAAATATCTTGAATCATTAAGTAGTATTATAAATTTTGTTTTGTGTTAGTACATTTTAAATTGGGGAAATTATAATATACCAACACAAATATAATTTAAAATTTATAATTAAGAATTTATCTTTTAAATTCTTCTATTGTGCCGCCTAAAACGGTTTTTTGGTAGATTTGTTTAGGCTTACCATAAATAATAATCGATCCTCCAGCTCTTACTTTTGCATCAACAAGATCTGTTGCATTTACCGTGGCTTCGCCTCCTGTTGTTATTGTTACTGTAGTTTGTGTTGTGATTAAGTCATTTGCATTTAAAATTCCTCCTGTACCAATGGCTATTTCTTGGTTGTTGGCTTGACCAGAAAGTGCTATTTTGGCTCCCGTAACTGATTTAACTTTTGCTTTCAATACATCCAGTTTAAGATTAATTTCGGCACCTTCTTTTGCAGTGATTCCTATAGCGGTTTGCTTTAAAATTTCATTGCAAATCACAATTGAACCTTCGCTTGCATCGATTGCTTCTAAATTTTTAAAGTATAATTTTACATCAATAGTTTCGCCATTTAATAGCTTTTTGAATGCCATTCTTATTTTTAAATCACCATTCTTATTGATAATTTCTACCTCATTGTTTCTGTCTCCATTAACTTCTATTCTATTTTCTGAAGAAGGAATTAAAGTTACATTAATGCGGTCAAAAACGTTTACTTCATCAAAGTCTCCAAGAACTTTACTAGTTTGAGAAAAAGAAATTGCGGTTGCTAAAAGTAGTATTGTGAGAATTAATTTTTTCATGGCATATGGTTTTATTCGTTTTTTCTTAAAAAGTGAAAATCAAGCTGTTTTTTTACTAGATCAGCATTCTTAACTTTAACGTAAATTTCGTCTCCTAATTGTAATAAAGATTTAGTTGTAGCACCTACAAGCGCATATTGTTTTTCATCAAATGTGTAGTAATCATCTTTTATTTCACGAATACGCACCATTCCTTCACATTTATTTTCTATAATTTCTACGAATATACCCCACTCTGTAACGCCAGAAATCACACCAAGAAATTCTTGATCCATGTGGTCTTTCATGTATTTTATCTGCATATATTTTACAGAATCGCGTTCAGCTTTAGTGGCTAAACCTTCCATTTGTGAGCAATGCAAACATTTCGATTCATACAATTCTTGATTGGCTGATTTACCTTGATCTAAGTAAAATTGTAATAAACGATGCACCATAACGTCGGGATAACGACGAATTGGTGATGTAAAATGACTGTAATAATCAAAAGCCAAACCATAATGACCAATATTATCAGTAGAATAAATGGCCTTACTCATAGATCGAATTGCTAATGTGTCTATTAAATTTTGCTCCTTTTTGCCATTAACTTCTTTCATCAATTCATTCAAAGCATGTGCAACTGAACCTGAATTAAAATCAACGGTATAACCAAACTTTTTTATCAGTTCAGACATAGCTAACAATTTATCTTCATTAGGTTCATCATGAATTCTATAAATAAAGGTTTTCTTTTGTTTACCTATATATTCAGCTACTTTTTTATTAGCAAGTAGCATAAATTCTTCTATCAAATGATTGGAATCTTTACTTTGTTTAAAGTAAACACCTTCGGGATTTCCTGTGTTAGATAAATTAAATTTAACTTCTACTTTATCAAAAGATATTGCACCGTCATTCATACGTCTTTCACGCATGATTTTAGCCAATTCATCCAGTTTTAAGGTAGCATTTACAATTTCATCAGAAACCACGTAAGAAGCACCTGTAATGGATGTTTCAAGAGGAATCACATTTTCTTTTGTTTCAATAATATGTTGTGCTTCTTCGTAAGAAAAGCGTTGGTTAGAGTTAATAACAGTTCTTCCAAACCATTGGTTTTTTATCACGGCTTTATTAGTCAATTCAAAAATGGCAGAAAAAGTATATTTTTCTTCATTTGGACGCAAAGAACAAGCAAAATTTGATAAAACTTCTGGCAACATAGGTACTACTCTATCGACAAGATAAACTGATGTTGCTCTGTTGTAAGCCTCATCATCAAGTATGGTTCCTTCTTGTAAATAGTGGGAAACATCTGCAATATGAATGCCTATTTCATAATTTCCGTTTTCTAAAATTTTAAAAGATAATGCATCGTCAAAATCTTTTGCATCTTTTGGATCAATTGTAAAAATCAAGGTTTGTCGCATATCACGACGCTTTGCAATTTCTGATTCTTGAATTGAAGTATCTATTTTTTGAGCAAAGGTTTCCACTTCAATAGGAAATTCAGATGGTAAACCATATTCGGCTAGAATGGCATGAATCTCGGTATTGTGTTCCCCTGGTTTTCCTAAAACTTTAGTAACAACGCCAAAGGGACTATCAGCTTTTTTAGGCCAATCTTCAATGTGAACTAAAACTACATCACCATTTTCGGCTTCGCCTATTTTATCCTTTGGAATAAAAATATCCGTATACATTTTAGGATTTGCTGTAGATACAAAAGCAAAATTCTTTTGAATGTCAATCACACCTACAAAGTCCGTTTTTTCTCTTTCTAGAACTTCAATTACTTCACCTTCAGGTTTTTTACCTCTTCTTCTATTATAAATGTAAACTTTTACAATATCTTTATCAAGAGCGTGGTTCAAATTATTTGTAGGAATAAAAACATCTTCTCCAAACTCAGGACAAACAAAATAGGCTGTTTTTCTAGAAGTCATGTCTATTTTGCCTTCGTAATAATCCCTACTTTCCCGAACAACTAAATATTTTCCTGGTTCAGTTTCAATAATCTTTTTTTGTGAAGCAAGTATTTTTAAATCTTTTATAATCTGATTGCGACTTTGTGTATCGTCTAGTTCTAACTTGGCAGCTACTTGTTTATAATTGAATAGTTTATTAGCGTTTTGTGATAGCACTTTTAAAATATTTGCAGCAAAATCTTTTTCATTGTTTACTGGCTTTCTTAACTTTTTACTCATAATACTTTTTAATAATGTTGAAAATTACAAAATACTTAACAGTAATCAATTGATAGTTTCTAGTTTTAAAGAAAATATAACTTTCTTATATTTATAAAAATTACAAAGATGGAAGATTTTGAAACAATAGCAGTTTTTAATTATGTTCATGAAATAGTAATTCTTAAACACCGATTAGAACAAGAAAACATTCCTTATTTATTTGAAAATGAAGCAACATTATCGGTAATACCATTTTATTCTAATGCTTTAGGCGGAATAAGATTAAAAGTACACATAAACGATTTTGAAACTGTTCAAACGATTTTGAATGAATTGAACAACGACAATAATTTAAAAATAGTTTAAATACTAAATAGTTTTCAACACATATTAAAAATAACAAAAAGAAAAAGGAATTTTAAATTAATTTTTGATGGTTATTATAGTGTGTTAATAGTTACAATAAGTTTTTAAAATTTAGTGCACATAAGTAGTTTTACATTGTTATAACGATTTATTAACATGTTTATTTGTAGTTAAACAATTCATTTTTAAGGATTTTTAATAGATTATTAACAACTGTTTATAAACTTAAAAAAGTATAATTTGTAAATAACTTTTAAAGTCAATTTTTGTTAAAAACAATCATTTTTGTATTCATAACTTTTATAAAAATAACTCTAACTAAATTAGGTTTTTATAACTCAGTTTTGGATTACTGTTTTTTTAAATACAACTTCAAAAAAGTTCTAATTTTCTATCTAAAGTTATAAACAATCTAGGTTAATTTAAAGTTAACTGATTATCAAATAATTACGTTTTACTATTAACAATGTAAAATTTTAACAAATATCTTATTAAAAAACTACTGATTTATAAGACTTTATGTATTTATATAAATTTTTAAAAATGTCTAAGTACATAGTAATCTGGAAGATAATCAAAAAATAACTAAAACATTTTTTTGATTTCAAATTTGTTTACTAAACCTGTTTATCCATTGATTGTTTCCTTAAATTTGCATACAACATAACCCAAATACAATGAAAATAGCAATAGGAAATGACCACACTGGACCAGAATACAAACAAGCGATTGTTAATATGCTTGAAGCAAAAGGACATCAGGTAACAAATTTTGGCACTGATACAAACGATAGCGTAGATTATCCAGATTTTGGGCATCCAGTTGCATTATTAGTTGCGGAAGAAAAAGCCCATTTTGGAATTGTAATTTGTGGAAGCGGAAACGGAATTGCAATGACAGTTAATAAACATGCAAAAATTCGAGCCGCTTTGTGTTGGACAAGAGAAATTGCTGCGCTCGCAAGACAGCACAACGATGCTAATATTATAAGTATTCCTGCCAGATTTGTATCAGTTCATCAAGCGGTAGAAATGGTAACTGTTTTTTTAGACACTGATTTTGAAGGCGGAAGGCACAAAATTAGGGTAGATAAGATTAGTTGTTAACGGCGTTTATTACGCAAATAATTTTTAAATTTTTTCTTTTTCCAAATGACCAATATTCAATTTATCTCCAAGTTTGTAGCCACAGCCCCAATTAACATTCAAAATACGGTACAATTATTACAGGAAGATTGTACAATACCTTTTATTTCTAGATACCGAAAAGACAAAACAGGCAATCTTGACGAAGTTTTTATTGAGCAAATTGCAAAATTCCAAAAAGAATATGAGGTTGTCTTAAAAAGAAAAGAAGCTATTTTAAAGTCTATAGAAGAACAAAATGGACTAACCGCTGAACTAAATAAAAAAATTCTGGAAAGTTTTGATTTACAAGATCTAGAAGATTTGTATTTGCCTTATAAAAAGAAGAAAAAAACAAAAGCAGATGTTGCACGCGAAAACGGATTAGAACCGTTAGCAAAAATAATCATGGCGCAAAACAATGACGATGTCGATTTTATGGCGACACAATATATTAATGAAAATATCATCAATGAAGATGCCGCATTGCATGGTGCTAGAGAAATAATTGCCGAATGGATTAATGAAAATATCTATGTTAGAAAACAACTAAGAAGATTGTTTCAAAGAAAAGCAGTCATCACTACAAAAGTCGTTAAAACAAAAAAAGACGAAGAAGCTGCTCAAAAATTCAGTCAGTATTTTGATTGGTCAGAACCATTATCAAAAGCACCTTCACATAGATTATTGGCGATGCTTCGCGCAGAAAATGAAGGTTTTATAAAATCCAAAATTGATGTAGATATTGATGAATCGTATGATATCATTGATGAATTAATAATAAAAAATCAAAACAGCACTACGCCACATCTTCAGTTAGCCATTGAAGACAGTTACAAGCGATTGCTTAATCCAGCCATTTCAAACGAAGCCTTGCAAGAGGCTAAGGCCAAAGCCGATAGCAATTCCATACAAGTTTTTGCCAATAATTTGAGTCAGTTACTATTGGCTCCACCATTAGGAGAAAAGAGAATTTTAGCAATCGATCCAGGTTTTCGCTCAGGTTGTAAAGTAGTTTGTCTCGACGAAAAAGGAGATTTGCTTTATAACGAAACGATTTTTCCGCATCAGCCGCAAAATGAAACCGCTATGGCGATGAAAAAAATTCGGTCAATGGTTAATGCTTATAACATTGATGCGATTTCTATTGGAAACGGAACGGCTAGTCGCGAAACCGAATTTTTTATTAAGAAAATCGCTTTCGACAAACCTGTTCAAGTATTTATTGTTTCAGAAGCGGGAGCTTCAGTATATTCGGCTTCAAAAATTGCAAGAGAAGAGTTTCCTAATTATGATGTTACGGTTCGTGGCTCTGTTTCTATAGGAAGACGCCTTTCTGATCCTTTGGCCGAATTGGTAAAAATTGATCCAAAAGCAATAGGAGTGGGGCAATACCAGCATGATGTGGATCAAAATAAGCTTAAAGAAGAATTGGACAATACAGTAATTCGTTGTGTAAACTCAGTAGGAATTAATATCAACACTGCTAGCAAACATTTGTTGGGTTACGTGAGCGGAATAGGAGAGAAGTTGGCCGAAAATATTGTTGCGTACCGATCAGAAAATGGTCCTTTTGAAGACAGAAAGCAGCTCAAAAAAGTGCCTCGCTTAGGCGAAAAGGCCTACCAACAAGGCGTTGCATTTATAAGAATTGCCAATGCTAAAAATCCATTAGACAACTCTGCTGTACATCCTGAAACCTATGCTATTGTTGAAAAGATGGCAAAAGATTTGAAGCTTTCTGTAAATGAGTTAATAGGTAAAAAAGAAAAAACCCAACTTATAAAACCAGAAAATTACATTACGCCAGAAATAGGATTACTCACTTTAAAAGATATTATCAAAGAGCTCGAAAAGCCAGGTTTAGATCCAAGAAAATCGGCTAATATTTTTGAGTTTGATCCCAATGTAAAGACTATTAAAGATGTAAGAACCGGAATGATTTTATCAGGAATTGTAAACAACATTACTAATTTTGGTTGTTTTGTAGATATTGGTGTCAAAGAAAGCGGATTAGTACACATTTCACAGCTCAAAGCAGGCTTTGTATCGGATGTAAATGAAGTGGTAAAACTGCACCAACACGTTCAAGTAAAAGTTGTTGAGGTGGACGAAGACAGAAAACGAATACAGCTAACGATGGTGATTTAAAAGACATAAAAAAAGGCTTTTCATTATGAAAAGCCTTTTTTGTTATTTTGTTTCTTCTTCCTTTTTTACAGCAGGTTGCTCATCTTTAGAAGCATTTTTGAATTCTTTGATTCCGTTTCCTAAACCTTTCATTAATTCTGGAATTTTTTTACCTCCAAACATTAATAAAATTACCGCTATAATTAAAATTATTTCTGTTGCTCCAAAACTTCCCATAAATATTGTCAATAAGTTCATAATTTCTAAACCTTAAATACTTTGCAAAGATAAATAGAAAAAGATTAACTTTTGTTTACAGACAAAATATTTATAGTTAAAGAACGTTAAGATTTAGATTCCGTTTTTAAACCTTTGTTAAGAAGCCATTTTTGCCAAATTTCAGTATTTTTCAAACCCTTAAATCCTTATATTTGTTCAATAATCAATAGTTATGTCCGACAAAAGACTCAAACGGCAGCTTTTAAAAAAGAAATTATTCACAAAAAACAGATTGGTAATTCTTAATGAAGAAAGTTTTGAAGAAGTTTTTTCTTTAAAATTGACACTTATGAATGTTTTTGTAGTAGTAAGTTTGAGCGCTATTATTATCATTTTTGTCACTACGTTTATAATTGCATTTACACCTTTAAGAGAATATATTCCTGGTTATGCTTCTACAAAATTAAAGAAAGAAGCAACGGAACTGTCTCTAAAATCGGATTCGTTAACCTATGCATTAAAGAAAAATGAGGCCTACATTACTTCTATCAAAAAAGTTTTGATGGGAGATTTAGACTTTGCAAAATTCAATAAAGATTCTATAATTGCAGCAACTATAATTGATCCTTCTACAGCAAATTTATTACCATCTGACAAAGAGCTCAAACTTCGAGAAACCGTTGCTCGAGAAGACAAATACAATCTTTTTGAACAAGCAAAACCTAGGGTAAGTATGGTGCTTTTTTCTCCCGTAAAAGGAGATATTATCGAAAATTATAATGCAAAAAACAAACACTTTGCTGTAGATATAGCTTTGGCTAAAAACACGCCAATAAAATCTATCGCGAACGGAACGGTTATTTTTGCCGATTGGACCCCGACTAACGGAAACATCGTAATTATAAGACACAATGATGGTATCATCTCGGCTTACAAACATTGTGAAAGTATTACAAAAATACAGGGGGAAAATGTAAGAACTGGAGAAGTCATAGCCATTGCAGGATCAACCGGAGAGCAATCAACGGGTGTTCACTTGCATTTTGAACTCTGGAAAGACGGTTACCCAATTGACCCCACCCAATTTATAGAATTTCAATAAACATGATAAAAGCATTTGCAGCAAAACTGTTTGCTAAAAAAATACATCTAAAAAACCAAAAATGGGTTGATAATCCTGTTGCAGCCCAACAAAAAGTATTCAAACAATTGTTGTGTCAAGCTAAAAATACTGAATTTGGCAAAGACCATAATTTTGAATCCATAAAAACTTTTGAAGATTTTGCTAAAAATGTTCCCATTAGGGATTATGAAGCATTAAAACCGTATGTGGATCAGGTAGTCAAAGGCAATGAAAATGTGCTTTGGTCAGGAAAACCACTTTATTTTGCCAAAACTTCGGGTACAACTTCAGGAGCAAAATACATCCCGCTTACAAAGGAATCCATGCCATTTCATATTCAAGCAGCTAGAAATGCCATTTTGAGCTATATACACGAAACAGGGAAGGCTGATTTTGTTTCGGGAAAAATGATTTTTTTGCAAGGAAGTCCAGTTTTGGAAGAAAAAAACGGAATAAAACTAGGAAGATTGTCTGGAATTGTAGCGCATTTTATTCCTAAATACCTTCAAAAAAACCGAATGCCAAGCTGGGAAACCAATTGTATTGAAGATTGGGAAACCAAAGTTGATGCAGTTGTAGCAGAAACTTTTGATCAAGACATGACTGTTATTTCTGGAATTCCTTCATGGGTACAAATGTATTTTGAAAAATTACAGCAAAAAGGCAAAAAACCGGTTGGAGAAATTTTTAAAAACTTCAATCTTTTTATTTATGGCGGCGTGAACTATGAACCCTATCGTGCCAAGTTTGAAAATCTTATTGGACGAAAAGTTGATGCAATAGAATTATTTCCCGCTTCCGAAGGCTTTTTTGCCTACCAAGATTCTCAAAAAGAAAAAGGAATGTTGTTACTCTTAAACTCAGGTATTTTTTATGAATTTATAAAAGCCGATGATTTTTTTACAGAAAACCCTAAACGTTACACTATTGGCGAAGTAGCATTAGGTGTGAATTATGTTTTGATAATTTCAACAAACGCGGGACTTTGGGCATATAATATAGGCGATACGGTGCAATTTGTAAATCTTAAACCTTACCGTATTATAGTTTCGGGCAGGATAAAACATTTTATTTCGGCTTTTGGAGAACATGTTATTGGTAAAGAAGTAGAAAGTGCGTTGCAAGAAGCCATTATTGGAACTACTATTCGAATTAATGAATTTACGGTGGCACCACAAATTACACCATCCAAGGGATTGCCGTATCACGAATGGTTTATAGAGTTTGAAAATCCTCCTAAAGACATGGATGATTTTGCCCTTAAAATAGACAACGCCATGCGCAAACAAAATGTGTATTATGACGATTTGATCGTGGGCAAAGTGCTAAGTACCTTAAAAATCTCCGAAGTTGTTCAAAATGGTTTTCAAGAGTACATGAAATCAATTGGTAAATTAGGGGGCCAAAATAAAATCCCGAGACTTTCAAACGATAGAAAAATTGTTGATCAAATAATTAAAAAATAAAAACCTTACATTTGCAGGTTAAAAAATACAATTTTAATGAAAGAAATTAAAAACATTTCGCGTTCTAGGGCGCAAGAATCGTCAGCAGCTATTGAACGATTGTACATTACCATCAGGCATTTATTCAACCGTGGTTTTTATAAACCCATGGGTGTTTCGGGAGAAACATTAAGAGAAGCATTGTTATCGTTAAGACCAGAAATTTATGGTACAATTGCCGAAGAGAAAGTAGAATTATCCGGACTTTTGTATGTGATAGAAAGGCTTCCAGTAGGGATTGAAGAGTGTCGTTTTATCAATTTAACTTCAGATGAAGGCTATTCAAAATCCCATTTTAAAGCAATAATTCCTCCTAAGAGAAGAAGAAATTGTTACAGAATTGATGAAGAGCAAATGAATGTTGAAATTACTCGTGGCCGTTCAGACATTTATGATATTTTAACGCATTTGACTTTTATTTTTATAGAATCCCATAAAATTAAAGACCGTGTTTTAATTGATGATGAAGGTAAAGTATCAAGAGATTGGGAAAAACTAGGACAAGCAGTACTTTCTAATAAAAAACTTACTCTTGTTGAAAAAGAAAAAGCGATTTCGCACACGGCTAATATTTTAGGAAGAACATTTTCTGAGGTTTTGAGTATTTATGATGACTTTGGCACGACCGAAAAACCAGATCGTTTCTTGCATATTATTTTTTGGTTAGGAAAATTAGCTTTAGAAGAAGTTTTAGACAATAACAAACGTACGATCACCTTTAGCCCTATTTTGAGAGAAAGATTAGGACATCATATTCATGGTGAAATCTGGGCAACAAATATTAAAGAAGTGCTTAAGGAAAATGACTTGCTAGACAGACCTATTCATATCATTAGTGCCAATATGCACTCTGTTATGAATTCTATTTTTGCAACGCATGTTCATAAAACTAAATTTAAGGATAAAACTGATTTCTTTATTTATGAAGAGCTAAGCAAACAAGGCGCTCATGATATAAGAGATAAAGTAGAAGAATTTGCAAAACAGCACGGAATGATTTCACTTCCTGACACCTCAGGAACCAATATTGATGTACAAATCTTTGACACGGCTAAAATTGATTGGAAGAAATCTTCTTTCCCAAGTGCAAAACTAGAGGCAAGTAAACCGGTAATTATTGTTATGGATTACGCGTTTGGTGAGCAAGCTTATGAAACTATTGATGAATTGTTGAAACCATATCAGGAATCAAAAACCAAGAAAATTTTATTGAATGTAGTTTCAGTTTCGATAATGGGTAAAGCAGGAATTCTTGAAGGAGGAAAGGGTGATATTATGATACCATCGGCGCATATTAATGAAGGAACAGCAGACAATTACTTTTTTCACAATGAGCTTACCGCAAAAATGCTAGAAGGAAATGACATTGCAGTTTTTGAGGGACCTATGGTTACCGTTTTAGGAACGTCATTACAAAACAAAGATTTACTCAAGTTTTTTCACGAATCTACTTGGGGTGTTATTGGTCTTGAAATGGAAGGTGCCTATTATCAAAAAGCCATACAATCAGCATCAAAAATCAGAAAAAGCATCAATCCAGATGTAAAAGTTAGGTATGCATATTACGCTTCAGATAATCCACTGGAAACAGGAAGCACGCTAGCCTCCGGAGGATTAGGAACAACAGGGGTAAAACCTACTTACTTGATTACAATTAAAATATTAGAACAAATTTTTAATTTAAAATAAATTTTATGGCTAAAAACCCCAAAAAAGTTACTGAAGATCAAGAAATTGATTTAACAGTTGTTTCAAAAAAAATAGGAAAAGGATTAGATCGTTTTTCTACAATGATTTTTAAATCACTATTGTTTCTCAAAAGAAATATAATATTGATAGCGGTAATTGTTATTGTGGGTTTTGGTATAGGATTTTATTTGGACCAAGAGTCAAAAATTTATGATCACGAAATTATAGTTTCTCCTAATTTTGAATCAGTTGACTATTTGTATGATAAAATTGATTTGATAAATGCTAAAATACAAGAAGGTGACACGCTTTTTCTAAGAAAAACTGTGGGTATAAAAACACCTAAAAGCATCAAAAAAATTCAAATTGAACCCTTGATAGATGTTTATAAATTCATTGAAGAAAAAAAAGAAAATTTTGAACTATTGCGTTTAATGGCCGAATCGGGAGACATGAAGAAGATCCTTGAAGAAAATGTAACTAGTAAAAATTATAAAAACCATAAGATAACCTTTGTAACAGCTTTGGTCACTAACAATGAATCTACCGTTGAACCGATTTTAAAATATTTGAATGAGAACAGTTATTTTTCTATAATCCAATCAGCAACTTTGAAAAACATCAACAACAAAATTCAAGAAAATGATGTTATTATTGCACAAATTAATAATTTGCTCAATGGATTTTCAAAATCAATTGCACGCAAACAGAACAACCCAAAACTGGTTTTTTACAATGAAAGCACACAGCTTAATGACATGCTTAAAACAAAAGAGCAAATCATATACGACCAAGCATTTCAAAAATTATTGTTAATCAGGTATGATAAAATAATCAAAGAAAGCAGTTCGGCAATCAACGTAAAAAACACTAAGTCATTAACCGGAAAAAAGAAGTTTATATTACCATTATTGTTTTTAATAGTTTTTATACTATTGGGATTTTTAAAGTCTTTTTACAACAATCAAATGTCAAAAATAACCAATTAATAAGTAATGAAAGGAATAATTCTTGCCGGAGGTTCAGGCACAAGATTACATCCATTAACACTTGCAGTTAGTAAACAATTGATGCCTATTTATGACAAACCTATGATTTACTATCCACTTTCTACATTAATGTGGTCTGGGATTAGAGAAATTTTAATTATTTCGACACCTCATGATTTGCCACTTTTTAGACAATTATTAGGCGACGGATTAAAACTAGGATGTCGTTTTGAATATGCGGAACAAGCACAGCCTAATGGACTTGCAGAAGCATTTATAATAGGAAAAGAATTTATAGGTAACGATAAGGTAGCGCTTATTCTGGGAGATAATATTTTTTACGGCACAGGTTTGTCTAAGTTATTAAAAGCCAATAACGATCCTGATGGCGGTATTATTTACGCCTATCATGTAAACGATCCAGAAAGATATGGTGTAGTAGATTTTGACACTAACGGAAAAGTACTTTCAATCGAAGAAAAACCAATAATCCCTAAGTCAAATTATGCAGTTCCGGGTATCTATTTTTATGACAACGATGTAATAGAAATAGCTGAAAATATTAAACCAAGTCATCGCGGAGAAATTGAAATTACTGATGTTAATAAAGAATATTTAAACAGAGGCAAACTCAAAGTGAGTATCCTTGATAGAGGAACAGCTTGGTTTGATACAGGAACATTCAATTCCTTGATGCAAGCGTCCCAATTTGTCCAGGTTATCGAAGAAAGACAAGGTTTAAAAATTGGCTCTATTGAAGAAGCCGCTTTTAAAATGGATTATATAGATCAAACACAATTAAATAAAATTGCCCAGCCCTTATTAAAAAGCGGTTACGGCAAACATTTATTAGACTTAATTTAAAACACAAAGATGAATTTTATCTCCACAAAACTCGAAGGTTGTTTTATTATTGAGCCAAAAATAATTCATGATGACAGGGGATATTTTACAGAGAGTTTTAATAAAAACACTTTTGAAAACGGTATTAATCAAGAAATAAACTTTGTACAAGACAATCAATCTTTTTCATCAAAAGGAGTGTTACGAGGATTGCATTATCAAACAGGAATTCATGCTCAGGCAAAATTAGTTCGTGTTTTACAAGGAGCAGTTTTAGATGTCGCAGTAGATCTTAGACCTTATTCCAAGACATTTGGAGAACATGTTTCAATACTCCTATCTGGAGAAAATCAGAGACAATTTTTTATCCCAAGGGGTTTTGCACATGGTTTCTTAGTATTGAGTGAAACAGCTATTTTTTTTTATAAATGTGATAATTTTTATAATAAAGAATCTGAAGGTGGTCTCATATTTAATGACCCAACAGTAAATGTAGATTGGCAATTACAAGATAGCGAGTTGCTCATTTCTGATAAAGACAAAGTTTTACCGAATCTAAATAATGCAAAAAAAGTATGGTAGTTTTAGTCACAGGCGCAAACGGTCAATTAGGACAATCAATACACTATATATCAAAAAATTATCCAGAAATAGACTTTGTTTTTTGTAATTCTCAAGAACTAGACGTCACAAAAAAACTATTAGTTGATGCCATTTTCGAGAAAATAAAACCAAATTTTTGCATCAATACGGCTGCTTACACGGCAGTTGATAAAGCAGAAAACGAGAAAGAAACTGCTCATAAAGTCAATGCTTTAGGTCCAAAAAATTTAGCTGAAATCTGCAAAAAGCACGATACTATTTTGCTTCATGTTTCTACAGATTTTGTTTTTGATGGTTTAAAAAACGCACCTTACCAAGAAACAGATGTTACGAATCCTCAAAGCATTTATGGTCAAACCAAATTGGACGGAGAAATTGCAATTCAAACAATATTGAAAAATTATTTCATAATAAGAACCTCTTGGGTTTATTCACAATTTGGCAATAATTTTATGAAAACCATGTTGCGTTTGGGAGCAGAACGTGACAGTCTTTCTATTGTAAATGATCAAATAGGAAGCCCAACAAATGCTGTTGATTTAGCAGAAGTGTTGATCAAAATCATCATTTATTATCAAAAATCTAAAACAGCAGCCCTTTTTGGCACCTACCATTTCAGTAATGAAGGGCATTGCAGTTGGTTTGATTTCGCTAAAAAGATATTTGAATTCAATGATATTAAAATTCACCTACAGCCTATCCCAACATTGGCTTACCCAACGCCTGCAAAACGACCTGCTTATAGTGTTTTAGATAAAAGTAAAATGAAAGAAGTATTTGGTATTACTATAAAAAGTTGGGAAGAAAGTTTGAGGAAAACGAATTAAAGCCCTTAGCCATTAAGAATTATTAATATTAAGAAATGGATTTTTGAAGCATTATTTATTAGCAATGTTTAAATGAAAACACCTTTAAAAATAGCTTTTCTAACATCTGAAGATCCAAAAGACAAAAAATCATGGTCTGGAACTTACAATAGAATGTTTACTGTTTTGTCTAATGAATTTGAAACCGTTACCGCATTAGGCCCACAAAACAATCTTTTTTTAAAGGGTTTAGGAATTATTAATTTTATATTGAAACGTACAATAAATAAGGGTTATAATGACAAACATTCTATCATAAGAAGTAAAATTCTAGGTATTTTATTTTCTAAAAAACTTCAAAAAGATAAATATGATATTATTTTTGCCCCTGCGGCTTCAACCGAAACAGCTTTTTTAAGAACCAAAATACCTATTGTATATTTGTCAGATTCATCATTTGCACAATTAAAAGATTATTATTATGTTTTTACAAATTTATTGTCTTTTTCGCAAAAGGAATCAAACTTTATAGAAAATAAGGCTTTAAAAAAAGCATCTGGATTTATTTATCCTTCAAATTGGGCTGCAGATTTTGTAATAGAAAACTATAATGTCATGAAGGAAAAGGTTGTAGTTATTCCATTTGGTGCAAACATAGATAATGAATATTTACCAGAAAAAATTAACAAATCCATATCTGCAAACAAACCCTTTTCTTTATTATTCATTGGTGTTAATTGGGAAAGAAAAGGAGGTAATATTGTTATGGAAACATTTGAATTATTATTATCTGAAGGATACGATGTAACATTGACTGTGTGTGGTTGTGCGCCTTCAAAGTTGCACTCAAAGATAAGAACGTATACTTTTTTAAACAAAAATTTAGAATCGGACTTAATCATACTAACCAATATTTATAAGGAATCAAACTTATTATTTGTTCCTACTAGAGCTGATTGTTCTCCTATAATATTTTGTGAAGCAAATGCTTTTGGGTTACCTGTATTATCATCAAATACGGGCGGTGTTACTGAAATAATTGAAGATGGTATAAATGGTTTTTGTTTAGAATATAAAGCAACTCCAAGAGATTATGCAAACACAATTATAAGCATGATGAAAGATAAAGAAGGTTATGAAAAACTTTGTAAAACATCTAAAGAAAAATATGACAAGGAATTGAATTGGAATTCTTGGGTTTATGCTGTAAAAAACTTTTTCTTTTCTGTACTCAAAAACAAACCTTAAAATTTTTTTATACATAAAAATAATATATTTTTGATAAAAATAAAAATGATGATTAACAAGAATGCAATAATTCTATTTGGAGCTTTAATGATTTTGTTTTCCTGTAAAAAAGAAACTAAAATTGATACCGAAGCTATTACAAAACCAATCGAAACTTTTAAGGTAGAACTAGACTTAGTAGTTCAAGAAGATGACAGTTTAGAGCTTTTTTACAAAGAATTTTCAGATGATGACTGGAAATCTTACCATGTCGTGACTAGCCCTGTTAAAGGCAGCGCATTCGTTCAGCAAGTTTTGTTTAATTTACCAGAAAATGTAGTACCTAGTGAAATAAGGCTTGATTTTGGGACTAATAAAAATCAAAAACCCATAGCAATCAAAAATTTTAAAATGGATTATTACGAAAAATCTTTTCAAGCAAAAGACACATTGTTTTATCAGTATTTTAACCCAAATGAACAAATAAAATATGACCGAAAGACTGCTATAGCTACACCTATTTACACAAAAGGAGTAACTTATGATCCATTATTTATACCTCGTGAAGTATTATTAGTAGAAATACAAAAATTAATAAAATAGTTTTAATTTTATAATAATATGCAGCAATCTGCAAAAGACACAAAAAATAAAAACATATTAGAATACCTCCTTAATAAAGGAGGTGTTTCTTTTTTATTTAGAATCCTTGGGATGGTGTTTAGTTTTTTAATAATATGGCTTTTGTCTAATTTATACAATATTGGATTTTATGGAAATTTTTCAATAATACAAACTATAATACATATCCTTACACTTATTTCTACACTAGGAATACAAAACGTTCTTATTTCAGAAATTAATAAAAGCAACAATGTTGACGATATAGAGTCACATTCTGTTTTAATAAAAACGTTAAAGATTCTTGTTTTTTTTTCGATTTTACCTATTTCGGTTTTGTTTTTTGGAGGAGAATTTATAGCGACCGTGATTTTTAATAAATCACAACTTGAACCACACTTTAGAACCATATCATTTATGTTTTTGTTCTTTATTATTCATGAAATTTTTTTATATTACTTCATAGCAAAGAAAAAATTTTTGAGTTTTGGTATTTTAACTTTTTTCCTTCCAAATTTTATTTTTGCATGTTTAATAATCCTTTTCTATGATAATTTTAGAAATGAAACACACATTACATTGTTTTATTGTCTTTCAATTGCTATTACTGTATTAATAGAAAGCATTTTAATTTTTAGTTCTTATCAAAAAACGATAAATGTTATTTCCTCTAGAAAAATAATAACATTAGGTTTCCCCATGATGTTAAGCGGACTTATGGTTTATATGCTAAACTGGACCGATATATTAATCCTTGGAGCTATGAAATCTGAAGAAGAAGTAGGAATATATAATGCAGCATTTAAATTAGGTTTCCTAGTTTTAATTGTAATTGCATCAATTAATGTTATTATTGGCCCTAAGTTGTCTGAACTTTACCAGCAAAATGATATGGAAAACTTTAAGAAAGTTGTTCATAAATCAACTCAAATATCTATTCTCTTGACAATACCCATTGTTATAGGTTTATTAATTTTTGGAGATTCTGTTTTGGGATACCTAGGTAGTAATTTTAAAGAAGGAGGTTCCGTTTTAATTATAATTACAATATCATCACTTTTTAATGTTTCATGCGGAAATGTAGATCAGATACTCAATATGTCAAAAAACCAAAAGTTCTTGATGTACGTGAATTGGGGATGCTTGTTATTGAACCTTGGACTCAATTTGACTTTAATTCCTCGATATGGAATTATAGGATCTGCAATTGCAAGTTTAATAACTACTGTACTTATGAATTCAGTTTGCATTTGGTACATAAAAAGAAAACTTGGATTCCTTACTTTTATATAATTTATGAAATTATCAGTTATAATAGTAAACTATAATGGTTTAGCATTCCTTAAAAACTGTATTGAATCTATAAATCAATGTTTAGAAGGTATTTCTTTTGAAATTATTTTTATAGACAACAATTCGACAGATGAAAGCTGTAATTTTATATGCAAGAATTATCCAAACATAAATCTCATAAGATCAACTGAGAACTTGGGTTTTGGAAAAGGAAACAACGAAGCGATCAAAAAAGCCAAAGGTGAATTTTTATTATTGTTAAACAATGATACGGTTTTAATAGACAATTTTTTACCAGTATTAAATACATTGCAACAAGACAAGTCAATAGGAGTAATTGCAATAAATATGCTAGATGGTAATAAAAAGTATATTCAAGCTGCAGGAAATTTTCCAAATCCTAAAAATATGTTTCGCTTAAAAAATTTATTAGATAAAGGAATTGAATTTAAAACAGGAAATTTTTCACACAACATTTATGATGTAGACTGGTTAGCAGGCTCATTTATGATGATTCCAAGAAAATTATATATAAAAATAGGCGGTTTTGATGAAGATTATTTTATGTATGTAGAAGATGTAGATTTTTGCAAAAAAATTGCTAATCATGGTTATAGAAGGGTTTTTATGCCAAAATTTAGCTACATACATTATGTAGGATTTAATAATTCAAAAAAGATGTTGTTAATAAAGGGATACGAAACATATCTTATTAAACACACAGATGGTTTATTCAAAATAAGTTGTCTTTTAGCACTAAAGATTAATAAATATGTAAAAAAACTTAAAATTATATTTAAAACCATATAATTTTAAATACAGATAGCCTAAAACTAATTACTTAATGAAAATAGGTATTTCAAAAATTTATACAGCACTCTTTGCAATTGTAATTTTTCTACAATTATATCTACCATCTTTTAAGGTCAATATACTTGTTCAGTTAGCGGTTTTAGTTTTATTTTTTCTAACCGAAAAGGTCGCAATAGCACCTTATTTTTTAAAAATATTACTCCCTTTATTATTTGTTCTATTTTTAGGTTTTACAGGTATTTTGATTCATAAATACGAATTTATTAATATCATAAAAGATATTTCCTACTTCATAAAGCCATTTTTAGGAATTATTATTGGCTATTTTTATTATAAAAAAATTAATGATTTTAGAATTTTTATAAAAACGATTGTAATTATAGGTTTTGCCTCAGCAATTATACATTTTTTTATACTTCTATTTTTTAGTAATTTTAATAGTATTTCAGGAATAAGAGAACATGCTCGCGATAATTTTCTTGAGCTTTTCGCACTATTTTTCCTTAGTTTTTATTACAAGCATCAAGATCAGAAGCTTTTTTCAAATAGATTGACCGAAAAGCTTTTCTTTTACCTAATATTAGCTTCTTGTGTATTATATTTTTCTAGGACTATGTTATTAATTGCCATTATGCTTGTGTTTTCTTTTTATGGCTATACTGTGATAACAAAAAAAACAATAAAAATTTTTGCGTGTTTAATATTTCTTATTGTCGCTTTTTATTTTTATCTCTTTACAATTAAAATTAATAGAAACGCACAGGGAATGGAGGGGTTTTTATACAAAATAAAAATTGCTCCTTCAGAATTGTTTGAAACAAAAATTGACCGTAATAATCATAAAGATCTTTGGGACCACTGGAGAGGTTATGAATCAAAAAGAGCTCTTGCCTTAATGAATGAACATCCCACCAGTTACCTATTTGGGATGGGTTACGGGTCTTTGATAAATCTAAAATTTAAAGCGCCATTATCAAATGACCGCAAAGGATTACAATATATATCAAATTTACACAATGGTTATTCATTTATTTTGTACAAAACAGGTTTAATAGGTCTTTTTCTTTATATTATTTTCCTACTAGGTTTATACAAAACAATTTATAAAGAGACAGGACTATGTGCTGTAACCATTTCTTCGATAGGAATATATTTTCTTATCACTACAACCACAATAACTGGAATTTTTAACACAAAGGATGCAATTGTTTTTATATTAGGAGCAATGATTTTTTTTAAAAGTAAAAATACCGGATTATGATAAAATCAATTTTTCAGAAATTATTAATAAAATCAGGTAAAAAATATGATATTGATGTTTCAATTCCTGAAAGTTTGTTTTATATGACGTTATTAAGAAGAGTGATAATGTTATCTAGAGGAATATTATTTCTTAGAAAAAAGGTTTTTATTGGTCAAAATTGTAGTATTATCAACACAAGCAACATTATATTTGGAAAAAACGTTACAATATACAACCATACTCAAATTGATGGATATGCATCAAGAAAGGTAATTATTGGCAATAATGTAACAATTGGTGCCTTCTCTAATATAAGTTGCACAAGTCATTTGTCTAAATATGGAGTTGGTTTTAAAATAGGAAATAATTCATCATGTGGCGATTATTCACAGTTTGGCGCAGCAGGAGGAATTGAAATAGGTAACGATGTAATTATGGGATCTTACATTAGTTTTCATTCAGAAAACCACAATTTTAACGATTGTTCAAAATTGATAAGAGAACAAGGTGTAACATCACTAGGAATAAAAATAGGAAATAATGTTTGGGTAGGTGCAAAGGCAACATTTTTAGATGGCTGCCAAGTAGGAAATAATTGCGTCATAGCCGCAGGAGCTGTTGTTAATGGTGTTTTTCCTAAAAACGTTGTGATTGGCGGAGTTCCTGCAAAAGTTTTGAAAGAAATAAAATAATCCATAACAAGCTAAAATAATTTGTCTAAAATCTCGAATGTATTTTAGTTATAACACTAAGAATTTATGACAAAGAGAATAATAAATTAAGCCTTACAAATGATTAATATTTTATTTATTCATCAATCATCTGAACTTTATGGTTCAGATAAAACTTTACTAGCACTTGTAAAAAATCTTGATAAATCAAAGTTTAATCCGATTGTTATTTTACCCAACCATGGACTTTTAAGTGAGGAGTTTTTAAAAGAAAACATTAAATTTTATGTTTTATGTGTTTTAAAATTACATAGAAAAATGTTTAACCCCCTAACTATTTTTAATTTATTTAAAGATGCTAAAAGTTCATTAACAACCTTAAAGAAACTCAATAAAAAATATAAATTTGATATTATATACTCAAATACACTTGCGGTATTACTAGGAATTCTATTTGCTAAACAAAGTAAGGTCAAACATATCTGGCACATACATGAAATCATACAATATCCAAGAATAGTTGCAAAAATATTTATAAAACTTATAACCTTATCCGCTAACACAAAAATTGCATACAACTCTAAGGCAACTCAAGATTTTTGGAATATTAACGAAAAAATTAAATCTAAATCTCAAATAATTTTAAATGGTGTAAAATTAGAAACATATAATCACGATATTGAGAATGATTTAAACAGAAATCTTTTTTTACCAAGGTCAGAAAATGAAATAATGATAGGTTTGATAGGTAGAATAAATCATTGGAAAGGACATTTTATCTTACTAGAAGCGTTTAACGAGTTGGTAAAAAACAATGAAAACACAAAACTAATATTTGTAGGTTCACCACCACCAAATCAAGAATTTATACTCGAGAAATTAAAGTATAAAATAGCACAATATAATTTACAAAATAAAATAATAATTATTCCGTTTGTTAAAGAGATTTTTAAGATTTGGGAAGTTATAGATATTGCAGTCGTACCTTCTTTAGAACCTGAACCCTTTGGACTTGTTGCAGTTGAGGCCATGTTGTCAAAAAAACCCGTTATTGGTTCAAATCATGGTGGTTTGATAGAAATTATAGTTGATAGTGAAACAGGATTTTTAGTAGAACCAAACAATAAATTTGCTATAGAGAAAGCATTACAATACTTATTAAATCATCCCGAAAAAAGAATTGAATTTGGTAATAGTGGATATCAAAGAGCAATTACTGAATTTTCTGAAAATAGATATGTAGAAAACTTCGAAAAGTTGTTTTTAAGTATGGTTGTAAAATAGTTTATAAAAGCATTAACTTCACAAAACCTTTAAGAATAATACTTAAATGAGAATAGCTATTTTAGGAACACGAGGAATCCCAAATCATTATGGAGGATTCGAACAATTTGCAGAATTTTTTTCAGTGTACTTGGCTACTAAAAATCATGAAGTATATGTCTACAACTCCCACAACCATCCATTTCAAGATAAAATTTTTAAAGGAGTAAATCTCATACATTGTTATGATCCTGAGTTTAAAATAGGAACTAAAGGACAATTTATATATGATTTGAATTGTATTCTTGACTCAAGAAAACGCAACTTTGATATAATTTTACAACTAGGTTACACTAGTAGTTCGGTTTGGTTTCGATTCTTGCCTAAGAAACCTATAATTATTACTAATATGGATGGTTTAGAATGGAAACGAAGCAAGTATTCAAAAAAAGTTCAAAAACTATTACAATATGCAGAAAAACTTGCCGTAAAAAGCAGCGATTATTTAGTTTCAGATTCAATAGGAATACAAAATTATATAAAAGAAAAATACACTAAAAATTCAACATATATACCTTATGGAGCTACATTATTTAACGCCCCATCGTTATCAATTTTGAATAAGTACAATGTAGAAGAACAAAATTACAATATAATTTTAGCCCGTTTAGAGCCCGAAAACAATATCGAAGTTATTCTTGATGGTGTAGTTTTGAGTTGCGATAAAAAGCTAATTTTAGTCATTGGGAATCACAATACTAATTTTGGCAGTTTTTTAAAAAGCAAATATATATCTAACACTAATATTCGTTTCTTAGGTGCTATTTACAATATGGATGATTTAAATTCGTTGCGCTGGTATTCAAATTTTTATTTTCACGGGCACTCTGTAGGAGGTACAAATCCCTCATTACTTGAGGCTATGGCTTCAGGAGCATTTATCATTGCCCATAATAATGAATTTAATTATGCAATTTTACAAGAAAACGCCTATTATTTTTCTAATTCTCAAGAGGTGAAAATAATTCTCAATGAAATAAAAAAAAGTAATAACTTACATCTGATACAAAATAACATTGAAGAAATAAAGCACAAATACAATTGGAATAAAATAAATCAAGCTTACTTAAAACTTTTTTATGAAAGCATATCTTATCAATAAGGGATTAATACAAAAAAATAAAGCAATTGTATTTCTTTTAGCGCTTATGTTGATTACAATTCCTTTAAAATTAGCAATAGGAAACATCGCTTGTATGCTTTTTTTACTCGTTTGTTTTTTAGATTATAAAAACTTAAAATTTCAAGCTAATATATCTTTGTTTTTGCCCATTCTATTTTACTTATTAATGATTATTTCATTATCGTGGACACATGATTTTAAACTAACAATTACTGGTCTTCAAAAAGAAATTTTATTTTTGTTGATTCCGCTAGCTTTCTTGTTAATTAAAAAAATACCGCAACAAGATGTAGTATATATTATTAAAATCTTTAGTTCCAGTATGGTTCTTTATGCTCTTTATTACTTCATTAAAGCTATAATTAAATACTTTGAAACAGGAAATAACGATGTTTTTTTTTACCATGAGTTGGTCTCATTAGACCTTAACGCAATTTATGTTTCCGTTTTTGCCTCTTTTAGTTTATTTTACTTCATTGTCCACAATAACAAATTAATAGTTTACAAGGTTGCGATTTTTATACTGTCAATTTTTATTTTTTTACTCTCTTCAAAAGGTATAATAATTATCGATTTTATTTTGATAATTTGTTATTACATTTTCTTTTCAGAGACTTCTAAGAATATAAAATTTATAATAGTAACAACTATTTGTTCTGTTTTATTATTTTCATTAATATTTGTCAGACAAATAAGCGAGCGCTTTTTAATTGAATATCAAACGGCTTTTGTTGATAATACTATAAATAGAGCTAACAATAGTGTGGTAAATGTAAGTATTAGTCAAGCATGGAGCGATAAGACGTTCAATTCTAACAATTATTTTTCTGGAACTGCGTTACGCGTTTATCAAGTTCGGATTTTTAAAGAAATGCTCGAGGAACAGAATATTCTTTTTACGGGCTTTGGTTTAAATGCTTCGCAATATAAAATTAGAGAAAAGGAAAAAGAGCACAATTTGTATTCGGGTTACGGAGAATTTAATTTTCACAATCAATATATCCAAACTTTCGCTGAAATAGGGCTTCTAGGATTAATACTATTAGTCGCGATGCTTTATATTAATCTTAAGAATGCATTATTAAATAAAAATTTTCTTCATATTGTTTTCGCAATCACAATGATAAGTTTATTTTTGACCGAATCCTTTTTATGCCGACAACGAGGTATAGCATTTTTTATCACGCTGTATTGCATTTTTAATGTTTCTACAGTTCAAAAATTAAATTTAAAATCATAAACACCGCAATGAAAAGAATTTTAATTACAGGAGCAGCAGGATTTTTAGGATCACATCTTTGTGATCGATTTATTGCCGAAGGTTACTTTGTAATTGGTATGGACAATCTTATTACTGGAGATTTAAAAAACATTGAACACCTTTTTAAATTAGAAAATTTTGAATTTTACCATCATGATATTACAAAATTTGTTCATGTACCAGGAGATTTAGATTATATACTTCATTTTGCATCACCCGCAAGTCCTATTGATTATCTAAAAATTCCTATCCAGACTTTAAAAGTAGGATCATTAGGAACACACAACCTCTTAGGTTTAGCAAGAGAAAAAAAAGCGAGAATTTTAATCGCATCCACTTCCGAAGTTTACGGAGACCCATTGGTTCATCCACAAACCGAAGAATATTTTGGAAATGTAAACACCATAGGTCCGAGAGGCGTTTATGACGAAGCAAAACGTTTTCAGGAATCTATAACCATGGCATACCACACATTTCATGGTGTCGAAACTAGAATAGTAAGGATATTTAACACTTATGGCCCAAGAATGCGGCTCAATGATGGACGTGTAATTCCTGCGTTTATTGGCCAAGCGCTGCGTGGAGAAGATTTAACAATTTTTGGTAATGGCATGCAAACGCGTTCGTTTTGTTATGTTGACGATCAAGTCGAAGGCATTTTTAGATTGCTACATGCAGATTATTTGATGCCTATAAATATTGGTAATCCAGATGAAATTACAATCAAAGATTTTGCGGAAGAAATTATCAAGCTTACAGGAACCAATCAAAAAATAGTCTACCACGATTTGCCATTGAACGACCCTTTGCAAAGACAACCTGATATTTCAAAAGCGAAAGCGATTTTAGGCTGGGAACCAAAGGTCTCGAGAACCGAAGGAATGATAATCACATACAATTATTTCAAATCATTGTCAACCGAAGCCTTATTGAAAGAAGAACACAAAGATTTTTCAAAATATATTTTTTAAGTGCGAAATCACACAGGCAGATATTCAGGATATATAAGGCCATTTTCATATGCATTGGATTTATTAATTATAAATTTACTAGCATATTTTTTGCCATTATATGAATTGGAAGGGTTATTTTATCATGCATTTATAACTTCAACCTGGATAATAATTGCTTGGAATATAAAGTTTTATGAAGTGTATAGGTACACAAAGGCAATTGAGATTTTAGGAAAAATTGTCAAGCAATACTTTATTTTTAACATCATTAATTTTGCTTACATAGGTTATTTTTTAAAGTTTGCCGAACCTTCGCAAATGATAAAATTTATCTCGATTGCTATATTTCTAATTGCAGGTGCTAAATTTTTTATTTTTTATTTTCTAAAACGTTTTAGGGTAGTTTTTGGCGGTAACTACCGTAAAGTCATTATTGTAGGTGATGGAAAAAGTGTAAACCAATTGGCACATTTTTTTAATGACAATCCTGATTACGGTTATAAACTAGAAAAAATATTTGATCTTAAACTCAATAAAAAAAAGCAAATTCAAGAATCATTTGAGTTTGTACTTGATAATAAAATAGATGAAATTTACTGTTCCCTTTCTGATTTGACCAATTCAGACGTTATTGAATTTGAAGATTTTACAGATAATAATCTTAAGATTCTAAAGTTTTTACCCAGCAATAAAGAGGTTGTCGCCAGAAACTTGATTTTTGATTACTACGGTTACATCCCAATAATTTCATTAAGAAACATCCCACTAGACAACAACATCAATAAGTTAGTTAAAAGATTTTTTGATATTATTTTTTCGCTATTTATTATAGTAGGCATTTTATCATGGCTTACGCCAATATTAGCTTTAATAATTCGATTAGAATCTAATGGCCCCGTTTTTTTCAAACAAAAAAGAAACGGACTCAATTATTTTGAATTCAATTGTTTTAAATTTCGTTCCATGCAACTCAATGACATTGCAGATTTAGAACAAGTTTCAAAAAACGACCCAAGAATAACAAAAGTTGGCAGATTTATAAGAAGAACCAGTATTGATGAATTACCACAGTTTTTTAATGTTTTAATAGGCGAAATGTCGGTAGTAGGACCAAGACCTCATATGGTAAGCCATACAGAAATGTATGCCAGACGAATAGATAAATTCATGGTGCGTCATTTTATAAAACCTGGAATTACTGGACTTGCCCAAACAAATGGATATAGAGGTGAAGTAGAAAACGAAAAGGACATTGTTTTTAGGGTTAAATACGACATCTTTTATTTAGAAAATTGGTCATTGCTTTTAGATCTTAAAATCATTTATCTTACTGTTTACAACTCAATAGTAGGGGATGATAAAGCATATTAACCATGAAAAATCATTTGGTATCCATAATAATTCCCTGTTATAATGCTCAAAAGTTTATTGCAAGAACAATAATATCCGTACAAGAGCAAACCTACACAAACTGGGAAATTATAATTGTAGACGATTGCTCAAATGATCAAACCGTTAGTATCATTGAACAAATTGCTGTAAAAGAGCCACGGATTTTATTATTAAAGTTAAAAGTTAATGCTGGAACGGGAGTCGCTCGTAATCTTGCATTGTCAAAAGCCACAGGACAATACATTGCTTTTCTTGATGCCGATGATTTATGGAAAAACAATAAACTAGAAAAGCAATTAGCGTTTATGACAATTCATAATCTTGCTTTTACCTTTTCCTTTTATGATTGTATCGATGAAAATAACGGATCATTAAATAAAATAGTCAAGGCACCTTTGAAATTGACTTATTTACAATTGTTTTTTTGCAATTATATAGGAAATCTAACAGCCATTTATGACACCTCATTTTTTGGCAAAATACCCATTAATACAACAAGAAAAAGACAAGATTGGATGTTATGGCTTACAATTCTTAAACAAATTAAATTTGCAAAACCTATTCCTGAAAGTTTGGCTTATTACAGAGTCACAGAGAATTCACTATCAGCATCAAAGATCAATTTGTTAAAACACAATTTTAATATCTATACTGATTTTCATGGATTTAATAAACTCAAAGCGATGTTGTGTATGCTGGTTTTTTTATTCAACCAAATAATTATTAAACCTATTTATATCAAAAAATTAAAGTAAGGATGTAAATTGTTTTAATTTTCCTCGGTTTGTTCGTTCTAAAATATCTTTGCGAATGAAAATAAAATTCAAATTAGGTTCTAAGTACAAATCGATTGCTTTTTTTATATCCAAAAGCTGTTTTTCAGAAAGTGCAATTGTACTCACATATTCAATTTCAAAAGTATCAAGTAGGGTTTGTTTGATGATAAATTCCTTAACATTACCACTGTCTTCCATACTGCTTTTTGTGATGTAGTAAAAGGTCAAACCAGGTGATATTTTTCCGCTTGGCAACACTGCAATATCATTTGTCCGACCTATTAATTTTTTGAGAATTGGTTTTTTAGCAGTACTTTTTTCATCTAGAATTCCAATATCTCCAATATCATATCTTATAAAAGGATGAGCTTTATTAAAGAGCGAAGTAATTACAATTCTTCCCGGTAATCCATTAGGTATGTTATTATTATTATCATCTAAAATTTCAACAAACAAAGTTTCAGAATTGACCAACCACTCATTTTCAGGATTTTGAAACGCAATCAAATCCAGTTCAGAAGCACCATATTCGTTAACAACTGGAATTCCTAAAAATGTTTCTAAAAGTATTTTATCGTCTTCAAAAAGCATTTCAGAAGTAACGATACAAACCTTTAAAGTGGGACAAATATCTTTTAAAACCAGATTTTTTTCCTTTAAAAATTTCGCAAATAAAACGATTGCACTCGTGTAGCCGTTGATGTAATCAAATCTTTTTGTTTTAAAGTGTTCTAAAAAACCTTCGAGTTTTTCATCGGACAAATCAAATATTTCAAAACGAAATCGGTTCAATAAATAATCCTTTAAACGCTCTTTTTTGTTATTAAAAAAATCAAGCGGAATTCCATAAAATCTGGCTTGGTGTGAAGAATTAAAATCAATTGCAAACCATGAAAAGCGATAAATATTAGACGCCCAAGTTAGTGCATGACAATATTTGTCTTTTGCAAAATAAAAAGGGTCACCACTAGAGCCTGATGTTTTGTTTACATAAACATTTTTGATATAAAAACCTTTAGAAAGTCTTTCTGACAATGAAATTTGCAAGTTTTTTTTATTTAAAACTGGCAAATCTTGCCAATTTTTAGAACCAGAAGCACCAATTAAATTTTTGTAGAAAGGATTGTTCTCAAGATGAAATGCAACAATTTGGTTTTGGCTTTTTATTATAAAGTCTTTGTAATCTTGTTCGGGAATGGCTACTATGTCTGACAAATGTTGCTTTGCCTTTTTTAAAGGAAAACCGTTAATAACAAATGTCAAATCAAAAACAGGGAACACCGATTTAAATATTTTTATCAAAAATAATATTTACAGCTAAGTAATAACGATTTACAAGGAAGTTTTTAAAAATTAATTATTTTTTAAGTGCAAAAGCAATTATTTTTGCCATTCACAACAAACTACCACACAATGACAATTTTATTACTTGGTTCTGGAGGGAGAGAGCACGCTTTTGCTTGGAAAATGACTCAAAGTCATTTATGCACAAAGCTTTTTGTAGCACCAGGAAACGCTGGAACTCAAGAAATAGCCACAAACGTGAACTTTGACCCTACTGATTTTGTAGCAATAAAGACCTTTGCATTACAAGAAAATGTGAATATGGTCGTGGTAGGTCCAGAAGATCCATTAGTAAAAGGCATTTTTGATTTTTTCATCAATGATGAAGATTTAAAGCATATTCCAGTAATAGGTCCTTCAAAAAAAGGTGCACAACTAGAAGGCAGCAAAGAATTTGCAAAAAAGTTTTTAGTGAGACACCATATTCCTACTGCGGCTTATGATAGTTTTACTCGGGATACAGTAGAGAAAGGATGTCAATTTCTAGAAACACTTTCGGCTCCTTATGTTTTAAAAGCAGATGGTTTGGCAGCAGGAAAGGGCGTTTTAATCATTTTTAATTTGGCAGAAGCCCAACAAGAATTAAGAAATATGTTGGTCAATGAAAAATTTGGCGAAGCAAGTTCAAAAGTTGTTATTGAAGAATTTCTTGACGGAATTGAGTTGAGTTGTTTTGTGCTCACTGACGGAAAAAATTATAAAATACTACCTACCGCTAAGGATTATAAAAGAATAGGAGAAGGTGATACGGGATTGAATACAGGGGGAATGGGCGCAGTATCACCAGTTCCTTTTGCAGATGCTGTTTTATTAGAAAAAATAGAAAACCGAATTGTAAAACCTACTATTGATGGATTGAAAAAAGACGGAATTCCTTACAAAGGATTTGTTTTTATTGGATTAATCAACGTAAAAGGGGACCCTATTGTTATTGAATACAATGTAAGAATGGGTGATCCCGAGACAGAGGTTGTAATACCAAGACTAAAAATTGATTTGGTTGCCCTTTTTCAAGCGGTAGCTAATGAAACACTAGATAAAATTGAACTTGAAATTGATGAAAGAACGGCTACAACCATCATGGTAGTTTCTGGCGGATATCCTGAGGACTATGAAAAAGGAAAAGTAATTTCTGGAATAGAAAACATTACCGAATCTATTGTTTTTCATGCAGGAACAAAAACCAATAATGGTAATGTGGTCACAAATGGAGGAAGGGTTCTTGCTATAACATCTTATGGAAATGATTTTGAAGAGGCCATAAAAAAATCTTACCAAAACATAGACAAGCTACATTTTGATAAGATGTATTTTAGAAAAGATATCGGATTCGATTTATTTTAAGAAAGAATGCGCTGTTGTGTCTTGAGTACCTTCTCCTTGTTCATCATGCAATCTCAATTGTTTTACCCAGTAAACCATTGCTGAGGCACAAATGATCATAAAAATCCAGTTCATAAAATTGGCACCAAACCAACTGCTTAACTCAAATTCTCTTAAAAAATCCAAAGGTTTGAATAAAAAATCAACGAATAAAGACTGTATTCCTTCAAAAAATGCTTTCATCTTTGTACAAGTATTATATTTACAGTTACAAAAGTATAAAATATCCTTATGATAACAACCATTTTTAGCAAATCAAGACCATTTAATTATGTTTTGATATTGTTGTTGCTAATTTTGTGCTTTTTTTTGGTTCCAAATGAAGTTTCAAAAGGAGCAAGTTCTTTTTCGGTAGGAATTAAAGTTACTTGTTTTGTTTTGTTATCAGGCATGTTTTTTCTTTCTAATTTTATTGCTAAGCGCAACGGATTGACCAGAGACAGTAATTATCCTTTCCTTTTCTTTTTTCTTTTTCTTTTATTATTTCCTTTGGTTTTTAATAAAATCAATTTGATTGTATCTAATCTTTTTGTTTTGCTGGCCTTGAGAAGGCTTATTTCTTTACAGTCATTAATTACACCAAAAGAAAAGATTTTTGATGCTTCGTTATTAATTTTTGTAGCAACGTTGTTTCATTTTTGGAGTATTTTATTTATTCTACTTGTTTTTATTTCAATAATAATGCATGTTTCAAGAGATTATAGAAATTGGGTTTTGCCTTACATTGCTTTATTCTCTGTAGCAGTGATTTTTTGTCTAACTGCTTTTATTTTCGATAAAACGCTTATTAATGATTTGATCGAACAAATAAACTTTAGTTTCAAGTTTGATTATTTTACTAATAATTACCAGAATATTGCACTTTCTATATTTGTAGCATTATCGGTTTTATTTTTCTTTTCTCAAATGGGATCAATGTCAAAAAGACCATTGGTATTGCACGCTTCTTATAAAAAAATAATTTTTACGTTTGTAATTGCAGTAATCATTTTTGTAATATCTGATAATAAAAGTAATGATATATTGATTTTTACTTTCATGCCGCTAGCTATTATGGCAACCAGTTTTATGGAGGGTACTCAAGAAAAATGGATCAAGGAGACCACGGCAATTCTTATAATAATAACTTG
Source organism: Bacteroidota bacterium (assembly GCA_031413015.1). Lineage (GTDB taxonomy): Bacteria > Bacteroidota > Bacteroidia > Flavobacteriales > Flavobacteriaceae > Flavobacterium. Next base: position 192,749 of record JANOEE010000015.1, on the reverse strand, counting down.
TTTTATCTTATTTTATTTACATTTATAATTTATTACCATAGGCTAAATCGCCAGCATCGCCAAGTCCTGGAATTATATAATTTTTGTGATTTAATTTTTCATCAAGTGTGGCCACCCATAAATGACAATTGTCTGGCAAGTGCTTTTCTAAAAAGGCAATTCCTTCGGGAACAGCAATAACTACGGCAATATGAGTTTCTTTCGGCGTACCTTTTTCGAGTAACTTATTATATACTGCCACCATAGATTGCCCAGTGGCTAGCATAGGATCAATAAGTAGCAAACTTTTATTTTCTATTGTTGGCACAGCTTGGTATTCTACTTTTATTTCAAAGTGATCATCATTATTGTGATGGTACCTGTATGCCGAAACAAAACCATTTTCTGCACTGTCAAAATAATTTAAAAAACCCAAATGTAAAGGCAAACCAGCCCGTAAAATAGAACAAAGTACAAGTTGGTCTTGAATTTCAGTAGTTTTTTTTATGCCAAGAGGTGTTTCAATTTCAATATTGCTATAATTCAAATTTTTGCTCAACTCATAGGCCATCACTTCTCCTATGCGCTCAATATTGCGTCTGAACCGCATACTGTCGTTTTGAATTTTGACATTTCTAATTTGTCCCAAAAAATGATTGAGGATACTATTGGCTTCTGATAGGTAGTGAATTTGCATTTTTACAATTGTAAGTTAGGATTCCGAAACTTTTTTTAAAACCATAAAAGTATAAAAAGTATCTTTGTTTTTTTAAAAGTAAAGATATGTTTTCAAAGTTAGCTTATTCTGTATTCGAGCAAAGTATCAAAGATTACCATCAGTTTGATAATGTGGACCAACCTATTGTTAATCCTTTTCCAAAAGACAAATTTGAACATTTGTTGTATTTGAAAAACTGGATAGACACGGTTCAATGGCATTTTGAAGACATTATTCGTGACCCTAATATTGGTCCCGTAGCGGCTTTGACTCTTAAAAGAAGAATTGATGCTTCTAATCAAGAACGTACGGATATGGTGGAATATATTGATGGTTATTTTCTTCAAAAATTCAGCCATGTAAATGCAAAAGAGAATGCAAAAATCAATTCTGAAAGTCCAGCTTGGGCATTTGATAGGCTGTCCATTCTTGCACTCAAAATTTACCATATGAATGAAGAAGCGTCTAGAACAGAAGCTTCACAAGATCACAGAGACAAATGCCAGACCAAATTAAATGTACTGCTTGAACAAAGAACGGATTTATCAACAGCTATTGATGACCTGTTGCATGACATTGAAAATGGAGATAAATTTATGAAAGTCTACAAGCAAATGAAAATGTACAATGACGATGAATTGAACCCAGTTTTGTATCAGAATAAAAAATAATTGTCACAAAAAATAAACCATATAGCCGTCATGAGACTCTCCGCAATGGGAGATGTTGCCATGACGGTTCCTGTTTTACGCGCTTTTGTAAAACAGTATCCAGAGGTAAAAATTACTGTGATTTCTCGTCCTTTTTTCAAACCTTTTTTTGAAGGAATACCCAATATTGTTTTTTTTGCTTTTGATGAAAAAGTAAGACACAAAGGATTTTTAGGCTTGTTCCAATTGTACCAAGATTTAAAACCTTTAAAAATCGATGCTTTTGCTGATTTGCATAATGTATTGCGATCAAAAGTGATAGGATTATTATTCTCCATTGGAGGAAAAAAAATGGCAATAGTAGAAAAAGCCCGAGCTGAAAAAAAAGCACTTGTTCGTCCTGAAAACAAAGTTTTTGCACCATTACCCACAATGTTTGAAAGACATGCAAAAGTATTCGAGCAACTTAGTTTCCCAGTATATTTATCAAATCCCGTATTTCCTGAAAAAGCAATTTTAAGTGCTGAAATTCTATCTTTAATAGGTAACAATTATCAAAAATTAATAGGGATTGCTCCTTTTGCACAATACGATTCTAAAATTTATCCAATTGATTTAATGCAAAAGGTAATTGATGAATTGGCTTTAGATCAAAACAATACAATAATACTTTTTGGTGGCGGTAACCAAGAAATAGCAGTATTAGCAAGACTTACAAAAGGCAAAGTAAATGTAATAAACAGCGCTGGTAAAATTAAATTCCAGCAAGAGTTGCAACTCATAAGCCATCTCGACGTAATGCTTGCTATGGATTCTGGTAACGGACATATTGCAGCAATGTTGGGTGTAAAAGTAATTACACTCTGGGGTGCAACACATCCTTTTGCAGGATTTGCGCCATTTAATCAACCACCACAAAACAGCTTGGTTCCTGATAGAAATCGCTTTCCCAAATTACCAACATCTGTTTATGGTAATAAAAAAGTAGCGGGTTATGAAGAAGCGATGCGAACTATTTTGCCAGAAGAGGTGATTGATAAAATAAAAACTTTTCTAAAATAAAAAACTTCTCTGAAAAGAGAAGTTTTAGTTATCATTTATTTTGTCTTTTAAACATCATCATAATCCACATAAATCTCACTAGAAGTAGGATGTGCTTGGCAAGTCAAAACCAAACCTTGTGCAATTTCTCCATCAGTAAGTATAGAGTTTTTCTTCATTTCTGCTGTTCCTGTAGTAACTCTTGCAAGGCAACTGCTGCATATACCACCTTGACATGAATATGGCGCATCAATACCCTGTTTTAAGGCAGCTTCTAGCAAAGTTTGCTTTTGAGACATTTCAAATGTCGTTGCTTCATCATCTACCATAACCGTAATTTTTGTATGGCCTTCTAATGATTTTTCAATAGCAGTCTCGGTAGAAGAGGCAGTAAACAATTCAAATTTTATATTTTTTTCGGCAACATTGTGCTCTTTTAATGCAGCAGAAACAACATTGATCATCTCTTCTGGACCACACAAATAAAATTTATCAAATTCCAGTTCTTTGTGTTTGTTGTTCAAAACAAAATTCACCGTAGATTTTTCAATTCTACCAAAAAGTTCATGCTCCACTTTGGCTTGACTGAAAACATAATGCACAAAAATACGGCCTACATGTTGCAATTGTAAGTCATGCAATTCTTGATAAAAGATAGTATCGTCAATAGATTTATTACCGTAAACCAACACAAAAGTACTTTGTGGCTCGCTTATTAAAACACTCTTTAATATAGACATTACTGGTGTAATACCACTACCGGCCACAAAAGCGGCATAATTTTTTTGGCGATCTGCTTGTGGTTCAAAAGTAAATTTTCCTTCAGGGCTTCCTACTTCTATGGTGTCTCCCGCTTTTAATTTAGAATTGGCAAACTGGGAAAATGCGCCGTTTTTTACTGCTTTTACTGCAATGCGCAGTTCCTCACTTTCTGGCGATGCGCAAATGGAGTAAGCACGACGAATTTCGTTGCCGCCTAAAGTGAGTTTTAAGTTGAGGTATTGTCCTGCAATAAAATCGTAGTTTGATTTTAGTTCTTGAGGCACATTAAAGAGAACAGAAACTGCGCTATCGGTTTCACGTTTGACCTCTTTTATATTTAGTTTAAAAAATGATGACATGTTGTATTTTTTTACAAAGATAACAAACGCATTAGGTTTCTAAAAATCAAAAGAGATGAAAATTTATACCTAATTAAATCATGTATAAGTTTCTTATGTATATTTGTGCTTTCAAAACTTGATTTTTTTAATTTAGATAAAGGTATAATGAAGAACGGACAGTTGTATAAAGGAAGTTTGAATACGATAATCATGAAGTTGCTAGAAGAAAACGGCAAAATGTATGGTTATGAAATTACTCAAAAAGTAAAATTAATAACGCAAGGAGAGCTCAATATCACCGAAGGTGCATTATACCCCGCGCTACATAAACTAGAAGCCGAAGGATTGCTTGATGTTGAAATTCAAAAAGTGGATAACAGAATTCGTAAATATTATAAGCTTACGGAAAGTGGAGAAAAAGAAACGGTAAATAGACTTTCTGAACTTGAAGATTTTATCAGAAACATGCAGAATTTAGTGAACCCAAAGCCTAGTTTAGAATTTTAATTTTTTAAGGATGAAACTAACTTCCGAACAAGTAGAATACGTTAGCGATTATGTTAAGTCGTTTGATATCAAATGGTATGAATTGCAAGTCGAACTTACAGATCACATGATATTGTGTATGGAGGAAATTTGGGAGAACAATCCTAAACTTACTTTTCATCAAGTCAAGCAGTGCGCTGAAAGTAAGTTTGTAGGGCATTCTAATTTTAAATCGATTCAAGAAGAACGAAAAGGTATTTTACGAAAGGAATACAATAGAAGTCAACGAAAAATAATTGCTGAATTTTTAAAATTCCCCAAAATTATTGGATGTATTCTTTTAGGAATTCTCGCCTACCAAGGTTCTTTTTTCTTTGAGAAACCTAATAAATACCTCTTAGTTTTGTTTGCGTTATTGTGGTTGTTTGCTGTTCCTGGACTGTATAACTTGATTAAGAATTATAAAATTCAAGGAAAACGTTTTCTAGCAGTAAATTATTATTCCTTGACTGTAACATGTTTATTGCTATTTCCTAATGTAGGAATGAACTTAACTGGTGTTTTTAAAGAGGAAATCCAACAGAATCATCTTTTGATTATACCGCTTATTTGTTTTTGGGTCGTTGGACTTTTGTTTTGCGCAACAGGAGTCTATCTTGATATAAAACATATAGCAAAAGTTAAGAAACAATACCAACTTAATTAATGTTTTATATGCAAATTTCTAAAGAACAAATAGACCAACTTTACCTTTTTACGCGCCAGCATTATGTAGAATGGTATGATTTACAAACAGAGTTAGTAGATCATCTGGCAAACGCCATAGAAACCGAATGGCAACAAAACCCTACAATTAGTTTTGAAGATGCTTTGAACAAAGAGTTCAAGAAATTTGGCATTTATGGTTTTATAGATGTGATTGAGAAAAAGCAAAAAGCATTGCGTAAAAGATACAACAGGTTTGTGTGGCAACACTTCAAAGAATTTTTCACATTGCCTAAAATCGTAATCACCTTTTTGTCAACAGGATTACTGTTCATGATTTTAAGTTATACGGTGTATTCTAGATCTATAATGATTGGGTTAACTGTAGTATTTGTTATTGCAATTTTTTATCAGGTTATGAAGTTACATCTTGCAAGAAAAAAGAAATTAAAATCTGGCGAAAAGATATGGCTCCTTGAGGAAACAATATACCGATGTGGTAATTTTGGCAGTTTTATTTCGTTTCCAATAAATTGTATGATGATGTCGCTAAAACATTTCTCTGCAGATGAATTAAATGACGCTGTTCTTTTAGGAATAAGTTTTGTACTCGTTAGTGTAGGTATTGTTTACTTTATTATTTTTCATATCATTCCTTCAAAAGCGGAAGAATATCTCGAAGCAACTTATCCAGAATATCAGTTAGTAAAAGTGTAACATTTTTATTTTTTTGCTACTAACTGAAGAACCAAAACTCAAAATTATGATTAAAAAATTTCTCTATCTAGAGTGGAAATCTTTTACCAGATCGGCCTCTTTTGCTACTAATCTTGCAATAAAAATCATTTTAGGCTTTGTAGCTTTTGTTTACTCTGGCTTATTATTATTTGGAGGTATTGCCGCATTTTATGGATTAAAGAAAATGAATATTGATCCATTAATTATGGTCAATAAATATTTAATTTACTATATCATTTTAGATTTAGGAATTAGATTGCTGCTGCAAAAAATCCCTGTAGTTAACATTAGGCCACTATTGATTTTAAATATAAAGAAATCAACAATCGTGAACTTTTCATTGGGCAAAACGATGCTGTCATTTTTTAATTGGCTGCATGCTTTTTTCTTTTTACCTTTTTCAATAATTTTATTGGTAGAAGGTTATGATGCTGTGAGTGTTATTTTATGGTTTTTGTCGACATTCTCATTATTGTACATTAATAATTTTCTTAATATGATATTGAACAACAAGGACAATTTATTTGTTGTTTTTTTAATATTAAGTGCCGCAATTGCAGGTTGTCAATATTACCAGTTGTTCGATATTACCTTTTATACTTCGGTATTTTTTGACGCTTTGTTCAATACAAAATGGTTGTTCTTGCTTCCTGTGGTTGCATTAATATTGCTGTACAAGTACACTTTTGAATATTTTAAAAGCAATTTGTTTCTTGATGCAGGATTGGCTACAAAACATGACGTGGCGCAAACGGAAAATTTAACTTGGCTCAATCAGTTTGGCACCCTTGGAACCTTTCTTAAAAACGATATCAAATTAATAAAAAGAAACAAACGGTCAAAAACAACCATAGTCATGAGCGTTATGTTTTTGTTTTATGGCTTATTATTTTTTAGCGGTGCAATTAAATCTTATGACAATCCCGTGATGTATATGTTTGCGGGGATTTTTGTTTCAGGAGGGTTTTTAATCACTTTTGGACAATTTGTTCCTAGTTGGGACAGTGCTTATTATCCATTAATGATGACCCAAAACATTCCTTATAAAAATTATTTGAGTTCAAAATGGTGGCTTATGGTTATAGCAACTTTTGTATCAACTATTCTTGCTTCTTTTTATTTGTATTTCGGTGCAGATGTTTATTTGGTAATCGTTGTGGGAGCAATTTACAACATAGGCGTTAACTCTCACCTGGTACTTTTAGGCGGCGCTTACACAAAAACGCCTATAGATCTAAATTCAACAAAAGGCGCTTTTGGCGATAAAAAAGCTTTTAATATAAAAACATTTTTAACATCAATTCCGCAATTATTAGTACCCATGTTGCTTTACGGATTGGGAACTTTTTTTGCAAACAACAATCTTGGTCTTGTTTTAGTAGCGACTGCCGGAATATTAGGTTTTGCACTGAGAAACAAAGTTTTTTCTTTTATCGAAAAAATATACAAAACCGAGAAATACAAAACACTAGCCGCTTACAAACAAAAAAACTAAAAACTCATGATACAAGTAAATAATCTTTCAAAAACTTACAACGGAACAACGGTTTTAAAAATCGATAATTTAGAAATCAAAAAAGGCGAAAGTTTTGGTTTAGTAGGCAACAATGGTGCTGGAAAAACTACTTTTTTTAGTTTGTTGTTAGATTTAATTCAGCCATCAACAGGAGCAATTATCAACAATGATTTTCAAGTAAATACAAGCGAAAACTGGAAACCATTTACCGCTTCTTTTCTTGACGAAAGCTTCTTAATAGGCTATTTAACACCTGAAGAATATTTTTATTTCATAGGTGATTTGCGTGGTCAAAATAAAGCTGATGTTGATGCTTTGTTAGTAAAACACGAAGAATTTTTTAACGGAGAAATTCTCAATAGCAAAAAATACATTCGTGATTTTTCTAAAGGAAATCAGAAAAAAGTGGGTATCATAGCCACATTGATAGGCAATCCAGAGGTTATTATTTTAGACGAACCATTTGCAAATCTTGATCCTACAACGCAATTTAGATTGAAAAAAATAATCAAAGATTTGGCCGATAATCCTGACATTACAGTTTTAGTTTCAAGTCACGATTTGTTGCATACTGTTGAGGTTTCTGACCGAATTGTAGCTTTAAGCAAAGGCGAAGTGGTAAAAGACATTCAAACTTCTGCTGAAACCTTGCAAGAATTAGAAACGTTTTTTGCTGTATAAAAAACTAAAGGCTTGGGTTCGTTCTCAAGCCTTTTTTAATTTTAATATGACAAGGATAATAAAAAACAAACGGTATTTCGAAAATTTTTAACCGAAATTTCTAAAAATATTTCGGTTCCTTTTTACCGTAACAAAAAGAAACGTATTTTTACGAGTCATATACTAAAAATGGCTTTTTAAAAGTTATTGATAAAAACGTTTCGACATTGAAAACCAATTCATTTAAATATTTTTCCCTTGTTTTAATCTTGATTTTGATAATCGCTTGTTCTACTAAAAAAAACAGGTTAATAAACAGAGAGTTTCAGGCTTTGAACACAAAATTCAATGTTTTGTACAACGGTAATGTAGCGCTAGACAAAGGGATTATTGATTTAAAATCCCAATACAAAGACAACTTTTGGGAAATTCTACCAATAGAAAGGATGCAAATTCTCGAAGAAGACTTAGCGCAAAAAAAAGCTAAAAATGCCAATTTTGATCGTGCCGAAGAAAAAGCCACTAAGTCCATACAAAAACGGTCTATGAATATTGATGGTCGCGAAAAAAACCCTCAAATGGACGAAGGCCATTTATTACTAGGAAAATCAAGGTATTACGAACAAAGATTTATTCCGGCATTAGAGGCTTTTAATTATATTTTATACAAATATCCGGAGAGCGATAAGATTTATGAAGCCAAGATTTGGAGGGAAAAAACAAACATGCGTCTCGATAATGATGCGCTGGCTGTAAAAAATCTAAAAAAATTATTAAAAGATTATAAATTTAAAAACCAAGTTTTTGCAGATGCAAATGCAGCTTTGGCGCAAGCATTTTTAAATCTTAATCAAAAAGACAGCGCTGTTATTTGTATTAAAACTGCAACAACCTTTACAAAATCATCAGAAGAACGAGCAAGATACCGCTATATTTTAGGACAGTTGTATGAACAATTGTCTTACAAGGACAGTGCTTTTGTAGCCTATCAATCTGTGATAGATATGAATCGCAATGCGCCAAGACGCTATGTGATTCAGGCGCATGCAAGACAAGCCAGTCAATTTGATTATGAAAAAGGCGATACCTTAGTCTTTCTTAAAAACTTTAAAGATTTGATTCAAAATAGAGAAAACCGACCTTTTCTTGATGTTTTGAATCATGAAATGGCGCTGTTTTATGAGAAAAACAAAAAAACCAATGTTGCCATTCAGTTTTACAACAAGTCGTTGCGAACTAAATCTGAAGATCAGTATTTAACCGCTTCTAATTATAAATTTTTAGCAAAAATATATTTTGACAAAGCAAAGTACCAAACCGCAGGTCAGTATTATGACAGCACATTAGTATTGCTAAAACCGAGAACTAAAGAATACAGCTATTACAAAAAGAAAAGAGAAAATCTTGTCGAAGTGATTAAATATGAAGCTATTGCTCAAAGAAATGACAGTATTCTTAATGTAATGGCATTGTCTCCAGAGGACAAAAAAAGTTTTTATGATGACTATATTGCTAAAATAAAAAAAGCTGATGAAGCAAAATTGGCTCTTGAAAAACTAGAAAAAGAAAAATTAGAGCGTGACGCTAACCTAGCTAATAATGGAGCAATAATTAATGAAGAAAACGAAAATCCAGGTTCAGGAAACAACGGTATTCTTCCACCAGGATTAAATACAAACATTGCTAGTAATGATGCAACTTCTTTCTACTTTTATAATCCCGCAACAGTAGCTTTTGGAAAAGTAGGGTTTAAGAAAAAATGGGGCAACCGGTCATTGAAACCCAATTGGAGATTATCGTCAGAAAGCAACAATAACGCAAACACAGTAATTGAGGAAGAAGAAGCGATTGTTTCTGAAGAAGAAAAAAAGAGCGAGGTTCAAGATCCGCGATACACCACAGATTTTTATTTAAAGCAGCTGCCCACGACTCAAAAATCAATTGACAGTTTAGCAAAAGACAGGAATTTTGCCTACTATCAATTGGGTGTTATTTACAAAGAAAAGTTCAAAGAATACAACTTGGCGGCAAGCAAATTAGAAACATTACTCAACGAAAATCCAGAGGAAAGATTGGTGCTTCCTGCCTTGTATAATTTGTTTAAAATTTATGAAATAACAAACAAAGAAAAAGCAGAAGTTACAAAAAACCGAATCATTACTGACTATCCTAATTCTAGATATGCTCAGATTGTGAGCAATACAAACGCGAGTGATGATTTATTAAGTCAGTCTCCAGATGTTGTTTATAAATATCTGTACAAAAGCTATGAGAGCAATGATTTAGTTGCCGCTTTAGAAAATACAACAATAGCTATTGAACAATTTTCGGGGGAAGAAATTCTTCCTAAATTAGAATTGTTAAAAGCCAATCTTATTGGTAAATTAAAAGGGTTGTCTGCTTTTAAAACAGCTTTGAATTTTGTTGCACTCAATTATCCTAATACCGAAGAAGGTAAAAATGCCGAAGCAATTGTTTCCAAAGAAATACCAATTTTAGAACGATTGAATTTTTATCAAATCAAGCCAGATAATTGGAAAATCTTGTATCCTGTTGCATACAATGACAGTGTAAAAATAAAAGCTTTACAAGAAAAAATCGGTAAGTTTATAAAAACCCATCCGTTAGACAAATTGGACATGTCAGTAGATATTTACAGTGACACCGAAAAATTTGTAGTAATTTATAAAATAATTTCAGAGGAATATTCAAGAACGATTATTAAACTTTTAAAAAACGAAAAAGACTATAAAATTATAGAATCAGGAGTTGTAATTTCTAATGAAAATTACCGAGTAGTTCAAGTAAAAAAAGCATTGAACGAATATTTAGTCACACCAAAATCTGAGCCCGTTTCACAAACAACCCAAAACCAACAAACAATTACGCCAGCCGTTTTAGAAAACAAAAAACCAGCTTCACAACCTATTATTAACAATCCCACAGATGCTTCCTCGCCACCCCAATTGCCAGGACCACCTACCTCAAAAAAACCATAAAAATGTTTGATAAAAGCCCCAAATCTTACACAGATCTTTTAGGAAAGACCAACAGAATTGTAGAAGGAACAATCATTGTAGGCAACATTATATCTCATGCCGATTTTAGATTAGACGGTGAACTTACAGGAAATTTTTCTTCTCAAGGAAAAATAGTGCTAGGGCCTGCCGCAGTTGTAAAAGGAGATATTTCGTGTAAAAATGCCGATATTGAAGGCAAATTTGATGGAAAAATAGAAGTCACAGAAATTCTAAGTATCAAAGCCAATGCAACAATAAGCGGAGAAGTGATTTGTGGAAAACTTGCTGTTGAACCAGGCGCCGATTTTACAGCCTCTTGCGCCATGAGACCGCTCAACAGCAATATAGCACTTAATGGAGAATAACAACGAACAAAAAAAGAATGCTAATAAATGGTTGGCGCTCATTAATATTCCTATTCAAATGGGCGTTATTATTTTTTTGTTTGCCTATCTCGGCAATTGGCTAGATGAGAATCATCCGAGTCAAAAAATATATTATGTAAAAATTCTTGTAGTTCTGGGCGTATTTTTGGCATTATATAATGTATACCGCCAAGTCAATGAAATTAATAAAAAGGAATAAATTTCTATGAATTTAAAAAAATACAAAACCATATTATATTTATTTCTTGCAGTCATTACTTTTTATACAATTCACAAATTAGTATTTTATTTTGCTGCTGATTATTTTGATATTGATAATTTTTATTATTCAATTGAAATATTGTATTTATTTTTTGTGATACTTTCTACCAGTATTATTTTAATTCTTATTAGAGTAAAAGAAAAGAATTTAGACCAAGTTGGGATGGCTTTTCTATTTGCAACAAGTGTAAAAATGATTTTTTGTTATTTGTTACTAAGACCCATTTTATCAAGAGTAAACCAAGTAAACAGCATTGAAAAACCGAATTTTTTTATGCTATTTATTCTGTTTTTAGCAATAGAGACTGTTGTAACCATTAGAATTTTAAACAATAAACAATAAATCATGTTTTCTGTAACTAAAACACAATAAAAAAATTATTTAATGCTCTTGAAATATTAATAAAAAATGTACCTTTGCACCAAAATTTAGAAACGTAAAAATTAAGATATTTAACAGTTATGGTGATTTCAAACAAACCACTTGTATTTATAATAGCAACTTTAGTAGCGTGTCTTCCTTTAATAAGTTTTGCCAATCCTTCAATTGATTCAGTTGCGGTTCAAACTGAAGCTAATCAAACTGCTGATGAAGCAGGTCATGAAGGTGCACATGCAGAACCGAAGGATTTGAAGTCTAAGATCAAAGCTTTTATCAATCACCACGTTTTAGACTCTCATGAATTTATGTTTTTTGAAGACGAAAAAACAGGCGAGCATTTTGGTTTTCCATTACCTATAATATTATGGGATAATGGCGTTCATGTTTTCTCTTCTTCTAAATTTCACCACGGAGAATCTGTAGCAGAATCTAAAGGTAATTTTTATAAAATAAACCATCATGATGGTAAAATATATAAGACCGATGCTTCGGGAACAATAACCGAAGATGAAAAAACAGGTTTCCCTACAAATGTTCGCCCGTTAGATTTTTCGGTAACAAAAACTGTTTTATCAATAATGATTGCTGCGCTTTTAATGTTTTTATTATTTAGCGGATTAGCAAAATCGTACAAAAAGAATGGCGGTATTGCATCTGGTGCAGGAAGAATTTTTGAACCAGTTGTACTTTATATTAGAGATGAAATCGCAATCCCTAATATTGGTGAGAAACATTATAAGAAATACATGAGTTATTTATTAACTATATTTTTCTTCATCTTGTTTTTAAATATTTTTGGATTAACGCCACTAGGAATTAATGCCACAGGAAATTTCACAATTACTTTTTCATTAGCAATATTGACATTCTTAATTACAAATCTTACAGCCAATAAAAATTATTGGGGACATATTTTTTGGATGCCAGGTGTGCCTAAATTGATGCGATTGGTTTTAGCACCGATTGAATTATTAGGGGTTTTCATTAAACCATTTTCATTAATGATACGTTTATATGCAAACATGATTGCTGGTCACGTAGTTTTAATGAGTATCATAGGTTTGATGTTTATATTTAAAAGTTGGATAGGAAGCAGTTTGTCATTTGGATTGTCATTTGTACTTTCAATACTTGAAATATTAGTAGCATTTTTACAGGCTTATATTTTCACCATGTTATCAGCACTTTATTTTGGCTCAGCCAATGAAGAGCACCATCATGAAGAAGCACATCATTAAGAAACAATTGGCTGATGGCTTAGTGGCCTGATGTCTTTAATAATAATGTTTAATTTTTAATATATATATTATGCAAATTCCAGAAATTGTAGGAGCAGGATTAATTGTTATCGGAGCAGGTTTAGGTATTGGTAAAATTGGTGGTTCAGCAATGGACGCTATTGCACGTCAACCAGAAGCTTCAGGAAAAATCCAAACAGCTATGCTTATCGCTGCTGCGTTAATTGAAGGTATTGGTTTTGCGGCTTTATTCGCTTAATTAAAACTCAAAAACAATAGTTGCAACGGTTGGTTGTAACTATTGTTTTATTATTAAATTGAATATTTTATACACATATATATGGATAAGTTATTAAATCAGTTTGAATTTGGTTTGTTTTTTTGGCAAGCATTAATATTTATTGGATTAGTTCTTTTATTAAGAAAATTTGCTTGGAAACCCATTCTTGATGCAGTTAATGATAGAGAAGACGGTATTAAAAATGCATTACTTTCTGCAGAAAATGCTAGAAAAGAAATGCAAAACTTGCAAGCTGACAACCAACGTATTTTGCAAGAAGCTAGAATGGAACGTGATACTTTACTAAAAGAAGCACGTGAAATGAAAGAAAAAATGATTGCTGATTCAAAAGCTGAGGCTCAAGAGCAAGGTTTAAAAATGATTGAACAAGCTAAAGCTGCAATACAGAGCGAAAAAAATGCTGCAATGGCAGAATTAAAAACTCAGGTTTCTACTTTGTCAATTGAAATAGCTGAAAAATTATTGAAAGACGAATTGTCTAACAAAGAAACTCAAACTAAATTAGTAGAGAAAATGTTAGGTGACGTTAAATTAAATTAATTATGGCAAGTACAAGAGCAGCAATTCGTTATGCAAAAGCAATTCTTGATTTGGCTTCAGATAAAAATGCAGCCGAAGCAGTAAGTAAGGATATGTTTTTAATAGCTTCAACAATCAAAGACAATGCGGAATTGGATACTTTTATTCAAAACCCAACAATCAAAGTTGAGGTAAAAGAAAATGCTTTGTTGGCTGTTTTTGCTAATGCAAATTCAGTTACAAAAGGCCTTTTTCATTTGTTGTTTGAAAACAAAAGATTTGAAATTCTAGGTGATTTAGCTACAGAATACAACAAATTATTTGATGAAATGAATGGTGTAGAAGTAGCAAATGTCATTACAGCTACTGCTATGGATGCTGCTCTAGAAGCTAAAGTTTTGGCTAAAATTGCAACACTTTCAGACAAGAAAATTACAATTGAAAACACAGTAGATGCTTCAATAATAGGGGGATTTATTTTAAGAATAGGTGACAAGCAATACAATGCTTCAGTTGCTAACAGATTACAAGTTTTAAAGAGAGAATTAAGTAACTAGTTATTTATAAATAATTATGGCGGATATTAAACCTGCTGAAATTTCAGCGATATTAAAAAAGCAAGTAGAAGGTTTTGAGTCTGGTGCTACGCTAGAAGAAGTTGGAACAGTACTTCAAGTTGGAGATGGTATTGCTCGTATTTACGGGTTATCAAATGTTCAATACGGTGAGTTAGTAGAATTTGACAATGGTCTTGAGGCTATTGTTTTGAACCTTGAAGAGGACAATGTAGGTGTGGTACTTTTAGGTCCATCAACAGGAATCAAAGAAGGTTCGACTGCAAAAAGAACACAACGTATTGCGTCTCTTAAAGTAGGGGAACAAATGGTAGGACGTGTAGTAAACACACTTGGTTTTCCAATTGATGGAAAAGGACCAATAGGTGGCGATTTATACGAAATGCCTTTGGAGCGTAAAGCACCTGGAGTTATCTTCCGTCAGCCAGTTACTGAGCCATTACAAACAGGAGTAAAAGCAGTTGATGCTATGATCCCAGTAGGTCGTGGACAACGTGAACTTGTTATTGGTGACCGTCAAACAGGTAAATCAACTGTTTGTTTGGATACCATTTTGAATCAAAAAGAATTTTACGATGCAGGAAAACCTGTATTTTGTATATATGTAGCAATCGGACAAAAAGCTTCGACTGTTGCAGGAATTGCTAAAATGTTAGAAGAAAAAGGCGCAATGGCTTATACTATTATTGTAGCAGCTAATGCTTCTGATCCAGCACCAATGCAAGTTTACGCTCCTTTTGCTGGTGCTGCAATAGGTGAATATTTTAGAGATTCAGGTCGTCCAGCACTTATTGTTTATGATGATTTGTCTAAACAAGCAGTAGCTTACCGTGAAGTTTCTCTTTTGTTAAGAAGACCACCAGGACGTGAAGCATATCCTGGAGACGTTTTTTACTTGCACTCTCGTTTATTAGAAAGAGCTTGTAAAGTTATTGCTAATGATGATATTGCAAAAAACATGAATGATTTACCTGATGCAATCAAACCGATTGTAAAAGGTGGTGGATCATTAACAGCTTTGCCAATTATCGAAACACAAGCGGGTGACGTTTCTGCATATATCCCAACAAACGTAATTTCGATTACAGATGGTCAAATTTTCCTTGATGGAGATTTGTTTAATTCAGGTGTTCGTCCAGCAATTAACGTAGGTATTTCGGTATCACGTGTTGGAGGAAATGCACAAATTAAATCGATGAAAAAAGTAGCAGGAACATTAAAATTAGACCAAGCACAATTCCGTGAATTGGAAGCGTTTGCTAAATTTGGCTCTGATCTTGATGCGGTTACTTTAAACGTAATTGAAAAGGGAAGAAGAAACGTTGAAATCTTGAAGCAAGGTTTGAACGATCCTTACACTGTTGAAGACCAAGTGGCAATTATTTATGCCGGTTCAAAAAACTTATTGAGAAATGTTCCTGTGAATAAGGTGAAAGAATTTGAGAAAGATTTCTTAGAATTCTTAAACAACCAACACAGAGACATGCTTAATGCTTTGAAAGCTGGTAAACTAGATGATAGCATTACAGATGTTATTGAAAAAGTAGCAAAAGAAGTTTCAGCAAAATATAACTAATTTAGTGAAAAGTGAAAAGTGAGTAGTTAGATATTCACTTTTCACGGCTCACTCTTCACCATAAATAAAATGGCAAATTTAAAGGAAATCCGTAATAGAATTACTTCCGTTTCATCTACGATGCAAATCACATCGGCAATGAAAATGGTTTCTGCTGCAAAGCTAAAGAAAGCACAAGATGCAATCACAGCAATGCGACCTTATGCCGAAAAATTAACCGAATTGTTACAAAACCTTTCTGCAACACTAGATGGTGATGTGGGTGGTGCTTTTACAACACAACGTGATGTAAAGAAAGTATTGGTGGTTGCCATAACATCTAACAGAGGTTTGTGTGGCGCATTCAATACGAATGTAATTAAGGAAGTAAAAAACCGTACTGCTTTTTATGAAGGCAAACAAGTAGATGTTTTTGCTATTGGCAAAAAAGGAAATGATGTTTTGAGTAAAACGTGCAAGGTTACAGACAATCAAAGTGCTGTTTTTGATGCTTTGACTTTTGAAAATGTGGCTACAATTGCAGAAACAATTACTGAAAAATTTGTTTCAGGTGAATATGATAAAATAGAATTGGTGTACAACCAATTTAAAAATGCAGCAACACAAATCGTTCAAGTAGAGCAATTTTTACCTTTGGCACCCATAAAATCTGATAAGCCAGTTACTGCAGGAGATTATATTTTTGAACCAGCCAAAGAAGAAATTGTAATGGCTTTGATCCCAAAATCATTGAAAACACAATTGTACAAAGGAATTAGAGATTCATTTGCCTCTGAACACGGCGCGCGCATGACAGCCATGCACAAAGCAACAGACAATGCGACTGAGTTAAGAAACCAATTGAAATTAACTTACAACAAAGCACGTCAAGCAGCAATTACTAACGAAATCCTTGAAATCGTTGGTGGAGCGGAAGCTTTGAAAGGATAAGAAAAACGGTAGTTTTTCAAATCTGTAAATTGCGAAGCGTTGAAAGGATAAGAAAAACGGTAGTTTTTCAAATCTATAAATTGCGAAGCTTTGAAAGGATAAGAAAAACGGTAGTTTTTCAAATCTATAAATTGCGAAGCTTTGAAAGGATAAGAAAAACGGTAGTTTTTTAAATCTCTAAATTGCGAAGCTTTGAAAGGATAAGAAAAACGGTAGTTTTTCAAATCTCTAAATTGCGAAGCTTTGAAAGGATAAATAATTTTAGAAATAAATATTATATTTAAGAGCCAACATTTTGTTGGCTCTTTTTTTATTGATTATTTTTATATCCTTAAAATAACTACTACAAATGCAAATTAAAGAGCTTACCACAATTCAAGAAATGCTTGCTGAAATTGAAACGATTCAGTTTTTGTATCCTAAACTTACGCTTGAAAAATATGAATCATATCTTAAAGACATGGTTCCTAATAATTACAAACAAGTTGCAGTTTTTGAAGATAATATCTGTTTAGGTATCTCTGGTTTCTGGTTCAATACTAAACTATGGACGGGTAAATATATCGAAATTGATAATTTTGTGGTGAATCCTAATTTTCGATCTAAAGGAATTGGCAAAATAATTTCAGAATTTATAGATGCTAAAGCAAAAGAATTTGGTTGCACTTGTATTGTTTTGGACGCATTTACTGGCAATTTTCCTGCACATCGTTTTTATTACAACCTCGGTTATGAACCAAAGGGCTTTCACTTTATAAAAACTATTAACGAAAACGGATTTTCATAAACTAAGAAAACCCTATTTTTGTTGATTAAACAAAACCTAAACTTTTACTTTGAGTTTATATAAAAATCTTTTTAAACAAACTGCTATTTACGGATTGGCTACGGTCTTGCCAAGAATGCTAAGTTTTTTATTAGTTAAGCTTCATACAAGTAAACTTGAAAATGCAGATTATGGAGAGGTTACCATTCTTCTTGCCTTTATGGTTTTCTTCAATGTAATTCTTTCTTACGGGATGGAAACCGCTTTTTTTCGTTTTTACAATTCAGAAGTTAATAAAAAAAATGTTATTGAAACCACTACAATAACCCTTTTTTGGACCTCCATTTCCTTTTTGTTCTTTGCCTTGTTTTTTAGAGACTATTTAGCAAGTTGGATCAATGTTAAAGTTGAGTTTGTTACTTACGCCATTTGGATTTTAGTTTTAGACGCACTAGTTATCATTCCTTTTTCAAAATTAAGAGCTGAACAAAAACCCATTGTTTATGCAGTAATAAAGATTGGAAACGTAATAGTTAATATGTTTCTAAATTTATTTTTCTTGCTGTATCTCCCAGAAATTGCACAAAACAATCCAGAAAGTTTTTTCGCAACGCTTTATTTTGAAAATTTCCAAATCGGTTATATTTTCTTGGCTAATTTGATAGCAAGTTTAGTTACGTTTCTTGTACTATCTCCAAATTATCTGCATGTAAAATGGCATTTTGATTTCCCTTTATGGAAAAAAATGATGCAATATGGTTTTCCAATACTTATTGCAGGCATAGCCTTTGCAGTCAATGAACATTTGGATAAAATTATATTAGGTGAATTACTTCCTGAGGCTATAGCAAAATCCGAAGTTGGGGCGTATTCAGCATGTTACAAATTAGGATTGTTTATGGTTTTATTTGCTACCGCATTCCGTCTAGGAATTGAACCTTTTTTCTTTAGTCAAGCAAATAAAGAAAATGCGAAAGAAACCTACGCAATGATTACTAAATATTTTGTTATTTTCGGTTCGTTGATACTTTTGAGTGTAATTGTTTTTGCAGATATATTAAAATTGATGTTACTAGACAATAAATCTTATTGGGTTGCAATGAAAGTAGTACCGTTAATAATTTTAGCCAACTTTTTTCTTGGCATTTACAACAACCTTTCTGTTTGGTATAAATTAACGGATAAGACAAAAATTGGCGCTTATATTTCAATAGTAGGAGCAGTTTTAACTTTGGTTTTAAATTGGTTTTTAATCCCAAAATTCAGTTATTATGGCTCGGCAATTGCTACAATTGTTGCTTACGGAAGTATGATGGTGATTTCTTATATTTTAGGAAACAAATACTATCCTATTCCTTACGATATGAAAAAAATAAGTGGTTATCTTTTTTTATCCATAGCCTTTTCCGCAGTATCATTTTACGGTTTTCGCGAAAATTATTTTGTTGGCATTCCATTACTTTTAATATTTATGTATTTTGTTTACTTCAATGAAAAACATACCCTCTTTAGAATTTTAAATAAAAAGACCCAATCATGACGATTAAAATCATCAATAAATCAGCACATGATTTGCCTAACTATGAAACCATTGCTTCTGCAGGAATGGATTTGAGGGCCAATCTATCAGAACCCATAACACTAAATTCATTAGAAAGAACCATTGTAAAAACAGGCCTTTTTATTGAATTGCCTATAGGTTATGAAGCCCAAGTAAGACCCAGAAGTGGTCTTGCTGCAAAAAATGGAATTACGGTTCTTAATGCCCCAGGAACGGTTGATGCTGATTATCGTGGCGAAATTGGAGTTATTTTAGTAAATTTATCCAATGTGCCTTTCGTTATCGAAAACGGAGAAAGAATTGCTCAGTTAATTATTGCAAAACACGAACGTGCAGAATGGATAAAAGTTGAAGAATTATCAGTGACTGATCGAGGTGAAGGTGGTTTTGGGAGTACGGGTGTAAAATAATTCCTGCGAAGGCAGGAATCTTGGGTATAAAATTAATTTTTAAAATAATCGAATAAGTAATAACAATTTTCTGCTTTCATAGAAATTAAAACAGATTCCTGCCTTCGAAGGAATAAATAGAAAATGAAATTATGGTATATCTATGTAATGTTAAATAAACCTCAAGGTGTTATTTATTGTGGAGTTACCGATAATTTAATGGAACGAGTTAAAGAGCATAAACTAAAAATTTATCCAAATTCATTCACTGCTAAATATAATTGTGATAAGCTAATTTATTTTGAAGAATGGAAAAATGGGTTTGAAGCAACGAAACGAGAGAAACAATTAAAAAAATGGAAAAGAGATTGGAAGGTAAATTTAATCGAAGCTATGAATCCAACTTGGATGGATATTAGTTTAAATTGAAATTTCAATTTTAATAAGCTAAGAAGTTAAGTTCAATTTAAAAGATACCCGCTTTCGCGGGCAAAAACATGAAAATAATAGTACCAATGGCTGGACGTGGATCCAGATTACGACCCCACACATTAACAGTTCCTAAACCTTTAATTCCTATTGCTGGAAAGCCGATAGTTCACAGATTGGTAGAAGATATTGCAGGAGTTATCAATCAAGATATTGAAGAAATTGCATTTATAATTCATAAAGATTTTGGCACACAAGTCGAAAAGGATTTGATTGCAATTGCCGAAAAATTAGGTTCACGAGGCACCATTTATTATCAAAATGAAGCCTTAGGAACGGCTCATGCAATTATGTGTGCTAAAGAATCGATGTCTGGACCCATAGTGGTGGCTTATGCCGACACGCTTTTTAGAGCAGATTTTACTCTAGACACTACAGCCGATAGCGTTATCTGGGTAAAACAGGTGGAAGACCCAAGTGCTTTTGGAGTAGTTCAACTGAACGAAAACGATCAAATTATTGATTTTGTTGAAAAACCAAAGGAATTTATTTCGGATTTGGCGATTATCGGGATTTATTATTTCAAATCTGGTGAAACTTTGCGCAGCGAATTGCAATATTTACTTGATAATAATGTTGTTAAAGGTGGAGAATACCAATTGACAGACGGATTAGAGAACATGAAGGTAAAGGGCATGAAGTTTGTTCCAGGTAAAGTAGATGAGTGGATGGATTGCGGTAATAAAAATGTAACTGTAGAAACCAATTCTAGATTGTTGAATTTTTTACACAAAGACGGAGAAAACATGATTTCAGATTCGGTTATTTCTGAGAACTCAACTATTATAAGACCTTGTTTTATAGGAGAAAATGTGGTTTTAAAAAATACAACTGTTGGTCCGAATGTTTCTTTAGGTAACAATTGTACTGTTGAAAATACAGTTATCAAAAACAGTTTGGTACAAAATCACACGACTATAAAAAATGCAGATTTAGACAATGCTATGATAGGAAGTCATGCTAGCTTTGATGGTAACTTTACAAGTATAAGCATTGGTGATTACTCGGTTTTAGAATAAAAATTTGGTGTGATTATGAAAAAAATTGTTTTACTTATTTTATTTTTTGCGATGCTTTGCAATCCTGTTGTGCTTTTTGCACAAACAGAACCAGAAGATATTGCAGCAGTAAGCGATGATTTTCAAGAATCATTTTTTGAAGCTTTAAAACAAAAAGGCATCGAAAATTATGACAAAGCCATTTCAGCTTTAGAAAAATGCCAAGTTTTACAGCCTAAAAACACAGCTGTTTTAAATGAGCTTGGTAAGAATTATTTGTTACAAAAAGATTATAAAAAAGCATACGAATCTTTTGAAAGTGCTACAAAAATTGAACCCGAAAACAAATGGTTCTGGAACGGAATGTATGAAGTTTGTTATCAAACTCAGGATTTAAACCAATCTATAATCATAGTAGAAAAATTAATCAGTTTTGATAAAGCTTATAAAGAGGATTTGGTTTCACTTTATATGAAAACGCAACAGTTTGAAAACGCATTAACGCTGATCAATGAGTTGAATGATAATGTAAGTAAATCAGAAAAGAGAGATTTGTACAAAGCCCAAATTTTAACGGATCCAAAATTCCAAGGCGCAGAAAGAGCCAATTTAATTGACCAAATTAAGAAAAGCCCTAAAGAAGAGGCAAATTATATTTCGCTTATTAATCTGTATTCAAAAAGCAATCAAGAAGACAAAGCGCTCGAAATCACTAAAAAACTAGAGATTGAAATCCCTACTTCTGACTGGGCACAAGTGAGTTTGTTTAAATTGTATTTGAATAATAATGAAGGAGAAAAGGCGGTTGCATCAATGAACAAAGTCTTAGAAAGCAATAAAATTGATTACAAAATAAAGCACAGGATGCTCAATGAATTTTTACTTTTTGTAAAAAACAATCCACAATACAATGCTGATTTAGAAAAAGCCATAGGTTATTTTAAAGACGATAAGGAAATAAATGTGGCAAAAGAAATCGGAAAATTTTTTCAAAGTAAGGAAGATTGGAACAAAGCAATCCAATATTACGAACTAGATATAAAAAACAATCCTAACGATATTGAAACCGCCTTACTTTTATTAGAATCGCTGAGACAAGTACAACAATTTGATAAAATGGCACTTTTTGCAGATGCTAATATTGAACTTTTCCCAATTCAGGCAGAATTGTATTATTTTTCAGGCTTGGCTTATAACCAAATAAAAAATTTTAAAAAAGCAAAAATTATTCTAGAATCAGGAATAGATTTTGTTGTAGACAATAAAACCCTTGAAATTAATTTCAATATTCAATTAGGAGAAGCTTTTAACGGCTTGGGTGATATGGCTAAAAAAGAAATTTATTTTCAAAAGGCAGATAAATTATTAAAACAAAAGAGCAATGAATAAATGCAATAGATGGATAATGAAGGGGTTTTTGTTTTGTTTATTTAGTGTCTTATCGCTTTCGTCTTGTAAAGCAAAAAAAGCAGTAGTTACAGAAGGAAACGCTGTAAATACAATAACCGATGATAAAATAATTGACAACCATTATGGTTTAAAAAAAGATTTTAAAACTTTATATATTAAAGCAGATGTAAGTTATAGAAGCGAGAAGCAATCTCAAAATGTGACGGCAGAAATTAAAATTCAAAAAGACCAAAAAATACTAGTAAGTATTCGTTTCTTAGGCATTACGATGGCAAAAGCGCTTATCACCCCAAAAGAAGTCATGTATTATGAAAAGATAGGCGGTAAATATTTTGAAGGCGATTATACAACTTTGAGTAAATGGTTGGGCACTGATTTGGATTTTTATAAAATGCAAAATATGATTGTAGGTGAAGCTTTAGACAATTTGAAAAAAGGCAAATACAAGGTCTCGATCGAAGAAGATTTGTATAAATTAGTAGATAATTCAAACACAGGAACTCAAAAAGCTTTCTTTTTTGAAGCAGCTAAATTTTTGATTAAGAAACAAGAAATTTCACAATCGTCAAAAGATAGAAAACTTATAGTAACTTACCCAAGTCACAAAGAATATCCAGAAGCTTTTTTACCTACACAATTATTGATTGAGGCGTTTCAAAAAGATGGTAAAACCAGCATAAATATAGATTATAAAAATGCTTCTTTTAATGAAGAAATGACTTTTCCTTACAGCGCACCTCAGGGTTATGAAAAGATAAATATTAATTAGATTTGCCCAAATATTTTTTTGATATGTACAAATACATTTTAAGCATTGTTTTACTTTTTGTTACTTCATTGTCTTGGAGCCAACTTGACCAAGAAAAACTAGAACAACGAAAAGCAATGATTCAACAAGAAATCAAAGCACAACAACAATTATTAGAAACACAAAATTCTAAACAAAAATCCGTTGTTACTATAATTGCACAACAAACCCAAAAAATTAAATTAAGAGAAAGGCTTATCAATACTACCGAAAAACAAGCCAAACTCCTAAAAAATGATATGTACATTAATCAATTACAAATCAACAAACTCAAACGAGAACTCAAAGAATTAAAAGAAGATTATGCAGAAATGATTGTAAAATCTTACAAAAGCAGATCAGAACAAAGTCGTGCTATGTTTTTATTGTCATCTGAAAATTTCCTGCAAGCTTATAAAAGAGCGCAGTACATGAAACAATATACCAGTTACAGAAAAACCCAAGGCGAAGAAATCAAATTAAAATCATCTCAATTGTTGTCGTTTAACAACAAATTAAATGTTCAAAAAACAGAGAAACAAAAGTTAATAGAGGAACAAGAACAGGAAAGGCTCGTTTTAGAAAAAGAGAAGCAAGAGCAAGTACGCTTAGTTAACTCTATTAAAAAAGACAAGAAAAAAATCGCTGCTGAAATCAATAAAAAGAAACAAGAAGCCAGAAATATTGACAGGCAAATTGATAAATTAATTAGAGAAGCCATTGTTGAGGCCAATAAAAAAGCGGCAGAAGCCAACAAAAAAGCCAATCCTAATAAAGTAGTTACTGCCGAAGAAACGAAAGCGATTGCGTCTTCAACAAAAATCATTTTGACACCAGAGGCAAAGATTATTTCTGACAATTTTAAAGCCAACCGAGGAAAATTGCCATGGCCTGTTGAAAAAGGAACCTTATATTCTGGTTACGGAGATCAACCACATCCAGTTTACAATAGCTTAACTGTTCATAACAGCGGAGTTGATATCGCTACAGAAAATGGCGCAAGTGCAAGAGCGGTTTTTGGAGGAATTGTTACTAAAGTAATTGTACTTTCTCCTGTAAACAAAGCTGTTTTTATTCAGCACGGAGATTATTTTACGGTTTACCAGAACTTAACTAGTGTTTCTGTGAGTAAAGGTGACAAAGTAAACTTGAAACAATCATTAGGAAAGATTCGTACCAATGGTGATAGCGGAAAAACAATTTTAAAATTCATGATACTACAGAACACGGCTTCAAACAATCCAGCAAGTTGGTTGTTTAATATGTAGCATTATTATTTGGGTTTAAAATAAAAAGGGTTCAAAACATTAGTTTTGAACCCTTTTTATTTTGTTATAATATGTTTAAATCTCGTTCAACATCTTTGAAATCTCATCTAATTTAGGAGTCAAGATGATTTCTATTCTGCGGTTTTTTGCTTTCCCTTCAGGAGTGTCATTGCTCATTAACGGCGCATATTCTCCACGACCAGCAGCAGTAAGATTTTGCTTGTTGATGCTTTTATTTTCACTAAAAATAGTAATTATTGAGGTGGCTCTCTTAGTAGACAAATCCCAGTTATCAGCAAGAGGTCCTGAAGCTGTAAAAGCATCATTATCGGTATGACCTTCAATCAATACGGATATTTCAGGATTTACAGCAAGTACTTTTCCTACTTCGATTATTGCTTTTCTACCTTCAGTACTTACAGCGTAACTACCAGAATTGAATAACAATTTATTCTCCATAGAAACATATACTTTACCGTTTTTTTGCTGTACGGTAAGTCCTTTTCCTTCAAATCCGTTCAAGGATTTAGAAAGGGTTTCTTTTAATTTTTTCATAGCAGCTTCTTTTGAAGCCATTATTTTTTCAAGCTCAGCCACTCTTTCAGAACGTTCTTTGAAATCGGTTTTTAATTTATTCAAACGGTCTTGTTCTGCAGCAAGGGCTTTTTCTTTGGCTTCTAATTTTGCTAATAATTCTCTGTTTTTATTTAGATTGGCTTGTAACGCATCGTCACTATTTTTTTCTAAAGCGGTGTATGATGCTTGAAGTGTTTTTAAATTATTACTCGCAGCAGCATAATCGCCTTCTAATTTATCACGTTCTGCTTTTACCTTATCATATTCATTTTGCAAAGCGGATTGGTCTAAATCCAGTTTGTTTTTTGCTTTTAACAATTCTTCATTTTCATCAGCAACTTTTCGGGTTTCTTTTTTTAAATCAGCAAATTTGTTTTCTAAATCGTTGTATACTTTTTTAGAAACACAAGATGTTGTCAATGCTAATAGTAGCATTGCAACCGAGATTTTCTTTATCATTTTATTTTTTTTATGTTGTTTATTAATTTGTTATTCAATTTCGATTAAAACAGGACAATGGTCAGAATGTTTGGCTTCTGATAAAATTAATGCCCGCTGTAATTTTTCTTCTATTGGTTTTGCTACTAAAATGTAATCAATACGCCAGCCTTTATTCTTGCCTCTTGCGCCAGCCCTGTAACTCCACCAAGTATAATTGTGAGGGTCTTTGTTAAAATGTCTAAAACTATCTACAAATCCTGATTTCATAAAAATATCAAGCCAAGATCTTTCCTGTGGTAAAAATCCAGAGACATTTTTATTTCTTATAGGATCATGGATATCAATAGGTTCGTGACAAATATTGTAGTCGCCACAAATAATTAAATTAGGGATTTCCTGTCTCAAATTTGTAATGTAATTATGAAAATCATCCATAAACATAAACTTGTGGTCCAATCTCAAAATATTTGTTCCAGAAGGCAAATACAAACTCATAATAGAATAGTTGTCAAAATCTACTCGAAGATTACGGCCTTCAAAATCCATGTGTTCAATTCCTGTACCAAAAACGATATTATTAGGTTTAGTTTTTGACAGTATCGCCACACCACTATACCCTTTTTTTGTAGCTGGATAATAATATTGAAATGGATAACCAGCGTTTGCAATATCTGCAACAGGTATTTGATCTTCTGTAGCTTTAATTTCCTGCAAACAAATTACATCAGGATTGGCTTGCTGCAACCAGTCAATAAAACCTTTTGTAATAGCAGCCCTAATTCCGTTAACATTATAAGAAATAATCTTCATTAAGAATCTATTAATTGTTTTTTCAAAAATACTTAAAAACTATTAAATAATAAGGAATCTGTACGAACTATAATTATAAAATGAAACGAAATCATTTTTGTTTATAGTACCAATCTGTTTAACAACCTAACAACTTTTTTCTATCTTTGTTTGCACCAAAAATAAACAAAAAACACAAAATGGGTTTAGTATCCGCTAAGGAAGTTGCAAAAGCTATAAACGTCTCTAAATATGGAGTTGTAGGAACCTTTTTAGGATGGGTACTCATGAAAGTACTCAAGATTTCTAGGTTAAACAAAGTGTATGATAAAAACAAACACTTAAAAGACCTTGAGTTCCTGAACGCCATTCTTGACCAGCTACAAATAAAATTTGAAATCCCAGAAGAAGATCTAAAACGATTGCCTAAAGAAGGACCTTACATCACCATTTCAAACCATCCATTAGGAGGAATAGACGGTATTTTACTTTTAAAATTAATGTTAGAAAGAGAACCTAATTTTAAGATTATTGCTAACTTTTTGCTTCATAGAATTGAACCGATGAAGCCTTACATAATGCCTGTTAACCCATTTGAAAACTATAAAGACACTAAGTCAAGCGTTATAGGCATTAAAGAAACCTTGCGCCATTTGAGCGATGGAAAACCTTTAGGAATGTTTCCTGCAGGCGAAGTTTCAACCTATAAAGATGGTAAATTAGTCGTTGACAAAGCATGGGAAGAAGGTGCAATAAAAGTCATTAGGAAAGCACAAGTTCCAGTTATACCAATATATTTTCACGCAAAAAACAGCAGGTTGTTTTACCTATTGTCAAAAATTGATGACACTATGAGAACTGCTAAACTTCCGTCAGAATTGTTTTCTCAAAAAGGAAGGGTAATCAAAGTTAGAATAGGAAAACCAATTTCTGTAAGTGAACAAAACGAACACAAAACTATTGAGGAATATTCTGAATTTTTAAGAAGAAAGACTTATATGCTCGCCAATCCTTTTGAGAAGGAAAGCAAGTTGCTCACAGCTCCTAATCTTAAATTACCCAAAAGTCCTAAAAAAATTGTTACTGCTGCTAATAGTGAGCAAATCATTTTAGAGATTCTTGATTTAAGAAAAAATGATTGTCGTTTATTACAAAGCAAGAACTACGAAGTATTTTTTGCGCAAGCAGATAAAATCCCTAATTTACTACACGAAATAGGAAGGTTAAGAGAAATCACTTTTAGAGAAGTAGGAGAAGGCACGAATGAATCTATAGATATTGACAAGTTTGACAAATATTATCATCATATGTTTTTGTGGGATGACGATACCAAGCAAATTGCAGGTGCTTACAGAATGGGATTGGGTTCAGAAATTTACCCAAAACTAGGAATTTCGGGCTTTTACTTGAATGATTTGTTTCGTTTTGAGCCAGAACTGCATGAAATGATGAGCAAATCTATTGAAATGGGCAGGGCTTTTATCATAAAAGAATACCAGCAAAGACCTATGCCACTTTTTTTATTGTGGAAGGGAATTATTCATACCACATTGCGTTATCCTGAACATAAATTTTTGTTAGGCGGCGTGAGTATTAGCAATCAATTTTCAGATTTTTCTAAGTCGTTAATGATTGAGTTCATGAAGTCACACTACTATGATCCATATATTGCGCAGTATATTCACCCTAAAAAAGAATACAAAGTAAAATTAAAAGATGCCGACAAAGATTTTATTTTTGACGAAGCAGAATCTGATTTGAATAAATTTGATAAGATTATCGATGAACTGGAACCAGGAAGTTTGCGTTTGCCAGTTTTAATAAAAAAATATATTAAACAAAATGCAAGAGTTGTAGCATTTAATGTAGATCCCTTGTTTAATAATGCAGTAGACGGACTCATGTACATTAGAATTTCTGACATTCCTGAGAGCACAATGAAGCCAGTTATGGAGGAGTTTCAAGCAGAATTAGAACGTAAAATTGCTGAAAAAGGGGAATAGTTATTTAAGCCGATCTCTTATAAATTCAATATTGGTTTTGCCATGAGCTTCCGGTTTTCCTTCAGGACTAAGGCTTACCATAGTGATGGCATCTATAGTAATGATGGTTTCTCTGGTCATAATATTTCTGGCTTCACATTTTAATGTTATCGATGTGTTGCCAAAACGCACAACATCAATACCTATTTCTATAATATCACCCTGTCTTGCGGAGCTTCTAAAATTGATTTCAGACATGTGTTTTGTAACAATTCTGGAATTTTCAAGCTGAATGATGGCATACAAGGCCAATTCCTCATCTATCCAGGCCAATAATTTTCCGCCAAAAAGTGATCCATTAGGGTTTAAATCTTCGGGCTTGACCCATTTTCTGGTATGAAATCGCATTTTAATATTTTTTTAAACTTAAAGTGAAACAGGTTTTATTAAACTCAGGCTATTGATTCTTTTCGGATTATTTTTCCATTACCCGTTTCTTTGAATTTTGGCACAAAAACAATTTCTTTTGGCTTTTCGTATTTGTCTAAAATATCAAACATAGTATTATCAATACTATAATTTTCACCCTCAATAACAAGGACTAGTTTCTCGCCTAAATCTTCATCTGGTTTTCCTGTGACAAAAAACCGTTGTTTGATAAAAGGATTTAATTTTTCTTCAATTTGTTCAGGAATTAATTTGATTCCACCGCTGTTAATGACATTGTCTAACCTTCCGAGAAAGGAAAATTGAGTGTCAGACATTATTGTTACGATATCATTTGTAATAATTTTTTCTTCTGAAATCGATGGAGCATTAATTACTAGACAATTTCTACTGTCTTGTGAAACTGTTACATTTGGCAAAAGTGTAAATACCGATTCACCTACTTTTTTAGCAGCAATATGAGAAACCGTTTCTGTCATGCCGTAGGTTTCAAAACAAGATGTGGGAAGTTGGAGCAATTGACTTTCTAGTTCTAAATTTATTTTTGCGCCACCAATAATTATTTTTTTGAAGTTTTTTAATTTAGCAATAGAATGTTTTGCCTGCAAGGGCACCATTGCTGTAAAATCATAAGTAGCATCATTATTTTTTAACGGATGGGAACTTGGCGCAACAAAATCCATATCGAGTCCAAGAATAAAACCTCTTACAAACATCATTTTTCCCGCCACATACTTTACGGGTAAGCAATGCAAAACTTTGTCTCCAGGATTCAAATCAAAAAAATCACCAGTCGCTATCGCGGAATTAACCATAGCTTGTTTCTTAACCCGAATTGTTTTAGGAATTCCTGTACTTCCTGAAGTATTCATTTCTATATAATCTTTGTCGTTAAACCAGTCTAATAAAAAATCACCTACTGGTTTTTCAAAATCATCTCCTTCTTTTATAAAGCTGCAGGCAACACGACATAAATCTTCACCGTTAAGATGAAAACCATTTAGTTTAAAACGATTGTGCACATTATGATAAGTCGGATTAATCATTTGGTTTACCTATTTTATTTAATTGATTTTCGATTATAATTGTACCTGTAAGTTTTTCTTTCCAGTTGGTCCAATGGTACTTTTTACTAAAGATAAATAAAAGTATCGGAAATATCACGACAACAGGAATTATTACATCAAATCCAGCAGTGGGTTCTGAAATGTCTTTTAATACAGAATGGGTTTGAAAGGCTGTCCAATCTGACGTAATCAATAACGCGCCAATCAAATTATTTGCAGCATGAAAACCCAGTGCGAGTTCCATTCCTTCATCCATAAGCGTAATAATTCCTAGAAAAAACCCTGTGCCAATGTAGTAAACCATGATAATGTTTCCCATTTTAGTAACCTCAGGATTTGAAAGATGCATTGATCCAAATATAACTGAAGTAATTATTAATGGAAGCCATCTGTTTTTTGACGCCATACCTATTCCTTGCATCAAGTAGCCTCGAAACAAATATTCTTCAAAACTGGTTTGTATGGGAATTAGCAGAACGGCAATTACTAATAAAGTCAAAAATGGAATAAGCTCAAAATTGATCTCAAAATCATTTGGATTCAAATAAAATAATAACAATGTAGAGATTATAGAGAACATCCCCCATATTAAAAAGGAAAATAAAACCCTGTTCCAGTCAATTTTTTTTCTGGAAGTAGTTAAACTTGTGATACTTTGCTGGTGAATGTATTTGACCCAAAAGAACAAAGCAAATAAACCTATTACAAAAGGGATTAAAGATTCAACAAGAAAACGATTTTCTCCTTTTTTAGATATTTCATCGCTAATAATCCTATTAACATCTAAGTTCATGAATTTAATAACAAGGAAATTCAAAACTAAAAGTCCTAAAAATAAAAAAGGTATAGGAAGGTATTTTGCAATATGAAATTTCCCTTTTAATGCTTGTTCTATATACATTTTGATTTTTTTATGATTGAATTGATAAGTTGCAAGTAAGTAAATATTGTTACACCTAATTTAGTTTAATTATCTAAATCAAAAGAATTACGTTGTAAAAAAATCAGCTATACCACTATACAAGACGCAAAAAGTCAAGAGCAGCCATTGTTTTACTCTAAAATTTGAAACAGCCTTATGAAATTATCAAATACCTAGAAGATCAATTTACTGTCGAGATATTAGTTTTGATCATAAAAAACTAAATATTGTACCAAATAATTTGGTTAGAAAAAAGAAATCATATAGAATTAGAACTTTAAAAATCAAACATTTTCAAACGAAGAAGTTATAAAAATAATGATTGAGTTTCCAGTTTTGATAGAAAGACCTATTGTAATCAATGGTGACAAAGCAGTTATAGGGCGACCAACCGAAAAAATACTGGAAATAATTTAGAATAATTCAAATTTATTTTTAACAAACCTTTGTGAACGAGCACTTAAACCAAAACTTACTTTTGCGATCAAAAGCTAAAAAACTAAATACCATTTGATGAAAAAATTACAATATGCAATAACCGTATTATTGCTAAGCGTTACTTTTTTTAATTATGCTCAGAACAGACCTGAGACTAAAAAAGTAAAGGTTTCAGGAAAAGTGATTGACAAAGCAAACAATCAGCCGCTAGAATACACAACCGTCACACTACAAAATCCTAAAAGACCTTCTGATATTGCAGGAGGAATTACAAATAGCAAAGGAGAATTTGAATTTGAAGTAAACACTGGTGTTTATGACATCAAAATAGAATTCATTTCTTTTAAAGTTGTAGAAATCAAACAAAAAAACATTCAAGACAACACAAATCTGGGCACAGTTTCTTTGTCAGAAGATATTACAATGCTTAATGAAGTGCAAGTTCGTGCCGAAAAAACTACTGTTGAAATCAAACTAGATAAAAAGGTCTACAATGTAGGAAGCGATCTTATGGTAAAAGGCGGAACGGTAAGCGATGTTCTTGATAACATACCATCAGTAGCTGTTGATGCTGACGGAACGGTAAGTCTTAGAGGGAATGAAAGCGTAAGAATCCTTATTGACGGAAAACCTTCAAATGCCATTAATATAAATGAAGCTTTGCGTTTGATTCCTGCAGATGCTATAGAAAAAGTTGAGGTGATAACCAATCCATCTGCGCGTTATGATGCAGAAGGTGGTGGCGGATTATTGAATATTATATTAAAAAAAGGCAAGAACCAAGGTTTAAACGGAACTGTAATAACATCTATAGGTGATCCAGAAAATTATGGCGCCAGTGGGAATCTTAATTTTAAATCAGAAAACTTCAATTTGTTTACCACACAGGGTTACAATTACAGAAACAACCCTGGAAATTCAATAAATAACGCAAGGTATTTTAATCCAGACAATTCTGCCAGAAGTTATGTTTATGAAAATAGAGAAAATCAAAGAATTAGCAAAGGATACAACGGTAACTTTGGGGTTGAGGTTTATATAGATAAGAAAACTTCTTGGACCAATACCTTTAATTATAGAAAAAACAATGGTGATAATTTAGATAATGTTTTTCAAGATTATTATGATAATAATTTTGATTTTGATTACACTAGAAACCGGATTAATGCCGAAGATAGTAAAAGTGAAAATGTAGAATATGCTACAAATTTTATAAAAAACTTTAAAAAAGACGGACACAAATTCTCTATTGATGGTTCTTTTTCTCTCAACAAAGACAGTAATGTAGCATTAATTACTGATCAAGCTACAAATACAAATGTCATTACAAATGATAACACTTTTAGCAATCAAACACAAAGCAGAAATCTTATACAAATGGATTATGTTTTGCCAATAGGTAAAGGCAGACAATTTGAAGCGGGTTATCGTGCGGATTACTCTACAAGAATCACGAATTATGGTGTGAATGAAAATGGTGTTGCCAATGCTAATTTTACAGGAATTCTTGAATATAAAGAAAAAGTAAACGCATTGTATTCTCAATATGGGTTTAAAGTGAAGAAATTCTCAGCTCTATTCGGTTTAAGATGGGAAGATTCTAACATTGATGTCAATCAGTTTGTAACAAATGATTTCAATAAAAAACGCTATAATAACTTTTTCCCTAGCGCATTTTTTACTTATGAAATTTCAGACAAGAGTAGCGCTTCATTGAGTTACAGTAAAAGGATACAAAGACCAAGAGGTAGATTTCTAGAACCTTTTACAGGTTTGGCTAGTAATATTAACGTGTTTCAAGGTAATCCAGACTTAAATCCAGCATTCACGGACGCTATAGATTTAGGCTACATAAAAAGATGGACAAAATTGACTTTTAACACCTCATTATACGTTAATAGAACTACCGATGTTTTTCAATTTGTAAGAAGAGAAAACGGAGAAGTTATAAATAATATACCAGTAGTAATTAGTTCTCCAATAAACTTGGCTACAGAATACAGAGCTGGTTTTGAGTTCACCTTGAACTATTCTCCATACAAATGGTGGAAATTAAACGGAAATTTCAACTTCTTTAGAAATGAAACCCAAGGCGATTTCATTTATACCGCGACGAACGGCGATGTAATCACCCAAAATTTTGACAATATTGCCACATCATATTTCAGTCGTTTGACTTCAAAAATTACTTTGCCATACAAAATAGATTGGCAAACTAACTTTACTTACAACGGACCGCAAAACTTTGCACAAGGTAAAAGTTTAGGCGTATTTGCCGCTAATTTAGGATTTAGCAAAGACATACTAAAAGACAAAGGCACATTATCACTCAATGTTAATGATGTATTTAATTCTAGAAAAAGATTAATGAATTCATTAGTTAAAAATCCAGACGGAAGTGGTTTTGAATCTTACAGCGAAATGCAATGGCGTGTAAGGCAAGTTACACTAGCATTTACCTACAGATTCAATAAGAAAAAGGGAGAAAAAGAGAGACAGCCAAGAAGAGAAGATGAAGGTGGCGGAGATTTTCCAGGATAAATTAAAAGGGGATTACTAGCAATAGTAATCCCTTTTTTAATACAAATTAAATTTACAATTATAAAATTGTTCTGTGATTCAAATCTAGATAGTTTTGTAGCACAATAAATTTACAAACAAAATGAGTAATAAAGACAAAGCCATAAAAGCTATTTATTTGAGTATTTTTGGCAATATAGGTTTGGCTTTTACTAAAGGTTTTGCGGGATACTTTGGTAATTCTTATGCATTAATTGCTGATGCTATTGAGTCTACAACCGATGTCTTTGCCTCGATATTAGTTCTTTTTGGGATTAAATATGCCAATCGTCCCG
The DNA here is from genome assembly GCA_031413015.1 of Bacteroidota bacterium. Taxonomy (GTDB): domain Bacteria; phylum Bacteroidota; class Bacteroidia; order Flavobacteriales; family Flavobacteriaceae; genus Flavobacterium. The sequence goes on along the minus strand of JANOEE010000015.1, from coordinate 158,780 downwards.
CTGATGAAAACCATCCCTACGGTCACGGTCGTGCCGAAGCGCTTGTCACATTTGCTGTTGTGGGTTTCTTAGTTATATCGGCAACTATAATTGCTTACGAAAGCATTCAAAATATAATGACACCGCATAAAACCCCCGAAAAATTCACATTAATTGTCTTAGGGGTAATTGTCATTATAAAAGAAGTTTTCTATAGAATTGTTTCTAAACGAAGCGATGAAACAAACAGTTCTTCACTCAAGGCAGATGCTTGGCACCATCGTAGCGATGCCATAACATCATTAATGGCCTTTATAGGAATTGCTATTGCGATTTATATGGGTCCAGGTTATGAAAATGCTGATGATTGGGCAGCTTTATTGGCATCTGGATTTATTGTTTACAATGCCTATTTGATTTTTAGACCAGCGCTTGGCGAAATACTAGACGAACATTTGTATGATCATGTCGTCCTTAAGATAAGAGAAGTAGCATTAAATGTAGAGGGTGTTATTGACACAGAAAAATGTTTTGTTAGAAAAACAGGCATGACCTACCTTGTAGATTTGCATTTGATAGTAGATGGTGGTTTATCTGTAAAAGCAGGTCATGAAATTGCCCACAAACTCAAAGACACAATCCAAAAGGAATTACCGGAAATAGCTGACGTTTTGATTCATGTTGAACCACACGAATAAAAAAATCCCATCGTTGTGATGGGATTTTTATTTATAATTTATTTTAAGAAAATCAATCGACTACCAGATTTTTACTCTTTTTTCTGGGGCAATGTACATACCATCATTCGCTTGGATATTAAAAGCTTGGTAAAAAGCATCAACGTTTTGTAACGGAACATATGCCCTGTACATACCTGGAGAATGCGGATCAGTTTTAACTTGGTTTTTAATCGCTTCATCACGCATTTTTGAACGCCAGATGGTTGACCAAGATATAAAGAAACGTTGTTCTGGAGTATAACCATCAATAAGCCCTGGATTTCCGTTTTCTTTTAAATACAATTGTAATCCGTCATAAGCGGCATTGATACCACCTAAATCACCTATGTTTTCACCAAGTGTAAATTTACCATCTACAAAAGTACCCGGTAGAGGTTGTAAAGCGCTGTATTGATCTGCTAAAGCGCCAGTCAATGCAGAAAATTGTTTTAAATCTTCTGCAGTCCACCAATCTACAAGATTTCCGTCAGCATTGTATCTTGATCCAGAATCGTCAAAGCCATGAGAAATTTCATGACCGATTACGCCACCAATACCGCCATAATTAACCGCTTCATCAGCTTGATAATTGTAAAATGGAGGTTGTAAAATAGCTGCTGGAAATACAATTTCGTTATTAGAAGGGTTGTAATACGCATTTACAGTTTGTGGTGACATGCCCCATCTGTCTTTGTCAACAGGCTTGTTCAATTCGGCAATATTTTCATTAAATCTCCATTTTGCAAGACTTAATGTGTTTTCAAAATAACTTCCGCCTTCTTCAGGGCTTTTTATTGTTAGTGCAGCATAGTCTTTCCATTTGTCTGGATAACCTATTTTTATTCTTGATTTGTTAAGTTTCGCTAAGGCACTAACTTTAGTTTCAGCAGACATCCATGAAAGGTTGTTGATTCTGTTTTCAAAGGCAAGAAAAATATTTTTGATCATTTTTTCTGCTTTGGCTTTGGCTTCAGCTGGAAATTTTTTCTCAACATACAATTTTCCTAGTGCTTCCCCTACCGTGGTGTTTATCGTTTGAAGTGCTCTTTCATCACGAGGTCTTTGTTTAACGGCACCTGTTAAAGCTTTTCCGTAAAACTCGAAGTTGGCATTTTCAATTTCGGTAGACAATTGGCTAGAAGCACGGTTCAATAATGACCAACGCATGTAAGCTTTCCAATCTTCAACTTTATTTTCTTTAAATATAGTTTCAAGAGCAGTCATGTATTTAGGCTGTGAAACGATTAAAGAATCAGCGTTGCGCAAACCTATTTTTGTAAAATAATTGTTCCAATCAATAGATGGCGTTAATTTTTGTAAGTCTTTAACCGTCATTGGGTTATAAGATTTACGACGGTCTCTTCTTTCTACTCTGTCTAATCTTGGTTTTGACATTGCAATTTCGAGTGCCAAAATCTTTTGGGCATTAGCGCTAGCAACTTCTGGTTTCTCTCCCAAATATTGTAACATCTTGGCTACGTGAAGAACATATTTAGCACGTTTTTCTTTTGAGTCTGCATCCTCAGAAACATAATAATCTCTGTCTGGCAAACCTACGCCGCCTGGACCTATATTGATCACATTTCTATTACTGTTCTTAGCATCTGTTCCCACCCCAGCACCTACGAAACCTATGCCACCCAAAGATTCCATCTCAATTAACAATGCTTCTAAATCTTTTACACTTTTTACAGAATTTATCTTTTTTAGATAAGGTTTTAATGGTGCAATCCCTAATTTGTTTCTTCCTACTGTGTCTAAAATAGATTTGTACAAATTAATCGCTTTGCCTTGATCTGTATTTGATTTGTAGCTAGGATTAGCAGTTGCTTCCTTAAGAATGGCCAGTGCATCGCCATCAGTTTTTTGACGCAATTCATCAAAGCTTCCCCAACGGGTTCTGTCACTAGGAATGGCCGTATTGTCCAGCCAAGTCCCATTTACGTATCTAAAAAAATCATTGCTTGGTTTTACATTTTTGTCCATGTAACCAATATTGATCCCAGGCTCTTGCTTAGCAGCGGTTTGAGCCTGACTTTCTGAAAACCCCATAATTGCGGGAATCACAAAAAGAAGTTGTTTTGTAAATTGTATTTTCATTTTTATAAACGGTTTAGTTATTATTACAAAAATATTGATAATACTTTAAAAAAAATGTTAAATTAAATGCAGTATACAAACCGTTAAATTATTACACAAAAGAAATGTATTTTGTATTTTTGCAATAAAAATATAAGATGCTCCCTTTTATAAAAAAGTACAGAATTTTCATAACAACAATGTTGGTATTTGCAATTGTTTTTTTAACCATTTCTTACCGCTTGCTGGATCCGGAAAAGACTTTACCTATCATGAATCCTTCGGATGTAAATCCAGAATTGGTAGATTCTACAATACAATATGTCAGTAAGTACCATACTATTGCCGACTTTTCTTTTACAAATCAAAACGGAAAAACAATTACTCAAAAGGACTATGAGGGAAAAATTTATGTAGCCGATTTTTTCTTTACCACCTGTACTACAATTTGTCCTATGATGACAAAAAACATGGCCGATATTCAAAAAGCAATAGTAAATAACCCAAAAGTGATGTTGTTGTCCCATTCGGTTTTACCAGATCAAGACAGCGTACCCGTTTTAAAAAAATATGCTATTGACAAAGGCGTGATTGATACTAAATGGAATCTTGTGACTGGTGATAAAAAAGCAATTTACGGTATTGCTAGAAAATCATATTTGGCAGTAAAAACAGCAAACGCTTCGGAAATGTATGATATGGTGCATACGGAAAACTTTGTTTTAGTGGATACTAAAAAACGAATTCGAGGTTTTTATGACGGGACCAAAAAAGAAGATGTAGCCAGATTGATTGCTGACATTGATTTTTTATCAAAAGAAGAATAATTTTATACTTCGATTCTAAAAACCAACGTTACAAAAACCAACGTATTTCTTTTGTAGCATTTGATTCATAATAATTCATTACTTTTACGCTTTATTCAATCTAAATAAGTTTTGCAAAACACTATCGCCCAACTTCATATTGGCCAAAAGGCCATCATAAAAGATTTTGATATTGACATCATACCCTTGAAGTTAATAGAAATGGGTTGTTTACCAGGAAACACAGTCGAAATTCTTCAAATTGCACCTTTTGGCGACCCTCTTTTTTTGAACGTAAACGACAGTCATCTTGCAATCCGACTTGAAACAGCTTGTAATATTCAGGTTGAAATTATCAAAGAATAATTCTAAATGCAAGACCAAAATATCAAAGTAGCATTAATAGGCAATCCTAATACGGGTAAGACTTCTGTTTTTAATCAGCTTACAGGCTTGAACCAGCAAGTAGGCAATTACCCCGGAATTACCGTTGAAAAAAAACAAGGCACCTGCAATTTACCTTTAGGATTTAAAGCTACAATCCTTGATTTGCCAGGAACATACAGTTTAAATGCCAGCTCTGTTGATGAAAATGTTGTTATAGAATTATTGCTTAATAAAAATGATAGCGATTATCCAGATGTTGCCATTTTAGTCACTGATATTGAAAATCTAAAACGAAATTTACTCCTTTTCACGCAAATAAAAGACCTTGAAATCCCAACCATATTAGTCATAAACATGATTGATAGAATGGAACTCAAAGGTATTACACTTGACATTCCTTATCTTGAAAACCATTTAAAAACAAAAATTGCGCTCGTTAGTTCTCGTAAAAAAATAGGAATTGATAATTTAAAACAACTTATCGTGAATTACAATTCACTGTCAAAGGCGCCGTGTTTAAATGCATCGAGTATAGATTTAGATTATTTTGACGGATTAAGAAAAGCTTTCCCTAACCAATCTTTGTATAAATTGTGGTTGGTAATAACACAAGATGTCAACTTTTCAAATTTGAATAAAAAAGTGGTTGAAACCCACAATTTTGCAAAACCCAATTCTGATTTAAAGCGCTTACAGCAAAAAGAAACGATAAAAAGATACCAATTTATAAACGATGTTCTTAAAGAAGGCAGAAAAATTGATACTGAAAATGCGACAGACTTCCGCAGTAAATTAGACCGTATATTGACACATAAAATATGGGGTTACGTAATTTTTTTAGGCATATTATTATTGATTTTTCAATCAATATTTGATTGGTCAAGTTATCCTATGGATTTAATTGATGGCTTTTTTGCTTCGGTAAGTTCATATGCAAATGACAATTTACCACAAGGAATTTTCACCAACCTTTTGTCACAAGGAATCATCCCTGGTATAGGAGGCATAATCATTTTTATTCCCCAAATCGCCTTTCTTTTCATGTTTATTTCTATTCTAGAGGAAAGTGGTTACATGAGTCGCGTAGTGTTTTTGATGGATAAAATAATGCGTAAATTTGGCCTCAGTGGCAAAAGTGTTGTACCTTTAATATCAGGAACCGCTTGTGCAATTCCTGCAATTATGGCCACCAGAAACATTGAAAACTGGAAAGAAAGATTAATAACTATTCTTGTTACTCCGTTTACAACTTGCTCTGCAAGACTACCTGTTTACTCCATAATTATCTCACTCGTTATTCCTAAAAGCAGGATTTTTGGCATTTTCAATACACAAGGACTTACGCTAATGTTGTTGTATTTGTTGGGTTTTGGCATGGCAATTTTGTCAGCTTATATTTTAAATAAAATTCTAAGAATCAAAGGCAAAACTTTTTTTGTAGTTGAAATGCCCAATTATAAATTGCCATTGTTTAAAAATGTTGGACTCAATGTATTAGAAAAAACAAAAGCATTTGTCTTTGGAGCAGGAAAAATAATATTAGCCATATCCGTTATACTTTGGTTTTTAGCTTCAAACGGACCTGAAAACACGTTTGATGCTGCACAGGAAATTGTAACAAAAAGAGAGTCTAAAAATAATATTGAAGCTGCAGATCTAGAAAATAAAATTGCCTCCTATAAATTAGAAAATTCTTATATAGGAATTATGGGCAAAAGCATTGAACCCGCAATTGCGCCATTAGGTTACGATTGGAAAATAGGAATTGCCATCATAAGCTCATTTGCGGCAAGAGAGGTTTTTGTGGGAACACTAGCCACAATTTATAGTGTGGGCGGTAGTGACAGTGAAGACACCATAAAAAATAAAATGCAAGCCGAGGTAAATCCTGAAACGGGAGAAAAAATATTTAATTTTGCATCAGGAATCTCATTATTGCTATTCTATGCTTTTGCGATGCAATGTGCGAGCACGCTTGCGATAACAAAAAAGGAAACCAATACCTGGAAATGGCCCGTTTTTCAACTTTTCTTTATGAGTGGTTTCGCTTACTTAGTAGCTCTTATCGCTTACCAAATTTTAAAATAAAGTACAATGGAACAAGAAATTTTAGCCTACACCACATTAGCCATAGCAGTTGGCTTTTTAGTTAAAAAGTTTTTTTTCAAAAAGAAAAGAAAAGACAGCAATTGCGGCACAGAAAGTTGCGGTTGTCACTAATTGTGTTTTATAAATACTAATTTATTTTTATATAATATTTTTTAGGGTCTAAAACAACAGCTTCTTTAGGATAAGGCAATACACTAATTGAATTGATGTTTGTATTGGGATAATAATTTGAAAACCAAGCGATGTTTTCTTTTTGCGATTTAGGAGAAAGTATAATGCTATGGTCTTTCAAGAATTTTTTATTTTCATATACCGAAACGATTACTTCAATTTCGCCAGCCCAAATACAATTTACACCTTCTGGACAACGAGAATCAGCAACCACCTTTTTAAGAATTAAATGATAGCCTTTATTAGCAACACATTTTTTCTGAGTAATTTTAATAGCATCGTTTTTTTTCTTTTCTTGAGAAAATGTAGTGACACTAAAAGCCAAAAATAGAATTAAAAATATATTTTTCATGGGGTAGATTTTATTGTATAAATCAAATATAACACCAAAAGCTAGGAAATTTTCACAAAAATATTTGCAGCAATTTTATTGGATACCATCAATTCCTTTTTATCTACCTTTATTTTCAAAGACAAATCAAAAGTCTCTTTAGCAATGACTTCAATTTTTGAACCCAAGGTCAAACCTTGTTTGTCTAAATACTTTAAAAATGTGGATGAGGTATCCTTAACACCTACACAAATACCACTTTGATTTTCATGTAATTCAGAAAGCAATTGTTTGTCAATAGAAACCATTCTTCCAGAAGCATCAGGAATAGGATCTCCATGAGGATCTTCGGTAGGATTGCCTAAAAAATCATCTAATTTATTAATTAATTGTTCAGATTTTATATGTTCTAATTGTTCTGCAATATCATGCACTTCATCCCATGAAAAAGCAAGTTTTTCAACTAAAAAAACTTCCCACAAACGGTGTTTTCTCACAATCATTTTAGCCGAAAGCATTCCTTTTTCGGTTAAAGAAACACCTTGGTATTTTTTATAATTTACCAGATCTTTTTCGGATAATTTTTTGAGCATATCTGTTACCGATGAAGCTTTGGTTTCCATCATTTCGGCAATAGCGTTTGTGCTCACCTCAGAATCCGTGAGATTCATAAGGTGATAAATGGTTTTGAGATAATTTTCTTCTGAAAAAGTCATTTGATATTTTTTAATCCTTAACTATAAATAATGGAATCGAGATTTTATGACGCAATTTATCAACGGTTGTGCCAAACAATAAATCTTTAAAACCACTGTGACCATGCGTTCCCATAACTAAAATATCAAAACTGCCTTCGTTTATAATTTTCGGAATTGCTTTACCAGGTTTACCAAAACCAAGTTGTGTAGAAATTTTATAACCCTTTTCGGTTAACATAGTTTTGTAATCCAGCAATAGTTTTTCGTCAATAAGCGTTTCGTGGTCCTCAATATTTTCGCCATACATCATAGCGCCTACCGTTTCTACAATATGAATTAAAGTGTAACTGGCTTCGGTTCCGCCAAGTTCAAAAGCATTGTTTAGCGCCGCTTCATCAGCCGAAGAAAAATCTACTAAGACCGCAATATTCTTTTTGCTATAATTGCCATTAGCATTAAATTTTAAATTCATGTGGTGCGGAGAGTGGTTCTCAATATTTATTTTAGTTTTACTGAAAAAAGGATTAAAAACGATATAAAGTAATAGGATTACAAACCCAACAGCAAGGGGAACCACAGTAAACCAAAGGATTATTGGATTTTCTGAAGTGGCTAACCAACCTGTAATTTCATCAAAAACTAATTTTGCATTAAGCGAAACTATAATTGTTGCAATAATCCAAGCTGCAATTTGAGTAGCACGGCTTATATGAAAACCTTTCATTTTTGATTTATCACTTACAAAATGAATCAGTGGAATGATTGCAAAACCCAGTTGTAAGCTCAAAATGACCTGACTCAAAATCAATAATTTTCCTGTGACGCTTTCACCAAAGATGGAAATTACAATTACTGCTGGAACTATGGCGATTAAGCGGGTTATGATCCTGCGCACCCATGGCTGAATGCGTAAATTTAAATAACCTTCCATCACAATTTGTCCAGCAAGTGTTCCAGTAATGGTTGAACTTTGTCCAGCAGCAATCAAAGCTACTGCAAATAATATGGGCGCCCATTTTGTTCCCAAAAGCGGTTGCAGAAAACGATGCGCATCCTGAATTTCGGCCACTTCATACATGCCATTATTATAAAATGTAGCAGCGGCAAGAATTAAAATAGCGGCATTGACAAAGAAAGCCAAATTCAACGCAATAGTAGAATCTATAAAATTATATTTCAAAGCCTGTTTGATTCCAGCAACGCTTCGGTCAAACTTCCTCGTTTGAACAAGTGAAGAATGCAAATACAAATTGTGTGGCATTACTGTAGCACCAATAATTCCTATGGCGATGTACAAAGCAGCTTCATTAGGCAAAGAAGGAATCAAACCATAAATTACTTTGCTCATTTCTGGTTGTGCAAAAATCATTTCAAACACAAATGAAAAACCTATGATGGCAACCAAAACAATTATAAAAGCTTCCATTTTTCGGATGCCTTTGTTAATTAAAAAAAGCAATAAAAAAGTATCCAGAACTGTAATCATAACGCCTTGAAGCAAGGGAATGTCAAACAACAAATTGATACCTATGGCCATTCCTAAAACTTCGGCAAGATCGCAGGCTGCAATAGCAATTTCTGCTAAAAAATAGAGAATATAATTAATAAACTTGGGATAAGTTTCTCTTGAAGCTTGTGCCAAATCCCGTTGTGTAACAATACCCAATCGGGCACTCAAACTTTGTAAAAGCAAAGCCATAATATTGCTCATCAACAAAACCCAAAGTAGCGCGTAACCAAATTGGCTTCCACCAGCAATATCTGTCGCCCAGTTACCAGGATCCATATAACCCACACTAATTAAATAGGCCGGGCCAAAAAACGCCAAAATTTTTCTAAAAATGGTGGTTTTATTTTGAGTAGGAACCGATTGGTTGACTTCTTCTAATGATTTATTCATAAAATGAGGTTGTTAGCACAAATATAATAAATAAATTTGTTTGGTAAAATATATTTTTTAGTTTTGTCTAAAATTTAATAAAGCTATATCTAAAATTTAAAATGAAAATATTTGTTTTTTTACTATTATTTGTATTTTTCCCCCAATTGATCTTTTCTCAAAGTGGAATTAAAGGCCAAATTATGTTTGAAAAAAAACCATTAGAATATGCCAATATCAAATTGAATAAAACCAATAAAACAACTATAAGCAATGCGTTAGGAGCTTACATTTTCAATAGTATAGCTGCGGGAAACTATGAAGTTATTGTTTCTTATGCAGGTTTTAAAACCCAAAGAAAAAATATAATTATAACAGATTCAATACAGGTTACTTTGGACTTTAATCTTACAAAAAATACAGAAGAAAATGCGCTTGATGAGGTAGTAGTTTCAGGCACTTTAAAAGCAGTAAAACGGTTAGAAAGTCCGGTTCCTGTTGAGGTTTACTCGCCTGCTTTTTTCAAAAAAAATCCTTCTCCCAGTATTTACGAAGCTTTGCAAAACGTAAATGGCGTTAGGCCACAACTTAATTGTGGGGTTTGTAACACGGGCGATATTCATATTAATGGACTCGAGGGGCCTTATACGTTAATTATGATTGATGGTATGCCTATTGTAAGTAGTTTGTCAACTGTTTATGGATTGTCTGGAATACCCAATTCATTGGTAGAACGCATTGAAATTGTAAAAGGTCCAGCTTCATCACTTTATGGTAGCGAAGCTGTAGGCGGATTGATCAATATCATTACAAAAAACCCAATTAATGCACCCTTATTTTCAGCAGATATTTTTACTACTTCTTGGCTTGAAACTAATGTGGATTTAGGAATGAAATTCAATGTCGGAAAAAAAGCGACAGCACTTTTTGGACTCAATTATTTTAACTACAATCAATTAATAGACAATGATAACGATGGCTTTACAGATGTGTCACTTTCTGATAGAATTTCACTTTTTCAAAAATGGAATTTCAACCGAAAAGACAATCGTGTTTTTACTATAGCCGCTCGTGGTGTTTATGAAGATCGTTTTGGTGGTGACATTCGTTGGCAACGAAAGAACCGTGGCGGTAATGAAATTTACGGGGAGAGTATTTATACCAAACGTGCCGAATTTTTAACCACCTATCAAATACCTACAACTGAAAAACTATTGCTTTCTTTCTCAGGAAATGTTCATTTTCAAGACAGTCGGTATGGCACAACAAGTTATGTAGCCAATCAAAAAACAGGGTTTTTACAACTTATTTGGGATAAGAAATGGGGAAAAAACGATTTGCTTTTCGGCACTGCGCTTCGGTACAATTATTATGATGACAATACGCCTACAACCGCTTCTTTTAGACAGAACAACCCAGAAAAAACTTGGCTTCCAGGAATATTTTTGCAAAACGAAGTTACACTGTCTGAAAAACATAAAATTTTATTGGGCATTCGTTACGACTACAATTCTATTCACGGCAGCATAATTACACCCAGAATGGCCTACAAATGGAAATGGAATGATAATAATATACTTCGGTTCAATACTGGAACTGGTTTTAGGGTTGTCAATTTATTTACAGAGGATCACGCTGCTTTGACTGGCTCAAGAGATGTGGTCATAAAAAGTGATTTAAAACCGGAACAATCTATAAATGCAAACCTCAATTATATCAAAAAGATCAATCTTAGTGATGGGACATTTGTAAATATGGAAACATCAGTATTTTGCACAAGGTTTAGCAATAAAATAGTCTCTGATTATGAATCTGATCCGAACAAAATTATTTATGATAATATTAATGGATATGCAATCAGTAAAGGAATCAGTACAAATGTGGATTTAAATTTTTCTAATGGATTAAAGATTATAACGGGAGCTTCGTTTTTAGACAATAAGAATGTAACAAACGGAAGGAGAGAGCGTCCTTTTTTGACCGAAAAATTTACTGCAACATGGAGTGTATCGTATAAAATCGCAGCAATATATTTGAATATTGATTATACAGGCAACATTTATGGACCTATGCGCTTGCCATTATTGAATGATTTAGATCCCAGAGCATCCCATTCTCCTATATACAGTATTCAAAACATTCAGTTTACGTATTCGGGATTTAAAAATTTTGAAGTTTATGCAGGCACTAAAAACCTACTCAATTTTTTACCAAAACAAAACAATCCTTTTTTAATTTCAAGAACAGAAGATCCTTTTGATAAAAATGTAACCTACGACGCAAATGGTCAAGTACTTGCGACACCACAAAACCCTTACGGATTAACGTTTGACACCACTTATATTTATGCTCAAAACCAAGGAATCAGAGGATTTTTTGGATTAAGATATACTTTAAGATAAATGAAAAAATGGATTTTTTTAGCGGCTTTCTTCTCTGCAATACCTTTTGGTTTTGCGCAACTTCGTACGTTTAATTTTGAGCAAATAGATAGTTTACAGGCCATTCAAAAACGAAAGATTGTTGTCTTTATTTATGCTGATTGGTGTAAATTTTGCCACGTTATGAAAAACACCACTTTCAAATACAAAGAAGTAATTGAAGAACTCAACAGTGATTTTTATTTTATCTCTTTTAATGCGGAAGAGAAGCAAAAAATAATTTTCAACAACCGTATTTTTGATTACAAATCTTCTGGAAATAATTCGGGAATTCACGAATTGGCCATTGGATTAGGAACAATTAACAAACAAGTAAGTTTTCCGGTTGTATGCGTTTTGAATGATAAGAATGAGATTTTTTTTCAGCAAAACACATTTTTAAATGCAAAGGAGTTTAAAAATATTTTAACCATTTTGAAACAATAAAATTGTTTATTTTTGGTAAAAATTCCTTTTAAATCATAATGAAACACTACAATTATATTTTTACAGGTACTGGACTTGCGGCATTAATGACGGTTTATAAAATGATGCAATCGAATTACTTTTTAGATAAAACTTTTGCGCTTATTGATGAAAATGTAAAAAAAACAAACGACAGGACTTGGTGTTTCTGGTCAGAAAATGAAACCCAATGGGAAAAATCGATTTCTAAAAAATGGAATTTCGCCTTTTTTGCGAGTGCTGATTTAGATAGAAACCTAGATTTACAACCTTATAAATATAACAAAATCAACGGATTGGATTTTTACAATCAAGTTTTTGATGCTATTGCAAATAATCAAAATATTACTTTTATCAATCAGAAAGTAATAGATTTTGACGAACAAATTGAGCAATGTACTGTTACAACAAATGAGCAAAAATTGACTTGCGACAAAGTTTTCAATTCTATATTCAACCCAGATGTAGTGGTCAATCAATCCAAATATCCACTATTGCAACAACATTTTATTGGTTGGTTTATTAAGACAGAGCAAGAGGTTTTTACTCCAGAAATCGCTACTTTCATGGACTTTTCTGTAGCTCAAAACGGCAACACAAGGTTCATGTATATTTTGCCCACCTCAAAAAAGGAAGCATTGTTAGAATATACTTTATTCTCAAAAGACTTGCTAGAAAGAAAAGAGTATGAAAATGAAATCCAACTTTATATAGAAAAACTTGGCATTTCAAATTATGAAATTGTAGATAAGGAACAAGGTAATATTCCTATGACATGTTATCCTTTTTGGGAAGCAAATACTAAAAATACAATTAATATAGGTTCGGCTGGTGGCTGGACAAAAGCGAGTACGGGTTTTACCTTTAGCAATTCGGATAAAAAATCTTCAGAACTTGTTTTGTTTTTACAAACCCAAAATGATTTCAGACAGTTTCACAAAAAAACCAAATTTTGGTATTACGATCTACTATTCATCGACGTTTTATTCAAAAGAAATGATTTAGGAGCAAATGTATTTTCTAGCTTATTCAAAAAAGGAAAACCAGCATTAATTTTTAAGTTTCTTAATGAAGAAACCACTTTTTTAGAGGATTTGAAAGTGATGCTAAAATGTCCGAAAGTTCCGTTTGTAAAAGCTTTGCTACGCGGTATTTTTAAATAAAAAAAATGATATTAAACTATAACAAAACTTTATAATCCAAATAAAATTTTTGGTTTTAAACTTTGTAACTTTGCATAGCATACAACAAAATAAATTTTAAACTTTTTAAATAAAAAAATATGTATCCAGAAGAAATGGTAAAACCAATGCGAGCAGAATTATCTGATGCAGGTTTTGAAGAATTATATAGTGCAGGCGCAGTAAAAAATGCAATTGCAAAAGAAGGGACAACACTGGTAGTAGTCAATTCAGTTTGTGGCTGTGCTGCAAGAAACGCGCGTCCAGGAGCAAAAATGAGTCTGGACAACGAAAAAAAACCAGCACATTTAGTAACTGTTTTTGCAGGAGTTGATAGAGATGCTGTAGATGCAGCAAGGGGATTTATGTTTCCTTTTCCACCTTCTTCACCAAGTATTGCATTGTTTAAAAATGGCGAATTGGTACACATGTTAGAGCGCCATCATATTGAAGGTCGCCCAGCTGAATTGATTGCTGAGAATTTAAAAGACGCCTTTAACGAATATTGTTAAAAACGTATAAACAAGCAAAAGGTTCATAGGAACAAAGTTTAAAGAGCACTAATTAATTTAGTGCTTTTTTATTGAATAAATCTTTTCACTTTTCACTAAGAACCTTATCACCACAGCATCCTTGCACCTCTGAACCTTTTTGCTTAGTTTTGCAAAAATAATTTTCACACTTAAAACTGTTTATAGCATGCAACTGTACAACACTTTAAGCGCAGACGAAAGAGCCATCATGATTGATGATGCAGGAAAACAAAGGCTTACTTTGTCTTTCTATGCTTATGCGCAAATCTCAAATCCTACCCAATTTCGCAATGAACTGTTTTTAGCTTGGAACACACTTGAAGTTCTTGGCCGAATTTACGTAGCCCACGAAGGCATTAATGCCCAACTTTCACTCCCAGCTGATAATTTCTATGCTTTTAAAGACACTATAGAAGTGTATGATTTTATGAAAGGCATTCGTTTGAACATTGCAATAGAACAAGATGACCATTCTTTTTTAAAACTCACTATAAAAGTACGTGACAAGATTGTTGCCGATGGTTTAGTCGATGAAACTTTTGATGTAACTAACATAGGAATTCATTTAAAAGCCAAGCAGTTCAATGAACTTCTTGAGGATCCCGATACCATTGTTGTAGACATGCGCAATCATTATGAATCTGAAATTGGACATTTTACAAACGCTATTAAACCAGATGTAGATACCTTTAGAGAAAGTTTACCTATTATTGAAAACCAACTTTTAGAGCACAAACAAGACAAAAAATTATTAATGTATTGTACAGGCGGAATTCGTTGCGAAAAAGCCAGCGCTTACTTCAAACACAAAGGTTTTGAAAACGTTTACCAGCTTGAAGGTGGAATTATTGAGTACACAAGACAAGTAAAAGCCGAAGGATTGCAAAGTAAATTCATTGGTAAAAATTTTGTTTTTGACCACCGTCTTGGCGAAAGAATTACAGATGATATCGTGTCACAATGCCATCAATGCGGAAAACCATGCGATGTTCATACCAATTGTGAAAATGAAGGTTGTCACTTGCTTTTTATACAATGTGAAGATTGTGCACAAACCATGCAAGGCTGTTGTTCTGCTGAATGTGTAGCTGTAATTCAACTTCCAGAAGAAGAACAAAAAACAATTAGAAGAGGTATAAAAAACGGCAACAAAATATTTAAAAAAGGAAAATCAGACGTTTTGACTTTTAAAAATAACGAAGAAACACAAGCTGTTTTTACAGAGCGCAAATCTACAACAGATTCTAAAAAAGAAGTGAAACTTAAAAAGATTTACATCGGAAAAGGAACCCATTTTTTTCCTAAATCAGGCGTTGCGCAATTTCTTGTTGAAAAAAGTGAAATTAATAAAGGCGATAAAATGCTAGTAAAAGGAACAACAACTGGCAATGAAGAAATTACAATTGACCAAATGTTTGTAAATGACACGCCAGTTCAAAAAGCGGTTGCAGGAGAAACAGTAACTTTAAAACTTCCGTTTAGGATTAGATTGTCTGACAAATTGTATAAAATTATAGATTAGTAGGCAGCAAATGTCCATTAAAAAAACCTGTTTCATGTTCTTTGAAACAGGTTTTTTTGTTAAAACAAGACATGCAAAATTGATAAAATGGCGGTTTTAACCTTTGTAACATAAAACAAAAATATACTATCTTTACCCTCTAAACGTTTTAAGAACTTAAGTTGTGCTTGTCACGACACTACATATATAATTATGGCATGTACAAGTTGTTCAACTTCTGATGGCGGTGCGCCTAAGGGTTGTAAAAATAATGGGACTTGCGGCACCGATAGCTGCAATAAATTAACTGTTTTTGACTGGCTTTCTAATATGAATTTGTCTAATGGCGAAACTCCATTTGATTGTGTTGAGGTGCGTTTTAAAAACGGAAGAAAGGAGTTTTATCGCAATACCGAAAAGTTAACATTAAGCATTGGAGATATTATTGCAACCGAAGCTTCTCCGGGACATGATGTAGGAATTGTGACTTTGACAGGAGAATTGGTTAAAATCCAAATGAAGAAAAAAGGAGTCAATCACAACAGCAATGATGTTCCTAAAGTATATAGAAAAGCATCCCAAAGAGACATCGATATTTGGTCAACTGCGAGGGACAAAGAAGAACCTATGAAGGTTCGAGCAAGAGAATTAGCGATTGCTCAAAAACTAGAAATGAAAATTTCTGATATTGAGTTTCAAGGTGATGGGTCTAAAGCCACGTTTTATTATACCGCAAACGACAGAATCGATTTTAGACAATTGATTAAGGATTTCGCTAAAGAATTCAGTACAAGAATAGAAATGAAACAAGTAGGTTTTCGTCAAGAAGCGGCTCGTTTAGGAGGTATAGGATCATGTGGTCGTGAACTGTGTTGTTCTACTTGGTTAACTGATTTTAGAAGTGTAAATACTTCAGCTGCACGATACCAGCAATTATCACTTAATCCACAAAAACTCGCTGGTCAATGCGGAAAATTAAAGTGCTGCTTGAACTATGAGCTAGATACTTACATGGATGCATTACAGGATTTTCCGGATTTTGACACAAAACTAGTTACCGAAAAAGGAGACGCCATTTGTCAAAAACAAGATATTTTTAAAGGATTAATGTGGTTTGCTTACACGAATAATTTCGCCAATTGGCATGTTTTAAAAATTGAACAGGTAAGAGAAATTATTGCTGAAAATAAACTGAAAAACAAAGTATCATCTCTTGAAGATTTTGCGCTAGAGGTTACTTTAACTCCAGAAAAAGATTTTAATAATGCAATGGGTCAAGAAAGTTTAACCCGTTTTGACCAACCTAAAAGAAAGAAAAAACCAAATAAAAAGCGCAAACCGGCAGGAGAAAATATGATCGTTGCAAATAACAACAAGCCATCAAATCTTAACAACAGACCAGTTGCAAATAATCCCGCCATGGACAATAAGATAAGACCCAATCAAAACCGTCCCATTATTGAAAAAAGACCAGCGGATAACAAGATAATTCCAAATCAAAAAAATGAACCTAAAAAGTAGCATTTTAGTTATTTTAATTGCAATCATCTTATTTTCATGTGATAAAAATAGGGTTTATGATGACTACAAAACAGTAGGTCCAGATTGGAAAAAAAATGATATTGTAAATTTTAGTTTTGACCAAAAAGACACTACTAAAAATTATAATTTGTTTGTAAACATTCGCAATAACAACAATTATAAGTTCAATAATTTGTTTTTAATAATTGCTTTAGAACAACCAGGAGGTTTTATAAAAGTTGATACTTTGGAATACCAAATGACCAATCCTGACGGAACATTATTAGGCGAAGGTTTCTCAGACATTAAAGAAAGTAAGCTTTTTTATCTCGAAAAAATAAAATTTAAAAAAGCAGGAAATTATAAAGTTAAAATTCAGCAAGCGGTAAGACAAGTAGGTAAAATTACAGGTGTAGAAGCGCTAGAAGGCGTTACAGAAGTAGGTTTTAGAATCGAATCAATAGAGTAAAAGTTATGGCGGCAAGTAAAAAAACTAACAATACAATAAAAGATATTCCTTATTACAAACGTAAATTTTGGAAGATATTCTTTTACACGCTAGGAGGCGTTTTTCTTTTTTTCGTCTTTGCCTCATGGGGATTATTAGGCTCAATGCCTTCGTTTGAAGAATTAGAAAACCCAGAATCCAATCTCGCCACCGAAGTCATTTCTTCAGATGGAGTAACAATAGGGAAATTTTATAACGAGAACCGTTCTCAAATAAAATATAATGATCTGCCCAAACATTTAGTTGAAGCATTAGTAGCTACAGAAGACGAACGTTTTTACCAGCATTCAGGAATAGATGGCAAACGAACCTTTGGTGCTTTTGCAAGATTAGGAACAAATGGAGGGGCCAGTACAATAACCCAGCAATTAGCAAAACTTCTTTTTCATAAAGAGGGGTCGAGGTTTCTGCCACTAAGAATCATTCAAAAAGCCAAAGAATGGATAATTGCAGTACGGCTTGAAAGACAATATACTAAAAACGAGATCATTGCAATGTACTTTAACAAAGCCGATTTTGTAAACACAGCAGTAGGAATTCGCTCTGCGGCAAAAGTGTATTTTGGTAAAGAACCTAGAGATTTAACCGTTGATGAAAGCGCTATGTTAATAGGAATGTTAACCAATCCTTCATTATTTAATCCCGTTCGCAGACCCGAAAAAGTTTTAGTAAGACGAAATGTGGTTTTAAAACAAATGGTTAGAAACGGCGTGCTTACTGAAACCGAAAAAACATCTTTTGAAAAAAAACCTATTCGATTAAGATTTCAACCAGAAAGCCACCAAGAAGGAATTGCGACTTATTTTAGAGAATACCTTCGGGATTTCATGAAAACATGGGTCAAAGAAAATAAAAAACCAGACGGATCCGATTATGACATTTACCGTGACGGTTTAAAAATTTATACCACCATAGACTCTCGCATGCAATTGTACGCTGAAGAAGCGGTTACGGAACATTTACAAAATCTTCAAGAAGAATTTACAGGCGAACAAAAGAAAAATAAGAATGCGCCCTTTGTAAGAATATCTGAAGCAGAAACAGAAACCCTGATGTCAAGAGCGAGAAAAGCTTCAGAAAGATGGAGGATTTTAAAGGAGCAAGATAAATCTGATGAAGAAATTACAAAATCTTTTAACGTAAAAACAAACATGACCGTTTTTACTTGGAAAGGAGAACGCGATACCATCATGACCCCTAATGATTCCATAAGGTATTACAAAGCCTTTCTTCAAAGTGGTGTAATGGCTATGGAGCCACAAACAGGCCATGTAAAAGTTTGGGTAGGCGGTATCAATTACAAACATTTTCAGTACGATCACGTGGGGCAAGGCGCAAGACAAGTAGGTTCTACTTTTAAACCTTTTGTATATGCTACGGCTATCAAAGAATTAGGCATGTCGCCTTGTGATTCAATTATAGATTCGCCTTTTACAATACCACAAGGCAAACACAATGTTACAGAATCTTGGACACCAAACAATTCAAACGGAACTTACAGAGGTTTGGTAACTATGAAATATGCTTTGGCCAATTCTATAAATACAGTTTCTGCAAAATTAATAGACCGTGTAGGACCAAAATCTGTAGTAGACTTAACGCACAAACTAGGTGTAAAATCAGAAATTCCAGAACAACCTTCAATTGCATTAGGCGCAGTAGAAATCACTGTTGAAGATATGGTGGGGGCTTACAGCACATTTGCAAACAAAGGCGTTTATATCAAACCGCAAGTAATCACAAAAATTGAAGATAAAAACGGTACTGTTTTATACGAAACAGTCCCAGATTCGCATGATGTTTTAGACAAAGACATAGCCTACGCAGTCATAAAACTGCTTCAAGGTGTTACGGAATCTGGTTCGGGTTCTCGATTAAGAACCGAAGGGGGCGGACACGGTTACAATAGAGTTACAGGTTATCCGTACGCATTTAGAAATCCTATTGCCGGAAAAACAGGAACTACACAAAACCAATCAGATGGTTGGTTTGTAGGCATGGTTCCTAATCTCGCAACAGGAGTTTGGGTAGGTAACGAAGACCGATCTGCCCATTTCAAGAGCATTACTTATGGTCAAGGCGCAACTGCCGCATTGCCTATTTGGGGATTGTTTATGGAAAAATGCTATGCAGACAAAACCTTAACAGTTTCAAAAGAAGATTTCGAAAGACCTAGAGATTTAAAAATAAAAGTAGATTGTTACAGACCCGTAGTACAAAAAGACACTACCGAAACGGAACAAAATACGGATGAATTTGATTTATAAATTTTTCAGGAGCTATATCCAGCTATTCGCTGTATCCACGCAAAAAAGCGTGGGATGTCGCTACTATCTGGGCTAAGTTTACAATTACAAATAAACCATACAATTAACTTAATTCTTTTTTAAGGTTTCATAACCTTATTCAAATTATCAAGACGTATATGATCAATAAAAAAGTAAATAACGTACAAGAAGGACTGCAAGGAATAGAAAACGGAATGACCATTATGCTCGGAGGCTTTGGTTTGTGTGGTATCCCTGAAAATAGTATTGCTGAATTGGTTAAAAAAGAGACCAATAATTTGACTTGTATATCAAATAATGCAGGCGTAGATGATTTTGGTCTCGGTTTGTTGTTACAAAAAAAGCAAATCAAAAAGATGATTTCTTCTTATGTAGGAGAAAATGCAGAATTTGAACGCCAAATGCTTTCAGGAGAATTAGAAGTTGACTTGATTCCGCAAGGGACATTGGCCGAAAGATGTCGTGCCGCACAGGCAGGAATTCCAGCATTTTTTACACCTGCAGGTTTTGGTACCGAAGTGGCTCAAGGTAAAGAAGTTAGAGAATTCAATGGTAAAATGCACATTATGGAGCATGCTTTTCAAGCAGATTTCTCTATTGTAAAAGCATGGAAAGGCGATACTGCTGGAAATTTAATTTTCAAAGGAACTGCAAGAAACTTCAACCCTTGTATGTGTGGTGCTGCAAAAATTACGGTCGCCGAAGTCGAAGAACTTGTAGAAGCAGGTACACTCGATCCCAATCAAATTCATATTCCTGGGATACTGGTAAACAGGATATTTCAAGGAGAAAAATACGAAAAGCGAATCGAACAAAGAACAGTGAGAGTTAGGTAATTATATTTTATTTTCTGAAAAGGAAAAATAATTAAATAAATCTTAATTCCTTAATGGTTTAAAAAAACGTTTTATGTTATCAAAAGAACAAATAGCACAGCGCATCGCACAAGAATTAAAACACAATTATTTTGTAAACCTTGGTATAGGAATTCCAACACTTGTAGCTAATTATATCCCAAAGGGAATTGATGTAGAATTTCAAAGTGAAAATGGTGTTTTAGGCATGGGGCCTTTTCCTTTTGAAGGAGAAGAAGATGCAGACATTATCAATGCAGGAAAGCAAACCATAACCACATTGTCTGGCGCAAGTTTTTTCGATTCTGCTACAAGTTTTGGAATGATTCGTGGCCAACATGTAGATTTAACAATACTTGGCGCAATGGAAGTTGCCGAAAATGGAGATATTGCTAATTGGAAAATTCCTGGTAAAATGGTAAAAGGAATGGGGGGTGCGATGGATTTGGTCGCATCTGCCGAAAATATTATTGTTGCAATGATGCACGTTAACAAAGCGGGAGAAAGTAAAATTCTTAAAAAATGCAGCTTGCCACTTACAGGTGTAAGTTGTGTAAAAAAAGTAGTTACAGAACTTGCAGTACTAGAAATCACACCACAAGGATTTAAATTATTAGAACGCGCACCTGGAGTTTCGGTTGAACATATTATTGCTTCCACAGAAGCGGATTTAATTATTGAAGGTGAAATTCCAGAGATGGAAATATCCTAAACTGTAAGTAAATTTTAATTATTAAAGCATCTTTGAAAAAAAGATGCTTTTTCTTATGACTAAATCTGAAAGTTTAGAAAAACCAACTAGCAACAAAAATGGCAGTGATCACACAAATTATATCAACTATAAGCATTGTTCCTAAAGCATAACGCGTATTTTTAATATTTACTGAACCAAAATAAACAGCAATTACATAAAAAGTACTTTCGGCACTGCATTGAAAAATACTACTCAATCTTCCTGTCATCGAATCGGCGCCAAATGTATTCATAGAATCAATTAAAAAGCCTCGTGACCCAGCAGAACTAAAAGGACGAAGCAATGCAACAGGTAAAGCATCCGTAATTTCTTTACTTATACCCAAATTCGAAAAAATAAAAGCAATCCAGTTACTGATAATTTCAAATAAACCACTATTTCTAAACAATGAAATGGCAACTAACATTCCTAAAACATAAGGAAAAATAGTGACTCCAGTTTTAACTCCATTATTTGCTCCAACCACAAATGCTTCATAAACTGTGGTATTTGCTTCGGTAAATTTCTTTTCTTTTATGAATGATAATATCAAGGTAAAAACAATTATTACAACCAAAATCAAAGCTGAAAGATTGGAAGTAAAATAATTTTTACCAATTAAATCCAGATGATTCACATACATCAACAAACCAATAATTGCACCTATCATTCCCATTAATCCAGCAACTAAAGACGCACTTTTGAAGTTAATTTTTTGCTTGATTCCTACAATTAAAAACGCAGCAATGGTTCCAATAAAAGAGGTAATTATACAAGGCAACATCACATCTGCTGGATTTGCTGAGCCTGCAGCAGCTCGATACCCTATAATGGAAGTTGCAATTAAGGTAAGTCCAGAAGCATGTAAACACATAAACATGATTTGTGCATCGCTGGCTTTGTCTTTTTCGGGATTTATTTCTTGCAAACTTTCCATTGCTTTTAATCCGAATGGTGTTGCAGCCGAGTCTAATCCTAAAAAATTAGCAGCAAAATTCAACGTCATGTAAGAAATTGAAGGATGATTTTTGGGAATACTTGGAAAAACTTTTACAAAAACCGGGCTTAATATTTTAGCCAATTTCTGAGAAGCACCAGAAATAATTAAAAGTTCCATCAAACCACAAAAGAAAGCCAGATAGGCCATTAGTGGTAAAATCAAATCGAGCAAAGTGCTTTTGCAGGTTGGCAACAAACCATCTGATTTTTGTTTTCCACTATAAATCTTTACAACCTTATTAGAAAAGACATAAGTTGAATCAATGTTCAAAGTATCACGATTAACAACCATCGTTTTGTCTGGAGCATTTTCGATACTGTCTTTGATAAAAGCAGGTAAATCTTGCAGGTATTTTTCGGAGACTAAAATTGGATCATCTTTTTTTCCGTTTAATACGAAATCAATGGTGTAGTTATTTCCAGAAAATAAACTAAAAATAACAAATACAATTGATGAAATAAATATTACGAGCCAAAACCGACTTAATACCATGGGTTGTTTGTTTTTTATTCAACTTCAAAAATCAACTTCAATTTCAAAAATCAATTTCAGAATTATGAATTATTTTTATTAATAATCATTTTGGATGCAATCGCTATAAATTCTTCAACCTCAATTAATAGAAAATTTCTCAATTCGATGCTACCTTCATTTATGTAATTTAAAATTTTTAAAGAGTTTCTAGACTCTTTTAACTCTTTAACTACTAATGCTAACTTGAAAATTAAATCTTTATCAGGTACTGTGCCTTGGGATTCACCAAAATTTAAAGACGAACTTCCTGATGAACGGATAAGCTGATTTTTATAATACTCGTTTTCATAGCTTTTACTCAATTTTCTTGTAAAGAAAATACATTCTCCCGCAAAACGAATTAATCTATCATCAAAATTAAAAATTTTCTCAATAAATGGATTCGATTCTAGCATTAATAATTGATTTTTGAGGTTGATTTTTGAGGTTGATTTTTTACACGTGAATAATCTCCTCTTCAATTAATAAATCTTCTCTACGCAATCTCAAGAAAATTTGCGCTACAGCAATAGTATCTTTTTCGCAATAGGTAACAATCCTATCAATGTCTTTTTCAACATAAAAAACATGCGCTACTTGGCTTCCGTCAATATCTCCTTTTGGAGAAGGAATGCCTAAAATCTTTGTAAGCAATTTTAACGAAGTGAAATGTTTGTAATCACCAAATTTCCATAGTTCTAGTGTATCGAGATGTGGAATTTCCCATGGTTTTTTCCCAAATAAATTGAGCTTGTTAGGAATAGCAATATTATTAATAATCATCCGTCTTGCAATAAACGGGATGTCAAATTCCTTAGCATTGTGGCCACACAAAACATGTTGAGGTTGGTTAAAATGGTTGTTCAAAAGGTTGATAAAATCATGTAAAATTTTACTTTCTTCACCAAAAAATGAAGTCACTCTAAAGTTTCTTATATCACCTTTTATAGTAAAATAACCAACAGATATACAAATGATTTTACCAAACTCCGCCCAAATTCCAGCTCTATCATAGAATTCTTCAGGAGAAAATTCCTCTTTGCGTTGGTATTGGGTTTTGTGTTCCCAAAGTTGTTTCATTTCGCCATCTAACGAATTAAAATCGGCAGTTTCAGGAACGGTTTCTATGTCTAGAAACAAAATATTATCAAGTCTAATTTTTTCTATCATGTCCTAACATTTTATAGGTTTCATCAATATATGTAAAGAAGTTATCATTGTGTGGTCCACCATTTTTCTTGCTTCCGTCAAAATGTCCAAGTCTAACAATAATTAAATCGTCTTCTGGAATCACAATTACAAATTGTCCCAAATGACCGCGCATGTAAAATATTTTTTTGTTTTTATAATCACTTAACCAAAATCCATAACCATATTCAGGAGAATTATTGAATCTTTTTTCGACAGATCTAGCTACAAAGCTGCTATCGAGAATTTGTTTGCCATTCCATTTTCCGTTTTGTTTGTACAACTTCCCAAAACGCGCAAAATCCCTTGCGTTACTCGCTATGCAACAATAGGCTTTTACCATTCCTTTTTCATGATCTGTTTGCCATAACGCTTCGTTTTCGGCACCCAAAGGCTTCCAGAATTGCTCAGAAACATAGTCCGATAAATTTTGGCCTGTAGCTTTTTGAATTACCATAGCTAGCAATTGGGTATTGCCACTAAGGTATTTGTATCTTTTTCCTGGCGCACTAATTCCTTTTAATCCTAAAATCACGGGGTCTAAGTTTTCATCAAAATAAGCTCTGGTTGTGACCGAAAACGGATTGTAATATGACTCATCCCAATTTAAACCTGAGGCCATTGAAGACAAATCTCCCACAGTCATTTTTGCCGAAAACCCAGTTTTGAATTCGGGATAAAAATCACTTACTGGTTGGTCTAAACTTTTTATTTTGCCTTGCATTATGGCTTTACCTAGCGAAGCGGAAACAATGCTTTTTGCCATCGAAAAAGAATTGGATTTAGAATTTTTGTTGAAACCATCATAATAACTCTCGTGCAAAATACTGTCATTTTTTATAATTAGGAAAGCAATAGTTCCTAGATTTTTATGAGATTTTTCTAATATTGCAGTAGCTTTTACAACATTATAATCCTTTGCAATTGCCCAAGGTTGTGGTTGTGTTCCTTTATTAATAATCGCATTGTCAAATTGTTTATAGTCTTCTAAAAAAGCGGTAGTATGACCGTTGAGATAAATCGTTCTTACGGCTTTAATAAGATAGTCAAATTCAAAAAGGTGGAGAAAAGTGATTAAAAACGTAAAAAAAAGAACAAATCCAAAGGCCAGTTTTTTCAAGAATTTCATAAGGTGTAATTTTATAATCTTGCATTGCTATAAGGCAAGTTTTACGAATTTACACAAATTCTGTTTTACTTTTTTAAAGCGCAAATAATTCTGTGAATTATTTTAAAAATAAGGTTTGTTGGTTACTGGGATTTTCATGTTCCAAAAGCCATTTTTTACGCGATAAACCACCAGCATATCCCGTTAATGAACCATCGGTGCCTATGACTCTGTGACAAGGAACTACTATCCATAAAGGATTTTTGCCATTTGCAGCAGCGACAGCCCGAATGGCCTTTACATCACCTAATTTTTTAGAAAGTTCGAGATAAGATACGGTTTTTCCGAAAGGGATTTCGAGTAGGGCTTTCCAAACTTTTTGTTGAAAATTAGTGCCTTTCGGGTTTAATTTAAAGGTAAAAACTTCCCTTTTACCTTCAAAATATTCATTTAGTTGTGAAATAGCATCTTGAAGTCCGATTGAAATTATGGCTGATAGTTCACCTTCAGTAAGAATTGATATTTGAGAAACTCCGTTTACATCACCTGTTATTTTAGCAATACCCAGAGGTGTTTTTATGTGAGCGGTTTCCATTTTATAAAAATAGTGATTTTACCTTACAAAGGTATGTATTATCATTTCGTATTAATAACCAATAAAATCTTGCAAGAAGAATTATTGGTTATTTGTATGTTACTATTATCTAGTTTGATTTTAATTATTAATTTTAAATTTACCTTCCAAATAACGTTTAATTATTTTTATTAGTTTTTAGCCAATCAATATATTTGTTAAAGACAGGATTAAATAGAGGTCTATCTAATCCTCCAAAATTAAAGGCATTATGTTTTATATGTAATAAAATTTCTGCATTACTGGGATCTATTACTTTATATTCAAATGTAAAATCATAACCGCCTTTATATTCTACGTTGTTTTCACAAATTAAAAACTTACCAACATTTTTGCTTAAATTCAAAAGACCGATATTATCAGAAATGCTAGTGACTTTATCTGTCAAATTATTTTGAATAACATATTGTTCCATTTCGTTTTGTGTATAATATTTTTCGAACCCTCCTATTGTTTTTAAAGTACCCAAAATATATTTTTCATATTTCTCCATATTCAACCCGCTTTTTTTCACAAATAAAAACTGTGAATATTCATTTAAATTTATTTTTTTCTGTACAAGAATTTCCTCTTGACGAAGGAAAGTTTCTGTTGGTAACTTTCCTGTTTTTGGATTTAATTCTTTGACTTTTAGAGTTGGACTACAAGAAAAAAGAAGGCAAGATAAGCAGAAAATTAATATACTTTTTTTCATTTTATTATATCTATAAGTTTTAAAAGTTGATTAAAATTGAAATTTAGAAAAACAAAAGTATAGGATTTTAACCATAATTAAAATTGTTTGACAAAATTTAATCTATAAATTTTATTCTCTCAAATAGAATCACATATTTTCAAGACTTGTAATGAATATCGGGAAATAGCTCCTTATTTTAAGTGAGAATAAAAATAAGCTTCAAGCGCTTGTAATTCTTGGTCTGACAATGTTTTCGTGATAGCAAAATTAGTTTTCATCACCTCATATTGTGAAGGATCAACAATCGGTTTGCCTTTGCCTTTTAGAAACAAAACCATATCTGCATTGTTGTCTTTGTAGATTTTTGCAATCTCTTGTATGCTTGGCGCAATGATTTTTTCATCTATTTGATGACAAGCTACACAATTTCCAACGCCTTCAAATAGTATCTGACCAATTTGTTCCGGCGTCTTTGCTATTTCAGGCTCCGTGTACAAAGTTTCTTTTTCGGCTTCTTTTTTACAAGAAATCAAAAGCAATAATGACAGTAGGATTACTATTTTTTTCATATTATTTGTTCAAAAGGATTGCAGCTTCTTTTGCAAAATAGGTAGAAATTAAACTTGCACCTGCGCGTTTAATGCACATTAATTGCTCCATCATGATTTTGTCATGATCTAACCAGCCTCTTTCAGCTGCGGCTTTTATCATGGCATATTCACCTGAAACGTGGAAAACGGTAACAGGAACATTCACAGCATTTTTAACCTCGCGAACAATGTCAAGGTAAGCAATTCCAGGCTTTACCATCACCATATCGGCACCTTCTTCTACATCCATCAAAGCTTCTTTTATGGCTTCGATACGATTGGCATAATCCATTTGGTAAGTTTTTTTGTCCTTTGGGATATCGATATTATCAACTGGCGCAGAATCTAATGCATCACGAAACGGTCCATAAAAAGCAGAGGCATATTTTGCTGAATAACTCATGATTCCCACATTATGAAAACCTGCAGCGTCTAAGCCTTGGCGTAAACGTAAAACGCGTCCGTCCATCATGTCGCTTGGTGCTACAAAATCGGCTCCTGCTTGAGCGTGAGAAACGGCCATTTTCACCAATGCTGTATTTGTAGCATCATTAGCAATATCTCCGTTTTCTATGATGCCATCGTGACCGTAAATAGAATAGGGATCTAAAGCTACATCTGGCATTACAATCATTTCTGGACAAGCAGTTTTTATGGCTTTTATGGCTTGTTGCATTAATCCATTTGGGTTCCATGCCTCTTTGCCCGTGTTGTCTTTAAGGCTTTCATCTACTTTTACATAAATGTTTACAGCACGAATTCCCAAAGCGAAAATGTCCTTAACTTCCTTTACAGTTAAATCGATAGAACGACGAAAAATCCCAGGCATTGATGAGATCTCTGTTTTATAATTTTCGCCTTCTGCAATAAACATAGGGAACATAAAATCACTTGGACTTAATGTGGTTTCTCTAACTAAAGAACGAATGGATTCGTTTACTCTTAATCTTCTGCCTCTGTGTAGTGGGAACATATCTTTTATTTGCTTTAGGCTATAAGCCAATTTATATTTTAAAAAAAGCATAAGGCATATTGACTTAAGCTTAAAGCTTTTATATCCAGTCGATAGGATTTTCTAAAACTTGTATCAATTTTTCTTCTTCGCTTCCCGCCTCTGGATGATGGTCATAAACCCATTGGACATTTGGCGGTAAGCTCATTAATATACTTTCGATTCTTCCATTGGTTTTTAATCCAAATAAAGTGCCTTTATCGTGCACCAAATTGAACTCAACATAACGACCACGGCGTATTTCCTGCCATGTTCTATTTTCTGGCGTATAGGGTAAATCTTTTCTTTTTTCTACAATGGGAACATAAGCTTCCAAGAAAGAATTTCCAACTTGAGTTACAAATTCAAACCAGTTTTGCATCGACATCGCATCCGTAGCTTTGCAATAATCAAAGAACAAACCGCCAAGTCCGCGTGCTTCATTTCTATGGGCGTTCCAGAAATAGGCGTCACATTGTTTTTTATATTTTGGATAAAATTCTGGATTATGTTTGTCGCATGCATTTTTACACGTTTGATGGAAATGAATTGCATCTTCTTCAAATAAATAATAAGGTGTCAAGTCTTGTCCTCCGCCAAACCATTGCTGTATTATATTTCCGTTGTCGTCATACATTTCAAAATAACGCCAGTTGGCATGAACTGTTGGCACCATTGGGTTTCTGGGATGCATTACTAGGCTTAAGCCACAGGCAAAAAAATCGGCTTCGCCTACATTGAACATTTTTTGCATCGCTTCTGGTAATTTTCCATGAACCGCAGAAATGTTTACACCACCTTTTTCAAAAGCAGTTCCGTTTTCTATCACACGCGTTCTTCCGCCACCGCCTTCTGGACGCTCCCAGATGTCTTCTCTAAATTTGGCTTGACCTTCAACGCTTTCTAATCCTTTGCAGATTTGGTCTTGGAGATTTTGTATGTAGGTGTAGAATTTATTTTTCATTAAATCTAAATAAACATCGTCAATATTAAAATCGCTATTATAACAATAAATGGGATTGAAATAAATTCAAAATCGGTATAATATTTCTTTTTTGAAAACAAATTAATTGCCGTCATTATTAATAAAGCGAACAAGGAGAAAAAAATTGTAAAAATAGGTAGACCTATCATCATATATCCTGCTCCACAAGGAGTTTCCTTTGAAAAAATAATTATTTCAAAAAAGAAAAAATATAAAACAAAAACAATCCATAGTAAATACAGACCTATTGGAATAATATTTATTTTATTGTTGATTTTTATTTTCATCAAATTATCTACCTTTCCTCAATATGTTTTTCATAAAGCAATTAGCTAAAAGATATCGGCTAACAGCTACTGACCATACTCCTTTACTGCATCAATAAATGCTTTTGCATGATCAACAGGAATATTTGGTAAAATTCCGTGGCCTAAATTTACAATATATTTGTCTTTTCCGAATTCGTCAATCATTTCATGAACCATCTTTTTGATAGTAGGAATAGGCGATAACAATCTTGATGGATCAAAGTTACCTTGTAGAGTAATGTTTCCGCCAGAAAGGTATCTTGCATTTCTAGGAGAACAAGTCCAGTCTACACCAAGCGCAGAAGCTTTACTTTTACCCATTTCGCCAAGAGCGAACCAACAACCTTTGCCAAAAACAATTACATGCGTTTCTGGCGCAAGAGCTTCAACGATCTGATTGATGTATTTCCAAGAGAATTCCTGATAGTCAACAGGCGATAACATACCACCCCATGAATCAAAAACCTGAACAGCATTAACGCCCGCTTTTACTTTTTCTTTTAAATATAAAATAGTGGTATCTGTAATTTTTTGTAACAATACGTGAGCTGCTTCCGGATGTGAAAAACAAAAACCTTTTGCAATATCAAAACTCTTTGACCCACGACCTTCAACAGCATAACAAAAAATAGTCCATGGCGAACCTGCAAAACCTATTAATGGCACTTCATCATCAAGCATTTGCTTGGTTAGTTTGATGGCATCCATCACATAACCTAAGGTTTCATGAATGTCTGGAACAATTACTTTTTCTACATCTTGAATAGTACGAATAGGATTAGGCAAAAATGGACCAATATTTTCTTTCATCAAAACTTCGATACCCATTGCTTGTGGCACAACTAAAATATCTGAAAATAAAATAGCTGCATCTGGTGCAATTCTACGAATGGGTTGTACGGTGATTTCTGCCGCTAGTTCTGGTGTTTGACAACGTGTAAAGAAATCATATTTATCACGCAAAGCGATAAATTCTGGTAAATATCTACCGGCTTGGCGCATCATCCAAACGGGTGGACGTGAAACAGTTTCTCCTCTTAATGCTTGTAAAAATAGGTCGTTCTTAATCATTTTTTTATGTTATGGTTGCAAATTGACAAAGTTCAAAATTGCAATGGTTTTATTTGTATTCGTTTATGCATTGAATAATCGTGTTTTCAATTGTGGGTTGATTGGCGACTATTATATTATTGGTTATTTTCTCAAGGGCTTGTGCAGTAGTATTGCCTATGCAAAAACACATTTCTTTTTTTATTTTATTGTTTTTCAAATAACTTTCTACTCCTGAAGGACTAAAAAACAAAATGCCGTCAAGCGGTGTGCTTATTTTTTGTGGTGTTAATGAAGTATTGTAAACACTTATTTCATTGAATTTCACTTTAGCTTCGGTTAACATTTGAGGCAAAGTTTCTCGTCGTAAGTTTCCGCTAAAAAAAGTATAACTTTCTTTTGAATAAACCAGACTGATTATTTCTGCTAAATCGGATGCGTAACCTGTGTAAGCAATTACCTCGAACCCATTTTCCTGTAATAATGCTTTGGTTTTCATGCCAACGCAAAAAACTTTTTTAGTTTTTAAAACGCCTATATCTGCATTTTCCAGAACGCTCCATACGGCATTTTGACTCGTAAAGATTAAATTATCATTAACGCTTTTTAATTCAAAGTTAGTATTTTCGGTATGTATGAAATCAGCTTCTATGATATTAAAATTAGCATTCAAGAGAAATTGCTTTTGATTGCTCAAAAGTTTTTTAGTAGAAAGTATGCGAATAGAATCTGACATTTTAATGTTAGGAATTAAAATTACTTTTTTAAGGTTAGTTTTATTTTTTGCATCAAAGTACTACCGCCTTTCTTAAGAATTTCTTCAGCAAGATCGGCACCTGAATTTTCCCATTCAGACAAAGCAATTGTTTTCTCGATTTCTAGTTTTTCTTGACCATCTATTGATAATAAATTTCCAATAAAACGAATTTCATCATTATCTATTGTTGCTAATGCGCCAATAGGCGCAGTACAGCCACCTTCTAACTTTTTCAGAAACTGTCTTTCTATGTGTGTACAAATCTCGGTTGGCTTGTGGTTCAATTTGTTCACAGCTTCGGTAGAAAACAGATCGTTTTGCATGGTAACAATAACCATTGCGCCTTGAGCAGGAGCAGGAACCATCCAATCTAAATTAATAAAAGTTTGTGGTTTTAAATTGATTCTTTCTAAACCTGCAGCAGCAAATACGGCTCCGTTCCAATCATTATCCTCAAGTTTTTGCATTCGGGTATTCACATTTCCACGCAAATCAACTACTTTATGGTTGGGGTATTTATTGAACCATTGCGCTTGACGGCGCAAACTACCAGTAGCAATTGTGCCTGTACTTTCTAGAAAATCTAAATTGCCTTTGTGAACAAGAATATCAAGGGTATTGGCTCTTTCTAAAACTGCCGATTGAATGATACCTATAGGTAAAGCAGTAGGAACATCTTTCATAGAATGGACCGCAACATCTACTTGACCATTGATCATTGCGATATCAAGAGTTTTTGTAAAAATACCAGTAATTCCTAATTCGTAAAGCGGTTTGTCGAGGATGATATCTCCTTGTGATTTTACAGCGACTATTTCAGTTTTGTAACCTAAATCATGGAGTTTTTTTTGAACAGTATGTGCTTGCCATAATGCGAGTTCGCTGTCACGAGTTCCTATTCTTATTATTTTGTTTAAATCCATTAAACCTTTATTTTTTATAAACTATTTAACCCTTAAATGTAAGGATAAGGTTCATTAAGATTTTCTATGACAATGTAATTTTATATTTTTTTTCAACTTCCGAAGGTATTTTTTGGGCAGCCAATTGACCTATTTGAAACACTTTTTCAATCCATTCTATGCTGTCATCTACGGTTGTATTTTCGTCTTTTAAATGATTGGCAAAATGATTGGTGATTTTTTGAATTATTCTATTGCTTATGATTTCGGCTTGTTCTTCATTAAAATCGGATAATTTTTTTCTTTGAAAATTTAATTCTCCTTCCTTAATATCGTTAAGTTTCGCCTTTAATGCATGAATCGTTGGTGCAAATTTGCGACCATTCATCCAGTTGTTGAATTCTAATTTTATGTCTTCGATAATGGCTTCAGCAGCAGGAATGTGCTGTTTTCTTTTTTCTAATGTATCATCTGTCATTTGTGCCAAATGGTCCATATGAATCAAAGTTACATTTTCTAAATCCTTAACATCTTCATGAACATTTTTAGGAATTGACAAGTCTAAAATCAGCAAAGGTTTTTTAAGATTCAAGATTGCTTTGTCAATGGTTGGGTTTTGTGCGCCAGTAGCCACTACAACAACATCAGCGTTTTGAAGCTCAAGATGCAAATCAGCATAATCTTTTACAATCAAATTGAGTTTACCAGCCAGTTTTTCAGCTTTGTTTTTTGTTCTGTTTATTAAGGTAATGTGCTCGTTTTTTGTATGCTTTACGAGATTTTCGCAAGTATTTCTACCAATTTTTCCTGTACCAAAAAGCAAAATATTTTTGCTACCAATGTTTTCTACATTTTTGATAATATATTGCACAGATGCAAAAGAAACTGAAGTAGCTCCAGAGCTGATTTCGGTTTCGTTTTTTATTTTTTTGCTTGCTTGGATAACCGAGTTGATCAATCGGTCTATAAAAGTATTTACAAGTCCTAAAGATTTAGACTCTTTGAAACTCGTTTTCAACTGGCTAATAATTTCAAAATCTCCTAAAATTTGGCTGTCAAGTCCAGTTCCTACACGAAACATATGGTTTACAGCTTCTTGTTTTTTATATACAAAACCTACCTCCTGAAATTCCTCAACGCTACCGCGACTGTTCTCACAAATGAGTTTTATAAGTTGGTATGGATGTTCTGCAAAACCATAGATTTCGGTTCTGTTACAAGTAGAAGTAACAATTAAACTCTCAATATTTTCTTGCTTTGCTTGCTTGAGCAAATTGGTTTTAGCTTGAACGTCTAGGCTAAATTTTCCTCTTGTTTCAGCATCTGCCTTTTTATAGCTCAATCCTACAGCGTAGAAATGTTGTGGGTTAGATAAGTTATTGTGTTCCATATTTTACTTTTCCAAAAAGTTCAACAAAAATATTATTATAGATCTTAAGAAAGTAACGCCAGGAGGACTATTTGTATCGCTAAGCGATTTTTTAATCTAAAATGCCCAAAACAACGTAAATTCTTTTAAATTTGTAGTGAAATCAAGTGTTGCAAAATTACCTATCTAGAATAATTCTAAATAGAATTCTTACGTGTTTTCAAATTAATATACGAAAAAATGTCGCTATGGGTTCTCAAGAAATAATAAAAATTGAAGAGGATTTTATTTTAATTCGTTTTCAAAACGATAATGATGAGATTTATCGCGTCGAAAGACCCATAAATCAAGGGCTCATTCAATTTCATTTTGGTATAAAAGGCAGGGCAAAATTTATTTTTAATGAAGGCAATTACGCCTTAGATTTAAAAGAAGAAAAGTCATTGTTGTTGTACAATCCGCAAAAAGAGTTACCATTAAATTTAGAATTGGCAGCACATTCTTGGGTCATTTCTATAATAATTTCTATAAAAAAATTTCATGCATTATTTTCAACTGAAGCCGATTATATTACTTTTCTAAGTGAAGACAATAAAGATAAAAAATATTATAACGAGGGAAAAATTACGCCATCAATGGCTATTGTTTTGAGCCAACTCTTGCATTTTAATTTGCATCCCTCAATTAAAAATTTGTATTACAAAGGCAAAGGATATGAATTATTGAGCTTGTATTTTAATAGAACCGAAGATTCAAATGCTGAACAATGTCCGTTTTTAATGGATGAAGACAATGTAATGAAAATTAGAAAAGCTAAGGATATTGTTATAGCAAACATGGCAGAACCGCCAGGACTTCAAGAATTAGCAGATGAAATAGGACTCAATTTAAAGAAACTAAAAATGGGTTTCAAGCAAATTTATGGCGACACGGTTTATGGCTTTTTATTTGATTATAAAATGGATTTTGCCCGAAAGTTGTTAGATTCAGGTTCTTATAATGTAAATGAAGTAGGTCTTAAAATAGGTTATAGTACAGGAAGTCATTTTATAGCTGCATTTAAAAAGAAATTTGCAACGACACCAAAAAAATATTTAATGTCAATTAACCAAAATACATAACAATATCAATTTCGTATATTAGACAATAAATAAAAAATAGTTAATCCCAATTTAACAAAAAGTAAATTATATTACTTTTATAAAAAATCATAAAATGAAAGGAGTATTATTAGTCAATCTAGGTTCGCCAGAAAGTCCAACACCAAAAGACGTTAAGCCTTATCTAGACGAATTTTTAATGGATAGGTTTGTAATCGATGTTCCGTTTTTATTACGTTCTCTGCTAGTTAGAGGAATCATCTTGAAAACAAGACCTAAAAAATCTGCAAAAGCTTATGCAAAAATCTGGTGGGAAGAAGGTTCGCCGCTAGTTGTAATCTCTCAAAGAATGCAAAAAAAAGTGCAAAAATTGACTGATGTTCCAGTTTCACTTGCAATGCGTTATGGTACAATGACCATATTAAAGGGACTGCAAGAACTTCATGATAATGGTGTTGATGAAGTTATGCTAATGCCTTTGTACCCGCAACACGCTATGGCATCTACAACAACTATTGTGGTTTTAGCTGAGGAACTTCGTGCAGAACATTTCCCACATATGAAATTTACAAATGTTCCATCTTTTTATAACAAAGAAGGATATATTGAAGCATTAGGGAATTCAATAAAAAGACATCTTGGTAACTTTGACTACGATCATTTATTGTTTTCTTACCACGGTGTCCCAAAACGCCACATACGCAAAACTGATATTACAGATTCGCATTGTAAAATGGACAGAACGTGCTGCAATACACCATCAGTTGCGCACCAATTTTGTTACAGCCATCAATGTTATGAAACTACAAAAAAAGTGGTAGAATACTTAGGAATTCCAGAAGGAAAATACAGCCAGACCTTTCAATCTAGATTAGCAGGTGACAAATGGTTAACACCTTACACGGATGTGGAAATAAATAAAATGCCTGAAAAAGGAATTAAAAAATTAGCAGTTGTAACCCCAGCGTTTGTTTCAGATTGTTTAGAAACATTAGAAGAAATTGCGATGGAAGCCAATCATGAATTCAAAGAAAATGGTGGCGAAGAGTTCAGAGCAATTCCTTGTATGAATGATGATGATGAGTGGTGCGAAACTGTAGGCAAATGGATCAATCAATGGGTTGGAGTTGCTAAACCACAATTAGAAACAGTTTCCTAATTATTACGATTCTTAAAATATAAATATATAAATTTGGACACATACTTGTGTCCAAATTTTTTATAAAAACATTCTAAAAATGGAATATTATAATTATTTAAAATCATTGCACTTAATTTTTGTAATCACTTGGTTTGCAGGATTGTTTTATATTGTTCGCCTTTTTGTTTACCAAATCGAAGCTGCCCAAAAATCCTCTCCAGAAAAAGAAATTTTACAAGCCCAATACAAGATAATGACTTACCGTTTGTGGTATATTATCACTTGGCCTAGTGCAATTTTGGCCAGTATTTTTGCTTTTTGGATGTTGTTTTTTACTGATTTAGGAAAAGCTTGGTTACAAATGCCATGGATGCATGTAAAACTTGGCTTTGTTTTTGCTCTCTATTTGTACCATGCAAAATGCCACCAGATGTATTTGCAATTGCAAAAAAACGAAATCAAACATAGCTCAAATTATATGAGATTGTTTAATGAAGGCGCAACAATCATACTTTTTGCAGTAGTTTTTTTAGTGATTTTAAAAAACGCAGTCAATTGGATTTATGGCGTAGTTGGTATATTTTTGTTCTCAATAATTATCATGTTAGGATTTAAATTTTATAAAAGAATCCGTCAAAGAAACCAATCATAAATGCTCAAAGTCGTCAAAATTAAACGGGTATCATTAAGGACAAGAATTTTTTTGTCAATGATTGTACTTACTTTGATTGCCTCATTATTAATGGCTTCGATATCCATTTATCAGTTTAAAAAAGAAGCAAAAGACTACCATCAAGAACGTTTAGAACGCAAAGAAAATGCTATCAAAGAGCATATCAACTATATACTCTCAACTACGACTTATCCCCTTTCTGAAGAAAATTTACCTTTGATCTTCAAAGATAAAATCCATGAATTATCAGATATTCATAGCCTTCAAATTAACATTTATAGTTTGAACGGAAAATTGCTTAAATCATCAAAAGCCTCTTTTTCTATTGATACTCCAGCGCCGCCCATTCCTAATTATATTTTAAAACTTGTGCAATCGTCAATGGAAAAAAGGTATGTAGATATCAAAACAATAGACGATAAAAAATACCGTTCCTCTTTTAGCCAGATCAAAGATTTAAAGTTCAAACCACTAGGAATTTTGAGTCTTCCTTACATTGAAGACGATGGTTTTTATGATCGAGAATTGCAAAACTTCTTGATCAGGTTAGGCCAAGTTTACGCATTTATGTTAGTAATTGCATTTGCATTGGCTTATTTTTTATCCAGTTATGTGACCCAATCTTTAAAAGCCATTTCTGATAAAATTACGGAGACAAGCTTGAACCAAAAAAACGAAAAAATTGAGCTCGATGATAGCAACCGTGAAATCAGTTTGCTAATAAATGCTTACAATGGGATGGTGGATAAATTAGAAGAAAGCGCCACTAAATTAGCGCAATCAGAACGTGAACAAGCATGGCGTGACATGGCAAAACAAGTGGCTCATGAAATAAAAAATCCCCTTACGCCAATGCGTTTGACAGTGCAAAGTTTTCAAAGAAAATTTGATCCAGATGATGCAGATGTAAAACAAAAAATGAAGGATTACTCAGAAACATTGATTCAGCAAATTGATACAATGAGTTCTGTAGCTTCGGCTTTTTCAAATTTTGCGTCCATGCCGGCGCAACAAAATGAAACTTTAAACGTAGTGAATATTGTGGACTTGGCATTAGAGATTTTTAACGAGGATTATATTGATTTTCAAAGTCAAGAAGAAGAAATTATCACGAAAATTGACCGCACACAACTCATCAGAATAATTACTAATTTGGTCAAAAATGCCATACAATCTATACCTGAAAATCAAGAACAAAAATCAATAGTGGTTACTGTCAAAAAGAAAAAAGAACACGTTTTAATAAGAGTTAAAGACAACGGAAGAGGGATTGCAAAAGAAAATATTGCTAGAATTTTTGAACCTAAGTTTACTACAAAAACCAGCGGTATGGGTTTAGGTTTGGGAATTATAAAAAACATCATAGAAAATTATAAAGGAACAATTACTTTTGAATCCGAGTTTGAAAAAGGAACCATTTTTACCGTTTCATTACCTATAATCAAATCAATAAAAATATAATGAATTACGAAAACATTTTACTTGTAGAAAAAGATGGAATTGCAACCATCACCATAAACAGACCTGAAAAACTAAATGCCTTGAATAAAAACACCATTCAAGAACTTCATTCGGTTTTTAAAATCCTTGAGGAAAATACCGAGATAAAAGTTATTGTGTTGACTGGTAGCGGAGAGAAAGCATTTGTAGCTGGTGCAGATATTTCAGAATTTGCAAATTTTACGATTGAAGAAGGGGCACAACTTGCGGCACAAGGACAAGAATTATTATTTGATTTTGTAGAGAATTTAAAGAAACCAGTAATCGCCGCCATCAATGGTTTTGCACTCGGTGGCGGATTAGAATTGGCCATGTCGTGTCATTTTAGAATCGCTTCAGACAATGCAAAAATGGGCTTGCCAGAAGTGTCATTAGGAGTAATTCCTGGTTACGGAGGCACACAGCGTTTGCCGCAGCTTGTGGGCAAAGGCAAAGCAATGGAAATGATCATGACAGCTGGAATGATTACTGCCGAAGACGCAAGAAACTGTGGATTAGTGAATCATGTTGTGCTTCAATCAGAAATTTTAGATTTAAGTTACAGTATTGCTCAAAAGATTATAAAAAATTCTCCAATCGCAATAAGTCAAGCTATAAAAGCAGTAAATGCGAACTTTAAAGATGGAGTTGATGGTTATAAAACGGAGATAAAAGCCTTTGGGAAATGTTTTGGCACCCAAGACTTTAAAGAAGGAACGACAGCATTTTTAGAAAAAAGAAAGCCTGAGTTTACAGGGGAATAATCTTAAAAAGCCAGAAAAAATAAATTTCTGGCTTTTCTGTTTTATACAAATAACGCTTTCAATTCAGAAGCTTCTTCTGGCTTCATTTTTCCGGCTAAAACTAAGCTCAATTGTTTTCGACGCAGCGCTGCTTCAAAACGTTCTTTTTCAAGGTCTGTTTCGGGAATAATAGGTGCTACTTCGACGGGACGACCTGTATCATCAACGGCCACAAAAGTATAAATCGCTTCGTTGGCTTTTGTTCTGTTGCCAGATTCACGGTCTTCAATCCAAACATCAATAAAAATTTCCATAGAACTTTTAAAACTTCTAGAAACTTTAGCCTCAACAGTTACTACACTTCCTAAAGGAATGGCGCGATTAAATGCCACATGATTTACAGATGCGGTAACGGTTATTCTTCTTGAATGTCTTCTTGCGGCAATACTCGCAGCCCTGTCCATTCTGGCTAATAATTCACCACCAAAAAGGTTGTTCAACGGATTGGTTTCGCTAGGTAATACTAAATCAGTAAGTATGGTTAATGATTCTGATGGATGTTTTGGAGACATGATTTTTTTTACAAATGTAATGATTTAAAAAAAATCCCGATGCTATTTCTAGATCGGGATTATGTTTTATAGGTTTTTTATCATTAACCAAGCCTCTGGATTTTCTTTTTTGTGAATCTCTTCCAAAACCTTTTGGGCTTCAGCGTAAGAAGCATAACTACCAAATAGCACAGGGTACAAATCAAATTGATTTTTCTCTATTCTTTTTGCCTTATATCCCAGACTTGTTAAACGATCCAGTATTTTTTGCGCGTTATTTTCATTTTTAAAAACACCAGCCACAATATGATATGGCATTTCAGTATCTTTTAATGGCACATCAGTTTTAGGCAATGGATTTTTTATAAAAAAAGTTGCTTCTTGAATTTTGTTTTCTACTTCTTTTTGAACCTCAATTTGTACAATCTGGGTTTGTTGTTCGAGTTGGTTTTGGTAATAATTATTTCCAAAATACCCAAGCATTCCTGTGCCAACTACAAAGATGGCTGCGTATTTTAAATAATTAGGAGTAGTTTTGGTTTCAAGTGCAATGTTAGGAACTGACACATTATTTTGAGCAGTTACAATATTTTGTTTTAAAATCTCTCTTTTAATCAATGGCGAAACAAATGAATTGAGACCAAAAGCATCAGTAAAATAATTGACTTGATGAGAGGCTTCAAAAATAATTTTGCCTTCTTGGTTTAAAGAAAGTTGACCAATATGATTTAGAATTACAACTTGATTATTTTGTATGCTATTATTCCATTCTGATGTTTGATCCTGAATCCAATCAACGGCTTTTTCGTAACTTATTTTTTCTGATTGTGAAACATGATTGGCCAGTAAACCATCATTGTTTTTGATATAAGAATTAAAAGACAAAACTTTTTTAGGAGGAGAAAATGAATGCGTAGCATCAATAATTTGAGCGGATTGAATGGCTGTTAAAAAAGCACCAAAACCTGGTACAGTAACACATGGGTATCTGTATAGAAGTTGAGCTATATGTTTTTCGATTTTCATATTAACAAAGTTAAATATTAACAAAGGCCGTCAAAATTTTATTAACAAATTTTATTAACAAATTTGTAAAAAATGTATAAATTGAGCTTCAAATACTTAACATGAACGACCAAGAATTATTTTATTTACTTGCATTACAAAAAGTGGAAGGTGTAGGCGACATAATTGCTAAAAAACTATTGCAACATTGTGGTAATGCGGAAGCCATTTTTAAAAGTAAAAGCTCACAATTATCTGGAATTGATGGCATTGGAACGGTGCTTTTAAAAAACATTAAGGACAAAACTATTTTTGAAAGTGCGGATAAAGAATTAAAATTTATAAAAAGTAATAACATTAATACGGTATTTTTTAAAGATGACAATTATCCTGAAAAACTCAAACATTGTATCGACGGACCTGTTTTATTGTTTACTTCAGGCAAAATTGACTTTGCAAACAGGAAAATTATCAGCATAGTTGGTACCCGACAAATTACATCTTACGGCACCGAATTTTGTAAGAAATTGATAACTGATTTGGCGCCTTTAAACCCAATAATTGTAAGTGGTTTTGCTTATGGCGTGGATATTGTTGCGCACCAAGCTGCCATGGAAAATGATTTGCAAACTATAGGAGTCGTAGCGCACGGTTTAAACCAAATTTATCCTAAAGTGCATACTAAATATGTGGCTAAAATGGAACAGAACGGCGGTTTTATTACCGAGTTTTGGAGCGCATCTAATCCGGATAAAGAAAATTTTGTAAAAAGAAACCGTATCGTTGCCGGAATTTCTGAAGCAACAATTGTCATAGAATCAGCAGATAAAGGCGGCTCGTTAATCACAGCAAATATGGCCAATGATTACAACAGGGATGTTTTTGCAGTTCCGGGACGAACAACTGATAAATTCAGTCAAGGCTGCAATAATTTGATTAAGACCCAGAAAGCGAATGTATTGACTAGCGCTGCAGATTTGTTGTACATATTGAACTGGGACATTCAAAAAGAAACGAAACCGGTTCAAAAACAATTGTTTGTAACGCTCGATAACGAAGAACAAAAGATATACGATTATCTACAAAAGAACGGAAAAGAACTACTAGACACCATTGCTTTAAAATGTGAGTTTCCTATTTACAAAATCTCAGGAATGCTATTGAATATGGAACTCAAAGGCGTAATAAGACCATTGCCTGGAAAATTATTTGAAGCGATTTAAAAAAGATATTATCAAACTACAAAAACCCCAACTTTTCTCTCACTCTATTTAGAACACCATTAGCCACATTCCTTGCTTTTTCAGTGCCAAGCGCTAATGCTTTGTCAATTTCATTAAGGTTGTTCATGTAGTAATTGTATTGCGCTCTTTCTGTTTCAAATTTGAATAGGATTAATTTAAAGTTACAAAAGGATAAAAAACCAATAAATTTTAATTGTTTAAACATATAACAATTACTCTATGATAACAGGCTTTGACACCATAAATTTTTCATCTGAATTATGACACTATTCGTAAACTATTCTATCAAGAAAGTCGGATAATTAACTTCTCTTAATTTAATTGTTTTATTCTTAATTTCACCTTTGTCAATAATAAAATAAATTATAGGTTTTTCAGCAAATCCATCTACTATTTCCAATCAGGAGTGCTTTCTAATAAACTGTAAATCAATAATTTTATTTCTATGCTTTTTTAAAAAAGATTTAGGTTTACACAATATATTTGTTTGTCTGCCTTTCACAAAACCATCTTCTATATAATCAGTTTTTAAAAACATTTCCCTTATCGAATATTCATTATTATAATAATTTTTTATCAATAATTTGTTTTGCTCTACTCCTTCTTTAAATAATACATATATAGTATCTAATTTTTTAATATCGTTTAAATCTTGAGAAAATAACATATTAAAACTCAATAAGAATATTATAGTAAGTATTTTCATAAGTGAATTTTAAAAAAGTAAACTAATGAATCAATATTTATTCTTGAATATATCTAGGCTTATTTACTTGTACAATTTTATATTTGTTTTTTACTTTTGCATCCAAATCTATTATGAAGATTATCTTTTTTTTATCATAAAAATAAGCAT
The DNA here is from genome assembly GCA_031413015.1 of Bacteroidota bacterium. GTDB lineage: Bacteria > Bacteroidota > Bacteroidia > Flavobacteriales > Flavobacteriaceae > Flavobacterium. Next base: position 116,755 of record JANOEE010000015.1, on the reverse strand, counting down.
GAAATTTATAGCCGCACTTTTTTAAAAAACTAACATCTATTACTTTATTTATATTTTGACAAATAAAGGATTTTTTTTTATACATTTCGATTGGTTTCTTATAATTTACTTTTTCAAATCCATCATAATCATAAATATCTAATGGAAAATGTATATAACTATAAAAATAATAACTATTACCTTCATAATTTTCAATATCAATTTTATTTTGCTCAAGCCCTTTTAAATTTGATTTGTGATATAAAACATAAATGGTATCAAATTTTTGAATTTCTTCAAAAGTCGAAGGCATATCTTTTAAACATTTTATTTTCCTAAGTTTATGGTTTTCTTGCGAAAAAATGTTTGAAACGCCTAAAATAAAAAGTAATGTAGAAAAAAGTATTCTCATAATTCTAGTTTTATAAGTTTGCATGACCTATTGATATATATTGGTTATAGATAAACAACGCATTAGAATTGTTAGGAAACATTGCTTGAAATCCAGCACTTTCTTCGAGACCTGCATAGCTTAAATATTTAAAATACGTGTCCCAATTCCAATCCATCGGATTAGTCTGAGGGTTTTGATTTTGATAAATGGGAAAGCTTTCTACTATGGCCCGTTGAGTAGTTTAGAACAATATTTTTTAAAACTTATTATTCAATTACATACGTTGGATTATTAACTTGGATTATTTTATATTTGTTTTTAATTTTTGTATCTAAATCTATAATAAAAGTGATCCTTTTTTTCTTGTCGTAGAAATCAGTATAAAACTCATAACCAAACTTCTTTAAATAATAAACATCAATAGTTTTTTTAATGTTTTTATAGATAAAGGATTTTGATTTATACATTTCAATCGGTTTTAAGAAATTTACTATTCCAGACTTTAGGTATTCAGAAATCTTTAATGGAAAGTGTATGTGATTATAAAAATAATAACTGTTGTATTCATAATTTTTCACATCAATTTTATTTTGTTCAAAACCCTTTTAAATTTGATTTGTGATATAGAATATAAATAGTATCATGTTTTTGTAATTCTTCACAGGTTACTGGCATGTTTTTTAAAAATTTTATCTTCTTTAATTCAGTATTTTCTTGGGCATATGTTACATTTATACTTACATGAAAACATAGTATTATTAGAAATTTTTTCATCAATTTATTTTAGTTCTATTCTACTACAATTACTGGAGCGTTAACTTCTGTTAATTTTAATTTATTTTTTTTATAATCTGCTTCATCCACTATAAAATAAACCCTCTTTCTACTACATAAAGAATCTACAAAACTAAGATTTGTACCAGGCTTCATAAATTCGATATCAATTGTTTTATCTTTAATTTTTTTAAGGAATTTTTTAGGTTTACATATAACTTTTGCATCTCTTATTTTAATATTATCATATTGATTATTTACAATAACTTCTGATTTAAAAAAAATAGTTTTTAAAAAGACATATCCGTTATTATAATAACCCTTAATATTCAATTTATTTTGGCCCTCACCTTTTTTAAACAAAATATAGATAGTATCGTTTTTTATTGCCTCACTCATTTTTTGGGCAAATGATATGTTACTTACAAAAAAGAATATTAAAATAAATTTTTTCATTTTTACGAATTTAGTAGTCCAAATTAACATTTCCATAAGTAGAATATTGATTGTAAAGAAACTTTTGGTTTGAGTTTGCAAATTGTATTTTAAAACCAGAAGATTCTTCTAAACCTTGCAAGCTTAAATATTCTATGTAAGTATCCCAATTCCATGTTGTTAAATTTGATTGAGGTAATGCTAAGTATATAGGTAAATTTTCAACAGAATTTTTTTTAAAATACTAGCTTCTTGAGAAAACAAAATGTTTAAACTTAGCAAGAATAATATAGTAAGTGCTTTCATAATTTTAATTAATATTCCCGATATTAGCCCATACAAACCATTCTTCTCCAATATTAAATTTTATGCTGCAATTAGAATAACTATCTTCATAAACAATAATTTGTTTATTTTCTGCACCTTTAAAATTTTTAAATACAGAAAAAGTTATTTGGTCATACTTTTTATTGTTTGTTTCTATATAATCTATTGAAACTACCTTTCCTTTAAAAACTGCATTGAAAGAATTATAGTTTTCAATCAATGAATTAGTATTGTAGCCGCAATCACACGCATATCCTACATGCAGGACAAAAATAAAGAAGATAATATATTTCGGCGTGAACATATTGATTACTATTCTATTATAACAGGATTTGATGCGTTAAATTTAGCATCTCTTAACTTAATACAGAACCATTTGAAATCACTATGATCAATAATATAAATTTTTTTCTTTTCTAAAAAAATTTCTCTCCAAATCACATCATTGAATTTTTTTAAAAATTCATGTGTAAGAATCAAGTCTTTATTTTTTTTTAAAAAAGTTTTATTTTTTGATTCTATTCTTGGATTATTAATATCTTGGAAGAAACTATAATCATAATAACCATCTTTAGTAACAAACCTGAAATAATAATTAAATAGATCTTTTTTTTGAAGTAACGCAATTTGGTTATCCTTTTGCTTTTTGAAAAAGATATAAAGGGTATCAGCTTGTTTTATTTTTTCTAAATTTTGCGAATAAATTTTACAGGAAATAAAGATCAATAAAAAATAAAAAATCTTCATAATATTGGATGTTAATGTAGATTGCTTAAACATATCGCATAATATTGTATACTTATCATTACTCTATTATATATCCTGGATTATTTACCTGTACAATCTTGTACTTGTTTTTTATTTTAGTGTCTAAATCTATGATAAAAGTAATCCTTTTTCTTTCGTAAAATTGTCGGGCATGCTTTTTTAAAAAATATACGTTTATTACTTTGTCTTTATTTTTACATATAAATGATTTGGATTTATAAAAAATTAAAGGTTCTTTAAAATTTACCTTTTCAAATCCTTGAATTTCATAAATCTGAGTTGGAAAATATAAATAATTATAAAAATAATAGCTTTTATTTTTGCTGTCGTTGATATAAAGATTATCCTGTTCAAATTCTTTCTCTTTTGATTTATGATATACAATATAAATTGTATCATATTTTTGAATTTGCTCATAATTTATTATTCTATGGCTTAAACATTTCATTTTTTTTATCTCGGCATTTTGTTGAGATTGTGCTAAATGGATATTTACAAGGAAGTATAATGTTATTACAATATTTTTCATCAATTTATTTTATATTGGATTAATAAATTAGCGTAAGTTAATTTCACACAAATAATTATACTGATTATAATTATTCATTTTTACAATATCAATAATAATTGGTGTTGTTACAATTCCATTAACTTTTATGATAGTTCCTATTTCATTTTGAAAAAAAGTACAATTCTGCAATCCTGAAAGTGATAAATTATGTAAACAATCTGACCAGTTAAATGGAACAGTATCATTAGAAATAGGAGCATTTGGAATGATTACTGTTGTTATAATATTAGCATTTTCAGCAGGAGTAACTAAACTTTCTTTTACCTGTGTGAGTATGTTGGTTAATGTAAGCGATAAGAAATTATAAATAAAATTATGCTGATCTTGTTGGCCATTGAAACCATTGTATTTTTGGTTGACTACATTAAAAAAATCAAGATCATTTAGTGAAGGAATAGGTATTCCTTGTCCTCCATCACAAAGTTTTACATTTAAATAGGCATGTATGGCTTCATGTGCAATTGTTTTAGCAATAAACATTTTGTTGTTGCTGTTCAAATATCTTGGATCTATTGTTATGACATTCAAAGTAGGATTAGATAAATTAGTATCAGTATTCCCAGAAGCACCTGTATTTACATTTGCAATTTGAAACTTAACATTATATCTTGTATTATCCTGAAATAAATCTGTGAAAAGTTTTTTAAAATCGGGACTTTTTAATAACTCATCATATACTTCATTGAATTTTTTTCCTTCTGTTGTTGTAGTATCAATAGCTGAACGGTCAATGTTAAACGGCGATTTTAATGAGGCTTCTATATCAAAATTCAAATCAGGATTAACTATTATTTGCTCTATGAGTCTGATTACCTGTTCTTTACTTTCTTCTGAATAATTATTTTCCAGTAAATAATTAACAATATAGGGATTTGCTACTACAATTGCTATATATTCTTCTGGGAGGGTATCAAAAAACGCATATAGTTTTGTTTCTTCTGGCGATAAGGAACCCGCTCCGCCACCGTTACCTCCTTGTCCCATAAATGAATCTGGGGCTGCTAAATAATTATCTGGAGAACAAATTGTACGTATAACAACTTCATAGTAAGCATCGTTTAATAATCCAGTGTTGCATGTTTCACCTGGTCCGTGACCGCCACCATTAGAACAAAAATGGGTTATTATACCAACATTAGTAGTGCAAGATCTTGCTGAAAAATCATTATTTGGTGTAATTAATTCGCCGTTTTTAAAACTAACTTTACCTAATAATGTATTACGGATATCAAATATTTCAATATCACCTGTGTAGTTTTTTAAATCCAGTAAAGGATTTATTTTTCTTGGTGTGTACTTTACAATACACGCACTTTCATTATTTTTACTTTTTTTAATAATAAAAAATTTAAAGAATGGTTCTTGTAAAGAAAATTTATTTAATGGAAGTATATAGGTATCATATTCGTTTTCTTTAATAATTTTATTAAAGAAAACTTCGTATTGAGTTTGGGATTTTATTTTAAGGTATTCAGTAGATTGAATATTTTTTAAATAATCGTTAATGATCAACGACTCAATTTCATCACGAACTTGGTCGATGTTCATTTTTTTTGATGATATGCCTGATTCTTGAATGTTTTGGACTGTAATTTCCTCAGTTTGACATTGCACAAGAGTAAGCGAAGTTAAAAGAGCTAGTACTGTTTTGATAAATGTTTTAAAAAATTGGTTCATGTTTTTTTATTTTTCTTATATTTTCTATTAATTTTATTAATCAATTTTACTAATACACACAACACTTTTTTTCTATTTGATTAGAGATAAGGCATTTGTATTGTTATCCAATTATCAAAAACCATATTTCGTTCTCTTTATATCTAGATATTCTGTACGAGATTTGTATTGCTTAAAATAAGTATTCATTTTTTTGTTAAATGTAAGAAAATTTTACACAATATATAATTATCAAATCATTAATTTAATTTTATAAATTACAAAAACCCCAACTTTTCTCTCACTCTATTTAAAACACCATTAGCCACTTTTCTAGCTTTTTCTGCGCCAAGGGCTAATGCTTTGTCAATTTCATTAAGGTTGTTCATATAATAATTGTATTGGGTTCTTTCGGTTTCAAATTTGGTTACAATTAATTCAAATAACTCTTGTTTTGCATGGCCGTAGCCAAAGTCTCGATTGGTATTTTTATATTTTTCAATCATGATATCGATTTGACTTTCTGAAGCCAGCAATTTATAGATCGCAAAAATTTTGCAAGTAGCAACATCTTTAGGCTCTTCAAGCGGTGTACTATCGGTTTCGATGCTCATTATTTGTTTGCGCAATGCTTTGTCATCAAGAAAAATATTGATGGTATTATTAGCGGATTTACTCATTTTTCCACCATTTGTACCAGGAACATATTTTGTTTCTTCTTGAATAAATGATTCTGGTAAAACAAAAGTTTCTCCCATTTGATGGTTGAATCTAGCAGCTACATCACGTGTAATTTCTATGTGTTGTAACTGGTCTTTTCCTACTGGAACAAACTCGGCATCATACAATAGAATATCAGCAGCCATGAGCATAGGATAAGAAAACAATCCTGCATTTACATCTTCAAGTCTATCTGATTTGTCTTTAAAAGAATGGGCAAGTGTCAGCCTTTGGTAAGGAAAAAAACAACTCAAATACCAAGCTAATTCTGCTGTTTGTGGCACATCTGATTGTCGGTAAAAAGTAATTCTATTGATATCTAAGCCACAAGCAAGCCAAGCTGCTGCGGTACTATAAGTATTTTCACGAAGTGTTTTCCCGTCTTTTATTTGCGTAACCGAGTGTAAATCAGCAATAAAAAGGAAAGACTCATTTTCAGGTTTATTGGCCAATGCGATTGCTGGCATGATGGCGCCTAAAAGGTTGCCCAAGTGTGGTGTTCCAGTGCTTTGAACACCAGTTAATATTTTTGACATTGTAATTTTATTTAGGACAAAGAAAGTAAAGTTTTTGCAATTTTAATTCTTTTATAAAAAATTAAGGATTGAATTATTACATTTGGCAACATGAAAATATTTAAAATTATTTTTTGGGTCCTTTGGCGCATTTGGTTCTATATTTTAATGGGTATTCCTATTATTATAATGTTTCCATTTCTTTTTATTTCTATATTAAAAGAAAAGTGGTACCCGTACTTTTTTGTAATGGCAAGGATTTGGGCAAAGGTAATTCTCTATGGTAGCGGATTTTATTATACGATAGAAAGAGAGCAAGAACTTGAGCCTAATAAAAGCTATATGTTAGTTGCTAATCACACGTCAATGACTGATATTATGTTGATGCTTGCTGTCATAAGAAATCCCTTTGTTTTTGTAGGTAAAAAAGAACTTTCAAAAATTCCTCTTTTTGGATTTTTTTATAAGCGTACGTGCATTTTAGTTGACAGAAGCAGTACTAGAAGCAGAATGGAAGTTTTTAATAGGGCACAAAAAAGGTTGAATCAAGGTTTGAGCGTTTGTATATTTCCAGAGGGTGGCGTGCCAGATGATGAATCTATTTTGTTAGATGAGTTCAAAGATGGCGCTTTTAGACTGGCCATAGAACATCAAATCCCCATTGTACCTATTACTTTTGCAGATAATAAAGAACGTTTTTCTTATACATTTTTGAGCGGAAGTCCAGGAATAATGAGGGCAATGACACATCGTTTTGTTCCTACTTTAGGTACTAATTTAGAACACAAAAAAGAAATAAGAGAAGAGGTAAGAACAATTATTTATAACCAACTTGTTGCTTTTAAAAAATAGAAAAAGGTTTGCAATTGCAAACCTTTTTCATTTATTACTCCCGAGTAATAAAAACAAACAAAACAAAATGTATAAACTAAAAACTAAAACTCACTCCAGAATACAAACCAATGAAGTACGGTTTAAAATTACCCGAATCATTAGAGAATGTATTAATTTGATACTTGAACATAGGTTCAAATTTTGCTTCAAAGGATTTTAAAAACTCGTACCTGAAGCCTAACCCAACGTTTGTGCTAAAATGAATATCATTTAAATTACTGGCTTTGCCTATGCTTGTTGACATACCAGATGATACTACTGACACTTCATTTTGATTTAAAAACAGTGTACTCAAGCCACCTATTACATTAATCCCAAATTTTTTATTTACAACTGCATAAGAAAGCTCAACAGGAACTTCATAATAACCCATTTTTTGGTTAATAGCACCTTCATTTTTACCTTGAATTGCATTTTCAAAAGCCAATGCTTCTGGATCACTTTGAGCTACATTTTGTATTGAAATATTAGAAGTTGCACTTCCGTTTATATTTTTCAAGCTCTGCGAATTCAACCCAGCCGAAACCAATACATTATTAGTATTGTAACCCACAGAAAATTTATTAACTCCTGTTCTAACACTTATTTTTTTATTTACTACATAATTAACTCCAAGCCCAAAACTCATGTTGTTTTCATATGTTTTATCATTTTCGGCAAATTGAGCATCAATAGGAGAACCATTTGAAGCCGAATTGTAGTAAATAGGTGCAACGTTTGAAGTCAATTGCCAACGATTTAAACTTTCAACAACTTTCTTTTTTTTCTCTTCTTCTTTCTTTTCTAGTAACGCTTCTAATGCGTTAGATGTTGTATTTTCAATGGCTATGGAGGTATTTTTATCTACAATAGTATCTACAATAGTTTTTCTAGCAACCTTTTCAACATTCGATTCTTTATTGTTTTGAATCTTTTCTGTTGAATTTAAAACAACACTATTCTTTTTAATTTCAGGTTTCTTATTTGAATTATTTTCATCATTAACAACTAAAGTTTTCTCTATACTTGTAACCGAATTCTTTTTTAAAGTGACCGCTTCTGCTTCATCAGTTTTATTTTTATTTTCAAAAGATAAAGTCGTTGCAAAAGCATTCTTTTTGTAAAAAACAGTTTCTTTTTTCAAGACAAAGTTTTTCTCATTATTCTTTTTACTTGTTTTTGAAATGGCCTTCTGTTCGTCGTTTTCTGAATTCAAAACAGGATTAACAACAACTGTTTTTTGTTTTTTATCTAAAACATTCCCAGTTTCTGCATCTGAATTTTTTGAATTCACTGGAGCAATAATTTTATTATTTTTTTGATTCGTGTCACTATTTTTTGGCGTATCAAAAACTACCTTGTTGTCAATTTCTGTTACGTCAAAAAAAGTATCAAATGTCAAAAAACCTATTGTCAACAAAGCAGCAATACCAGCAATTTTATACCAAAAGGGAACAAGCTTTCGTTCCTTTTTTTCTTCTTTCAACGCATGTTGGACGTTTTTCCAAACGTGTGGTGGCGGCTCAACTTCAAAATCCTTGAACCGTTCCTGAAACAATCGTTCTATGTTTTTTTTATCGCTCATTTTGCCGATGGGACTATTTTTTTTCCTGTGTGAATATCAATTTTTTCTTTAAGAATCATTCTGGCTCTGGCCAAATTTGATTTTGTCGTACCCGTCGTTATATTGAGCATTTCTGCAATTTCTTTATGAGAATAGCCATCCATGACATAAAGATTAAAGACCAATCGGTAGCGTTCTGGCAATTCTTGAACAATGTTTAGTAAATAATCTAATGAAATGTTTTCATCATCAATTTCTACCTGTTCTTCGATTTGCATATTTTCGCTTACAATTTCTAGAAAGCGAATGTTTCGAAATTTTTGTAAAGCATTGTTGATCATTATTCTCTTTGCCCAACCTTCAAACGATCCTGAAAAATTATATTGGTCAATTTTTTTAAAAATAATTATAAAACCATCTTGTAAATTATCTTCTGCTTCAGCATAATTACTTGAATATTTGAGACAGACACCATAAAACTTTGCTGAAAACAATAAGTACAATTGTTCTTGCGCCTTTGGGTCATTTTTTTTACAATCCGTGATGAGTTGTGTTAAACCCACAGTTTTACAATTTATTAATTTACGGGAATCTCTACTTCTTCAAAAATATTTGCGCCATTGGCATCTTCTCCTTTGTAAAATTTAAAAATATAAGATCCGTTGCTGGTTACATAAAAATTAAATGAAACTTCTATAGGATCACCATTAAAAACGGTACAATCATTTTTTTCAATAACACTGGTTTGAACACCTATGGTTCTAATATTCAAATCTTTTTCATAATAAAAGCCTTCAAAGAAATAGCAGTCTGTTGGTCTTTTGTATTTTACTTTAATCTCATAGGTTTCTCCTAATGTAAAGGAGGTAGGGACTGTAAAACTTTCTACCGGAAGTACTTCATAACGATAATTCGTTTGGTCATCGTTAACGTTACATGAGTTTAAAGTAAAAACGATAATAAGGATTGCAATAATTTTTTTCATTGTGATTAATTTTAACATGATAATTATAGATACGAACTTAATATTAAGGTTGCGTTAAGTACTAAAAAAACCCGAAATGCTTCGGGTTTAAAATTACTTAAGCATTTGCTTGTTCTTTTATATAAGCTTTGATTTTTATTTCTAACTCATCGGCCATTTCTGGATTGTCTTTAATCAAAGATTTTACCGCATCACGACCTTGTCCTAGCTTTGTTTCACCATAACTAAACCAAGAACCTGCTTTTTTTATGATTTCAAATTCTACTGCAAGATCTAGAATTTCACCAGTTTTAGAAACTCCTTCGCCGTACATGATATCAAACTCAGCAGTTTTAAACGGTGGCGCTACTTTGTTTTTTACCACTTTTACTTTAGTTCTGTTACCTATAACATTATCGCCATCTTTAATTTGAGAAGAACGGCGAATGTCCAAACGGATAGAAGCGTAAAATTTCAAAGCATTTCCTCCAGTAGTAGTTTCTGGATTGCCAAACATTACACCTATTTTCTCTCTTAATTGATTGATAAAAAACACAGTACAGTTTGTCTTGCTTATTGTTCCCGTAAGTTTTCTTAAAGCTTGCGACATCAAACGGGCATGTAGTCCCATTTTTGAGTCGCCCATTTCACCTTCAATTTCACTTTTAGGGGTTAATGCAGCTACAGAGTCAATAACAACAATATCAATAGCGCCAGAACGAATCAAGTTTTCGGCAATTTCTAGTGCTTGTTCTCCATTGTCTGGTTGTGATATGATTAGATTTTCGATATCTACACCTAATTTTTCAGCATAATTTCTGTCAAAAGCATGCTCTGCATCAATAAAAGCTGCAATTCCTCCTGCTTTTTGCGCCTCTGCAATTGCATGTAAAGTCAATGTGGTTTTTCCGGATGATTCAGGACCATATATTTCAATTATTCTTCCTCTTGGGTAACCATTTACGCCTAAAGCCAAGTCAACGCCTAAAGACCCAGATGAAATAGTTTCTACTTCTTCAATCGCTTTGTCTCCCATTTTCATCACCGTACCTTTTCCGTAGGTTTTGTCTAACTTGTCTAATGTTAGTTGTAAAGCTTTTAATTTTGCCTCTTTTTCAGAATTTCCTTTTTCAACAGTTTCTTTTGCCGCCATTATATAGAATGTTATTTTTTAGTAAAAATACTTCTTTTTTTTGAAGTTGCAAGCGGGATTTTTTTTGGTTTAAAATTGAAATTTTTTGGTTGAAATTTTAAAAATTATATTGCAAAACCGAAACGATTTTATCAAATGATATATATTTCTTATTTTTACAAACAATTTTTAAGAATAATGGAAAAAATAATATCTTATCCACTCTCTTTTGTCAGCATGATTTTGTTTTTGCTGTGTTTGGTTTTGTTCCATCCTATTCAATGGATTTGTTTTTATGTTTTTGGCTATCAAGCACATAAAAAAAGTGTTGATTATCTTAATTTAATGCTAGTAAGAATAGGACATTTGCTAGGTACAACTTATAAAATTGAAGGTCTTGAGTTGATACCTAAAGGCGTTCCAATAATATTTGTGGCCAATCATCAAAGTTTATATGACATTGTAGGTATGATTTGGTTTTTAAGAAAGTTCCATCCTAAATTTGTGAGTAAAAAAGAACTAGGCAAAGGAATCCCAAGCATTTCATTCAATTTAAATCATGGCGGTTCAGTTTTAATAGATAGGAAAGATCCCAAACAAGCTATTCCAACAATTAAAAAGTTATCAGAATATATCGAAAAGCACAAGCGTTCAGCAGTTATTTTTCCAGAAGGAACGAGAAGCAAAACTGGCGTTCCAAAAGAGTTTTCACAAACAGGATTAAGAATTTTGTGTAAATATTCCCCATCTGCTTACATAGTGCCCATAAGCATAAACAATTCTTGGAAATTTGTTAAATACGGTTTTTTCCCTTTTGGTTTAGGAAATCGCCTTACCTTTACAATTCATAAAAGTTTAGCAGTAAAAGAGTATGATTTTGATGAATTAATGACAATTACAGAACAAACAATAGTTTCAGCTATTAAAATATAATAATTAAAAAATGTCTATAAAAAATATACGCCTAGAAGTGATGCAATTTCTAGAACAAAAAGTAGATAGCTTTGTGGAGCAATATTTGATCGTTCCTGAAAAAATATGGCAGCCTACAGATTTTTTGCCTAATTCAGAAAAAGAGTCTTTTTTTGATGAGGTTAAAGAGTTGCGGGAAATTGCAAAGGATTTGCCATATGATTTCTGGGTTGTTCTCGTGGGTGATACTATTACTGAAGAAGCTTTACCAACCTATGAATCATGGCTTATGGACGTTGAAGGCGTTGATAATGTAGAACGCAATGGTTGGTCAACTTGGGTTAGACAATGGACCAGTGAAGAAAACCGTCATGGTGATTTGCTTAACAAATATCTTTATTTGTCTGGAAGAGTAAACATGCGCGAAATTGAAGTTACAACGCAACATTTAATTGCAGATGGTTTTAATATTGGTACAGGCAGAGATCCTTATAAAAACTTCATTTATACCAGTTTTCAAGAACTAGCAACCTATGTTTCACATAATAGAGTATCACAATTGGCTAAAAATTATGGAGACAACAAATTATCTAAAATGTGTAAAATGATTGCTGGTGATGAAATGCGCCACCACCATGCATATAGTGAATTTGTAACCCAAATTTTTAAAATAGATCCTAGCGAAATGATGCTTGCTTTTCAACACATGATGAAAAACAAAATTGTAATGCCAGCAGGATTTTTAAGAGAATCGGGCAACAAAATAAGCTCTGCATTTGAACAATTTTCAGATTCAGCACAAAGAATAGGCGTTTACACCGCAAATGATTATGTTGATATCTTGCAAAAATTGAATATTAAGTGGGAAATCGACAAAATATCTGGACTAACAGATGAGGCAGAAAAAGCCAGAGATTATTTGATGAAACTGCCAGCGAGAATGGCAAGAATATCTGAAAGATTAATAATTCCTCAGGAATCACATATTTTTAAGTGGGTAGAACCTGCAAGATTATAAAAACACTAAATCCTTTCTTATCGAAAGGATTTTTTAATTAAAACACAAATGGATAATATTACATTAATAGAAATGACTATTGCTTTTGTAAAGCAAAAATTAGCCAATGCCGAAGGCGGTCACGATTGGTTTCATATAGAGCGTGTATATAAAAATGCATTGCTGATTGCAAAGCAAGAAGATTGCGATACTACAATAGTACAACTTGGTGCTTTACTACACGATATTGCCGATAGTAAATTTTATAATGGGGATGAAACTGTTGGGCCTAGAATGGCCAAAGCTTTTTTAATCGAAAACAATGTTGAAGATAAAATAATAGACCATGTTGTGGCTGTTATTGAAAATATTTCTTTCAAAGGAGGTAATTTTATTAAGCAATTCAATTCGATAGAGTTACAAATCGTTCAGGATGCGGATCGCTTGGATGCCATAGGCGCTATAGGAATTGCGAGAACTTTTAATTATGGAGGTTTTAAAAATCGGGTTTTATATGATCCTGAAATTGCACCAGTCACAAACATGACTAAAGAGGCTTACAAAAATAATGAAAGCCCCACTTTAAACCATTTTCATGAAAAGTTATTGCTGTTAAAAGACAAAATGAATACAACAACTGGTAAACAAATCGCAACAGAAAGACATGATTTCATGGAAAGTTTTCTCAAGCAATTCCATCAAGAATGGAATGGTGAAAAATAAAAAATGCCTCGAAGGTTTAAATTAATAATTTGATAATATTAAACTTATTTAATGATTAATTTTTTTATAGTAAATACCTTATTTTTATACTAAATTTTAATTTAAAAATTATGAAACAAAAATTAAACCAAATCAAATTGTTACTATTCAGTTTTATTGCTATTGCATTTCTCAGTTGTGAAAAAGATTTGTATGAAGATGCTATTTCTAATGATAAAACAATTATTAGAGAAATAAAATTTAATGAACTTTATAAAGAGCAAAAATTTAAAAATTTATTAGAAAAAGTTAGTAATAATAAAACAGCTTCTAAGAATTTTTTTGAAGATAATGAAGATTTCATTTTATCTGATCAAAATGTAAAAGTTATTGAAACAGATTCTATTACATCCTACACAATACTAATAAAACGAAAAAATATTAAAGATGACTCTTACTTTGAAAACTTAGTTATTCAAAAAGACATATTTAATAATGAAAGCGCTTGTATTATTAAATATGTGCCAGATGAGATTAGAACAGATGTTCCCCATAATTCATTTTCTTTTACTGGTAAGATTATTAAAAGTAAATATCAAATAAAGAGTTCTAACAAATCGTCTTTTAGCAGAGATGCACAATCTGGTTGTTCTATAGAGGTGTTGATGTGTTATGAAAGTTGGTCTGGAGGTGCTGGTCATTCTCACACAGCAACTAGTGATTGTAAAAATATTCAATATCTATATGTAAGAACTGTAGAAGTGTTATGTGCAGATGGTGGTTCTTCGGGTGGTGGTGATACCCCTCCTTCCTCAGGCTCACCATTACCTCCGCCTGACATGGGTGGAGGTGGTGGTGGTAGCGGTGATAGTCCAGATGATGGCTATCCGCCCGGAGACAACCCAAATCCACAACCTAATCCATCGCAACATGGGTTAGTAGATGCCGACGGTAATATTCTAACGTCTCCAGTTATGCCTGATCCAATAATAGGAGACCCATGTGGAAAGCTATCTAAGTTAACAAATACAATAGCTACAAAAAACGCATTACAAAGTCTTAAATCTGATACAAATCTAAGTTCTGAAAAGGGGTTTAGTGTTACAAAAAACAGCGGGTCAGATCAATATAATAATCCAACACCTGCACAAGCGGATCTTAAAAAGCCTAATGAAATTGTAATGCCAGTGGGAGGCAACAATATAGGTTCGTTTCATACACATCCTACTGATCAGGATGGGTGGTTCCCAATGTTTAGTGATGGCGATTTAAATTATTTATTTTTTGTAGCATCGCGCCATAATAATGATGGAAATCCTAAAGACTATTCAGAATATTTTTTAACTTTAACCGTGCCAGAAGGTACGTTTGCCATTAAAATTAAAAATTGGGCTGAGTTTGCGATTAATAGAAACAATCGTACACACTGGAATTCACGAGGGGAATTACAAATTTCAAGAAAAAAATATGATAAAAGGAAGGCTACAGATAATATAGAAGTGTTTAAAAAAGATTTGTTAGAAATTTTAAAAAAACTCAATATGGGAGTTGGTTTGTACGAAGCAAATGCCGATTTATCATCTTGGTCTGAAGTAGTTCTCGATCCAATTGACCCAAAAAATAACCCAACTAATAACAACCCTTGTAATTAAAAATCATGAAAAGTATAATCACAACATATATTATGTTTATAGTAATATTGGGCTGTAAGGCACAAACGCCAATAATAGATTTATATGGAACCGAAGACTATGGGACCATTGAAAATGCGTATTACAAAGATATAACCAATTTCCACCAACAATATATAGGCACATGGCTTTACACTAGTGGTACAACTTCTTTAAAATTAGTTTTTATAGAAAAAAAACAAATACTTAATAATATTGGAACAATATCTTTTTATGAGGATTATTTAGTTGGTGAATACCAATATATAGAAAATGGGGTAGAAAAAGTAAATACTTTAAGTAACTTAAATAGTAATCATAACAATATGTACGATTTCAACTTACTGAATGTCAGCTGTATTTGGTTTCCGTCTACCCGGCCAAGATGTAACGAATGTAGTACAGATGAAAAAAGGTTACGAATGGGTTTGAACGAACCGTCACGAAGAAACATACAAGGTTTGCGTAATAGTTTTATATTAAGAAATTTTACTGAAAGTGGTATACAAAAACTAAAAGTTTGGTTTGTTGATGAATCTATGCAGGGGATGATTTTTGACGAAAATGACCATCCTTCAACAATTACAAATTTCAGTCTTCCTTTTGGTGAGTATACCTTGATAAAGCAGTATTAAATTGAGGTTAAAAAAATAATTTAATACTATGAAGTGGAAATTTATACCTTTAATACTGGTCTTTGTAACCATTCAATCTTATTCACAAACTAATCCAATAGAAAGGATAACATTTGAACATGAAAATTCCATAAAGTTAAATAGTAAAATTACAATTTCTATTTATCGTAATTATGATTATAACAATTCTATTAAAGTAGTTTCAATTATTAAAGGAATAAAGAAAGAAACTGATATTTCAAAAGAAAAATTTGATGTTATAGGTAAATTATTAAAAAAAATATGTGCTGCAGATCTTCTAATTGAGAGTTTTAATATTGTATTAGACAGCCCAGTCACAAATATAACTTTTGGGGACATGAATAGTAGTATTACCTATGGAGTAAGAACACTGAATACTATAGATAAGCCGACTGGTTATAAAAAACTTACAAGAGCGGTAGAACTAATTCTCGAAACAGCAGGAACAAATCTAAATGAAATAAATAAGTAGTAAAGTTTAATTACGCCTACAAATAAATTTTAGGAGTTAGTAAGTGTTTTTAATTATCGAATTTGATTTAGTCTTTTATACTTGAATATAGATTGATAAAGCAAAAAAAGAGAAATAATTTGCTACTATAATCCTTACTAATACACAATACAAACTATTCTATTTATCATAAAAAATGCCTCGAATTTCGAGGCATTTTTAGTATAAAAATCTAAAAAACTACTATTCAATTTCAGAAACCCTTAAAGTGTTTACCATTCCTTTTTCAACAACTGGCATGGCTGCAAGATTGACTAAAAAATCACCTTTGTCTACAAAACCCTTTGCTCTTGCAATTTCGTTTACATCGGTAACGGTATCATCTGTACTTACGAATTTATCGTAGTAAAAAGATTTTACACCCCATAGTAAATTCAGTTGGGTTAAAATCCTTTTGTTAGATGTAAAAACCAATATATGTGCAGAAGGTCGCCAAGCGGAAATTTGAAAAGCGGTATAACCACTGTTCGTCAATGTGCAAATGGCTTTGGCTTTAATAATGTTAGCCATCATTGCTGCGTGATGACAAATAGACTTCGTAATGAATCTTTTTGTTCTTACTTGTGGTGTGTTTTGTGGTACCTGAATTAACGGAGAATCTTCAACAGCTTCAATAATCTGGGTCATTTTTTCGATAACTTGAACAGGATAATTCCCTACTGACGTTTCGCCAGAAAGCATTACCGCGTCTGCACCATCCATTACTGAGTTGGCAACGTCATTTACCTCTGCACGAGTTGGTGTTAAGCTGGTAATCATTGTTTCCATCATCTGGGTAGCAATAATTACTGGGATACGGGCCGTTTTTGCTCGATTTACTAATTTTTTCTGAATTAACGGTACTTCATGTGCTGGCACTTCGACGCCCAAATCGCCACGAGCCACCATTAATCCGTCACAATAAGCAACAATTTTATCTATATTTTCTACGCCTTCTGGCTTTTCAATTTTTGCAATAATTGGAATTTTATGATCAGAATGTTTGGCAATCAAATCTTGTAATTCCATTAAATCTTCGGCAGTTCTTACGAATGAAAGCGCTATCCAATCTACTTTTTGTTCAATGGCAAATAGCGCGTCTTTGATATCTTTTTTAGTCAAAGCAGGCAATGAAACTTTAGTATTAGGCAGGTTAACTCCTTTTTTAGATTTTAAAGGACCGCCTTGAATTACTTTACAAACCACTTCGGTTGTACCATTGGTTTCAAGGGCTTCAAACATCAATTTACCATCGTCAAGCAAGATTTTTTCTCCTGGTTTAACATCTCTTGGGAACTCTTTGTAATTCATATATACTCTCTCAGCAGTACCAGGAATATCTTCGGCTGTTTGAAAAGTTATGATATCGCCAGGATTAACAACGACATCTTCTTTCATCACGCCTACGCGCAATTTAGGACCCTGTAAATCACCAAGAATAGCTGTTGTATAACCAAATTCGTCATTTAATCCTCTAATGAGATCTATTTTAGATTTTACATCTTCATAATCTGCATGCGAAAAATTGACTCTAAAAACATTTACTCCGGCTTCAATCATGTCTTTTAAGATTTCTCTCGAACTGCATGCTGGGCCAAGTGTAGCTACAATTTTAGTTTTTTTGTTTGTTGGCATATGTATTAAAAAATTAAATTGTTTTTTGATTTTATTTTTTCGGTATCAACCGCATAAACGGTTGTTATTTTCTCTATTTTATTTAAGGCCAGGATAATTTTGTCAGTAAAAACTGTGTCTTTTATTTGGTCAATTTTTAAGATATAGTCTACTTTTTTGAGTTCGGGCAATAAGAAAACTTTGGTCTCAATTTCAACTTCAGTATTCAAAAAAAGATTTTGTCCTGTGCTTTTTTTTCTTGTTGTGATTTCGTTTTTATTTTGCACCAAGTTCCATTGTACATCTGCAACTTTGTCTGTAAAACTAAATATGGAAAAAAGAGCTTCGCCTTCTTTTGTTGTTACCCCAATTTGCTCTTTGTTCTTACTTAAAACTATAGGAATTTGTTGGTTGATATAATAGGCCAAACGGTAATCTTCTAATGAAGTATGAATAGCAATAAGTTGGTAATCAACCTCGTCAAATTCATCAAGATGGAGTTTGTGCACAGCCATATTAGTAAATAATAAGCAGTAAATATAACATTTCTTATTAATAATAAGCTAGTAAAATACAGTTGTTAACCATAATTTAGCAACGAAATCGTTATAGTTTTAAGAAAATTTTTAATTTATTTATTGTCAATTTTTTCTTGAAAGGCAAAATAAGCTCTTTGAGATGCTTTTTCTTCTGCTTTCTTTTTTGAAGTGGCTCTGGCTTTTGAAATCACTTTTTCGTCGATACTGAGTTTTACCCCAAAAAGGCGTTCGCCACTTATGCCATTGTCTTCAAAAACATCATAATAAAAAGTTTTTTTCTCTTTCTGGCACCATTCTATAAGTAAGCTTTTGTAACTGATTACTTTTCCTTCTAATCTAGGAATATCAACATAGGGTTCAATGACTTTTTTATGGATGAATTTTTCGCAGAATGAGTAACCTTGGTCAAGATAAATAGCACCTACTAAAGCTTCAAATACATTGCCATGGATGTTTTCTCCAAAATGCTGTATTGCTATTTTACTTTCTAAAAATCGCACTAAATTTAAATCCCGACCCAATTCATTAAGATGTTCCCGACTCACAATTTTAGAACGCATTTTTGTTAAATACCCTTCATCACCAGAGGGAACCTCATTAAAAAGATGTGCGGCAATAACAGAACTGAGCATGGCATCACCTAGAAACTCAAGTCTTTCATAACTTACAGGATTGCCATTAGCATCTAATTTATTTGAAGAACGGTGCGTAAAAGCTTTTTTGTAATAATCTAAATTACTGGGTTTGAAACCCAAAATCTTTTCAATTGCAGCAAAAAAAATCCCGTCTTCAAGAGAACGGGATTTTGTAAATATTTTTTTTAATAAACGCATCAAAAATTAAAGCTCTAATTTTTTAACCAATACACATGCATTGTGACCGCCAAAACCAAAAGTATTGCTCATTAAGACCTTTACATCTCTTTTTTGCGCTTTATTAAACGTAAAATTTAATTTTTGATCAATACTGTCATCATCAGTAAAATGATTGATGGTAGGAGGAACAATGCCGTGTTTTATAGAAAGAATAGATGAAATGGTCTCAACAGCACCAGCTGCACCAAGTAAATGCCCTGTCATTGATTTGGTCGAATTCAAATTCATGGAGTAAGCATGATCACCAAAAACATGAAGAATGGCTTTGCTTTCTGCAATATCTCCCAAAGGTGTTGAGGTACCGTGCATGTTCACCCCATCAACATCTGTAGGTTTTAAACCCGCATCTCTCAAACAGTTAAACATTACATTTTTTGCTCCTAATCCCTCAGGATGTGGCGCTGTAATATGATGTGCATCTGCAGACATTCCGCCTCCGCCTATTTCGCAATAAATGGTTGCGCCACGTGCTATAGCATGTTCATATTCTTCAAGAACTAATGCACCAGCTCCTTCACCCAATACAAAACCATCACGGTCTTTGTCCATGGGTCTTGAGGCAGTTTGCGGATCATCATTTCTTGTTGACAAGGCATGCATAGCATTAAAACCACCCATTCCTGCTATAGTTACCGCAGCCTCTGAGCCACCAGTAACCATTGCATCAGCATGACCCAAACGGATATAATTAAAGGCATCAATAATTGCATTAGTAGAAGAAGCACAAGCCGAAACGGTTGCAAAGTTAGGGCCTCTAAAACCATATTTTATCGAAATATGTCCCGAAGCAATATCCGAAATCATTTTTGGTATAAAAAAAGGATTGAAACGTGGTGTTCCATCTCCTTTTGCAAAATCAAGCATTTCTATTTGAAAAGTTTCTAAACCACCTATTCCTGAACCCCAGATTACACCTATGCGGTCTTTGTCAATTTTATCTAAATCAAAATTAGCATCGCGAACAGCTTGATCAGAGGAAACCATCGCATATTGTGCGTAGCGGTCCATTTTTCGGGCTTCTTTGCGGTCCATAAAGTCTTCTATGTTAAAGTTTTTTAACTCGCAAGCAAATTTAGTTTTGAATTTTGTGGTATCAAAATAGGTAATTGGCGCAGCACCACTGACACCGTTAATAAGCCCGTTCCAGTATTCTTGAATAGTATTTCCTATAGGAGTAAGAGCACCTAAACCTGTTACAACAACTCGCCTTAATTCCATAAATATGGTTTTATAATTGTAAATTTAAACAAATAATACCTATGCTTTCTTCTATGTTAAATCATAAAAAGACATAGGTATTACAATAAATTATATAAATGATTGATTGTCAACCAGAATTCAAATTTTAGAAAAATAATAACACCCGTAACCTAGATGTGGAATACGGGTGTAAATTTATTATTTTTTTGCTTCTTCGATGTAAGAAATTGCTTGACCTACAGTAGCGATGTTTTCTGCTTGGTCGTCTGGAATTTGAATATCAAATTCTTTTTCGAACTCCATAATAAGCTCAACAGTGTCTAATGAATCAGCTCCCAAATCATTTGTGAAGCTTGCTTCTAATACAACTTCGTTTTCGTCAACGCCTAATTTGTCTACGATAATCGCCTTTACTCTTGATGCAATGTCTGACATAATCTTTAATTTTAAAATTTAATTTGTTGGCAAAAATAAAAAACTTTATTTTAAAACCACGTTTTAGTTAATAAATAAAGCCTCTAATTTATAAAATTTATTTCACAAAGGCTTCCTAAATATATTTATTATCATTTATTATTCTTTTTTTTGCGTAAATTAATATTTCAAAAAATGAAAAATATTGTACTGTTTGCCTCTGGTTCAGGAACGAATGCCGAAAATATTATTTTGCATTTTAACAAAAGTACTTTGGTAAAAGTGGTAGCTGTTTTTTGTAACAATTCAAATGCCCAAGTACTCGAAAAGGCTAAAAAGCACAATGTACCCGCAGTTGTTTTTTCGAAAAAAGCATTAGATAGTTATGATTTGGAACTAAAACTCACTTTTTTTAGACCCGATTTAATAGTTCTAGCTGGGTTTTTACTAAAATTTCCTACTTCAATTATAGAAAAATTTTCTAATAAAATTATCAATATTCATCCTGCTTTGCTTCCTAAATATGGAGGAAAAGGAATGTATGGCAAACATGTTCATAAGGCGGTTCTTGAAAATAAAGAAACTGAAACAGGAATTTCTATACATTATGTAAATGAGCATTATGACGAAGGCAATATTATTTTTCAACAAAACATCTCAATTTTAGATTGTGAAACCCCTGAAGCCGTAGCCGAAAAAGTACACTATTTAGAACAAAAGCATTTCCCAGAAGTTATAGAGAAAATTTTAAATCCTAAATCTTAAAATGGAACACGAAGTTCATATTTATACAGATGGCGCCGCAAAAGGCAATCCCGGAAATGGCGGTTATGGCGTCGTAATGGAATGGGTCGGGAAACCATACCGCAAAGAATTTTATGAAGGATTCAGGCACACGACAAATAACAGAATGGAATTGTTAGCAGTAATTGTGGGTTTAGAAAAACTCAAGACATTAAATACAAAGGTGTTGGTTATTTCAGATTCTAAATATGTTGTGGATTCAGTTGAAAAAAAATGGGTTTTTGGCTGGGAGAAAAAAGGATTTGCAGGCAAAAAAAATCCAGATTTATGGAAACGTTTTTTGCTGATCTACAGCAAACACCAAGTCAACTTTAAATGGATAAAAGGGCACAACAACCATCCTCAAAACGAACGTTGCGATGAATTAGCAGTTTATGCTTCGGGTTTATCAGCACTTTCAGTTGATGCATTTTATGAGAAGGAAGAGAACAAACTCCTTTAAACTTTTATGAAAACTTTGCGTCTTCATACCTTTGCAACTCTCAACCTTATCAACTATCTTTGCACCTTAATTCGAAATTCAAAAAATGAACAAATTATTGATTGTTGGAACCGTTGCTTTCGACGCTATTGAAACCCCTTTTGGGAAAACAGATAAAATTTTAGGCGGTGCAGCCACTTACATCGGACTTTCTGCTTCTTATTTTAATTTACAATCTGCCATTGTTTCAGTAGTTGGTGATGATTTTCCACAAGAATATTTAGACTTATTGACTGATAGAAACATAGATATTTCTGGTATCGAAATTGTAAAAGGAGGCAAAACCTTTTTCTGGAGCGGGCGTTACCACAATGATTTAAATTCAAGAGATACTCTAGCGACGGAATTGAACGTACTGGCAGATTTTCAGCCTAAAGTACCAGAAAATTATAAAAATGCTGATGTGGTAATGCTTGGTAACTTGCATCCTTTAGTACAAAGTAGCGTTCTAGACCAGATGGTAACCCAACCTAAATTAGTAGTGCTGGACACTATGAATTTTTGGATGGATTGTGCTTTGCCAGAATTGTTGGATGTGATTAAACGGGTAGACGTAATTACTATTAATGATGAAGAAGCAAGACAATTATCAGGTGAATATTCACTAGTTAAGGCTGCAGCCAAAATCCACACCATGGGTCCAAAGTATGTCGTGATCAAAAAAGGAGAACACGGTGCTTTATTATTCCACAACAAAGACGTTTTCTTTGCTCCAGCATTGCCATTAGAAGAAGTTTTTGATCCAACAGGTGCAGGAGATACATTTGCAGGTGGGTTTTCAGGATTCATTACGCAAAGCGAAAACATTTCATTCGAGAACATGAAAAACGCCATTATTTACGGATCTAATTTGGCTTCCTTTTGTGTAGAAAAATTTGGAACCAAAAGAATGGAATCTTTAGACAAACATGAAGTGGTCGCCCGATTGAAACAGTTCAAATCATTGACACAATTTGATATCACATTATAACAATAAAGTATTACGCCTCGGAAACGGGGCTTTTTTTATCAACATAACTACAACAACAGCACAATGAGCGACGCAATCAAACACGAATGTGGAATAGCTTTTTTAAGACTATTAAAACCGCTTGAGTTTTACAAAGAAAAATACGGTACTGCTTTTTATGGGATACAAAAAATGTACCTCCTTATGGAAAAGCAACACAACCGTGGCCAAGATGGCGCTGGCTTTGCTTCTATCAAATTAGATGTGGAACCCGGCGAAAGGTATATTAGCCGTGTGCGATCTATCGCTGCACAGCCTATTCAAGATGTTTTTGCGCAAATTAACGAGAGAGTCAATGAAGAAATGGTGCTCCACCCTGAATATGCGGATGATGTAGCACTTCAAAAAAAGAACATTCCTTATATAGGTGAATTGTTTTTAGGACACGTACGTTACGGTACCTTTGGCAAAAACAGTATCGAAAGTGTACATCCTTTTTTGCGCCAAAACAACTGGATGCACCGCAACTTGATTGTTGCTGGAAATTTCAATATGACCAATGTAACCGAGCTTTTTAAAAGTTTAATCGACTTAGGTCAGCACCCAAAAGAAATGGCCGACACGGTAACGGTGATGGAAAAAATAGGTCATTTTCTGGATAAAGAAGTGACTGATTTGTACCAAGACTGTAAAAACGAAGGCTTTTCAAAAAGAGAGGCGTCACCCGTAATTGCAGAAAGACTGGAGATTGCAAAAATATTGCGTCGTGCTTCAAAAGACTGGGATGGTGGTTATGCCATGGCAGGACTTTTTGGTCATGGCGATGGCTTTGTTTTTAGAGATCCTGCGGGTATTCGTCCGGCTTATTTTTATCAGGATGATGAAATTGTAGTAGTTGCTTCAGAAAGACCGGTTATTCAAACCGTTTTTAATGTAGATTTTGAAAAAGTACAAGAATTACAACCAGGACATGCTTTAATAGTAAAGAAAAACGGAAAAGTTACTCAAGAAGAAATCATAGCGCCCACCATAAAAAAAGCATGTTCGTTTGAAAGAATTTATTTTTCAAGAGGAAGCGATGCCGAAATTTATAAAGAACGAAAAGAACTCGGGAAATTAATTCTGCCTGCGGTACTTAAAGCAATTGATGATGATACGGACAATACCGTTTTTTCATACATCCCTAACACTGCCGAAACTTCTTTTTACGGAATGGTAGAAGCAGCTCAGGATTTCTTGAACCAGCGAAAAAACAATTATATTCTTGAAAACAAAGACACCCTGACTAAGGACAGTTTGCAGGAATTATTAGCGGTAAAAATCCGAACCGAAAAAGTAGCAATCAAAGATGCCAAACTCCGTACTTTTATTACCGAGGACAGCAGCCGAGATGATTTAGTAGCACACGTTTATGACGTTACTTATGGCGTTATAAAACCTACGGACAATCTCGTTATTATTGATGATAGCATTGTTCGTGGTACGACGCTTAAAATGAGTATCATAAAAATGATGGACCGCTTAAAGCCAAAAAGCATTATCGTAGTTTCATCGGCACCACAAATCCGTTTTCCAGATTGTTATGGCATTGATATGGCCAAGCTTGAAGGTTTGGTTGCGTTTCGCGCCGCTTTGGCATTATTAAAAGAAAGAAACTTATACCACATCGTTGATTCGGTCTACGCCAAATGCAAAGCGCAAGAAAATACCATAGACAGTGAAGTAATCAATTATGTCACTGAGATATACGCGCCATTTGAACCACAAGAAGTTTCAGATAAAATAGCCATCATGTTAAGTTCACCAGAAATTTATGCTGAGGTTAAAATTATTTTTCAAACAGTTGAAAACCTGCACATTGCTTGTCCTAAAAACTTGGGAGATTGGTATTTTACAGGTGATTATCCAACACCCGGAGGCAACAGGGTAGTGAACAGGGCTTTCATTAATTTTTATGAAGGAAATGATGTAAGAGCGTATTAATTTCTAAAAAGCATTACAACGATTTTAATGGGATTTCATCTAAAAATTTTGTGAGATGTTCATAATCAGAGTACTTTGGTACCACCATGGGATTAGTAGGTTAAATTTATGGTGGATTTGGGGTAAAAAGGTGAAATTATATTTCACCTTTTTTTATGCTATTTCCAGACTATGAAATTTTTCTAAGACAGTATCAAAAACTTCAAAAATAAATGCTGGATCCTCACTAGAAACCATTTTCATTCGGTAGTCTTTAAAATTGGGCAAACCTTTAAAATAATTGGTATAATGCCTTCTCGTTTCTAGAATCCCTAGTTTTTCACCTTTCCAGTCCATTGCCCATTGCAAATGATTTCTAGCGGCTTCCACACGGTCTTCAATTGTAGGTTTTGGTAAATGTGCACCAGTGGCGAGGAAGTGTTTGATTTCATTAAAAATCCAAGGGTAGCCTATCGCAGCACGACCTATCATGATGCCGTCAATACCGTATCGGTTTTTGTATTCTAATGCTTTTTCGGGTGAATCCATATCGCCATTACCAAAAATAGGCATTGTAATTCTAGGATTGTTTTTTACACGGGCAATATGCGACCAGTCACTGTGGCCTTTGTACATTTGGGCACGTGTTCTGGCATGAATGGATAAGGCTTGAACGCCTATGTCCTGCAAACGCTCTGCTACTTCATCAATATTTATAGAGTCATCGTCCCAACCCAAACGGGTTTTTACGGTTACAGGCAAATTGGTACTGCGGATAACGGCTTTTGTCAACCGAATCATCAAGTCTACATCTTTCAAAACACCAGCGCCCGCACCTTTGCAAACCACTTTTTTTACAGGACACCCAAAGTTGATATCAATTAAATCTGGATTTACCGTAGAAACTATTTCGGCAGAAAGTGCCATGGCATCTTCATCTCCACCAAAAATTTGAATGCCCACAGGACGTTCATAGTCAAAAATATCTAATTTTTGACGGCTTTTTATCGCATCCCGAATCAATCCTTCCGAAGAAATAAACTCCGAATACATCAAATCGGCGCCATGGGTTTTGCACAACCTGCGAAAAGGCGGATCACTTACATCTTCCATTGGGGCAAGTAGTAAAGGAAAGTCCGGTAAAGTAATATTGTCGCCTATTTTAATCAAGGTAATTTTTTTTGCAAAGATAATAAAAATTTAGACCTGATAGGTTTTAGCAAATTGTGGTGTTCAAATTCAAAAGTTGAGGAGTGTTGCGCTTCAAACGATAATTGCATGGAAAGTATTATTGTATAGAAAATTTGCTGGGTAATTTAAATCTTGTGTCACGAATTTTTTAAAACAGGATAGTGACACAAAGTTGTGTCGTTATTTTTTCAAATTACTTTTGCGACACAAAGTTGTGTCAAAAAAGTTGAAAATTATTTTTGTGACACAAGTTTTGAGATTCATTGGATTCAATTTAATGTAACCTGGTTTTTTTTTAAAACTATAGGTTAGTGTATTCATTAAAAGTTAGCGTTTTCACAAACTTTATCTCTACAGAAATTATTACCCCTTCATATTTTTGATAATTTCATAGGTTCTCCTATCTGCATACATCCTATTTAGGGCAGTAACCGCCCATATAAAAGCCGGACTCGAGCATTGCGAACAGGCGAAGCAATCCAACCAATGATTGTAATTTGTAAAATCAAACAAATAATACCTGAAAGAATTTTTCCTTGTAATAATAAGGAAAGCCAAGGCAAGAAAAGAATCTCAGCTAAAAAATTATGCAGTAGTTTAATTTTTCTAGAAGGTGTTAAAAGAAATGGAACACTTAAAAAGGGTGGCAGATATGTTAAGGGTGGCAGAGTATTGAAAGCCAAACCAAAAAGATAGTTTTAATTTAGGTTCATTGGAAAGCTGTGTTACATTTGTATAACACGGCTTTTTTATTCTATTTAATTTGTTTCATGAAATATTGTTGTTTAAAAAAATATTTTTAAAAACTAATTCAAGCAGTTAATTTAGATTACTGTTGTAGTGCTTTTCTAGATGTCTATTAGGTATAAATTTATATATTTACACAATTATAGCCTTGGTAAATGTTACAAGATTAAAGATGTCCATAAATTGAAAAAAACAGATATAGAAAACACTATAATTATTCCTGATAATGATAATGTTAAAATTCCAGCTATAATTAAATATATGGGCTCTAAAAAACCTATAATTGATTTTATTACTACAAGTATTAATGATATTCATATACCTGAGTCTATAGTTTGTGATTTATTTTCGGGATCTTGTTCAATTTCAGCAGCCTTGAGAAAAAAATTTGATTTTATTTCAAATGATATACAGGAGTATTCGAGCGTTCTAGCTCAAACTTATTTTTCTGATCTTTCAAAGTATAACTTTAAAAATTTAGAACAAGAAATAAAAGAAAATGCAACAAACCATGTAAATCTTTTCAAAGAAAGCTTTTCAAATTATTTTTATGATTACTCAGTAATAACAGACTTAAAAGTATATCAAAAGGTTGAATTAGCACAAAGGAAATTAATAAAAGAAAAATTTGATATTGATTTTCACTTATTTGTTAAACATTATTCTGGGACTTATTGGTCATTTGAGCAATGTGTATGGATTGATGCTCTAAGAAAAACTGCTGAAAAATATAAGGATGAAAAGATTTATTATGCAATATTATCCAGTTTGATGTATGCAATGTCATATTCGACTCAAAGCACTGGTCATTTTGCACAATATAGAGACGGTAATAGTGTTGAGGCTATGAAAAACATCATTATTTATAGGCTCAAAAATGTTTATGATTTGTTTTCTAAAAAATTAGAAGAACTTGTTAATTCTCTTGATAATCATTTAAAGAAAATAACAACTACCACATTTTCGTATGAAAAATGTTTAAAGAATTTACCACAAAAATCAACAGTTTACGCAGATCCACCTTATGCACCAGTTCATTATTCAAGGTTTTACCATGTACTAGAAACATTAGTAAAATATGACTATCCCGAATTAGAATTTAAAGGACGATATCGAGGTGATCGTCATCAGTCTCCATTCTCTCAAAAAAGTAATGCAAAGCAGGCTTTTAAGGAACTTTTTGAAGGAATAATTTCTGCAAACAGCCAAATGATTTTAAGCTACAGTGGTTCCGGTGTCGTACCCATTGAAATTATTATTAGCTTAACCAAACAATATTTTTTTGAAGGTTATCAAGTAGAAGTTAAAGAGGTTGACCACAAGCATAGTACTATGGGAAGGTTTGAAGACCAAAACAGAGATGTAATAGAATATTTAGTGATAGCAAAATTTAGTAATTATGAGTATGCAAATTGATTTTACTAAACTACGAGCATCATCGACTAAATATGATATAGTTCGTGTTATGGAAGTTGTCGAAAGCTTGCAAATTATTGATGATTTTAAAAATAAAAGAGCCAAAATTGATGAGCCAATTTTGCGATCATTTCTTGGGATTAATAAGCTTGAAGATCATACCCCTCAATATTGGATCGAAATTCAAAACTATCCTAATGAAAAAAAACTTTTTGCACTATTTGCCACGATTTTTACTAATGGTCAAATTGTAAATGATTTCGCGAAAAAGTATGCAAAAGGTAATATGAAAGGAGTTTTTGAACTTGAACCAGGAAAACAGTATACTAATATAAGGAGTGCTTTAATTGAGTCTGGAGCAGCAAAACCAAGCTTTCGTCGTAAAAAGGAAGTGCCTTATGATTTTACACCAATATTTCAAAATCCTGCAGTTGGTAAATTATTTAGACAAGTGCTGAATGAAAGACTTTCCAGATTTAGATTAAATAATTTATCAAATGAAGAATTTTACAAAGTTTCATTTGAAAATAATTTTCATGAGGCACTTAGTCTTACTAAAGATCAGTTTCAAGACTGGATTGAGGGTACCGCTGATTTTGAAAACAACTACATTGAAGAAGTAAAAATATTAAATTTTTTCTCTATAGAAGAGGCAGTTCTAAATTTTTCAAAATCAAAAGAGATTTATTTTTTAGGAGAAAACGGTGATGGAAAATCTTTGTTTTTAATGGGTATATATCTTGCTTTTAATGGCAATTTTATTATCGAATCAACTGATCAACAGAAAACGGGTCGAGCTTCTGATATTTTACGAAATAATAAAACTGTGTCTTTGTCAGGTATTGATGACAAAGGTACTGAGTATAGTCCCCACCGCGCTTTATACATTGAAAATTTATTTGCATATGGTACACATCGTGGCCGATATTCGACTGACAAAGCCGAAGAGTATGGCTTTATGAGCCTTTTTGATTCAGAACAAACACTTACGAATCCAGTTACTTGGTTAAAAGATCAGAAACTTTTGGAATTAGAAAAAGCATTGGATGCTAATAATATGTTTGGTGAAATTAAAAATTTACCTAATTCATATCCAGTAAAACTTCTGGAAGAAATGTTTCATGATTTATTGGAGAGAAATGTTGAGATAAAAATTGAGGGAACCGGTGTCTTATTTAAGGAAAAAGGAACAGTCTTAACATTTGATCAACTTTCAGAAGGTTACAAGAGTATATTGATTTTTGTATCAGATTTACTCTTTAGATTAAGTCTTAATGCATTAGAAGGTCAAAAAATTAACGATTTGAAAGGTATTGTTATCGTTGATGAAATAGATTTACATCTTCATCCTAAATGGCAACGTGTAATAATAGGTAAGTTAAGAAAATTATTTCCTAATATACAATTTATCTTTACCACACACAGCCCTACAATTATACAAGGAGCCTCTGATGATGCTATTATTTTTAGAGTATATCGAAATAAAGAAGATGGAAAGACACAAGTTAGTGACCCTTATTTGAGAAAAAACATTGATCACTTAATGATCAATACATTATTAACGTCACCACTATTTGGACTAATCGACTCACGGATGAATTCAAATGACAATGAGGCTGACACCAATGAAACATATCTTTTATATAAAATCAATAATAGGTTAAAATTGGAATTAGAAAAGCAAAAAGCTGATGGTAAAGATTTCGTTAGCGATAGTGAAATTGATGATTTAATTAGCAACATACTTAAAGAGGAGTTAGGGGATGATTAAATTGAATAAAGATATTGACGCTATTCCTGCATCATTAATCCCTGCTTTTGATGACTTATTCGATCCAAATGATATCCCAATAAAGACAAGAACTACGCATGGCAGAAGAATGGCTGTAATAAATTTGGGTAGTTATATTGATGATACAAACCATAATTCACGATACAAAGAAAGTGACATTAAGCTCTCTTTAAACAATATTTATCATAGCAAGTGTGCTTTTTGTGAGTATTTGATTGAGCAGTCTCAAGTTGAACACTTTCGTCCTAAATCAAAATATCATTGGCTAGCATTTAGTTGGGATAATTTACTATTAGCATGCGCAACTTGTAATCAAGGGAAAGGAGTCCATTTTGACTTAAATAATAGTAAGGTTGTTTTCATAAACAACGAATCTAATGTTCGCAACATTAATAAAAGTTCAGCAGCATATGACGCTATTGAACAACCTTTAATGGTAAATCCGGAAGTAACTGATCCTGAAGGTTTGATTTCATTTCAAAAAAATGGCGTTATCTCTTCAGAAAATGAAAGATTTGCTTACACTATCAAAAAGTGCGCAATTGATAGGAATCATCTAAATGATCAAAGAAGAAAGTTATTAGAAGATTTTAGCAGAGATATACAGTCTATCTTAATAGAAAATGATGATGTTGCAGAGCAACGTGTGGCAATAACTACAATTGTTAAAAAGTTTGTTAGAGATTCAAAAGATGTAAAATTACCATTTCTAGCTTTTAGAAGATTTGCGATAAGCTCTCAATGGATTAATGATGTTATAAAAGAACAAAATTAGTATCCTGTTAATTTTTCTATTAATACAACCACCTTTTTAATTGTATTTATTTATCTTTTGGTTCTAAAATATCTATTTGTTTTGTTAATATTTTGTAAAATGATGATTCGCCCCCCTTCATGTTACAAAATTGCCTGATGTGAAATCATTATCTATTATATTATACCCTTTAAAATAATTATAAAATTCATCTTCTCCAACTATTCTACCAATATCATTACCAACAATCTCTAGATATAAAGGTTTTAAGAATCTCATAAATGCTTTAAAAGCATTTGATTTAGATAACATGAACAATAGGTGTTAAATTATTCCACGAATTTGGCCAATTCTTTTCAATACTTTTGAAATAATTATATATTAAAGCTATATCATTATCTTTTACTTCAATAAATAAATTTCTGAAAAGGAATTTTTGTAAGCTCTCAAAATATTTTTTTAGTTTTCACTATAATTTATACAGGATTAGAATTTCAAACATACAATTATTTAACATAAAATAATATGTATTTCTAAAAAAATTACTAAAAACCCCACAAAAAAAGCCGTTCTCTCGAACGGCTCTCTTTAACCAAAAACTTTAAAAACCTACAACGTTGCCTTGCGTGTGTTTAATGCTGCAATAAAGGCATCGATCTCGGTAATTTCGGCAGTTACTCGGTTTAAATCCAACTCTTTTTCAAGCAGCGCGAGTACGCCATAACTTTCTTTACGGTTGGTGAGCAAAAACTTTTTGTACTCTAGTTTTGTTCTTTTCTTTCCAGCCTCATCTTTACTCTTGCCATCGGGCAGTGTAGCAATTATAGTTTCAGTTGAGGTGATTTCGGCGTTCACCGATTGCAGTTCAGCATCAATCTCGATGGAGGTTTCGCTGTAGTTAGACGTAAGTCTTTGTTCCAAAAGTCTTTTAAAATCTTGGTCTGCTTTTTCTTTAGCAGCCAATGATAATAACAAATCACAATCGGCAAGTGTGGTAATTTGGGCAACTGAGTAAGACATAATAAATAATTTAAAGATTAATATATCAGCAAAACTCAGAGGTAAATAATTTATTATAATACTTTTAAAAGCTTAAGAATACTTTATTATTTTATGAGTAATTTTCTTAAATTATTTATAAAATTTGTCAATGGTTGCGGAGTGTGCATTTGCAATGCTAATTTTATTTTGGCTTGGTGGTGCAAACCGTTGGCCTCTATCTTGCCTATTGCATTTGATTTCATAGCCTGTAACCAACTCTTGTCAGCAACAGCAGCAGGTGATTTTTTTTGTTCTAAATAGGATACAAATTGCAACAAATGAATGTTTTGCTGATATGCATATTGAACACTCTCTAACTTTTTTTGCAAAAGCAATTGTTGGTAGGCCAGCTCTTTTTGATGTTGGGCTACAATAGCTTCCGCTTTTTGAAGTTGCGCTGCTTCATGCGCCATGGTTTCGTTTTGTTGTTGTGCTTTGTAGTTGATTAAAAAGAGTTCCATGTCGGCTAATTTAACCAAGGCTTGCGTGGGCAAATCACGTTTGCCATTTTCGTACATGGTGAGTTGGCTTCGGTTTATTTGTAAATAGTGCGCCATCTCCTTTTGGGTAAGCCCTAATTGTGTTCGTATTGTGTTTGCATTTTTCATTGTGTCGTTTTTTACAAAAATACACTTCTGTGACACAACTTTGTGTCAAAACATTTTTAAAATACTTCTGTGACACAACTTTATTAAAAGTTGATAATTAATTGCTGCGGTTTACAGTATCTTTTTTATGTGTCGGCTTTTTTTATTGTAAACAGAATCAATTCTTGATGGGTAACAAGCAAGGGAAAGTCTGGGAAAACAAAAGTATTGCCTATTTTAATCAAGGTAATTTTGTTTTGCAAAGACAAGTTCAGGTTGTTGCAGTTGATTTTCTAGCGAGTAATTAATCAAACTTTCTTACCAACTATTTTTTTAAAAACAGTAACGAATACTAAAGCAACTATCCCAGCCAACAATCCTAATGCAAGGTCTTTTATAATTGAAGGAATGTTACTTAGCATATCATGTAGAAACGGAACGTTATGAGAGAATATGCCGCCTGCAACCAACAATAATGCAACGGTACCTATAACGGATAAACTTTTTATAATTTTTGGTAAAGCTTGTACGAGTAAATTTCCTAGAAATACAGAAAAACCTTTTTCTTTGTTACTCATTTTAATAAGTCTGAAACCCACTTCGTCCATTCTCACAATCAAGGCAACAATTCCATAAACACCAACCGTTGCTATAAGGGCTATTATTGAAACTACGATAATTTGAACAGTAAGCGATTTATCAAGCACTGTTCCAAGGGCAATAATTATAATTTCTATTGATAAAATAAAATCAGTCACAATTGCCGACTTTATTTTTGTTTTTTCGAGTTTTAAAATTTCATCTTCAGACAAACTTTTTTCCGAATAATCAATACTTATTTTTTGTTTGTGAAAAAAATAGTGAAATATTTTTTCAACACCTTCAAACGCCAAATAAATCCCACCCAATATGAGTATGACAATTATTGCAGTTGGGAAAAAAGCACTTAGTAGAAAAGCAATCGGTAAAATGATGATTTTATTCAGCAAAGAACCTTTTGTAATTGCCCAAAGTACGGGTAGCTCTCGAAAAGATGCAAAACCAGAAGCATTTTCAGCATTTACAGCCAAATCATCACCAAGAATCCCAGCTGTTTTTTTAGTCGCAATCTTACTCATTGCAGCCACATCATCCATAATTGTGGCAATATCATCTAAAAGCGCAAAAAATCCTGATGCCATCGTGGTTTGTTTTAAAACATTTGTTTTGATGAAAAATTACTTTTAAGTAAAAATTTTCAATTACGTAAAAATACTTCATTTGCATGAGAATGAAAAGCATTTTTCATTGTGTTGTTTTTCACAAAATATATTTTACTACACAAAGTTGTGTCGAAATGTTTTAAATCATCCTTGTGACACAATTCTTTTTTAAAATGGGATAATTAATTGCTGCGGCTTACATCATGACTTTTATGCGTAAAACAGCTATTTAACATTTTTTGAGTTGTAAATAGGAGTAATACAATTCTTAAAATATTTATAGAAA
The DNA here is from genome assembly GCA_031413015.1 of Bacteroidota bacterium. Taxonomy (GTDB): domain Bacteria; phylum Bacteroidota; class Bacteroidia; order Flavobacteriales; family Flavobacteriaceae; genus Flavobacterium. Next base: position 82,802 of record JANOEE010000015.1, on the reverse strand, counting down.
CTATAACTTTTTTTCTATTTTTGTTTCCAATAATCTAAAATTATAACATAAAAAAATTAATGTTATTCACAGTATTTTTATTTTCTATGGCTACTTTTACTATTAACTTATTTAGTGTTAATAAAAATAGTACAGCAAAAACTAATGTCTCTAAAATTCGCTCCAAAATTGTAGCAGGAACACAAATTTGTGAGATTACTTGTTTTAGTGGACCAATATTATCTGTTAGATATGAATGTAACTCTTTTAGCGAAGCTTGTGCTGCCGGTGGTCAAATTTGTGGTGGTGCTTTTATGATGACAAATAAAACAGTAAATATAGCTCCTGCAAGGGAAACTTTAAATTTAAATTAACTTAAAAACCCATTGGCAATCAAATTAATTTGATTGCCGATTTATTTAATTGTGTCATGAAAGCAAAAATTATAATATTTTCTTTATTCTCTCTTTTATCATTCGCCCAAAATAAAGAAATAAGAGGGTACGTTTATTATGGAGAAAATGACAATATTTTTAATAGCGGAAATAGAGAAGTACGCGGGAATTTAATATTTACCAAGGAACAATCCAGCTATGTTACTGGTAGAGACTCATTAAATCAACTTTATCAAAATCAAATTGATGCTTCAAACTTAGTCCCAACAAATAATACTATTGATAAAGGTGATGGTAGAATCGTGTACAGTTCTGGTAATGAAGACAACATTAGGGATCATGTAAATTATGCGATTCATACTAAAAAAGATAGTGTTGATAGCGTTTTTGAATATGGAAGTACAAAATATGGTGATTATCATTATTTAAGACAAGCAAAACCTATTATAAATTGGGTTTTAATAAAAGAAACCAAAAAACTAGGCGGATTTGAGTGCTATAAAGCAACATGCCGTTTTAGAGGCCGGGATTATATTGCTTGGTATGCACCTGAAATTGCTGTGCCATATGGGCCATGGAAATTTCAAGGCTTACCAGGATTAATCTTAGAAGTCTATACAATTAACAAGGAAATTTATTTTTATGCTAAAAAAATTGTTTACCCATTAAACAACCAGTTGCCTCTTCAAAAAATAAACAAACCACTTCAGGTTAAATGGATGCATACGACTGCTGAATTATTAAAAAGACAGGACATCATACTACAGGACACTTATGATTACGCTAACTTAGTTATTGCCAGTATGCCAAATGCAACGGGACGAGTTATTAAAAGTACTAGTAAAGAAGTTTTTAAGGAATTTGAGGAATAAATTTAAAAAGCTTATTGTAGATCTAATTCCCAAAATTTAAAATTGAAAAAAAACACACTTTATTTATTTTTTATACTATCCTTTTTCCTCTTTTTTGATAGTCTTGTTTTTTGTCAAGAAATTAACGTAAAGGGAACTGTAAAAAACATCAATAATGTTGTTATTGAAAGCGCATCAGTAATGCTAGTTGATAAAAATGAGAATGTAATTGCGTACACCTTTACCAATGATAAAGGTGTTTTCATTCTCAATTTTATTAAAAAAGATGCTACTTGTACAATAATAGTACATTCCTTAGGTATGGAAAAGCGCAAAATACCTGTTGAAATTAATAATAACATTGAAATACCTATAATTTTAAACTTTAAGGAAGAAATTTTAAATGAAGTAATTATTAATAGTGTTAAAAAAAATGACACGACTTCGCTAAAAGTTAAAGACTACATCAATAACATCGAGCAAACTGTTGAAGATCTCTTAAAAAAATTACCAGGCATAGAAGTATTGGCGGATGGAAGTATCAAAGCCTATGGCAAACCAATTGACAAATTACTTGTTGAAGGGGATGATATTTTAAATAAAAACTACAAATTACTTTCTAAAAACTTAGATGCCGCCGTAGTTGATGAAGTGCAAATTATAAGCAATTTTGAAGACAATCCCGTTCTAAAAAAATTGTTTGAGTCAGAAAAAGTTGCGATAAACTTAAAATTAAAGAAAAACAAACAAAATATTTGGTTTGGAAATGTAAATATAGGTGCAGGTTTGTTCTCTGAAAATCGCTGGAAGGAAAGTATTAATTTAGGTCTTTTGCGAAAAAAAAAAAAATTTTTTTATTTTGCAGATTATAATAATTCAGGCGAAAAAGCAACAGATATATTAACAGATAATATTAACGGAGATGATTTTTTTGGTGAAGATCGCTATGAACGAAAAACCAATAATGTTTTTAATATCAATAGTAATGAGAATAATACCTTTGGTAAAACACAAAGTATATTTAATAAGGCCTTATTAAACTCTTTGAATTTCACTACAAAAGTGAAACCAAATTTTACTTTAAGAGGCGTTGCATACATGACGAACGACAGACAAATTCAAAATTCATTTTCACTGTCACAATATAATATTGAAGACCAACCCATTTTTTTCAAAGAAGATGTAAATTATAAGAGTAACCAAACGCTTGCTGGAACTGAAATTGAAGCCAAATACTATCCAAATGATAAAAATTACATTACCAACACATTTATTTATAAAAATAATCCAAATCAGATTTTTAGTAATACCTTTTTAAATGATAGTAATATTGATCAAAACATCAATGGAAAAAATCAAACTATTTACAATCATTTCAATCACACTTTTACTTTAAACAGAAAGTCGGTAATCAATAATTATATTTATTTTGGTTTGGATAATAAAACCAATACAAATTTTATAAAATCACCTCTTTTGAATGATTTTTTAAATATTGACGAAGCTAGTTTTGTTAACCAGGATTTTGACAATAGTATTCAATATTTTGGAATTAAATCAAAATTTTTATCAAAATACAAAAAACTAGAGTATTCATTTTCTATAAATTATGAGAATAGTAATGAGATTATAAAAAACAACTTTATTGCTGATGGTAGTGCTAATTCAGCCTATGAAAACAATTTGACACTAGAACAAAATACTTTTAAATCGGCATTAAGTACCCGTTTCCGTTTTACTAAAAAATTATATTTTACATCTTCATTAAACCATACTTTAAACAATTTTAAACTCAATGATTTTAAAAAACCAATTTCAATTTTCAATTTTACAACACGGTTAAACTATGACATTACAAAACTAGCTCGTTTTGGATTGTCATTTTCTAAAAATTATAATATCCCAGAAATTGGATTCTTATTAGAAAAATCTATTTTAGTAAACTATAGAAGTTTTACAACGGGAACAGCTTACAAGAGTCCAATAGAAAACAGTATTATTTCATTTAGTTATTATTTATTAAATAACGTAAAACGATATGCAATTAATGCAGGTATAAGTATTAGCGATACAAACTCAACTATTGGTTCTGAAAACCAATTAAATCCTAATTTTAGTTTTTCAAATTATATTTATACAAAGGGTGGTACAAATTATTCAGGCAATTTGAGTTTCACAAAATATGTTAGTAATTTAAAATCATCTTTTAAACTAGAAACTTCACATAACATAAATGAAAATTTAATTAAAATCAATGCTACTGAATTTAGTATACTTAAGAATTATTTTAGTTTTTACAAATTTAAAAGTCAGAGTTATTTAACAGGACCACTAAACTTTGATTTTAGCTATTCTTATAACGAATCACAATCTAACTACAATAGTATTACATCAAAAAACAGTTTTAAAGATGCTTCTTTAAGTTTAATCTACAAACCTAAAGAAACAATTATAGTCGAATTGATTACTAACTATTACAATATCAATAGTAAAGATTATTATTTTACTAATGGTGTGATTAGTTATAATCCTAAAGAAAGTAAATTTTCGTATCGAATGGTTTTAAATAATTTGTTTGATAGAAATGAGTTTACAACTATAAATATTAGCGATTACACTTCTTATACACAAAGTATTCCACTTCTTCCACGATATTTATTATTAAACGTGAAGTACAGGTTTTAAGAATTAAAAAACACAGTTCTTTATATAGTGTAATGCGTTATTTTAAAACAGGTTAAACATTTACAGAAGCGAAATTTACTGTAAATTAAAGTCAGAAGTAAAGATATGTTTATTTGCAAAATCATATAAAAGATAACGCGTTAAACAAATTTGACATTTAAGGAACTGTCCAAAAACGATCCATTAATATGGCATTATCGTAGCAGAAATTTGCTTTTCGGTTTCCTAAATAATCCAAATAAAGAAATTCAAGTTCGTAAACTTTACAAGCCACTACAGAGAAATTTTGTTCAAACGCATCACTTTCGGCATCGGTTGGTTTTATTTCAGAAAATCTTTCCTCATAACCTAATGTTGGCTTGTCTGATTTTGTATTTGGCGGTTCATTTGTCATGTAGCCCAATCGCGCCTGAGGACTTGTCGCTCTCCACCTGTCCTTTGCTACTACATCATTGGTATGAAAAGCAGCATGTGCTTTTACAGTGATTTGAACGCGTTGTCGCGCATCATAAAACAATAGTGAAATACGGTTGTCTTTTTGTAAATCATAAAATTTTCGAGATCGATTATCTGTGTGAAAAAATATCGTTTTCTGTACTTCATCAACCTTTCTATTGACAACAATTCGTAGCGAAGCGGTATTGTTTTCATTCCTAGTTCCTACACACATGGTGCGAAAACCGTTCTTTTTCTTGACCGATCCATTGACTAATTTTTTCCAAGCCAATGCTTCAATGGCTAATAAATCATAATTAGTATAATTAATTTTAATGCAATTGTCCATAGTGACTTAGTAAAAATTGGGAATAAATGCTATAATTGAACTCTGGTTGATTTTTCTGAAATTATATCTAAAACCAAAACCTTTTCGTACACAAAAATACAATAACATAGCAGGCAAATTATCACGGCTAAAAAATTAAATTTCAGTTGCTTTAACATTAGGTATTGTTCAATCTACAATAAAAAACTTTTAGCCTATATTTGCATCATATTTGCTTAGGCAATTTGAACTTGACACTACAATTACAGCATGAAACACATAAGAAATTTTTGCATTATTGCACATATTGACCACGGAAAAAGTACGCTTGCTGACCGACTATTAGGCGCGACACAAACCGTTACGGCACGTGAGGAAAAAGCACAATTGCTTGACAATATGGACTTGGAGCGCGAGCGTGGGATTACCATAAAAAGCCACGCCATCCAAATGGAGTATACCTACAAAGGCGAAGAGTACATTTTGAATTTGATTGATACGCCAGGTCACGTAGATTTTTCATATGAAGTTTCTCGATCTATTGCCGCTTGCGAAGGCGCACTTTTGATTGTGGATGCTGCACAAAGCATACAAGCACAAACCATTTCCAATTTATATTTGGCTTTAGAGAATGACTTGGAAATTATTCCGGTATTGAATAAAGTAGATTTACCGAGTGCCAACCCAGAAGAGGTAAGCGACGATATTGTAGATCTTTTAGGCTGTAAGTTAGAAGATATTATTCATGCATCTGGAAAAACAGGTTTTGGTGTCGAAAATATTTTGGCTGCCATTATCGAAAAAATTCCACCACCGAAAGGAAATATCGACGAGCCTTTACAAGCCTTGATTTTTGATTCGCATTACAATCCGTTTCGTGGTATAGAAGTTATTTTTAGGGTTAAAAACGGGGAAATCCGTAAAGGACAAAAAATAAAATTCATGGCTACGGGCAATGAATATTTTGCAGATGAAATAGGTACGTTGAAACTGAATCAGGTACCGAAACAAGTCATTTCCGCAGGAGATGTAGGGTATTTGATTTCTGGAATAAAAGAAGCCAAAGAAGTAAAAGTAGGTGATACATTGACAGATGCAAAAACACCAACAACCAATATGATTACTGGTTTTGAAGATGTAAAACCAATGGTTTTTGCTGGAATTTATCCCGTTGACACCGAAGATTATGAAGAGTTGCGCAACTCGATGGAAAAATTACAATTGAACGATGCTTCGCTAGTGTTTTTACCAGAAAGTTCAGCGGCATTAGGTTTTGGTTTCCGTTGTGGATTTCTAGGCATGTTGCACATGGAAATCATTCAGGAACGATTAGAACGCGAGTTCAATATGACCGTGATTACCACTGTTCCTAACGTTTCGTATTTGGCTTACACTAAGAAAGATCCAGAAACACCTTTGATTGTAAACAACCCGTCGGATCTTCCAGAACCGTCTCGTTTGGACCATGTGGAAGAGCCTTATATCAAAGCCACAATTATCACTAAAGCTGATTTTGTGGGTAATGTAATGAGTTTGTGTATCGAAAAGCGTGGTTTGATTACGAACCAAACGTATTTGACCACGGAAAGAGTCGAACTGACATTTGACATGCCGTTGGCTGAAATTGTATTTGATTTTTATGACCGATTGAAAACGGTTTCAAAAGGATATGCATCGTTTGATTATTCGCCTATTGGGCTTAGAACATCGAATTTGGTTAAAGTCGATATTTTACTTAACGCTACCATAGTTGATGCTTTGTCATCTTTGATTCATGTGGACAATGCCTACCATATTGGTAAAAAAATGTGCGAAAAACTGAAAGAATTGATACCGCGCCAGCAGTTTGATATTCCTATCCAAGCCGCAATAGGTGTAAAAGTAATTTCTCGTGAAACGATAAAAGCGTTGCGAAAAGACGTTACTGCAAAATGTTATGGTGGTGATATTTCCCGTAAAAGAAAGTTACTCGAAAAACAGAAAAAAGGTAAAAAGAGAATGCGACAAGTAGGTAATGTTGAAATTCCTCAAGAAGCTTTTATGGCAGTGTTGAAATTGAATGATTAGATTTTTAGAGAATAGAAGAAAGAGTAAAGAATATAGACAAAACCCAATGACAAAAGTTGTTGGGTTTTTTGTTTAGTATAAACCTTTCCATCTTTGTACCTTTGCAATTCAAAACTTTGTACTCAAAAAAATGATTGAAGATAAAACGCCACAACGCACAAGTATTGCCCAGTTAGGAGAATTTGGACTGATTGACCATTTGACTAAAAATTTTGCAATCAACCAACCTTCTACTTTAAAAGGGATTGGTGATGATGCGGCAGTTTTAGACTTTAAAGACAAAAAAGTAGTTGTTTCAACAGATTTGTTGATTGAAGGCGTACATTTTGATTTGGCCTATATGCCTTTGAAGCACTTGGGTTACAAAGCTGTTGTGGTTAATGTTTCTGATATTTGTGCTATGAATGCAAAGGCAACACAAATCACAGTTTCGGTAGCAGTTTCTAACCGATTTCCGCTAGAAGCGTTGGATGAATTGTTTGCAGGAATTACATTGGCTGCTGATGAATACAAAGTAGACGTTATAGGTGGTGATACCACTTCTTCTCAAAAAGGATTGATAATTTCCATTACCGCTATTGGCGAAGCCGACGAAAACGAAATCGTATATAGAAATGGTGCCAAACAAACCGATTTATTAGTCGTAACAGGCGATATAGGTGCAGCATACATGGGGTTACAGGTTTTGGAACGCGAAAAACAAGTATTTAAGGTGAATCCCAATTCACAACCTGATTTAGATCCTTACACTTATTTGATCGAAAGACAATTAAGACCTGAAGCCCGAAAAGATGTTAGGACTTTGTTGCATGCGCTTGAGATAAAAGCGACGGCGATGATTGATATTTCTGACGGATTGTCTTCAGAAATTATTCATTTGTGCAAACAATCTAAAGTGGGTTGTAATTTGTATGAAGACAAATTACCGCTTGATCCCCAATTGATTTCAGTTTGTGAGGAGTTTGATATCGATTCGACAACCGTAGCTATAAATGGTGGTGAAGATTATGAATTGCTTTTTACGATAAGTATGGATGATTTTGAAAAAATAAAAGGCAATCCTAATTTTACAATTATAGGCCACATGACTCAAGAAAGTGAAGGCATACATTTGGTAACCAGAGCCAATACAAAAATAGAGTTACGTGCAAGAGGCTGGAATGCCCTGAGCGAGGATTAATTTACTCCTCAAAAGCGGCTTCAATCATTTTTAAAACCGTCTCGCTGTAATAATTTTCATTGTTAAGCACTTGTTCAAAAGCAATTAAAAATTCGTCAAAAGTAAGGTCGTTTTTTATAATAAGTCCGCTAGGTTTTACGACTTCAAACAAGTATTTGAATTTGAGTTTTTCGGAATGCATCGTCAATAAAACAATTTTGCAATTCGGCATGTTTTGTTTTAATAAAAGTGCCAAATCTACTCCTGACGCAATATTTTTTTCAGGATAAGCAGGAATACTGATGTCCAGGAAAGCGATATCAAAATCAAATTTGCTATTCACGATGGCCTCATAACCCGTTTTACCATCAGCAGCATCTACAGTTCGCACTTCATAATTTTCATTATCAAAACGGTCTAAGGTATTTTTATATGCCTGAAGTATAAAAGGATGGTCATCTACCATTAAGAGTTGAATCGTTTTTTTCATTTTTTATATGCGTTTGTATTTTATACAAGTGGTAATTCAAATTTTAACAAAGTCCCTTGACCAACTGCAGATTCAATTTGCAGTTGCCCTCCAGAAGCAGTAATACGATCATTCATGTTTTGAAGACCAATTCCTTTTTTCTTTTTCATAAAATTAAAACCTACACCATCGTCTTGAATCAATAAATTTAAACTATTTTCATGTAACTCAAACGCAACAAAAACTTTTTTAGCGTTAGCATACTTATTGATATTTTGAAATGATTCTTGTAAAATCCTGTAGAGATTAATTTTAGAGGTGTTATCCATTTTTTCCCATGGAATATTTGGATCCATTTTCAAGTCAATTTTCGCGGTACAAATCGACCTTTGACTTTCAATAAAAGCTATAACCATTGCCGTAAAATTGCTGAAAATAGCTATTTTTTCTGAATTTAAATCATGTGAAATTACACGAATGTCTTGCTCAATAGTTTTGAGTTCTTCAATAAAAATTTCTCTATCGGTTATGGCATTTTCGGCTTTCGATTTGTTTAAAATATCAAGGTTGAGGCGTGTGCCAAAAAGCTTGCCCAAAACGCCATCGTGCAATTCTTGAGCAATCCGTTTTTTTTCCTTTTGTCGTACTTCTTCAATTTTATTTTGTTGGTTCAGCATGAGTTGGTAAATTTCTTCGTTTGCCTTTTGCTGTTCTTGAACAAGCAATAACTCTCTGTTTTTAGTAGCTTGAAAACGGATCACAAAAAACAAAACGCCGAGTATCAAAATACTTAAACTGATATAAATCATGTTTTTGCGTTGCTCTACAAGACTCGTATTTTTAATTTCAAGTTCTTCGGTTTCAAATTCAATACGGGCGAGTTTGTTTCTTATTTTGCGTTCTGCGATTTGCAAACTGTCGTTGATACGCAAATATTCTTTAGAGTAAAAATTGGTTTTTTTGGTATCCACATCAATGAGTTGTTTCAATGACAACAAAATGTCCCTGGAAAGGTTCTTCTCTTTAGCCAATTCATAGGCGTCTTTTGCAAAATTTACAGCTTTTGAAGGATTTTTTTTAAAAGCGTAATATTCAGAGAGATATAATTTACAAGTGATAATTCCTCCATATAAATTTAGACTATCTTTAATTTTTAATGATTCGTAAAATAGTTGAGGTAAATCATTAAAATCTCTTTTTTTAAATTTTGAATAAGCTAAATTATTTAAAACAGAGGAATAAATAATTGGATTTAAAGTTTCTAAATTAACTTGATTTAATGATTTTTGAAAGAAACGAATCGCTTCATAATCTCTATTTTCTAATTGATATATTAATCCAATATTATTTAATGTAGCGACTTTCTGAAATGGATAATTTAATCCTTTTTCTTCCTCATTAAGAGCCAGCGCTTTATTATGAAACTCAACTGCTTTATCATATTCTCTTAACTCATTATATATTATCCCTAATAAGTTGTATGCATCGTATGCTAATCCTTTATTTTTTATTTTTCTTAATAATGCTAATGCTTCTAAAGCTGATTTTTCACTGCCTATGTAATCTTTTTCATTGAGTTGTAAAACAGATTTGTTTAACTTAATTGTTATTAGTTTAGAAATATCTTTTAATTTTTTGTAAACTTCTTCTGCCTTAAAATAATATAGATAAGCACTATCCGAAATAAATTTTTTACTATAGTAATCACCTAAGTAATTATAAGATTTTCCAATAATTAAAGAATCTTTTGTTTCAATAGCTCTGCCTAAAGCCATTGTAGTAGTTTTTTTATATTCTTCTTGAGCGTTCATATTATAGAACCTATTCGCAGCTTTTAGCAAATAAACTCTATTTAAAGAGTCATTTTTTTGTTTTTCAAGTATATAAATAGCTTTGTAATTATATGAGTATTTCTTTTTGAAAGAAAGACTATCAGTATCTGCAACTTTTAGATAATAAATTATACTGTCATTCAAAGTTGAAATTGCTTTAGACTCTTCTTTCTTATTACAAGAAACAATAAAGCAATAAAGCAATAAAATAAGAATTTTTTTCAAAAGAGTGATTTATATAAATCAAAAGTAGCAAAATAAATTAAGATAAATTAAAGGCTACATTTGTAGCCTTTAATTTATCTTAATTGTAAAACTTAATCATTTCTTTTTTTGGTTTCTAAAACAGGATCAGTTACAGTCGTTTTTATAGAGGCCATTAATCTGTCATTGCTATTTCCTTTTTTGTCTTCATTAGTATTGTAAGAAGTTAGACCTACTAATGCTACTGCTACTACTGCTAAAATTGCGATTGCTTTTTTCATGATTTTTGTGATTTTAAGGTTTTGTGTTTATTGTGTTTTTGGGTGACAAACATTTGGTATTGTTTGATGGTGTAAAACTACAGTTGTAATCATTGATAATCAAAGATTTAAAACGCTATTAAGTAGAACAACCCCCTGTAGTAGTAGACAGTGGTGCTGTGTGAGAATTTTATTTTTACAGTGTAGTTTTTACAGAAAAAAATGGGTCTAAAGCTCTTTTCCTTCGGTGTTGGAAATGAGACTGATAATCAAATCTACATTTTTCTTGTAGGTTTTTGAAAACGGAAGTTGGGTTTTGCTGTTTTTGATATAACAAACATTGTTGCCTAGGTGTATTCTAGAAACGTAATTCATATTGATAATATAACTGTTATGAATCCTTACAAATTGTGGTGGTAGCGTATTTTCAAAATGTTTTAGCGTTTTAAAAGCCGTAATCATGTCACCATTATTGATAAAAATATCCGTAGAGTTGTTATCCGCTTGTAAATAAACAATGTCTTCGGTATCAATAAAACGGTAATCGCCATAGGACTTGATACAAAGTGTGGTAGGCGCATGTTCTACATTTCTTTCAAATTTTAAAATGGTCTTGCGAAGTTCTTCTGCTTTTATGGGTTTAAGTAAATAGTCAAAAACCTCATTTTTTAGCGCTTCATAAGCGAGCGTGTCGGTTTTTGTTAGTACCACAATTCTTGGCATGTGTTTTACAAAACGGTACAATTCATTGATAAGCGCAAGAGACAATTTGCTATCTTTATTTTCAGGATCAATTTCGAGAACAATTAATTTTGGGTTGTGTTTTAAAACAAGATTTATGGCATCATCATAGTTGCTGGCGGTTCCCAATAAGAAATAGTTGGAAAATTGGTCAAAGGCTGACTTGGTTTCCAAAACACTTTCGGGATTGTCATCAATAATGATGTATGGGTATTTCATTGTATCGAAAAATCTAATTTATTGATTTTTATTGCTTGTAAAATTATAAATTTTAATTCAATAATGGTGTTTTAATTTCCAGCAGCAATTAAAAACTACTTTAAAACAAAAAAACCATCACAAAGATGGTTTTATGTTAACTTTTATGGTGTTTTAGAAACGAAAGTCAAGGCTAAAACCTGCATTGAATTCTATCACTGTAAATTCTTCGATAACTGCTTTGCTAAAGTTTCTACCGATGTTTACATAAGGTCCTAAGGCAAATTTATCCTTAAAATTCCATTTGTAACCTGCGCCTAATCCTATTATAAAACTCTCCATATTGATTACAGGAGTCGTTTCTGTTTTTTGATAATCCCCAAAACGGTATTTTAATAATGGAGAAATTATAATGCCAGAATTATTGGTATCATCTGAAATATAATAATTGTAGGTCACTTGAAAACTATTGGTATTAAAATCCTTGACTTGTCTGCCAATACTCATATTATAGGTATCGTTAATTAAAAATTCAAAACCTACAGATTGGTTTTGGTCCAGAAAACGCTCGTAACCTATTTCAACAGATCCAAGGGCAATGGTATTTAAAATATTAATTTTGATTTCGTTTCTAGGCATGTCGCTGTCTTGTGCATGAATTATTCCAAAAGCAAAAATAGCCGCGAAAGCAAGTACAATCTGTTTGATTTTCATATTAAAATTTTATTTACTGAAACAAAGATAGGTATTAGACCATTTAATTTTTCTAATTTCTTCCTTTTTCATTGGCATAAAGCTGATTGAGCGGTTCACTTTGCCAAAATTCTTTAGTATCTATATCCATAATTGTAAGCGGTCCTTTGAAAGCAGCGCCCGTATCCACGTTCCAAACACAACTCATTTGTACAGGAATTGTAATTCCTATTCTTGTTACGGGGGTATGACCTATGTAAATTTCGCTGTACAATGTCAGTCTTTTTGGGAAATGTAAATCAGTTGGTTTCATATTTTTATCTAATGCCAGCGCGGTTTCCCACAGGGTGCGTTCCCAGTAAAACATTTTAGGAAAATACTCAAAAGCTACGCCATTAAGATTCGTAAAACCAGCATGAACAAACAATCGGTTCTGGTCGTCATGGTAATAATTTTCTAAAGAGGTCAAAAACGCAATGTGCTTTTCCTTAACCAATTCGCTAACAGATTCATAAGCGGCTACTGTTGCTTCGCCACCATGTTTGAACCACATGGCTTCATTTATGAGATTGTTTTTATCGGTCAACCAGTCAGCAAACAACTGGTCGTGATTGCCACGAATAAAAACGCAATTATTGGTTTCTTTTAAACCTATTAAATAATCAATAACTTGAGGAGATTCGCTCCAGCCATCTACATAATCACCTAGGAAAATTAGGGTATCATGATGAGTAACTTTAGCCCTTTCCATAATTTGATGCAAGGCGCGCAATCCGCCATGAATGTCGCCAATAACAAGAGTTCTTTTCACTTTATGCTTTTTTTGCTAATATACAAAAGGAGTTTGGCTTTTGTATTATTACATAACAAATTGCCTTGTTATTTTGATATAATTAATTTCAAAACTTTAGATCTAAAAATTGTTAAGTACCTAGTCTTTTAAATCTAAATAGTTTCAGTGTACTAATAAATATAAGGTTGTGTAAAATTGCAAAAAAATGCTACAATAATTTATCGTACTTCATTTTTCTAAGGACACGCAAAGCTTCCTTAAAAGACAAATATACTTGTGTAAAAGGTTTGAGATAGACCTTTGCATCAATCAACCTTTGCTTTGCATCGTTAAAACCATTAAGATAACAAATCATGAATGTAGAAGGTAAATTTTCAAGATCAACTTTTTCGCGTTCAGATAAGATCAATCCTTTTTGAAGTTTATCAATCAAAGCCAGGTTGTTGTTGTAGATATGAAAAAGCATTTTTCTGTTGAATTCTGGAGGTTGAAAAAGCATCTCGCGATCAATTTTATAATACCCATTATCAAAAAAATTTATCGTTAGTTTCTCAAGCGGATAATAACTGGTTTTGTCGTTAAGACCAAGCGGTACATATTCTATTATTGTAAAACTTTTTTCATCATAAGCAATCGTAACATCATCTTGGGCCGAATAAAATAATTTTACTTGCTCATTTATTAATTCAATATCAACGCGAGAAAAATAGGTTTTGTCACGGACTTTTTTAGGCACGCCCGCCCAGCAAATAACGAACAATTCGTTAAAAACTTTGTACTTGGGCGCCATGTCCTTGTGCCTAAAATTCATAAAATCAATAACGCCATCAAGGGTATAGGCAATACTGTTTCTTGAGTTATTTTCTATGCCAATAACAGTTTCGGCATTTTGATAGTTTTTTTCAAAAGTTTCGGCAATAGGGACCGAATTGCTGCCGCGCCGCATAAAAATACTGTTGGCAATGATAGTATGAATGCCTTTTCTAAAATAAGAGGTTTTGTTATTGGGTTTTATCGTTACAAGACCTATTACTTTGTCCTTGGGTAAATTAGGAAAAGGCACATTTTCATATTGAATTTTAGGTGGATTTTCAAGAAAGGCATTGACCAAGTTTTGAATGCGGCTGTCGTCAAAAAAATCATCGCCTACAATTTCATTGTCTTGATCTTCTACACCCACAACAATATAGGAATTGTTAGTTGGATTAGAGTTTGAAAGTGCGCAAATGTGTTTTAAAAACTTGGCTTTTCCTTCACGGGAGTGCAAATTTAGCTGTCTTTTTTTATCATAAAAACTAGACTCATCATTGTGAGCAAGTAAATTTTTTATAAGGAGCCTTTTATTGATCATTTGTCAAGTTGTTCGATGATTAATAAAACCGAACGATAAATATTTTAAATATTTTTATTTACAATTGTTGATGATGCCTGTGCGGTGCTCATGACCATTAAATCAGCAATATTTACATGATAAGGTCTTGAAACCACAAATTGAATAATATCTGCAATATCCTCTGGTTTTAACGGTGTAAATCCTTTGTAAACATTAGCAGCACGTTCTTTATCGCCTTTAAAACGCACTTCTGAAAAAGCGGTTTCCACCATTCCGGGGTGAATTGCGCCCACACGAATGCCATAGGGGTTCAAATCCATTCGCATACCTTGATTGATCGCATCAACAGCATGTTTGCTGGCACAATACACATTTCCATTAGGATAAACTTCTTTCGCAGCAGTAGAACCTATGTTGATGATATGCCCCGATTTTTGCGCAATCATTTTAGGAATTATGGCTTTTGAAACATACAATAAACCTTTTACATTAATGTCTATCATAGCGTCCCAATCTTTTAAATCGCCAGTTTGTATTGGGTCTAAACCATGTGCATTACCAGCATTATTAATTAAAATATCGATGGTTGAAAAATTTTCAGGTAAGGAATTGATACTGTCTTGCACTGCTTTTTTATCGCGTACATCAAATTGTAAAGTATGTACTTCCGTTAATAATGACAACTCCTGTTTTAAGGATTGTAATCTGGTCTCATCTCTCCCGCAAAGAATAACTTTATAATGGTTTTGCGCAAAATTTATGGCGGTTGCTTTTCCGATACCGCTTGTCGCTCCTGTGATTAGGGCTATTTTAGTCATGATTTTTTAATTTTTTCTGTAATTTAGTCAATATTAATTATGGCACATTTTTGCCCATACTTTCGGTCCAGATTGCGAACCAATCTTCGGTTTCCATTTGCAAGTCAACAGCTTTTGTTAAGGATTGAATTCGGGCCACGTTTACTGTTCCAGCAATAGGAATTACTTTTGCAGGATGCTGTAAAATCCATGAAAGTAAAATAGTATCGGAACCTAAATGGTATTTTGAAACCAGTGTGGCCAATAATTTTTTTAAACGGTGGGTTTTTTCATTTTCTTCTCTAAAAACGGTACCTAAAGGATTCCATGACATGGGCCTTATGTTGTGAAGTTGCATGTAATCAAAACTTCCGTCAACCATAGGCTCAAAATGAGTTGCCGAAAATTGCACTTGGTTGTAACTGATTGCTGTTTTTTGTCTGATTAATTCAGTTTGAGAAGGTGTAAAGTTAGAAAGTCCAAAGTCTATTATTTTGCCTTCGGTTTTTAACTTTAAAACGGCTTCAGCAATTTCATCTGCTTCCATCAAAGGACTTGGTCTGTGCAATAACAAAACATCCAGATAATCTGTTTGAAGATTTTTTAAAGAATTTTCAACGGACCACACAATATAATCTTTAGAATAATCATAATGCTTTATTTTATTATTCCGGTTTACCGAAATATGTTGAATCCCGCATTTAGATATAAACTGCAGTTTTTCCCTAGCGATTTTACTGGATGCAAAGCCTTTACCAAAATCGCTTTCGGTGGTATAAGAACCATAAATATCGGCATGATCAAAGGTTGAAATTTTGTTTTCAAGACATACATGAATCATGTGTTCCATTTCGGTTGGAGTCAGTTTTTTATCCCAAATGCCCCAATTCATAGTGCCTGCGATAATTTGTGATAATGTTGTTTTACTCAATGGTTTATTTTTTATTTGTGTAAAGAAAATACGGTTTTTGTAGTCTAAACGATAAAATTCTTAAAATTATAAAAACAAAATCACAATTCGTCCTTAAAACCAAAGCTTTCAAAGAAGTTTTAACCATTTTTTAACATCTTACTTCTAAAAAAAAATTCAATTTGCACTGTGATAATTTATACAGTAAATTCAAAGCAATAAAAACAAAAAAATGGAAGAAAATACGACAACTTTAGACATAAGAGCCATTAACGAAAAAATAGAAAGAGAGAGCGCTTTTATTGATCTTTTGAATATGGAATTGGGCAAAGTAATTGTGGGACAAAAACACATGATTGAGCGTTTGTTGATTGGTCTTTTAGGTCAAGGTCACATTTTGCTAGAAGGTGTTCCAGGGTTGGCAAAAACCTTAGCAATAAACACACTTTCTCAAGCCGTTCAAGGGTCGTTTAGTCGTATACAGTTTACTCCAGATTTGTTACCTGCAGATGTTGTAGGAACAATGATTTATAATATAAAAGCGAATGAATTCTCTATAAAAAAAGGACCCATTTTTGCCAACTTTGTACTTGCCGATGAGATCAATCGTGCGCCTGCAAAGGTACAATCGGCTTTATTAGAAGCCATGCAGGAAAAGCAAGTAACTATTGGCGATACAACTTTTAAACTAGACAAACCTTTTTTAGTTTTAGCCACACAAAACCCTATTGAGCAAGAAGGAACGTATCCTTTGCCAGAAGCGCAAGTCGATCGTTTTATGTTGAAAACGGTGATTGATTATCCTAAAATGGAGGATGAGCGAATGGTAATTCGTCAGAATTTAAAAGGCGCTTTTGATAAAGTAAATGCGGTAATTTCGGTTGAACAAATTTTACGAGCACAAGAAGCAGTTCGTGAAGTTTATATGGATGAAAAAATAGAGAAATACATATTAGATATTATTTTTGCAACCCGTTATCCAGAGAAATACAAATTAGAAAGTCTTAAACCATTAATAAGTTTTGGCGCCTCGCCACGAGGAAGCATTAATTTGGCCACAGCCGCAAAATGTTATGCGTTTATCAAACGCCGTGGTTATGTAATCCCAGAAGATGTTCGCGCCGTTGTTCATGATGTGCTGCGTCACAGAATAGGAATTACTTATGAAGCCGAAGCCGAAAATATTACTTCAGTAGATATTATCAATAAAATCGTTAATGAAATTGAAGTACCTTAAATAGTTCATAATGTCTAAAAGTCCAAGGTCAAAAGTCTAATTTACTTTAAGCTAAAACCTTTCGACATTAAGACATTCGACATTTGACTAAACTATGGATACAAAAGAACTACTTAAAAAAGTACGTAAAATAGAAATTAAAACCCGAAGATTGAGTGATCATATTTTTTCGGGAGAATACCATACATCCTTTAAAGGGCGCGGAATGACTTTTTCGGAAGTGCGACAATACCAATATGGCGATGATATTCGTGCCATAGATTGGAACGTTACCGCAAGATATAATGAGGCGCATGTAAAAGTTTTTGAAGAAGAAAGAGAGCTTACAATGATGCTTATGGTTGATATTTCTGGCTCAGAAAGTTTTGGGTCCAAAAACCAATTCAAAGAAGATATTGTTACTGAAATTGCAGCAACGATGGCGTTTTCGGCAACACAAAATAATGATAAAATAGGTTTGATTTTATTTTCTGACCAAATTGAGTTGTACATTCCGCCCAAGAAAGGCAAATCACACGTGTTGAGAATCATTCGGGAATTGATAGAATTCCAACCACAGAGTCGTAAAACAGATGTAGCACAAGCGCTTAAATTTTTGTCAGGAACCCAAAAAAAGAAAGCCATTGTTTTTTTAATATCGGATTTCATGACAGCTGATTACGAGCATACATTAAAAATTGCTTCAAAAAAACATGATATCACGGGCATTAGAGTTTATGATGTTCGTGAAGAAAAAATACCCAATTTAGGAATGGTGGAAATGCTTGACGCCGAAACAGGCCAAACACAACTGGTTAATACAGGTTCAAAATCTGTAAGAACAGCTTATGAAAAATACTATCAAGAAAAATTAAATTATTTTAAAGACACCTTTAGCAAATGTGGCGCAGGGGTAGTAAATACTAGAGTTGACGAAAGTTATGTAACTAAATTATTGGGTTATTTTAAATCCAGATAATAATCTTTCATTCAAAAATTAAAAGGGTTCGTAACAGAATATGGAAAAATACTTATACTTATTATTAATTCTAATTTCTACCACTGTTTTTAGTCAAAGACAAGTAGAAACTAAAATTGATACTACAAAAAATAAAATCGGTGCTCAGTTTAATTTGACATTAAAAACCAATGTTGATACTAATGCAATAGTTGTTTTTCCGAGAGGCAATAACTTTGGACCATTAGAAGTAATAAGGTCTTATGTTGTAGATACTATTAAAAAAGGAAGCCGATATGAGTTGGTAAAAAAATACGGATTGGCTCAATTTGATTCTGGAAAATACATGATTCCGAGATTGAAAATTGTAATCAATAACAAACCATTTTTATCCGATTCTATTTTAGTTGAAGTAGCTAATGTTAAGGTAGATACTTTGCAGCAAAAAATGTTTGATATTAAACCTATTGCAAAAGTACCTTCAAATAACAGTTGGATATGGAAATGGTTGCTTATCATTTTACTCATTGCAGGAATTGGAGCATTTGTATATTGGTTTATCAAGAAAAGACAACTCAAAAAAATTGAAGAACAGGTTTATAAAACACCTATTGAAAAAGCGACTAATTTACTAAATACATTAGAGAAAAAAGAATTGTGGCAAAATGGAGAAATCAAGGCCTATTACAGTGAATTGACTGATATTGCTAGAAATTATATTGAAGAAGCCATTGAAATTCCAGCAATGGAAAGCACCACTTCTGAATTGATTGAAGGTTTAAAAAACGCTTCGCTCAAAAAGAAAATGCAACTTTCTCAAGAAACCATTGAAAATTTGTTTAGTGTTTTAAAACAAGCAGATTTAGTAAAATTTGCCAAATCAAAACCATTGGATTTTGAAATTGCCGAAGACAGGAAAAAAATCGAAAAATCAATTTTAACCTTAGACCAATCTATTCCTGTTGAAATAGATACGCTCGAAGACGATTTGCTCAATGAAGCACAAAGGCAAAAACAAATTGAATTACTCTTGAAGCAAAAACGCAGCAAAAGGATTATGCTATCTCTAGCTGCCGTAGTTTTTTTACTCACTTCCATCACTACTTATTTTATAGTTACAAAAGGATTTGATTTTGTAAAAGACAATGTAATAGGCCATCCTTCAAAAGAATTATTAGAAGGTGATTGGATTTCAAGTGAATATGGAAATCCAGGCGTGAGTCTTGAAACGCCTAAAGTGCTTAAAAGAATTGACCTTACAAAAACATTGCCTAAGGAAGGTTTGGCTTTGATAAAAGAGATGCAAACATTTGGCTACGGCAGCATTATGGATAATTTTTATATAGCCGTCTCTACCTTTAAATTCAAACAACAAACACAAATTGATTTGTCAAAATCATTAGAAGGCAGTATCAAAATGATTGAATTACAAGGTGCGCAAAACATGCTTGTAAAACAGGAAGAATTTGATACAAAACAAGGTATTCGCGGCATAAAGGGTTACGGTACTTATACTCAAATTAATAAATTAACGCAGTCCAGTACAAAAGTTTATTATGAAATTTTATTGTTCAGTCAAGATGGTGGTTTGCAACAAACCATAATTCTTCACGAAGAAGGAGATCAATATGCACAACAAATTTCTGAAAGGATTTTAAATTCTGTAGAACTTAAAAAAGCAAATAGCAATGAATAAGGTCACTTTTTTAAATCCAGAATTTTTTTGGCTGTTTCTTTTGATTCCAATAATCATTGCGTGGCAAATCTGGAAAAGAAACCAACAAACAGCTACTTTAAAAATCAGTTCTTTGCAGGGTTTTAAAACAGCACCTTCATTGTTAGCTAAGTTCAAACCTGTGCTTTATGTTTTAAGGGTATTGGCTCTGTGTGCTATTATAATTGCACTTGCAAGACCAAGAACGGTAGATGTGAGTAGCCAAACAAAAACTACCAAAGGAATTGATATCGTGATGGCTATTGACGTTTCAGGAAGTATGCTTGCAAAAGATTTAAAACCCAACCGAATGGAGTCACTCAAAAAAGTGGCCGAAAATTTTGTTGAAGAAAGACCTAATGATAGAATAGGACTTGTTGTGTATGCCTCAGAAGCTTATACAAAAACACCTGTTACAAGTGACAAAGCAGTGATTATAGATGCTATAAAAAGTATTAAATACGACAATTTATTACAAGACGGGACAGGTATAGGAATGGGACTTTCTACAGCCATAAATAGGTTAAAAGACAGCAAGGCCAAAAGTAAAGTGATAATATTAATGACAGATGGTGTCAATAACGCAGGATTTATAGAACCAGAAACTGCCTCAGATATTGCAAAAGAGTACGGTATTAAAGTTTACACAATAGGCGTAGGGACAAATGGGATGGCAGAATCTCCCTATGCAGTTGCACCAGACGGAAGGCTTCTTTTTAAAATGGCTCCTGTAGAAATTGATGAACAATTAATGAGAAGTATCGCCAGTAAAACAAGCGGAAAATATTTTAGAGCCACCAGCAATAGCAAATTAAAATCTATTTATGAAGCCATTAACAAATTAGAAACTACTGAAATTGAAGAATTAAAGTTCTATGATTATGATGAAAAATTCAGACCTTTTGTATTATTTGCTGGATTACTATTGTTGTTAGAGATTGCATTAAGAAACACGCTTTTTAGAAGTTTTATTTAAATAATATGGAGTTAGACGAAAAAATATATTTATACCTTTTATTCATTATTCCATTTTTGGTTGTGATCTTTTTGTACAATTTGTATTGGAAGAAAAAGAAGCAAAGAGAGTTTGGAGACCTAGCATTGATTAAAAAGTTAAGTCCCGAAAGATCGTTTTTTAAATCAATATTAAAATTAGTAATCACGATTCTTGCATTAAGTTGTTTTATAATTGCATTGGTTAACCCAAAAATTGGTACAAAAGCAGAAACCATTAAACGAGAAGGAATTGATATCGTTTTTGCTGTTGACGTTTCAAAAAGCATGGTTTGTGAAGACATAGCGCCTAACCGACTTGAAAAAAGCAAGCAAGTTGTATCACAAATCATCAACCAATTAGGAAGTGACAGAATAGGAATTGTGGCTTATGCAGGAAGCGCTTATCCAGTTTTGCCCATAACGACTGATTATAGCGTTGCGAAAATGTTTTTACAAAGCATGAACACAAACATGCTATCATCCGTAGGTACATCATTAGGCGATGCCATTCAAATGGCAGGATCTTACTATGACAAAAACAACAAGACCAGAAAATTATTAGTCATCATTACTGATGGTGAAGACCATGAGGAGAAAGCAGCAGAAGCGGCAGAAGAAGCAAAAAATCTTGGGCTTAAGATAATTACAATAGGTGTTGGCACTGCAAAAGGGGGTCCAATACCGTTGAAAGAAAATGGCGTTGTATCTAGTTTTAAAAGAGACAAAGACGATCAAATTGTAATTACCAAGCTCAATCCAGAAATATTAGAATCGATAGCAAAAACAACGGGTGGTGGTTATATTAATGGCAACAATACAAAAGAAGTGCTAGAATATATAAAAAACGCATTAGAAAACATTGAGAAAACGGAGTTTGAAACCCAACAATTCACCGACTTTAATTCTCAGTTTCAATGGTTTTTAGGATTGGGTTTTGTGCTGCTTTTTGTAGATATTTTTCTTTTAGAGAAAAAAACAAAATGGGTCAAAAAGATGAATTTATTTAATGAAAAAGAATAATGAGGCAGTTTATTTTATATGGTTTATTTTTGTTGTCTTTGTCGGTTTTTGCGCAGGAAAAAGACAGGTATTTGGCTAAAGCCAATGAGGAATTCGTGACTAAAAAGTACGATGAAGCTGAGGCAAATTACAGAATTTCGGCATCAAAGTCTCCTAAAAAAGGAATTGCATCCTACAATTTAGGCAATACAATTTATAAAATCAATCAGCCTGCCGAAGCAGGAGTCGCTTATGCGAGAGCCATAGAGAACGCAAAAACAAGGCCAGAAAAACACCAAGCCTTTCACAACATTGGCAATGTTTTTATGAAGGCCAAGGATTATACAAATGCCGTGCAAGCCTACAAAAATGCATTGATCAACAATCCAGAAGACGAAGAAACCAGGTACAATTATGCTTTGGCAAAAAAAATGTTAAAGGAAAATCCGCCTAAAAAGGACGACAAAAAAGACGATAAGAAGGATAAAAATAAAGACAAGAAAGGCGATAAAGACAAAGATAAAAAGGACGAAAAGGATAAGGATAAAAAAGATGGGGATCAAAAGGACAAAAAAGGAGACCAACCCGAAAACCGAAAACCGAAACCTCAAGAAGGTGGCATTTCAAAACAAAGATTAGAAAACCTTCTGGACGCAGTCAATAACGAAGAAAAGAAAGTTCAAGAAAAAGTCAATAAAAATAAAGTAAAGTCCAAACCCATAAAAACAGAAAAAGACTGGTAAAGCTTTGATTGCTTTAAAGTAGTTTAAAGAAATTGCACTATTTACAATACAAATGAAAAGATATATAATCCTATTTTTAATAAGTTTCCAAGGACTTTTAGCCCAAGTTCAATTTGAGACAAAAGTCAGCAAGAACAAGCTTGGTGTCAACGAAAAATTAAGAGTAGATTTTTCGATGAATGCCGATGGCGATAATTTTGTACCACCTTCCTTTGATGGTTTTAAAGTAATTGGGGGCCCTTTTCAACAAATCAGTCAACAATGGATCAATGGTAAAGGATCGTTTAACAAGACGTATTCCTACATTTTATTACCATCTCAAAAAGGAAATTTAACCATTAAACAAGCTGCTATAGAAATTAATGGTCAGGTTTATAAAACCACTCCTGTTAAAATTACTGTCACTAATGCTATTGAAGTTCCAAGAGATCCAAATGATACTCAAGTAACCGTTGACAATGAATTGCATCTTGTGGCTGAGATTTCAAAAGTAAATCCTTACATCAATGAACCCATTACCGTAGTTTATAAATTGTATTTTAGCAACAATATCGGAATTACAAATTTTAGAGAATTAGACAAACCCAAATACAACGATTTTTGGAGTCAAAACATTGAAATAAAACAGCTAGTTGCCGAGCAAGGCAAGTACAATGGAGAACCTTACAGGTTTGTAGTTTTAAAAAAGACAGTACTTTATCCACAAAAATCTGGTAAACTTACAATTGAACCTCTGGCACTTGATATAGATGTAGAATTGGCTTCAAACAGAAGAAATATTTTCGGTCAAGTTCAAATTGTTCAAGACCACAAAAGGGTTTCGGCTGGAGCCAAAAGCATTGCAGTTAAACCACTTCCTGAAACCGGTAAACCAGAAGATTTTTCTGGAGCAGTAGGGAGGTTTGATTTTAAAGTAGTGCCTTCAAAAAACACACTTAAGCATGGAGAGAGCATTGATTTAATTGTAAAAGCATCAGGAAATGGAAACCTCAAATTATTTGATTTGCCTAAACCTGTTGTGCCGAGCGCTTTAGAAATGTACGATCCGGTTCACAATGAGCAAGTGGTAACTTCTCTAAGCGGGATGTCTGGCAGCGTTTCAGATAAATACACCATTATCCCACAGTACAAAGGAAATTATCCAGTAAAACCGATGCGTTTTAGTTATTTTGATTTGGCTTCTAGAACTTATAAAACCATTATTTCACCTGAAATTATGATTAAAGTTTTAGATGGACCAGCAGCCTCAGAAAATGCGGTTGCTAAAAATACTGATGCACAAGTCAATAAAAAAGCAATATCCTCGACAGACCAATTTCAGTTTATCAAATTAAAAACCCAATTGGTGCCTATGAATAAGGATATCTTTTTTGGTTCTACTTTGTTTTATGGCTTAATGGTTTTTCCGTTTTTATGTATTCCTTTAATAATTATTTTCAAAAAGAAAAAACAGGCTATCGATGGAGATATTTTAGGTAATAAAATAAAACTTTCTAACAGGTTGGCTAAAAAATATTTATCAGAGGCTAAAAAGCAAATCAATAACAAAGAAGGATTTTATATTGCACTAGAAAAAGCACTGCACAATTTCTTGAAGGCAAAATTAAATATCGAAACTTCTGAAATGAGTAAGGAGAGAATCAGCGAAATTTTATTGGCTAAAAATGCACAACCTGAAAGTGTAAATGCGTTTATCAACTTGACCGAAAATTGCGAGTTTGCCAGATATGCACCATCATCAAGTACCGCTATAGAACAAGATTATAATAAAGCAGTGACCATAATTTCTGATTTAGAAAAACAGTTAAATTCAAAATAGAAATAGATTTTAACAGTCTAAAAGAACAACAATGAAAAGATTACTATTTATATTTTTACTTATCACCCAAACCTTCTTTGCTCAAAACAGCTTTAAAGTCGCTAATAAATTGTACCAAAAAGGCAATTTTGAAGCTGCAATAACAAGTTATGAAAGTATTTTAAAAAGTAAGAAACAATCAGCAGAACTGTATTACAATTTAGGCAATTGCTATTATAAATTGAATAAAGTGGCGCCAGCCATTTATAATTTTGAAAAGGCTTTATTACTCGATCCTAATGACAAAGACATTCAAAACAATTTGCGTTTTGCTCAAAAACTACAAATAGACGATATAAAGGAAGTGCCTAAAGTAGGTTTCAATAAACTCGTTCAAGATTTTACGGCAGCATACCATTATGATACTTGGGCAAAAATGGCGGTGGCATTTGCCAGTTTATTTTTATTGTTTTTTTTAGGATATTATTTTTCTAAAACCACATTACTCAAAAGAATTTTTTTCGCATCAATGTTCCTGGGTTTAATTGCGATTGTAATGAGTATTGCGGCAGCAGTATTTGAGAAAAACACTTATGAAAATGACAAACCAGCGATCGTTTTTTCGGAAATTGTACCAGTAAAAACAGAACCAAAACAAGATGCGCCAGACGCCTTTGTTTTGCACGAAGGGACAAAAGTTTATGTACAGGAGATTCTTGAAAATTGGAAAAAAATCGAACTTTCAGACGGTACAAAAGGTTGGATTGAAGCCAGTGCAATCAAGGAATTGAAGTGATTATATAAACTACAACTAAATTATAAAAAATATTTCCAATAATCGCTATAAAAATTGCTGGTTTTCATCAATTCATTATGACTACCAAAATGAGTTATAGTTTTACTGTCTAAAACATAAATTGTATCAGAAATTTTCTTTAAAGTGTTAAGACGATGAGAAATAAATAGGATTGCACATTGTGGTTTTATTTTTTCAAATAAATTCATTGTAAAATTTTCAGTATTTCTATCCATTGCTGCTGTGGCTTCATCAAGAATCAATAATTGCGGTTTTTTATAAAGAACTCTAGCCAAAGCGATAATTTGCTTTTGTCCTCCGCTTAAATTAATTCCTTCTTCGCCAATAATTGTTGCTAAACCTTGTGGTAACTGATTAAAATAGGTGTCAAACCCAAAAGAATTTAAAAACGAAGTAGTATTTTCAGGGCTTACTATTTGTCCTAATAAAATATTTTCTAAAACATTACCATTAAAAATGGTTATATCTTGTGGCACAACACCAATTAAATCTCTGTAACTTTTCAACTCAATTTCCGCAAGTTGGTATTGGTTGTTAACTACAATATTTCCGCTTTCAAAATTATAAAACCGTTGTAATATTTGACCTATCGTACTTTTTCCGCTACCACTTTCTCCAACAATTGCGGTGAATTTTCCTTTTTCAATCTGTAAATTCACATTTGTAAATAAAGCACTTCTTCCGGCAAATCGAAACGAAAGATTTTGAAGTTCAATTGTATTAATAGCTGTTATAGATTGTCCATCTTCATTTTCCTGTTTAATAGAAGCAAATTCATACATTCTGTTAAATGCGATTTTTGCTTCATTTATTGGTATTGAAATTAATGCTAAATTAGCAATTGATGGAAGCAAAGAACCTACAATGCCTAGTATTGCCATTAGCTCACCTAATTTTATTTCTTTATCAAAAACTTGAATTGAGGTATAAATTAAAACACCTATCAAAAAGAAAACACTTGCTAAACCTGATTGCCAAGATAAGGTGATATTTATTTTTCCTAAATTAAAAATCTTGTCTTGAAAATTAGCGAAAATAATTTCGTTTACTTTACTAAAAATAACTTGTTTATTATCATTTTTTATTGTGTTAATACCTTGTATAGTATTGATATAATTACTCTCATTAAAAGCATAACTCTGCATAACCTCTTTTTGGGCATTGATTATTTTTTTATTACTCTTGTAAATAATATAGAAATAAACGGGTAAACTTACTAGAGAAATTAATCCTAATTTCCAAGAATAGCCAAACAAGAAAACTAGTGAAATTATTGAAACCAATATGTCAATAACTAGATTACTGGCAAGCATTTTTATAACCCTTTGTACACGCTGTGTATCATTTAATCTTGCAACAAGTTCGCCAATTTTTCTTGTATCAAAGAAAGGTTTAGGTAAATTCAATAAAGAAGAAAAAAATTGATTGTTTATACGGTTATTAAAATTTTTTGATTGTTGCAATAAAAAAAATTCCCTTAAAACTGATAGACCCAATCGTGCTAAAAGTAAAATACCTAACAAAGCAATTCCGGTGATTAGTTTATTAATTTTTTGTGAAGGTAAAATATCATCGATTAATTTTTGAGAAAACAAAGACATTGCCATTCCTAAACCAGCTACAAAAACGCCCAATAAAATCGAAATCCAAAGTAGTTTATAATCTTCTTTTAAAATATCTAAGAACCACTTTCTTTGAGAACCCTTTTCTATGTTCGCTTTTACAAAAGTTTCGTTAGGCTCAAGAGTCAAACAACTTTTTGAAATCCAAATCTTATCTAATTCCTCTTCATTTAAATAATAAATTCCTTTAGCAGGATCACCTATTAAAAAACCTTTTTCTTTATTGTATGAATAACAAACCACATAATGTTGTAGTTGACCATCAATTACAACATGCAAAATAACTGGTTGTTGGTGCTCAATTAAAGCATTGATATCAGCCTCGCAACCTTCTGCGGTAAAACCAATACTATTAGCTACTTGATACAAGCCGAGCATTGTTGTTCCTTGTTTTGAAGTCCCACTCAGTTCCCTAAGGTTTTCAATAGAATTAATTCCTTGATAGAGTTTTATTATGCTCATTAAACAAGCAACGCCACAATCTGACTGGTCTAGTTGTAGCGTATGTGTTTTTTCGATATGTTTTAAGTTCATTTCAACTATTTGTCATTGTGAGGAACGAAACGATCTCACGATTTAATTACATTCCTAATTTGTAGTACTTAATTTCTTAACAATTGTTTCTGCTTTAGTTTGTCCTTTGATTTTTTCAATTAACTTTTGATTTTTATCGTACAGCACTAAACAAGGTAGGGATTTAACATCAAATGTACTAGCAAAACTAATTTTGCTATCATATAAAAAATGAACATTATCATAATTGTTGAGTTGGTGTTTTTGTGCAAAATTTATAATTGATTCAGGCTTTTCAAACGATACAAATAGTAACTGGCAAGATTTAAATTTATTAATGTTTTGCTTTATCATTTGTGCTTCTTCATTGCAAAACTCACATTCTGAATTGAAATAGACAAAAAGAGTAGGAGTATTTTTTTCTAAATTTGTATTAGAAAAAACACCACTTTTTACATTTTGGTATTCAAATTTTGGGATGGTTTTTATGTTTGTGGCAACTTCTTTATTATGTTGTATTTTAGAATAAATTTGAAAACTAAAGTAACCCAAAATGGTTGTAAATAGTATCGGGAGAATTATTTTTAAATATTTTTTCATTATGAATTATTTAAAGTTAGGGACATGATTAATATAACCCATAGTATTAAGCCAGGAATATAACTCAATGCAACTATTTTTAAACCAATTCTAATATTAGATCTTGTAGATTTTCCAATATAATATGCAAGGAGTAAACAATACCCGACTTCAAAAAGATTTAATGTCTGTAAAGGATAGATAAACCAAGATTCTAGGTTCTTATAACCAATAATAGTTAAAACAGAAAGTGATGAAAAGTAACCGATATCTATTATTGTATAGACTGGGTTAAAAAATTTAAAATGAATAATTTCATAAACAATAGAAAATAAAAAAATGAAGTTTGTTTTTAAAGTAATATATAAAACTTCCTTATAGGGTATTTTAAAATTAAATAAGAAACAACAAAAATATATAAATACTGAAATTACATTAATTTCAATAATTATTTTCACAGGAATATTTATTAAATTAGAAAACGTAATCTTAGTAGCTTTCGAATTAAAATATTCTGACTTTACTTGAGTTATATTATCATTACTATAATTTAATTCAAGCTCTTTTAAATTTAAAATTGAATAATGTGCAAAAGATAAAAAAAACATAAAAATTGATAAAATGATAAAAGTTGTGAAAATTCTTTTCATTTATTAATTCTCATAAACTTTTATACCAACTTTAGCATTTAGATACTTTTTAGAATAGTTGCTTTTTAAACTATTCTTTTCGGAAAAATCAAACCACTTTTTATTTTCAAAAATGTATCTAGACATAGTAGCTTTTTTATCATTTGATTCAGAACATTCAAAGAAAATTACATCTGAAGAATTAACATATTTACTTTGATTATTTGCCCCTGTATTTAAAACTTCTATACCTATAAAAATCCCCTCTAAAGGGATTCTTAATCCATATTTAGATATATCAATATTTACAGCACCTTTAGTTTTAGAAGGAATATAAAGCACAAGATCATCAAAAAATATTTCATCTTTTGGTTCAAAATCACCTTCTATTTTTTTATAAAAATGCAACCTAAAGGATGTTTTTTTAACTTTTTTTAATATCATAAACACAACAGAATGAATATTTAAAGGTTTATTTTCATTGTTTTCTATGTAAACACATACTTCAAATCCTTTATCGTAACCATATCCAGTAATTTTTTTATCGTTAGCAAATCCTAAATTTATAAATTCAGAAGGCTTATTTTTCGAAATTATAATTTCCTCAAGGTCAATATTATCTGCGTTCAGGTAAACAATATCATTTTTAATGATATTGTTTATTCTTAATGATTTGTAGCCTAATGAAGAAAAGTCTATTTTATTATAAATTAACGTTGTGTTTAAATTTACAATTCCCCTTTCGTCACTATAATCTCCCCCAACTATTTTATTACCATTTAAATATAAAACTGTCACATAGGGAATTGGGTTTTTAGTGCCATTTTCATAAACAGCTATACTTTGTGCTAATAAAAAATTAACTTTAAATATCAAAAATAAAATTATTTTAGTTCTCAATTTATATTAGTTTATTGTTAAAAAAATGAGATGTTAATTTTAACATCTCATTATAAACTATGGATTTGGCACAACCTCACATTTTACGTTTGAAATGTAAGGACTACTAGTAGAAACCCCAATTCCAAAAACATAATAAACATCTACAAACTCAACAAATCCACCAGAGCAAGTACCAGCATTTTGTTGCTCTGTACCCCAGAATCTTCGACCACCCTCCAGATTTTCCATCTGATTTAATTCTAATTTTTTCATAATTTGAAATTTCAATTGTTTATAATGGTCAAAAATACTTACAATTAAGCTTTGTGATTATTCACAATAAGGGTGTTTTTAACCTAAACGTGCACAAATTTAATAATCTTTATTACATTCGTGAATTAAAAATAGATAAACTATGAATACAATGATTGGAATTAAGCTTAGAAAGTTGCGAAAGAGTAAAAATTGGTCTCAAGAACAAGTAGCAGATTATCTAAATTTATCACAATCTACTTATGCTCGCATAGAAAATGGAGAAAGTCAATCGTGGGCATGTCACATAGATAATATTTGTAGTGTATTTGAAATTACTCCTGAAGAATTAGTCAAAAGTGAAAATGTAGTTTTAAACAATAATCAAAAAGGTGGCACTTCTAACAACGCACTAATTATCAATCAATTGTCAGAAAAACTCATTGAGCAATACGAAGAACGAATAAAAGAACTTAAACAAACAATAATAGATTTGAAAGGAGAATAGGTAAAATAGTAAGTTAATGTTATGAAACCCTAATCTACCGGTTTCGATTTTAGATTTTTAAATAAATCTTCAATAGAGGGATAAATGAAAGCGCCTACTTTTACAATAGGATTATAGACTATTGATTTGTCTAAAGTTTCTTTTTTTACAATTATATGGTTGGTATTGATTTTTTGCAACACATTAAAAAGGATACTTAATATCAAAATCATTTTCAAAACCCCAAAGATCCCGCCTGCGAATTTGTTAATTATTCCCAAACTTGCAAAATCCGCAACAGTCGTAAAAAACTTTGCTAAAATAGAAATACCTATAACAACTAGTGCTACAGTAATCACAAAAGCAGCTATCAAAACCGTTTTTGAGGACCAGCTTACATGGTTAGCTAGAGTTTCTTTAATCAAATAGGAAAATTTTATAGCCACATAAATCCCTACAATTAAGGATATAAAGGAAGCAAATGCTACAAAAAAGCCATCCCATATTCCTTTTATAAATCCGTATAAAAGCAAACAAATAATTACAAAATCAAAAAAAACCATTTTTTTATGCTAAAAATTGATACTGTAAATATAAAAGAATTAGGCCATACCTATTGTCAATTTTCAAGTTCTTATCTTTGTCCAAATAATTTTATGATATATGGATTAATAACCCATGACTCATAACTCATAACCATAAAAATGTCAAGAGACGCACAACTCAAAGAACGCTGGGAACAGCTTGTAGATATACTTTCTAATCAATTTTCAAAAGGAGAAAACTTAGATCTTGATGCCATAATTTACCTTGTAGGCGTTCAGGAATTAGGTAAAGTACACCAAAGTTTTAAGAAAGATGAAAAATTAAATTTAATGCATATTGCA
The DNA here is from genome assembly GCA_031413015.1 of Bacteroidota bacterium. GTDB lineage: Bacteria > Bacteroidota > Bacteroidia > Flavobacteriales > Flavobacteriaceae > Flavobacterium. Next base: position 51,581 of record JANOEE010000015.1, on the reverse strand, counting down.
ATTTGTCGCCTTCTAGAGCCTTATGGATTCTATGAATTTGAATTTTTTGACGAAGATGGTTGGCCACATTACAAAGTAAAAGAGCAATTACCTGCATTAAAGGCTGGAGAACAATCGGTTTTGATGAAAGAAGCGATTGTAAATTATTTTTTAGAAAAAGAAGTAATAAAATAATCACTGCGCTTCATTATTTCATTTGGAAACTTTAAATTTTACAAGGAAAACTTAAAACAAATTGCCTAAATTTGCTCACGCAATTATTGGATGAAAATGACAGACAAGATAAAAGAATATATCGCTGAAGCACAAGCTTTTTCGACACAAAAAAAGGAAGAATTAGAAGCGTTTCGTATCAAATATTTAGGAAGTAAAGGACTTTTAAAGGACTTTTTTACCGAGTTTAAAAACGTGCCTAACGATCAAAAAAAAGAATTTGGTCAAGTAATCAACCTTTTAAAAACGGTTGCCGAAGAAAAAGTAAAAAGCATACAAGAAGCATTAGAAAGTAAAGAAGAAGTTAAAGGTTTTTATGGCGATTTAACACGTCCTGCTGAGCCTTTAAAAATTGGTTCCCGCCATCCTATTTCATTGGTTAAAAACCAAATCATAGACATATTTTCTAACATAGGTTTCAATGTTTCTGAAGGTCCAGAAGTAGAAGATGATTGGCACAATTTTACTGCTCTTAACTTACCTGAATACCATCCGGCAAGAGACATGCAAGACACCTTTTTTATCCAGACCAATCCTGATGTTTTATTAAGAACCCATACTTCGTCTGTCCAAGTACGTTATATGGAAGAACACAAACCGCCTATTCGTACCATTTCTCCTGGACGTGTTTTCCGTAATGAAGCGGTTTCCTCACGTTCCCACTGTATTTTTCATCAAGTAGAAGGTTTGTATATTGACAAAGACGTTTCCTTTGCAGATTTAAAACAAACCCTGCTTTACTTCACAAAAGAAATGTTCGGCAAATCAAAAATACGTTTGCGTCCGTCTTACTTTCCGTTTACAGAACCAAGCGCAGAGGTAGATATTTATTGGGGCCTTAAAACGGAAACTGATTACCGAATCACAAAAGGAACCGGTTGGTTAGAGATAATGGGATGCGGTATGGTCGATCCTAATGTTCTTAAAAATTGCGGTATCGATGCAGAGGAATACAACGGTTTTGCCTTTGGTATGGGTATCGAAAGAATTGCCATGTTGTTGTACCAAATAGGGGATATCCGTATGTTTTATGAAAATGATGTTCGTTTTCTGGAACAATTCAAATCAAGTATTTAAATTTTTAGAGCAATTGTATTTTTAGGAGCTATTTCCAGATATTCGTTACAATCCGCTCAAAAGCGCGGGATTTTCACTACTATCTGGGCTAGTGCATCAGCTTATAAATTGAATAAATCCAAATGAAAAAAGACATAATAATACCACAAGTAGAAAACGTTTTTCTCGCTGCTGTTCAAGAGTGGAGTGATGACTTTATGGAAAAAGTTTGGTATGCTTATTTGATAAATGACAGTGATTACAAACTTGAAAGTGTAATGGTCGTATCAAAAGCTTTTGGAACTATTGATGGCGAAATGAAAAAAACATCGCTTTTGCGTCATGCATTTCTCGAAATTCCAGCAGTTTCAGTTATTAAAATTGAAATGATCGAAAAAACGGTTCTCGCACTCAATAATGAGTTTATGGTTACGTTTTTTATTGGCGATAAATTATTTGATAAAAAATACATTTTCAAAGCCCATTCGATTACCGAAGATGCGGTAGAAGAAGTACCAATTTTATTTACTAACGGTGTAATTGTAAATTAAATTATGAATTGTTTTCTCTTTTTATCTTGGTTCTCCAGTTAAAATAACTGACCATAAATATTCCTGTGACAATAAAAAAAAGAGTACGAATGAGATTTCTTTTAGACATAAAAGCATCTACAATCGACATTTCGAATAAGTCAAAAAACAACGAGCATAAGGAAGTGATAATTCCCCATAGTAGACCAATCTTAATCTGGTATCTCCATCTTTTACTCATATTAATCCAGTTTGTCTGTTAGTTTTTCAAATACCTTCTTAGCATCTTTACCATCATATAAAACACTATAAACCGCATCAATGATTGGTGTTTTTGCGCCATAGGTTTGGTTGAGTTCCCAAGCACTTTTTGTGGCATAATAACCTTCGGCAACCATGCTCATTTCCATTTGAGCGGATCTTACCGTGTAGCCTTTTCCGATCATATTGCCAAACATTCTATTTCTAGAAAAAACCGAATAACCCGTAACTAGTAAATCACCTAAATAGGCTGAGTTGTTGATGTTGCGTTTCATTTTATGCACCTTTCGGATAAATTTTTTCATCTCTCTAATGCCGTTGCTCATTAAAACCGATTGAAAATTATCGCCATAGCCTAAACCATGCGCCATTCCTGCAGCAATTGCATAAATGTTTTTGAGCATTGCGGCGTATTCGGTACCTATAATATCATCGGTGATTTTTGCTTTTATATAATTTCCAGACAAACATTTGGCTACAATTTTTGCTTTTTTTGCATCGCCACAAGCAATTGTCAAATAAGAAAGTCGCTCAAGCGCTACTTCCTCGGCATGACAAGGACCAGTAATTACACCTATATTTTCATAAGGGATATCATATTTTTCATGAAAATGTTCTCCTACAATCAAACTTGTTTCTGGAACTATTCCTTTTATAGCAGAAAAAATGATTTTGTCTTTTAAACTTTCTGGATCTGTTATTTTTAGTAATTCGCCTCCTAAAAAAGCAGATGGAATTGCAAAAATGATATAATCGGCAAAAGCAATGGCTTCATTAATATCATTGGTAAGTTTCAATTTATCCGTATTGAATTCAACAGAACTTAGATAATTAGGATTGTGATGGTGTGTTTTTATATGTGCAATAGCTTCAATATTACGCATGTACCAAGCAATTTCTGAAAGATTTACACACAACATTTTTGCGATAGCCGTGGCCCAACTTCCGCCACCAATTACTGCAAACTTAGGATATTCGCTCATTTTTTTTATTTAATTATCCAAAAGTAATTAAAATAGAATAAAAAAGGGAATTTAAAAGAATATGGAAGCGCATTTACTTCAACAATTGGGGTTTTGCCAATATTATTTTTAACTTAAAATTATGATTTACAACACAATGAATAGATAAGTCAATCGTTTATATGATGTAGTTTACTTGTTAGTTGGTAATACTACATTTAAAAGTTAATTAAATTTTTGTTTTTGGTGTTTTGGAAAAAAGGCGTTCAAGAATAATTTCTCGAACGCCTTTTTATTTAAGCTTTCCGATTAAAAATGGGTTTAGTAACTCATTTCTACAATGTTTTTTACTTTTTCTAAAGTAACATTTTGTTTTTCTCCAAGGCCTTTCCAGCCTCTTTCTTCAAAGCGTTTTACAATAAAATCGGCTGTTGTATCAAAATCTTTAGTATAATCTGAAAGTTTGGTGTCCATTCCCATGATATGAAAAAATTCTACCGATTTGTTGATAGCCTCTTTTGCAATTTCGTCCTCGCTACCATTCAAATTAAAAATGCGCTTGCCGTATTGTGCTAATTTTTCTTTTTTGGTTTCAAACATCACTTTATACAGGTTAGGACCAACAATTGCTAATGTTCTAGCATGATCAATACCATACAATGCTGTCAATTCATGACCAATCATGTGCGTTGCCCAATCGGTAGGCACACCTTTGTTTAATAAGCCGTTCAATGCCATAGTGCAACTCCACATAAAGTTAGATGCCAAAGCATAATCTGTGGGGTTTTCAACTACTTTTGGGCCCACTTCAATCAAAGTCTGTAAAATTCCTTCGGCAATTCGATCTTGTAAATAACCTTCGTGAGGATAGGTTAAATACTGCTCTAAAACGTGTGTAAATGCATCAACAACGCCATTTTGCAATTGTCTTTTTGGTAAAGATTGAATTACAGTTGGATCACAGATGGAGAATTGAGGAAACAAAGCGCTACCGCCAAAAGAGAGTTTTTCCTGAGTGGCTTCAATAGTTACAACAGCACCTGAATTCATTTCTGAACCTGTTGCAGGCAAAGTTAAGATGGTTCCAAAAGGGGTTACTTTTGAAATATCCTTAATTAGCAATCGTTTTTGAAGTATTTCCATAGGATTGCCTTCAAAATGTACTGCTGCCGAAATGAATTTGACACCATCAATCACTGAACCACCGCCTACAGCAAGTATAAAATCAATTTTTTGTTCTTTGATAATCGCTACAGCTTTCATTAGGGTTTCAAAATGCGGATTGGGTTCAATTCCAGCAAATTCAACAATTTCGAAACCTTTTAGGTTTTTGATCACTTGTTCGTGAATTCCGTTTTTAAAAATACTTCCGCCACCGTAAGCGAGTAAAATTTTTGCACCTTTTGGTACCAAAGAAGACAATTTCTCCATTTGTCTTTTTCCAAAAATTAAGTTGGTAGGATTGTACAATTCAAAGTTTAGCATCTCTTAGTTTTTTGAGTTTAACTGCACCAATAATTTTTGAGCCACTAATTTAGACGAAGCTGGATTTTGACCTGTAATTAGCAAACCATCCTCAACCGCATATGGATTCCAATCGGCTACTTTTGAGTAAATTGCTCCATTTGCTTGCAAAGCATCTTCTAGTAAAAATGGAACTACCTTAGTTAAACCCACCGCTTCTTCTTCCGTATTAGAAAAACCAGTTACTTTTTTTCCTTTTACGAGAAAATCACCATTTGCTTTTACATTTTTAAGAACGGCTGGCGAATGACATACAAAAGCTACGGGTTTTTTATTGGTATAAAAAGCTTCAATCAATGCAATTGAATTTTTATCTTCGGCTAAATCCCAAAGTGGGCCGTGACCTCCTGGATAAAAAACGGCATCATAATCAGCTTCCTTCACATCAGCTAATTTGTGCGTGTTTTTTAATTTTGCTAAAACATCATTATCAGCATCAAAACGTTTTGTATCCTCTGTAGCTGCAGATGGGTCTTCACTTTTTGGGTCAATTGGTGGTTGTCCACCTTTTGGTGTTGCAATGTCAATTGCAATGCCTTTGTCTGCTAATTCATAATATGGAGCAGCAAATTCTTCGGTCCAAAATCCTGTTTTCTCTCCTGTGTTCCCTAATTCAGAATGACTGGTTAGAACAAATAATACTTTTTTCATGGTTTTTTTATTTTTATTAGTTTGTGCATTTGTTGTACTGGCAATCATGATTGTGCAAAATGCAAAAATCATTGCTGTTAAATGATTGTACTTTTTCATTTTGGCTACTTTAAATTATAAATACAAAGTTGAAGAATATTAAAGGATTAAAATGAGAAGGAAATCACAAATTTTGTGTGACAATAATCACATTTATTTTGAAGATGTATTCAAACGACTTAAGGTTTCTCGAGAAACGCCAAGATAAGATGCTATTAATGATTTAGGCACTTTTTGAAAAAGCACTGGATATTGTAATAATAGTTTTTCGTAACGCTCTTTAGCATTGCTATTCAACATTGATAAAATACGTTGTTGTAAGGCTACATAACCTGAGTTGGATTTTTTTCTAAAAAAATGTTCAATAACATGCATTTCTGAACATAATTTTTCTCTGTTTTCAAGCGAGAGACACAACACTTCAGTGTTTTCAATACAGTCGAGATGTAAAGTGGCGTTGGTTTTGTTAAAATAGGATTGATAATCTGTAATCCACCAGTCCTCAAGGGCAAACTGTATGATATATTCTTTACTTTCAGTATCCAAATAATAAGCTTTAAGACAGCCTTTTAAAACGAAAAAATCATAAGGAACGGCTTCGTTTTCTTGAATTAGGAATTGGTGTTTTTTTAATTTTTTGAAAATAAAATGGGACATTACATATTCAAATTCTTCATCAGTAAGTGGTGAAATTTTTTCTATATGCTGGCGAAGAATTATGCTCATTTACTTTTTATAAAAATTATTATGATCAATATATTCCCAAACTTTCTCGGACAGTAGCGGCTGAATGTTTTTATTGTTTTTGATGTTTTTCCGAATAAAAGTAGAGGAGATTTCTACAACGGGTGCGGCAATCAAATGAACCTTTTGACGCAGTTTTAATTCGGTATTTTCTTGTTCTTCTGAAATGCGTGGATAAACATAGATTTCATGGTTTTGAAGTATTACTTCGTAATTTTTCCATTTATGAAAAGATTTCAAATTGTCTTCTCCCATAATCAGCGAAAATTGATGTTGCGGGAATTTTTCTTGTAAATGAACGAGTGTATTTACTGTGTAATTAGGCTGTGGCAATTTGAATTCAATATCCGAAGGTTTGATTTTAGGAAAATTTTCGGTTGCCAAATGTACCATTTGGAGTCTATGGTAATCATCGAGTAAAGTGCTTTTTTTCTTTAAAGGATTGTGAGGAGTAACCACCATCCAGATTTGTTCAAGTGCTGTATTTTCGGCCATGTGATTGGCAATAATTAAATGGCCAACATGAATGGGGTTGAAAGTTCCAAAATACAATCCTATTTTCATATTTTACTTTTTTAGATAGAAAGGACTAAGGTATATAGTTGCAAAGGATCAAAGATTGATAGTTACAAATGTGCAAAGCCTTTAAAGATTATGAATTAAACACCATTTTTTTAAATATTTAAAAAAATTTCAGAACAATATTTTTTTTATTTCCTTAAACCTTAAACCTTAAATCTCAAACCTTAAACCCTAAATAATACTCAAATAGTCTGAGACCAGTTTGTAAGCATCATTTTTTGCATTTTCTAAGTCATAATTTTTTAAAATCACATCAAATTTATCTGAAACTGCAATTTCTCTTTCGGCTTTTGCCAAGCGCATTTGTATTTTTTCTTCGGTTTCGGTTTGACGAAAACGCAATCTTCGTTCTAATTCTTCCACAGAAGGTGGACTCACAAAAACAGATAATGTTTGCTCGGGAAATTGCCTCTTTATTTCTAAACCACCAATGACATCAATATCAAAAACTACATGTTTGTTCAGCGCCCAGATCCTTTCTAACTCACTTTTTAAAGTGCCGTAAAAATTGTCTTTGTAAACTTCTTCATGTTCTACAAATGCATTTTCTTTTATCTTTTGCTGAAATTCATCAGGTGATAAAAAATAATAATCTTTTCCGTCAATTTCTTCTCCTCGCTTTTGACGTGAAGTGGCTGAAATTGAAAAATCAAGATGCAATTCTTTTTGTGCTAAAAGATGCCTTACTATAGTTGTTTTTCCTGATCCAGATGGTGCAGAAAATACGATTAATTTGCCTTTCATTGTTGTGTAGTTTGTTGTATGGCAATAAATTGCTTGTGAACAGCTTGTTATAAAACGTTAAGTACCTGTTCTTTTATTTTTTCTAATTCGTCCTTCATTTGAACAACTAATTTTTGCATTTGTGCGTGGTTTGATTTTGAACCCATAGTATTGATTTCGCGGCCCATCTCCTGGGTAATAAAACCTAATTTTCGGCCATTAGCTTCGGTACCCGCTATGGTTTCTATAAAGTAATTCAAATGGTTTTCTAGCCTTACTTTTTCTTCGGTAATATCATATTTTTCAAGATAAAATATCAATTCCTGTTCAAAACGATTGTCATCAATATTTACTTTTAACTCATCAATTGCATGTTTCAATCGGGTTTTAACGGTTTGAATTCGTTCGCCATCAAGAGCAACTGTTTCATTCATTAATGTCATGATGTTTGCAATACGGTGTAAAAATTCTTTTTCTAATGCCACACCTTCTGAAACTCTAAAAGAATGAATATTTTTTAAGCCTTCGTTTATAACAGTTTGAATTTGCGCCCAGTCGTTCTCATCAATTTCATCGCGTTCCGTTTTTAGAGCATCTGGCATACGGATAGCCATTTTCATCAACTCGGTTTCATCGGCTAGGTCATATACTTCACGCAATTGATTTATATATGCTTTTACTATTGGCACATTGACTTTTGTCGAAGTTTGTTCGGCTGTATTTTCTACAAAAATCGAAAAATCTATTTTTCCTCGTTCTAATGATAAGGCAATCTGGTTGCGCAAGCCCAATTCCATTTCGCGGTACAAAGAAGGCATTCTAACATTTAAATCTAAACCTTTGCTGTTTAATGATTTTACTTCTATTGTTATTTTTTTTGTTGGTAATTGCAAAGTCGCTTTACCAAAACCAGTCATTGATTGTATCATATATTTTTAAAAAAGAGTATAAAGATAATAAAATGGTTGCTGGTTAATCGCTTTGCGTTGTTGGTTTTTTTTGTGTAACCAGATAGACACCAAGAAATATTAAAACCGCCGAAACTATTTTGACCAATGTGAGTTGGTCCTTGCCTAAACCAATGGCAAAAATGGTCGCAAACAACGGTTGTAAATAGATAAAAACGGCAACGGTTGTAGGCTTTAATTCTCGCATAGAAAGTAAGTTGAGTAGGTAAGTAACAAAAGTAGAAAAAACTACTACAAAACCTATTTTCCAGAAAATATCATTAGGGATTATTGTCCAATTTACTGCTTGAAATTCTTGCCATCCAAAAGGTAAAACCATAAAAAAACCAAGCAAATAAATCCATTTTACAAACGTAAAAGCATTGTATTTGTCCATTAATTTCTTAACAATTATAAGGTAAAAACCATAAGAAACGGCATTGATAAAAACCAATAAATTTCCTAAACTTGCGTTGGTTGCATTGGCTATAGATTTTCCGTAAAGGATTAAAAAAGCGGTTCCTATTAAACCCAAAACAATTCCGATAACTTTGCTTTTCTGCATGTTCTCTTTCATTATTATTGCCGAAAGGACCAAAACAATAATAGGGGTAGTAACCATAATTACTGATGCAGAAATAGGTGAAGTGTAGCTCAATCCTTTAAAAAAAGTGAGCATGTTTAAAGCTACGCCAAAAAAAGCTGCTGCAATAATTCTTGGAAAATCACTTGCTATGATTTTTTCTTTGATTTGTGGGTTTTGTAAAGCCATTAAAAACCAAACCAACCAAAATAACACTACTGAACCGCCTACTCTAAGTAATATAAATCCGTAGGCATTAATATAAGCAGGCATTACATCTTTAGCAATTGTAAAGGTCACACCATAAATTAGTGAAACCATTGTAGCGCCTATCAAGGCAAGATTCCTTTTAGACATTGTTAAAAGCTTTCATTACTTGAAGCATGTTTTGTTGTGAATTGCCAATGTAAATTGCACCATCAATAATAAAAACGGGTCTGCTCAAAAAAGTATAATGTTCAAGTATGTATTTTTTATAATCATCTTCGGTTAAAGATTTATTTTTTAAATCCATAGTTTTATACAACTGTGCTTTTTTACTAAAAAGTGCTTCATAACTTCCTGAAAGCACTTTCATTGTTTCTAACTCTTCTTCAGTAATGGGATTTTGTTTGATGTCGTGAAAAACCAAGTTATTATCCTTTGGCAACGACTTTATTATTTTGCGGCAAGTATCACAAGAAGCGAGGTAGTATATTTTATTCATTGAATACAATTTTTCACAAAGAAAATCCATTTAAAGTAAAATTACTATTTTTATAAAAAAATAAAAATGCAACAAGCCTTAGCAATTACAGATACGAGTAGAAAAATTCTAGGACAAATACTTAAAGAGTATTCTCTAGTGCAACTCAATACAATCCCGATAGGTTACAGTAATAATCTTATTTGGAACATTGCTCATGTAATAGTAGTGCAACAAATGTTAGTTTATAAACTTTCTGGATTAGAAATGATGATTTCTGATGAAATGGTTCATAAATATAAAAAAGGCAGCAAACCAGAAAATGATGTGACTCAAAGTGAAGTAGATGAAATCTATTCTTTGCTTTTTAAAACTATTGATAAAACCAAAAGAGATTTTGATAATCATGTTTTTCAGAATTACCAAGAATATACAACAATGTTAGGTAATACCTTAAAATCAGCTAAAGACGCTATTGCTTTTAACTATTATCATGAGGCATTACACACTGGGATTATAATGAGTATTAGGAAGTTTATTGAGTAATTAAATACGATTTTACTTCTTCATAAGACAACAATAATTCCTTTGGCCCATCTGCATAAGATGCGGCTTCATAAGAGTTGTAATACAGAAGCAAACCGTTTTCTGTGTAAAAAATATTTTGAGGCAACTGAAAAACTTCGTCTTCAAACATCAGTCCTGTTGCATTGATAGGGCTGTTTTCTGGAATTTTATATTTTATTCTAAATTGTTTTTCGGCAAATTTTTTAAATGCCTTTTCATCATTAAACAGTTTATTATTAGCAATGAATTTGCCAGTTTTAGCATCAAATAATAAGGAACGCAACCCTTGATAACCATGCGCACCACCTGTAAAAGTATAATGATCTATTGCAATGTTTAAAATCGCATCCGATTGGTATTTTACAGTACCTTTTATTCTTGCTTCCCAGCCAAAAGTATCCTTCGGAAATTTTTTATGCATCTCTTCATACGAACCTATAAAGGAAGCAAGCAGATCATCATAATCATTAGAAACATAAGGCTTTTCGCCAAAATAAATAATTTCACGTGTTACCGAAAATACTTTTTTATTGATACTATCTGCTACAATAGGCACATTGTTAGCAAAGGGAATTGTGACACTTGCTTCTGGACAAGTAGCCTCACAAGCAATTGTAGTGGTTTTTAAAAAAGTTTGGTCTTCAAAAGTCAATTCATTATTACAGCTTGTAAAAACCATTATCATCGCAAGAAAAACAATACAATAGCGCATCATAAAAATGTTAATTAATTACAAAGGTACCAACTTGTAGTTGGGTTAGAATAAATTAAACGGTAAATTTGTAAAATTATTTAGACTATTAAATCAAAATCATGAAATTCAATACAAAAACAATACATGGCGGTCAGCACCACGATCCTAGTACAGGAGCGGTAATGCCCCCTGTTTATCAAACATCGACATTTATACAAACAAGCCCAGGACAGCCATTAAATCCTGATTATGAATACAGCAGAGCAGCAAATCCTACCCGATCTGCATTAGAAAACGCTTTAGCAAGTATAGAAAATGGTACGAGAGGATTGGCATTTTCGTCAGGATTAGCAGCAACTGATTGCGTGTTGCGTTCGTTTAAAGCGGGTGACGAAATTATTGCTATGGACGATTTGTATGGAGGAACTTATAGAATGTTCACTCGTATTTATAAAGATTCTGGGATCAAGTTCCATTTTGTAGATATGAATGATTTAGATAAATTTCAATCATTGATTAATGAAAATACAAAATTAGTTTGGGTTGAAACACCTACAAATCCTTTGATGAAGTTAGCAGACATTCAAGAAATTGCTAAAATAACAAAAGCTAGAAACCTACTTTTTGCCGTAGACAATACTTTTGCAACGCCTTATTTGCAAAAACCTTTAGACTTAGGAGCAGATATTGTAATGCATTCTGCAACAAAATATTTAGGAGGACACTCAGATGTTATTGCTGGTGCGCTTATTGTAAAAGATGAAAAATTAGGAGAGCAATTGCATTTTCAGCAATTTGCAACAGGAGCTACACTTGGTCCAATGGACAGTTTTTTAGTACTTAGAGGTATAAAAACTTTGCATTTGCGTGTACAAAGACATTGCGAAAACGGAGAAAAAGTAGTAGCATTTTTAAACAATCATCCTAAAGTAAAAACGGTTTACTATCCAGGCTTACCGAGCCATCCGCATCATGAAATTGCTAAAAAGCAAATGAGTGGTTATGGCGGAATGGTTTCTTTTACATTTGTGTCTGGTGAGAAAGAAGATGCGATTCATTTTTTAGAAAAAGTAAAAGTATTTACACTGGCAGAATCTTTAGGCGGTGTAGAATCGTTAGCAAACCATCCAGCTTTGATGACACATGCATCAATACCAGAAGACAAAAGGAAAGAAATAGGTATTACAGATGATTTGGTAAGATTGAGTGTAGGTATTGAAGATGCCGAAGATTTAATTGAAGATTTAAAACAAGCTTTAACATAACATAAAAAAGTCCCAATTTTATATTAGGACTTTTTATTTTATTAATACTGTAAGTAATAAATGTAACCTACATTGAGCCAAACCAACCAATCATTGGCTTTATTTTCAGGATATTTTGTTGCGTCGGGATTAAGACCATCTACCCAATTAGAAAAATAATATTGGGCTCTCATATCTATCATAATATCAGATAGCGGAGAAACTTTATGACGAAGACCTACGCTTCCTACAATAGATAAAACAGTCCCAGGATCATTTCTTGATGCATTAATGTATTTAGGAAAAGTAGTCAAAGGATCATTTAATGGTCCTAATAATGAATAGGCTTTTGGAATATAATAACTGTATTGCGCACCAAGGCTTACAAAAGGACTAAAACTTCCATCAGTATTTTCAAAATCATGAATATTAAAAGGATAAAATTCTAACTGTAAACCCGCATTGTAAACTTGGGTGCTACCGCGCATCGCTTTAAGTTGTTGTACGCCTAAAGAATTATCATCTTTTTCTACATACTTACCATAATGTTTAAAATTAGATTTGTTATAAGAAAGCTCAGCTCTAACCTTAAAATGTTCTTTAAAAAACGTCCTTGAATTTCTGTAGCCACGATAACCAGAGTAAGAAAAATTAAAATGGTGTATGATTCCTACCCCAAAACCAGAGTTGTTAACATTTGTTGTGTAATCATAACGTTCGCCATAATCTGACTGAAAAGCTATTGGGCCAGCAATTATACCTATTTCACTTGAAAAAGGCAATTGCGCATTAACAGCATTGGTAAAACCAAATACTAAAATTAATAATAAGATTCTGAGTTTGAACATTGTTTATTAGATTTCAACACATTGCAAATATATAAAAACAAAATTTACAAGTGTAACATAAAAGTTAAATAACGCTTTTAGGTAACATAATATTAAAATATTTGTTTAAAAACTTACAATATACGACCTCATGCTTTAGATTAGTTAACAAAAAGATAATTTTAATGAGAATTTAAAAAAAATTACCTCAATATTCTTAGAAAATGTATATTTGTTGTAACAAACGAAAACGTTTTCATTAAACGTTAATAATCTAATAATCATGTCACAAAGTATTCAATCATTTGTTGAAGCAGTTGCTAAAAGAAATCCTAACGAGCCTGAATTTATGCAGGCTGTACACGAAGTTGCTGAAACAGTAATTCCGTTTATTGAAGAAAATAAAAAATACCAAAACAAAATGCTTTTGGAAAGAATGGTAGAGTCTGAGCGTGTTATCATGTTTAGAGTAGTATGGACGGACGATGCAGGAAACACTCAAGTAAACAGAGGTTACCGTATTCAAATGAACTCAGCTATAGGACCATACAAAGGCGGAATTCGTTTTCATCCATCAGTAAATTTAAGTATTTTGAAATTTTTAGCTTTTGAGCAAACTTTCAAAAATAGTTTAACAACTTTGCCTATGGGAGGAGGAAAAGGAGGTGCTGATTTTGATCCAAAAGGAAAATCCGATAATGAAGTAATGCGTTTTTGTCAAGCATTTATGACAGAATTGTCTAAACATATTGGTGCAAATACCGATGTTCCTGCTGGAGATATCGGCGTTGGAGGTAGAGAAGTAGGTTACATGTTTGGTCAGTATAAGAGATTAAGAAATGAATTTACAGGAGTTTTAACTGGTAAAGGAATTTCTTTTGGAGGATCATTAATTCGTCCAGAAGCTACAGGATATGGTGATGTATATTTTGCACAAAGCATGCTACAGACAAAAGGAGATAGTTTTACAGGTAAAATTGTAGTTGTTTCTGGATCAGGAAATGTGGCACAATATGCTGCCGAAAAAGCAACACAATTAGGCGGAAAAGTCGTGACTTTCTCAGATTCATCAGGTTATATTTATGATGCTGACGGAATTGATACTGAAAAATTAGCGCACGTTATGGAAATTAAAAATGAACTTCGCGGAAGAATCGGAGATTATTTAAAAAAATATCCAAATGCAAAATTTGTAGCTAACAAACGTCCTTGGGAGGTAAAATGTGATGTTGCATTACCATGTGCTACTCAAAACGAATTGAATGAAGAAGAGGCTAAAACATTAGTTGCTAACGGATGTATTTGTGTTGCCGAAGGTGCAAACATGCCATCTACTCCAGAAGCAGTAATGGTTTTCCAAAAAGCTAAAATATTATTTGCACCAGGAAAAGCATCAAATGCAGGAGGAGTTGCAACATCTGGTTTAGAAATGTCTCAAAATTCATTGCGTTTGAGCTGGACTTCAGAAGAAGTAGATGAACGATTGAAAAAAATCATGTTAGACATTCACGCTTCATGTGTTCAATATGGTTCAGATACAAATGGATATGTTGATTATGTAAAAGGAGCAAATATAGCTGGTTTTGTTAAGGTTGCAGATGCAATGTTAGCTCAAGGAGTTGTATAAACCGTAGTAATTTATAATACAAGATGCCTTCAGTAATGAAGGCATTTTTTTTGATTTATATTAAAATCTGAATATTTTCGTTTTGTGTTATATTTGTAATTATATTTTATAAAATGATGAAATACTTTTTCATAACTATTGTTTTCAGTTTATCAATACAAATGAGTTTTTCCCAGAACGGTCAACTCTGGAAAGGATATTTTTCATACAATGAGATAAAAGACATTACACAATCTGCAAACAGGTTTTTTGCCGCTTCAGAAAATGCATTGTTTTCAAAAAGTACAGTTACTAATGAAATTAAAACGACCAATACTATTGATGGATTGTCAAGCCAAACCATTTCATCTGTTTATCATAGTGTAGCGTTTAATAAAACACTTATCGGCTACAAGAACGGATTACTTATTGTAATTAATGAAGCCGATGGTTCCATTATCAATATTGTTGATATCATTCAAAAACAATTGGCACCTAACATTAAGAAAATCAATCATTTTAATGAAAAAGACGGCTTGGTTTATATCTCCTGTGACTTTGGGATAGTACAATTTAATCTTGCCACATTACAATTTGGCGATACCTACTTTATAGGAAGCAGTTTACCAGAAATTATTGTAAACGAAACGGCCATTTTTAATGGCTATATTTATGCAGCAACGCAAACTGAAGGGATAAAAAGAGTATTGCTCACCAATCCAGTTTTAACAGATGCCAATCAATGGATTCAAGTAGTTTCGGGTAATTTTTTGAGTGCAACTATTTTTGAAAACGGTCTTTTTGCCAATGGTGCTAATGGACAGATTGTAAGAACCACCGACGGAACTGCTTTTTCAAACTTTGGCGCTATGCAAAGCCCTGCTGCGATTGATGTTAGGGCAAACAATGGCTTTTTAATAGTAACAACTCCTAACAATATTTTTTTTTATAACCAGCAATTGGCATTGAATACCGTAATTAGTAACAGCCAAATCCCTAATACGACTGTTAGTTTTTCATGCGCTACTATTTTAGACAACACCATATATATAGGTACTTTAGAAAATGGAGTTATTACAACCACCATTACCAATCCTACTGTTTTCGAATTTTTATCACCAAGCGGACCCTCTCGAAACAATATTTTTTCTATCAACATTTCATCGAGTAATCTCTGGGCAACTTATGGACAGTATGATGAATTTTACATCCCTTTTGTGCGCTCCTTTGGGTTTAGCAAATACAACCAAGAAAACGGCTGGACCAACTTTCCGTTTAGTGCGGTTGACAATAGTTTTGACTTGGTTAGAGTAACCGTAAATCCTTCGAACGAAAATCAAATATTTATAAGTTCCTATTTTTCCGGATTATTAAAATTTGAAAATGATGCATTGATCACTCATTATGATGAAACAAATAGCGGTTTGGAATCATTGGTTTTACCATCAGATCCGAGTTATAAAAGTGTAAGGATTGAACAAAGCGTTTTTGACAAACAAGGCAATTTGTGGATGACAAATGGACTTGTGGCCAATGGACTTAAGGTTTTAAAAACCGATGGTCAATGGCAATCTTACAACATGGAAAATATTATGGATAACTTTTTTGATGGTCGATTGGGCAAAATGGTTATTGATAAAAATGGAACCAAATGGATTGCGACAATTTCTGATGGATTAATAGGTTTTAGCGAAAGAAATAATACCAATACATTCAAAAAAGTAACTTCGGTAGAACCCGGAAACTTACCTTCAAGCTCAGTGCAAGCATTGGCCATTGACAATCGCAACCAAATCTGGATTGGAACCAGAAGAGGACTTCGGGTTTTGTCTAGCGTCGATAGGTTTTTTAATGATGAACCTATGACTACAAGTCCTATTATTATTTTAGAAGACGGCTTGGCTCAGGAGCTTTTGTCGGGACAATTTGTAACTGATATAGTTGTAGATGGTGCTAATAATAAATGGATTGCAACTCTAGGCGGTGGTGTTTTTCTATTCTCACCAAACGGACAAGAAACAATTCACAGATTCACGAGCGATAATTCTCCATTGCCAAGTAATAACATCAACGATATCGACATCAATGCCGTAACAGGAGAAATTTTTTTTGCTACCGAAAGCGGAATGGTATCTTATCAAGGTACCGCAATACAAGCCAGCGAGAACCTTAACAATGTGGTAGTTTATCCCAATCCTGTTCGTCCAGATTATAACGGAACTGTAAAAATTACGGGATTATTAAACAAAGCAAATATAAAAATCACGGATATTGAGGGCAATCTGGTACATGAAGTAATTTCTGAAGGCGGTGCTATAGAATGGGATACTACGGCTTTTAGTAAATACAAAGTAGCTTCTGGGGTTTACATGATTTTCATTGCTGCGCAAGATGGTATTGAAATCAAAGTTAAAAAAGTAATGATTATAAGGTAAATAGGTCTTAGTATTAGAAAATCTATATTGCAAAGCCCTAAACCCAGCACCTAACAATTATGCAAATTAAAACCAAAGCCATTGTAATTTCGGCAATCAAATACCAAGAAAAAAGTTTGATTGTTAAATGTTTTACACTTTCAGACGGACTCAAATCCTATTTTGTACGTGACGCTTTTTCTTCCAGAAAGTCCAACCAAAAAATTGCTTATTTTCAACCATTAACAATTCTCGAAATCGAAGCCGTTCATAAAAACAAAGGCACGCTCGAAAATTTCAAAGAAATTAAAATTGCAACACCTTTTCATTCCATCCATTCCGATGTCGTAAAAAGTACGATTGTGATGTTTCTTTCAGAAATTTTGCACCATTCCATTCATGAAGAAGAAAGAAATGAAGCCCTTTTTACCTATTTAGAAACCGCTTTAAACTGGCTTGATAACCATACCGAAATGGCCAATTTTCACCTCATTCTTTTATTAGAAATCACGAAATACTTGGGCTTCTATCCAGATGTTTCGGATATGGATTTAAAATATTTTGAAATGACCGAGGGTATTTTCTCTCCTTTTCATGCAGTGAGTTCACTGACCGAGCACGAAACCAATTTGTTCAAAAAACTAATAGAACTTAAACTCGATAGCGACCAGAAAACATTTCATGTAATTGAACGCCAGTTGCTATTAAAAATAATGATCGATTATTACAGCTTCCACCTCGATGGATTCAAAAAACCAAAATCTGTAGCAGTTTTAAAAGAAGTTTTTTCTTAAAATCTTTTCGGGCGTGCCCTTTCAGGTCAGGCTGTTGCTACTCGCTTTTTTTATTTCAGTTGCACTTCAATAAAAAAGAGCTCAAACAATAGCGCCATCCTTCACGCAAAACCCAATTACAAACAAAAACTCAGTACGCATCACTTATAACTCACAACTATTTATTACTTTCGCAAATCGATTTAAGAAAAGGATACAATGAGCACTAAATTTACTGAATACAAAGGACTTGACTTGCCAACTGTAGCGTCAGAAATACTGGATTTTTGGAAAAAAGAAAACATATTCGAGAAGAGTGTAACAACTCGTGAAGGCAACGTGCCTTTCGTTTTTTTTGAAGGCCCACCTTCAGCAAACGGATTGCCTGGCATTCACCATGTCATGGCGCGTGCTATCAAAGATATTTTTTGCCGTTACAAAACCCAAAAAGGATTTCAAGTAAAACGCAAAGCAGGTTGGGATACACATGGTCTACCAGTAGAATTAGGAACCGAAAAAGAACTCGGCATCACAAAAGAAGACATTGGTAAAACCATTTCTATCGAAGAATATAATGAAGCTTGTAAACGCACGGTAATGCGTTATACCGATGTTTGGAATGATCTCACCGAAAAAATGGGTTATTGGGTCGATATGGAAGATCCGTATGTAACCTATAAATCTAAATATATGGAGTCGGTGTGGTGGCTGTTAAAACAAATCTACAACAAAGATTTGATGTACAAAGGCTACACCATTCAACCCTATTCGCCTAAGGCAGGAACAGGATTGTCATCACATGAAGTCAACCAGCCAGGTAGTTACCGTGATGTAACTGACACTACTGTTGTGGCGCAATTTAAAGCGTTATCGCCAACTCTGCCAAGCTTTCTTCAAGGATTTGGAGACATCCATATCTTGGCTTGGACCACAACACCTTGGACTTTGCCAAGCAATACTGCATTAACAGTTGGGCCAAAAATTGATTATGTTTTAGTCAAAACTTTCAACCAATATACTTTTGAACCTTCTAATGTTATTTTGGCTAAAAATTTAGTTGGAAAACAATTTAGCAAAGGTTTTTTCGAGTCAAATGAAGCTGCTGATTTTGAAAATTTTGCTGAAGGCGATAAAAAAATTCCATTTCAAATCATTGCGGAATGTAAAGGCGCGGATTTAGTAGGAATCAAATACGAACAACTTTTACAGTTTGTTTTGCCGTATCAAAACCCAGAAAATGCTTTTAGAGTCATTGCTGGTGATTTTGTTACCACCGAAGATGGAACAGGAATTGTGCATACGTCACCTACTTTTGGTGCAGATGATGCAAAAGTTGCAAAAGAAGCAACACCAGAAATTCCACCCATGTTAGTCCTTGATGAGAATAGTAATCCAGTGCCGTTAGTAGATTTGCAAGGCAAGTTTATTCAAGGATTGGGACAATACTCTGGCAAATATGTAAAAAATGAATATTACAATGATGGTGAAGCACCAGAGCGTTCAGTTGATGTAGAGCTTGCCATACAATTAAAAGAAGAAAACAAAGCCTTTAAGGTCGAGAAATACGTACACAGTTACCCACATTGCTGGCGTACTGACAAACCCATTTTATATTATCCGCTAGATTCATGGTTTATCGAAATCACGAAAGTGCGCGATCGAATGTTTGATTTGAACGAAACTATTAATTGGAAACCAAAAGCAACTGGCGAAGGCCGTTTTGGCAATTGGTTAAAAAACGCAAACGATTGGAACTTGTCGCGTTCTCGTTATTGGGGAATTCCTTTGCCTATCTGGAGAACAGAGGATGGTAATGAAGAAATTTTAATAGGTTCTGTCGAAGAATTATATAACGAAATCGAAAAATCAATTGCTGCTGGTTTCCAAAGTCAAAATCCGTTTAGTGGCTTTGAAATTGGCAATATGTCGGAGACAAATTACGACTTGGTCGATTTGCATAAAAATGTAGTCGATCAAATCACCTTGGTTTCACCTTCGGGAAAACCAATGCATCGTGAAGCAGATTTAATAGATGTTTGGTTCGATTCAGGAGCAATGCCTTATGCACAATGGCATTATCCTTTTGAAAACAAAGACAAAATTGACGAAAACAAAGATTTTCCTGCTGATTTTATTGCCGAAGGTGTAGATCAAACCCGCGGCTGGTTTTATACTTTACACGCTATTGGCACTTTGGTTTTTGACAAAGTAGCGTATAAAAATGTAGTTTCTAACGGATTGGTTTTAGACAAAAACGGACAAAAAATGTCCAAACGTTTGGGCAATGCGGCAGATCCTTTTGAAACGTTAGACCAGTATGGACCTGATGCAACACGCTGGTACATGATTGCTAACGCCAATCCTTGGGACAATTTAAAATTTGATTTAGAAGGCATAGGAGAAGTACGCCGAAAGTTTTTTGGTACGCTTTACAACACTTATTCATTTTTTGCTTTGTATGCCAATATTGATAATTTTAAATATTCAGAAGCTGAAATTCCGTTGAACGAAAGACCAGAAATAGACCAATGGATCATTTCTGAATTGAATACATTAATCAAGACGGTCGATGATGCTTATGCCGATTATGAGCCTACAAAAGCCGCGCGTGCTATTTCAGATTTTGTACAAGAAAACTTAAGCAACTGGTATGTGCGCTTGTGCCGCCGCCGTTTCTGGAAAGGCGAATATGCTCAGGATAAAATTGCAGCGTACCAAACATTATACACTTGTTTGCTCACCATTAGCAAATTAGGTGCTGCCATAGCTCCTTTTTTCATGGACAAACTTTACAGAGATTTAACTTTAGCTACACAATCAGAGCAATATGACAGTGTACATTTGGCAAAATTTCCAGAATACGTTGAAAACTTTGTTAATAAATCGTTAGAGAGTAAAATGCAGAAAGCACAAACCATCTCATCACTGGTTTTATCACTCCGAAAAAAGGAAATGATAAAAGTGCGTCAGCCATTGCAAAAGGTAATGATTCCGGTACTTGACAACAACCAACGTGCCGAAATTGAAGCGATTTCTGAGCTTGTAAAAGCGGAGGTAAACGTAAAGGAAATAGTACTTTTAGACGATGATTCAGGCATTTTAGTAAAGCAAATAAAGCCAAATTTCAAAACCCTTGGTCCACGTTTTGGTAAAGATATAGGATTGATTTCCAAAGAGATACAGCAACTTTCTAAACAACAAATCAATCAGTTAGAAAAAGAAGGAAGTCTCACGCTAGTTATATCAGGAAATAGCGTAATTTTAACTCTAGAAGATGTAGAGATTACCTCACAAGATATTGAAGGTTGGTTAGTAGCAAATTCTGGAAATATTACAGTTGCTCTTGATATTACGATTTCAGAAGAATTAAAACAAGAAGGAATTGCAAGAGAATTGGTTAACAGAATTCAAAATTTAAGAAAAGACGCTGGATTTGAAGTTACAGATAAAATAAAAGTACAATTACAAAGAAATGGCATTTTCGAGCAAGCTATTACTAAAAATGAATTGTATATAAAATCTGAAACGCTAACAGAAACATTACTTTTTGAAGACAAAGTAACAAATGGTATAGAAATTGAGTTTGACGATATAAAAACAATGATATTAATTTCAAAATAATATAAAATGATAGATGAAATTACAAGATACTCAGAGGCTGACTTAGCAGAGTTTAAAGAAATTATCCAAAAAAAAATCCAAAAAGCCCAATCCGACTTAGATTTAATCAAGAGCGCTTACATGAATGATTTGAACAATGGTACCGATGATACATCACCTACGTTCAAAGCATTTGAAGAAGGTAGCGAAACGATGTCTAAGGAAGCGAATTCGCAATTGGCCATTCGTCAAGAAAAATTCATTCGCGATTTAAAGAATGCGCTTTTTCGTGTAGAGAATAAAACTTACGGCGTTTGTAAGGTAACGGGTAAATTAATCGGAAAAGAAAGGCTAAAAATTGTTCCTCATGCAACAATGAGTATCGAGGCCAAAAACTTGCAACGATAATAACTTTCTACAAAAATATTTAACGCTCCATTAGGGGCGTTTTTTATATATAATATTGCTATTTTTGCCACATTAAATTTCGTAAAATGTCATTAAAGAAAGCTTACCTTTTAATTTTCCTAATATTATTGATTGATCAGATTTCAAAAATCTATATCAAAACCCATTTTATTTTAGAAGAAGAGATACAAGTATTTACTTGGTTCAAAATTCTTTTTATAGAAAATGAAGGTATGGCTTGGGGTACACAAATACCAGGTGCTTACGGCAAATTGATACTTACTTTGTTCCGCCTTTTAGTAGTTCCGGGAATTGCCTATTGGTTGTGGGATTCAGTAAAAAAGAATAGTTCTAATTATCTTATTGTTGCAATAGCTTTGATACTTGCTGGTGCTTTTGGTAATATTATTGATTCGGTTTTTTATGGTGTAATTTTTAATGAAAGTAATGGCCAAGTTGCAACAATGTTTTCGGAGCAACCTTATGGCACTTTTTTTTATGGCAAAGTGGTAGACATGTTGTATTTTCCTTTTGTAAAAGATTATCCAATGCCAGAATGGGTTCCTCTTTTAGGAGGAAAACCATTTACCTTTTTCAATGCTATATTTAATATTGCCGATATGGCCATTTCTACAGGAGTTGGTATATTAATCGTTTTTAATAAAAAAGCTTTTAAAAGCGAATAGCCATTTTATTTGTTTTGACCAAGAGCATATTTTTTTGCGCTTTTGTCATCATTTATTTTTTTAGTTTTTCCAGCAGGTAATGATTTTTGTTTTACAACAATTCTCTGAGTTCCAATAATGGCAACGCAACCTGAAATTGATTTAGCGATAATTAAAAGTAATGTAACTATTAAAATTATAGTTTTTTCCCAATGTTTTTTTAGAAATTATAAAAGTATCTGCAACTTTTAAAATTCGTAAATATTGCTTGGTGTAACGCAATAATCCAGTTGTACATCATTTTCGAAAACGTCTTCAATTGACATTTCGGGATCAAAGAATGAAAGACCTATTTTAATCACATTTGGTTTGCATACTGATAAAAAAGTATCATAAAAACCTTTGCCATAACCCACACGATTTCCTTTTATTTCAAAAGCCAGCAATGGCACAAAAACAACTTCCAATTTATCAACAGGAACTTCAAGACCATCAATAGGTTCAGGAATATTGTATTGGTTTATCTTAATTGTAGTATTATCAGTTAATAAAAAGTGGGTCATTTTTAGGTTGCTAAAATCACTTTTTGAAACCACAATTTCTTTGTTTTTTCCTGATAGAATGTGTAAAATAAATTCTGTATTGACTTCTTTTTGAGAAACAATGGATAAAAAAACATGATAATAAGTCTTGTCCCAAATGTCGATTTGCAGCAACTGATTGGCGATTTCAATACTCATATCCTCCACTTGTTGTTCAGAAAGCGCTTGCCTTTTTGCTTTATAAATTTGCCTTAATTCTATTTTATTCATTCTCGGTCATCAGTGTATTAGAAATATGATAAATAGCATCACCTTCATAAACAATAGGCGAATGGTTTGCATTGATTATATAACCATCATTAGGTGCTTTTACTTTTTGTTCAAATTTACCAAAGGGATCTGTTATTGTGCCCAACACAAATCCTTTTTTTACAAAACAGCCTATCATGTTGTAATCATGAAGTAAACCAGAACATTTGGCTCTTATCCAGCCAGATCTTTCAATGTAAATAGTAGGATTTTGCGGTTGAAAAACATGTGACTTGGGGTTTAACATTTTTAAATGAGAGAGCAATCTTTTTACGCCATTTACACCTTCTTCTGCAATTTGAGTATTAATATCAAGAGATTTCCCCCCTTCAAAAAGCAACATTTGAACATTGAGTTTGGCACTTGCATTTCTAAAAGAACCCGAAATATTTTTTGAATATAAAGTAAACGGCGCGTTAAAAATATCGGCTAATTTTTTTAAATCAATATCATTAGGAACCAATCGTATTTGTGGCGCATTAAAACGACTCGCCCCACCCGCGTGAAAATCGACAGCATAATCTACAATTGGCATAATTTCGGTTAAGATATGATAAGCAAAACGGCTGGCTAGTGAGCCTTTTTTGCTTCCGGGGAAAACCCGATTCAGATCCCTGCCATCAGGAAATTCTCTGGATTTATTGACAAAGCCAAACATATTTACAATAGGAATACAAATTATGGTTCCCGTTTTTGGTTTGTTTATTTTTTGAATTATAATTTGGCGTATGATTTCTACACCATTAATTTCGTCGCCATGGATTCCTGCAGAAAATAAAACTATGGGGCCATCAATTTTTGAACGTTCAATAATTATAGGAATTTTCAGCTTGGTAGTTGTATGCAATTTTGCAATTTCCATATTGATGGTTTTGCTTTCGCCGGGTAAAATTGTTTCGCCAAGAAGGGTTATCTCTTTAGTTTTTTTCATAACAACATTAAAAGCTAAATGTAGAAATAAAATTTGTAATACTTAATTTGATTTGGCTCCAAAGGGATTTAAAATCAATAATTTCATTATAATTTTAAAAAACCTTCGTGTATATTTGTATTGTTTTGCACCATTTTGCAAACTGATTTAAAATGACCCATCCATCACTTCAGCTCCAGATACAAACATTGCCTGACAACCCTGGGGTTTACCAATATTATGATAAAGAAGGTAAAATTTTATATGTTGGAAAAGCTAAAAATATAAGAAAAAGAGTTGCTTCGTATTTCAATAAAATTCATGATACAGCAAAAACCAATGTTCTTGTAAAAAAAATCGTAACAATAAAACACATTGTTGTTCCTACCGAAAATGATGCGCTTTTATTAGAAAATAATTTAATAAAAACCTTGCAACCTCGTTATAATGTTTTGTTGCGTGATGATAAAACCTATCCTTGGATTTGTATCAAAAAAGAACCTTTCCCTAGAATTTTCCCTACTAGAAATAGAGTAAAAGACGGCTCAGAATATTTTGGACCCTACACAAGTTTCAAAACGGTAAACACCATTTTAGACTTAATTAGAGAATTGTATCCGTTGCGAACTTGCAATTATGACTTGACCTCAAATAATATTGAAAACAATAAATTCAAAGTATGTTTAGAATACCATATTGGCAATTGTAACGGCCCGTGTGAAGGAATGGAAGCTGCAGACGATTACCAAAAAAAAGTGGATGCTATTAGAGAAATTTTAAAAGGAAATTTCAAAGAAAGCATGAAGGATTTTAAAAAAGTAATGACAGACTTGGCCCAAAACATGCATTTTGAAGCAGCTCAAAAAGTAAAAGAAAAAATCGAGGTGTTAGAGAATTACCAATCGCGCTCTACAATTGTAAACCCAAAAATAACCAATATTGATGTTTTTTCTATAGTTTCTGATGAAAGCGCTGCGTTTGTAAATTTTTTACAAATTTCGCATGGTTCGATCATTCGTTCCCATACGATGGAAATTAAAAAGAAATTAGACGAAAGCGATGAAGAACTTTTAGAACTCGCTATAGTTGAGCTTAGAGAAAGGTTTCAATTGATGTCAAGAGAAGTTATCGTTCCTTTTGAAGTGGATCTCGGCGAAAATATAAAAATTACAGTCCCACAATTAGGCGATAAAAAGCAAATTTTAGATTTGTCTATTCGCAACGCAAAGTTTTACCGAATTGACCAACTTAAACAACTGCAAATTGTAGATCCAGACCGTCATACAACCAGAATTATGGCGCAAATGCAAAAAGATTTGCGTTTGCAAGTTGAACCCAGACATATTGAATGTTTTGATAACTCTAACATTCAAGGAACAAATCCTGTTGCGGCTTGTGTGGTTTTTAAAGACGGTAAACCGAGCAAAAAAGACTACAGGCATTTTAACATTAAAACAGTAGTCGGTCCAGATGATTTCGCTTCGATGGAAGAAGTCGTTTATCGGCGCTATAAACGGTTGCTTGAAGAACAGCAGCCGTTACCGCAATTAATTATTATTGATGGCGGAAAAGGGCAATTGTCATCAGCCTTAAAAAGTATCGACGCATTAGGGCTTAGAGGAAAAATTGCGATTATTGGTATTGCAAAGCGCTTAGAAGAATTGTTTTACCCAGGAGATTCAGTCCCATTGTATCTCGATAAAAAATCAGAAACTTTAAAAGTGATTCAACATTTGAGAAACGAAGCCCACCGTTTCGGAATTACATTTCACAGAGACAAAAGAAGCAAGGCATCTCTCAATTCTTCAGTTGAAAGCATACCGGGCATAGGAGAAAAAACAATGCTTATGTTAATAAAACATTTTAAAAGTGTTAAAAGATTAAAGTTAGCAACAGAAAATGAAATAGCAGGGGTTATAGGACTTTCAAAAGCCAAAAAAATTACCGACTTTTACAATGCAAACAATCCTCAACTGTAATGAAAAAGCTGATCTTTTTAATAATCTTGCTTGGACTATTTTTTACCTCTTTTTCGCAAGAGCAAGAAAAAAAATTAAAAATAGGATTGGTTCTTAGTGGTGGTGGCGCAAAAGGTTTAGCTCACATTGGGGTTTTAAAAGTTATTGAACAAGCAGGCGTAAAAATTGATTTTGTAGGCGGTACAAGTATGGGAGCTATCGTAGGCGGGTTGTATGCGTCGGGTTATAATGCAGATCAAATAGATTCTATTTTTAAAGTCACAAATTTTGATGAATTGCTAAGAGATTATATTCCCAGAGCCTCAAAGAATTTTTATGAGAAAAAAAATGATGAAATTTACGCCATAACTTTGCCTTTTAATAAGCTACAACTGGGAGTTCCCAATGCTTTTTCAAAAGGGATTTATATGTACAGTTTGCTTAACGAACTTACTTATGGCGTTAGGCATGTACGAGACTTCAATCAATTGCCCATTCCTTTTTTATGTATGGCAACCGATATTGAATCTGGCACCGAAATTTTACTAAACAAGGGGTATTTGCCACAAGCAATGCTGGCAAGTGCAACTTTT
Organism: Bacteroidota bacterium; assembly: GCA_031413015.1. Lineage (GTDB taxonomy): Bacteria > Bacteroidota > Bacteroidia > Flavobacteriales > Flavobacteriaceae > Flavobacterium. The sequence continues at coordinate 24,971 of JANOEE010000015.1, read as the reverse complement.
CCTTCGTTATTTTCACCTGTAGAAATTGAAGGAACATTACTTGTAGATGGAGGGGTTACAAATAATTACCCTGTAGAGGAGATTAAAAAATTAGGCGCTGATTTTATCATAGGTGTAGATGTACAAGATGATCTTAAAGATAGAAAATCGTTAAAAGACGCTACAAGAATTTTAGTCCAAATATCAAATCTTCAGACGATGGATAAAATGAAAAAGAAAATTGACGAAACTGATATTTATATAAAACCAGATATAAAAAATTATAGCGTAATTTCTTTTAGCAGTGGCGACAGTATTATTAAAAAAGGGGAAGAAGCCGCCTTTAGTGTGTATGAAAAAATAAAAAAACTAGGCAGTAATTATAAAAGAAACCCACTAAGATGTGTCAAAGATTCACTTTCTATACAAAACATAAACACCAATAAGTTAGATAATTATAACAGATCTTATGTAATTGGGAAACTAGGATTTAAGCCTGGGGCTAGAATTACTTATGCAAATTTGAAAAAAGGGATTGATAATTTGAGTGCGACCCAAAACTTTAGCGCCATTAACTATACATTAGAAAGCAACGATAAAAACGATGATTTAAAATTAGATTTAGTAGAAAACCCAACAAAAACATTATTAAAATTTGGTTTGCATTATGACGGATTGTACAAAAGTGGCATTTTAGTGAACCTGACCCAAAAGAAAACCTTTTTTAAAAACGATGTTACCTCACTTGATGTTATTCTAGGAGATAACTTTAGGTACAATCTAGATTATTATATTGACAATGGTTTTTATTGGAGTTTTGGAATCAAATCTCGCTTCAATCAGTTCAATAGAAATGTAGAAACATCAGGCGATCCTGATAATATTTTTGGTAATGCAGGTTTAAATGCTTTAAATGTAGATTTTTCAGATTTCTCAAACCAGATTTATGTGCAAACAGTTTTTAAACAAAAATTCAATATCGGAGTGGGTTTAGAACTAAAGCACATAAAAATAGAATCTAAAACTACGCAAAGTGGCACCTCCCTTTTTGAAAACACAGATTATCTCAATCTTTTTGGGTACATGAAGTATGATTCATTTGATAATTTATTTTTTCCTAAAAAAGGTTGGTATTTTTCTGGAGATGTCCAATCGTATTTGTATTCCTCTAGAAACTCCAGTAATTTTGAAAGGTATTCAATCGCAAAAGCTGATTTTGGCTATGCTTTAAATTTTTACAAAAAAGCCACAGTATTATTGCAGTCCGAAGGTGGTTTTGCAATAGGAGAACAAACCGTTCCTTTTTTTGATTTTGTTTTAGGAGGTTATGGTTTTAATAGAATTAACAACTTTAGGCATTTTTATGGTTATGATTTCTTAGGATTGCACGGTGACAGTTATGTAAAAGGTTCGGTAGTTTTTGATTATGAAGTATTAAAGAAAAATCACCTGAATTTTACTGCTAATTTTGCTAACATTGGCGACAATTTATTTGACACGAATGATTGGTTAAAAAAACCCAAATATACAGGCTACGCCTTAGGTTATGGACTAGAAACAATCATAGGCCCAGTAGAAATAAAACAAAGTTGGTCCCCAGAAAACAACGAATATTTTACTTGGTTTAGTATCGGCTTTTGGTTTTAAAACCATAAGTTGCGCTTTTTAGTGCGATTAATGACGATAATTTTATAAAAAACAATATATTTGGCACCACAAAACAATTTAAAATAGTAATATATGTCTATTTGGAGAATAAAACCAGTTGCTGCTTTTGAAGCAGACATGAAAAAAAGTGAATTAAAAAAAGTATTAGGAAAATGGAGCCTCACCGCTATAGGTATAGGAGCAATCATTGGTGGAGGTATATTTGTTCTTACAGGAACAGGTGCTTATTATCACGCGGGACCAGCATTAGCTATATCATTTATAATTGCGGGTATTGCTTGTGTATTTGCTGCGCTTTGTTACTCTGAATTTGCTTCTATCTTACCAGTTGAAGGTTCTGCTTATGCTTACGCATATGGAACAGTCGGAGAAATTTTTGCATGGATAATTGGTTGGGGATTAATTTTAGAATATGCAATGGGATCCATGACGGTCGCCGTTTCTTGGTCGGGATATTTTAATAAATTACTCAAAATGTTTGGTGTCAAACTGCCCGAATGGTTGACTACAGACCCAGGAAGTTATACAGGTGAAGGTTTTTCAATGAATTTACCAGCTTTTTTAATTGTTTTGTTTGTAATTTCTATTTTGATAAAAGGAACGCAAAGTGCGGCAAAAGCAAACAACGCCATTGTAATTCTTAAAGTTTCGGCCGTAATTTTTGTAATTATTGCAGGTGCATTTTTTATCAATATTGAAAACTGGACACCTTTCATTCCAGAGGCTACTCAAATCATAGATTCAAGCGGAACGCATAGTGCTTATGGATTTACTGGTGTTGTGTCTGGGGCTGCAGCTATTTTCTTTGCTTATGTAGGTTTTGACGCAGTTTCAACCCAAGCAGGAGAAGCTATCAATCCTAAGAAGGATGTACCTTTTGCAATTATAACATCATTATTAGTATGTACTGTTCTATACATTTTAGTTTCACTAGTTCTTACAGGGATGATGAGCTACCAAGATTTTAATCCACTAGGAAAATATCCTGAAGCGATTAAAGCACCAGTAGCTTATGCATTTGATATTGCAGGACAAGCTTGGGCTGGTTATATTATCACAATAGCTGCTACCGTAGGTTTGATATCTGTATTAATGGTTATGATTATGGGACAATCTAGAATATTTTTAGGAATGTCAAAAGATGGTTTGATACCGCCTGTGTTTTCTAAAATAAATCCAATTTCTGGAACACCAAAAATTAATTTAATGATTTTAGGAGGATTTATTGCTCTTGTAGCAGCTTTTACTCCTATCAATGAGTTGGCAGACATGACAAGTTTTGGAACACTTTTCGCTTTTACGATGGTGTGTATTGCAGTGTGGATTTTAAGAGTAAAACAACCTACTTTGACTAGAACTTTTAGAGTTCCTGCGCTACCAGTTATTGCAGTTTGTGGCATTTTAATCAACACATATCTAATGATTAATTTAAGTACAAAAGCACAATTATTCTCTTTATCATGGCTTGTAATAGGAGTTGTTGTATATTTTGTTTATGGAAAACGCAAATCAAAATTGAATAATCAAGAAACTGAAGAACTATAAATTATAATTTATATTCACTTATTAAAATTGAATAATATTTAAAAATAAAAGTGATTTTATTTCAAATCCAAAAACGTTAATCGTTTTTGGATTTTTTTTTGAAACTTTTCACGATATTTGTGTTGATGAAAACAAGTTGGGAATATTTATTAGCACATTTAAAATTTCTTATCAAAAGAAATCCAGAATGACAAGTTTTGTTGCTTGCTTTATAGTTTTCAGTCTTAATTCTAAGACTTCAAGATTTAACATTAAACAAAACAATCATGCCATTATACCATAAATTAGGCAATTTTCCGCAAAAACGCCACACACAGTTCGAAAAGCCCAACGGCGGTTTATATTATGAACAGCTTTTTGGCACCGAAGGTTTTCACGGACATTCCTCCTTATTATATCACATCCACAGGCCAACTCAGGTCAAAGAAATAACCAAATCCTATTCGGTTGAGCCTAAAATAGCCATTGGTAAAAATATAAAATCACTCTTGCTAAAGGGATTCGAACTAAAACCAGAAGACGATTTTCTTAACAGTCGCAAAGCCTTGTTGGTCAACAAAGATTGCACAATAGGTCTTGCTGCACCACAAAAATCACTAACAGAGTATTTCTATAAAAACGCCGATGCCGATGAAATGATTTTCATTCACAAAGGTTCGGGCAAACTAAGAACAATGATGGGAAACATTCCTTTTGAATATGGGGACTATCTCATCATTCCTCGAGGAATGATTTATCAAATACAATTTGAAACAACAGAAAATCGTTTGTTTTATGTAGAATCATTTGCTCCATTTTACACGCCAAAACGCTACAAGAACGAATCAGGTCAGCATCTGGAACACTCTCCTTTTTGCGAGCGTGATTTCAAGCTGCCCTCAGAATTAGAAACGCATGACGAGAAGGGTGATTTTCTTATCAAAATAAAAAAAGAAGGCATGATGCATGAAGTCGTTTATGCAACACATCCTTTTGACGTAGTGGGTTGGGATGGTTACAATTTTCCGTATGCATTTAGTATTCATAATTTTGAACCTATTACAGGTAGAGTCCACCAGCCACCGCCAGTACATCAAACATTTGAAACTTCAACATTTGTGGTCTGCTCTTTTGTACCACGATTGTACGATTACCATCCTAAATCTATTCCTGCACCATACAATCACAGTAATATAGATAGTGATGAGGTTTTGTATTACGTAGACGGTGATTTTATGTCAAGAAACAATATAGAACAAGGCCACATCACTATGCACCCAAAAGGTATTCCTCACGGTCCAGCGCCTGGCGCTATGGAACGCAGTATCGGTCATACTTCAACCCAAGAGTTAGCCGTTATGGTAGATACATTTCGACCATTAATGGTAACCGAAGCAGCTATGGGACTTGATGATGGCAAATATTATAAATCTTGGGTTGAATAATCCTTGCGAGGAACGAAGCAATCTCAATCAGTATATCAATAAATTAAATACTTTGGAGCTATTCCTGCTATCCGTTGCAATCTTCTTTTCGGTTAAAAAAACCTCAAAAAAGGATTTCCGCTTCTATCAGGGCTAGGACTTTAGAAAAATAAACAACATTTTCGGAAATTTTAAAAATCCGAATCAAAAAAATAAACGTAATGGCAAAAGAAATAAAATCAGTTGAATACGGATTAGAAAAAATATTTGAAGGTGCTCAGGATTTTCTTCCGCTTTTAGGAACAGATTATGTTGAGTTTTATGTAGGCAATGCCAAACAAGCGGCGCATTTTTATAAAACAGCTTTTGGTTATCAGTCATTGGCTTACGCAGGATTAGAAACCGGTGTAAGAGACAGAGCGAGTTATGTATTGAAACAAGACAAAATACGCCTGGTTTTAACCACACCATTATCCCAAGATTCTCCAATTAATGCGCATCTTCAAAAGCATGGTGACGGTGTTAAAGTTGCTGCGCTTTGGGTTGAAGATGCAACTTCTGCTTACGAAGAAACCATGAAACGTGGGGCGCGATCTTTTATGAAACCGACTATTGAAAAAGACGAATTTGGTCAAGTAGTACGCTCAGGAATATACACTTACGGTGATACAGTTCATATTTTTGTTGAACGTAAAAATTACAATGGCGTATTCTTACCAGGTTACAAAGAATGGATGTCAGACTACAATCCGGAGCCAACAGGATTAAAATATATTGACCACATGGTGGGTAATGTAGGTTGGGGCGAAATGAATACTTGGGTAAAATGGTACGAAGATGTAATGGGATTTGTAAATTTCTTGTCATTTGATGACAAACAAATCAACACAGAATATTCGGCATTAATGAGTAAAGTAATGTCTAACGGCAACGGAAGAATAAAATTTCCTATCAATGAGCCAGCCGAAGGAAAGAAAAAATCGCAAATAGAAGAATACTTAGATTTTTATGGTGGACCAGGGATTCAGCATATCGCAATTGCTACAGATGATATTATTGAAACAGTAACTAAATTGAGAGCAAGAGGAGTAGAGTTTTTATCAGCGCCACCACATGCTTATTACGAAGGAATTCCAGAAAGATTAGGCGAACACATGAAAATGATGAAAGAAGATTTGTCGCAAATCGAAAAATTAGCCATTATGGTCGATGCAGATGAAGAAGGTTATTTGCTACAAATTTTCACAAAACCTGTTCAAGACCGTCCTACATTGTTTTTTGAAATTATTCAAAGAATGGGCGCAAAAGGTTTTGGCGCCGGCAACTTTAAAGCGTTGTTTGAATCTATAGAAAGAGAACAAGCTAAGAGAGGAACTTTATAAAAAACCACAAATAAGTAAAAATAATATAAAATAAGTTACTAAAACAATGCGTTTATTGTGAATATTGTGTTAAAGTTTAATTTTCACTTGTAAAACTGGATATACTGTGTACCTTTGCACTCGCAAAATCGAAGGAGTGGTTTCCTTCAATTTTATGTAAATTTTCATAATTTATAGTTTTGGTTGGTTAATAGCATAAAAACTCAGTCATTTTTTTGACTGGGTTTTTTTGTTTTTATACATTTGGAATAGTAATTGCATATTTGTGATTAAAACAAATTATTTTACCATGAAAAAAATTGTAGCATTTCTATTATTTTTAATTACTGTAAGTTTTACTCCTCAAAAAGAAAGAGCCTTTGGTGTAGGTGAATGGTTCAAATTTAGAATACACTACGGAATTGTAAATGCAGGATACGCCACGTTAGAGATTAAGGAAGATACAAAAAACAGTAAAAAAGTTTTTCATGCAATAGGTCGTGGTTACACAACCGGTATGACAAAATTATTTTTTAAGGTAGACGATGATTATGAAAGCTTTTTTGACAAAGAAACCGGTAATCCCTATCAGTTTATAAGAAAAATTGATGAAGGCGGTTATACTAAAAATCAAGAAGGGTTTTTTAACCAAGCTTCGGATAAAATACTAGTTAAGGATTATAAAAACAAAACCGAAAAATCATTTGAAGTTCCAGAAAATGTACAAGACATTTTGTCAACATTCTATTATTTAAGAAACCACCCTAATATTGATAAATTAAAAACCGGTGAGTCAATTGCAATAGATATGTTTTTTGATGATGAAACAACGAAATTTAAGTTAAAATATATTGGTAAAGAAGATTTAAAAACTAAATTTGGAACGATACCAACAATGATTTTTAGACCTTATGTTCAAGCAGGAAGGGTTTTTAAAGAGCAAGAAAGTTTAACCGTTTGGATATCAGATGATGACAATAAAATGCCTATAAGAATCAAAGCAAGTCTTGCAGTAGGCTCTATTAAGGCCGATTTAGATGGATTTAAAGGACTAAAATATCCTTTTTCAGTAAAAGTGAAACCCTAATGAATACAGTACAAAGAGTAAATCTATTAAATAAAATTGAAGAAAAATTTAATGCAATTGATCAAAAACCAGATATCCATCTAGAGGGATTATTATACTCAAAACCAATTACTTATTGGGACTACATTCAAACAGATGCGCTTTTAAATCTACAAATACAAAGAACAACACTTCCTGACGAAATGGTATTTATCATGTACCATCAAGTTACAGAAATTTACTTTAAAATGATACTTTGGGAAATCAACCAGATCGCCGCAATTGAAAAACCAAACACCATTTTTTTTACGGAAAGAATCATGCGTGTAAGCCGTTATTTTGACATGCTTACTACTTCATTCAATATTATGGGTGATGGGATGGAAGTTGAACAATACATGAAGTTTAGAAACACTTTAACACCAGCAAGTGGTTTTCAAAGCGCACAATACAGATTGATTGAGTTTGCCTCAACGGATTTAATTAATTTGATTGATTATCGTTTTAGAGCAACAATAGATAGAAACACACCTTTTGAACACGCTTTTGAACATTTGTATTGGCAAGCGGCTGGTAAGGATTACAAAACAGGTAAAAAATCTTTTTTGATTCAAGAATTTGAGAGAAAGTACAAGCCTTCCTTTTTACAAAGCATGAAAGAGTATAATACCACCAATCTTTGGCAAAAATTTAAACAACTTCCGGAAGAAGACCAGCGCAATGAACCTTTAATAAAAGCCATGCGTCACTATGACCATATCGTAAATATTACTTGGGTTATGGGACATTTAAATACGGCCAAAAAATACATTGATGGTAGTGGCTCTGGTAATGGAGAAGCAACTGGAGGAAGTGACTGGAAAAAATACATGCATCCTAAATACCAAAGAAGGATTTTTTTTCCAGAATTATGGTCGGAAAATGAATTAGCCCATTGGGGAGAGGAAGTTTAATAATATAAAAACAGCAATTTGAAACAATTATCCCTTATAGTCTTACTTCTAATTGTATTGGTATCTTGTAACAACTCTGAAAAGAAAAAAGTTTCAGCTGTTAAAAAAGCAGTACCAATAATTATAGAATTTGGTTTTAAATTCAATGATTATGATGTGGTTCAAGACACAATTGTAAGTGGAGACACGTTTGGCAGTATTCTAGAAAAGCAAAATATAGGCGATAAAAAAGTACATGAAATAGTTGAAAAAGTCAAAGATTCATTCAACGTAAGAAATATAAGAATAGGAAAGCCTTACACGATGTTAAGGTCAAAAGACGCTTCAAAAAAACTACAAATCTTTGTTTACCAGCCGGATAAAATCAATTATTATGTTGTTGATTTAAGAGACAGCACGTTAGTTTATAAAAAAACCAAACCTACAACCTTAAAAAGAAGAACAATCGCTAGCGAACTCGATGGCTCATTGTCAGAAACATTACAAAGGCAAAATGTTGACGCCTCCTTGGCCACTTCCATTTCAAAAGTATATGCTTGGTCAATAGATTTCTTTAAACTTCGTAAAGGAGATAAGTTTGCCATAACTTTTACCGAAAGGTATATCAATGATACCATTTATGATGGCGTTGTAGATCTTGAAGCTTCATTTTTTGAGTACAAAGGCAAAAAAATTTATGCTTTTCCATTTAAACAAGACACTACTTTAAATAGGGTTGATTATTACGATGATGAAGCAAAAGCGCTCAAAAACTTTTTTCTTAAAGCGCCACTTAAATTTGTCAACATTACCTCGCGTTATACAAAAAGAAGATTCCATCCCGTCCAACAAATCTGGAAAGCCCACAATGGTACTGATTATGCTGCGCCAAGAGGAAGCGCAATTATGACCACGGCTTCTGGGGTTGTAGAACAAACAGGTTATACCGCAGGAAACGGAAATTTTGTAAAAGTAAAACATGACAGGACCTACGCTACACAATACCTGCACATGTCAAAAATCCTTGTGCGTCGCGGACAGCGAGTAACACAAGGGCAAACCATAGGAAGAGTAGGAAGCACAGGATTAGCAACAGGTCCACACGTTTGTTATCGCTTCTGGAAAAACGGCAAACAAGTAGATGCATTACGATTAAAATTGCCTAATTCAGAGCCTTTAAATCCTAAACATAAGCCGAGATTTATAGCTGCAATGACACCTCTTAAATCAGAACTTGACAGTGTAGCAAAAATCAGATTCAAAGAATAACGATTTTATTAGGAGCTATTTCCAGCTATTCATTTCAATTTTTTTTCAAAACAATTTGTTTTGCTATTTTAAAAAGGAGCGCTCGCTGTTACTCTTTTTAAAATCAAAACAATATTATTTTTTCCTTCAAAATTTCCATTGCTATCTGGGCTATATTTTTACGAACTAAATTGTAAATTTGGACTTTCAAAACAGATAAAAATGGCACTACAAAATACAAATCCTACTACAACATTAGCTTGGCAAGAACTGCAACAACATTTTCAAGAAATGCAAAATGTCGCAATGAAAGACCTTTTTATAGAGGACGAAACCAGAGCACAAAAATTTCATATAGAATGGAATGATTTTTTAGTGGACTATTCAAAAAATATTATCAACCAGAGAACGGTTGACTTACTTGTTCAGTTGGCAAACCAAGTCAATTTAAAAGATGCCATTAATCAATATTTTGATGGTGATATTATTAATCAAACCGAAAACAGATCGGTTTTGCATACCGCTTTGAGAGCTAATGAAAATGATACGATTCACGTAGATGGAAAAAACGTTGTACCTGAAATTCTTGAAGTAAAAAATAAAATTAAAACCTTTACCAATCAAGTTGTAAACGGAGTAAGAAAAGGTTATTCAGGCGAAACATTTACTGATATTGTTAATATAGGTATAGGAGGTTCAGATTTAGGACCAGCCATGGTTGTTGAGGGATTGCAATTTTATAAAAATCATTTAAACCTGCATTTTGTGTCTAATGTAGATGGCGATCATGTAAATGAAATTATAAAAAAATTAAATCCAGAAACTACTTTATTTGTAATCGTTTCAAAAACTTTTACAACCCAAGAAACCCTTACAAACTCTGAAACTATAAGAAAATGGTTTTTGTCTCCACAATTTGGAACTACTCAAGCAGATGTGGCCCAACATTTTGTGGCAGTTTCAACAAATATTCAAAAAGTTACTGATTTTGGGATTAATGAAAGCAATGTTTTCCCAATGTGGGATTGGGTTGGAGGACGTTTTTCTTTGTGGAGCGCTGTTGGTTTGTCTATTAGTTTAGCAGTTGGGTATGATAATTTCGATAAATTATTAAAAGGAGCAAATGAAATGGATTTGCATTTTAAAAACACGCCTTTTGAAAAAAATATCCCGGTAACATTAGCGCTATTAAGCATTTGGTACAATAATTTTTTTGGTGCAGAAAGCGAAGCACTTATTCCCTACACACAATACCTACAAAAACTAGCGCCTTATTTACAACAAGGTATTATGGAAAGTAATGGCAAAAGTACTGATCGCGGTGGGAATAAAGTAAATTATCAAACGGGGACAATAATTTGGGGAGAACCAGGAACCAATTCCCAACATGCATTTTTTCAATTGATACACCAAGGTACAAAACTCATCCCAACTGATTTTATTGGATTTGTAAAACCATTGTACGGTGACAAAGACCATCATGATAAATTAATGTCAAATTTCTTTGCCCAAACCGAAGCCTTATTGAATGGTAAAACCGAAACTGAAGTTAAAAAGGATTTTGCCAAACAAAACCTGTCTCAAGATAAAGCAGATTTTTTATTGCCATTCAAAGTTTTCTCAGGAAATAAGCCTACGAATACGCTATTGATTCAAAAATTAACACCAGAAACACTAGGATCATTGGTAGCGATGTACGAACACAAAATCTTTGTTCAAGGTGTGATCTGGAATATTTTTAGTTATGACCAGTGGGGTGTAGAATTAGGCAAGCAATTAGCCAATTCTATTTTAGAAGAAATCAATGCTAAACATATTAACAATCACGATGCATCAACTTCGCTTTTGTTGCACCATTTTTTGAAAAATAAGTAATAATTTAACTATAAAGCTAATTATTAATAATTTAATTTTTTTAATTTTTCATAAATTTGTCAAATCATCAGTTTTAGAATTTGGTATTTTAGTCTAATATTAACAATTACTTAACACGTAAAACAAAAGAATATTTGACATTTGCATCGAATTTTATAATTATAACAAATATGAAAAAATTATTACAGTTATTTTTAGTCTTGACAGCAATGATTTGCTTCAATTCTGATCTTTATGCTCAGGGTAATACAACTTCATCCATTAATGGTAAAGTGTATGACAAAGATGCTACATTGCCAGGTGTTACAGTAGTTGCTACACATACGCCTTCTGGAACACGTTATTCTACAAGTACCGGTTTTGATGGTGGATTTAGAATATCAAACATGAGAGTGGGTGGTCCTTACAAAGTTGTTTTTAGTTTTGTAGGATACACATCAATAGAGGATGAAGGGTCTTTCCTTCAATTAGGAGATTCTAAAACTTTCTCTATTAACATGAAAAGTGAAGTTAATGAATTAGAAGAGGTTGTTGTTGCTATAAAAAAAGACAATACATTCAATTCAAATAAAACAGGTGCGCAAACCATCATTGATAGCAAACAAATAAAAGCATTGCCTTCTTTATCTAGAAATATTTCAGATTTCGCCAGACTTACGCCACAAGCACAAGTAAGAAATGATGATGTATTGTCTATCGGAGGACAGAACAATAGATATAATGCTATTTATATTGATGGAGCAGTAAGTAACGACGTTTTTGGTTTGGCTGCAAATGGAACAAACGGAGGTCAAACAGGTGTTAGCCCTATTTCTATTGATGCAATTGAGCAATTTCAAGTGAGTGTCTCTCCATATAACGTTAAATTGTCTGGATTTGCTGGTGGTGCAATTAGTGCTATTACTCGTTCTGGAACAAATAATTTTGAAGGTTCTGCATATTTCTTTAATAGAGACCAATCATTAGCAGGTAAGACACCTCCTTCATTAGTAGGAGCAGCTGGAAGACAAAAGTTAGCCGATTTCTCAGCCCAAACTTATGGTGTAAGAGCTGGAGGTTCGATAATAAAAGATAAATTGTTTTATTTCATTAACTACGAAAGACAAGACAATCAAACGCCTCAGCCTTTTGATATAGCCACTTACACAGGTAATATTGGAATATTGGCCCCAAGCACCACATACGATCCTCAACAAGCTTTAATTAGAATTGGACAGTTAAGAACAAGATTAGCCGATTTAGGATATGATGCCGGTGGATTTGAAAACAATACAAGAACGTTAATGAGCGATAAACTTATTGCTAAGATTGACTGGAACATAAATGACAATCATAAAGTTTCGTTCAAGCACAGTTATGTAAAAGCTGAGAATTTCGCTCCAGGTAGGTCTTCTGCAACTACTATAAGTTTTATAAACGGTAGCCAATTGTTCAATTCCATTACAAATTCATCTGCATTAGAATTAAACTCTCGTTTTGGTAATAGATTTTCTAACAACTTGGTTGTTGGTTATACAGATGTTGATGATGATAGAGATACGTCTGGTAATCCTTTCCCGACAGTAGAAATTCAAGATGGTAATGGATCTATATTTTTAGGTGCTGAGACTAGCTCTACTGCCAATTTATTGAGACAAAAAATCTTTACAATTGCAGATAACTTTGAAATTAATACAGGTAATCATACAATAACAATTGGTACGCAAAATGAGTTTTCATCGTCACGAAATGTATTTTTTCAAAATAACTTTGGGGCTTATAGATTTGGAAGTTTAGCTGCTTTTTTAGACCCTACACTTAAGGCAAACAGATATAGATTCAATTACTCTTTAATTGGAGGTGAAGGTGATGATTCTCAAGGTGCTGCGGAGTTTGATGTAAAACAGTTTGGTTTTTATATACAAGACGAAATGAGTTTGACTGAAAATTTTAAATTAACTTATGGTGTGAGATTTGATATTCCTGTATGGGGTGATGGTCTTGAAAATGATGATTTTAACACAAGAACGGTTGCTTTATTAGAATCAAGAGGTAAAAATTTATTAGGAGCAAGAGTTGGTAAAAGAATTGCTAATAATAGTCATGTTGCACCACGTATCGGTTTTAATTACAATGTTAATGGAAAAAAACAGACACAAATTAGAGGTGGTTTAGGAGTTTTTACATCTAGATTACCGTTAGTATGGCCTGGTGGTACATATAATAACAATGGTGTAAGTCAAAATGCAATAAATACAACTGTTGCATCTCAAATCCCATTTTTTAATCCTAACCCGAGTGTTGCAGCTCAACTATCATCATTACCTGCTAGTACTCCTCAACAAGGTGGTGGCGGTAGAGGTGGAAACGTTGATTTATTTGCTAAAAACTTTAAATTACCACAAGTTTTCAAAGCAAGTTTTGCAGTTGATCAAAAATTACCATACGGATTCGTTATTTCAGCTGATTTAAGTTACAATAGTAACATTAATGCTATAAAGTACGAAAACTTGAATCTTAATGCGCCAAGTGCTAACTTAACAGGGCCTGATACACGACCTAGATACAATGGTAACACCAGAGTTGATGCTACTTATCAAGGTATTTATCTTGCATCGAATACAAATGATGGTAAATCATACAACGCGGCATTTACTTTGACGAAAAACTTTAGTTCTAGTTTTATTGATGGAAGTATTTCAGGAACCTATTCTTATGGTAAATCAACAAACTTGTTAGATGCTACATCTTCTGTAAATGCATCTCAATGGAATTTTGTTGAATCTGTTAGAGGTTCAAACGATTTAGACGAGTCAAGATCTGATTTTGATCAAGGAAAGAGATTGTTAGGAAATGCTAATGCGACCTTCAAATGGAGTAAATACACTAAGACAACTTTAGGTGTTTTCTACGAAGGAGCTGCTGGAACTCCAATCAGCTATGTTTACAATGATAGCGGACGTTTGTTACAGGATACATTCAATAACTCTGCTTTAATTTACGTACCTGCAAATCAAAGTGAAATTAACTTAGTGCAAACTTCAACAAGTTTGACACCTCAAGCGCAGTGGGAAGCTTTAAGCGCCACTATAGAGGGTAATGATTACTTGAGATCTAGAAAAGGACAATATGCGGAGCGCAACGGAGATAGATTAAAAACTACTCATGTAATTGATTTAAAACTTGCGCAAGAATTTACAATTAATGTAAATAAAAAGAAACATACTTTAGAGTTTTCTGCAGATGTTTTTAACTTTACTAATTTGTTAAACAAAGATTGGGGTAAAAGATATTTTGCAACTAATGACCAAGTACAATTACTTCAACAAATTGGGTTTTTACCAGCAACTAATACACCAACGTTTACTTACAACCCAACTGCTGGTGATGTAAATAGAGTTGATGATGTAGGTTTAAATTCTTCAAGATGGCAAATGCAAGTTGGTGTTAGATATACATTCAACTAGTCACCTGACAATAATTATTTAATACTTTAAATATTTTTATATTACCTAAAAACCACGTTGAAAAACGTGGTTTTTTTATGCTTTTTTCTTATATTTGATTATTAAAAAAAATAAATTATGTACAATTTTATTCAAAAGTTTCATTCTGGTTGGGCTTATTTGGTACTCATTTTATTGGTCTTAGTTGTAGTAAATGCTTTAGTAGGATTTACAAGTAAAAAAGATTTTACTGCAAAGGACAGAAAGATTGGTCTATTTGGATTAATCGTAACGCACATTCAACTCGTAATTGGGCTTATCTTATATTTTGTATCTCCACTTGGTAAAGCAGCCTTAAGCCAGATTAGTGATGCAGATTATAGATTGACAGCTTTAGAACATCCTGTAACAAATATTATTGCAATAATTCTTATTACAATAGGTTGGTCAAAACATAAAAATCTTACTGATAGTACTTCAAAATTTAAAACTTTTTTAATTTTTTACGGCTTGGGTTTATTATTGATATTGAGTAGAATTCCTTGGAAACTCTGGATCTAAATAGCATTAAGCTCCAATATTTGGAGCTTTTTTTATTTTAGGTACATTATTTGTAAAAGCATATTAATTATTAAATTTTTATTATGAAATATAAAATTAAAAGCTTGTCTTCATTGGGTTTCTTGTTGGTATTAAGTGTGTTTTTTTCTTTTTCACCAAAACTTATTCATAACTTTCAAGACCCAAAATTGAAGTTGCAGGATACAACTAAGAATGATGTTATTATAAATGATAGTTTAAAAATCATTAATAATCTCAAACTTAAATTAGTCAAAAAAGATGCCCACGCTTCTTATTATGCTGATAAATTCACTGGCCGAAGAACAGCTAGCGGAAAGATATTTGATAACAAAAAATATACAGCAGCGCATAGGAAATTACCTTTTGGGACCAAATTAAAAGTTACTAACGAAGCTAACAAAAAATTTGTAATTGTAGTAATTACAGACAGAGGCCCTTTTATCAAAGGGCGAGACATCGATCTAAGCAAAAAAGCCTTTATGGATATTGCTTCAAAAAGATATGGAGGTTCAATAATCGTAACATTAGAAAAAATACAATAAGAAAGAGCAAAAATTCAATTAAATTTTTGCCCTTTTTTCCTTATAATACGATTAAGAATTGAGGAATCATGAATTTTCATCAAACCATCGTTATTTATAAATTATTTTTGTTTTAATAAGGTATGTGTTATTAAATCTGTCAGTTTTATATTATTCATTCCATTCTTTGTAAGGATTATTACTTAAATAAGCATTGTAATAACGCTCATCATTTGTAACCTCGTGTGCAAGCCATTCTGGTTTTTCAAAATCCTCGGTTTCTGATTCTAATTCAATTTCTGCGATAATCAACCCATCGTTTTCGCCATAAAATTCATCTACTTCAAAAATGTGATTCCCTACTTTTATTTCAAATCTGATTTTCTCAATTTTACCTTTCTCACATAAATTTAATAATTGTAATGCTTCATCTAGAGGAATTTCTTTTTCCCATTCATATCTTGATAATCCAGATGTAGAACCAATTCCTTTTATCGTTAAATATCCTTTTTCTCCTTTAATTCTTACCCTTACCGTTCTCTCTGGAATTGTACTTATGTAACCTTGCGAAATTCTATTTTCAGCAAAAGCAACTGCTTTAAAAGCGGTTGATTTTACTAAAAATTTGCGCTCTATTTCAATCATGGTTTTCAAATTTTTACTTTTTAAAAAGATTTTTTTTCAAATGTATTATAAATTTCAATTACAATTTAACCCATTTCAAATAAAACGTATTTAAATTTGTAAAATGTCGGATGTCAATTCTTATAGAAAAATTATTCATGTTGATATGGATGCTTTTTATGCATCTGTAGAACAAATGGACAATCCTTTGCTGAGAGGAAAACCAGTTGCAGTGGGTGGTGGAGAAAACAGAGGCGTAGTTGCAGCTGCAAGTTATGAGGCAAGAAAATTTGGTGTTCGTAGCGCAATTAGTGGTTTTTTAGCAAAAAAAAATTGCCCAGATTTGATATTTGTAAAACCCAGATTTGACAGATATAAAGAAATTTCGAGTAAAATTCATAAAATATTTCACGATTACACAGATATGGTGGAGCCGCTATCACTCGATGAAGCTTATCTTGATGTTACAAGCAATAAAAAAGGAAATCCTAGCGCAAGTCTTATTGCTCAGGAAATCCGCAAACGTATTTTTTATGAGGTAGGATTAACTGCTTCGGCAGGAATATCAGTAAATAAGTTTGTTGCAAAAATAGCTTCAGATGTAAATAAACCCAATGGGCAAAAAACAGTAAATCCAGATGAAGTCTTGGCTTTCCTTGAACAATTACCTATCAAAAAGTTTTATGGAGTAGGTAAAGTTACTACCGAAAAAATGTACCAACTCGGAATTTTTACTGGTCTAGATTTAAAAAGTAAACCATTAGAATTTTTAGAAAAGCATTTTGGTAAATCTGGCACTTTTTATTACAACGTAGTGCGCGGAATTCATAACAGTGAGGTAAAACCTAATAGAATTGCTAAATCAGTAGCTGCAGAACACACCTTTAATGAGAATCTTTCATCTGAAATTTTTATGGTAGAAAAACTTGAAAGTATAGCTACAGAATTAGAGAGAAGGTTAAAAAGACATAATATCGCAGGAAAAACGGTTACTCTAAAAATAAAATTTAGCGATTTTACACAACAAACCAGAAGTAAAACCTTGCCGTATTTTATAGCAGATAAATCGTTGCTTTTTGAAATATCAAAAGAATTACTTTACCAAGAAAGAATGAAAAACTCTGTAAGATTGCTAGGTATTTCACTCAATAATTTGAATACAGAAGTCAAAAAAACTGTAGTTGTGCAATTAAAGTTTAATTTTTAAAAAAAATAAAAGGTTCAACAAAAGTTAAACTTTGCTTGTAATGCTTATTCGTTTAAATTTAAAATTATTTTTGTGGAAAAATAGTTACAAATGATTGATTTAAAAGAATATGACGAAGGAGCATCAATTTATTTAGATGGCTTAAAAATTAACAGAATGCCATTGTACTCTTGGGATTTTTATTCTGATTTTTTATTGGGTCTATCTGGTAATATATTGGATGCAAGGAAGTTAAAAGAAATGGCAATTAACAATGATTGGATTTTGAATTTGAATCTTCAATCTGAGCTAGATAAAGATACTGTGATTGTCGTAACCGACGCAAAACTTCAAATTGTGTTTTCTTCAAAAAACATTATTAAAATGAATGGTTACAAGCAAGAGGAGATCATAGGAAAAAGTCCAAAAATGTTTCAAGGCAAAAATACTTCTGCTAAAACATCTATGGAAATTAGAGAAGCCATTTTAGGACAAAAGCCATTTGAAAAATGGGTATTGAATTATTGTAAAAACGGAAAGCCCTACAACTGTCATATTAAAGGTTATCCTATTTTTAATACTAAAGGTGATTTGTCTCATTTTATCGCATTAGAAAAAGTAGCTTAAATTATATCTTCTAAAAATCTATTGAAACCATAATTTTACAATTGGGTCTAGAAATCTTTATTTGTAAAAACACTTCATAACTTAATGATACATACTGTTTTGCCCGAAACTGACGTTAAAGTGAGTAAAATTTGTTTGGGTACAATGACCTTTGGTCAACAAAATACGGAGGCAGAAGGCCATGCACAACTTGATTTTGCGCTAGAAAAGGGAGTTAATTTTATAGATACTGCTGAAATGTATTCGGTTCCTGCAAAAGAAGCCACTTACGGAATTACAGAAAAAATTATAGGCTCTTGGTTCAAAAGATCGGGCAAAAGAAAGGAAGTTGTTCTTGCTACAAAAATTGCTGGAGCCAATCGTGGTTTAGAATACATTCGGGAAGATTTAAACTACAATGCAAAAACGATAAGATTATCTGTCGAGAAAAGTTTGCAACGCCTGCAAACCGATTATATAGATTTGTACCAATTGCACTGGCCTGAGCGAAAATCAAATATGTTTGGGCAATTGGGTTTTGTGATTCAAGATGAAGTTTGGGAGGATAATATTAAAGCAGTTTTAGAAGCTTTACAGGATCTAATCAAAGAAGGAAAGATAAATCACATAGGCCTTTCCAACGAAACACCTTGGGGATTGATGCGTTTTCTGGAGGAAAGTAAAAAGCACAATTTGCCTAAAATGCTAACCATTCAAAATCCATATTCTTTATTAAACAGGACTTTTGAAGTAGGATTGTCTGAAATAGCATACAGAGAAAACGTAGGTTTATTGGCTTATTCTCCTTTGGCCTTTGGCGTATTATCAGGTAAGTTTTTAACTGGTGAAAGTCATCCTAATGCAAGATTATACTTATTTCCAAAATTTTCAAGATACAGTTCTGAACAATGCAAAAGAGCGACAAAATTATACAATGAAATTGCAGTAAATAATAATTTATCACTAACAGAACTTTCCTTAGCCTTTATTGATCAACAACAATTTGTAACAAGTACTATTATTGGTGCAACAACAATTGCACAATTGGAACAAAATATAAATACACACAAGATACTTTTGTCTGAGCAAATTATAAATCAAATTAATGAGGTTCAAAATTTAATTCCGAACCCAGCGCCATAATTAAAATAGGGTTAGATTTTTTAAGTTTAAGTCTTTCATTTATAAATTTTCTATTACCTTATCTTTAGGAGACTTTATTTTATAACTGATTCTGATTTTTTTAGTTTCGTTTGATTTTAAATTGAGATTCCAAGTAAGTAAACCCGTTTCAGAATTGATTTTTGCGCTGTCACTTTCTTTTAATTCAATTTCAATTTCCTTGTCAGAACTCAAAGGATATTGGTCTTTTAAGGTTATTGCAATGGCTTCTTTTTTATTGTTTCTTACCGTGATATCGTAGGTAAATGTCTGCTCTTTTTTTGAAGACAAAAATTTAGTGCCTGATTTGTCTACTACTTTATCGCGTTTCACAACAATTTTTTTATCTCTGCCCATACTCAAACTTAAAGTATCCGAAATCTGACTAGGATTAATATTGGTTTTGCCTACATACAAACCTTCAAAAATTATATTGGCTTCGCCAGCAAGCAAGTTGTACTTTGCATAGTCATTGATTTCAGCAATTAAAAAAGCATCATTTTCGACTTTTGGTGCGGCAAAATATTTGTAGGTTGCCGGTAATTCAATTTCTTTTAAAGCCACACTATGCGCTTTGCCATTTGATAAAACATCGTAAGGAATATCGATATCAAAAGAAATATTAAGTTGGTTTTCTGATATGTTGGTGTAATCAGAAAGAGATGCTTTTCTTAAATCTTTTTCTTTAGTTTTTTTTGCATAACCCATTACTACAACTTCACTAAGCTTGTCTTCATTTTCGTATATATTATTATCATTATTGAAATTTCTATACCTTAAAAACCAGGGATTCAATTCTGGAGATTGGTTGTTTTGATTGGGATTGCCACTTGATAAGGTGAGCTTTACTTTTTTCCAATCAATTCCTGTGTTTTGAATTACTTTTGCCTTGTACATCATTGCAATAGGATCCGCAATAGAGTTGGCACGCAAATCATAAAACGGATTCCATGACGCATTTGAAGTAAGATAATTAATGTCAAAAGTGACATTTCCTGCTACTTCATTCATTAATTGAAGGATTAATTTTCCCTTAGAAATTTTTTCTTCATTTTTAGTATTGATTTCCAATTTGTTGTTTAAATTGGCTAAAAGCTCATTTAATTTAGAGATTCTCTCAGTTAATGCATCACATGAATTGCTAATTTCGGTTCTTTTTATTTTATAAAATTCTACCATTTTGATCAATTCAGCCACGCTTAATCCAGAATTTACGCCAAAAACCTGTTGGTTTTTATCTAATAATTCTATAGATTTTGTTTCTGAATTTTTTTGATTCGTTGTTCTAAGAATTTCTTTTTCTACTAATTTAATGCTGTCGCGCACTTTTTTTATCAAAGGAGATTTTTCATCAATTTCATATTCGCTGATATAATTATTAGTAAACTGAACCGATAAAACCGTTACAGTTGCTGGCGCCGCAATTTGTATTGTATTTTCGTTTAAATAATCGGCTACATTTTTAATCACGATTTCGCTGTTTCCCGCAGGGAGAAGTACTGTTGTAGTTTCGGAAATTTCGGCAGCATTAAAATAAACTGTCGCAGCCTTTACTTTTGCCGCAGTAAAAATTGGTTTTTGTGCAAATGAAAGTCCAGTGATTAAAAGCCAAGAAAAACATATTATTTTTTTCATCTCAATAATTTTAAAATGTAATTTTATGTAACGTGATTAAAAACAAAATAGATTAAAATTCAAATTCCTCATCTACCGCAACCGAATCAATTTGTACAGTATCTTTTACTTTTATTCTGATAAAAGATCTTGCCCTCCCAGAAATGATTACTGGCCAAGATTTAAAAACAGTATCATCGGCTTGTAGCACGCCTCTTCTCATCATCAAATTGGTCAAATAAGATTGTTGGCTTTTTGCAAAGCCTTTTAGATTGCCTTCATCGTTAAACTGGTACATAAAACTTCTAGGTCGCGGAATAATACTGGCTAAAAACAAACATTCATTAAGTGACAAATCCGCAGGATTTTTTTGGAAATAAAAGCGGCTTGCTTCGCCAATTCCGTAAACGTTTGGCCCCCATTCTATAATATTAAAATAGACTTCAAGCATGCGTTCTTTACTGCTAATCCTATTATTTTCAAGAATGTAAACCAATAATATTTCTTCTAATTTTCTAGAGAGGGTTTTTTCTCTAGTCAAAAACACATTTTTAATCAATTGCATGCTTATAGTGCTTGCGCCACGAGAAAACTTTTTGGTTTTAATATTTTTTATGATAGATTGTTTAAAAGCTTCGCCTATAAAACCACGATGTGAGAAAAAAGATGGATCTTCAGTAGTCAAGACACACTTCCTTAAATAAGGAGAAATTTGGCTCAAAGGCGTGTAGTTTGGGTTTGAATTCCCTACTAAAACCGGTCTTTGTTGAATGTTTTTTATGATGGCTCGGTACACAAATTCACCGTTTAATTTGTTCAAATTGGCTTGACCGTATTTAATAATTTTTAAATTTTCTTTTTTGAGTTTGCTATCAAAAAGAAGTTTGTTAGGCTTGTTTTTATTGAACATAAAGTCAAGATTGTACATGAAATTGCCTTGCGCCTCCATACCTTGAAAATTAGTAAACAACCCATCTGGCAATGAGGTAATGAAATCCTGCGCTTTCATTTTAGGAATATTCACTTTTAGTTTATACACAGTATCAGATGCTGTATTATAAGACAAATAAGGATTGAATTTTATTTTGTTAAACGCCACGGTTGAACTGCTGTCTATTGAAATAAAATCGCTACCCAATAAAAAATGATAATTGAACTGCGCTTTTTTGATCACAACGTCTTTACTGGCAATTTTAGGATTGTTGACTTTTAAGTTAACAATTGATGTAAAGCCTTCAATATGCAATTCGTCACCATCCATATCAATATCTTCAACATTAAGACGAATCGAGTCAAAGCTTGATTTTAAATTAAAACGTTCATCAAAATAAGGCACTTTTATAGCGCCAGTATCTACATTAAAAAACCGAATGTCTGCCTTGTTGTTTCTAGGGTCTGCAAAACCTTTGATCCTCCATCTTTGCGCAAAAGTATTGGTTTGAACATCGATAGAAGTGTCTAATTCTTTGTCTTCTAATACTAATTTTTTAATGTGAATCGTAGCTTTTTTTCCGTCATCATTTAGCTTAAAAGAAAGATTTTCTAAACTCATATCTGTAGGCACTAAATTCAGTGCTTTTGAAATAAGATTGTAAGCCATCTCTGCATAATCTCTTTTCTTGTTCGAATTTTTTGTTTCTCCTGAAGTAACATCTTTTTTCAAAAATGCTTCAAAATTTTTACCTTTTTCGTTTTTTATCAAATGCACAAAACCATTTTTTACTTCTAGGGTGCCCAGTTGGATGTCACCAACCAATAATTTCCAGAAACTGACACTGGTTTTCATTTTTTGGATTTTAAAAATGGTATCGGCATTTTTCGGGACCAATGCAATTTCGCTAATATCGATGCCAGTAAAACCTTCAAAGGAAGCTTTTTCTATTATTAAAGTACTGTTGTAATCACGTTCCATTTTATTGCAAACTTTGGCAATGGCACTTTGTAAGAGCGCATCACGAAAAATAAAAAAGACAATTATTAAAATCACAAAAAAGACTCCGAAAATTTTTGCGCCTAATATTATTTTTTGGTTTCTGGTTCTCATATTTTTATAAAAAAGTAATAAATTGAGGTATTAATAATCTAACATTATCCGAATAATTCGCTAACGATATCTTCAATTTTTGTGACCAAGCGTATTTTTATTCCAGTGTTTTTTAATGAAATTTTGTTGTATTTTGAAACAAAAATAGTCCCAAAACCTAATTTCTCTGCCTCTTGTATGCGTTGGTCCACACGATTTACGGGTCTAATTTCTCCCGACAAACCTACTTCTCCAGCAAAACAAAAATCTTTGCCTACAGAAATATCCTCATTTGAGGATAAAATAGCAGCAACTACAGCAAGATCTATTGCTGGATCATCAACGGTAATGCCACCTGTTACATTCAAAAACACATCTTTCGTGCCTAGTCTAAATCCTGCACGTTTTTCAAGTACAGCCAGAATCATATTGAGTCTTTTTGCATTGTAACCTGTTGTACTGCGTTGCGGCGTTCCATAAACCGCAGTGCTTACCAGTGCTTGTATTTCTATCATTAAAGGACGCATTCCTTCTAGTGTTGAGGCAATTGCGGTTCCAGATAATTCTTCGTTTTTATGAGAAATCAATATTTCTGACGGATTGGAAACTTCTCTAAGACCTGTTCCTTGCATTTCATAAATGCCTAGTTCAGCGGTGGAACCAAAACGATTTTTGAGCGAACGCAGTATCCTGTAAACATGGTTTCTGTCGCCTTCAAACTGCAAAACAGTATCGACCATGTGTTCCAGAATTTTAGGTCCAGCAATACTGCCGTCTTTTGTAATATGTCCAATTAGAATGACAGGAACATTGCTTTCTTTTGCAAATTTTATCAATTCTGCCGTACATTCTCTAATTTGCGAAATACTTCCAGGAGAAGATTCTATATAATCTGTATGTAAGGTTTGTATAGAATCTATGATTACGATTTCTGGCGCTACAGCTTCAATTTGTTTGAAAATGTTTTGGGTTTTGGTTTCTGTGAGCACATAACAATTATCACCATCAGGCGTAATTCTCTCTGCGCGCATTTTAATTTGTTTTTGACTTTCTTCGCCAGAAACATATAGGGTTTTATAAGGCAGTTTTAAAGAAATTTGCAAAAGCAAAGTACTCTTTCCTATCCCGGGTTCACCGCCTAATAATATCAAAGATCCAGGAACGATGCCGCCGCCTAAGACGCGATTGAGTTCGCCATCACAAGTATCCATTCGGATTTCAAGTGTAGCATCAATTTGATTAATTTTTAAAGGCTGGATTGTTTTTTTAGATTCAGTAGACGAAGTATTCCAAGCTTTTTTTTCTTCTTTTTGTATGATTTCTTCGGCAACAGTATTCCATTCTTTACAAGAATTGCATTGGCCTTGCCACTTTGAATATTGAGCACCACAATTTTGACAAAAAAAGGAAGTTTTTACTTTTGACATTTTATGGTTTTTTTTCTTCTGCAGGCGTTTCGGTTTCAATCTCTTCGATTTCTACATTTTTTTTACCTTGCTTTTTCTTCAATTCTTCTACTTTTTGCATTACTATATCTTTAGTCAAATCTCCAATTTCTTCTTTTTGAAATGCAGAAAGATAATATCTTATCGCTCTTTTGTTATCGTCCTTTTTTTCAAACATCAAGCCCAAATAGTAATCTGCTAACATTTTTTTTGGGTAGCTTTTGTCTGCTAAAATAGACAATTGATCCAACTCATTGTAAGCATTATTTTTTAAAATTGCAGTTTCTATTGCATTGAAATCATTGAGTCTTACGGGCATTTTTACCCCATAAACCTTTTCTATGGTTTCGTACTTAGCGGCTAAATAGCCGGAATAATCGCTTGGTAACACAGCAATTTTTTCTTGGTATTCAGTAGTTGAGATGGGTTGAAACTCTGAAAAAACGGTATACAATGCATTAGGTATTGAATATAAAACTAGTGAGTAGTGTGTCGCATTTTTAAAATCATCAAATTTATAAACCAAATTTCCATTTGTTAGTTTTTTGATTTCTACATCAAGAGTTTGAAGTTGTTTTCGGGTCTTTTTAAGATCACTATCAGAGGTAGATTGGTAATAAAAAATAGGTGTTTTTGAGGTAGCCAATCCGTTTATTATTTTCTCTTCCATTTTTGGAGTAAACTCTGGGCTTAATGAAATATAAGCG
>JANOEE010000014.1:0-21065 GCA_031413015.1 Bacteroidota bacterium | reverse complement strand
GGCTAAACCATTCGGATGTTTTTCATTTGAAGATTTTAATAATAAAGCAGCAGAATTAATTGCCCCAGCAGCTAGGACTACTAAATTTGTAGCAATCGTACTCATTTCGCCATTAATTTCAACTTCAACAGAAACTACTTTTTTACCCGATTCATCAGTATTTAATTTCGTCGCTTTGGCATTGGTTAAAAGTGTAACATTAGGATATTTTAAAGCACTTCGAATTCCAGAAGTATGCGAATCGACTTTAGCTTCTGAAGGATCAGGATAACCATCAAAGTTTCCTAAAATATGAGGAGCATCTGGAGTACTTTCATCTTGCGCAAGCTTTACTGCCATTGGAATTGGAAAAGCTCTAATTCCGATTTTATGCATATTGATGTATAACTCTTTTGTAAATGGCTCAACTGGAATCGGTTCAAAAGGAAAATCGCTTTGATTTTTTGGTTCAAATGGATCTAATCCCTTCTGTCCATGAACTGAAAATAATGCTTCAGCTTCTTTATAATAAGGCAAATAATCGTTTGCTGTTAAAGGCCATTCAGGAGAAATTCCTGCATAATGTTTGACTTCATTAAAATCTTCATCTCTCAATCTAAAACTCGCAGCACCATACATTTTACTATTACCGCCTACAACATAATGTGTATAGGGTTCAAAAGTGTTTCCAGCTGCATCATACCATTTTTCTGTGGTGCGATAACGACCTTTAGATACCGCTTCCATATCCCAATTTTCTTTTTCACGAGGAATAAAATCCCCTCGTTCTATAATTAGAATTTTTTTTCCAGATGGCGCTAATTTTTGAGCAATTGTTCCTCCGCCTGAGCCTGTTCCTATAATAATAATATCGTACATTGTTTTTATTTTTTTAACAAATTTAAGGGTCATCTATTGTATGCTTTGTCAAGTATCTTACATTTGAAGTAAAGTTTTTACTAAAAATAAAATCGGGTTTATTTTCCTGTAAGCGTTTCTATTTTATACAAGCTAGAATGCGCCGTGAGATATAGTGTTTTACCGTCTTTTCCACCCCAAGCCATGTTAGCAGGACGTTCTGGAGCAGTTATTTTTCCGAGTAGTTTTCTTTGTGGAGAAATAATCCAAACACCACCAGGAGCAGAAGAAAAAATATTTCCTTGATTGTCTACTTTTAATCCGTCTAAAGCTTCTTCATCGGGAGTGCTATTCATATTAAAAAATTCCTTTCCATTTTTTAAAGTGCCGTCTTTCTGAACTTCATATTTCCAAATTACTTTGGTTTTATGAATATCCCGAATGTCCCAATTGCTTACATATAAATATTTTTCGTCAGGTGAAAACGCTATTCCATTTGGACCGCCTAAGTCTTTTGCAACAAGAATTGTTTTACCATCTATAATGGCATAAACACCTTGATCTGGGGTCTCTTTGGTTTTATCATTGTAAAAATTAGGTAAACCGTAAGGTGGATCTGTGAAATAAACTGTGCCATCAGAACGAAGCACAATATCATTTGGAGAGTTTAATTTTTTACCTTCCCAATTGTCTGATAAAACGGTAATTGGTCCTTTCTTTTCATGACGAATAATTCTTCTATTGCCGTGTTGACAAACTAGTAAACGTCCTTCTTTATCGAAAGCTAAACCATTAGAACCTGGTTGTTTTCTTTCTCCAATATCCATTCCGGCATAACCGGATTTAGTGATATAGACCGAAACATTTGAAGTTATGGGATCATATTTGTAAATTACATTTTGATTCGGATCGCTAAACAATAAAAAACCGTCATTATGCCAAACCGGTCCTTCGGTAAAAGAAAATCCATCGGCAAGTTTGGTTACTTTTGCATCAGTTAACAAAATATTATCTAAAGCCGTATCGTCTTTTTCTATTTTTCCAATAGAATCCCAATCGGCATTGGCTGGTTTTTGCTTATAAAAATCAAGTGTTGCTGAACGAATCCAAATATAATTATCGGGTAAATCAGCCATCGGTCCGTTAATTCCCAAAATAGCGATTTGGTATTGCTCTCCCGCTTTTGCATTGTTGGTCAAAACAATTCTATTTCTGGAATTATAGCCTGAAATGGATTGTCCGCCAGCATCTCCAAAAGTTTTATTCAGTTTTCCGTTAACAAATACTTCGGCATAGTCATCCATTACAATTTCAAAATAAACCGTCGAACCGTCTACCGAATTTCCTGCTAAGGTTGCTGGAATAGTCACATTGATTCTGTACCAAACATAAGACAACAATCCAGTTCCTTTTCTATCTTCTAAACTTTCTGGAGCTAAATTTTCCCAAGATTTGTCATCAAAATCTTTTGCACCAGCTTTAGGAGCAATATTGTGCGTAACTATTGATTTTCCTGTTGGATACAATTTTAGATTATCGGTTTTGCTGCTTCCAGGTTCGTTAAAAGTTTGTTCTACAATAGTGGCATTAGAAAATTTCCATTGACCATTAACAGCTTTTGTTCCTTCGGATGATTTTAAATTTACGATTGAAAAAGGTTTTCCAAACGAAAGCTCACGAATGTCTTGAGCAACTGCCAATTTGCTAAATGCAAATAAAAGCAGTATTAATAAAATTTTAGTTTTCATGTTTAGTCAATTTTAGTTTCAGCACCAGCTTTAGCAATTTCTACATCTTGATCGGCACTTGCAGAACCGCTTAGCCCGATTGCTCCAATAACTTCGCCTTTATACACAATTGGCAATCCACCTTTTAGATAGTTATATCCATTGGTAACCAAAGCGACTCTTCCACCATTTACAGCGTCTTCAAATTTTTGTGAAGGAAATTTAAAAAGTGCAGATGTTCTTGCTTTTTCGATAGCAACTCCTGCCGATGCTGGAAACGTGCTGTCAATTCTTTCAAATAAAATTAAATTTCCACCTGCGTCAACAATGGCAATTGAACCTCCAGGAGATTTCACCGTTTTTGCATATTCTAATGCGTTTGTCATTATTTTTTTTGAAGCCTCTATCGTTAATTGATAGGTTGTTTTAACTTGAGCTTGAATACTGTTTGTTGCAAAGAATGTTACAATTGCGAACGATAATAAAATTGATTTTTTCATTTGTTTATAATATTTAGGTTATTTTAATTTTGATAAATTAGTAATGCGTGACCGTCTGGATCTCTAACAAGCAATGCTTTTCCAGAAATTTCTGTTTCTGGTATTTTTAGATTGACGATTCCATTTGAAATTAGTTTGTACTCTTTTGCTTTTAAATCGGTATATATTTTTTCAAGATTATTGGCTTTAAAAATATAGTTCCAATGCCATAAATCGGTTGGGGAACTTTCTTTTGGATATAATTTTCCGCCTTGAGGAGCTATATAATCTAAAAATTCAACTCCAAAACCTGTATTTGCGTGTAAACCCGTGATCAATAAATGAGCACCAAAAACTTGATTTAAATGTTCTTGTTCGGTACCGTAATTTTCAGAATTTCCACCAACTTGTAGTCCTAAGATTTGGGTATAAAAAGGCAATGATTTGGTTGTTTTGTCAATTCCAATGGCAGAATGATCGATTCCTAAAAATAGTTTGTCGGAAGTTTTTTGCCATTTTGGATTTCCTTTGTCTTTTGGAAAATGAATTAATTCTAATATATGTCCTTCGGGATCTTGAAAATAAAAAGCAGATATACCAGCTGCATTCGGTAAATAATTGGGTAACGTTTGCGGCGATGATGATACAAATTGTAAATCGTTGGCTTTAATTATTTGGTAGGCTTTGTCCATATCATTTACCACAATTGCAATATGTTGGAACCACAAATCATTACTTTTACTATCAATAGGAAATGATTTGTTTTGAACTCCTTCAAATTGCATTAACTGAATGGTTTCCTCTCCAAGCTGTAAAACGGCAATTTTTGTTTGTTTGGTTTTTACCCCAAAAAGATCTAATGATGTTTTGGCATCCAAAGCAAACTCATTTACTTTTTTAAATTGTAAAACGCTTTCAAAAAATTGTATTTCTTTGTTTAAATCAGCTACTGTAAATGCTACACTTTTTACATCAGTAACTTGTGAAAAAGAAAATAAAGAAATTGTAATTGTGAAAATAAAACTATAAATATATTTAGTCATGTTGATTAATTTAAAATTAGCTTTGTGTTATTAATCAAATGCTGTTTTTTGACCGTGAAATTTAGTAACCACAGTTGGCCAAAAATTATCTGCTTTTACTTTTTGACCTACAATATCTTTGTTCCATAAATCGACCGCACCTTTAGAATGTTGTAGAATTAATTGTCCATCTACAATCGAAAATAATTTTGGGTTTACAGGTCTTCTTCTACCGCCATCACTCATAGCATAACCACAAAAACCACCGTATTTAGGAGCAAACATTTTAGAATTGTTTTTAAACATATCCGCATTAGCTTGTGATGAAAACCAGTAGGTTGCGCCTTCAAATCTTGCAAAAAAGTTTTTGTCGCCTTTTATAGCTTTGTTCATCGTGAAATAAGCAACAGGATCGTAACCACCTATTGAAACACCATTATCATCTTCGTTATTGTAAAAAGCTTTTTCCACTTCGGTTACAATTTGCTCGCCGTTTTTTGAAGAAACCGCTGGCCAATATTGATCGGCTAAGGTTAAATTTCCTTTTACATCTTTGTTCCAACCGTCATTGGCTCTTTTGTTGTGTTGCAAAAGCAAACGGTCATCAACAATAGACCAAAATTCTACATTTACAGGAGCAACTCTGCCAAGTGATACTGCATAAGCACACCAACCGCCAAACTGGGGTACATATTTTGCTGGATTTGATTTAAATAAATCTAAATGCTCTTGAGAAGCAAAAAAGTATTTTGCACCATTGTAAGAATAATTAAATTTCTCGTCACCTTTGACTGGTTTACTATCTGTAAAAAAAGCTACAGTATCGTAACCATCAATAATTACACCTTTGTCATTAAGGTTATTGAACTGTTTTTCTGCCGTTTGGGCAAATGATACTAATCCTAAAAAAAGAATTACTAATACTAAAATTGATTTTGTTTTCATGATGTTTAAATTTTTAACAAATGTATATGGGGTTGTAAAATCAAAATGTAAAGCACTTTACATTTCACGACTATTTTTACAATTTTTTAATATTAATGTCGATAATTAAGTGAATTATTAATATCTGATAGCAATAAAAAAAGGCGCTTAGATATGTTTTATACCTAAATGCCTTTTGAAAAACTATTTTATTATTTTTTATAATAAAATGATGTGGAGTTTTAATAAATAGAGGACTAAACAGTGAAATCTATAAATCCTATTTTTAAAATATTGGATTATAAACTAAGTCAGGAAATTTAAATTTTGAAAAGTAAACTAGACCACTATACTTCTCAATCAAAAATGATTGGCTAATTTTGTAAGGAAATAATATATAAACGTCGGATAATTAAAATTTATAAATGAAATATTTATTCTGTTTGATCATTTTATCTTCCATATCATTTGCTCAATCTCCAATTGATAGCATTTTAGTCAAATACAATAAAAAAACAGTTCCTTACATCTCCATCAATGAATTAAAATCATTAAAAAATCCTATTCTTCTCGACACCAGAGAGCAAAAAGAATTTGATGTAAGTCACATCAAAAATGCTTATTTTATTGGCTACGATAAATTTAATATGAAAATTGTGCGAGAAAAATATAAAAATTTTAACGACACTATAATCGTTTATTGTTCAGTGGGAGTTCGAAGCGAGAATATCGGTACAAAGCTTAAAAAAATAGGCTATAAAAATGTTTTTAATTTGTATGGAGGGATTTTTGAATGGAAAAATAAAGACCAGAAAGTTATAGATAACAATCAAGTTCCAACAGAAAACGTTCACGCATTCTCTAAAGAATGGAGCAAATATTTAATTAAAGGAAAAAAAGTATATTAACTCCTTTGTTCTTTTATGAAACAACTTCTAATTGTTTTTGTAAAAAACATACATTTAGGTAAGGTAAAACCCCTTGGCCAAAAATAAACCTCGCTTAAATGTGCTTAAACGAGGTTGATTTTTATACTTAATTTTAAATTTTACTTTTTGAATGATGTTGCGCAACAGCTACCGCTGTTGTGTGCTGTTTTTTTTATTTTATTTTAACTGGAACTGTACAATAAGTAAAAGCATATGTATCTACTTCATGAATTTTAACATTTAGCTTGTCAGAAGTACTAATTTCTGAGATTTCCACTTCCATTGGTGAGCTAGTTGATTTAATATTTACATTGATTGAACCATCTGCATTTATTGGAACTAAACCATAATTTTTTGAAGGTTCTATATTTATGCTTTTATTAGGTTCAGATGCATATGCTTTTGGAATTATATCAATATTCTGTAATGTTAAAATTGATAAACATAAAGCAATAATCGTTAATACTGTTTTTGTGTAAAAATCTGTTTTCATAATTTAGTTGTTTTATTGTTTAATTTTCTTTTCAAATCTTCTTTTTGAACGTTCAAAAGCTGTTTTTTCCCAAGTGGAATCAAAACCTTGCCAAAAAATTCTTATTGAGTAAGTTCCGGCATTAGTCCATATTAAAACGTCCATATCATCATATTTGAAAAAGATGTTGTTATTGTCGCCATTGTCATTTAAAAATTTTTTATTTTCTTCTATTGAAGTTACAATTTTATTAAGAAATTCCATTGCTTTTTCTTTTTCAAGATTTTTGAATGAATATCCTTGATACAAAACACCTGCTTCATTCCAATAATCACCATAAAATCCTAAAATTAACCCTTCTTTTTGTTTAGCGTCACATTTATATAGCAAAGTTGTTAATTCTCCCGAACTTGCAGCTGCAAGTGGAATAACTTCAAATGAAACTACTTGATTTGTTGAACCTAAAACATTTTTAAATAAAAATTCTTTTGATTTAAAAAGTGATATTTCTTTACTGAATTCTTTTGCTGTCCAAATATTATTACTATTCACTTTAACTTGAGAAAAGGAATATGTTATTGACAATAAAAATGTTAAGGTTAAAAATTTAATTTTCATATTTGTTTAGTTTAGTTATTTTTTTAAGGTTTTCAATTCTTTGATGAACAACTCCAAATTCTTCATCTATAATTTTCAGCTTATTAGAACTTATTGTTGTCAATTGCTTTATCATATCATAAATGCCAATTATTTTATTCATAAGTATATTGAATATGAATGTTACACATATTACAATAAAAATAAAGATATTTTTGTATGTCGGTTTTGTTGTGTCATCGTAAATTGAAATTATAATAAATAAAATTGGTAATATATATAATAGAACTAATTCTAAATATTTTACTATTCTATATTTTGATAATTTTTTAATCAATTCGGGTAATTTTTTGCCAATAAAAAACAATTTTCCACTTAACCAAAAAAAACAAAACATTACCAATTCTACTATTAGTGAATCTTTATTTTCTATTATCCAATTTTTAATGATTTCAAAAGTCATTTTTCTTATTTTTTTCGGTTTTCTGTCGCTCGAAAATAGCACACAATGGCTCCCGCTTTGTCGAGGTTCTCGAGAGAGCTTGCTCTCGAAGAGAATCCGTCAAAGCGATTGATGGGAGAACGTCGTGAGACAACGATGTTTTCACTACCACAAAACAAGCAATTTTTTGAAAACTACTGTTAGCAATAGTACTTAATCGACAAATGTTTCCTTTATTACTTCTTTAGTTGATTTTATTTCAGTTTTATTCAATTTACCTAAAACTTTAATAAT
Source organism: Bacteroidota bacterium (assembly GCA_031413015.1). GTDB lineage: Bacteria > Bacteroidota > Bacteroidia > Flavobacteriales > Flavobacteriaceae > Flavobacterium. The sequence goes on along the minus strand of JANOEE010000014.1, from coordinate 13,342 downwards.
TCTCTTTTTATCAACCGTTCTGATTTGGTCAATAGCAATCATTCCTTTTTTACCATCATGATTTACGTGAATTCTTGTTGGGTATTTGTTTAAACCTGAAGTCATTGGCGCAATCACAATTGTGTTCAAATATTTATTCATTTCATTTGGAGAAACAATTACGCACGGTCTTGTTTTTTGAATTTCACTTCCCAATCTTGGATCAAGATTTACTAAAACTATTGAATATTGATTAAACTCCATTCTTCAAAGTTTTCATCATTAAAAATGTCATTCATTAACATTTTATCGTCACCTTTTGAATTCATTTTTTCAAATGCTGTTTCCCAGTTTTTTCTTGGTGATTCGATAGGTTTAAGAATGATTTGTCCCATTTCGAGGATAATTTCTACTTTATCCTTAATGTTATATTTATCTAAAATGGTTTTGCTTAAGCGCAAACCTTTTGAGTTTCCAATTTGAATAATCGCAGTTTCCATAATTTATTTTTTAAATGTTATTACAAAGTAAATACATTTAAAATTAATATGAAAACTATTTTTGTTTTTTTTTAGTATTATTGCTAATGTTTTCGGGCTTGGCGATGTGGCGATTTTCACCACAAATGTGTCTGCGGAGCACTGAACCCCCACTTTTGACAAACCCGTGTTACCTGCTGGCTCTGTTATCAGAGTGTTTGTAGCCATTTTATTATTTGTTTCGGGTCTGCAATGCTCCAAGAATTAGGATGTCTAACTTTATTCGGCATTCTGTAACCTTTGTTTATTGTTGTAATTAAAACAGTATTTTTATTACCTAATCTTTGTAACTCATTAATCATTGCTACTTGGTCAATAATGTTGTTATATGAGTAATCATAATTACGTTCTTTTAAGTACCACTGAATATCAGGTTCTGAAATAATCATAATTGGAATATTGATTAAGTTTTTTATTGCTTTTTGTGTGGTATCAGAAAACGAATATGGTGATTGTGAATAATAATTTTGCAATGCAGTTTCAGGTGCTCCTCCCATTTCCTTTTCTATCCTGTTTATCATATAGAAAACTTCATCGTTAACTTTTGTAGAGTCTGAAAGTCTTACAACTCTTTTTGCTCCGTTATAATAACGTACCCAATCAAGGATTGGATTAATTGCAAATACTGCTTTTGGTTTAATGTCATAATTTTCTTGAACTGCTAATTCTGTATATTTCACAGCACAAGTTCCGCCAATTCCAAATCCACCAATATAAAAATCTTTGTCTTGGAGTTGATATTTATAAACAACAAGACTAAGGATTTCTTTTAGTGATTGCTGAGAAGCATTGTCACTTCCCCAATATGTTGTGCCTGTCTTTAATAATGGAATTATTGTCAAGACACCATTTTTTGAAGCATATTTTGGAATGTCTGTCTGTGATAAAACGCCTTTAGGCGAATTCCCAAAACCGTCTAATAATACCATAAATGATTTTACAATTTCATTTTTAGGAAACACAGCGATATACATATTTGAAGTGCTGTCATTCTCGTTCAAGTAAACTATTTCAGTTCTCTGTCCGAAAGATACATTTGAGATAATAATTGTCAGTATAAATAGTATAGATTTTCTCATTTTCACGATGTCGTCTTTTAAGATTGCAGGTTATGGCTCCCGCTTTGTCGAGGTTCACGAGAGAGCTTGCTCTCGAAGAGAATCCGTCAAAGCGAAGGCAAGGATGTTTTGATAGCAACAGCGTAGCGGGAGCCAATAGTAAAAAGAGTCCCAAAGGGCGATTTTTCCCATCGTTTGGCCGCTTGGCGATGTAGCGGATTTCGGAACAAATTATTTTCAACTACTTGAAAACGAAGTTATGAAAAGTATTTTTTCCACTACCACAAAACAAGCAATTTTTTGAAAACTGCTGTTGGCGATAGTTTTTATTTTACCCAAAAATTTTCTGTTAAATAAAATACTGTATCTATAAAATACAAAACATCATTTCTCGTCAAAACATTTTCATCATGTAAATCTTCTAAAATGATTCCCAATTCTGAGTGAATATAGTCATTATTACGATTATTTTCAAAGCCATTCAATGTTAGAAATTCTTTGACTTTACTCAAATCTGTACTCGAAGTAATTGAAACATAATTTTGCTGAACCACAGCATATAAAACTTTATCATTCTTTGTAAAACCCAAAAACTCATAAGCAGTGTCGGAAAAGAAATAATTATGAAGCAATAAATTATAGAAATAATCTTTCCAAGAGTTGTAATAAATTGCATCGTTAAGTTTTAGGACATGTTCGCTGTCTTTAAGATAGACTTTCTGTTCTGCGCCTTCACTTACATATTGGGAAAAATCTATATTGTCAATCCAAAGATTATTCTTTGTAATGTAATCTTCTAACTTCTTTGCTTCTTGTTTTTTGAAATACTTTTCGACTTCAGCGCTTGTGCCTGATTTCTCGCCATCGTTAAGGTAACTGGCAATTGTTTGGATAATTGTTCCAATCCTAATTTGGCTCTTTCCTGAAAGGACATTGTGTAGTTCATATTTTAATTCATTAAGCATTGACAAATATAAAAAGAAACTTTTGATTTTCAGCAGTCATAAAATCAACGCGGAATGGCTCCCGCTTTGTCGAGGTTCTCGAGAGAGCTTGCTCTCGAAGAGAATCCGTCAAAGCGAAGGCAACGATGTTTTCACAGCAACAGCGTAGCGGGAGCCAATGGGAAAAATCGCCCTTTGGGACTCTTTTTCCCATTGGCTCGTGGCTTGCTTTAAGTGGCGACGAAGCAACACCAAGTCATTAAAGATGTAGAAAAATTTAAATTAAACAATTGTGCTATTTCAAAAAATCCTCTAACTCGCCATTGAAGCAAACCTGTGTTAGCAACTGTTATTGTTTTAATGTTTGTAAGACAGTTGCTAGTTCTCGAGATTTTCCGATTTGAGTTTCAGTCCAAAAATAACATTGTTCATTAACAACGCCTTCATCTTTGAGATAAACAGACAATTTATTTGTAAAATCTCCAACAACAAAGCTGACTACGATTTCTTTAGATTTAAAGATATAATTATTTGACTTATTGTTTTCTGTCTTTTTCGAAATTCTAGGTATGACGTAATCTTCGATAAAAGTTAAGAATTCTGATATCTCATTAAGATCAACCCATGATGATTTAGTATAAGTAAAACCATTACAATTTACTGACATGTCTACTTGAAGAGCTTTAATTGTGTGACCCGTTTTCAAATCTGTAATTTCAATTGAAAAAAATGAAACTGTTTCGCCAGTACCAGATTTTAGATTTGCAACAAAATTCCAATCTCTTACGATTAAAGTCAAATCCGCATCCATGAATTTTCGTGTATTAGAATTCGAAAGATTTTGTGCAGACAAAAAATGGCTTGTAATTAAAAAAAGTAGAATTAATGTTGTTTTCATAGATTTACGTTATGTTTTATAATAGTTACCATTGGCTCCCGCACTACACAACGGCTGGGACTAATGATGCGTAATCTTTCGGTTAAAAACAAATGCATCAAATTCAAACTATTTTCAAATTAAGCCAAATACCTAGCTTGCTTGTAGCGTATGTGCTTGTTGCACAACTCCAACAAATATATCAAAAAAAACTTGCAAAGAAGTAAAGAAAATTGTATTTATAACTATGAAAGGAAGAAAAGAACTCACGTCAAAAATGCGCTATAAAGTTCATTTACAGGACTTGATACCCGAGCATAATTTATATCGATTGCTTGATAAAGCTATTGTATTTTCATTCATTTTATACCACAATAGCAAGTTTAGTTTTTTTTCCTGCAATTGGTTTTGCCGCACTTTGGAAACTTTCGCTATTTGCAAAAAATAAAAAAGCAGTTTTAGGTTCAAAATTCATTTGTTGTGACATAATCTTTTTGTCGAAGAACCATTTATTACTAACAAAATTTAGTTAATTTTTTTTGCACTGTTGGTAAATTATTTAAATTCGGTGAACTAATATTAAAACTATTTTTAATTATGAACAAACTAACTTTACTCTTTATCATTGGTTTTGTTTGCACACAAATAGCAACTGCCCAAAGTCCGTGGACACGTGACAAAGGAAAATCTTATGTCCAACTCGGATTTACAGGATTGTTTTACGACGAAATTCAATTTGACGGCGAAAAAACAGTTTTGCAAACCGATATTACCGATGTTACCTGGCAAGCTTATGGCGAATATGGGATTACAAATAATTTAGAAGCGCAATTGATTGTTCCTTTTAAATCGGTAAGTTATGAAAGCAAAACTGGATCAATTTCGGAAAGTTTATCTGGCTTAGGAAATGTTTCTGTAGGTTTAAAATACAAATTGTATGATAAAAAATGGAAAATTAGTACAGGATTGCTTTATTCGGCTAATTCTATAACAAAAGACGCTGCTATTGGATTAACAACCGGATTTAATGCGAATACTTTTTTACCTTATTTTACTGCAGGTTCCAGCTCAGGAAAATGGTATTATTATGGTAATGTTGGTTATGGCTATATGGATAATGACTATTCTGATTATTTGAAAGCCACTTTTGAAGTTGGTTACGAGATAATTAAAAAAGGACACCTGATATTTATTTTTGACACCAGAAATATAATTTCTAAAGAAAGTGCTTTTGATAATGATTTAAATCAATGGCCATCGTATTTAGATAGACAAACCTACAACGCTGTTGGTATTAAAGGAAATTACGAGTTTAAAAAAGATAAATTTGGAGCTAATTTTGCTATCATTGGCGCGACCGGAATTGATAATGCTCCGTTAGCTCCAACGCTAAATTTTGGGGTTTACACTAAATTTTAAAAATGAACAATTACAAAAATATCGTAATCAACTCGTATTCTGATTATTTCAATTACTTGAAAAATGAATTGTTTTCGTTGCATATCGAAAACTATTTCTATGGATTAATCTTGATTTCTTTATTAGTTTTTATTCTTGAAATTATATTTCCGTGGCGAAAAAACCAACCTATTCTTAGAAAAGATTTTTGGCTGGATATTTTTTATATGTTTTTTAATTTCTTTTTATTAAATCTGATTGTTTTAATTGCCCTTTCCAATGTAACAGAACAACTGTTTACTGAATTTCTATCACTATTTAAATTACAACCAACTTCGTTTCAACTATTTGATTTATCACATTATCCAAAAGTAGTTTCGCTTTTAGTTTTCTTTTTGGTGTCGGATTTTATACAATGGATAACACACAGAATGTTGCATCGCGTTCCGCTATTTTGGAATTTTCACAAAGTGCATCATTCGGTAAAACAAATGGGATTTGCAGCGCACTTGCGCTACCATTGGATGGAACCCGTAATTTACAAATCGATGTTGTACATTCCGCTTGCAATTATTGGCGGATTTAGCGTTCAAGATGTATTTATTGTGCACTTTTTTGCGATAACAATTGGTCATTTAAACCACGCAAATTTGGGTTGGGATTACGGATTTTTAAAATACATTTTCAACAATCCAAAAATGCACATTTGGCATCACAGTAAGCAAATGCCAAATAAATATGGAATGAATTTTGGAATTACTTTAAGCGTTTGGGATTATATTTTTAGAACCAATTATGTCCCAAGTGATGGTCGCGATATAGAACTTGGATTTGAAGAAGACGAAAAATTCCCGAAAGATTTTATACATCAAGAAGCGTATCCATTAAAATTTTAGAAAATGAAAAAGTTACTTTTCATATTATTTATAAGTGCAGCGAGTTTTGCAAAAATTTTGATTATAAGAATTACAACCAATTTTTAGTTAATTATGTTTCTGAAAAAGGAAACGTGAATTACGATAAAATCAAAACCAACAAAGCAGAATTGGATGCAGTTATGAAGCAATTTGAAAAGAAACCAATCACCGATAAATGGACAAAAAATGAAGAATTAGCTTTTTGGATTAACAAATATAATGTTTATACCCTAAAAATTGTAACCGATAATTATCCTCTAAAAAGCATTAAAGACATACCTAGCGTTTGGGACAAAAAATTTATTCCGTCTGGAAAAGAGAAAATTTCTTTAGGAGATATTGAACATAAAATGTTGCGAAAAATGAACGAACCTAGAATACATTTTGCCATTAATTGTGCTTCGTTTTCGTGTCCGAATTTGTTGAATGAAGCCTATTCTTAATAAAGAAAATCGCATCGCAAAATGCTAGATTATTTACTTGATATTAAAATTCCAAAATATACACATGAGATAATTGTGGTTGATGGCGGAAGCACTGATGCCACTTTAGAAGTTTTAAAAATATATCCTTCAATAAAAGTGCTTCATTCACAAAAAGGAAGAGCAATACAATCATAAATCTTCCGTGGTGGTCATCAATCGTTGTTTGTAGAAAGAAATTTATTTGAGAAACTAAACGGATTTGATGAAAATCTTACCATTTACGAAGACAAAGAATTCATTTCTAGGTTGTACAAAAATTCAGAGCTTAGAGTCATTCAAAAAACGGTTGTAACTTCTGCTAGAAAATATCTAAAAAATGGAGTGTGGAAGTTGAAATTTGATTTTTTAATGATTCATCTTATGTTTTGGTTGGGTAAAAGTCAAGAAGATTTAATAGATTATTATCAGAGTAGAATAACGAGCTATTAAGGAATTATCCAATTGTCTAATTTAATATGTGTTGCTAATAAGTTTTCATCTCCAATTACTGTTGCTTTATGACCGTGAATAGATTGATCAAAACTGATTTCTTGCGTTAAATTATCTGCTGCAATAAACATTTGCCCAGATTTAAAATCTAAATATTGACCATCTTGCAAAGTAATTCGTAATGTTCCTTTCTGAATAATAATCAAAGTTGCATCACCTGCCAAGTGCCAATCGGTGCTATATCCTACTTTACTTTCTCGAAGTCTGAAATTTTTAGCACCAATTTGACTTGATAAAAACAATCCGTTTCTATTATTTTTTTCATAAGTTACTTCGGTAAAAATGGAATGGTGATTTTTATTAGTAGTGAGATGAGTAATTTTGAACATATTTGCTGGTTATTTAAAACAAATATACATTTATAATTAAATTATTTTTTTGTAGTATTTAAACTAAATTGTCAAGAAGAATTGATAACTCAATTTGTAAACTTGATAACAATTTCTAAAATTTTTTAAATCATATTTGCATCAATAATAAATGAAAAACTGGAAAGAAATAGCTTCCGAAGAAGAAATAAATGCAATTTTAAAAGCATCTAATTATTAGTAAAAGTGCTGAAAATCTTTTAATACCCAATTCTAAATTTATTGTTTAAAGAATAATTGACAAGTTATAAGGTAAAATTACCTATCATACAAAGCGACAATCGCAACATCTTTGTATTATTAATTTAAACAAATAATTACAATGAAAAAATCAATCTTAACATTCGCTTTCGTAGTAGCCACTACATTATTCGGTGCCAACAAAACAGCAGCACAAACAACTGACAAAGAGGTAACTATTATCGAGTTGACCCAAACTAAAGATCAATTTTTAACTCAAAATTTAAACTTAAAACCAGGTAAATACCAGTTTAGAGTAGTAAATAAAGATGTAAACAAGGATTTAGGTTTTGTAATTCAAAAGGCAGCTGACCAAAAAGGCGATGTGATGAAAACAGCAGTTACCAATTCGTTTACAACCGCATTGGTAAAAAAAGGCGAAGCACAATATACCGGAATTGTAGACTTAAAAGCCGGAGAATATGTTTATTCTTGCCCTTTGAATCCCACGCCGCATTATACAATTAGTGTAAAATAAATACTAATCGAAATAAAATTTTAGACATTCTTGAAATCAATATATATTTCAAGAATGTTTTTATTATTATTACAGCATTAAAATTTATCATATGAACAACTGGAAAAATATTACAACTGACGAAGATATAATTGCTATAATTGCGGCGTCTAAACAAAAACCACAAATCATTTTTAAAGATAGTACGACTTGCGGCATCAGTGCTTTTGCAAAAGAAAGATTAACAAACGGCTAGGATTTATTGACCGAAATCGCCGATTTTAACTATTTATATTTGTTGACTTACCGATCCGTTTATAATTTTATTGCGAGAGAATTGGATGTAATTCATCAATCACCGCAAATAATTGTTTTAAAACATATCAAAGTAGTTTATAAAGATTCCCATCACTCGATTGAACATGAAAAAATTAGAAAACATTTATAATTTTTTAGCATATTGGTTTTTTACAATCTTTTCTGCGGGCTTATTTTGAACGGTGTAATCGCTGTCGCTACTGCCGCCTGATTGAGCGTGATTATCATACCATTTCCATAAAAAACCGCCTCCAAACCAATCTTCCTTCCAAAATTGATTGTAAAGTGCAGATAGTGCATTAGTTTGAGCTACTAAATTTACTGTTCTAGTTTTAGAATGATCCCAAGGTTCTAATCCTGTAAAGTCTTTGCTTTGATAACCATATTCAGTAAAAAGAATTTTTTTATTGTATTTTTTAGACAACTGTTGCATTTCTTTTTTTAAAGGTTGCCAAGCTGTTTCTAATGCTTTTATAGTTGGTGTTTTAGCATTATTTAAAGGAAAATAAGCATCGATACCTATATAATCTAATGAAGCTATAAAAGGAACTGTTTTATAAGTATCCCAATTTTCAGCATAAGTAATTTTGCCTTTATATTCCGACTTAATTTTGACAATCAATGCTTTCCAAAAAAGCGGTCTAGCTACTACAAAAGCATTCATTTCGGTACCAATACAAAATAACTCTACTTTTGAAGTTTGTGCAATTTTGGCATAAAAAAGTATGAATTTTTCATAACTGTTTTCTAAAGCTTGCCATTCCTTTGGCGAATTCATTTTTATATGACCTGTAAAACCACCTTTAGGAATCCAAATCTGCGGTTTAAGCATTACTTTTATCTTCTGGTTTTTGAATAGTTTAGCGGTTTGTTCAATTCCTTCTTTACGTTCGTTAATCCATTGGCGATTGCTATTGAAAATTATAGTCGAATCGTTTTCGGATTTCATAAAACCAAAAGGCATTAAACTGACCCAATTGGCATTTATCGCAATGATTGGTTCGATAGCTTTGCTTGTCATTTCTCTATTTGATGCCACAAAACTGATTCCATTGATTTTAGATTGTCCTAAACAAAAAAAAGATACTATGAAACAATAAAAAAGCAAAACACTAAACTTCCATCTTCTAATTTCCATCTTCTAACTTTTAAAAATACTGACCAATACCAAAAACAATTCCGTTCGAAGCATTTTTAGTTATTCCATACCCATAATCTATTATAAAAGTAGCATTAAATATGGTTTTATGTATAAATCGCAACCCTAAACAGAGATAAAATCTAATTTTATCTGCATTTGTAAAACCTCTACACCTAATAGGAAATCGACCTTCGTAGCCTTCTGAAAACCCAAAAGACAAAAAATATCTCGGGAATTGCGAGGTTTTTTGATCTATAAATTAATTTGGCTCTAAACAAACTCAAACTAAATCAAAAGCGTTTGTACAAGCGTTTGCATTTTGCCAAAAACTATCTGAACCATTTAAACGTTTGCCTGCAAGAAAACGAAAATCTAAAAGATTGGTGCCTATTTATTTGGCAAAAGCCAATTTTGAATTAGGCAAATTTCATATGAAAGTTCAAAAACAAGAAGAAATCCAAGTGGGGATTGTTGCCAAGATTATTTATTGGGTGGGGGCTGAAGTAAAAGTTTGTTGTTTTGGCAAATATTTCGCGTCCTTCATTAAATTAAAAAAACTATTAATTGAGGACTTGATTATTACAATCATTAAGCACAAATTCGTTTAATTAAGTTTTTGCTCTAAAGGGCTTGGATCTTTCTTTGCTAAAGGTTTTTTGTCAAAAAAAGATTTTTTTCCCTGCATAAATTTAGTTTTAAATTTATAAGAACAAGTAGCTGTAATACCCAAATTGACCGTTCCATACTGCACATATCTCGTGTTTAGCCCCTGAATATCTGTCAAACCAGAAACTCCATAGACCCAACTATCTCCGTGATGGCCTATACAAGCTCTACCTATTCCTTTAAAAAAATAATTATACCGCGTATCATCCGAGAAAGTCGATACGCCATCATTGTACTGAATACCAATAAATCCGGAGGCACTAGCACTGATGTGCCAACCTTTTTTCCCGATTAAATAAGTGTAGGCATAACCCGGAATTACCGCAAAAGTATAAAGCGTCAAAGTATTGACATTTGCTTTTGGATTAAAATCTATTTGGACATATTCGGGTATAAAAGTCGAATCGCCTTTAACATTAAAATACCCAAATGAAGCGGATAATATTATCGAACCAGCCTTTTTTAGCTGTTTATTGTCTTGAGAAAAAGCCGCACTGTATGAAAACTTTTCTCCATTAAAAACATAAAATACATTGGCCGAAATGTTTTTAGTCCTTAAGTCTGGTCTTGAATCTAAAGCCACGCCATCGAGTCTTCTTTGAAGATTTTCTATAAAATAGCCTTGATAAACTTGATAAAATAAATCATATCCTATTTTTTTTCCCAAAGAATGAAGTTGAAAATCACTGTACTTGCTTTCAGCCTGACTTTTGTTTAAAAGTTTATTTTGCGGAATTCCAAAACTCCAGCCCAGCGATAACCCTTTGAACTGAACGTCTAAACCGATGCCACTTCGCACACTAGGCCTGTATAAAATGGGTTTAAAAAAATTGGTAACCCCATTTGATCTTGGGTTTAAAGTTAAATTCAAAGCATTATAAGAAAGTCCTGCTTTGATTTGAACATAATCTGGATAGGTTTTTACATAGGTGCTATCTTGAGCACAAGTCTTATTAAAAAAAAGAACTACCAAAAAACAATAATAAAATTTTTCCATTTTGTTTATTTAATAATTTATTAACCTGAGTTCGACTGTTATTGATTAATTGTTTTTACCACACAGAAACATAGAACTACCTAGTATTTAAAAGAATTGGATAGGTATATTACTTTTCACATAATCAATCTATGTGAAAATAGTATTATTTCTTACATCTATATCCTTAACCATTAATCATAAATCTATATTTAACTAAGTTCAGTTCACCTAGAATAGGCTCGGGTTTATATTGTTTAAAAATTAATAATCGAACTGAGATTTTAAGTAGGTGCAAGAGAAAAGCATTGCTGAACCTTACTATCAAAAATACTGCCCAATGCCAAAAACAATTCCGTTAGAAGCATTTTTAGTTATTCCATAACCATAATCTATTCTAAAAGTAGCATTAAATATGGTTTTATGTATAAATCGTAACCCTAAACCCGGATAAACTCTAATGTTATCGGCATTTGCAAAATCATCAAAACTACCTCCAGGATTTCTCCAAGTGCCACTGTCTACAAACGCATTACCTTGCAATACAAACCATTTTTTTTGATATAAAGTAGTTCTGTATTCGGTATTAAAAACGATAGCGCCAGTTCCTCTATCAATGATATTACCTACACCTCTAATGTTCAAATTATTGTCTACAGCAAAAGGAGAAAACGGACTTTCATTATTAGATGATAAACCCAGTCGCAATCTGCTTGCCCAATTTCCTGTTTTTCCTATTCGTTTAAAATATGAAAAATCATTCCAAGCAATAATAAAATCGTTCTGAAAATCATTAGAACTAAATACATATTGACCAAAAAAAGTACTTCTAAATCCTTTTACCAAATAAAAATCATATAATAAATTATCATAATTATAATTTGATTTAAATAATGTTTTATTGACTTCTAAGAACTGAGAAACACCACTATTAGTAGCTCCAGAAAGATATTGGTACTTCTCTTTAAACAAATTGACGCCAAGTTTAACAGAATTTCTATAATTGAGACGATAAACGCCTAATACTTCAAATCCGGTATTTGTATATTCGTATCGTGCGGGATTATTCATTATAAAAATGGGTTCAATACTTGCTAATTTCTGAAAACTTGTTTCAATGCCAAAATTAGAAGAGAATAAAAATGGTGCTGAAAAATTTATTCCAAAAGAGGAAGCACCGTTGTATTGATAAAATCCGCCTAAAGTAGCATCATTTCCTAAAAAATTATAATCATAAATACCAACTCTGTATGCTGCCGAAGCTTCGTCCGTGGTCCAAAGCGAAAGATTGGGCAAAATACTCCAATTCTCAATTAACTTGAAGATTAAATCGTAGCCTAAATTTGTCTTAGCAACTTCAAAAGTTATATTTGAAACACCATTTAAACGGGTTAAAGCGGCAATATCTCTGTTAATTTTTAAGCTATCCAATGGTTGACCGATCTTACTTTCAATAAATTTTGTCATGAATTTGACACTCATTTTTTTGTTACCTTTCCACTGTATTGAGGTAACATTTTGGTCTTGAGCATAAACTATAATTTGAAAAAAGAGAAAGAAAAACAGAAGCTGTCTCATTGTTTTTTTTTGCAAATATCTAAATTAAATCATCATTATTTCAAGCTTATGGAAAATTGCTAACTATTAAGGTAAAATTAGACATGGTTTTTACCAAGAAATACTTCAAATTTGCTTAAAGATTTACTTAAAATTATAACAAATATGGTAATATGGAACTAAAAAAAGTATTGATAACAGAATTTCAAAATTTTGATAAAAACAAAAAAAAATTCAAATTTGTTTTTATTAGACTAGTAGTTTTAATAAAATTCTGCTTTTAAATAATTAAATAAATCAAATAGATCCCAAATGTAAAGTAAATGACAAAATTTATTTTTTATCAAATCTATATTTGCATTAAACAATAAATAAAATTTAAAAAACATGAAAAAAATAATTATACCGATAGTGCTTTTTGTTTCAACTATTGTTAATGCTCAAGGGTTAACCACTTTTTTTACTAAAACTGATGTTTTTTTAAATAAAAATGTCTCCAATGGAAAAGTAGATTATCAATCTATTAAAAATGATCCAAATTCCTTAAACAATATTTTAGAAATAGCATCCAAAATAGACTTGTCTAAAGAAAATACGAACACCTCAAAAGCATTTTGGATTAATGCATACAATTTATCACTTGTAAAAGGCATTTTAGCTAAATATCCTGTAAAAGCTCCAACAGATATTGCAGGATTATTTGATAAAACTACTTATACAATTGCAGGTAAAAAATACACGCTTAACGATATTGAAAACAAAATGATACGCGAAAAATACAATGATGCACGCGTTCATTTTGTTTTAGTTTGTGGCGCAATTGGTTGTCCGCCTATCATCAATGCTGCTTATTTGCCAGAAACTTTAGATGAGCAATTGAACAAACAAACAAAAATTGCATTAAACAATCCAAATTTTATTAAAGTAAATAGT
>JANOEE010000013.1:0-31662 GCA_031413015.1 Bacteroidota bacterium | reverse complement strand
GCAATAATTTCAATTTATTATTCTACTCACCTTTGGGTTAAACGGTTAAAGTTTATATCTTTGAGACATAAACTTCCGCCAACACAGGCTAAGCGCAATACTGCCTAAAAAGGCAGTACTGCGCCTAGCCTGGGAACGTTGTGCGTCACTTTCGCGCGACATAAAACTGAATGAAAAACTAACTAAAATGACTAACTATTTACCATTAATCTTTGGAATCTCATCTTTGCTACTTGGAATTTATTTATTTCTAGTTTTTTTCAGAATTTATAAACCGAAAACTTCTGAAAAAACTGAAAAGAAATCAGAAAACATGATAATAATAATGAAAATAATATCAGTAATCTTAATTATGAAAGGCGGATATAACTTATTAAATCTTGATTCTGATACTTATAAAATGAACTTAACAAAAGTGAAAGCTGAATGGAGCGAAACAGCAAAAGACAGTTTGAATAAATATTGCTTAATTGGAATGGGCGAACAGCCTGAAAAATATTCAAAAATTAATTTTGAATATTGTAATTGTACGACCGAAAAAATTATGAAAAGCTATACTCAAGAAGAATATGAAACAATAATAAAAAAACCAGTTGAAGAACAAGTACAAATATTTACTGAACTTTTAAAAGATTGTAAAAAAGATTTGCAAATGAAAAAGGATATTATCGAAAAAACCAATAAATAAAAAAGCGAACGCACAACAGCGGTTTGGCGCAATAGCTAAATTTATATTTAAAAACACGTTCGATTTTCCGCTGGAAAATCTAACTTAACAAGAAAATAATCGTTCACGCAGCCGCTACTGCGCCAAGCCGCGGAACGTTAGCGGTAAGTCTACTGCAGAACCGAGAAATAAACGATTAAAAGGATATTAAATATTAGTTTATGAATACATTTTGGAAAATAGGTTTAGGCTTTGTATTGGGAGTAATTTGTACTTTCGGAGTATTATATACTATTTCAATAACACAAAATACCGAAGAAAATCAATTAAGAGAAGAAATTCGAATTCGAGCATTAAAAAATCTTAATCAATCACTTAATGGAAACTACACAGATGAAAATGGAGAACAAAATATCCAATCATTTGAACTTACAACTAAAAAAGGTATTGTAAAGCTTCGGACATATATGCCTAAAGATTCAGTGAAAATTTTAATGGGTCGACCACAGTCAACTGATGTTCAAAATAATGAATACAATGAAGAGGTTTCTGAAACGTGGAAATATAAAGGGACAAATAGATATGTTGATGAATTTACTATTGAATTTTCAAATGGGAAATTGAAATCTGTTGATCAGTTTAAAGAAAATTAACTTAATATTTTTTGTGCAATTTCAGAAAAATCAAATGTATAACATTACTCTAATTGCTACTAATCATTCGGAATTTGGAAAATGTAATTCTAATGAATTGTGTAATATTATCGCAACCATAAATCCCGAAGTAATTTTTGAAGAGCTTTCTCCTATATTATTTAATTTCATATACAATTCAAACTCGAACAATTTAACTCCTGATATAGTTACTGAAATAAAATGCGTCAAAAAATATCTGAAAAATCATAACATATCACACGAGCCTGTGGATATTGATTTGAGATACATTTCAGACAAAGAACAAGATTGGATGTTTGATATATTTGAAAAATACGATGCTTATAAAAAAATAGATTATGAACAATATTTATTAGCAAAAAAAAATGGTTTTGATTTTCTCAACAGCAAAAAATCTATGGATTTATCTGAAAAACAAAAAATCATAAAAACAAATATAATAGAAGTTGACAATCAAAAAAATGAGCTATCTCGAATTTATAAGTTATTTAATTTGCAAGATGATATTCGTGAAAACGCTATGTTAAAAAATATTTATAATTACAGCAAAGAAAATCAATTTAATCAAGCTGTATTTTTAATTGGTACTGCACATAAAAAATCAATTATGCAAAAAATTACGAAATACGAAAAACAGTCAGAAGTTAAATTAAAGTGGACAATGTATGGAGATGAAAATAAAACCTACCGCTAACAGCCGTTTGGCAAGATTGCGAATTTTGCGGTAAATTCACGTTTACATTCCGCAAGAAATTTTATCTTTAACGGAAAATAAACGGTTACGAAGTTCGCAACCTCGCCAAGCGGCGGAACGTTAGCCGTCAGTTGACACGAAACGGGAGAAATTAATAATTAAACACAACGAATTGAAATAAAACTATGAAAAAAATTTTACTACTAAATTCCATTATTCTAATGTGCTCTAATGTTTTATCACAAACATTAGACTTTACTTTAGCTAATCCGCAACCTAACTTAGTTGAAGTTTATGACGGTTCATTTGCCAGTGGTGACATAGATGGTGATGGCGACAAAGATCTATTAATGACAGGTCAAAGTCCTGTAAGAGTAACAAAATTGTATATCAATAACGGAACTGGAAATTTTACCGAAACACCAACCATTTTTCCCAATGCATCCTCAACTGTTGCTGTTTTAAAGGATTTAGACAATGATAGCGATTTAGATCTGTTTCTTTCAGGTATAAGTAATGTTGGCGTAATTTTTACAAATATTTATAGAAATAATGGAACTGGAGTTTTTACCCAAGTTGCTAATACTGCGCTACCTATATTTGTAGGTGGCGGAGCAGCAATTGAAGATGTAGATAATGATGGTGACCAAGATATTATCATTTCTGCACAAACAAGTACCAACTCTTTTGTTGCCGATGTGTATTTAAATAATGGTAATGCTGTTTTTTCTGCTCAAGGTAGTACCGCTTTTACTGCGGTAAAATTTAGTGCACTAGCATTTATTGATATTGAAAATGATGGCGATAAAGATGTAATTATTTCAGGTAAAGATGCAAGTAATGTTTCTTCAATTAAATTGTATCAAAATAATGGTTTAGGGAATTTTACACAAAATACCAATTCAATATTTGCGCCTGTTGCCTCTAACGATGTTGACGTAGCTGATACAGACAATGATGGCGATCTTGACTTTCTTGTATCTGGTTCACAAGCTGGTAGTATTGCTAATACTATTTTATATACAAACAATGGATTGGGTATTTTTACACCAACTACTACTAATCTTCAAAATACTTTTGCAGGAAAAAATGCTTTTGGCGATTTAGATAATGATGGCGACCAAGATCTATTAATAGTTGGCAGTCAAGCAGGTGGATTACCTAATATTTTTAATATTGTATATCAAAATACGGGCAATAATGTATTTGTTCAAGCTGATGTTTTGGGTGGAGAATATATAGCCGATTGTGTTATTGATGATTTTACTGGAGATGGATTAAAAGATATTATTATTCAAGGATTTATAAACAAAACCAATGTATATTGGAATACTTCAACAAATTTAAGTGTAGACAATCCAACAGTTTCAAATCAAATAATAAACTACTTTCCCAATCCAACAAAAGATATAGTTAATTTTAATTTGAATGAAAAAATAGAAAGTATAACAATATATAATTTACTTGGTCAAGAAGTTTTATCTAAACAAGTTGACAGCCAAGAGTTTGTATTAGATATTACTAACTTATCAAACGGAACTTATATCGTAAAATTAAATACTAATGGAAATTCGCAAACTGCTAAAGTAATTAAACTTTAATTTTTATAAAAAACAACCGAACGGCTAACAGCGGTTTGCAAAAATTGGGGTTTTGGTCTTGACTTTACACATTGTTTTGTACTTTTGTGGTCGGTGATTAATCGAAGTTTAGGCTAACCAAATCCCCAACTTCTGCAAGCCACGGGACGTTAGCGAAAAGGCGCGAAGCACCTTGACGAATTCAATAACTTAATGCAACAAATGATAAATTTTATCTTTGTTGAATTATGGAAAAATTACGCAGACGATTAACCTTAAATGAACGGATTGTTATTGAGACTTTACTCAAAGAAAACAAGACTAAAAGCTACATTGCCAAGCATCTAAATAGAAACAGATCTACAATTACTCGTGAAGTCAACACTTGGGTTATAAAACCTTCAGATTATTATGATGCAACCATAGCTGATTTCTTTGCTAAACAAGAATATTTAAATAAACGAAATCTTGACAAAATCAATACTTACAAAAGACTTAAAGCTTTTGTTTATAGAGGATTATTGTCTGGTTTCAGTCCTGAACAAATTGCAGGTAGAATAAAAGTTTTGTATCCAAATGACCCAATAATGTCAATATCATACGAAGCTATTTATCAACATATTTACAGGCATAGACAATCCTATTTGGGTAAAAAACTAATCAAGCTTCTTCCCTATCATCATCACAAAAGAAGAGAGAAAAGGAAGTTTTACAAAAACAGGGTCAGAATTAAAGACCAAGTTAACATAAGTCAAAGACCACAACACGTTGAACTACGGCTTGAAGTCGGACATTGGGAAGGTGATTTAATGATTGGAACTGGACAAAAAAGTGCTATTGGAACCATTGTAGAAAGAAAAACCAGATACACTTTTATTGTAAAAATAGAAAACAGAAAATCTAAAACTGTAACTCAACAATTTGCTAAACTTTTAAATACACTACCAAAATACATCAGAAAAACAATGACTTACGACAACGGAATTGAAATGGCAAACCATAAATGGCTTTCTAATAACACTGGAATGGATATTTATTTTGCCAATCCTTATTCTTCTTGGGAAAGAGGAACTAACGAGAATACTAACGGCTTAATTAGACGCTTTTTCCCTAAAGGAACTGACTTCAATAAAATAACCATTGAACAGCTTAAACAAGCTCAATTTGCTTTAAATAACAGACCTAGAAAAATTTTAGGATACAAAACGCCTTATGAAATTATGAATCAAGAAATCATCAATTATGCAGCGTAGACAAAGTCAATTTCGGAAATAACTTTTGGCTAATTTAAAAAGCCAAAAAAGTTATTCTGAAATTATGCCGAATTGAAATAAAAAACTAAATTTGATTATTACAATATTAACTGACCTTGTTGCATTAAGGTCTTGAATCCGCCCTTTCCGCTAATGGGCGCGCCCTTACGCTAACTCACGCTTTGAGCAAGCTCTAAAGCCTTCGCAAAGCGCGCGCCCATTATATGACAGCTACGGGGAAGAAAGAAAAATCATAGTAGGATCAAAACTTTAGTTGCGGAATATGCGAAAATAACGAAAGTAGAAAGTGAATTATTTTGTTAGAAAATGACAATCAACCACGCAGAAAGTTGAAAAATACAAAGCACAAAAAGTAAAGTTTATTGACCTTCTATATTTGCTAAAAACTCAAATGCAGAACTTGGAAAGTTGCACCGAATTGAATTTTAAAACTCAGCGGAAATGCAAAAGCAGAAGTTGAAAAGTTACAGTGAACTGCGCTTTAAAACATAGAAAGCAATTAAATGCAGAACTTCGAAAGTTGAACCGAATAGAATTTTAAACTCAACAGAAACTCAAAGGCTGCACTTGGAACGTCGCAACGAACCAAACTTTAAAACTCAGCAGAAAAGCAAAAGCAGAAGTTGAAAAATTACAAAGAATTGCACTTTAAAACTTAACAAAAACTAAAAAGCAGAAATTGAAAAGTTACTATGAATAAAATTCTATTCAATATCTGATTAAATTCGGGCGAATTGAATCAAATATATAGCCGTCATATAACAGCGGTTTAACCTTATTACGCTTGTGAAGTATATATTTTATTGGCACTCACAAAAATTAAAATTCCTTTAGTACAACATAAGTACAACATAAGTACAACAAATCAAAAACTTTTTACGGAACTATAAATACCCAGTTGATTAAGCTGCGCTTGGCGGTTCATCAATTGATATTCTGCGAGCTTGCCGCAGTAATATTGTTGGGTTGCTTTTGCATACCCATTGATCAAAAGCAAATCATTCAAACATTCTCCACCAGGTAATATTACATATCCTAATTGCCTGTTCCAGTAGTCGTAGTAGTTCTCCTGTTCTGTAATGATAGTTACAGCCGTTTTAGGCGGTGCAACCGACAAAACAAAGTGTAAGGATTGCAAACCAAATTGGAGCAATAATTGGGCAGGTAAACTGCTTTTCTCTTCATCCTCTATCATCTTCCTATTCAGTTTTACTTCTGGTGCATCCAAACCATAAAGTCGGATTTCTTTTTGCAATCCAGTGAAACGATGGCAAATGATTATGCTATCGCCGTCAAGGACTTCTTCAATTTGCCAATGGGTTTCCACTATGTACGGTGCTTTTGCTTTGTATTGCATTGATTTACAGTATTTTAAGTTATTGATATTCAAAGATAATCATTGAAATTTGTCTTATGAATTTAATCTAATTATTAACTTTTTAAATCTTAAAAAAATGGCAAGACAAAAAGGTGTTATTAAGTATGTTGGAACTCTTGGAGATATCCGACACTTCAAAATTAAAGGACAGGAAGGCTACTTCGCCGGAATGGTTGGCGGACCAACTGGCGACCAAGTATTATCTGCTCCCGAATTTGAGAGAACTCGTGAGAATATGAACGAATTTGGTGCTTGTGCCAAAGCAGGGAAATCTGTTCGAACTGGTTTATCTCAAATAATGAAACAAATGGCGGATAGCCAAGTAACTGGAAGATTAACTTCAATTATGAAGAAAATCAACCTTGAAGACCAAACAGAAGCCAGAGGGTATCGTAAAATTGAAATTACTACACAACGCAGTTACTTGAAAGGTTTTGAGTTTGACAAAAACACTTCTTTCAATGGAATTTTCAACGCTCCTTTTTCATTAACCCACACGGTTGATAGAGCAAGTGGCGAATTTGTAGTTGATGCTTTTAATCCAGCGAATTTGGTTAATGCTCCATCTGGAGCAACGCATTTCCGTTTGATTACTTCGCTTTCTGTAGTGAGTGATTTTGAATACAACGCTACCACAAACAGTTATGATCCTATGGATGCTGATTTGAATGAGGTAAACGATATTCAATACAGTGCTTTCTTGGACTTGTACGCTCCGGTTCCAGCCACTACAGTTTCTGCAACTTTACCTGGTGGAGCACTTCCAACGGTAAACACAACCGTTTTGCAGTGCATCGGAATTGAGTTTTACCAACAAGTCGGTGGAAACTTCTACTTATTTGCGAGTGGTAACTGCTTGAAAGTCGAGGACGCTTTTTAAGAAAAACTTCAAAAAATCCCTCGATTTAATTGAGGGATTTTTCATTTAATCTCAAATCTATCAGCATTATGGAAAGTAAAATAGTAAGAGTAGCACAGGGCAAAGAAAGCACATTGAGCCAATTATACATTAACGGAATATTTCAATGCTATTTGTTAGAAGATAAAATTAGAGAGGTGAAAATTGCTTCACAAACTGCAATTCCAACAGGTGTTTTTAGTTTGAAGCTGAACACTTTCGGAGCTAAAAATGTGGATTACAAAAAAGCTTTCGGAAAACTTCACGAAGGAATGATTGAAATTACTGGTTTACCAAACTTCAGTTTTGTGTATATCCATACCGGAAATACTATAAAAGAAACTGCTGGCTGTCCGCTTTGTGGTTTTGGTTTCCAGTTTGTTGATGGCTATTTTCAAGTTTCTCAAAGTGTTGCAGCTTACAAAATGATTTATCCCAAATTGTTAGCATTGGCAAAAGTTGAAAACAACAAAATAACTATTGAAAATAACTTTCAATTCTAAAAAGTCCAAAAAATGGAAAACATCAATAACATCACGGTACTTTTTGGAACACTTATCACATTGTTACTCTCGGTTGTGGCTTATTTTATCAAGCAATTACACACCGATTTTAAGAGTATGGAAAAAGATTTGATTGAAGTTAAAACAATGGCGTTAATCATCAAAACCGAATTCAAAAGTGGTAACGACTTACTCAACCAGAAAGTAGAATATTTAGAAAAAAGAGTAAATAACATCGAATTAACAATTTATAAAAATCAAGATTATGAAAAATAAAAATATGAATGTCGTGGAAAGAGCGTTGGCTCCTACTCCAAAATGGTTTAAAGTTTTGAGAACTGTCGGTATTGCTTTGGCTTCCGTTGGCGGAATTATCATAGCTTCTCCAGTTGCTTTACCTGTTGGATTGGTTTCTGCTGCTGGTTACTTGGTTCTGGGAGGTAGTATCATTTCTGTAGTTTCTCAAACTGCTGTAAAATCAGAAGAAAAACCCAAAACTAACCCTTAAACTTGGTTAATAACCAACTTTAAAGCCCAGTAATTCTGGGCTTTTTTTGTTTATAGCAGTCAATAAAAGTAGATTGCTTTGCTTTTCTTCGATTTATTTAAGTGGTGCAATCATATTGCACTTATGCGTTGGTTTGCTTGGGAATAAGGTGCAAACAATCCTAGTCCATTTGGACCAGGATTGTTTTATTTTCTACAATAACGGTATAAAATGGCTCTGCGGATGTCGTTTATGAGCATCATATCTTCTTTGTATTGCTTTTCTTTTTTCTCCAGAAGTTTTAGAGCTGCAACATTTTTTTTGTGCTGCTCGTGTTCGACCATCATTAAACTGGCTTGTGGATTGAATTCTTTTTTGAAGTCAGGAAGACGCAAAAACGGAATAACCGAACCTACTAAATGCTGATGCCAGAATTTTGTTTGCCATAAACTATAAGCAATGAAAAATAGGCTTTCGCAATCATCTTCGTTTTGAAAAATGACTACAAAACTGTTAGTAAATGCCGTTTTCTGTGGCTTCCCGCTGTTCATACCCTTGTTAAGCAGGAATAAATGGGGTTTTGAGTAAATTGTTCCCACTCGGTGGGTTTTGATTATAAAATACATCATACGTTCCGTTTTAAGATGATGTGCCTTGCTACCACAAGCCACACATAAAATTTTTAAAAGAAAAAAAGAAAAAAAAGAAAGTCGTCCTTCAAGTGGAGGTTTCAAGAAAAACAAGTTTTTTAGAAAAAATACTACCCGATATATCATCGGAAATGTGGGCGTGAAATCAGAAAAAAATGTTGTTGCGAAACGGTATGGGTGGAGATTTTTTCTAAAACCCGTAGGGCTTGAACTTTTTTTTCTTGAAACTGGAACTTACCTTTACTTTCTTTTATTTATTTTTTTATTTTCCTATTGAACGAGATGTTCTTGATTAAAACGGAACCCAAAAAGGTTGATTGGATAACTGATTTTCTTCGGAAAGGGTATTGAATTTTAAAGCAGGAAAAAGAAATATAAAATCCATTCCAATTATTTTTCTGCTTTAAAATTCAATACTCTTTCTTATGGTTTGATTTTGTGGGTGTAATAAATTGCTTTATCGGAATTGTGAAGTTTAGAAATGAAGTTGAAAAGCAATTTATTACACTTACAAAAACAATGAAAATACTGACCAAGTGCGTTGGCAGCAGCTCAAAGCAAGTGTGTCATTTTTTTATTTGCTGACTGGGATGTTTATGATTGCTTTTGTGGAAAAGTCGATGCCATAGACTTGAAAGAAAGACAATGCTTCAATCTTGTACTACTCATTATTAGAAACGGTATGGCATCGGATTTTCCGCTGAAGCAATTACTTGGGATTTTCTGGCAAATAAAGAAATGATACTCTTGCTGGCTTCTCTTGATTTTGTGGGTGTTTAAAAATGCTTATTCCTATATCGTGAATGTTAGAAATAGAGTTGATAAGCATTTTACAACACTTACAAAAGCAATGCAAATACTACCGATTTATGCGTAAAGATGCTAAAAACAGTTACCGAGAACGTTCTTGAAAGTAATTATAACCGTAAAGTTTCCGATGAAATGGCGAACGTTGTTAAAGACAGTGGCGAAGGACGGTGTTTTTTGTAGCTGGGTGATGCGATGGGAGCTGCAAAAAATGTTGTCCTGGAGCCACTGGCAAGCGCGTTGGGTGTGGCGGCTGTTTTACATAAATGATATTATAGCTTCATTGCAAAAACCAAAAAAACAATAAACTCGCTTTGTGATGAACTATAATACTCAATTATGTAACACAGCTTGGGGAAAAAAATTACTGGCGCGAGTTGCGAAGCGTACGTGTTTTTTTTAAAAACCGTGCCAGTAATTTTTTTTTGAGCGTTGGCAAAGAAGTGGCAACTGAAATGTAAAACGTTCTTTTTACCATAAATCCTTTTTTTAAAGATTATGAGTTGATTAAACTATTGTTTTAAATTGAAACATAATTTTGTTTTATATTAAAACATTTTATATATTTGTATCCACTAACTAATATCTCAAAATTATGATTTTTCAAATATCACAAGTTCAAATTGGACAACGTATTGTTGAGTTAAGAAAGAAAAAACAACTTTCACAAGAAGACTTGGCTAAAATTGTTGGAATATCTAGACCTTCTATAACTCAAATTGAGTTGGGTAAAAGAAGTTTAAATATTATGGAACTACAAAAGTTTGCTCAAGTTCTTGGTTTTTCACTTGACGACTTTATGTCAGAGGACTTTACATCAGAAGGTTTGCTTATTTCAGAAGAAACTGAAAAGCCAAAAACTGTAAATGAGAGAATATCAGTACCAACTTTACAAATAGGTAAGTTTAAAAATGTGCTATTGTATATTTTGGAAAGGTGTGCCGGAAAACCAAATGTAGGAGAAACTGTTTTATACAAGCTTTTGTATTTTTCTGATTTTAATTATTATGAATTATACGAAGAGCATCTTACTGGAGCGAATTACAGAAAACTACCTTTTGGACCAGTGCCTCAAAACCTAGATACTATTATTTCTCAAATGATTGATTTTAATCAAATACAACGTGTAAAAACAGAATATCACGGTTATCCTCAAACTCGTTATTTACCATTAGAAAAAGCTGATTTAACAGCATTTAAAGCTAGTGAAAAAGAGATAATTGATAGAGTAATTGAACAAATGAGTGATTGGTCGGCTTCTGCGGTTAGTAATTATTCGCATAAAGACATTCCTTGGATGGCTTCAAAAGATGGAGAAGAAATTAATTACGAATTGGCTTTTTATAGAGAACCTCCTTTTTCTGTAAGAAACTATGAAGAAGAAGTTGAATTATGATTGTATTTGAAGAAATAGATCCATTTAAGAAAGACTTTAAAGGTCTTTTGAAAAAGTATAAGACTTTAAAGGACGACATAGAAGTAGTAAAGAAAGTTTTGGAAATTTTACCTGATGCAAGACCTCCTTTTAGTTTTAGAATTGACAACCTAGGAATTGAAAGTTGTGTTATTAAAGTAAAAAAAATAGCTTGTAAATCGTTAAAAGGAAATGGAGTTAATTCGGGATTGCGTTTAGTTTATGCTTATTTCAAGGATGATAATAAGATTGTTTTTATTGAGATATACCATAAAAATGATAAGGAGAATGAGGACAGAGACCGAATAATGAATTATTTTGAATAATGAAAAAAAATAACCGAAGCAAAAAGGAATAGCGCTTCGGTCGGATGAAATAAAAGTTTGACCGCTCTATATTTCTTCTGCAAAAGTAATAGAATTCTATTTATTACCTAATTATTCCTTGGGTTTTTGACCAAACACCTCAATATTAAATAGTTTGGTTGGACAAAATCATTAAAAAGCTATGGCTAAAAATGGTAAAGTTGGAGACGGACATCGTAATGGTGCCGTAAAAGACCGTAGTCAAACTTATAATCCAAAAACGGAACAGTGGGTAAAGCGTGATGCTGACACAGGTCGTTTTATGGATGTTAAGCAAGATGGTACTCCGTTCAAAGGTGTTACTAAAGAAAAGTAACATTAGGTAGCTGATTGAACACGGCTTGGTGTTGTTCGGAATTCTATTAACCAAAAAATTAATTAAGTGTACACATTTAATAAAATTAAAACCAGTGAGCAAGCATCACTATGCCATAACAGTAATTGTGTTACTGTTTATGGTGAAACTGCTAAATTTGTCAATGGTGTTGTTGCAGTTGCAACCGTTTCAATAGCATTGATTTTGATTATAAGGGCATTAAAATAATGTTCTTTAAAAACCAGTTTTGCCTTTGGTAAAACTGGTTTTTTAATTTATGTACAGAAACATCGTCTTTAATTGGATTGGAAATTAGCGAAATGAAGCAAACAAAGATGTGAGTTTAGGAATACTTGGACTAAACGAGGATTTTGTGCAGCTGAATGAGATAATGACTTTTGAGGTTTAAATTTGGAACACTAAAACTCCGAGAATCTTTGTTGTTTTCATATTAGAATGGTAAATCTGACCAATCCACTTCTTGTGGATCTTTAGATTTTAAAATTTTGGTTTCAATAGTTTCAATGAATTTTATAGTGTTTGATATATTATTGAAAATCAAAATGCTCTCGTGATAATTTAAAATGGGATTATCGTGTGCAAAACTTTTATTATTTCTAACATCATTAAAAGCATCAATAATATTAATCGAAAATCTTAATATTTTTTCAGCCATAATTGAGTCAATTAGTTTACTCGCAATTAAGTGCTTAACATACTTACCAAATAGACTATTTATAGGTTCATCTTTAATGTAATCAAGATTGTGATTGACACAAAGTTGTCTGACATATTTGACAATAAAAGTATGAAGGCGGTCGAGTGCAACTTCGGGTTCATTTTTCTCAATACTTTCTTTAATAGACTTTGCCAATAAATTAAAATCTTTGTCGTCTGAATTGGCTTGTATTGCATCAATATGTTCTACAATACTTTCTTGTTTTAGACGTTCCGAAATTTTAACACATTCTTCGTATGTTTTTTCCTCTCCTCGATAGTCTATTTCTCCCCTATGAACTTTAGATAACCAGTATTCGCAAAATGCAGAAAGTAGTTTTCCGAAAACATAATCGGATTCGATTTTTATAAAAGCCCGAAGTCTATTGGCTTTTGAATTTGAATTGTAGTGATATTTATCATTATTAATATCGCAGACCGTCGCTTCAAAAACAAATTCCTGAAATGTTCTGTCTGAAAAATCCATAACATATCCGCTTTTCATACCGAGAAATGTTTCAATAGTAGTTTTTTCAATATATGTGAGGTTTGCCATTTTAACTGTTTTTATTTATTTTTAGTATCTTCATACATAATGTCCTCCAAAAGCTTCCAGGTGGTTTTTTATAGGTCAAAATATAACTGAAAATGCCCATTGTTTCTTATTAGCCTAAAATTAATTTCATTAAATAACCATTTTCTACCAATCCATTGTTCTTCTTTAAACTCTTCGTCTTTTACTTCTCTTAGGTTCTCAATATCATCTCCAAAAAGGTTACTTATTTTAGTAACTAATTTTTTTATTTCCATTGAATAAATTTTATGATTTGTTGGGCCGTTTTGACTTAATAAGATTATAGGGTTTTCATTGTCATCGGGTAATAACACCAATAATTTATTAAAAAAATCGAATAAAAAATAAGGAAAATAATATGTTCTCAAAGTTCCTCCGTCCATTTCACTAACCACATATTTACCATTTTTAATAAGTTCAAATGGAAATGTGAAATTTAAATTTTCATCTTTTATATCAAGATAATTTGTATAATGACTTACAAATTCATCAGGTTTTAATACCAAAGTATTTATGAATAGCTTTTCATAAATTTTTTTAGTTTTTTTATAAGACTTGTTGTCATTTATAACATAAAAGTTGCAAGTTGAAGCGAAAGCAGCGTGAAAAGCATCTTCAGTTGTGTTTTTGAATGTTTCTTTACGACCTTTTTCAACATTTACTTTATCTTCCTGATAACCGTGCATATCTAGAAGTATGTATTCATTTGAGATTTCATTAAACCATTTCGGGGCATTTTTAGTATTATCAATATACTCATTTGCAGAAACCCCTATTTTCTTATATTCTTTATCGATAATTTGAAAAGGGTCGCTGTTATCAAAAATTTTATCTCTATTGATTCCAATACCAGATTGAACTATTTTTCTCAAACCTTTATATTTATCATCTTCATTCAAGCCGATGTTCATTTCATTGAAACTTTTGAAAAACTCCTCCATTGTTAGATTGTCTTTTAATCCTGGAAACATTTGTTCCATTTGTTTAGCACTTTCCGGATTCTCAAAAGCTTGTTTAAATGGTTCTTCTAATGAAATCGATTTTAAAAGATTGATAAGCATTTCCCCAAGTCCTTTTGTTAAGTCATTCTGTGCGAATATTTTTCCAAGTCCATCAAGGCTAATGTCTTTGAATAAATCTTTTTCTTCAATTCTTTCTTCAAATAAATCTTTAGGGGTATAATAATCCAAAACAATTTCACTTCCATTATTGAAAAGGCAAGTATTTCCAGTTAATTGACTAATAAACTCTAAATCTGAATTTATTAAAATTGTTTGTTCTTCAGTTTCTTTATAACTCGATAGCAGATCTCCAATATGAGAAGTTGAAAAAGGTTTAAACAACTTGTCATTTTCAAATACTATTTCTCGTAATTCGCTATGCTTTCCATTTTTCATTTGCGAAATTACATTCCAATCAAAATAAACTTTAATCATAGTTTCTTGTTTAAACGTTTTTAAGTTTGCACTTAACACCTCCCTTATTTCTATGATGGTGGAAATTAAAGTGAATTAATCTATAAAATCAATTACAAATAACAAGATATACACCAATTAATTAAATTATGTTTATTACCCCAATCTTGCAAAATAGTTTTTACAAAATTTTCTTCTTCTCAATTTTATACAGTGTCTGGTATTAAATGACTTTTAATTCTTTCTTCAATAATGTTTAGAGGAGATGCTATGGCATTTATATATTGATAATTACCCTCTCTCTTATTATTGATTGAAAGTTGTATTGGGCAAGCTTCACTTTGAATTGCATTTACCTTGAATTGATTGCTTCCGGTGTTATAATAAACATAAGGGGCTCCCGACGAACCAAACCTAAAATAACCTTTTATTAAATATCTCAAGCCTTCAAAAGTATAATTACCTCCGAACCGATCTATAAATGTACCGTGATGATCTAAATATCCTTCGATTTGAGCTTTATTTAATAAACTACCCAAAAAGCCACCAGGAGAACTTTGTAAGCAATAATAATTAGTTTGGTTATCCCCTAAAATTGAAAAATCAATTTCAATACTTGGAAGTCTGTTTATAATGTCTTGGTGGGTATTTATTATTTTATACAAAGCTATATCCTCATTGTAATAAGCTTCAACAAGTTCAACTTCAACTAAAAAGGTATGTCTATTTAATGATGGTTCAGGAAAATAATTATTAGCATTGAAATGACCCGTTAAAACAGGGTCATTATAAAATTCATTCTCTTTAAATTGTATAATCAAATGTGGCTTACAAAAATTTCTCTGAGTTAGAGTTAACCAACGAGTATCAAAATTAATTTGTTTTAATATTTCGACAATTGATTGAACATCATTTTGGTTAATAATATTTATATATCTTTTGTTGGTAGCAGGATCAAGTGGATAACACTTATTGAATAGTTGTATTTGCGCAGGATTTAAATAAGGTAAAATTTCTCTTGAAAATATTATTTCGTCTATAGATTTAAATATTTGAGCTTCTGTCTTTATGTTATGAGCCACTGATAAAATAAAACCATTTCCAATATGAAAGGCACAAATATTATTTTCAAAGCTTCTTTTTATTGGTTCGTTAATATTATATATCCACATAATTCTGAACAAAGGAGATGTTTGTTCATTAATCAATTCAAGTTGTTTTGTGAGCATATCGCTGTTTGTTTTTGTTTCCTATTTGTGGTTTAATGAAGAGTGAAATTAATTTCTATATCAAATGCCTCACTTTAATTTTCTTAAACTTCTTACCAAAACCTAGTATAATAGCTTCGTTGTTTTTGATAATTAATTCTCCTTTTTGAAGTCCTGCAATGGCTTGTTTTATTTCTACTAAATCGCTTCCTGCTACTCCATACATATCTTTTAGCACTGCATCGTTAATGGATTGCTGCTTCATTATTAGTGGATATTGAGCATTGGCATAGAAATCAAAATGTTTGCTTTTATAGGCATCCATATTTTGAGTAGCCAGAATGATACTCATTCCTTTGTTACGACCTACGGCAATCAAATCACGAAGTGGTTTGTTGTCAAATCCTAACATATAATGGGCTTCATCTATGATTGTGAAGTGTCTTAATTCTACTTTTTCTTTATCATTGGCTTGAACTGGAAGATTTTCGTAGATGGAATTTAGTTTTGATACTATGAAATATACTATTGCTTTTCCGATTGGACCTTCTTTTGGGAATTTGTCCATTTTTACAATAAAACTATTTCCAATTAAATCAATTCTATCATCGTTTAAGAATAGATTAGCACGCTCTAATTGACTTAAAACAGATTTTACACTATCCATTCTCTCCCGTTCATTTTGTGGCTGTAAATTGGTGTAATTTTCTATTATAGTTGAAAAATTGATTGATTTTCCTTTAGTATCTTTATATGCGTTGATTATCGCTTCTGATAATCTATTACTCATATTGGCACTGATTTTAGCACTATCAATAGCTAATAATGCGTTTGCCAACTCTGTTGAATATAAATTGATTTCGTTTTGTGTTTTACCTACAAAATCTTTGAATGGTGTAAATGGCAAAGGTTCTACCATTGGATCCAAAATAGCGGAACGGTTTACTTCAAAATGTTGTAGCCAATCATTATTAGCAATATCTGAAAACTCTCCTTTGTAATCGAAGAAAAGAAAATTTACTGGATAATTACTTTCAACTGATAACGACCGCATTTCATTCATTAAAACAGCTAAAAGGTTTGATTTTCCTGAACCTGTTGAACCTGCAATAAGAATTTGAGTGTTGGTTACATTTTTGCTATTCATATCTAAATAAGCATTAATATCCCCATCATAATTTCCAATGTTTAGGTTTAATAATGGTATTTGTCCTGCTTTTATAGAAGCTGTTGTACTCACTTTTAACCATTCTTGAAGTGTATCTCCTTTCATTAGTAAATCAAAACCTCTGAAAATTTCCGCATTAACCACTTTACTTTTTGTAATGTTATCTTCCCAATTTATTTCTAAATCGTGGTATCGTAACTTTATCATTGAAGACAGCATACCATTTAAATTGTGAACCGTAAAAAGTGTTGGGTGAATACTATTAGACGACATTTGAATATTCAGCACTTCTTTGTTTCTTTTTTCATTATCGGATAAACCTGCAATCAAGCAAATACGCATCAGTTTTGCATTACCCTTTGGCGTAACATTTTTATGATTATCGGTATAGTTTTTTAAATTTATTTGTTTTTCCAAACGTTCTCGCAAATCATTCATTTTTGAATTTAATGCTTCCGCTTGTCTTAAACCAGTTTCTATTGCTGCCATAATTTCTTATTATTAATTTTCAAAATAACCTTCAACTACTTTTGTCAATTGGTTTTCCTTGTCCCTAACGAGCGTGAACTTTTTAGAAATAAAGTTTTCAATTTTACTCAAATCAATATTTTTTCTAATTTCACTATCGGTACTCAATAAAATAGTTTGATGTGATAATTTAGGAAAGTAATTTTCGAGCAATGAAGCCCTGCTTTTTTCATCTAAATAACCAAAAACTGTATCAATCATTACTGGTGGATTGTAATCTCCATAATAATGCAAAGATTTTAAAAGTACCTGGATTATTATTTGTTTTGAAGCAGCATTTAGTTCTTCCAAATAGATTTCGTTTCCTGCTTTGTGGTAAATTTTAAATGACAAATTACTCAAATCTTCTGAAAGCTCTACTCGATCTATTTGATTTTCATAAACCACAAGTGTTGTATTCAAATCATTTTTCATTGCTTCTTCTATACGGGATTTTTTATTATCCAATAAAGCATTTGATATTTTAGAAAATAATGGACCTAATTTTTTCAACACTTCCAATTTAGGATTTGGTACTTCATCATCAGACAAATCAAATCTTTTAATTTTTTTGTCTAAAAGCTCCATATCAGACTGATAATTTTTGATAGCTTCTTTGTATTCTTTTATTTTTAATTCGTTAGCTTCAAAGTTCTGTATCGTTTCTTCGCCACCGCCCATATCATTTTTCCTTAAATCCAATAACTGAATTTTCAAATTAGGTAACGTAGTCAATTCTTTTTCTAAACTACTCTTTTGCTGTTCGAGGGTGTTGTATTGATTGATGCTTGACCAACCTAATAATTGTTCGAAATGAGTAATATCGTTTTTATCAATAAAATCGTATTCCGTATCATTTTTGTTTTGACCTGATTTTTTGAGGATATAATCTGCTAGTTTTATTTTCTGTTCGGAAGTTAGTTCTCCTTTGATTAAATTGTATTCTTTTAGGAATTCCAATACTTTGTCTGAAACTTTGCTGATGTGTTCCGGCTCTATAAAATCGTTGTTGTTTTGTTGACTTTTCTCCGAAAGTATTAATTCAATTTCGTTTTGAACAATAGTTATGAGCTTCGGAATGAAAACCTGAATTTCAATATCATTAAGAAATTTTTCAGATTGGTCAATAAAAAGGGTTTCCTTATTTAAAATATCCTCAATCTTTCTTTCTACGATTTGAATTTGATCCTTAATATTCGCTTGAAAGTTTTTCCCTTCCTTAGCACTTTCATAGAATTCTTTTTGAGCCAATGAATAACTCAAACTTCTATCATACTTAACTTTAGTGGCATCTATTAAATCCTGGTATTTTTTATGCTCTTCTAAAAGGTTTTTGTATTGAATTCTTTCTTCTTCCACTTCGATACTTTGCGCAATGTATTCCTGCGTTAGGGTATTGGTTGCATTGCCTAGTTGAATGTACTTATTAAAACCCATCACGTTTTCAATATTTTCTTTGATAACACGATTAAGGTATTCGTCCTTTAACAAATTACCTGCTTCCATTGCATCAAAAAGGAAATATTTACTTAATTCTTGTGGCAGATTGGCTTTGATTATTTTATTTACTTCTGCTTCTTTTTTAACTCTTTCGGCGTGTGGTGTTGCCGTGCCGTAGTTAAAAACGTCTCCATTAAGATTAAGCATTACTGCTTCTACAGGGTTGTTTTGTGCATTTAGTGTATATAAACGCTTGATTATGTATTTGTAGTCATTGTGCAATACTTTTCCCGTAAAGTGAATTTCTAATTCAATTTTGTTGCTACTATTACCTTC
The DNA here is from genome assembly GCA_031413015.1 of Bacteroidota bacterium. Classification (GTDB taxonomy): domain Bacteria; phylum Bacteroidota; class Bacteroidia; order Flavobacteriales; family Flavobacteriaceae; genus Flavobacterium. The sequence goes on along the minus strand of JANOEE010000013.1, from coordinate 12,590 downwards.
ATTTTTCGCTCTTTCTCCAGCGTTTTGTAGTTTATTGAAGTGTTGCTCGTCTTTGACTTTTAGGCCATACAACGCACTATAAATGGCTTGAAACAAAGTGGTTTTACCACCACCATTTTCTCCACCAATTAATATTATTGGTTGCTCTTCGTTTACTGTTAAATCCAAATCGAGTTCGCGATAAGTCTTAAAGTTTTTGGCAATTATTTTGGTAATGAGCATAGTACTTATATTTTGTTTAAAGCCTTTTCAATAATTTTTTCAATCTTTTTGCTGTCAATATCTTCGTTATTGATTTTAAGATTGTGGAACTCTTTTAGTATATTCTCCTCTAGCCATTCAAAGCCTAATCCTTGTTCATCACAAAGATTTTTGATTATTTCCATATCGTCTTTACGAATACCAAAATGGATGAATGTAGTATCTAGTCCTTTGTTTATCATAGCTTTTTTATTTATAATGAAATTGGATTAAACATATCCCAACCTGCTGTATCTTTTGTATTGGTAATTTTATTGTTGCAATACCACCAAGTTGATATATTATTAGGCGATTTTTCAATTAAAATTCCTCCAATAGTTTTTAGCCCATTGCTATTTCTAACTGCAATAAAATCTACTAAAGCATTGTGTTTTAAATGTGCATTTGCTGGATCACTTCCTGCTGTTTTGGTATCGAATAAACAAGTAACATTAGTTTTACTCAATATTACAAAATCAACATAAAAAAGACTTTGTTTGCCCAAATAATCAATGTAAGGAACTGCAAAATGTTCTTTGGCTTTTTCTCCATTTTTATACCACCAATGAAGATATTCTTTGTTTTCTTCTAAAAACTCTGCAAACTTAACTTCGGGTTTTGATGCCCTATTATATTCATAAAAAGGTTCTAAAGCGTGTCTTTGTACTGCTTCTTTTTCCTCGTATAATTCATTGTAAATTCTTTCAATTGGCACTTCCCATTGGTAATTTTGAACATCTTTTGTGGCGTTATTAGCTTTTTGCTCTTGCATTTCTTGATAACGCTCTTTTGCTTTTTCTATTAACTCAATAAAAATGGGTTGGTTTTGGTCGTATAGCATTATTTTGATAGCATCGTATTCTATAATTCCGAAGTAGTCTTCAAAAAAGTATTTCATACCACCTTCCAAAACTGGCGTACTATCTACTGCTGCATACGGTGCTGTTAATGCTCTACAAAAATCTTTGAATAATCGTGCCAATTCACTTGGAGTTTTAGCAAAACGTGCCGTTTCGGTAACTAATTTTGTTTGCTCTTCGCCAGTTAATATTACATTTTCTGGTATAACAATTTCAATAGTATTTATATCTGTGTTTATGAAACGTTTTTTTAATAATTGCTTATTGGTTTCAAAAAAATGGTCTGAACCCATTTCTCTTTTTAACTCCCAATTTAATTCTGCTATTTCATACAACGCTTTTCTGAAAGTAGCACCTAAACGGTTACGAACTATTCGGGTATTGATATAAGTAGAATTCAATTGAACAGGTACATAGTTTTCTATTCTGCGCGCTTTGTTCATTGTAATATAACTCATATCGTCTTTTACGATTTCGATTTGATTTTTGCTTAAATTGGTAAAAACATATCCTTGGTTTAGTAACGGATTTGGATAATGTCTTTGTTCCGGCATACGCAAAATTCTACCTACGGTTTGAATGGTGAACGTTGTACTTTTTAATTCTCTAAAAATCAATAAAACTCCTGCTCTTGGACAATCCCAACCTAAAGCAATGGCTTGTTTGAATAACAAAACCTCGACCATATTATCGGGTTTTTCAATATCCTCAACATTGTCTTTTCTACCTGATAACCAAACTGCCAGTTTATTATTATTGACCGTGATATTGTATTTTACTTCAAGGTTTTGCAATACTACATCAATGTATTTTTCATCATCGGCTGTATTGTTATCGCTTGTATCGTTAGGCAATTGTATCAATAAAAGCGGATTTATTTTAACACCTAAACTTTCATACGCTTGGCGTAATTCCTCTCTTTTTGCTAAAGCCTGTTCCAATAAAATTTCTTCTAATGAGCGACCTTGCTGTACAATGGTATCTAAAGCAGGATTTAGAATAATGCCTTCCTTTATCATTTCTTCAGCAATTACATCTTGGCGTTCAACCAAAGTTCTATAATCACTATTAGTGGTTGGAGTAGCTGAAACTCTAATTTCAACTTTTGGATATATTTTTTGCAATACTTCATTGGCTCTTTTGGCTGTTTTGGTATTGGCAAACATATGTTCTTCATCGATGATTACAATAATTTCCGTATCGTTTAATTTGGCTTTATTAATGAAACTGTATAGGTTTTTATTGGTTTCATTTTCCCTAATCATTGTGTTTTTCTCTTTGTTGATGCTTTCCCAATTGACAAACAAAACCTCATTTGGTTGCAATTCATTATCTGTAACATCCTCAAAGAAAATAGGTTTTATAGAACGCATTTCAGCAAAATATCCTTTCAAAGCATTATAGCTTTGTATGTATAATTTGTTTGGAGCAATCCAAATAAAAGCTGCTTTGCGTTTTTCGAGTTCGTAACGCTCTGGTAATTCTTCGCAAAACTTGTTTAATAACGAAGCCATCATCACTGTTTTACCTGAACCTGTTGGTGCTTTAAAAATTAAATTTTGTCTCGCACCAGGTCGTTTTAATAACTTATACAGTTTTTGAGAAAGGTCGTTGACTGCTTCGTCTTGGTAATTTTTTAAATGTATCATTTATGAATTAGGCATTTTCTTGATTAAACAAATTTTCTCCCGCTTCTATATCATCATCATCGTCCATCGTTGGAATAATTTCTCGTTTCTTTTTAGGCAACACATTTTGATAAGCTTTATAGATAGCATCTGGTAAGGCACATAATGTTATCAAATCTAATACTTCTTCAAAATCTTCTGTATATGGATATTGACCATTGCTGAATACATATACTTTGATGGGATTATTATTCTCTTTATTTTCATTCATTTGTTTGATGATTGCAATACCATCATCAATCATTACATCATCATAAATTACCAAAAATTGTGTTGTCAAACTCTTAAAAATAGCCAACCAATTACTTTTAGATGCGTATTCTTTTGTTATTTCCGTAAAGGCATCTTCTTTTATACACAACAATTCCGTTGCTAATCTTGTGAGTTCCTTTTTATTTTTAAGCGTTTGATTTCGGCTCACATATTCGCTTTTAAAATATAAAAGATTATTGCTTTTTAAACCTTCAACCACCACTCCTTTAGCATTAGTATAGCCTTGAATTACTCTTTTGTTACGTTCATAAGTAACTTCCTCACAAATATTATTTTCATTATTGGTAACTAATATACACTGGCGTTTCCCTCCATCTTCTGCATTAAGTTCCATTGTTGCGTGAAGTGTGGTTCCAGAACCTGCGAAGAAATCGAGGATAGTAGTTTCAGAACTGTTCTTTGTAGAAAGCTGTAATATTCTATCCAATAAATTAATAGGTTTAGGATTTGTAAAATCACAATTAGGAATTATTTCTTTTAATAATTTGGTTCCTTCTGTTGTAGTACCAACGTCGTCCCACCAAGTTGTTACGGCTTCTTGATTATTTTCCAATGCTCTAGATAAATAATACTTTCTTCCTAAAGTACTTTTTCTTTTAACAATTTCTCCATTATCATATAATTCTTGCATTGTTTCTTTGGAATATCTGTAATAACCGGTAACGTCTAAAAATTCATAATATGGATTACCTTTTCTTGCGCCACCTGGACCATCAACTGGATTTATTTTATATGGTCCTCTTGGATCATTATCAGGGTTTTTGAATTTAGATACATCTACTTCTTTTGTTAATCTAAAATCATTTTTCCTTTGAAATATATTTTGAAAATTTTTAGAATAAACTAAAAGGAAATTGTGGTTTTGAGATATAATTAAATCATTAGATATTGAATGTCTCGATTTTTGACAAATATTTCCAACAAAGTTTTTCTCATAAAAAATCTCATCACATAATAACTTTAATTGCGATTGTTCGTTATCGTCAATTGATATAAAAATTAACCCTTCCTCATTCAATAATTTTTTTGCTATTCTCAATCTTTTATCCATATAAGACAGCCATTTTGAATGTCTATATCCATCATCCTTATTTATGTAATTATCATTATACCAAAAATCATTATTACCCGTATTATATGGTGGGTCAATATAGATTACATCTACTTTACCTTCGTGAGTAAAGGTTAATGCAGTAAGAGCGTGTAGGTTGTCGCCTTCAATCAAAATATGGTTTGGGTTGTCCTCGCCATTTATAATTGCTTTGTCTTTTACTTCTTTTAAAACTGGTAAGTTATCTCGTAATTGTTCTTCAACATCTTCGGGTTTGTCTTCCCAAACTAGACCGTATTTTTTCTTGGTGTTTACCAAATTAATTAAATAGGCACGTTCGTCTTGAGTGACGCCGTCTAGTTTTTTTATTTTTGAGATTAGGTCTTGTTTGTTCATTGTTTATAGCAACGACAGTTTTTTAAGCTATCCTTTTAGTATTTATGATTTTAGTATTGGGAATTATTGAGCAACTGTAGTATTGAGTTACACAATTTTAACAATAGGATGTAAATATATAAAAAAGCAATGGAAAGAAAAATGAGGAAAACCGTAAACGTAGGAAAATGAGGAAAAATAATGCAAAATAATTTAGGGTGTAGGGTGTAAGGGAAAAACACCTAAAAGATTTTTTATTTTTGAGAATTGAAATAAAACGGATTTATTGTGAATATTGGGTGCAAATTGGGTTTTGTGGTTTATTAATTTGCATTAGTAAGTTCTTATGTTACTCGATTTATTTTTTGAAAAAAAATAAAAAATGTTTGTATTGAAAAGTGGTTACACCACCTTACACCCTAAAAATAAAGTAGAAAGGTGCTTTCTAGTGATAAGTGAATAGTTGTTAGTGATAAGTTAATTATGATAGAAAATAAAAAAAGTGGAGCATTTCAGTTCCACTTTTTTGTTGTTTTTTATTCTTCGACTTCTTTGTTTTTTGCATCGACTTCTTCATAAGTGAATTCTTTAACTGCGTAAACTGGTTTTCCTTGTCGCATTAATCTAGTAAAATTGTGTTTTTTTAATGCTTTTCCTAGTTTATTGATTGTAGCATCGTTTAGGTTTAATTTTGTTCTGTCCGCTAGTTTGGCAGCTATTTGTGATGCGTTTAAAAATAGTGTTGCTTCTTCTTTCGAGCAAGGTTCAAACCAAGTTAAAAGCAATTCTTCTTCTGGGCTATGTAGTTGGTATTGTTCGTTATTTTCGGTGATTGATTTAATTTCTTCCTGGTCAAACCAAAATCTAAAACCACTTTTAAAAAGAAACAAAGCTTGGGAAAATGCCATATTTATATCTACATCGTGCTGGTACTTGATGCCTTCCAACTCGAAACAAAGAAACCTTCTGCTTCCTGTACTATCATTTAAGAACTGTGCGGTATTGACACTTCCGGCAAACGATGCCCTTCTGGGCATTGTTTCGTTGTTGTGTCCGTAAGCTTTTCTCATTCTTATTTGAGTTTTTGTAATGATTTCTTTTAGTGATCCTATTTCAGAACGGTTTAGGTTTTCTAGTTCGTCCAAATTAATTAACATACATTCAGCCAGTTGAACTAAAGTATCTTTATTGTTTGGGTTTATAGTACCAGAAAATAAATATTCTTTCAATTGTTTGGGAACTAGCTTTTCAACCCAAGTTGTTTTACCTAAACCCTGTTTGCCACTAAATACAATTACTGTATGATTTATTACTTTATCATCAAGAACACAACCAACCATAGCCACCAACCATTTTTTGAAACATTGCTGCCAAAGGTCTTGTTTTGTAGTGGTTATGGTGTTGGCTAATTCAGTAATATAATCGGTCTTTTCATCATAAGAAGGTAAATTGAAAAAGTAATCTTCAAATGGATTGAACAGCACACAAAAATCAGAATAAAGCAAGTTTCGTAATGAAGATAGGTTTGTTTTAATTCTACCTTTTAAACATTCTCGAAGCATTGAATTTTCAATAAAATCATTCATAACATTCCACTTCTTTTTACCGAAATATTGAAACTCTAATTTGCCAGAAACCATATTATGCCGGAATACATATCTCGTTGAAAGAAACATCTCTAAACGGTCTATTTGGGTTGGTTTTGGTTTGTCTTCATCGTCTTCATCGTAATCGATGTTTTTAGGTTTTGGTCCCTCGACTGCGCTCGGGATGACAGTTGTGGTTTTTTCATTTTTACCAAACTCGTGAATATTTCCATAAGCACTGTTTACTGCTTGTGTTACTTCTTTTTCATCATAACCAAAATCGGTTAAAATATATCCCAAAGCATCGTTTAATGCAACTCCTTTTCTGTTTAGGTTACACGCTAATTGATGTACAAATACGTTGCGACTGCCATTCACGAATTGCACTTTTTTTTCAGTAAAATTTACACAATGGTTGTAAATAGCGTCGTAATCAGTCGCAGTCACAGTCTCGGTTGGCAGTGGAGAAACTGAAACGAGTTCAGTTTGACAAGATTGCTTCGTTTCACTCGCAAAGACAGAAGCGTTTTCGTTTAGATATAAATTTTCATCCCAGGAATAAAAGCATAACCTCGTTAAATCTTTGCCTGATTTGTCTATTTCCAGTTTTAAAATACTTTCATAATGTGCTTGAACCAATAGAAACGCTTCTTTGTGATTGGCTTTATCTGAATTGATTTTCACTAAAATTTTTAATCCATTTCCAGATGGACTAATGAAACTGGCATAAGTGAACTCACTTTGATTGGCCAAATGCTTTGCATTTTGCAAATCGGCAGCACTTAATTTATCAATGTCCAGAATTATACAACTTGAATATTCCGCTAGGAATTCCAATTTTCGACCTCCAACAAACTTTCCTGAAGGTGTGAATGCTGGAAGTGATTTTTTGGCTTTGTTGTATGCTTCCTCTTTCTTTTCAGATAAAGATTTACGCAAGTAAATTATGCCGGGTTTGTACTTTCCGGTTTTAATTTCCTCCAAAATTGTTGCAATTGTTTTGTGTTCTACAACTTCGTTGAAGTTTTTAAAGATTGTGACCATTTTTCATAGTTGTTTGAAGTTTAAATTTTTAATGTCTTTCCTCTTGTCTTAATACAAAAGAAATTATGTTCTCTCTTTCTTTTTTTCTTGATAAAAAAAGAAACAAAAAAATCAAGTCTTGGAACCCTCGTCGGTCAAATTGGTTCTTGAAAGCTAAAAGAAAAGAACTCGGCTTGCAGCCTCAAACAGCTTTTCTTTTTACGCTTCCTTCAAACCTTTGACGCTCGACTGCGGGTTCCTAGGACGAGGAAAAGCGGAATGATTTCACTTTTGGTTTACAATCACACGCCTCGCAGGTTCCGTTGCAGCTGCTCATACTATCGTCCTTTGAAAGATTTGTTGTAATGCTCCGTAAGGAGTTTTTCAACATCGGAAAGTTTGTAGTAGATTTTGTTTCCAACTTGACTGAATGAAATTTTGCCTTCGTCTCTCCAGGTTTGAGCTGTACGTTTTGAAATTTTCATCAGTAAAAGGAATTCTTGATTATCTAAAAAGGTTTCTTTCTTTGGGTCTGCCTTGATAGAAATTTGAGATTGAATAGTGTCTAATTTTGTCATTAGATCTGTGAACTGGTCTTTTGTGAAGATAATTGCATCCATTTTTAAAAGTTTTAAATTGTTATGATGCAAATGTGAGAAGTAGTAAAAAGTCCAAAAGTCCTGAAATGGTCTTTCAGGACTATTTTGTTTTAGAGCATTTTGTCGATGTCTATTCTTTTATGCTGTTTCGGACGTTTTTCGGTTCTCGAAGGAGTGAGTATTGTTTTGACTGTTTCAGGACTTATTTCTTTTCCGTCTTTGTCAACATAGGAATTTACGATAATTGCCACCAAGTCATTCACTGAACCATCAATCATTGATTTACCATCTACAAATAATTCTCTCGTAAACTGGTAATGGATATCAATAAACTGGTTTAGATTGCAATTGATTTGCATCTTTTTGAATGGTAATTGGTTTTGATTTTGTTCTCTTTTGGTTTGTTCTACAGCTGCTTGTAATTTTTGTAAGGCATAAATATGCTCGATTTCTTTAGCACATTGTACATCATACATTGGCGTTTTTTGATTTATAAACTCAATGCTTGCTTGTTGGTATTCAAACATTTCTTTGGTCAACAATAGTATTTTTTCTTCATCACTTTGACAAGTAACCAATTGCTTTTTGATTTCATAAAACGAAAAATGACGGTCTTCACTTTCAGCATTGATAAACTTCTTAGGTGTTTTTGTAACTGGTTCTTTTACGCTCGAAGATTGCAGCTCTGTTCGTTTTTTTTCGATTAAGATGTATAATTTATTGTATCTACTCATTGCCGTTTTGGAGCTGAAAAAAGCTTCATTGTTGGCTAATAGTTTTTCTAGTTTACAAATCCATACTTCTGGGTTTTTCACCAGGTTGAATTGATAATCGATAAATGCAGGAAAATGAGATTGTTTGAGTTCTAGAATTTTTGCAATTAAAGCATTGCAATAGTTTTGAATGTTGATTTTGTCTTCGACAATAATATCAAATAAAGGATTTTTGGCTTGTGCCTGTGGCACTGCCAATAATTCTACAAACTCTGCGGTTTGCATATTTTGATCCTTTGAATTCAAATTGTAGTATGTCTTTTTTGTTATTCATTTACTTAAAAATTGTAATTAAAAGCGGTTTAAAATTTGATGTTTTCTTGTTGCTGTTTGGCTTATAAAGAGCAATCATCTTTTTTTCGATTTGTTTGCTTTAAAAATTACTAGATTTCTATTTTGCAAATGTAGAAAATAAAAAAAATCCTTGTTAAAGGATTTTAATTGAAGTTATTAACAATCGGATAAAGTCAATAAAATAAGGACTTTACACTCGCTAATAGTTTGATATTGAAAATTTTTTATTTTTAAATTTTAATTGGCATTACTGTTTTAGAATTTCTAATAATCTGTAATTAATGTATATTTTTTCTTTGCCAACTGTTTCACTTTTTAGAAAGCCTTTTTCTTCTAAAGCTATCAAATAATTTCCAATAGTCTTTAATGATGCTAGTCCTTCTGCTTCTAATTGTTGTCGTTTTGTATATGGTAATCGGAATAAAGCTTCTACTAAATCTTTTGAATATACTTTTGGTAATTTGTCTTGAATTTCAGCAGCCATTGTATTCATTAATTCTTCAATTGCTGTGATTTGTTTTCTGCCTTTTAACGCAGTTTCTTCCACCATATCCAACATATACATTATCCAATCTTCCCAGTTTCCCTCTTCGGTTACTTTCCGCAAATTGTTGTAATAGGCCGCTTTGTTGTCGATGATGTAATTACTCATATACAACGCTGGTAAATCTAATAATCCTGCCAGTTTTAAATACAATAACAATATAATTCTTCCGGTTCGTCCATTTCCATCAAAAAACGGATGTATGGCTTCAAACTGATAATGAATAATTGCCATTTTTACTAATGGATCTATTTCGTCTTCTGCGTGAATGAAGTCTTCTAGGTTTTTTAATTTTTCACGTATGGTATTTTCTCCTTCTGGTGGTGTATAAATCACTTTACCCGTAGCTGGATTTTTTAATTGTGTTCCTGGTGCGTTTCTGATGGAAGCTGTATTTTCTTTAATGATTTGTGCTAATTTGATAAACAAATTGGTCGTTAAGTAAGGTCGTTGTTCGATTTCTTGAAAGCCAAACCATAAAGCGTCTTTGTAATGCATTACTTCTTTAGTCGCTGGATTGTCGTATTTTTTTTCGGCTATGGAAGCCATAAACAATTCGTCTTGGGTTGTAATGATGTTTTCTATTGCTGAACTGGCTTGTGCTTCTTGTAAATTGATGGTGTCAATAAACAGCGTTGGGTTTGGCAAATTGGTTATCGCTCCTTTTAGTTCGGATAAAGCTCTACTGGAAGTAATTAGTTTTTTTAAAATTACTTTGGTTTCTAAATCGATATTTGGTGGTAGTAACGGTAATTCGTTATACGGTTTTTCCGGGTTATAATTTGCTGCCATAGTCGATATATTTATGAAAGTAAATTTTAGGATTATTTACCTTCGTTTTATTTTCGAGAGTAAAAATAATAAAAAATTACCTTCGAAATGATTTTCGAGAGTAAAATATTGAAAAAATTACCTTCGTATGTGATTTTAAAAGTAAAATTGACTAAAATTTACCTTCGTTCTTTTCTAAAAGATGTAACTGTCAACTGCTTTGTCTAATTCTTCGCTGATGATTTTGGCATATATCTGCGTTGTGCTGATGTCTGTGTGGTCCATCAATTTTGAAACGTGCTCAATTCTCATTCCATTATTTAACGCATTTGTTGCAAAACTGTGTCGCGATAAATGGAACGAAAGTGGAAACGGTAGTTTCAACATTTTACCCATTCGGTTGAGTTGGAAATTTGCAGAATGATTTTCTCTTTGTGAAATGAAATAACGTATTTCTTCACTCTTGTTGTATGATTTTTTATCTGTGATAATTGGAAAAATATAATCATCTGGTTGTGCATCTTCTTTGATGTATTTATTCAAAATATCTATTGCAACCTTGCCGATTTTGAACTGGTGTAATCTTCCTGTTTTGCGAATTACTTTTTTAATTCGTTGCTCTTCGCTATTGTAATTGGTGTATTGCAGCTCGATAACATCGCTAAATCTTAATCCTCCGGCATAAATAGAGAAAAGGAATAAATCACGCCATAAATCGGCTTTCTTTCCTTCTTTGAGCTCTAAATTGGTTAGTTTTTCGATTTGGTCTTTGTTTAGGAATACTCTTTTCTCGGTATCTTTTTTTAATGTCAGTTTGTTGAATGGGTACATATATTCTGGAATGATGTCTTCTTTAATAGCTTCCTTGAACATTATCGCCAAGATCATTATTGAATAGCGTTGTGTCGTTGCTCCGTTTTTTATAATATTTCCCATATGAGCCATATAGTCCTTTAAAACTGATACCGTAATATCATCAAAATAAACATCCTTGCTGCCTACATAGTTTTCAAATTTCTTAGTGTAAAGCATATAATTTTTATAGGTTCCAAACGAAACGCTACCTTTTATTTTTTCACATCGAGCATAAGCATATTGAAAAAAGTTTGGCACTTCTTTTCCCTTGATGGCTTCTTTTAGTTTTTTGATGGAAACAGTTTTTATCTTTCTTTCCATATCGGCAACCTGACCTTCAGCATCTGCAATTTTTTGAGATAATGCAGCATTCATCCTCGCGCTGTTGGGATGGTTCTTTTTTACTTTCTGCTTTACTTCATCCCACTCGTTCTCTTTGAGCTTCACTCCAGCAGTGATAAATTTCGTTTTTCTATCTTTTATAATTCGAATGTACAATGGGCTGTGTCCGGTTTGGTCTGCCTGGTGTGTTCTTAAAATTAGTTTAATTGATGCCATAGTGTTAGGAAATTAGAAATGTTGTACTATATTTGTAAAGCAATGCAAACGAGTGAAAGTATTGTAAATACTGGGTTTTCAATTGGGTGCATCGTGATACGAAGGTACAACATTGGGTACAACAAAACAAGTATTTCGTTGCTTTTTTATGCTTAAAATTGCATTGTCAAATTTAATAAAGTCAATGAATACAACACTTTAAATGCAATTGAGAACTGGCAATTATAAAATGAGGATAACAGCAGTTTGGCGCAATTGGGGTTTTAGGCAAACTTTAAAGTTGGTTTTGTACTTGGAAGTTCGGTCTTTAATTTATACATTTGGCTAATCAAATCCCCAACTGACTCCAAGCCGCGGGACGTTATGGTGTATAGCTCAGCAGACGAAAAACAAAGAATATTTATGTCCGAAAATAAAAAAGTTGACTGCTTCAATCATGGATTAAGGAATCAAGCGTTCGTTTGCCAACATTTAATATGTGGTGACGCAAAAGGATTTTGGGAACCGTTTGATTCAGACCCGACAAGACAATATCCCGATGGCGAATTAAATGCGTGGTGTGATGAATGTGACAAAATACTCATGAAAGAAGGTGATTGGAACGAAAAATCTGAAACATTTGCGCAGATACAGCTCATTTGCGACGAATGCTTCTTCCAAATGAAAAAATTAAACAATGGATCAAGCAATTCTAAATAATACTATATTATTCCGCTAACGAAAAGCAAACGTGAACTAATTGAAGCGGAAATCGAAAGGCGGAAAAAACTTTCGCAATTGGAATCGATTATTGGCATGGCAATTCATTCGTGCTTTACAGACGTGTTGCTACACACCATAACACACGCTACAAGCGATTTGGGCATTTGTCTTGACGGAAAAATGGTTTTGTATTTGGGGATTTTGGCTAATCCGAAAAATAACGCTAATTTAGTCCCAAACCGCCTGTAGCGCGGGGACGTTGGCGGCAATTTAACGGCAAACGTCAGTGAATAATGATAATCGCTTGGGTTTTTTTTGAGATTTAATTGTAAAATTAATGTAAATTTTACTTCAAGCTTTAGCAAAAGTGTTTGCTGAAAATGTATTTTCAAAGCGAA
>JANOEE010000012.1:0-8610 GCA_031413015.1 Bacteroidota bacterium | reverse complement strand
AGATATAGAAGTTATGTTTAAAAAATGGAAGGACTTCTCCGATGACAAATCATTTTCAATTGAAGAATTAAGAGAAAGCTTTAAAATTGAACCTGCAGATAGAATTTCGGCTATAGATGATGCATACACTATTGCGCTTTTTTTTTAAAACTCAAGTCAAGATTGGGTTTAAAATACTGACGATTTTTTCAAAATTACCATGATGGGTTTTTGATATAGGTAAGTTTTTACTAAATTTTGAATCAAAATAATAAGGTATTCCATCTATTTTTTTGATGTCTTTTGTGTCTTTTAAACTTACTACATTTTTAAAATCAGTTTCGTTTTTAACCGCAATTGTATAAACATATTGGTTTGTAATTTGGGTTTTTGTAAAGTAAATTTGGTTTTCATAAAACACCTTTCCTAAAATATTTCCATTACAAAAAACAATATCAACACATTCAAAACACAAGGGATTGTAGCGTCTTAAATGGCTTTGTCGATTGCTTATTTTATAAGCTGCTTCTTTTCTTGTCCATAAAGCCCAAACCGCAGTTGTTTTGTTTTCTTGCGAATTGATGTACAACTGTTCTGATGGGGTAAAAATTTTGTCCAAATAGCCTTTTCGTTCCCAATTGCTTTCTATTTTGGCTTGAGCCAAATCGACAATGTCGTTTCCTATCACTTCTCGGATAATTTGAGCTCGATGATATGAATTGCTGAACGTACATCTAGCATTTCTTCCATAGATTGATTGTCAATTATTATCTCAAAAACCTCTTCAATATCCAGAATAATATCTACTAAATTAGCCGAATTGATTTTTAAATCATTAATAAAATCGGTCGCTTCAGTAAGATTCTCAAATGCAATTTTATCTTTTATATAAGGATTTATAATTGTTTTTAATTGCTGTAATAATTGTTCTTTGTCCATATTTGGGTTGGTTTCAGTATATGTTTTTATAGTGTTTTTAATAAACTGCTTTTCATAATGCCTATCACGTCTGGTTTTTTTTGCAGAGGCGCGTTTGGCGTTTCGTTTGTCATGTATAATATCTTTTAGCCGATTCAAATCGGCTATTTCTTTAATGTCTTTAGGTGAATTTCGCCTTGGCATTTTTAATTGATAAATTTTTTAAAAATTAGACATCCGTTTACATCTCCAAAACCAAAGCTAGCTTTTGCAACAATAGCTATGTCTTTCTTTATTAATTGCTGAGGAATACTAGTAGCATCAATTACACTTGTAATTTCAGGGTTTAAATCCTCGCAATTTATATTTGGAAAAATATAACCATGGTAAATTTGTAAAACAGCAGCCACGCTTTCTATACTTCCCGAAGCAGAAAGACAATGACCAACCATAGACTTTAATGAATTTATATAAGGAAAATCTTTGCCTTTTAAGTTCAATGCACTACTCCAATTTTCAATTTCAAGGCAATCTTTTGATGTTGCAGTCAAGTGGCCATTAATTGCATCGATATCTTTTGATGAAATTCCTGCATTTTCAATTGCTTTTTTAATGCATCTTTGAACAGCTGTTGCATTTGGCGCTGTCATAGAACCTCCACCCCTTTGTCCGCCTGAATTGATATTTCCACCAAGAATTTCAGCATAAATTTTGGCTCCTCTGGCTATAGCCGAATCTAAATCTTCAATTATTAACGCACCTGCGCCACTTCCTGGAACAAATCCTGAAGCTGTTGCGCTCATAGATCTGGATCCTTTTTCTGGAGTATTATTGTGTTTAAAAGTACAAACTTTCATAGCATCAAAACCTCCCCATATGTAAGGTCCGGAATCGCTTGTGCTGCCAGCCAAAATTCTTTTGGCTTGACCACTTTTTATTTTTTCATAAGCCATTAAAATACTCTCTGTACCAGTCGTACAGGCAGAAGAGTTTGTGGTTACTTGATTACCTAGTCCTAACTTTCCTCCTAAATAAGCACTGACACCGCTGTTCATTGTTTGCGCAACAGCTGTACTACCCAACTTACGGGTTTCTAAATTGTCAATCTTATAAATGCTTTCTCTAAATTTGTCAATTCCAGATGTGCCTGTGCCAAAAATAGTACCACTGTCCCAGTCAGGTTCTTGATTTGTTTCTAAGGTTAAGCCAGCGTCTTTCCAAGCCTCAACACCTGCAATAACGCCATATAAAATACCTGATGCATTAAAATTCCGCAACTCAAGAGCCGAAAAATATTGCAAGGCCAATTCCTCCGAAACCTCAGGCGTTCCCGAAATTTGACAAGAAAAATGCAAACGTTCTAGTTCTGAATTGTGCTTGATTCCTGAAATACCATTTTGTATGGCATTGTTAAACGCGCTAATCCCAACTCCGTTTGGAGCAACAACCCCCAGCCCAGTAATAACGACACGTTTGTTCATTATTTTAATTTAATACTTTAAAAGTTATATTTTTTTTAAATTATCATTCCGGAAATAGTACCGGAACAAACAACTATACCTTGTTCGTTTTGCATCGTAACTTCGCATTTCAATTTTCCGAATCTAAAATATATTTTCTTTGAAATTACTGTTACTTTTTCGTTAGGAAAAACAGGTTTTATAAATTCAATATTAGTTGATGTTAAAGCAATTAGCGTACTTTGATTGAATTTATTATTTGATAAATAAATCCCAAGACTAACCAATCCGATTTGTGCCATTACTTCAATCAAAATGACTCCAGGCGTTACTGGATTGTTCTTGAAATGTCCTTTGTAAAAAGCTAAACTTGGATCAAAAGTGTAGATTCCTTTTGCTCCATCTTCATTAATTTCCAAAATTTCATCAACAAATAAAAATGGCTTTGAATAAGGTAGCTTCGATATAATTTCTGCTGATTCCATTTTTAAATATTAAAATCGTAATAAAACACGTTGTGCAGAAAAACCTGGTCCAAAACTAAGCATTACCCCTAAACTGTCTTTTGCAGGTTTGTTCTCCATGAACCGCTCTAATACATAGAGTACCGTGGCGCTTGACATGTTACCGTACAATCGCAATATTTCTTTAGTATCATCAATATTTTTACCCAGTTCAGAGAACAGTGACTCAACTGTCTGTATAATTTTTTTCCCACCAGGATGAAATATCAAATGGTCGATATCTTGTATAGTAAGGTTGTTTTTCTTTAAAAAGGGATGTAAAATATCCGGAAAATGATTGGCAATGGTGTCTGGGACGTCAATATCAAGCACCATTTGGAGACCTGAATTGGTCAATTTGAAGCCCATCATGTGCTCGTTGTCATAAAAATGATACATTTCTTCATCAAGAATTTCTGGACCATTATCATTTTCATGAGAACTTAATAAAACACAAGCCGCACCGTCTCCAAAAATGGCTGCACTAACAATGTTTGCCATAGAAAAATCGTCCAGTTGAAAAGTAGCTGTAGGACTCTCAACAGCTATAACTGCCGCTCTTTTGCCTGGATTGGCTTTAAGGAAATTTTTAGCATAAATAATACCTGAAATACCTGCTGCACAACCCATTTCTGTTACAGGGAGCCGAACTATATCTTGGCGTAATTTTAATTTATTGATTAAATAAGCATCTAATGACGGAATCATGATGCCTGTACAACTTACGGTGATGATATAATCTAAATTTTCGGGTAACCAATTTGCTTTATGCAATGCGTTTTCGAGCACTTTTTCGCCTAAATCTATGACTTCGCGAATGTAAATATCATTCCTATCTTCAAAAGAATTCTTGGTAAAAACCTCGATAGGATCCATTATAGAATACCGTTTGTCTACTGCTGCACCTTCAAAAATTTTTTTTACTTTTCTAACAAAACGCTCGTCTTGCCCATTAAGCCAAGTGTCTAAAAATGGAATGATTTCTTCTGTCGTTCTGAAATATTTGGGTAATTGTTTTGCAACTGCTTTTATTTTTACACTCATACTTTTGAAATGATCCATTGGTAGCGAAAAGCCCATTTCCATTGGATTTTACATTTTTTTAAATTTAATTTTTCTGAAAAATTTATCAGCTCTTCTTTTTTAAAACCTCTTAATATTGATGTCAATCCGTCTTCTCGAGACATCGTATTCAATCTAAATATAAAACAAAGCAACTTGAATAAACGATAAGAAACTGCACTTCTGTGCAAATCATTAATAACGATACCTAAATTAGAATTTTTATTAAAAACATTCATCAATTTGATAATTTCTAAATCCTTAAAATGATGTAAAGTTAAGGTACAAAGCACTATATCGTATTTTAATTCTTCAAAAGCTTTACTAAAAATATCTTCACATTTGTACTTTATATTAGGATAGTGTTTTGAAAGTTTTTTTGCATGATTAATGGTAAAATCATTAGCATCTATTCCTATCAATTGAAAATTAAGATTGTATTTTTCGCCATAATCTGCAATAAATCGTAACATATCTCCATTGCCACAACCTACATCAACAATATTGATTTCAGTTTCTGGCGGTACATTAGCAATTAGCTCCTGAACACCTTTTAAAGTTAACTTATTTCCTCCTAAAAAACGGTTGATTTTTGCAATTTTATCTAAAGCATCGCGTAATTTTTCTCCTTTAAGATTAAAATCATCCATTATTTCTGGTTCATCGGTCCTGTATTTTGTACTTACAAACATATTAATGGTTTAAAATTAATGGTTTACCATGTGTTTTTTTAATAATCATGGGTAACAAAAACGGGAAATAAATAATGGTACTCATCAAAATATGAGCATATTTTTGTTTTTGCAAAATTGTTGCTAAAAATCGAGCAGTTTTTAATCTTTTTTTGAAATTAAAATTCCATTCTTTGGTATAATTTTTTTCTAAATCTGATCTGGAGATAATTTCATTTGAGAGGTATTTTGAAACCACTTCGGATACAATTTTTGCACTATGAATTGCCATAGCCATTCCGTTACCACAAAGAGGATGAATTAATCCTGCGGTATCACCAATCATTAAAATATGATTTTCGACAGATTGTTTGGGTTCAAAACAAATTTGGCTTATGGTCAGTGGTTTTTCGAATAGCAACGTATGATTTTCGAAAATGGTTTTCAGATTGGGATTTTGTTGTAAAATATTTTTTTGGTAATCTTCTATATTTTTGAAAGACTTGAAACTCTCAAAATCTGCGAGATAACAAATATTTACTATGTTGTTTTCTACTTTAGAAATGCCACAATAGCCTCCTTTGAAGTTGTGAAGTCCTACCAAATTATTTGGAAAATCACCGGAATAATGCGCTTTTACTGCAAGCCAAGGCGATTTTTGATTTATAAAATTACGGTTGATTTTTAAATCTAAATTAGAGCGCTTACCAAACGCCCCGATTACAATATTTGAGTTCAGAATTTTATTTTCTGAAGTTACAATAGTGAATGTATCATCGTTAAAAACTATACTTTCTGCAGCTTCTTGAATGATTGTACAGCCGTTAATGATTGCTTTTTTTAATAAATAATTGTCTAAAACATACCTGCTGATACCGAAACCGCCCAAGGGCAAATCACTATTAATCGTTTTTCCATTTGATGTGGAAAACGCAAATTTATTTATAGTTGTGGGATGTAACGCAGCCAAATCGATTTGCAACCAAGCCAAATATGAAAGTACTTCATTTGAAATATATTCACCACAAACCTTGTGTTTAGGGTAATCATTTTTTTCTAAAACGATAACCTTAACACCTATTTTTGAAAGATGAATAGCAGCTGTTAATCCCGCAAGTCCACCCCCAAGAATCAAAACCTCGTTATGTTTATTCATATTGAAGTAAATTTATTAATTTTTGACGGATGAATAGTTGTAATCAAAAGTTAAAATATTATAAAATTTGATTGGTAAAGCAATTATTTTGGACTCAAAATTTTATCTATTCTCTTGATAACATCCTCATAATGGTACTTGGTTTCAAGATGAGTTTGCTTTATTTTAGCAAGATTAAGTGTGGTTTTTATACTATTAAGTTCTGCTCTTACGAGTGCTCTCACATCAGATTGTGCAACATTATAATACTCACCAGATCTATCAGCTTTAAGCTCTTCTGTCATTAAAAAAGACAATCGGTCAATGTGTGCACGTTGTAAATTTCTTCTGTATATAGTGACTTTTTCTAATCCTGTAGCTTCTTTCCAAATTCCTTTTCTCATATCTTTTAATAATTCTAGAGCTTTATAATTTGTAGGATCAACGATTTCTGCATCTAAAAGTCTCCCGATGCGTTCAAAACTCAAGATAGCGTTTAAATGTCGTACCTGTATATTTCTAAACTGCTCACTGTAACCTGCATAATTGATATTTTTAAGCACATCCATATTGACCAACCAAGTAGGTGCTGCAAAAGCGTTTTGATGCAACCACTGCATGGCTTCTTGTTGCTTAGCTTTAGGAACTGTAGTGTATACACTTCCTTTTTGATTTGGCTTTTTTAAATTTTCATAAACGCCACCTACATTTGTAACAACATGTCCGACATACCTGCCCCAAACGCCAAGTAATTCAGTATAAAGTTCATTAAGATCTTCATAATTATTAGTTTTAACACTTGTCCAAGTTGGCAAATTTTTAGTTACGTATTCTAAATTTTTTAATCCGTAAGAACTCGCTTTCATGGAGTTGTTGCCAATATCTTCTGTTTGTGAAGAGGGATCAAATTGACTGCTTTGTTGTCCGAATTTGTAGATAGGATTATTTGCTTTTTCAAGTATCCATTTGTCTAAAGTATCCACTTCTTTTTCTGGTGTGTCAGCATTAGGAATTAATCGGTAACCCCAATTTGTAGCATAAGAATCATAAGGTCCCATTTGACGAATGTATCTCACATCTTTATCTTCTGGTTGTGCAATATAATTGAATCGAGCGTAATCCATAATACTGGCTGAAATTCCGTTTTGTTTTGTAAATCCAGGTTTTCTATAATTTTCCACCTCATAAGAACAACTCGCACCCATGTTGTGAGGAAATCCTAGTGCATGTCCTACTTCATGTGCAATAACCATTTGCATCATTTCACCCATTTCCTCATCACTCGTATTTAAAGTTCTGGCTGATGGATTTGCAGCGCCAGTTTCCAACAAATAACGGTTTCTGTAAGAACGCAAATGATTGTGGTACCAAATAATATCACTTTCTATAATTTCACCCGTTCGAGGATCGGAAACACTTGGTCCAACAGCATTTCTGGTAGTACTTGCTACGTATCTTATAACAGAATATCTTATGTCTTCTGGACTAAAGTTAGGATCTTCCTCTTTGGAAGGTGCGTCCTTTGCTATAATTGCGTTTTTAAAACCAGCAGTTTCAAAGGCTTTCTGCCATTCTTCTACACCTTGTTTGATGTATTTTCTAAGTTTCACAGGTGTTGCTGGATCGAGATAATAAACGATGGGTTTTATTGGTTCCACTAATTCTCCTCTATCGTATGCAGCTTTATCTTTTGGTTCTAGACGCCATCTTCTAATATATGTTTTTTCATCTGATTTTAATTCTTGGCTTCCATAATCGTATTGGCTTACGGTAAACCAACCTACTCTTGAATCAAATAATCTGGGTTGCATTAGTTTTTCGGGAAGTAAAATCATGGACTGGTTCATTTGAATACTGATACTTTCGGTTTCTTCTTGAACTGGTGGTTTTGAAGCATTGTAAGTAAAATCTTGAATAACTTCTATATTTAAAGGAAAACTTTTGACTGATGTTATAAAACTTCTTGACTCATCAAGATTTTTAACTTTATACAATTCTCTCATTGAAGCAGAAATCCCACTGATTGATTTAACATCCCCAGAATAAAATTTAGTTACATCTACAACTGAAGCTATGGAATCTTTGCTAAAAGCAACAATGTCAAAGGCATAAAGTGTTGCTTCATAATTATTTGCCTTTACAGAAATGCTAATTGGTAAACTATCATTTGCAACAGCATTATACGATTTTACTTTAATAAGTATTTTATCTTGAAAACGTTCCCAAGTTATCAATTGTTCATTAGTTTCGGAACCTGCATTAACATAACCGCCACCTAATCCCGATGGCAATTTTGAAATTCTACTTACCAGTAGCATGTCTTTATTTAAAAGCTTGTTTGGGATTTCAAAAAAATATTTATCAGTAACTTTATGAACTTTAAATAAACCTTCGCTCGAAATGGCTTCTTTAGTAATTACTTGATTGTATTCCTTAATTTTAGTGTCTTTTTTCTTCTCAACTAAAGGAACAGCAGGGATTTCAGTTTTGTTTTTATCTTTTTTATTTCTAGATTGAGAAAAGACAATAGTTGAACTCAAAAAAAGTACAAAAGCAATAATAAAGGAGATTTTTTTCATAAGTAGAGACGTCAATAATTTGAATCTCAAATATAATTTTTTTTGATAATATATTTTGCAGACATTTTTAAAATTTTACTCTTTTGTTAGGAATAATACAAAAAGATTTAAAAATGTCCGTAAAATATTTTTTAATTAAAAAGCAACAATTAAACTTTGTTGTCTTTAACTTCATCTACAATTTCTGGGTTCAAAAGTGTAGAAATATCACCAAAGTTGCTAAAATCACCTTCGGCAATCTTTCGAAGAATTCTTCTCATGATTTTACCTGAACGGGTTTTAGGCAAACCAGAAACAAACTGA
>JANOEE010000011.1:0-124785 GCA_031413015.1 Bacteroidota bacterium | reverse complement strand
ATACAAAAACTCGCTAATAACAGTAAAAGCCTATTTTAATAATCCCGAATTGCAAGAAGCTGATGCCATGAGCAAAAAACCTCGTTTGGGTGAAATTTATCAAAATTATGTGGATCGATGTTTTAAAGCTGGAGCCATGGATTTTGATGATTTGCTATTAAAAACTAACGAATTATTAAATCGTTTCCCAGATGTTTTAGCCAAATACCAAGATCGATTTCGATATATTATGGTCGATGAGTACCAAGATACCAATCATTCTCAATACTTGATTGTGCGTGCTTTATCGGATAAATTTCAGAACATTTGCGTAGTGGGTGATGATGCGCAGAGTATTTATGCGTTTCGTGGTGCCAATATCAATAATATTTTGAATTTCCAGAAGGATTATGAAGGTGTAAAAACCTATCGTTTGGAACAAAACTACCGTTCTACTAAAAATATTGTGGAAGCCGCCAATTCGATCATTGACAAGAACAAAACCAAACTGGATAAAATTGTTTGGACTGCGAATGATTTTGGTCAAAAAATAAAAGTGCACCGCAGTCTTACTGATGGAGAAGAAGGCCGATTTGTGGCCAGCACTATTTGGGAGCAAAAAATGACGAACCAAATGATGAACGGTCAATTTGCCATTTTGTACCGCACCAATGCACAATCGCGTGCTATGGAAGATGCGCTGAGAAAACGAGATATTCCTTATAGAATTTATGGTGGATTGTCTTTTTACCAGCGCAAAGAAATCAAAGATGTGTTGTGTTATTTGCGATTGGTAATTAATCCTAAAGATGAAGAAGCCTTGATTCGCGTGATCAATTATCCTGCGAGAGGTATTGGAGACACAACAGTTGAAAAATTGACCATTGCAGCCAATCATTACAAGCGTTCGATTTTTGAAGTGATGCAAAACATCGATAAAATTGATTTGAAATTGAACTCAGGAACCAAACAGAAGTTACAGGATTTTGTAACCATGATTCAAAGTTTTCAGGTAATCAATGAAAATCAGGATGCGTTTTACCTTGCCGATCATGTTACTAAAAAAACAGGTTTGGTTCAGGAACTAAAAAAGGATGGAACTCCGGAAGGTATTGCCAGAATTGAAAATATTGAAGAACTATTAAATGGTATCAAAGATTTTATTGAAGGACAAATAGAAATTGATGGTGCCCGCGGTGCTTTATCAGAGTTTATGGAAGACGTAGCCCTCGCAACCGATTTGGACAAAGATACTGGCGACGATGACCGAGTGGCTTTGATGACCATTCACTTGGCAAAAGGATTGGAATTTCCAACTGTTTTTGTAGTAGGAATGGAAGAAGATTTGTTTCCAAGTGCCATGTCAATGAGCACCCGCAGTGAATTAGAAGAAGAACGCCGCTTGTTTTATGTAGCATTAACGCGTGCCGAAAACCAAGCATATTTGACCTATGCACAATCGCGTTACCGATGGGGAAAACTAACCGATAGCGAACCTTCACGTTTTATTGAAGAAATTGACGGACAATATTTAGAATATTTAACCCCAGAAGAAAACAATTACCGTTACAAACCTTTAATTGACAATGATATTTTTGGCGATGTAGATAAGTCCAAATTGCGTTTGGCAAAACCAATAGGAGGCACGCCACCAAAATACATAACAGATAACGAACCCAAATCGGACATTAATATTCGTAAATTAAAACCTGTGGGTAATAATGGTACTTCGAGTGCTAATCTATTTGACAGTAAACTTACTGTAGGTAATGTTGTGATGCACGAACGTTTTGGAAAAGGGGAAGTTATTAATTTAGAAGGTGTTGGTGCCGATAAAAAAGCCGAGATAAAATTTGAAGTCGGCGGAATCAAAAAATTATTGCTGCGCTTTGCCAAATTAGATATTGTGGGGTAGTTTTTTTACAGTTGCAAAGTTTCAGAGATTCAAAAGTAGCAGCGGTTTTGGAAAATTAAAAAATCAAGTAATTTATATCAAGCAGTATTTAATTAACCAACAACCAATTACCCAAAACCTAACAATCCAAATGAGCCAATTCATAAAAATATACAACGACAAACCCAATGAAACTGCCATAAAAAAAGTGGTTGATGTTTTAAAAAACGGAGGTTTGGTAATTTACCCAACAGATACCGTTTATGGTTTGGGCTGCGATATTACGAACACAAAAGCGCTGGAACGCATCGCAAAAATAAAAGGAATAAAGTTGGATAAAGCCAATTTTTCTTTTGTTTGTAGTGATTTGAGTAATATTTCAGATTATGTAAAACAAATTGATACCGCCACTTTTAAATTGCTCAAACGAGCTTTGCCAGGTCCTTACACTTTTATATTGCAAGGCAACAACAACCTCCCAAAAGAGTTTAAAAAGAAAACAACAGTCGGAATTCGGGTTCCGGATAATAATATTGCACTAGAAATTGTGAGAATGCTAGGCAATCCTATAGTATCCACTTCAATACATGATGAAGATGAAGTATTAGAATATTCGACCGATCCAGAATTGATTTTTGAAAAATGGCAAAACTTAGTAGATATAGTTATTGATGGTGGTTATGGTGATAACTTGGCTTCTACAATTATTGATTTATCAGGCGATGAACCAGTTGTGGTTAGAGAAGGTAAAGGAAGCTTAGATATTTTGTAATATTCAGAACTATGAAACATATATTTATTCTTTTAAGTTTAATTGTAATATTAAAAATAAATGCACAAACTATAAAAGGTAGTGTTTTTGATGAAAACGAGAAACCTTTGTATGGGGCTAACGTTTATTTAGATGGTTCTTCGATTGCCACTTCAACAGACCAAAACGGAAACTTTACATTGCTTTTAAATTCGAAAATTAATCTTCCTTTAGTAATTAGTTTTACAGGTTTTCAAACTCAATATTTTAAAAATTATAATACCGATAAATCATTAAGAATAATTCTTAAGGCAGAATTGAACGATCTCAAAGAAGTCGTAATTAGAAAACCAATATTCTCTAGAAAACAAATGATGCGGGTTTTTAAGAAGCAATTTTTAGGGACTACAGAAGCTGCAAATAAAACGGTAATTGAAAACGAAAATGAAATTAGCTTTTCTTATGATCAAAAAAGCAAACAATTAAATGCTTTTTCAAACGTTCCTTTGGAAATCAAAAATTCTTACTTAGGGTATAAAATTAATTATCAGTTGGTAAACTTTGAAATTACTTTTACCTATTTAAGTATTGAAAGTCATGATGTAATGAAAAGTTTTTATTCTGGTTTGTCACGTTTTGAAGAACTAAACGCCGATGCTAAAATCATAAAAAGAAGAAATAAAAACTATGAAGGTTCTTCTTTGCATTTTTTTAGAAGCCTTTCAAAAAACGATTTAGTAAAAAACAAATTTTTACTTTTCGATGGAAAATTTGCAATTGATTCAAAACTTTGTTTTGAAGTAAATGATACTTTAGATCTAAAAAAAGTCACTGTTATTAAAAATCCAAAAGGCTTAAAGCCAAAGAATTTTGTTGCTGAATATTCCATTTTATATAATAAAAAAGAACAATCTAAAATTATTTTTTATACCGATACTTTTTACATCGATACTTTTGGGAATTTCTCTGATATTGAATCAATACTATTTTCCGGTGATCTGTCAAATAAAAGAGTATGGAATATGTTGCCTTTAAACTTTGGTTTATAAAAAAACGCCTTGATTGCTCAAGACGTTTCTATTTTTATGCTGAAAACAAATTACTGTTTCGCAGGTTTTTTCATTTCTTTTTCAATCATTTCATAAAACTCATCAATTTTAGGAAGTACAACAATACGTGTTCTTCTGTTTATTGCTTTGTTTTCGGCTGTAGTGTTTTCAACCAAAGGAATAAATTCCCCACGACCTGCAGCTATTAATTGCGATGGTCTTACACCTAATTCTTTTGTTAAAACTCTAATAATCGCTGTAGAACGCTTCACACTTAAATCCCAGTTGTCAATCAAAACACCGTTTCCTGCATAAGGAACATTGTCTGTATGACCTTCAACCATGCACTCAAAAGTAGGTTTGTCGTTTACAACTTTTGCCACTTTGCCAAGAATCTCTTTGGCTCTGTCACTTACTACATAACTACCGCTTTTGAATAATAATTTATCAGAGATAGAAATAAATACGACTCCTTTTTCAACATTTACTTCAATGTCTGGATCAGAAATCCCTACAGAACTTTTTAGACTGGTAACTAAAGCCAATGTAACACTGTCTTTTTTAGTCAACGCATCTTGCATTCTAGTGATTTTTAAATCCTTTTCTTTGATTGTCTCTAATGCTTTTTCAATATTTTGAGCACCTTGGGTAGACAATGTAGTCATGTTGCCCATGTTATTAATCAAATCAGAATTGTTCTTTTTTAGAAATTCCATTTGTGTACTAAGCGCTTCTTTTTCTGTCAAACACAAATTTAATTTTACAGTGGCAGAATTAAGCAAATCTTGAATCTCTTTATTTTCGGTTTCCAGTGCGGCTATTTTCTTTTTGGTACCACATGAAGTTGTTAGCATGGCAACTAATGATAGCGCTAAAATGATTTTTTTCATAAAATAAAAATTTAGTTTTTACAAAATTAGGTTTTAATGGGTTGATAGTTTAAATCTTTTACCTAAACTATTGTTAAAATAGTTTTCCAAAAACCTTGCCATTATTAAGATAATATTGATAAACTATGCTTTTTATCTTGTAATAATTGTTGATTTCTATACCATTTCTTTTTTTATAACTTTTATAAAAAACACTATAAAAAGAATAATGGGCTTTTAGAATGGCCACACAATGCGAAAATTTTCCTTGAAAAATAAAACGGATTCCTGCAACTCCATCCAAAATCATTCTTATAAGTATTATAGTGAATAAACTAGATTTTGGTAAGTTTTTTACCAACATTATTAATGAATTTCTAAAATTCAAATAGGTTTTTTGAGGATTGCTTTTTTGTAACGTCGCGCCACCTATATGATAAACTACAGATTCTGAATTGTATTTTATTCTAAACCCTTTGTTAATTGTACGCCAGCATAAATCAATTTCTTCTTGATGGGCAAAAAAATCAGCATCAAAACCTTTTAAGGCTCGGTAAACGTCTTTTCTAATAAAAAGACAAGCACCAGAAGCCCAGAAAATTTCGGAGGTATCGTTGTATTGTCCTTTGTCTTTTTCTAAAGTTTCAAAAATACGACCGCGACAAAAAGGATATCCATATTTATCAATAAATCCACCTGCTGCGCCTGCATATTCAAAATGAGTCTTATTTTTAAAATCTAAAATTTTTGGTTGAATGATCGCTGTTTGGGGTTCATTTTTAAAAGATGTTACAATAGGTGCTAACCAATTTTTTGTAACTTCAATATCAGAATTGACTAGTGCGTAAATGTCTTCCTCAACAAACTGCAAAGCTTCGTTGTAGCCTTGAGCAAAGCCAAAATTACTTTTATTTTCGATGATTTTTATAGTAGGATAATTTGTTTTTACAAACGTAATAGAATCATCTGTTGAGGCATTGTCTGCAATATATATTTGAGCCTCTGGTGAATTTTCTACCACAGAGGGTAAAAATTGTTCTAAGAGTGTTTTCCCATTCCAATTTAAGATTACAACGGCAATTTTCATATGATTTTTATGAATTTGGATTACGATAATTAGGAAGGTTGTTTAAGAAATCATACTTCTCATTTTCAAAATCCATTTTGCAAAAGTAATGATTCAATCCATTGGTAAGCATCAAAAATTGGGATTTAAGAGTAAGATTGTAACGTGCAATTTGATCAAACGTGCTTTGCGTAATTTTAATCTCAGGCGCTTTGCATTCAACTAAAATCAAAATGCTTCCGTCAGGATTAAAAACAACAACATCATAGCGTTTTGTTAATCCGTTAATTTTTAGTATTTTTTCAACATTTATAAGTGATTTTGGATATTTTTTTTCATCTAATAAATACCTTACGACATGCTGTCGGACCCATTCTTCTGGAGTCAAAATCACAAATTTTTTCCTTATTTCATCAAAAATGGCGACTTTATTTTCACTATTTTTGAAGCGAAATAAGTAATCTGAAAAATTTAATTTTTGCATGCTACAAAAGTAATTTAAAATATAGTATTCAAAATTCAAAATAATAAAAAGTAGTGGACGAAATTGTAAAAATTGTCAATGATATTAAAGCGGGAAATATAAAACCAATCTATTTTTTGATGGGCGAAGAGCCTTATTACATCGATAAACTTTCAGATTATATCGAGCAAAATATTTTATCAGAGGAAGAAAAAGGTTTCAATCAAACGGTTTTGTATGGTCGCGATGTGACTATTGAAGATATTGTAGGTACTGCAAAACGTTACCCTATGATGGCTGATCGTCAAGTTGTGATTGTAAAAGAAGCGCAGGATTTGACAAAAACCATAGATAAATTAGAGCATTATGCAGAAAATCCGATGCCATCAACAGTGCTTGTTTTTTGCTACAAATACAAAGTTTTAGACAAACGTAAAAAATTAGTAAAATTATTGAGTAAAAACGGCTTGGTTTATGAAAGCAAAAAATTATACGAAAATCAAGTAGGACAATGGATCACTAGGGTTTTGCAAGGCAAAGGTTATGGAATTGAACCAAAAGCAAATGCAATGTTAGTTGAATTTTTAGGTAATGATTTGAGTAAAATTAATAACGAACTTGAAAAATTACAAATTATTTTACCAAAAGGAAGCGCCATTTCTCCAAAAAATATTGAAGAAAACATTGGCTTTAGCAAAGATTTTAATGTGTTTGAACTTCAAAATGCTTTGGGTTCTAAAAACCAGTTGAAAGCCTATCAAATTGCCAATTATTTTGCTGAAAACCCAAAGGACAATCCCATGGTGGTTACTACAAGTCTGATTTTTAGTTTTTTTATCAAATTGCTCAAATACCATGGTTTAAAAGATAAGAATCCTAAAAATGTAGCATCAGTTTTAGGAGTAAGTCCCTTTTTTCTTAAAGATTATGATGTGGCATTGCGCAATTATCCTATGAAAAAAGTGAGCCAAATCGTATCTGCTTTGCGAGATATCGATGTAAAAAGTAAAGGTGTGGGTGCAAATGCTTTACCTAACAGTGATTTGTTAAAGGAAATGCTCGTTAAGGTTTTTAATTAAGTTTTAAGTAACTCTTATTTTAAAACTGATGCATTTGGTTTTTATGAATTTAGTCAGATTAACGTTTTTTAGCGAATCATTTTAATTTCTTTATAAAATCCCGATATTTGCGCAACAAAATGTAAACGACTATGGGAATGAATAAAAATACAGTTTTGGGCTGGGCAACTTTTATTATGATATTAATGGGTTTAATATTAATTGCATTGGGCGCATTTAGGTATGATGATACCGCTGGTTGGGGTTTTGCAGCTGTAGGAGTAGGTTTTCTTGCAAATGCTTGGGTTTTTAGTTCACTTAAAGGAAGGGTGTAATTTATATTGAAAATTACAATTCACTAATTCATATTTTTTTTAATTTTAAAATCATAAATCAAAATGTCAGACGATAAAAAAGTAATATTTTCGATGCAAAAATTGAGTAAAACCTACTCAAGCAGCGACAAACAGGTTTTAAAAAACATTTACCTGAGTTTCTTTTATGGAGCAAAAATTGGTATTCTTGGTCTTAACGGGTCTGGTAAATCTTCATTGTTAAAAATTATAGCAGGTGTAGACAAAAATTATCAGGGCGATGTGGTTTTTCAGCCAGGCTATTCTGTGGGTTATCTAGAACAAGAACCGCAGTTAGATGATAGTAAAACGGTTATTGAAATTGTTCGTGAAGGTGTTGCAGAAACAGTGGCTATTCTTGATGAATTTAATAAAATCAATGATAGTTTTGGTTTACCAGAAGTCTATGAAGATGCAGATAAAATGCAACAACTCATGGACCGCCAAGCGGATTTACAGGATAAAATTGATGCATCGGGTGCTTGGGAATTAGACACCAAGTTAGAAATAGCAATGGATGCTTTAAGAACGCCAGAAGGTGACACACCTATTAAAAACCTTT
Source organism: Bacteroidota bacterium (assembly GCA_031413015.1). Classification (GTDB taxonomy): domain Bacteria; phylum Bacteroidota; class Bacteroidia; order Flavobacteriales; family Flavobacteriaceae; genus Flavobacterium. Next base: position 116,741 of record JANOEE010000011.1, on the reverse strand, counting down.
CGGGTGGTGAGCGTCGCCGTGTGGCTTTATGCAGACTGTTGTTGCAACAACCAGATGTTTTACTATTAGATGAACCTACGAACCATTTGGATGCCGAGAGCGTACTTTGGTTAGAGCAACATTTAGCACAATATTCTGGAACAGTAATCGCAGTAACGCACGACAGGTATTTCCTTGATAATGTAGCAGGTTGGATTTTAGAATTGGATAGAGGAGAAGGTATTCCGTGGAAAGGAAACTACTCATCTTGGCTTGACCAAAAATCAAGCAGAATGGCGCAGGAAGAAAAGGTAGCTTCAAAACGTAGAAAAACATTAGAACGCGAGTTGGACTGGGTACGTCAAGGTGCAAAAGGCCGTCAAACGAAGCAAAAAGCACGTTTGCAGAACTATGATAAATTATTGAATGAAGACCAAAAACAACTGGATGAAAATCTTGAAATTTATATCCCAAATGGACCGCGTTTAGGAACAAATGTTATAGAAGCCAAGAATGTAGCGAAAGCTTTTGGTGATAAATTGCTGTATGACAATTTGAATTTCACTTTGCCACAAGCTGGAATAGTTGGAATCATTGGACCAAACGGTGCGGGAAAATCAACTATTTTCAGAATGATTATGGGTGAACAAGAAACCGATTCGGGTCAATTTTCAGTTGGGGAAACAGTAAAAATTGCTTACGTTGACCAAGCACATTCTAACATCAATCCAGATAAAACAATTTGGGAAAACTTTGCCGACGGTCAAGAATTGATCATGATGGGCGGTAAACAAGTAAACTCCAGGGCTTATTTGAGTCGTTTTAATTTTGGCGGAAGCGACCAAAATAAAAAAGTTTCGATGCTTTCTGGTGGTGAGCGCAACCGTTTGCATCTTGCCATGACTTTGAAAGAAGAAGGCAATGTGCTTTTGCTGGATGAGCCTACAAATGACCTTGATATCAATACACTGCGTGCTCTAGAAGAAGGTTTAGAAAATTTTGCAGGTTGTGCAGTTGTAATTTCTCACGACAGATGGTTTTTAGATAGAATTTGTACACACATTTTAGCTTTTGAAGGTGATTCTGAAGTGTATTATTTTGAAGGTGGATTTTCTGAATATGAAGAGAATAAAAAGAAACGTTTGGGTGGTGATTTGACTCCAAAACGTTTGAAATATAGAAAATTGATTAGAAACTAAGTTTTAAATAAAAATTTAAAAAGCACCAATTCTATTTTTGAATTGGTGCTTTTTTTATGGAATAAAGTCAAGATCTCGCTTTTATATTTTGTTCAAAAAGGGAATTATAGTAGTAATTCTAATATTTCTTGTTGCATCTATTTTTGACGGATTCAACTAGTATGAATAATTTTTTTCTTCCAATTTATTTTTAAAAATTATTTGATTATCCCAGAACAAGCAACTCTCGCACCAGCATTTCCCGCAGGTTGAGAGGTAAAGTCATCAGGATCTTGATGCACGATAAGTCCTTTATCCAAAATATTTTTTGAGGCATCATCACAACCAATACACCATTCATCAGTAGTCATTGTAATTTTTCCGTTGCCATTTGCATCTGCTGTAAAATTACCAATATCTCCTTTGTGGTAAGCTGTAGTTCCCCATTTTCCGTGATCTTTAAAAGTAGGATTCCAGTGTCCGCCAGCACTTTTGCCGTCTGGTGAAGTACAATCTGCTTTTTCATGAATATGAATAGCATGAACGCCTGGAGTTAAACCTTTGATTTCCGCTGAAAATGTTACTTTACCTTCTTTTTCAGTAAAAATAGCAGCGCCTGTTACATTACTATCACTTTTAGGGACTAAATCTATTTTTAGGGATATTTGCTTGCTGCTTTCCTTTTCAGCCTGCGTTTTGCAACCTATTATGATTGCTAATACAATTGCGGCGGTAATAATTAATTTTTTCATAGTAGCTTTTATTTCAAAGATATGAAAAACCAAATAAATAATTTTATAGTGATAGGAGGGCATATTGTAATCTTATAATAATCTTAAAAAATAACAATACAAATGCTTTGTAATTTTGATTTTAAAAAACTACGAAATAATACAAGATGAAAAAAAGAGAATTGGCAAAAACAGGTTGGGTTTTATTAAAAAATACATACATCGAGTTTGATGATGATAATGCAATCAAGTTAAGTGCTTCATTGTCTTATTACACCATATTTTCATTGCCGCCATTATTAATAATTATCATAACTATTACAGGTTTCTTTTTTGGGAGAGAAGCGGTTACAGGTGAGTTTTTCGGCCAAATTAATGGTTTAGTAGGCAATGCAGCGGCGGTACAAATTCAAGAGACGATAAAAAATATTCACTTGTCTGATAGTAATGTTTTTGCAACGACTATCGGTGCTATTATGTTATTGATAGGTGCTTCGGGTGTTTTTGCCGAAATACAGAGTTCGATCAATTATATATGGGGATTAAAAGCCAAACCAGATCGCGGCATCATGAAGTTTATAAAAAACAGAATCATGTCTTTCTCTATGATTGCGTCAATAGGTTTTTTATTGATGGTAAGTTTAATGGTAAATACCGTTATGGATTTGTTGAACTCAAAATTGATTGTTTATTTTCCTGATGCAACGGTTTATTTGTTTTACTTTTTAAACGTGATAATTTTGTTCTTAACTACAACTTTGCTTTTTGGGATCATTTTTAAGACACTGCCAGACGGCAATATTTCATGGAAAGATGCATTAATAGGCTCTAGTTTTACTTCAATATTTTTTATGATAGGTAAGTTTATTATTGGCGCTTATTTAGGCAGCTCCACGGTGGCAACTGTTTATGGTGCAGCAGGTTCTGTCATCATCATTTTGTTATGGGTTTATTATTCGGCCATCATTTTGTATTTCGGAGCAGAATTTACAAAGGTTTATGCGAGAGCGCATGGTCAAAAAATTATTCCAAATGATTATGCTGTGGAAATCAAAAAAGAAATTTTTGAAATCGAAACCAAATAATCTTGTAACATTTTCAAAATATTATATAACACAATTCATTGGCTTTAAAAGCAATTTTGTAAAGCAAATATTAGTAACCAATTTAAACAAAAAACCATGGGAAATTTATTGTACACCGTAGCAGTTATATTATTAATTTTTTGGGCAATAGGCTTTTTTGCCTACAGCGCAGGATCTATCATTCATATCTTATTAGTGATTGCAGTTATTGCAATTGTTTTAAGAATTATTCAGGGTAAAAGACCTGTTTAATTAAGATAAGGAGAATTTTTTTTGTTTTGTAGTTTAAAACTGAAGAATGTTGGTAATGGTTGGGGACAATTTTTGTATAGGGATTGAATTATTATTAACAAATCAGTTTTATTCGTTTTTAGAGAAAGACCATTTAAGCAATTAAATGGTCTTTTTTGCTTTTACAATATTTTGGTCCTATTTATGATAAAAACATTTCAGGTTTTAAAATATCTAGTTCTTCCATACATTTTTTCATCATTTTGTAAGTTCTTTCAATATCATTGTCTAAACCTATTGAAAACCGAATCAAACCATCAGTCAAACCCATTTCTTTTTGCTCTTCTAAAGGAATTTCGCTTGAAGTAGAAGTACCAGGAGCACTAAATAATGTTTTATAAAAACCCAAGCTTACGGCAAGATACCCTAAATTTTTCTTTTGCATCAATTCCATTAAATCATTGGCTTTGTTTAAACTGCCAACATCTATTGTCATCATACCGCCAAAACCATATTCAGGATTGATCATTGTTTTGTAAATTTCATGACTTGGATGACTTTTTAAACCTGGATAAACGGTTTTTATACCATCTTTTTCAAAACGATTGGCAAGATACAAAGCATTGTGACTGTGTTGTTTCATTCTGATATGCAGTGTGCGTAAATTTTTCATCACACTTGCAGAACGCAAACTGTCCATTGTTGGACCTAGTAACATGCTAGCACCGTTGTTTACATTTTTTAAACTATCAATAAATTCTTGAGAGGCACAAGTAACACCACCTACAGTATCACTACTACCATTAATATATTTTGTCAAACTGTGAATTACAATATCAGCACCTAATTTTACGGGTGTTACAGATAATGGTGAAAATGTATTATCAACCACTAATTTTAAATTATACTTTTTAGCAATTCTAGACAAACCAGCAATATCAGCCACTTCAAGTAAAGGATTGCTTACGGTTTCACAATACAATACTTTAGTATTTTCGGTTATTGCAGCTTCTACGATCTCCAATTTTGTAATATCGACAAATGAAGTTTTAATGCCAAAACGAGGAGTGAAATTCTTCAAAAAAGCATAAGTTCCGCCATAAATCGTTCTACTTGAAACGATATGATCGCCTTGACCACATAATTGCAATAAAGTAGGAGTAATAGCGCCCATTCCTGATGCCGAAACATTAGCAGTTTCGGTTCCTTCCATAGCCGCGAGGGCTTTGTCAAGATACAAGTTACTCGGAGAAGAATGGCGTGAGTACAAATAACAACCTTCGGCATTGCCTTCAAAGGTATCAAACATCGTTTTTGCCGAAAGAAAAGTATAGGTAGAAGAATCTGAAATGGATGGATTAACTCCTCCAAATTCTCCAAAATATTGTAAATCTTGAATATTGTCCGCGGGATTAAAATTGCTCATATTATATCTGTTTTTTGGTTCTATTTAATTTAAATAACAATCAAAAAAACAAATTATAAGAATTATTAACAACACATGGTGTTTTATTTAGAAAATAAAACTATTAATATTATTATATAATGAAAATAAAACTATTTTTGAAATAGAATTTTATATTTATTAGATTTTAATCGTGTAAAACCCAAAACCTATCATGGATACAATTGATAAAAATTTACTGCAGCTTTTACAAACTGATAGTAAAAAAACAACGAAAGAGTTGGCTTTGAAACTCAATCTTTCTGTCACGGCAGTATATGAGCGCATCAAGAAACTAGAACGGGAAGGCATCATAAATAAATATGTAGCACTTTTGAACAGAGACAAAATCAATAAAGGATTTGTAGTTTTTTGTCATTTAAAATTGTTGCAACATACCCAAGAGTTTATCAATCAGTTTGAAAAACAAGTCATACAACTCGACGAAGTGTTAGAATGTTTTCATGTTAGCGGCGATTATGATTATATTTTAAAAATTGCACTAGAAGATATGGAAGCCTACAGAACATTTCTAGTAACAAAATTGACCACTTTAAATCATATAGGCAGTACGCACAGCACTTTTATGATAGGCGAAGTAAAAAACACAACTGTTTTTAGCATATAATTTTTAGTTTATAAATGCATTTGAACTTGAAATTGATATTGAAGTTCATTTTTGACATCAAAATCAAAATTGAATTTGTAATTTTGCATAACTAAAAAATAAATCACATAAAACTATGAGTTCATTTGACGTAGTCATTATAGGTTCAGGACCAGGCGGATATGTATCGGCAATTCGTTGTGCACAATTGGGTTTTAAAACGGCCATTGTTGAAAAATACAATTCATTAGGAGGCACTTGCCTTAACGTAGGTTGTATCCCTTCAAAAGCCTTATTATCTTCTTCGCATCACTATGCAGAAATAGCACATTTTGAAGAAAACGGAATTGAAATTACAGGTGAAGTAAAAGTCAATTTAGAGAAAATGATTGCCCGCAAGCAAGCAGTAGTAGATCAAACTGTAGGCGGAATCAACTATCTGATGGATAAAAATAAAATTACTGTTTTTAATGGTTTGGGTTCATTTGTAGATGCTACGCATGTTGCTATTGCAAAAGCCGATGGTATTCAAGAAACCATTGAAGCTAAAAATATAATAATCGCAACAGGTTCAAAACCATCTTCTTTGCCTTTTATTACAATTGATAAAGAAAGAATCATCACTTCTACCGAGGCTTTAAAATTAAAGGAAATCCCAAAACATTTAATAATTATAGGTGGTGGGGTTATAGGAATTGAATTGGGCCAAGTTTATTTAAGATTAGGCGCACAAGTTTCGGTTGTTGAATATCTAGACCGAATCATACCAGGAATGGACAGTTCATTGTCTAAAGAGTTGACCAAAGTATTTAAAAAACAAGGCATGAAATTCTATGTTTCACACAAAGTGAAATCAGTAGAAAGAAAGGGTGATACTGTTACCGTTCAAGCCGAAAACGCCAAAGGTGAAACCATTTCATTAGAAGGTGACTATGCGCTTGTATCTGTTGGTCGTCGTCCTTATACGGATGGTTTAAACGCAGATAAAGCAGGAGTGAAGCTTACGGATAAAGGACAAGTAGAAGTGAACGATCATTTACAAACTAATGTTCCAAATATTTATGCAATAGGTGATGTGGTTCGTGGCGCAATGTTAGCACACAAAGCTGAAGAAGAAGGCACAATGGTGGCTGAGATTTTAGCGGGTCAAAAACCACATATCAATTATAACTTAATTCCTGGTGTAGTTTACACCTGGCCAGAAGTTGCTGCAGTAGGACAAACAGAAGAGCAATTAAAAGCTGCGGGAATTGAATTCAAGTCAGGAAGTTTCCCTTTCAAAGCTTTAGGAAGAGCGCGCGCAAGCGGTGATTTAGATGGTTTTGTAAAGATTTTAGCCGATGCTAAAACAGATGAAGTTTTAGGTGTTCACATGATAGGCGCCAGAACAGCCGATTTAATTGCTGAAGCAGTAACAGCAATGGAATATAGAGCTTCCGCTGAAGATATTTCAAGAATGAGTCACGCACACCCAACATTTGCAGAAGCAATCAAAGAAGCAGCACTTGCAGCCACCGATAACAGAGCTTTGCACGTATAAACTAATAGTTCAAATTTTATATTTAAACCCGCTAGTAATAGTGGGTTTTTTTTATCAATTTTATTATGCCTTATTCTTGCATTGTATGATAAACATTCATCACATCATCATCTTCTTCAATCTTTTCGATTAGTTTTTCTACATCAGCAATTTGAGCCTCAGTAAGTTCTTTTGTTATTTGAGGAATTCGTTCAAAACCAGAAGATAAAATCTCAAGGTTTCTTGTTTCTAATTCTTTTTGAATGGTCCCAAAACTTCCAAAAGGTGCATAAATCAAGATGCCATCTTCGTCTTCAAAAACTTCTTCTGCACCAAAATCGATGAGTTCTAACTCTAATTCTTCGGCATCTAATTCACCTTTTGGGATTCTAAAATTACAAGTATGATCAAACATGAATTCTACTGAACCTTGTGTTCCCATTGTCCCGTTACATTTATTAAAATAACTTCTAATATTGGCAACAGTACGGTTGTTATTGTCAGAAGCTGTTTCTATCAAAATTGCAATTCCGTGAGGCGCATACCCTTCAAAAAGAATCTCTTTGTAATTAGCAGTGTCTTTGTTGCTTGCATTTTTTATAGCACGTTCCACATTGTCCTTAGGCATATTGGCGGCCTTTGCATTTTGAATCACAGCTCTTAATCTTGAATTGGCATCAGGATTAGGACCTCCTTCTTTCACAGCCATTACAATATCTTTACCAATTCTAGTAAAAGTTTTGGCCATTGCTGACCAACGTTTCATTTTTCTTCCTTTTCTAAACTCAAACGCTCTTCCCATTTCTCTAAATCTGTTTTATTTCCAATAACTTTGGAACAAAATATAATTATTTAATTTTCTATTTTTTGTAAAAAGGTAATTTCACCACTTTTGCAGGAACATCATTTTTTCTGATTCGGATAAAGATACCAGCATCAACTTTGCTATTTTCAATAGTAACATAACCCAGTCCAATACCTTTGTTCATTGAAGGTGACATGGTTCCAGAAGTTACAATTCCGATTACAGTTCCATCAGCATTTACAATTTCATAGTCATGACGCGGTACAGCACGTTCTTGCATTTCAAAAGCCACTAATTTTCTTGAAACACCTTCTTCTTTTTGCTTTTTTAAGTTATCTGAATTCGTAAAATCTTTATTGAATTTAGTAATCCAACCCAAACCTGCTTCAATAGGCGAAGTCGTATCGTTAATGTCGTTTCCGTACAAACAGAAACCCATTTCTAAACGCAAAGTATCACGTGCAGCAAGTCCTATTGGTTTGATTCCAAATGCTTTTCCAGCTTCAAAAACTTTGTTCCAAATGGTTTCTACCTCGCTGTTTTTACAATAAATCTCAAAACCTCCTGAACCCGTATAACCAGTTGCAGAAATGATTACATGAGGAAAACCAGCAAAATCTCCCACTTCAAAATGATAATAAGGAATGGTTGATAAGTCAATTGAAGAAAGGCTTTGCATGGCTTCAACTGCTTTTGGTCCTTGAATAGCTAGTAAAGAGTACTCATCAGAAAGATTTTTCATTTCAACACCTAAATCATTGTGCGCTGAAATCCAATCCCAATCTTTATCAATATTAGAAGCATTTACAACAAGTAAATATTGTTCCTCTTTAATTTTATAAATGATTAAATCATCAACAATACCACCATCGTTATTAGGCAAACAAGAGTATTGTGCTTTTCCTACTGTTAGTGTTGCGGCATCATTAGTAGTTACTTTTTGGATTAAATCCAAAGCTTTTGGTCCTGAAAGTAAAAACTCACCCATGTGAGAAACATCAAAAACGCCCACACTGTTTCTCACCGTTTCATGTTCAGCATTGACTCCTTCATATAAAATAGGCATATTGTAGCCTGCAAACGGAAGCATTTTTGCTCCTAAACTTTCATGTATGTGCGTTAAAGCTGTATTTTTCATCGTGACGGGTATAAATATTTTAAGTGCGCTAATTTATTGATTTTTTTAGAGTTTAAAAAGGTTTTGCGTATCCAATTCTACTAAAAATTTAAATGGTTTTGATTGTTTATTTCCATTTAAAATTTTTCTCTATTGCTAGAATCATTTCTCCAGCTATATCTTTATTTGTAGCACCTTCAATACCCTCTAACCCAGGGGAAGAGTTTACTTCAAGCAACAATGGACCTTTGCTAGAACGAATAATATCTACACCTGCAACTTTAAGATCCATTGCTTTAGCAGCTTTGATGGCTATCTTTTTTTCTTCGGCAGTGACTTTAATTATTGAGGCAGTGCCTCCTAAATGTATGTTGGCACGAAACTCTCCAGGTAAGGCTTCTCTTTGAATTGCCGCAACCACTTTACCATCAATAACAAAGCACCGAATGTCTTTTCCATTGGCTTCTTTTATAAATTCTTGTACTAAAATATTTGCATTCAGACTTTTAAAAGCATTTATAACACTTTCTGCCGCTTTTTTTGTTTCTGCTAGCACAACACCTTTACCCTGTGTACCTTCTAATAACTTCACGATAAGCGGTGGCCCACCTACCATTTTTATTAAATCATTAGTGTCTAAAGGTGAATTTGCAAAACCAGTAGTAGGAATATCCACACCATGATTGAGTAACAATTGTAATGAAAATAATTTGTCTCGCGATTGAGTTATTGCTGCGGCAGAATTCAAACAAAAAACTTTTAAAGCTTCAAACTGTCTTGTTAATGCACAACCATAAAAAGTAATACTAGGTCGGATCCTAGGAATTATAGCATCAAAATCATCAAGAATTCTTCCGCCACGGTAATGAATTTCAGGAGTTGTTGCATCGAGTTTCATGTAGCATTCTTTGATATTCAAAAAATGCATTTCATGGCCTCGCATTTCTCCTGCTTCCATGATACGTTTGTTGCTGTACAACTCTCGGTTACTAGCTAAAACGCCAATACGCAAACCTGTTTTTGCTTTTTCAGAAGTTTTGTAAAGTTCTTTTAAGCTGTCCATCGTAGGCTGTCCTAACAAATATTTTTGTTCAGGATCTACAAGCACACGGCCACTCATAGCTTCACGACCAAGTAGCATTCTAAAACCCATTGAGTCACGATTGGTCAATGTAATTTCAATCGACCAGTGTTTGCCTCCAATTTCTAATTCTGCACCTATAACATAACGTTGCTCTCTAAAACCACTGGAACTTTTTACCACTCGTTTATCAACAAGTTTTGATTCGCAATGTATTACTGTTTTATTATTGTTTTGAATAGGATTGATATCGAATTTGACCCAATTTTCTCCATCTTTAATAAATGGTGCAATATTTATGGCATGCAATGCAGAGGTTTTTGCACCAGAATCTACACGGGCTTTGATCGTAGGAATACCTAAAAAAGGAAAAGAACACCATTCTTCGCTTCCTACAATAACTTTTTCTTGTAACATATAATTGGATTAATTATAATTTATTTTTTGTTGACCAAATGTAAATATTTGTTTTTAAAAAAATACTTAAAAATGTCTTATAAAAATAAACCCGCTAAGTTTTAACTCAACGGGTTTATTTTTATTTAAAATATTTTTACAAGCAATTATTTTGTAGGCTCTTCAGCTTTTTGAACTGTAACTGTTAACTCTTGTGCCATGTCATCTAGATCCATAAAAATTTCATCTCCTGAACCAATTTTTGATGTGATAATCTCTTCTGCAAGAGCGTCTTCAACATATTTTTGAATGGCGAGTTTTAGACTTACAGATAACTATATTATTGTAAACTTAACTTTTCTATTAAAAATAATAATCTTTCATTGTCCTTTCTTAATTGCTCTTTGTCTGTCTCTAATGAAGAAATGAGTTGATTATAAATAGCTCGCTCGTTTTTTAAAGATTCATTGTTATTAATAGTATTTATATTACCAGATTGACTACAATTATTAAATACTTGTTTTTCATCAAAAAGTCTAATATCTAGAGGTTCCATTTCAAAAACTTCAGCAATTTGATTGAGTCTTTCGTCATCAATTTTGGTTTTACTATTCTCTAGATTAGAATAGGCTTTTTGAGACATATTCAATTTTTGAGACATTTCTTCTTGTGATAATCCTTTTATGGTTCTAATTCTCTTAATCTTATCTGATAAATTCATATTTACTGTTCTAATTGTTGCGATAAAAATAGTAAAAAAGGAACAAAAACGACTATAATGGTAGTGAATAATATCTTAGTTTTAAATTTTTAAAAGTGATAGATTTTATAGGAATAAAGTCTAAAGAAATTCATAAAATAAATAAATATAAAGTTTTATAAAAATCATTTCATATTGGCAAACACTAAATTGTTTTTTTATACAGTTGCAAATGTAAAAACAATTTAACTACATGTAGGTACTTAACTAATATGAATGTAAGTCGGAATTAACTCTGAAACAGCGACTTAAAAAACTTGAAAGTAGGAAATAAAATTAAAAACAATGAAAAATTTATTTATTGGATTGCTTATGTTTGCAGGAACATCATTTGCTTTTGCAAATAATGGAGAAGAAGTAAAAAAAGTTAAAGAAGTCACGGAAGTGGTTAATGTTGTAGAAACCAAAGTTGTCAATGTGGTTGAGGATGATTTTTGTTCTATTACAATTATAAGAACAAGAAGAACCTTTGATGGAGAAACCGCAACTACAACTATTTCAGAAGCTACAGGAACTGGAACATCATGTGCAGAAGCAGAAGCAAATGCAAGAATAATTTTAAATTCATAAACACTAAAATTAATAAATTATGAAAAAAATGTTTATATGCTTGTTAATAGTAACATCATTTGTTAGTCAAGCAGCTGAAAAGCCAAAAAAAGTAAAAAACAAAATTGAAAAAATTGACGGTTGTACTGTGACCATTGGACAAGCTGATATTAATGGAAATGAAGGGTCTGCTACTGCTACCGCACCAACGTGCTCTGAAGCTGAAAGATTGGCAAAACAGAAACTGAGCCTTTCTGCTGCTTAATCATTGTACTATTCAGGTTATAGTCAACACTATGACCTGAATTAATAAGTCCTTTTTTAGTATATTACCCATACATTTATGAAAAAAAAATTTAGCTTTTTACTTCTTTTAGTTTGCAATAATTTTTTGTTTGCTCAATACAAAATTGACTACGAATATATTATTACTGCACAATTTCCTGGTAATACTAGTATAGCAAAAGTCAATAGCTTTTTAATTACTGATGGAATTTTTTCGCGATTTGTAAAAAATCGTGTTTTTAACGGTGCAGAAGATGCAAAATTTGAAAACTCTATAAAAGAACTTGAAGAAAATGCAAACAGTAGAAACAAATATAGTAAAGGTGATAGTATAGGATATGTGATAGGAAAAGATTTTAAAAAAGATTCTATTTATATGAGGGTTTTTGATGCCAAACTTGGTTATACAAAAATACCGCGCAAAATGATGAGTTTTGCATTTAAAATTATGGAAGAGTATAAAATAATTTTAAATTACAAATGTCAAAAAGCATTGTTAGATTTTGAAAATAGACAATTTGAAATTTGGTTTACAACGGATATTCCAATTAGTGATGGACCCTGGCTATTTCAAGGTTTACCAGGATTAATATTGGAAGCCAAAACAACTGATAATTTTCATCAATATGTTGCAACAAGAATACAAAAAACAAAGCAATTAGATGCTAAAAGTATATTATTCCCTTTCGAACAGAGAGTAGATTTAACTACATATCAAAAGAAGTATCTAGAATTGGAAGAAAAAAAATTTAAATTTGGGCAGTCACAAGGCGATACCAATGTAAAATATACTGTAAAAATTAACAATCTAGATATACCTTTTACAATATTTGAATAATGAAAAAATTTATAATACTTCTTTTTTTAACTTTTAATGGTTATTCTCAGCATAAAATTGAATATGACTATATCAATGAAACTAGTGATAGTAATGGTAATGCTAAAACAATTTATAAATGCTATTTATATACAGATAATATTCAATCTAAGTTTATAAAAGACAGAGTAATTAATGGGAAACTAGAACAGGAATTAAGATACCCTAATCCTGAATTAGAAGAAAAATTTAAGGCTGAAGATAAAGCAAACGTTTTTGGGGATAGCATAGGCTATGTAGTCACTAAATTTATGAAAACAGATTCAGTTTATTTAAGAAATGTTGTCGGCACATTATTAAAAGAAAATTTGCACAAAGATTATACAATTATAGACGACTTCAAGATGATATACAACTATAAATGTCAAAAAGCTTCTACGAAAATATATGGCAAGGAATTTGAAATTTGGTTTACAACTGAAATTGCCATTAATGATGGACCATGGAAATTATCAGGTTTACCAGGCTTAATTATTGAAGTGCACAGTAAAGACAGGTTTCATAATTTTTATTTTACTTCCATTAAAAAGTTATCAAACAATGCTTATATATATGCACCAACACCATATAAAAAAATTATGAACAGAGAATTACTAGTTAAATCTCAAATTGAAAGAGCTGAAACTGACTTCAAATACCGTAAATCTAAACGACCAGATTCAAAATTAAAAGTAACAATAAACGATTTGGACTTACCCTTAATAGTTTTTGAATAAATGCCATTAAATAAATACTTTTTGTTGTTCCTATTGTTAAACCTAAGTGGTTTGACCGCGCAAACAATAAAAGGAAAAATAACTACTATTGATAACAAAGTTATCGAAACGGCCAGTATCATTATCAAAGATTCGGCTAATGCAAAAGGTATTAAAGAGTACACTATTGCTCGAAACGGAAACTACGAAATATTGCTGACCAAAGAGTACAAAACTATTTGTGTTGAAATAGCCGTTAACAATTATTCAAAAGATAATTTTACCATTTCAAACCCAGAAAAAGGCAAGACTTATGTTCATGATTTTTTATTAAACAAAGACAATATAATTACCCTTGAAGATGTAAAAATATCGACTAAAAAACGATCTTATACAGAAGTTAAAGATACTGTAAACTTTAATGTTTCTGCCTACAAAGATGGATCTGATAGAAAAATACAAGATGTAATAAGAAAAATGCCAGGTATGGAAGTAAATGACAATACTGGCGAAATTAAATACAAAGGAAAATCTGTAGAAACAGTACAATTAGACGGTGAGGATTTGTTTAGTGGTAATTATACAATTGGCACAAAAAATATCAATGTTGGCATGATTGAACAGGTGCAGGCTATTGAGAACTTCTCCAGTAATAAATTACTCAAAGGATTAGAAAGTGATGGAAAAGTAGCCTTAAACTTGAAACTCAAAAAAAACATTACCGATGTCTCTGGCAGTGTTAACTCGTCTTTGGGTACTTTTAAAGAAAAAAATATAGCAACCGACTCGGATGCTAATTTCTTAACAGTGTCGTCAAAAATAAAATCGTTTGGAACACTAAGCTACAATAACATTGCAACAAATTACTCGCCTTTCGATTACTTCGGAAATTATCAAAGCAAAAATGACACGCAAAACTTAGTATTCAAAAACAATAAAATCATTCCTGAATTCAGTTTTTTAAATGTGCTTGATAACAAACGAACTGTTTTAAACAATTCCATATTTGCCAATTATAATATTTCGCTAAAAAAAAACCTTAATACCAGCTATAAGTCTAACTTATACTTTGTAAGAGATGCCATAACAGCGCTAAACTTTAATGAAACAAACAATACAGTTAATAACCAAAGCTTTACGACTAGCGACAGCAATAATGCCATAAAAAAACCTTTATTATTGCGAGCCGATTTTAATGTAAAATCATTTGTATCTGAATCGTCTTCTATCGATTACGATGTTATGGTAAGTAAAGAACAAGTAAAATCAAACAACACAATAATTCAAAATAACGCACTTTCTTATCATACAAATCTACTAACTGACGATTTTTTTTTAAAGTCAAAAATCGTTTACACGAAAAGATTATCTGATAAAAAAGCATTCCAATTAACCGCCCATCAAACCTTCGATGCACTAAACCAACAGTATAAAATTACACCACAAGAATCAAACGCCGCTGCGGTAAATGCCATCCAAGACATAGAATCAAAAAAAACGCTTTTCGACCTGAAAAGTAGTATTATTGGAAAAATAAAACGTGCAAAATATAGTATGAACCTAGGTTTAGAGTATACTAACAATCCACTAAACTCATCATTGCAAGATCTAACTTTAGCAACAGCGACCATCAGCAATAATGCAGTTGTTTTTGAGAAAAAGAAAGTGTTTTTAAATAATAGCTTCGATTATGATTGGGGTAACTGGCGAATATTTTCAACTTTAAATATATCTTTCCTCAATCGTTATTTAAAAAAACAGTTGCGAGATAATAATTTTATCATAGAACCGGACATTAATTTTAATTATAAATTTAGTAGAATTTCAAGCTTTAATATTGGTCTTAGTTCAAGAATAAACCCACAAGCTGACAATTATATTTATGCAAATGACATCCTAATTAGTAACCGAACAACTATTAAAAACACGCCTAGTTTAGCTTTGCAAAAAACAGCAACTTATACTGCTAGTTATAATCTTTATGATTTATCAAATCAATTCCAAATGATTATTGGCGTGAATTTTTCAGATAATAAAGGTGATTTTTTCTCTAATATAAACATTGATCAAAACAATACACAGATTGAATATTTCTTCTCGAGCGAAAAATTTAACAACCGTAGTTTTAATTTTATGATTGAAAAATATTTACCATTCATGGAATCTACCATTCGCTTTAAAACACAATACGGCATTTCCAATTATAAGAACTTTATTAATAATTCTGACATTAGAGACAATAAAAGCAAAAATTCTGCGAGTGAGTTTTTCTTAAAATCAGCCTTCGATGGTAAGTTCAACTTTGAGAATGTTTTTAAATACAATTTGAGACAAACCATCAACGAAGAATACCAAAATTTTGAAAATTCAAACTATAATAATTCTTTCAAACTACTATTCAAACCCAACAAAAAGTGGTTCGCCAATGCTGTTTATGATTTCTATTCCACAAATCAAAAAACGTCTTACTCCTTTCTTGATTTTTTAGTAAAGTACGTTCCTAACGATAAGCGATTTACTTTTAGTCTCACAGGAAAGAACCTACTAAACAACGAAAATTTTATCGAAATCCAGACCTCCGATTATTATACTAGTGTTTTTGGGAGTACAATTATGCCAAGATCATTTTTAATCACTTGCAATTACAGTTTTTAAGATAGAAAATTTCATGTCAAATCAAAACTAAAGCACTATATCATCATAACAGTGAAAAATAAAACCACCAAATCTAATGAAATGATGGTTTATAAGTGTATTCAAAATTTAATTTGTAGGCTCTTCGGCTTTTTGAACCGTTACAGTCAACTCTTGTGCTGTGTCATCCAGATCCATGAAAATTTCATCACCTGAACCAATTTTTGATGTGATAATCTCTTCTGCAAGAGCGTCTTCAACATATTTTTGAATGGCTCTTTTTAAGGGTCTTGCGCCAAATTGTTTGTCAAAACCTTTATCAGCTATGTACGCTTTTGCTTTATCAGAAAGGCTTAAGTTGTATCCCAATTCTTTTACACGGGCATAAAGTTTTTTCAACTCAATTTCAATGATTAAATCAATATCATGTTTTTCAAGCGCATTGAAAACGATTACATCATCAATTCTATTTAAAAACTCTGGTGCAAAAGCTTTTTTAAGCGCACCTTCAATAATACTTTTTGAATTATCATCGGCATTTGCCACTCGGGTTGCTGTCCCAAAACCTACACCTTGACCAAAATCTTTTAACTGGCGTGCACCAATATTAGATGTCATAATGATTATAGTATTTTTGAAATCTATTTTGCGACCCAAACTGTCTGTCAAGAAACCATCATCAAGCACTTGTAACATCATATTGAATACATCTGGATGGGCTTTTTCTATCTCATCAAGAAGTACAACACAGTAAGGTTTTCTTCTCACTTTTTCTGTCAATTGACCACCCTCTTCATATCCTACATATCCTGGAGGCGCTCCCACAAGACGAGAGATTGCAAATTTCTCCATGTATTCACTCATATCGATACGTACCAATGCGTCTTCAGAATCAAATAATTCACGCGCGAGGACTTTGGCCAATTGGGTTTTACCAACTCCTGTTTGCCCTAAGAAAATAAAGGAACCAATAGGACGATTAGGGTCTTTTAATCCTGCACGGTTTCTTTGTATGGAACGTGCAATTTTCATTACCGCTTCGTTTTGACCTATTACTTTGTCTTGAATAAGTTCTGGTAATTTAGCGAGCTTGTTGCTTTCTGTTTGTGCAATACGATTCACAGGTATTCCTGTCATCATAGAAACCACATCGGCAACATTGTCTTCGGTAACTAAAATACGGTTGTTTTTAGCATCTTCTTCCCACTGTTCTTGAGCAATTGCTAAATCTTTTTCGATGCGTTTTTCATCATCTCTAAGTTTAGCGGCTTCTTCATATTTTTGTTTTTTTACAACAGTATTTTTTAATTCACGCACTTCTTCTAATTGGCGTTCTAAATCTAAAATCTGCTTTGGCACATCAATATTTGTGATGTGAACTCTTGAACCAGCTTCGTCTAAAGCATCAATAGCCTTGTCTGGTAAAAAACGCTCAGACATATAACGGTTGGTCAACTTTACACAAGCTTCAATGGCTTCATCTGTATAAGTAACATTGTGGTGGTCTTCGTATTTGTTTTTGATGTTATTAAGAATAGTGATTGTTTCTTCAACAGATGTTGGTTCTACAATTACTTTTTGAAAACGTCTTTCTAAAGCACCATCTTTTTCAATATACTGACGGTATTCATCAAGCGTGGTAGCACCAATACATTGTATTTCGCCTCTTGCTAAAGCCGGTTTGAACATGTTTGATGCGTCTAGTGAGCCTGTAGCGCCACCAGCACCTACAATGGTATGAATTTCATCAATAAAAAGGATAATGTCATCATTCTTTTCAAGTTCGTTCATTACGGCTTTCATGCGCTCTTCAAATTGGCCACGGTATTTTGTCCCTGCCACAAGACTTGCCAAATCTAAAGTAACCACACGTTTATTAAACAGTATTCTTGATACCTTTTTTTGAATGATACGCAGCGCAAGACCTTCTGCAATGGCAGATTTACCTACTCCAGGTTCACCTATCAATAACGGATTGTTTTTTTTGCGTCGGCTCAAAATTTGAGAAACACGCTCAATTTCTTTTTCGCGTCCTACTACTGGATCTAATTTACCTTCTTCAGCCATTTCAGTTAAATCTCTTCCAAAATTATCTAAAACAGGTGTTTTTGATTTCTTATTAGATTTATTAGCTGGATTATTAAAATTATCTCCTTTAAGACTGTCATCTTGTCCTGAATCATCATTATATGATTCATTTTTTGGCAAATTGCCTAAAAATTCTTCGTCAGCTGGTGTCATGTTTAAATATTGTTCTTTAGCTAAATCATAATCTATTTTTAGTTTATTGAGTAGCTTGGTTGTGGGATCATTCTCGTTTCTCAAAATGCATAAAAGCAAATGAGCAGTGCTGATAGAAGTACTTTGAAATACTTTAGCTTCTAAAAAGGTAGTCTTTAGCGCCCTTTCCGCTTGACGGGTCAAATGAAGATTTTTTTTATCGTTACTGATTTCCAAACTAGGATTTGCAGGACTTAAAATCTCTACTTTTCTGCGCAAATGGTCAAGATCGACAGATAAATTATTCAATATATTGATTGCTTTACCATTGCCGTCTCTTAAAATACCTAACATTAAATGTTCTGTTCCAATAAAGTCGTGACCCAAACGAAGGGCTTCCTCTTTACTGTAAGTGATAACATCTTTTACTCTTGGTGAAAAATTATCATCCATAATTATATTGTTGTTGATGTAAATTTAGTGAATTTATAAAGCAATAACAAAAATCATTCCTTAGGAGAAGAGTTGTCAGCTAATTGACAAAAAAATATCTAAAATATGAATTAAATAGCTATTAATTTATTAACTAAAAACGATTGAAAACTTGTTAATAAATCAAATAAATTTCTACAATTATACATACGAAAAATCTTTGAGAAAGGTTATATTAGCAAGATTTTTTAAAACAAAATAATTTTTAAAATAACTATAAAATATGTCTGACGGAGAAAAGTTAATTCCTATTAACATAGAGGACGAAATGAAATCAGCTTACATCGATTACTCGATGTCAGTAATTGTATCAAGAGCACTTCCAGATGTTAGAGATGGTTTAAAACCAGTACATCGGAGAGTACTTTATGGTATGTATGATCTAGGAGTTTTTTCTAACAAAGCCCATAAAAAATCTGCAAGAATAGTAGGAGAAGTTTTAGGTAAATACCACCCGCATGGAGATACTTCTGTTTATGATGCCATGGTTCGTATGGCTCAGGAATGGAGCATGCGCTATTTATTAGTTGATGGTCAAGGTAACTTTGGTTCTGTAGATGGCGATAGTCCTGCAGCGATGCGTTACACTGAGGCAAGAATGCGCAAAATTTCTGAAGAAATAATGGCCGATATCGAAAAAGAAACAGTTGACTTTCAACTGAATTTTGATGATACTTTGTACGAGCCAAAAGTAATGCCGACACGTGTTCCTACATTGTTAATTAATGGTGCAACAGGTATTGCAGTAGGTATGGCGACCAATATGCCACCACATAATTTAACCGAAGTTATTAATGGCACACTTGCTTATCTTGATAATGCTGATATAGAAATAGATGAATTGATGAACCACATTAAAGCTCCAGATTTTCCTACTGGAGGAATAATATATGGTTATGATGGTGTTCGTGAAGCATTTAAAACAGGTCGAGGCCGAATAGTAATGCGTGCCAAAGTGAATTTTGAAGAAGTTGATGGTAGAGAATCTATCATTGTCACCGAAATTCCGTATCAAGTGAACAAGGCTGAAATGATTAAAAAAACAGCTGATTTAGTTAATGATAAAAAAATTGACGGTATAGCAAATATTCGTGATGAATCGGATAGAAATGGTATGCGTATCGTTTATATTTTGAAACGCGATGCTACGCCTAATGTTGTTTTAAATACGCTTTACAAATTCACACAACTACAATCGTCTTTTAGTGTAAATAATATTGCTTTAGTAAAAGGGCGTCCGCAAATGTTGAATCTTAAAGACATGATTCACTATTTTGTAGAGCACCGTCATGATGTTGTTGTTCGTAGAACACAATTTGATTTGCGCAAAGCCGAAGAAAGAGCTCATATTCTTGAAGGTTTAATCATTGCATCTGACAATATTGATGAAGTTATTGCGCTAATTCGTTCTTCTTCAAACACAGAGCAGGCAAGAGAGAAATTAATAGAAAGATTCAAATTATCAGATATTCAAGCACGCGCGATTGTAGAAATGCGTTTGCGTCAATTAACAGGTCTTGAACAAGACAAGTTAAGAGCGGAGTATGAAGAAATAATGAAATTAATCGAACATTTAAAAGCCTTATTAGCAGATGTAGATTTAAGAACCGCGTTAATCAAAGAGGAACTTACTGAAATCAGGGAAAAATATGGTGATGCAAGACGTTCTATAATTGAATATTCTGGAGGCGATGTAAGTATCGAAGATTTAATTGCAGATGAAAATGTTGTAATAACAATTTCTCATGCTGGTTACATCAAACGTACCAATCTTACCGAATACAAAACTCAAAATAGAGGAGGAGTAGGTCAAAAAAGTGCTGGTACTCGTGACCAAGATTTCTTAGAGCACATGTTCGTTGCAACCAACCATCAATACATGATGTTCTTTACACAAAAAGGTAAATGTTTCTGGATGCGCGTTTATGAAATTCCAGAAGGAAGTAAAACTGCAAAAGGAAGGGCCATTCAAAACCTTGTGAATATAGAAAGTGATGACAAAGTAAAAGCATTTATTTGTACTCAAGATCTAAAAGATAAAGACTATATCAATAGCCACAACCTTGTAATGGTTACTAAACAAGGACAGGTTAAGAAAACTTCTTTAGAAAAGTATTCAAAACCAAGGGTGAATGGTGTTGCTGCTATTACTATTAAAGAAGGAGATGAGTTGCTCGAAGCAAAATTAACCAATGGTGAAAGCCAAATTATTTTAGCATTAAAGTCAGGTAAATTGGTTCGTTTTGAAGAAACTAAGACCCGTCCTATGGGAAGAACAGCTTCTGGAGTTCGTGGTATTACCCTTCAAGATGAAAAAGATGAAGTAATTGGCATGGTTACTGTTGACAAAAATGATATTACAGATTCACAAATTTTAGTTGTAACTGAAAATGGTTATGGTAAACGTACCAAATTAGTTGACGACGATGGTGAAGATGTATATAGAATTACAAATCGTGGCGGAAAAGGAGTTAAAACTCTTAATATTACTGAGAAAACGGGTAAATTAATTTCTATTAGTGCCGTAACTGATGCAGATGATTTGATGATTATTAACAAATCTGGATTGACCATAAGAATGGCCATTGAAGATTTACGCGTAATGGGTCGTGCAACTCAAGGAGTTAGATTGATAAATATTAAAGGTAACGATTCTATTGCAGCAGTAACTAAAGTGATGAAAGATGATGTAATTGAAGAGGTTACAGACGGAGAAATTCCAGCAGATGCATTAGCTGATGAAACAGTAACTCCTACTGAAGATAACGATAATGAAACCCCAGAAACACAAATAGAAGAATAATTAATTAAAAATAGAATGAATATGAAAAGTAAATATGTAGTACTAGCGTCAGCCTTATTGATTTCAATAAGCACTTTTGCACAAAAAGACGAATTAAAAGCGTTGAAAAAGATTTACGATAAAAATGAGCCTAATACAAAAGACATTACTGAGTATAAAGTCAATATTGAAAAAGCAGCATCATTAGTAACTACTGAGGCAGACAAAGTATATTTTGAATTTTACAAAGCTTCATTACCTGCAAGAGAATTTAAGGAAGCGTTGTCTAAACCTGAAAATAAAAACAATTCAAAATTAGGATTAACTTTTTTCACTGTTGAAAATATTACAAAATTAGCAACAGCTTCACTAGCTTTAATTGAATTTGAAAAGACTTCAGGGAAAGAGGTACTTACTACTAAAATTAAAGAATCTTTGACTTATTTGAAACCTGCATTTTTAAATTTAGCAATAGAATTAGGCAATCAAACCAAGTACAAAGAGTCTTCATCAGTAATTTATAATGTTTATCTTCTTGACAAAACGGATGTTGAAAAACTTTATTTTGCAGCCAGTTACGCTGTAAATGGTCAGGATTATGATGTAGCGTTGAATTATTATAACGAATTGATCAAGTTAAATTATTCTGGTGGAGAAACAGTTTATTGGGCAAAAAGTATTGCAAGCGGTAAAGAAGAAACTTTTTCGTCAAAAGAAGATCGTGAAAAATACATCAAGATTAAAACCCATGTTGAACCAAGAGACGAAGTAATTCCTTCAAAAAGAGGCGAAATTTATAAAAATGTAGCTTTGATTTATGTACAAAAAGGTAAAATTGATGAAGCCAAAAAAGCAATTGTTAACGCTAGAACTTTGAATCCAGAAGATACTTCATTAATTCTTACAGAAGCCAACCTTTACTTAGAAACGAAAGATTTTGCAACCTACAAAAAGCTGATCACAGAGGTATTGCAGAAGAATCCAAATAATGTAGAATTACTTTATAATCTTGGCGTTATTTCATACAACAACAAAGAGTATGCAGATGCTGAAAAATATTATATTCAAGCTATTTCTATCGATTCAAAATATACTAATGCCTATTTGAATTTAGCTATTTTAAAATTAGATCCAGAAAAAGCTTTGATTGATAAAATGAATAAGCTTGGAACATCTGCTGCAGAAAATAAGCAATACGATATTTACAAAAAGCAAAGAGAGGACATCTTTAGAAGCGCTATTCCGTATTTAGAAAAAGCGTATGAATTAGATTCAAAAAATGATGAAGTAGGAAGAACATTATTGAATGTTTACAAAGCACTTGAAATTACGGACAAAGCTAAAGCGCTTAAAGCAAAGTTGGACAACAAATAGTGTAAGACTTTTATAGAATAAAAAAGCTTAGAATATTTACAATACCCCCAAAAAGTTAGAAATTATTTGGGGGTATTTTTATAAAAATAAAAGTCAAATATAGAAACTAACAAAATAAAGACTGCGTCCAAGTGATAGGACCAAGTTAAAACCCAAAAACGTAAATCAGACCAGTTTTTCAAGAAGTATGTTTTAAAAAAAAACGCATAAAATTAATCATGATTCTGGTATAGAATTTACAATTCTTAAATAAATAAATAAAAGCCATTTCTAAATTATAGAAATGGCCATTTTTATTTAATAAGTGTTTTATTTTAAAATATGCTGGCTTAAGATTTTATAGACTTCATTGATATTGTTGTCTTTACCAAATTGTTTTTTTATAGGTAATGATTCCCCAGTAATCCATATTTTAAGTTCCGCATCAAGATCTAAAATACCACCACTTTCTTTAGAGAACTTTTTAATGCTAGAATAAGGAATAGATTGATAATCTACTTTCGAACCTGTAACACCTTGTTTTTCTACAAGAATCAAACGTTTATTAGTAAAAATAAACATATCACGAATTACTCTGTAAGCTTTTTCAATATTTTCATTATCAATTAAAATAGGTTCAAATTCTTTTGAAACTTTTTCAATAGTAACTTCTGAAGCATTTCCTAAAATAGCATTAAATATTCCCATAGTATTTTATTTTTGATTGAATTTTGCCTTGTACTTTTCGTTTAAAAGACTTTGGTGTGTTTCTAAACTAATTGTTTTGCCTTGGATAAAAACGTTTGTTAATTTATTGGTTCTCATGTCAAGCGCATCGCCTTCAGAAATAAATAGAGTGGCATCTTTACCCTGTTCTAACGAACCACATTGACTGTCAATACCTAACAATTTAGCTGTGTTAGAAGTTATTAATTTCAAAGCAATTTCTTTATTTAAACCATAAGCCGCACAAGTTCCTGCCAGAAAAGGAAGGTTGCGCGTATTCATACGTTCCATATCGCCACTATTTTCTAGACCTACTAAAATTCCCTTATCGATTAAAATTTTAGCTAATTTATAAGGCAAATCAATATCTTGGTCGTCTTTTTCAGGTAATTCATGTATGCGTTTTAGTAAAACACCTATATTGTTCTTAACTAAAAAGTCAGCTGCTTTATAAGCTTCATAACCACCTATGATTACAATTTTTTTAATTCCATTCGTTTTTGCCAATTCTACAGCATCAATAATTTGTTTTTCTTCATTGGCATGAATGTAAAAAGTCTGTGTGCCATCAAATAACCCTTTGCTTGCTTCTAGAACAAGATTTCTCTCTTTTGAAGTATCTGCTAAATAAGCTTTTGAATTGGATAAAAAAGCATTGAGTTCATCAACTTGTTTGGTATAATCTTTATTGGCTTCAATACTTCCTGGTTCTGCCCACCAACCACTTCTTCTAAAAGTAGAAGGAAAGTTAACATGAATACCATCATTTTCTTTGATAAGTGCGTCTTTCCAGTTCCATGCATCCAGTTGTACAATTGAAGAAGCACCAGAAATTCTGCCACCTCGAGGTGTAATTTGTGCCATTAAAACGCCGTTAGGACGAACAGTTTGGATTACTTTTGATTCCGCATTATAAGCTATAATACTTCTAACATGAGGATTCATAGTACCTATTTCGTCTTCATCATCAGAAGCTTTTACTGCGTCAATTTCAACAAGTCCTAATGAAGAGTTGGGCGCAATAAAACCAGGATAAACGTGTTTTCCTGAAGCTTCTATTGTAATATCATAAGCATCTTTTGCTAATTTTATTAATGTTGCATCTGCTACTAAAGTTAGTTTCCCATCCTTAAATCCAATTGCGCTATTTTGAATGACTTCGCCATTGCCTAAATGTGCTGTAGCATTAAGAATTAAAATTGATTTTGATTGACTTAAAGCAGGTTTTTGTTGTGCATTTGTATTTATTGATAAACCAAATGCCAATAGTAAAATATATATTTTTTTACTCATTTTTTTATATGTTTTGTGAAACGATTTTGCATCAGTGGGAGTCATTATTCTTCTAAAGTATCGCAATGGTATAATTTTTTCTCTTTTTTCTTTGGTTCTTGAGTATTCATTCCTTTGTTTTTTTCAAGTAACAATTGCTCAATCAATTCATTGCGCTCTTTTTCAATAGCAACTCTTTGCAACTCGTCTTTTTGAATGTCAAAATACATTACACCTTCAATAAGTGTTTTTTCAGCTTTAGCATAAATTGATAGTGGATTGTCATTCCAAAGTACTATATCTGCATCTTTCCCTACTTTTATACTTCCTACTTTATCATCAATATGCAATAGTTTAGCAGGATTTAAGGTTACAAATTTCCAAGCTTCTTCTTCAGATAGATTACCATATTTTACTGCTTTTGCTGCTTCTTGATTCAAACGGCGTGACATTTCAGCGTTATCAGAGTTATAAGCTACTACAACGCCTTCATTGTGCATGATTGGTCCGTTGTAAGGAATGGCATCATTTACTTCAAATTTATAAGCCCACCAGTCAGAAAAGGTTGAAGCGCCTACACCATGTTCTTTCATCTTATCTGCCACTTTGTAACCTTCAAGAATATGGGTAAAAATATCTACTTTGAAACCCATTTTATCTGCTACATTCATCAACATCAATATTTCAGATTGTACATAAGAATGACAAGTAATGAAACGTTCCTTGTTTAATATTTCTGCTAATGTTTGTAATTCTACATCAACTCTAGGCGCTTTTGTTTTGTCTTTTTTAGCATTTGAGTTGTATTTCTTCCAGCTTAAATCATAGTCTTTTGCACGTTGAAAATAATCAGTAAATACTTGTTCAACTCCCATTCTTGTTTGAGGAAAACGCGTAGGATTTGAAATGCCCCAGTTGGCTTGTTTTACATTTTCACCTAATGCAAATTTGATAAATTTAGGTTGGTCTTTGTATAGCATTTCTTCTGGTGAAGCGCCCCATTTCCATTTTACAATTGCGGATCTACCACCTATTGGGTTTGCAGAACCATGCAATAGTTGAGAAGTGGTAACACCACCGGCTAAGTCTCTGTATATATTTACATCATCAGAGTTTACAACATCTTCAATAGTAACCTCTGCACTCGAGTTGTGCCCGCCTTCATTTACTCCATTTGAAATTGCAATGTGGGAATGTTCATCAATAATTCCGCTGGTTAAATGTTTTCCTTTTGCATCAATAACGGTAGCGCCTGTTTCGGCAATATTTTTACCAATAGTAGTAATTTTTCCGTTTTTAACTAAAACATCTGTCTCTGTGAGTATTCCTTCTTTTTCATTGGTCCAAACCGTAGCATTTTTAAATAGTAATGTTTGTTGTACTGGTTTTTGGATGTTTCCAAAAGCAAGGTTGGGGAACGTTACGGGTAAAACTTTGTTGGCTTTTTTTGCAACTGTAGAATCTTTTACTACTACAAACTCAGCAGTTCTTTTTGCTGACCAATTCGTTTCGTTTCCGTTTGATAAAACTGCTTTACCGCTAATATTTTGAGCATTTTCAACATAAGCTGCCAATCTTGAAAAATTATTGCTTAATGAATCTTTTGATTTCAATAATAAAGTGATCCAGTTGTTTGAAAAAGTCAATTTCGAGTTTACTTTTTTAGCATCAGTTGTAGTTACTTCCCCTTTTGGAGCGGTAATTTCGCCATCAATTTTTAACTTGTAAGAGGCATTGTCAATTGTCAAGTCATAACTGCCACGAATGTCTTTTATTGACATATCATTGACAACAAATTTGTTGCCTTGTACCCAGTTTTCATATAATGTAGTTTTTTCATCAAATATTTTTCCTGATGTGATTACGAAATTTGCATAACTACCTGTTTTTAAACTACCTATTTCGTTGCTTTTTCCTAAAAGTGAAGCAGGAATTGTAGTTAAGGCTTCTAATGCTTTGTTCTCGTCGAATCCGTATTTAATGGCTTTTAAAAGATTGGTTTTGAAATCTTCAATCTTTTTTAATTTGTCAGTTGTAAGTGCAAAAACAATTCCGTTATCCGAAAGAATTTTTAGATTGCTTGGTGCTTGGTTCCAAAAACGCAAATCTGCAAGTTCCATCTGATTGGCCTGATAAGGATCAGAAACGTCATAAGCTTCTGGAAAATTAATAGGGATAATAAATTTTGAATTGGTTTTTTTGATGTCATCTATTCTTTCAAATTCATTTCCAGCACCTTTTAAAATATAGTTCAAACCAAATTCTTTCCCCAATTTTGAAGCTCTTAAACTGTTTAGTTTGTCTTCGGTAGTAAAAATTTGTACTAATTTTTCGTTATTGATTATGGCTTCAAGCGAAAGGTCTTTTGTGGTAGCATTTCCGTTTTTGTACCAATTTGAATCTAAATACATTTGGCGTAAAAGCGCAATCATTCCCATTAAAGAGCTTGGATAAGCTTGGTTTGTTGTGGTGCTTTTTGTAAATGCAAAATGATTCGAAACTTTGTTTGCAATCAATCTGGCGCTTTTATCGTCATTGTTCAAAGCGATTAAAGATCCTGTACCGCGAGCCACACCATTTTTAATGTGCGTCCCTACAACTCCAAAACCAGCCTTTAATAATTCCTCCGCCTTTGCAGTATCGTATTTAAATTCTTCGTAAGCGTTAACTTCTGAACGAATACTTTCGCTCCAATAATGACCTTCTCGTTTGGTATCATACAAAGGATTTCTATCACTATTGATTGCAAGTTTTGGTTTTTCCATTCCAAAATCAGTATACATATCAATAAAGGATGGATAAATTGATTTTCCTTCAAGATTAATTGTAATTGCATTTTTAGGAATAGAAACAATAGTTCCTACATTAATTACTCTGCCATTTTGA
Organism: Bacteroidota bacterium; assembly: GCA_031413015.1. Lineage (GTDB taxonomy): Bacteria > Bacteroidota > Bacteroidia > Flavobacteriales > Flavobacteriaceae > Flavobacterium. The sequence goes on along the minus strand of JANOEE010000011.1, from coordinate 89,037 downwards.
ATTAGCAAAGTTCCTTTTTCGATAATTTGTGTTGGGGAAACATAAATTTTTGCGTTGGTAAAGGCTGTAAAGTTTGTGTTTTTGTTTTGGACACTTTCGTTGTTAGGAAAATATTCCTGTGCATTAATTTTAGAAATAAACATTCCTAAAAAGAGTAGGAGTAGGACTTTCTTCATATAGTTTTGGTTAATTTTCATTAAAAATATAAAATGAAAGGCAGTTAATTTTTGATTATGATAATTTTAACATAACATTATCTATCAAAAAGTAAATAAATTAGAATCGATTGGGTTTACTAAATACATTTATACGCTTATCAGCCACAACACATTTTACTCCAGCTTCGCAACGGGAAATGAGCAACTAAAACAACAGTTATTCCTGAACCAATTTTAAATCCATAATAATTTTAATAATATATTGTAAACTTGAAAACAAAATGAATTCTTTAAAAAAGTATAAAATCTAGTAAAATCTTGAAGTTCAATAAATCTTTTGTTTTTTCAATACGATAATGGAATGTTTTTTCTATTTTTAAAAATAAATAAAAAAATATGCTAGTTAAAGTCTATGGAAGTGCAGTTTTTGGTGTCGATGCCACTACAATTACGGTCGAAGTAAATATGGATAAAGGTATTGGTTATCATTTAGTTGGACTTCCAGACAATGCAATTAAAGAAAGTTGCTATCGCATTGCTGCTGCTCTAAAAAATAATGGATTTGCAATGCCTGGCAAAAAAATAACCATTAATATGGCTCCTGCCGATTTGAGAAAAGAAGGTTCTGCTTATGATTTAACCTTGGCGATTGGAATTTTAGCGTGTTCGGCACAAATCAAATCAGATCAAGTGGACAAATATATCATTATGGGCGAATTATCACTCGATGGTGGTTTGCAACCCATAAAAGGTGCTTTATCTATTGCTATAAAAGCGAAAGAAGAAGGATTTAAAGGTTTTTTTCTGCCGATTCAAAATGTAAAAGAGGCTGCAATTGTATCAGGTTTAGATGTTTATGGCGTTGAAAATGTTACTCAAGTAATCGATTTTTTTGAAGGAAAAGGTACTTTAGAACCAACAATTATTAATACCAGAGAAGAGTTTTATAAAACTTTAGATTTTCCAGATTTTGACTTTTCGGAAGTGCGTGGTCAAGAAAGTATCAAACGGTGTATGGAAATAGCTGCAGCAGGAGGACACAATATTATTTTAATAGGCCCGCCAGGTTCTGGAAAAACGATGTTGGCCAAAAGATTACCCAGCATTTTGCCTCCAATGACCTTGAAAGAAGCTCTTGAAACTACAAAAATTCACAGTGTTGCTGGAAAAATTAAAGATGTAGGTTTGATGAACCAGCGTCCGTTTCGAAGTCCACATCATACGGCATCGAGTGTCTCTTTAGTTGGTGGAGGAAGTTATCCGCAACCAGGCGAAATATCCTTAGCGCACAATGGCGTTTTATTTCTAGATGAACTACCCGAGTTTAAAAGAGAAGTTTTAGAAGTAATGCGCCAACCTTTAGAAGACAGAGAAGTTACGATTTCGAGAGCAAAGTTTACAATTACATATCCATCATCTTTTATGCTAGTGGCAAGTATGAATCCGAGTCCGAGTGGTTTTTTTAATGATCCAGATTCGCCATCAACATCGTCTCAACATGAAATGCAGCGGTATTTGAGTAAAATATCGGGACCACTTTTAGACCGAATCGATATTCATATTGAAGTAACTCCAGTTCCTTTTGAAAAATTAACTGAAAGTAGAAATGGCGAAACCAGTGTCGAAATTCGAAAACGAGTTACTGCGGCAAGAGAAATTCAAACGCGACGTTTTGAGCTTTTTGACAACATTCATTACAATGCTCAGATGAGTTCTAAACAAATTCGGGAGCACTGTGCTTTAGATGAAGCTTCTTTGCAGTTATTAAAAACAGCAATGGAACGCCTTAATCTTTCGGCGCGCGCATTTGATAGGATTTTAAAAGTGGCGCGAACTATTGCTGATTTAGAAGGAGCAACGCTAGTGGTTGCATCACATATTGCAGAAGCCATTCAATACAGGAGTTTAGATAGAGAGGGTTGGTTAGGATAGATTTTGAAATTAGTTCATAAAAAAATCGGTGATTAAACCGATTTTAAATTTTAACTGAGTGAGTATTTTAATTCAATTCTTCAGCAAAAGTATCACCTTTGTTGATGTTTCCAGATTTAAAACCTCTGTTAAACCAATACATTCTTTGTTCTGAGCTTCCGTGCGTAAAGGAATCTGGAACAACCTGACCCTGCATTTTTTTCTGAATGGCATCGTCACCCACAGCATTTGCTGCGCTTAATGCTTCTTCAATATCGCCTGGTTCTAAAATTTCATTCATTTTTTGATTGTAATGTGTCCAAAGACCTGCATAAAAATCTGCTTGTAATTCTAAAGAAACTGATAATTTATTGGCTTCGGCTTCGTTTTTACCTTCTTGCAATTGACGCATTTTACTTGAAGTGCCTAATATGGTTTGTATGTGGTGTCCATATTCGTGAGCAACAACATAAGCAACAGCAAAGTCTCCACCTTGCGCTCCAAATTTAGTGCGAAGTTCTTCAAAAAAAGTCATGTCCATGTATATTTTTTGGTCACCAGGACAGTAAAATGGTCCTGAAGCAGCACTGGCTCCACCACAAGAGGTATTTACTGTGCCACTGAACAAAACTAACTTTGGCGCTACAAAATCAAGATTGTTTTCCTCGAAAATTTTAGCCCAAACATCTTCGTTATCTGCCAAAAGGGTTTTTATAAATGTGCCTTCTTCTACTTCTGTTGCAGTTAATGTTCTGGTTTCTGTTGTTGAAGTTTGTTGTTGGTTGTTCATTTGTTCTAAAACAGGTGTGAGCATTTGCGCATTTTCGCCACCAAAAACTTGGAGTAACAAAATAACAATTCCTATTAAACCACCTCCGGCTACAACTTTACCTCCAGAAGACATGCCTCTTCTGTCTTCCATATTGTCACTTTGTCTTCTACCTTGCCATTTCATAACCGTTGTATTTTAAAAGTTTATTGCTAAAAATATTTTTAATTTAATATTCTGAATTTCCTATTTCATCTAACTCGTTTTTTTCCTCTATTTCAATAATATTTCTGTACAAAATGTATTGAAAAGAATAAATAACAGGAATTGTAAAAGCAAAACCAATACAAAAACCAAAGATGCCTAACATAGCGATGATTACAAATATAAAACCTAATAAAAGTATGATCCAGAATTTTTTTGAAACTAGAAATATACTCTGTTTTATCGCATCAATTGCCTTTAATTCTCCAAAAATAATTAATGGTATTGTTATGAATGTTAAAACTGAAAATACAATATTAACTAAAGAGCCTAACCAAATAAATTTTGAAGTATCTTCAAAACCAGGCGCTGTAGTCGCAAATTGAAATATAAGACTAACACTTGATGAAACAATAGTAATTAGTATGGTGGCTAAAATAATTTCTTTTAAAAAGCTACTTTTATAATGTACAAATGCTGTTGAAAAACCAAACTCTTTTTGGGTTTCTGCATTATGAGCAATTTGAAGAATACCAGCGGTCAAAGGCGCAAGAAAAGCTCCTAAAATTATCGTTACTAATGCATTAATTACCATGCCTGCAGTTGATAAACTTTCCATTTGATAGTCAGTGAGAGTTTGCGTTAAACTACCAAAACCTATAAAAATCGCCGCTAAACCCAAACCCATAACAATAAGTAAAAGCAAAAAGACCATAAAAATAGCACCTGAAGTAAGGGCAATTTTTTTAAAATTATTAAAAGTTTGTTCAAGAACTACTCCAAGACTTAAATAATAACCATTTTCTTTAATCTCATTAATTTTTTCAATAGTAGTTTTCATCATTTGTTAAATTTGTTTAGGCAATTAGTATTGTTTATCTCACAATTGTTACAGTTTTAAGACTTTGGTTTAAAACCAATTTAACAATTTTTTTATTATTTTAAGTTTATTGTTGTAAGGCGCGTATCGCAAAGGAATATCTAACCAGTTGGCTTTTTTTACTACAGCTTTTTTATGAGAAAAGGTATCAAAACTCATCTTACCATGATAAGCACCAATTCCTGAATGTCCCACACCGCCAAAAGGCAATCGCTTATTAGAAAAATGTATCACAGTATCATTAATGCAACCACCGCCAAAAGAAAATTTGTTAATTATTTTTTCTGCAAAACTTTGATTCGTAGTAAATACATATAATGATAATGGCTTTTCAAATCGGGCAATAATAGTTTCTAGTTTTTTATCATTGTCATAACTAATGATTGGTAGAATGGGGCCAAAAATTTCTTCCTTCATTACCTCACTTTCTAGTTGTGGTTCATCAATCAAAGTAGGAGACAAGTAGGAGTCATCAATATTAGTATCGCCACCAAAAATTACATTCTCATTTTCTAGCATTTTTGTCAATCGGTTCCAGTTGTCGTTGTTTATAATTCGCGCATAATCAACTGAAACTTCAGGATTTTCTCCATAAGCATTTGTAATTTCTGTTTTTAAACAGGAAATAAAAGCCGCTTTAATATTCTGTTTTACTAAAATATAGTCTGGAGCAATACATGTTTGTCCTGCATTTATAAATTTTCCCCAAACAATTCTTTTTGCTGCTAAAGCAATATCTGCTGTTTCATCAACAATACAAGGGTTTTTACCGCCCAATTCAAGAGTAACAGGTGTAAGATTTTCTGCTGCAATTTTTGCTATAATTTTGCCCACACGAACACTTCCTGTAAAAAAAATATAATCCCACCGCTTTTTGAGTAAATCTTGAGAAATTGTGGCATCGCCCAGAATCGCTACAACATGCTTGGCGTCAAAAGTTTCTCTTATGATTTTAGAAATTATTGCGGCTGTATTAGGCGTTAATTCGGATGGTTTTAAAACTACTTTATTACCTGCCGCAACGGCAGCGATAAGCGGACAAAGGGCAAGTTGAAAGGGATAGTTCCAAGGCGAAATAATTAAAGCTTCTCCATAAGGATCGTTGTAAATATAGTCTGTGGAGGGAAAATTTAAAAAAGAGGGCAAAACTCGTTTTGGTTTTGCCCATTTGTTGATGTTTTTTATAGCGTCTTTTAAATCACTAATGACATAATTTGTTTCTGTTAAAACCGCTTCAAATGCAGGTTTCTTGAAGTCTTTGTACAAAGCTGCAACAATTTCATCTTCGTGTAAAGTAATGTTGTGCAGTAATTTTATTAACGATTCTTTTCTGTAACTGATATTGTTTTTATAATCCATAGTTTAAAATTAAGCTATTTTGTACCCAATAAGAAATATGGAAACAATATTAATTATAAAAATCCGAATCTAAATCCAGTATAAAAATCGGCTTGCTTGCTATCACTAGTCAAAGCTGTAACAATAGAGTTTGAACCGAGAAAGAATCCGCCCAATCTAAAACCCAAACCTCCAGTAGTTCCAGAAATTTCATTAAAGGCTACCGGTGTGTATACTTCAAAAAATCCTATATTAAAACGTGGCGTTACCGATAATGAGTTTTGTGATGTGATTTGATCATTTGCATTATTGTCATTTACTTTTTGTTGCCAGAATGCAGTAACACTCACTTTAGGAATAATTTTCACATCTGCATATAGATTAAGAACCGTAGGTAATTTTACTTTAAAATCTTGTTGACCGCTCACTTTATCAAATTGAACTCCGTTTTGGTTATCATTTGCAAGCAAAATATTTTCTATGTCAGCAAAGCTTTCTGCATTTTCAAATTGTGTCAAATCTAAACCTAAACCATCAACAAGATTTGTATCATTAATGCTCAAAGTATAATTGGTTGATGAATTATCATCACCTTTAAATGTCATGCTGCCTATGTTTCTTATAGAAACACCTGCTTTTATTTTATAAGAGTTTTTATTTTCTCCTTTGAATTTATAAGTGAAACCAATGTCGGTTGCCAAACCTTTAAGACTGCCAAAAAGAGATTGGGTATAATTACTGCTATCATTAAAGTTATCCGCGATTCCTCCTGAGTAAGCAATGTTTAATGTTATAGGATTTGCTTGAGAACCAACATTATTAAGTCTTACATCTCCAAGATTATTAGTAATTGTTCCATTGAATTTATCCAAACCTAAGTTGGCATAAGATCCTGGGAACAATAGTTTTAGGGTTAAACCTCCGCTTATTTCGTGCTTTTCATTTTTAAATACATTGTGTGCCGCAGACAATCCTACTTCGCCCCAAGTTGCTGCGTTGATACGTTGGTTGTAGTTGTTGCTAATAGTACTTGAACCAAAAATGGCATTTGCAGCGCTATTAGACAATGCATCTCCTAAATTTGGATCAACATCTATAACATTAGCTTTTATATTTGCTTTTGTAGTTAATGCAAAACCCCAACCTAAAGCTTTTATGGCAAAACTAGGCCCATAAATTTCTGCATCAAGGTTAAAGTTTACAGGATCATTACCAGAAAATATTAAATCTTCAAGATTTTTACCAGCTGTGATGTCATCAAACCCAATTTTATTATTGGCAACATTAATACTGGCAGTAAAAATTTGTACTTCAAATTTACTACTCAAATTAGTCAATTCTGAAGGATTGATTCCTGCATTTAAGATTCCGACCCTTTTAGAAGTTGTTATTCCAGAAAAATGCTCTTGGGAAAATACACTTATTGTGAATAAAGAAAATAAAAGCAAACTTAAATTTTTCATATTTGTCATTTTTAGATGTACCAAATATAAAAAAAATAGTTACTGGATAGTAATTAAATTGTTACAAAATCGATTTGTTAACTTGCAAAGTATCCCAAATTACATCTGGAGGTGTAGGCGCAATTATCACCATATTTTCTTGTGAAACGGGATGAGTGAATACTAATTTACGGGCATGAAGGTGAATGCCTCCATCGGGATTACTGCGATCAAAACCATATTTTAAATCGCCTTTTATAGGGGAACCAATAGCCGAAAGCTGCGCCCTGATTTGATGGTGTCTACCAGTATGTAGATTAATTTCAAGCGCAAAATAATTATTGAGCTCTTTCATGATTTTATAATCTAAACTGGCTATTTTACTGTCAGGAACCTCTTTTAGATGGGCTTTTGAAGTATTGTTTTTTTCGTTTCTTTTTAAATAATGAACCAATTTATCTTCAGATGTAACCGGTTTGTTTTTTACAACTGCCCAATATGTTTTTTGAGTTTCCCGATTGCTAAACAATTCATTCATTCTTGTCAATGCTTTGCTAGTTCTTGCAAAAACTACGATTCCGGTTGTTGGTCGATCCAAACGATGGACTACTCCCAGAAAAACTTCGCCAGGTTTGTTGTACTTGTCTTTGATGTATTCTTTAACCACATCACATAAGGGTTTATCACCTGTTTTATCACCTTGTACAATATCGCCTACGCGTTTGTTGACCACGATAAGATGGTTGTCTTCGTGAAGAATTTGAAGGTTGTTTTTTGTGGAAACTATTTTCATTTGGATTTTTAGATTTTTAGACTTCTTAGATTTTTAGACAAGTTAGAATTTCTTAGCTATTTAGATTCTAAAAACAACTCTTACAGTCTGAAAATCTAAGGAAATCTATAATAAAGATGCTCTAAATTTTGAAGTCATTTTAATAATTTCATTCAGCATGTTTGATAATTCTATTAAATCTTCGGGAGTGATAAAACCCAAATCTGATGAAATAAGAATTTGTGTTTCGACTTCATAAGCTGAACCGATGGCAATTTCTAAAAATCGTGCAAAGTCCTTATTAGATTGCCTTGATGATCCTTCAGCAATATTAGATGGAATAGAAATAGAAGCTCTTCTTAATTGATTTGTTAGTCCAAATTTTTCATCGTTAGGAAAAGACAAAGTCACTTTATAAATTTCAGAACAAAAAAATCTACTTTTTTTCCAAATCTCTAAATCCTTAAATCGATGCATTTCTACTTTTTTTAGTCTAACAATCCAATAATCTAAGAAGTCTAATTTTAATATTGCTCAGTTGAATTTGGAAAATCTTTACTCTTAACATCAGCAACATATTGACCAATTGCTTTTGTCATTCCGTCATATAAATTCATATAACGGCGCAAAAACCTAGGAGAAAATTCATTATTCATGCCTAACATATCATGAATTACAAGAACTTGACCATCAACGCCACCACCAGCACCTATACCAATTACAGGTATTGAAATGCTCTGAGCAACTTTAGTAGCCAAGTGTGCTGGAATTTTTTCTAAAACTAAAGCGAAACAGCCTATTCGTTCTAGCATTTTTGCATCTTCTAATAACTTATCAGCCTCTTCATCTTCTTTTGCACGAACAGTATAGGTGCCAAATTTATATATGGATTGTGGTGTTAAACCCAAATGCCCCATTACTGGAATACCTGCATTTAATATTTTTTTTATAGAATCTTTTATTTCGCTTCCACCTTCTAGCTTTACAGCATGTCCGCCGCTTTCTTTCATGATTCTTATTGAAGAACGCAAAGCTTCTTTAGGGTCAGATTGGTAGCTTCCAAAAGGCAAATCAACAACTACTAAAGCTCTTGAAATAGCACGAACTACCCCAGATGCATGATAAATCATTTGGTCCAGCGTTATAGGTAAAGTGGTTTCATGACCTGCCATAACATTACTAGCCGAGTCGCCTACTAAAATAACATCAATTCCCGCTGTGTCGACAATTTTTGCCATTGTAAAATCATAAGCAGTTAACATGGAGATTTTTTCGCCATTGGCTTTCATCTCAATAAGTGATTTTGTAGTTATTCTTTTATAATCTTTTTTTGCGACTGACATTGAAATTGTGTTTTAGAATTGATTTTGCTAATAACATTTAAAGTGTAAAAGTACTAAAATTGTTTTTGCTTATTGGAAGGGATTAAAATTTAAATATTTGATTGTAACTTTACATCTTTACATTCATTAATCAATAATCGTACTATGAAAAAAGTTGTTGTAGTTCTTCTTATATTAATATCCATGAATTCCTATTCTCAAAATGCGGAAGTTCAAGAAACAATTACTACTTTTTTTGAAGGATTTCATGCTCAGGATGCTGTAAAAATCGAATCAGTATGTAATGCCAACTTAATTTTACAATCTATTGCAGCAACAAAAGAAGGTAACAAATTAACTACAGACGATGTTTCAAAATTTATAAAATCAATAGTTACAATTCCTGCAAACATCAAGTTTGAAGAAAAAATTCTTTCTTACAACATCCAAATTGATGGTGCAATGGCACATGCTTGGACACCCTATGAATTTTATGTAAACGGTAAATTGAGTCATTCTGGCGTAAATGCCTTTACGTTATTCAAGGAACAAGAAAAGTGGAAAATAGTTCATGTTATTGATACTAGGAGAAAATAGTTGCAACAATAATATGAAAACAATATACTCTTTAATCTTTTTAGTTTGTTTTGCTTGTTCTTCACAAGAAAAAAGTGCCATAACAACTACTTTTTCAGGATATATCGAGGCCTATTATTCCTATGATTTTAATGAAAATTTGACTGATCTTAAGTTGCCATTTATGTACAACTACAACCGTCATAATGAGTTTAATATTAATATTGGTTTGGTTCGTGCTAAGGTAGAATATGAAAATGTTTATGCAAATATTGCGCTCCATTCAGGAACGTATGTAGAGGACAATTATGCAAGCGAAAATATAAAATACTTTAACGAAGCTTTTATAGGTTTGTATCTAGACAAGTCAAAAAAGCAATCTATAGAAATGGGTATTTTGCCAAGTTATATTGGGTTTGAACCAGCAGCCACTTCTGCAAATTTAACTTTGACACGTTCTATTTTAGCTGAAAATTCGCCTTATTTTATGACAGGTATAAAATACAATTATAAACCCTCAGACAAATGGAATTTTGCTTTATTGGTAACCAATGGATGGCAACGGATAAACAAGCCACAAAAAGATATTGCACCTTCTTTAGGAACGCAAATTATTTATAAATCATCATCAAATTCTATCCTTAATTGGAGTACTTTTTTAGGAAAGGAAGCCAACGGAATTGATTATTCCATGCGCTACTTTAGCAATTTGTATTGGGATGTAAAATGGAATGAGAAATGGCGTACTATTTTTGGTTTTGATTATGGATTACAAGATTTACAAATAGTAAATTCTAAATATGAAAGTTGGTTAAGTCCTATTTTTATTGCTCAGTATTCTATTAACTCAAAATGGCAAACTGCCTTTAGAACAGAGTATTATAAAGATGATAAAAATATAATTATTGCCACCAATGAAGCATTTAAAACTTTAGGTTTATCATTAAACCTTGATTATTTGCCTAATTCTAAAGTAAAGCTGAGAACAGAAGCCCGTTATTTTGACAGCTCAAAAGATTTATTTTTAAAAGGAGATGATTTTGTAAATTCAAATTTATTTTTGACTACAAGTTTAAGTTTTGAATTTTAACAATCGGCCATATTTACTGCGATAGCCAAACCACCTTCTGATGTTTCTTTGTATTTAGAGTTCATATCCTTAGCAGTTTGCCACATGGTATCAATTACTTTGTCTAACGGTACTTTTGCATTTTCAGCATTGGTTTCCATAGCCAATTCGGCGGCATTAATTGCTTTAATAGCACCCATAGTATTTCTTTCAATACATGGAATTTGAACTAAACCTCCTATAGGATCGCAGGTCAGTCCAAGATGGTGTTCCATGGCAATTTCTGCTGCCATTAAAACTTGAGCAGGAGAACCACCCATAACTTCACACAAAGCTGCTGCTGCCATGGCAGATGAAACACCTATTTCTGCCTGACAACCACCCATAGCTGCGGATATTGTTGCACCTTTTTTAAAAATACTACCTATTTCTCCCGCGACCATTAAAAACTGTTTGATTTCTTTTTCACCAGCTTGGTGGTTCTCAATAACCAAATAATACATGAGAACAGCTGGGATAACACCTGCACTTCCGTTTGTTGGTGCAGTAACTACGCGACCTAACGCTGCATTGACTTCATTTACCGCAAGCGCAAAACAAGATACCCACTTTAATATTTGACGGAACTTGACCTCGGTTTTTCTAATTTCTTCTAACCAGGATTGTGGCGAGTTGTAATTGGCGAGACCAATTAAATTTTGATGCATATCAAACGCCCTGCGGCGTACATTTAATCCGCCAGGTAGTATGCCTTCAGAGTGGCAACCGATGTACATGCACTCTAACATTGTTTTCCAAATGCGAATGAGTTCATGGTCAATTTCACTTTCAGAACGCATTGACTTTTCGTTTTCTAAAACAATTTCTGATATTTTTTTATTTTCAGCCGTACAATACTCAAGTAATTGTGCAGCTTTATCAATAGAATAGGGGAAGGCACATTTTATAGCTATTTTTTTTTTTGCATTTACCCGTTCTTCTTTAACAACAAAACCGCCACCAATAGAATAAAATGTTGTGGTATATTCTTTCTCATCTGAGGTAAAAGCAGTAAATGTTATTCCGTTTGCATGAAACGGTAGAAAGTTTTTATTAAAAACAATATCTTGTAAAAAGTAGAAGGGAATATTGATTTCATTTCCTAAATGTATTACTTTTTTATCTTCAATATTTTTGATTATACTACTAATATTTTCAATAGGAATATATTCAGGATCCTGACCGCTAAGGCCAAGCATGACTGCAAGATCTGTAGCATGCCCTTTTCCTGTTAGCGACAAAGAACCATACAAATCTACTTTTACTCTCGTTGTTTTTTGAAAAATATTTTCTGTACGCAGTTCAGCTAAAAATCTTTCGGCGGCACGCCAAGGACCAAGCGTATGGGAACTAGAGGGTCCCACCCCAATTTTTAGCATATCAAAAACAGAAATACATTCTTCCATAATCATAAATTTAGTAACGCAAATATAAATTAAACAAATGGAGTTTTTTTAAGCTGATTGTTAAATAGTTTTTTTATTAGAGTGTTTAAAAAACTAATTATTGTATTTGCTATTTTTGTTCCAAATTATGCTAATGCAAATCAACAAATATTATATCTCTGCCTTGATGTCCTTTGTAATATGGGGATTTTTTAGTTTGGCGCTAAAACCATTACATAATTATCCTTCGTTAGATATTCTTTTTTACAGGATTTTTTATGCAGCAGGTTTATTAATGCTTATAAATTTATTTTTCAGGAAAAAAGCTGTTAGAAATGATTGGACTACATTTAAAAATTTAGAAAATAAGCAGCAGTCAAAATCATTATTCCTTACCATAACAGGTGGCTTTTTATTGATAATAAATTGGTTTTTATTTATTTACGCAGTTAATCATGTGAGTCTAAAATCTGCTTCGTTTGCATATTTGATATGTCCTATTTTGACCACTATTTTGGCCTATTTTATTCTTAAAGAAAAATTAAGTTTTTGGCAATGGATTGCTGTAGGTATTAGTTTAACGGGTTGTGTAATTTTAGGCAGCGACAATTTTGAAGATTTGGCAAGCAGTATCATTATTGCGCTGTCATTTGCATTTTACTTAATCAGCCAACGAAAAAACAATTATTTTGACCGTTTTGTTATTTTAACGCTTCAAATGGTTATTGCTTCGGTAGTCATTTTGCCGTTTTTTCCATTTTATAGTGGTCCAACTCCTGACGAACCACTATTTTACATTTTATTAATCATAATAGTAGTGATTTTTACAATCATCCCTTTATTTTTAAATTTGTATGCTTTAAAAGGAATTAATTCCTCGGCGGTTGGTATTTTAATGTATATCAATCCGCTAATTAATTTTGTATTGGCTATTTTCTATTTTAAAGAACCTATAAATGGTGTTCAAATATTTTGTTATTCTTTGATTTTTATTTCGATTGTAATATTCAACGAAAAGTATTTATTTAGAAAATCAAGGCAGTAATTTTAATTTTAAAACGGATTTTCACTGTTATATTATAAGTCTATTTGACTAAATAAAACGTTTGATTCACTAACGCTACACTTTAACCAATACCTAATTTGTTAGTTTTTTATTCAAATTTTAGATAAAAAAAGTTAAATACTCAAAGATGAAAATTCTGGATTAAAAAAGTTTAAACAATTGTTTTTTATTATTGTAATTTTTTTATTACATCGTTTTAATAATTAATTCAGCAGCTAATCTTCCTGTTTTCATTGCCGAATTAATGGAACCATTGAGCAAATGATCACCGCAAACAAAAAGATTTTCATTAATTTGGATAGTATCATTATTCAAATCATTTGTAACATTTTCTTGATTGGGCAATGCGTAATTAATACGATAGGTTTTTAATAATTTCCAATGTTCAACTTGGTTACCAAACCATGGTTTGAGTTCTAGTTTCATATTTTCAGATAGCGTCAAATCATCTGTGGTAGGAATACCGTTGTAGGAAACCGAAATTAAAACTTTTCCCTCTGGAGCATATTTTTTAGAAACATTGCTCATCACCGTTATATTATTTACCCATTGTTTATGTGTTGAAGCGTTTAATATCACCACGGCTTTATTTGTAGGAGCCGCTGTTGCTTCAAAATATACATTTGTAACTTGCTGGGAATCGGACTTCTGATTTTTTACATAGTGATTACTAAAAGTATTGGCTTCGGTGGCAATTAAAATTTTTGTAGACTCAAATTTGTTTCCATCATCACTAAAAACAGCATTATCTTCAATTTTGATTGCTTTTGTATTGTAACAAACACTATTTTCCGGCAACATTGCTAGTAATTGTTTTGGAATTTCTTCCATACCCAAAGCAGGAACTGCAACATCACCTTCAGAAAACATTTTCATCACAAAATCAAACATGCGTTGGGATGTTTTTAAATTATTTTCTAGAAAAATTCCTGACATAAACGGAGCATAAAAACGATCAATCATCTTTTTGCTAAATCCATAATCAGATAATTGAGAAAGGGTGGAGACTTCTTTTTGTTTAAAAATTGAGCCCACCGATATCTTTAACAACTTATTTTTTAAAACAAGTGTGTTCAGTTTGTCTTTTAAACTGCCCACAGGCGCAAAAAGTGTTGCAAAAGCTGCTGATGGTCTTCTAAAAGGATCAGCAATTTCAAATTGTCCGCCATCATACAGAACGGTGGCTCCTGGTAAAAATTTCTTAAGATTGAGTTTGTCGTAATCTAATAAAGCTTTGGTTTCAGGATAAGCAGTTAATAAAACTTGAAAGCCTCTGTCTAAAAGAAAACCTTGATAATTGTCTGTTTTGATTCTTCCGCCTACACGGTCGCTGGCTTCAATAATTAGTACTTCTTTGCCCTGTTTGTGCAAATATACAGCAGCGGTAAGTCCTGCAATTCCAGCTCCTATTATGATAACGTCAGGTTTCATGTTTTTTGTGTTGAATGACTGTTCAAAAATAAGGTAATTTTCATCTTTTAAAAACGAATAATGCAATTAAAGTTATCAATAAACAAAAGTCTGACAAGTTAATAAAATGTCATCTTGTCATATCCATGACTGTTATTTTAAAACAAAACTGACAACTTTAAGTAATTATTGATATGGCACAAAGATTGTCTATTGCATTTTCGAGTCATTAAAGGAAGCATAGAATAAAAATTAAATATATTAAAAATGGGTAAAATAATTGGAATTGATTTAGGTACAACAAACTCTTGCGTTTCTGTAATGGAAGGTCAAGAAGCAGTAGTAATTCCTAATTCTGAAGGGAAAAGAACAACACCATCTATTATTGCATTTGTAGAAGGTGGCGAAATTAAAGTAGGAGATCCAGCAAAAAGACAAGCTGTGACTAACCCAACAAAAACGATTGGTTCTATCAAGCGTTTTATGGGACACACTTTTACAGAAACTACTGGTGAAGCAAAAAGAGTACCTTATTCAGTTGTAAAAGGGGACAACAATACGCCACGTGTTGATATTGATGGTCGTTTGTACAGTGCACAAGAATTGTCAGCAATGACGCTTCAAAAAATGAAAAAAACAGCTGAAGACTATTTAGGTCAAACAGTTACAGAAGCAGTTATTACTGTTCCTGCATACTTTAACGATGCACAACGTCAGGCTACTAAAGAAGCTGGTGAAATTGCAGGTCTTAAAGTAATGCGTATCATCAATGAGCCAACTGCTGCGGCATTAGCTTACGGATTAGATAAAAAAGGAGTTGATCAAAAAATTGCGGTATACGATTTAGGTGGAGGTACTTTTGATATTTCTATACTTGAATTAGGAGACGGAGTTTTTGAAGTATTGTCTACAAATGGAGATACACATTTAGGTGGAGATGATTTTGACCAAACTATCATTGACTGGTTGGCAGACGAATTCAAATCTGAAGAAGGAATTGATTTGCGTTTGGATCCAATGTCATTACAAAGAATTAAAGAAGCTGCTGAAAAAGCTAAAATTGAGTTGTCATCTTCTGCTGAAACAGAAATCAACTTACCATACGTTACAGCTACTGCTTCTGGACCAAAACACTTGGTTAAAAAATTAACAAGAGCTAAATTTGAGCAATTGTCTGACACTTTAGTAAAACGTTCTATGGAGCCAGTTGCTAAAGCGTTGAAAGATGCAGGATTATCTACAAAAGATATTGACGAAGTGATTCTTGTAGGAGGTTCAACTCGTATGCCAAGAATTGCTGACGAAGTTGAAAAATTCTTTGGTAAAAAAGCATCTAAAGGTGTAAACCCTGATGAAGTTGTTGCAATTGGAGCAGCTATTCAAGGTGGTGTACTTTCTGGAGATGTAAAAGATGTATTGTTACTTGATGTTACACCTTTATCTTTAGGAATTGAAACTATGGGTGGTGTTATGACAACACTTATTGAATCAAATACTACAATTCCAACAAAAAAATCTCAAATCTTCTCAACTGCAGCAGATTCTCAACCAACAGTTGAATTGCACGTTTTACAAGGAGCTAGAGCAATGGCAGTTGATAATAAAACGATTGGTCGTTTTAACTTAGATGGTATTCCACCAGCACCAAGAGGTGTTCCACAAATTGAAGTAACTTTTGATATTGATGCAAATGGTATCATCAAAGTTTCTGCAACGGATAAAGGAACAGGAAAATCTCATGACATTCGTATCGAAGCTTCTTCTGGATTAACATCTGAAGAAATTGAAAGAATGAAAAAAGATGCCGAAGCTAATGCTGGAGCTGATAAAATTGCAAGAGAAAGAGCTGAAAAAATCAATGAAGCAGACAGTTTGATTTTCCAAACAGAAACACAATTGAAAGAATTAGCAGATAAATTAACCGATGATCAAAAAACTGCAATTGAATATGCACTAACTGAATTGAGAATGGCACATGCTTCTCAAGATTTAGAAGCTATTCAAAAAGGACTTGACAATGTTAATGCAGCTTGGAAAACAGCTACAGAAGCTATGTATGCTCAAGGAGAACAAGGTCAACAAGCAGCACAGCCACAAGGTGAAGCACAAGGAGACAATGTTCAAGATGTTGACTATGAAGAAGTAAAATAAATTTTCAAATTGCTTAGACAATTAGAATTTTAGTTTATAAAAAAAACCGAGTAAGCAATTACTCGGTTTTTTATTGTAATATCATTAAAAAGTATAACATCATTGTGTTACACTTTTTATTTTTTAGCTCTTAGGGTTAAAAGCTTTGTCTATTCTTGAAATTAAATCTTGTAAGTGAAATTTACTCAAGCGATCAGTAGTTTTTAACAAAGCCAATCTCATCTCGTTTCTTAAACTAGTAAGTTGTCCTCTTGCAATAGATGGTAAATCGGTTTCATCAAGATTTACTCTTCTTGTTGTTCCAGCAGAACGAATATTCACAGTCTCGGGTTTAAGCAACGCCGCTACTTTGTTTGCAAAAAGTTTTTGTAAATTTCTACGATAAATATCAATAGGAGCACCAGTTTTTATCTCAGAAAATATACCGTTTCTTAAATCATTCATCAATTCATCTACCGAATAATTGGCTTTGTCAACTGATGATGTCTCAAGCAGACGCACCATTCTGTCACCTGCTAATAAACTTGTGAGTGTTCCATCTTGAATGGATTTCATAGCTTCAACTCCATTTTCTGGATTGATTTTAGGAAGTACAGTTGGATCAAGCAACCATTTTGGCGTAGTAAATAATTGGGTATTCAAAAACTTTACCGCATCTTTTTGAATCGCTTTTGGCACCACTTCATATTGATCACCAGCCATGTCATATGTCTTTGGATTTTCATAAATACCACCTACATTTTTAGTAACATGTCCCATATATCTTCTAAATTGACCAGTAAGTGATCTGTACAAATCATTCAATTCAGAATAGTTTTCTCCGTTTTCTTTGCTCCAATCAAGAAGATTAGGTAAAATTCTTTTTAGATTTTTAATTCCGTACTCAGAAGCTCTCATGGCATTGTCACCAATATCTTCTGTCTGGTATCTTGGATCATAAGGACTTGTTTCAGTACCAAACCACAAACGACGATTTTTATACGCTTCCTTAGTCATTTCATTCAAGAAAGCTTTTTCTTCTTTTTCGGTTTTACCGTCTTCAAAATAAGAATAACCCCATTTGATTGCCCATTTGTCATAATCACCTATTCTAGGAAACAAATCTGTAACACCATCTTCTGGTTGTGCCACGTAGTTAAAACGTGCATAATCCATGATAGATGAAGTATGTCCGTTAATTTTTTGAAAATTTTTATCTCTCAATTTTTCTACAGGAGTAGCTGAGCTGGCTCCCATGTTATGTCGCAATCCTAATGTATGGCCTACTTCATGAGAAGATACAAATCGAATCAATTCTCCCATTAATTTATCATCAAACTTTTTTGATCTTGCTTTAGGATCTACAGCTCCGGTTTGAATTAAATACCAATCTCTCAATAAACTCATGATATTGTGGTACCAACCAATGTGGCTTTCCATTATCTCGCCCGTTCTTGGATCATGTACATTTGGGCCATAAGCATTTTGTATATCGGCAGCAAAATAGCGCAAAACTGAAAATCTTGCATCTTCTAAACTCATAGTTGGATCATTTTCTGGCCAGTATTCTCCACGAATCGCGTTTTTCCAACCTGCATTTTCAAATGCAATTTGCCAATCATCAATACCTTGTTTGATATAGCTTTTCCATTTTTGAGGTGTTGCTGGATCTATATAATAAACGATAGGTTTTTTAGGCTCAATCAATTCTCCATTTTTCTGTTTTTGAGCATCTTCAGGAGATTTAGGCTCTAAACGCCATCTCACTGCAAAAATATCGGTATCAGATTTTTGAGACTCTTCTTCAAATACATCTATACTGTTTGCAAAAAAACCAACCCTTTGATCAAAAGCTCTTTTTCTCATTGGCTTCTCTGGCAACAATATCATTGAAGTATTTAACTCAACAGTTACAAGTCCAGATTCTATTCCGGATGGCAAATCAACTCCTATTCTTGGTGTAGGCGTGGTGCTAATTCTAGGAGGAACGGTAGTAAATGTTTTTACAGTTCTGATCTCTGTATTTATTGGAAAACTTTTTATTACTTGAATAAAAGACTTGTCTTTCTGAAACGCTTGAATATTAAGCAATTGTTTTTTAATTGGGTCCAAAGAAAATGTTTGAACATCAGAATCAAATGTTGCCGATAAATCAACTACATAACCTAAATTGTTTTTTGATGTAGGATCTTTTTTTATGGCCATAATATCATAATTTCCGATAATAGGATCAGAATTTGAATTTTTTACGGCTTGTGCCAAAGGTTTATCTCCATCTGGCGTCATGATTACATAAGTGACAGAACGCAATAAGATGTTATTGTTTTGTCCTTTCTCCCATCTAATTACTTGTCTATTAACTTCTTCTCCACCAAAAATACCTCCGCCTGCTGGTGTTTTAGAATATCTTGTTATTGTCATGATTTCTTTACCAATGAGAGATTCAGGGATTTCAAAAAGATATTTATCATCAACTTTGTGAACATCTATTAAACCTTTTTGTGTTACAGCATTAGAATCTATAACTTTTTTATAAGGTTTTGGTTCTTTTTTTGCGTCAGGCTTTTTTGTTTCGGCCATTGCTGTGGTAGGATTTTTATCCTTTCCTTTTTTCTTTTTACTTTGTGCAAATGCTCCTTGGTTAAAAGACAAAAGCAAGCATGTAGTAATTAAAGCTAATTTTTTTTGCATTGAAGTTTTTAAGTTAATTGTTAATAGTTTGTTTTGATAATAAATGAGGAATTTAATTATCATATATACATTTTAAACCCAAATTTATTTACAAATAGTTTATAAATAAAACTATTGAGCATTAAAATTTAAAATTACAATGTTAATTAACATAATCATTCCGTAATGTTTTATTTAATTGCGTACTGTAAGAATATTTGTAAGTTATAATTTAGAAGACAAATTAACAATAGAAGATATTAGATAATATTTATATAATGTATTAATTAATTTTAAAGGAATTTTTTTTTGTATTTTTCTATAAATAATTATTTTGCTATTATGAAAAAGAAAAGCTGGACCCTGATTCTATGTTTATTAACTATTTATAGTTTTTCACAAAAAAATAAAAGCATCAAAAAAATTATTGCTACTACTGTAGTTGCAAAAATTGAAAATCTAACTGCAGAAATGAATAAAACCAATCTTTACTTGTTTATAAATAATAAATTATCAAAAAAAGATACAATACTTTCTAAGAAGATTGATACAGATAAAAGCCTTACAGATTTTAAAATAATGAAGTTTTTGACAAAAGGTATACCATTATATTGTATTACTTGGAATGAAAAATCGATTGTGGATACAAAGTTAAAGAAAGAAGAAAAAACAATCATTGTAACAGAGATTTGTAACCCGACAACTAAAACAGTTGTTTTTTCTAACAATCAAACCACAAATAATACCTCCGAAATTCATTTTTTAGATGTAAATCAAACAGTTTCAGAAACCATACAAAAAGTACGAAGAGAAGGATTCGAATTTTCCTTAAAAAAAGATGGTGATATTGTTTTAAAAAATAAAACACAAGAAAATAAGATGACTTACAGCGATTTAGAAAAAAAATACATAAACATACTTACTAATAAAAAAAGATAACTTATTTTTTTGATGCTTCTTCTTGTTCTGTTTCATTATCGAACATTTTTAAAATTACCAGTGCATGCGGAAAAGTTATAGCCGCTAGGAAAGAAAAAAATATTGCATTGAATATTTTTTCATCCTTAAACAAATAATAAAGAATTGCGATTCCAATTAGTGAACTTATCCAATAAAAAAGTGCTGACTTGAAATAGCTAATAAAATTATCAAAAGTAAATCGTCCGTATAAAAATGTAACTTGGTCTACTATAGAAGGAATGCTGTGCCATGAAATAAAATATATTGTAAATCCCCAGATTAATGAAGATGTATTAAAAATTACTGCAAAAACTAAGATGTAAAAAATTTCAGTAATAATGATTTTTCTAAATTCAATAGATTTCCAATAAAAAAAGCTACCTATACTTACAAGACTTATACTGGAAATAATTAATAAAAGCATAGTATACTTGGCAGTAATACTTATTCTAGTAATTTCAAAAACCACTAATTTTACCTCTTGTGCATTGAAATTGAAAAGTAATGATAAAATAAATATTCCATAACTAAATTGAAATAACATTACAAGCCACTTTTTAAAATTTTTTTGGATTTTTTGCCAATGTTGCTCTCCAAAATGATAAGCACTTACTAAAATAAATAATGCAAGTGCTAATCCTGATAACAAATAAAAAAATATTGCACCAGCGATAACAAATAAAATATAGTTTATTAATATTTTTACAAAGGAAAGTCTTCTGTTTTTTTTGTTTACTTTTTCAATTAATAAAATATCATTTGCACCGTGAAGAATTCCAAAAGAAAATATTAATACGAAACCTATTACTATTTGATATTCTTTTGAAAAAAAAGAGGCTATCCAAAGCCCTAAGAAGCTTGACACTATTGACAAATTCGAATTATTTACCATAAAATTATATTGAATTCATAAAATTAATAAAAAATAAACGAAAAAAAATATTTTTATTTGTTTAACATTTACTATATTTGCTTAAACAAAAACCATTTAAACCTTTTTTTATGACAAATTTTATGTTTATTCCAGGATTAGTTGCTAAAATGTTGCCTACTGACTACGTAGGTTTTACATTTTTTGTTGGCTGTATGGCTATGATGGCTGCTTCAGCTTTTTTCTTTTTATCATTGAACCAATTTGATAAAAAGTGGAGAACTTCAGTATTAGTATCAGGTTTGATTACTTTTATTGCAGCAGTACATTATTTTTACATGAGAGATTATTGGGCTTCTTTTGAAGAATCTCCAACTTTCTTTCGTTATGTAGATTGGATTTTAACTGTGCCATTGATGTGTGTAGAGTTTTATCTAATTTTAAAAGTTGCAGGAGCTAAACAAAGCTTATTGTGGAGAATGATCTTATTATCAGTAGTAATGTTGGTAACAGGATATTTCGGTGAAGCAGTAGATCAAGCAAATGCTTGGATTTGGGGATTAGTTTCAGGTATTGCTTACTTCGTAATCGTATATGACATATGGTTAGGAGAAGCTTCTAAATTAGCAAAAGCTGCTGGCGGAAACGTATTGGCAGCACACAAAATCTTATGTTGGTTTGTACTTGTAGGATGGGCAATTTACCCATTAGGATACATGTTAGGTACTGAAGGATGGTACACTAGCATTGTAGGTACAGGAAGTGTAGATGTTGCTTACAACATTGCAGATGCTATCAATAAAATAGGTTTTGGTTTAGTAATTTATTCACTTGCAGTGAAACAAACTACAAATTAATATCCCCCATAAATTTAATCACTAAAAAGCCGAACAGAAATGTTCGGCTTTTTTTATGACCAGAAAACAGCTCTGTAATTGTAGATTGTTAAACCTTTTGTTTCAGCATTTTTACTAAATATATAGAACATAAAACAGCAATTATTCCTAAGGTTCCCATAAAAATCCAATTGATTTGATAACCTTGACTACCTATAATTTCCATTCCTGTTTTTGAACTGCAAATGTGTGCCAAGCTAAAACTCATAGTAAATAAGGCCATATATTTTCCTTCTTGACCTTTTGGTGCTCTGCTTAATGCAAATGAATTCGAAAAAGGGAAAATAAACATTTCTCCAAAAGTCATGAAAATCATACTGATTATGAGAATTCCTGACCAAATATCTATGAGCAAAACATAAAAACTCAATGCCATCATCAATGAACCCCACAAAATTATTCTAATCTTAGCAATGTTTTTTCTTTCAAAATAACTCACAATAGGCATTTCTAAAAAAAATATTAAAAGTCCGTTAAGCATCATCAATAATCCTGTTTGAAATTCGGTCAAACCATACATTTCTCTATGATACAAAGGTAACGTAGTAAAAATTTGGAAAAATATCATGGCCGTTACAAAACATACAAACAAGAATATCCAGAATATTTTATCATCAAAAACAGATGTTTTTATAATAGCTTCATTTGTAATCTTTTCATTTTCAGTATTTTTTTTAACTTCTTTTACTAAAAGTGCAAAAATTAAAATTGCAATTATACAAGTGGCGCCATCAACCCAAAACAGACCTTTGTAACCTATATTCATTATTATTAATCCGCCTAATGCTGGTCCAGCTGCAAATCCTAAATTAATTGCAAGTCTCACTAATGTAAAAGCACGAGATCGATTTTCAGGTTTAGCATAAGTACCAAGTGATACAAACATTGCGGGTCTGAACATGTCTGCCACCATCATAATGCCAAACATTGCAATACACAATCCCCAGAATGAGGTTATAAACTGAATCACAAAAAACAATAAACCGCTTGTAAACAAGCTAAAAACCATGATTTTATAAAAACCAATTTTATCAGATAATTTTCCTCCTAAGAAAGAGCCTAACATTGATCCTAGACCGAAACAAACCATTATCCAACCGACTTGACTGAAAGAAAAGTGCAAATCTTCTTTTAAATATTTAGATAAAAAAGGCAAAACCATTGTTCCTGCACGATTTATAAATGTAACAATGGCTAGAATCCAAACTTCTCTAGAAAAACCTTTAAAATTATTGATGTAACGTTGTAGTGCAGTTTTGAACATTGAGGTGAAATTGTGGTTTAACAAAGTTACTAACTCTATGAGATTTATTGGCATAAATAAAACGTTTGTCTTTCAAATTTTAGTTATTTTTGCGAAAAAAGGATGAAATCACTTTGTACTATTTTACTAACTTTTATTGTTTCAGTAGGCTTTTGTCAGCAAAAGTTTGAAAAAGACAGTGTCTTAGCTTTTCAAAATAGACTTAATACAGATTATAAAAACGATAAAACCAGTCCTTTGTTAGCTGCGGATTTAAAAAACTTTGTTTCATTAGCTTTTTTTGATATTAATGCTGATTTTTTTGTGAATGCTAAATTTGTTAGGACAGAAAATGAAGTGCCTTTTGAAATGCCCACCACAACTGATAGAAAACCTATGTATGTTAAATACGGTGAGGTTTATTTTGATTTAAAAGGGAAAAAATTTAAAATGAATGTGTACCAAAGTTTGGATTTAGTAAAAATAGAAAAATACAAAAACAACCTATTTTTGCCTTTTACTGATTTAACTTCGGGTAATGAAAGTTATGGAGGAGGCAGGTATATTGAGCTTTCCATTCCTTCAGGTAATGTATTATCAATCGATTTTAACCAAGCTTACAATCCATATTGTGCTTACAATTACAAATATTCTTGTCCAATTCCGCCTAAGGAAAATGATCTCAATGTTGCAATACTTGCGGGTGTTAAAAAATTCCATGATTAATGTATTATTTTAATTTTCATACGCATCAAACTTTCAATAAACCCAATATTTTAGAATTGGTAAATCAGTATCCGCACGAATTTGATATAGCCATAAAGTACTATTCTATTGGAATTCATCCGTGGCATATTGAAGAAAGTCGTATTGAAAATGATTTAAAAATTATTGAAGAAAAATTACAGCTTGATAATTGTCTTGCAATAGGAGAATGTGGTTTGGACAAAAGAATAGAAACACCATTGGCAATACAAAT
This sequence comes from Bacteroidota bacterium, assembly GCA_031413015.1. GTDB lineage: Bacteria > Bacteroidota > Bacteroidia > Flavobacteriales > Flavobacteriaceae > Flavobacterium. The sequence continues at coordinate 64,947 of JANOEE010000011.1, read as the reverse complement.
TAAAGTATTTGAAAGCCAACTTGTTTTTGCACAAAAATATAGCAAACCTGTTGTTGTTCATTGTGTTGCTGCATTTCAGGAAGTCGTTGAAATTAAAAAGCGTTTGAATATAACTGTCCCTATGATAATTCATGGGTTTTCTAAAAATGTACAAGTGGTTCAAAGCTTAATAAATAGTGGATTTTACATTTCTTTTGGTAAATATTTACTGCGTAATCCAGAGTTAGAAACAGTTTTTAAAACAGTGCCGAACGATAAGTTTTTTTTAGAAACAGATACTATAAATGAAGGAATTGAAACAGTTTATGGGCTTGCTTCAAAATACAAGAATATATCCAGAAGCGCTTTAAATGAAATTATTGATGAAAATTTTCAAAGCGTTTTTAAAAATAAATTATCAAATTATATCATATAAATAAATTTTAAATGGCAGATTGGACAGAAAGAGCAGCACTTTTATTTAAAGAAGAAGGTTTAGAAAAATTGAAAAATTCTAACGTATTGATCGTTGGAGTAGGTGGTGTAGGCTCATTTGCAGCCGAATTTATTGCAAGAGCAGGAATAGGAAAAATCACGATAGTAGACGGAGATGTTGTAGACATTACAAATATTAACAGACAGTTACCAGCTTTACATTCAACTGTGGGTTTACCAAAAATTGATGTGGTTGGTGATCGATTGCTTGACATAAATCCAGAATTGAAATTGACCAAAATAAAGGAATTTTTATCACCTGAACGCGCTTTTGAAATTGTTTCGGAAGAGTTTGATTATGTCATGGATTGTATCGATAGTGTTACGCCAAAACTAAATTTGATTATCGCTGCCAAGCGTAAAAAAATAAAAATTATTAGTAGTATGGGCGCAGGAGGCAAAATGGACGCTGCAAAAGTTAAAGTGGCTGATATTAGCAATACAGAAAACTGTTTTTTGGCAAAAGCCATTAAAAAAAGACTGAAAGAAATAAAAATTGACAAAGGAATAAAGGTAGTTTTTTCCTCCGAAATTCAAGATGAAAGTAGTTTGAGAATTACGGATGGTAAAAATTACAAAAAATCTTTTTACGGAACCAATAGTTACATGCCAGGATTGTTTGGTTTATTTGCTGCCGAAACGGTGATAAGACATTTATTGAAATAAAAAAATCCGCTGTAAAGCGGATTTTTTATTACACAGAGTCTTTCGAAACTTCAGGAACTATAACAGCTTTTGGAATAAAAACTGGTTTTGGAACTACAATTTTTGCTTTTATTGGAATCAGGATTTCGGTTTCCCATTGAGAAGGATTTTTTACATCAGAAGCATTTTTAATAAAAACATCAATATCTTTAATGGTAACACTTGGCTCTAATTTATTTTTTATGAAATAATCTAACGCTTCTTTTCTTGCTTTAGATTGGTGTATATAATCACCTATTAAGGTAGTTTTTAAAGCTGAAAAAGACTCTAAAAATCCAGTGCTAACATCACTTTCTGGGGCTATAAGAATTTCTTCTCTCAACGGTCCACATATAGAAAAACGTATAGAATCTTTTGTTTTGGTTTCATACATAACAAACGGTTTACCATTCATTACCATTTTATTGGTCTTAAAAAAATTAGTTAATTTAAATAATGTAGTTTGTAATTGTTCTTGCATTTCTGAGTTTTTGCAAGCAACAGTTTGTTTGATGTAAAAACCACCCAATTTTTCGACAACACCATTTACTTTTACATTAAAACTATTAGCCTCTCTACTCACAACAACATTAAGATTGTTAAGACTTCTTTCAAAAACTACCCCCATTAATTTATCTATTCCTCCAGTAAATGTAGCATATACTTTAGTCATAAAATTGACTCTTCCTTTTGATACCCATTTTACTTTTGTACCGCCTACAGTATCTTTAAAAGTGATATAAGATTGGTATTCGTAATCAGAATATTCCACTTTTTGGGCTATACTATCATTGTCTTTAACAAAAACCGTTGTAGTTTTACCTGATCCATCTTTACCATTCCAAGTGTAATAAGCACCGTTACCAATAGTTTTTTCAGGATAAAAAAAAGTCATATCAGGATCATCTTCTTTCCAAGCACTCCAATTTTCCCAATTACGATAATCATTCATGTAATTGAAAATCATTGCTCTAGGTACATTTATTATAGAGGATTTAGTAATTATAAAATCGCCTTTTTGAGTTGCTACAAATACCGATATTGCAATAAAAGCTAGTAGTAATAGGAGAAAAATATATTTAATAATTTTCATGCTTGTTTGGTTAGGTTGGTAACGTAAAGTTAAAAATTATATTGATACTGGGATATTTAATTTCAAAAGGAACAAAAAACTAACATTTTGTTTGATTTGGCAGACAATTTTTATAATTTTAAATAAAAAAAACGCCTTAGAGACGTTTTGAATTTTTAATGTTTTAGAAATATTTTTATAACAAACAAGAAACCAATAAAAATTAAAAATCCTATAAGGATCTTATAGTTTCCTTTGTAAAATATCCTATGTAAAACGATGTCTTTTCTGTAAGAATACACCATTGCAATAATAAACGCAATAAAAAAACAACCTGCAAATACCCATTGACCTTGACTAAACATACTATTTTTTTATTTGTAAAATTAAACAATTGTATCTAAAAGTTAGTATTTTGCATAACCAAATTATTTATAAAAAATCATGCAAAAACAACTAGATGCCGTTAAAGAATTCCATAAAACGTATAAAATCGAATACCAAGATTTTCCTACTGCTAATTTAGGTACAAGCAAGCATGAATTGCGATTCAATTTAATGAAAGAAGAAAACGAAGAGTATCTTGAGGCAGTCAAAAATGAAGATTTAGTTGAAATCGCGGATGCTCTTGGTGATATGCTTTACATACTCTGTGGTACAATTATAGAGCATGGCTTACAAGATAAAATTGAAGCTGTTTTTGATGAAATTCAAAGAAGTAATATGAGCAAATTAGACATTAATGGCGATCCCATTTATAGAGAGGATGGTAAAGTTATGAAAGGCCCTAATTATTTTAAACCAGATATTGCAAAGATTTTGAACCTACTTTAAATAAAAAAGGTGTTTCATTGATTTTGAAACACCTTTTATAATTTAGCTTAAATTAAACTTTTACAGTCCAGTCAAAGGTATCTTCGGCGAGTTTATTTTGAATATTAGTCAATTTTTCTTTTAATTGGATGGCAAATGAATTTTCAATTTTTGGCAATTCATAATAAACATCTTGGAATGAAAATCCAACAATAGGATTTACAACTGCTGCAGTTCCTGCACCAAAAACTTCTTTTAAACTTCCGTTTTTTGCAGCAGCAACAATTTCCTCAACAAGAACAGAACGCACTTCAACATTTATACCATCTCTTTCTGCAATGGCAATCAAACTCTTTCGAGTCACTCCATCAAGAATTCGTTCACTTGTAGGTGCCGTGTAAAGTGTGTCGTTGATTCTAAAAAACACGTTCATTGTGCCAGATTCTTCTAGTTTTGTATGAGTGGCATCATCGGTCCAAATTATTTGTTGGAAACCTTTTTCGTTGGCTAATTTTGTAGGATAAAATTGTGCGGAGTAATTTCCTGCAGCTTTTGCAGCACCAATACCACCATTTGCAGCACGACTAAAATGTTCAGCAATTATCACTTTTACCTCACCAGAATAATAAGATTTTGCTGGCGAGAGTATGATCATAAATCGGTATTGCGTAGAAGGAGCCGCAATAACACCGCTTCCTATTGCAATCATAAATGGTCGGATATACAATGAATTACCCAATCCTTTCTTAACCCATTTTTGCTCCAAGGCAACCAGTTGGTGCAGCCCGCTCATGAAAGTGGCTTCATCAATTTCTGGCATAGCCATTCTCACTGCAGATTTATTAAAACGATCAAAATTTTGATCAGGACGGAAAAACCAGATGTCATCATTTTCATCTTTATAGGCTTTCATCCCTTCAAAAATGGCTTGCCCATAATGAAAAACTTTTGCCGATGGGTCTAATAAAAACGGTTCATAAGGAACAATTTGTGGTTTTTGCCATGCTCCGTTTTTAAAATCACACACAAACATGTGGTCTGTAAAAGTGGTTCCAAAGGATAAATTGTCAAAATCAATAGTATCAATTTTAGATTTAACTACTTTTACTACATCGATTTCGCTCGTAATATTTAAACTCATTTATATTGTTTATTTAATGTAAATACTGTTTTAACTAATTGATTTTAAATAAGTTGTCAATACTATTTTTATAAACAATATCAATAAATTATATTTTGCTAAATTAATAAAAAATCGAATCTTTTATGATTTCTCTGCAAAATAATTTAGTACAATTAGTAATTTGTTTGTTAAAAATATACTACTGCAAAATTGTATTTTAAATGCTAATATTTATGTTATAAATGAAGTAAATGTAAATAAAGAAAGTATTTTTGTTATAAAAAAACACAAATTGAAAAGAGAAATAATCATTACCGAAGACGGTTCAACCACCATTCATTTGCCTGAATGGAATGAAAATTATCATTCTAAGCACGGTGCTGTTCAAGAAGCCCAACATGTTTTTATTAAAAATGGTTTGCATTTGTTTCAAAACAAGCCTATTGCTATTTTAGAAATTGGTTTTGGAACGGGTTTAAACACTTTTATTACTTATCTAGAAGCCAAAAAGAACAATCAAATCATTGATTATGTTGGGGTTGAAGCTTATCCAATTGAAGCAGATGAAATTTTAAAAATGAATTATGTCGAGGCATTACATGCAGAAAATGATGCGCCTACTTTTAAAAACATGCATGAAAGTAATTGGGACGAAAAAATTGCTTTAAATGAAAGTTTTTATTTAACAAAAAGAAAACAATTTTTTGACCAAATTGAGGATCGAAACAAGTTTGATCTGATTTATTTTGATGCTTTTGGGTACAGAGTACAGCCAGAATTATGGAGTACAGCAATTTTTCAAAAAATGTATAATGCCTTAAAAAACAATAGTGTACTGGTGACTTATGCAGCCCGAGGTGTTGTAAAACGAAGCTTAATTGAAGTAGGCTTCACTGTTGAAAAATTAGAAGGACCACCAGGAAAAAGAGAAATGTTTAGAGCCACAAAACATTAATTAAGAGTCATTTATTTAACAAAATTAATAGTTTTAATTAACGCAAAACTCAAACGCTAAGAACTTTTATTGTCTAAATTTGAAATATATAATTTAAGGTTCTAAATAGAATTTAAAATAATTTTTATGTCAAAGAATATGTTTAGTTTTACGAAAAGGATTCTTGTAAAAGTTAGTTTTGACCCTACACTTTTTTGTAAAGAAGTCGAAAAAGCATCTAAAGTATTACTTCCTTATGAAATTGAACAACTTATAGAATGGTTGTTAATGTTCACGAAAGAAAAACCAGAGTTGCAGCAATGTGCTGTTTTGTTAAAATATTAAATTGAAAGGAGCCAAATGGCTTCTTTTTTATTATAGTTTTTTATGTAATGGACTTACAATCTGTACATTTTGAAATACAATGGCACCTTTTACAACGCCAGCAATGGTACTTCTTAAAGCTTCGATGATATGAATTTTCAATTCAGTTTTAGGAAATATAAGGCTTACTTCTCGCGCAGGTTTTGGTTCTTTAAAATGGTGTAATTTATTTTTGTCTTTTTCTTTTAAATCTAATGTGTGCAAATAAGGAAGTAGTGTGGTGCCTAGTCCTTCATCAGCTAATTTTATCAGTGTTTCAAAACTACCACTTTCAATTTGAAAAGAATTTTCGGTAGGCAAACCATTATTTTTACACAAGTTCAAGATACCATCTCTAAAACAATGTCCGTCTTGAAGCAATAAAATTTCTTCAATATTCAGATCTGAAACTTCGATTTCTTTTTTATTGGCAATAGCATGATTTTCTGGAATGTAAGCTACAAAAGGCTCAAAATACAAAACAATTTCTTTGAGCTTGTCTTCTAATAATGGGGTAGAAGCAATGGCTGCGTCTAGATGACCGTTTTTTAACTTTAAAATTATTTCATCAGTATTTAACTCTTCGATGATTAACTTTACTTTTGGATATTTTTTTATAAAATTACTCAAAAACATAGGTAACAATGTGGGCATTACAGTAGGAATAATTCCTAATCTAAATTCCCCGCCAATGAACCCTTTTTGTTGTTCAACAATATCTTTAATTCTATTGGCTTCGTTGACAATATTCTTAGCTTGATTGACAATTTTTTGACCTATTTCTGTCAGCTGAATTGGTTTTTTAGTTCTATCAAAAATTTGTATTTTCAATTCCTCCTCAATCTTTTGTATTTGCATACTTAGAGTAGGTTGTGTTACAAAACATTTTTCGGCAGCAAGTGTAAAGTTTTTATATTCTGCAACAGCAAGAACATATTGAAGTTGTGTTATTGTCATTAGATAGTAATGTTTTATACAAATATAAAAACTATCAATTTAACTTATAGTTTTTCTTATTTTTTTTTATTAAATTTAAAAATATAAATAAAATAAAAATATTAAAATGAAAACCAACATACTAGGATTGCCAGTAAAAGAATCTGAACTTATTGTAAATGAACTCAATATATTGTTATCAAACTTTCAAGTATATTATCAAAATTTAAGAGGCATTCATTGGAATATTAGAGGGAAAAGATTTTTTGATTTACATGTAAAATTTGAAGAACTTTATAATGATGCACAATTAAAAATTGACATGATTGCAGAACGTGTACTCACACTTGGCGGAACTCCTTTACATACTTTTGAAAATTATATTAAAAACAATAAATTAGTAGTAGGCAAAAATATTTCTAATGACGAGAAAGCGGTACATCTTATTGTAACATCATTAACAGATTTACTTAAAATTGAAAGAAAAATCCTCAATACAAGCGGAGAAATCAATGATGAAGGTACCAATTCTATGATGAGTGATTTTATTTCGGAACAAGAAAAAACAATATGGATGATGCAAGCTTGGTTAGAGGAATCACTTTAAACAGAAGTATTAAAAAATCTAGTATGTAAATTGATGTATTAGTTTACGTTTCTTAATCAAAATTTATCTGAATTTATATCAAATTTTGTTTTTTATTAAAATGGTTTAAACTTACTTTTACGTCATGAAGATAATGGTTAAGATAATATTGTTTTTATTCATGGTTTTTTTGTCGATGCCAACAGTGATTAGCTTGATTGAAAAAGACGTGAAGGCATCTTTTTTTTACGATTTATCTGAAGAAGAAGTTCACAAAGAAATTAAAGCGGAATTAAAAATTAATGAGTATACTTTTTTTTCAAAATCAAAATACACTTCAAGTCTTATTTTATCTGAAAACAGATCAAAACATGACAAGATAAAATTGGCAGTTTTTACGCAGCCACCCAATTCATAATATTTTTAGATTTAATTTTAATGTCCTTAATAATCAAGGATATTGTATTTATGTTTTCAATTTATTAAAGTATTATGACAAAAAAAATCAATCTTTTTGCAAATCTAAAATCAGATTTTGCTTCAGGTTTAGTAGTTTTCTTAGTGGCATTACCACTGTGTTTAGGAATTGCATTAGCATCTGGTGCGCCACCTTTATCAGGAATTATTTCCGGAATAATAGGCGGTATTGTTGTAGGGTATTTGAGTAAATCTCATTTAAGTGTTTCGGGTCCAGCAGCAGGATTAACGGCAATTGTTTTGACTGCGATTACAGATCTAGGCGCATTTAATTTATTCTTAACAGCCGTTTTCATTGCTGGATTAATACAATTAATATTAGGGTTTATTAGAGCAGGTAGTATTTCAAACTACTTTCCTACTAATGTTATTGAAGGCATGTTAGCTGGAATTGGTGTCATTATTATTTTGAAACAAATTCCTCATGCCTTTGGATATGACAAAGATTTTGAAGGTGATGAAGCTTTCTTGCAAGCCGATGGAAAAAATACTTTTTCAGAGATTTTTTCTATTTTTGAACATGTTCAATTGGGTTCTATAATTATAACCATCGTTTCGCTTGCAATTTTAATTTCTTGGAATAAAATCCCTTTTCTTAAAAATCTAAAATTAATACCAGGGGCTTTAGTAGCTGTCATAATAGGAATATTAATTAACGAATTTTTTAAAGTATCATCAAGTACATTAGTAATTTCAGCTGAGCATTTAGTTAATTTACCAGTCCCAACAAACTTTGAAGAATTTAAGGCTATAATTATAAGTCCAGATTTTTCTGGTTTTGCTCAATGGAAAATATGGCTTACAGGCGCTACTATTGCAGTCGTGGCTTCTATAGAAACACTTTTATGTATTGAAGCTTCTGATAGAATGGATGTTCAAAAACGATATACTGATACAAATCTAGAGCTAAAAGCACAAGGTATTGGTAATATGATTAGTTCACTTTTAGGCGGTTTGCCTATGACGTCAGTAGTAGTAAGAACTTCAGCAAATAATTCTGCAGGTGCAAAATCTAAGATGTCCGCAATAATCCATGGGATTTTATTATTGATAAGTGTATTATCCATACCATTCATTTTAAACAAAATTCCATTAGCAACATTAGCAGCTGTCTTGCTTATGGTAGGATATAAACTTGCAAACCCTAAAACTGTAAAACATTTTTGGGGAAAAGGTAAATATCAGTTCATTCCGTTTATTGTTACTTTTGCAGGTGTTGTTTTTATAGATTTATTGTGGGGCGTAGGATTAGGAATTATTATCAGTATTATATTTGTATTGAAAGGAAATTTAAAAAGAGCTTACAACTTTAGAAAAGAAGAATATTTAGACGGCGATATCATTCATATCGATTTAGCACAAGAAGTATCATTTTTGAATAAAGCAGCTATTAAATCTACTTTAAGTGAAATTCCAGAAAATTCAAGAGTTATAATTAATGCATCTGATACGGTTTACATTGCACATGATGTTTTAGACTTGATTAAAGAATTTAAAGCTACACGAGCAATAGATGAAAATATAAAAGTAAAACTAAAAGGTTTTAAAAAAGCATACAATCTCGAAAACAGTAAAGAAATACAAAATCATGTAAGCGTAGAAAGTTATTATGATGCAGCAAAAAGAAAACTTATAAAAAAAGAAATTTTTTAATTAATCAAAATAATTTAATCAATAAATATGAGCGATTTTTATAAAAAAATATTAGACAACAATAAGATTTGGGTAGAAAAATCTTTAGAAAAAGATCCTAATTATTTTCAAGCATTAGCAAAAGGGCAAACTCCTCCATTATTGTGGATTGGTTGTTCGGATAGTCGAGTGCCTGCAAATGAAATTATAGGTGCAGCACCAGGCGAAGTTTTTGTTCATAGAAACATTGCAAATATGGTTGTTCATACTGATATGAACATGTTAAGTGTGTTAGATTATGCTGTTAATGTGTTAAAAGTTAAACATGTATTAGTTTGTGGTCATTATGGATGTGGAGGAATAAAAGCGGCAATGGGCAATGATTCTATTGGTATAATTGATAACTGGATTCGTCATATTAAAGATGTTTATCGTTTTCATGATACCTACTTAAACTCTATAGAAGATGAAACAGAACGTTTCAATACTTTTGTTGAGCTTAATGTAAAAGAGCAGGTATTTGATCTGGCTAAAACTTCGATAGTACAAGCTGCTTGGAGAAACGGCCAAGATTTAACCCTACACGGATGGGTTTATGGTTTAAATTCTGGATTTGTAACTGATTTAAATGTAAACATTAGTTCAGAAAAAGAGCTGGATGAAGTTTACCAATTAAAATTCTAAGAAAGATAAGCCACTTTAAAGTGGCTTTTTATTTGGATTAATCTTCCGACTCAAGATTTTCATTAAAAACTGTTGGAATCATTTTAGGAATAAATTTGATTAAAATAGGCAATAATAAACTTCCTCCTGGCAATAAAAAAATGGTCAATGATGGTATTGTCTTGCAAATTTCTAGTAACTGTTTTTTAACTTTTTTCTTCTCATTATCTTCTAAATGTCTGTGAGTTGAGTGGGTTAATAAAAGCATTAATTCACCATTATTAGATAATTCTTTGATCAATCTGGTTTTATTTCTTGATATCAAAACAGTAACTGTTTGGGTAGCATGTTCATAAAAATGCTTTACGGGATTAGAATAATTAAAATAAGGTATTTCTTTTTTATATTTTTTTATAAACTCATCTGTTTCTATAATACTTTCTTGAACAAAAGTATTAGAAACATTCATCTTTTGGGCTAAATCATATAAAAAAACTGCTTCATTTTCTTCCATTTTGCTGTCGTTCCAGAGTGCTAAACCAGCCATATCTATCAAATAATATTTTTCTAGATCGGAACTAAAATACTCAAGTTCTAATACATCTAGATTTCGAACATCAACTTTAGAAAACTTAGTGTAACGCACAGAGGATTCAAAAAGCTTTATTAACAATTCGTCATAATTTGTCATTTTAGATTTGGTTTGTAAACCAAGTGAAACTAATCCTACAATAGTTTCTTCTAATTTTTTCAAGTAATTGTTAGGAATATTTCCATGAATTAAAAATTGCTTAAAGGCAAGTACATCTTCAAATAATAAGGCATTTGTTAAAATATGAGAAAAGTTTTTACGTAGAATATTGTCATTGGTTTGCACTCTTTGACCAATAATTTTTTCTAAATCTATTGAAATCGTATTTTCTGGTAATACTTTTTTAAGCAAATTAAAACCTTCCGGATTCATTTCTTTATAAAAAGTAATTGTTTTTAAAATAAAAATAGATGGATTGCTTTCATGGGTTATTAACCCAAAAACATTGAATAATGAATTAAGTAATGCAATTTTCGAAATTTCTTCGGAAGTCCAACCTTTAAAGTTGATATCTTGAATCGTATCTAATGAAACAATGTGTCCATATACAAACCCTGTTGAACGAATTTTTTTATAAAAAAGTTCTGGATAAATTACAACTGGGAGCTGTAAAGGATTTTGCTCTGCAAAAAATTTATCAATCCAACCGCTGGCCGAAGGGTTAATCATTGTTATTTTTTAAAAACACAAAGCTAAAATTTTAAAAGACATTATTATACTATAAATAACAAATTATATCAATGATTTAAAAATAAAAAAGTTTAATTACGGTTGTTGCGATTGTTTCTTATTTGTTTTAGAAGTTCCTTTTTAAAATCTTCTTCAACTTGCTTGAGCAACAATATCTTTTGAGGACTAATAATTCCTTGTAAATTTTTTACAAATGACTTACGATTGTTCTGGATTTCGTTTTCAAGATTTTCAGATTCATCTAATAATTTGTACATTTCTTTATCAGAAATATTAGTTGTATTTTCTGGTTTGAGTTTGTTAATCAAAACCTTTTTTTCTAATCTCAAATCAAATTGTTTGGATTCGAATTGGTTAAAAATTGGCCAAAATTTTTGCGCTTCATCTGATGTCAAATCAAGTTTGTTTGAGATAAAAGCTACTCTTATGGCTTTAATGCGATCTAACTTTTTATTATTTTGTCCAAAACTTAAGGAGAAAACTAATAACAGAATTAGTAAACTATATTTTTTCATATTTTTTAAATTATAAATTTTCTTCAGCAAACTTTGCTGTTTCATTGTCATAAACGATTAATGATTGTTCTAAATTTTCTATATCATTCTCATTCAAATGCTCTATAAGATCTTCTGTTGTTAAATTTGTATTGTAAGTTAAATATTCTTCATTAGTGTAAGTTTCTTGTTGCAATTGTTCGAAATAAAATGTTGCAGAAAAGGCAATAATTACAACTGCTGCAACTGAAGCAATCCAAAATCTTTTTTTCTGAAAAATAGAAATGACTTTAACTTCAGGTTGCGGAAACTGGCTCATTATTTTATTTTCCAATTGTTCAAAATAACCTTCTGGAACTTCAAATCCTGATTTTATTTTTGGGTAATCATTTAGTTTGAATTCTTTCATATTTATAAGACTTGTAACATTAATAAAGGTTTAAGCACGTACCATAAATTCTTCTATTTTTTTTACTGCGTGAAAATAAGAAGCTTTTAATCCGCCAACAGAAGTGCCTAAAATTTCTGAAATTTCTTCGTATTTTAAATCTTCAAAATATTTCATCTTAAAGACCAATTGTTGCTTTTCGGGCAATGATAGTAACGCTTTTTGCAATTTTAGTTGAATTGCATCGCCATCAAAATAAACATCGGCTTTAATACTTTCAATTTGTTTTTCTTGAAAAGCTTCACTAGTTTGTCCGTTTCTTTTTTTCTTATTGTTTAAAAATGTAATGGCTTCGTTTGTTGCAATTCTATAAATCCATGAAAAAAGCTTGCTTTCGCCTTTAAAATTCTTAAGATTTTGATGCACTTTAATAAATGTATTTTGCAAAACATCATCTGTATCGTCATGATTCAAAACAATATTTCTTATGTGAGCATACAATGGTTTTTGGTATTGTACCAAGAGCTTTTGAAACGCAACGTTCTGCGTTTTAGGATTTAATAAAGCAGTAATAAACGCTTGTTCTTCTTGCAAAAGAAATATTTATTGTTAAGACTAAAGGTATATCAAAAGGTTTAAATTAAAAAAAGATTATTTTTTATAATGTACTATTCACAACCTTTGTACATTTGCGACTTTAAAAATAAAAAAAGATGATTCAAACGGTTATTTTTGATATGGACGGCGTAATTGTTGATACAGAACCAGTGCATCATTATGCATACCAACAACATTTTAAGGCTTTGAATATTGATGTTTCGCCTGAAATGTATACTTCATTTACTGGCAATTCTACTAAAAATATTTATGAAAGGTTAAAGGGAATTTTTAATTTAGAACAAGAGGTACAAACATTAGTTGAAACTAAAAGAGATTTGTTCAACGATGCTTTTGATAACAAAGAAGATTTATACTTGTTAGAAGGAGTTGAAGATTTGATTAAAGAGTTGTATAGCAATGGCATGCAGCTTGTGCTAGCTTCCTCATCTGCAAATGTTACTATTGAACGTATTTTTAATCGGTTTAACTTGCATCAATATTTTAGTTACAAAGTTTCGGGTGAAGATTTTCCTAAGTCAAAACCACATCCAGCTATTTTTTTAAAGGCCGCTGAATTGGCTCAAACTCCTGTTATAAATTGTATTGTTATTGAAGATAGTACAAATGGAATTAAAGCAGCAAATGCCGCAAATATTTTTTGTATAGGGTACAAAAGTTTGCATTCTCAATTACAAGATTATACTTCTGCAGATATGGTAATCAATCATTTTAAAGAATTAAACTTTGATTTTATTCAAAATATAAAAGCATAAAAAAAAACCATTTTAAATGGTTTTTTAAATATGTATGTAGTTGTAGTATTATTTTTTTACTTCAACTTCTACATTTTTAGTTTCAACTTCAACACCACTGCTATTAATTTTTACAGAAGTACCTTTTGTTTCAGTTGGAGCTACTTTAACAGTATCTTTTATTATTACAGTTTCTTTTTCTACAGTATTGGTTTCAATAACTTCAGCTGGTTTTTCTTCTTTTTTACAAGCTACAAATAATGTAATAGAAAAAAGTAAAACGCATAATTTAGTAAATTTCATAATTGAATAATTTAGGTTTAGTTGTAAATGTAATAAAAAGAATGTGTAAATCAATTAATTGAACTAGTCAAAGTTACGATCAGGAAGTGTGTGTTGCTCAACAATGCGTTTTCCATCTGTTCTTACTTCCTTATCTTTTCTGATATTCCAGAAAAAATCACTCGAAAACCTTCTGGCTTCCTCAAGATTTATAATAGGAAACGGATAATCTGCACCAGTTTCAAAATCATATAGCATTTGTTCAATAGGAGTTAATTTCCAAGGTTCATGCACAAATTCTGATGGTATGTTAGCCAGTTCTGGCACCCATTTTTTAATAAATAATCCTTGAGGATCATGCTCATAAGAATTTTTCACAGGATTGTAAACCCTCAAAGTATTGATTCCCGTAACGCCAGCTTGCATTTGTATTTGAGGATAATGAATTCCTGGTTCAAAATCCAAAAATTGTTGCGCTAAGTGTGGACTACAGTTTTGCCATGGTTGGAACAAATGATGTGTGTAAAAAGAAACCACGAGCGCCCGCATTCTAAAATTCAAATAACCGGTTGTATTAAGGCACCGCATGCAAGCATCTACAAGCGGCACACCTGTATTTCCTGTTATCCATGCATTATGATACGTTTTATTTACTGTTTGGTTCAACTCTCTATAACCTTTATTGATGCTCAAAAATTCCATAGAACATTCCATTTCGAATTTTTGGATAAAATGGGCTTGCCAACGCAAACGTGAAGCAAAATTATCAATTTGACGGACGTTTTTTTTCTTATCTCGAAAGTCCATGGCACGATGACAAATTTGTTTCATGGATATGTTTCCCCAAGCAATATAAGGCGACAAACGGCTGCAACTTATTCGGCCTAAATCAGGTTTTGAAATGTGTTTGCTATAATTTGCTACACGATCTTCTAAAAAAGAGTTCAAATAACGCAATGCAGTAGGCGTTCCACCTTTTTGAAAAACACTTTTATCATCAGTCGTTAAATCTGGTATTTTAAAAAAAGGTTTTAATTTATGTATGGTTTCAAAATTCACAAAAGCATTTTGTTGTGGGGCAAATGGAAACTGGTCTTTATCCATAAATTCGCACCAATCATCACGCCAAGTTTTTCGGTTTTTTATGCCTCGTTTTACACCATTTGTGATGTATTGATTCCAAGAAATTTTATTTTTTTTACAAAAATATGCAACTGCTTTGTCTCTGTCAAAGGTTAATTTTATCCCCGTTTCTTGATGAGAAAATACCGCAGAAATGGGATAATTGCTATTTATTTTTTCTAAAAGGGGCACAAGTTCTTCTTCCACAATCAATATTTCGGTATTAAAACGGCTGATTTCTTTGTTAAGAGCAACTAATGATTGTTTTACAAAATCGAAATGACGCTGACTGTAATGATGGTCATCCAACACCGAAGGTTCAAAAGAATATAAAAAAAGTGTTTGTGTATTGGTTTTTAAGGCGTTAAATATCGCCTCATGGTCATACAAGCGCAAATCTCTTTTGAACCAGACAATATTCATTTTTTAATTGATAAAAGTTTATAACTCAAGATAAGGTAAAGTTAAATTATCCTACAGCTTCTTTGTAAACTTTAAGGCATCTTTCTCTGGCAAATTTATGATCCACAATTTCCTTTGGATAATAGGTCGTTTCTAGTTCTGGGATCCATTTTTTTATGTACTTTAAGTCTTTGTCAAACTTTTTAATTTGTTCTGATGGATTAAAGATTCTAAAATAAGGAGCTGCATCAACGCCACTTCCAGCAGACCATTGCCAATTGCCTATGTTGCTTGCTTGTTCATAATCGAGTAGCTTTTGTGCAAAATAAGCTTCGCCCCAGCGCCAATCAATTAATAAATGTTTGCACAAAAAACTTGCAACAATCATCCTCACACGGTTGTGCATGTGTCC
Organism: Bacteroidota bacterium; assembly: GCA_031413015.1. Taxonomy (GTDB): domain Bacteria; phylum Bacteroidota; class Bacteroidia; order Flavobacteriales; family Flavobacteriaceae; genus Flavobacterium. Next base: position 49,456 of record JANOEE010000011.1, on the reverse strand, counting down.
TGTTTTGTTGAGTTCTCGCATGCCTGCATCTACAAATGGGTAGCCAGTTTTACCTTCACACCATTTTTTAAAATCCTCTTCATTGTTATTCCATTGGATTGCATCATATTTTGACTTGAAACTATCATTTTTTGTATGTGGAAAGTGCCAAAGGATTTGCATGAAAAATTCTCTCCAAATCAATTCTTTAAGAAAAGTTTCGTTTTCTTCCTGACTTGCTTTCTGAACCATTTTGCGTATAGAAACAGCACCAAAACGAAGGTAAGCGCCTAAATAAGAGGTTTTGTTTACAGATGGAAAATTTCTAGTTTGCTCATAGTTTTGAATCAAAACTTTGGAAACATCAAAAGGCGTAACTTGAATATCAGACTTCTCAAAACCTATATCTTTAAGATTCAAAAAAGGGTAGGAGTGCGAAGTTATTTTTTCAAGATGGTCTTCAGAATTGTAATTTTCTAATTGAATAGTTTTGAATTTTTCCTTCCACTTGTTAGAATAAGGTGTATAAACAACATAAGGCTTTCCATCGTCCTTTGTTATTTCACTTTTTTCAAAAATGACTTGGTCTTTATATGTTTTAAACCCAATTTCATGATTTTTAAAAACTTGGAAAACGGCTAAATCACGTTGTCTCGCATAAGGTTCATAATCGTGATTGGTAAAAACATTTTTAATTTTATTTTCAGAAGCTAGTTTTTCAAAAATAGCAGCTGGTTCTCCATGAAATACTGCTAAAGATTTCCCTTTTGTATTTAGTTCGGCATTTAATTTTGATAGTAAATCGTGTATAAATGAAACTCTGGCGTCATTTTTAGAAAGTTGGTCTAGTATTTTTACATCAAAAATAAAAATAGGTAAAACAGTTTCATCAGCAATTAAAGCTTCATAAAAACCTTTATTGTCAGCAACTCGCAAATCGCGTCTGAACCAAAATATATTCATTTAAATGATTTAAAAAAGTAAATTTAAACAATTATCCATTAACCAAAAGGCTTGACATACCGCCATCAACATGCATGATTTGACCTGAAATCCAAGAAGCATTGTCGCTCAAAAGAAAACTGGCCATTTGTGCCAAATCTTCCGGTTGGCCAAAACGTTTTAAAGGATGTCTTTCAGCAGATTTTTCTTGTTTGGTTTCGTTGTTCAAAAATTTATCTGCAAGTGGCGTATCCGTTAATGAGGGCGCAATGACATTGACCCTAATTTTTGGTGCATATTCTGCGGCAAGTGCTTTTGCAAAACCTTCGATTGCTCCTTTTGCAGCAGCAACACTAGTATGAAAAGGCATTCCCATTGAAGCAGCAACACTACTAAACAATACAATACTTGATTGATTGGAAGCTGTTAATTGCGGTAAAACGGATTGTATTACCTTAACCAAACTAAAAAAATTGATTTGCATATCACTTTCAAAAGTTTCCATTTTTAAACCTCTAAACGGTCTCAAATTGATACTCCCAGGACAGTAAACCAATCCGTCGATAACTGCTGGTAAATTTGAAGCATTTAAAGTATCAGTAGTTGCATCAAAAGGGATGTGGGTAACATTTAAACCTTCTAAACCTTCGGCAGTTCTTGATGCTACAAAAACATTATTTTTGTTTTCTAATTCTTTAGCAATGGCCAAGCCTATCCCGTATGAGCCACCAATTAATAGTATATTTTTCATTTTTTATCCTTTATATTCTCCAAAGAGTTCAATTAATTTTTTTTCACGGTATTCAAAAATTTCATCCAATTTTGGTTTAACTAAAAAAGGATGAACGAGCTGTCCTAATATTCCAAGTGGGACTTTATAATCTATGATATCTTCCATTTCAACGCCACCAGGAATTTCTTTTATAAAATGTTTGTGATGCCATAATGCATAGGGACCAAAACGCTGTTCGTCAACAAAATATTTTTTATCTACAACATGTGTAATTTCGGATACCCATTTGGTTTTTATTCCTAAAATAGGAGTAACAATGTATTGTATTATTTGACCTGCATACAACGGCCTATCAGCACCGGATTCAATTATAAATCCCATGTATTCTGGCGTAATTGTTTTTAGATTAACAGGATTTGAAAAAAAAGTCCAAGCTTCATCAATAGTTATTGGTAAATTAAGCTTACTACTTTTATTATATATCTTCATTTATTTTTTTTGTAAATGTAGCAAAATGTTTGATGTTTTTATCTAAAAGTTAAACAAAATTTAATTCGAATTAAGAAAACCTTAACATTAATAGAAAGTCAAATTTGTAATTTTGAAAAGTAAATAAATTAAACATTATGAAAAAAATCATTATTGCAATTGCAATTGTATTGGGATTACAAAGTAGTATAGCTCAAGTAAAAATCCCACAATCAAGTCCTAAAACTACTATAAATCAAGTTGTAGGACTTACAGATGTAGAAATTGAGTACTCACGTCCAGGAATGAAGGGAAGAACTATCTTTGGGGATTTAGTACCTTTTGGAAAACTATGGAGAACCGGTGCAAATGCAAATACATTAATATCTTTTAGCGAGGATGTAGTTATTGATGGAAAAACATTAAAAAAAGGTAAATATTCTTTGTTCACTACACCTAAAGCTGACAATTGGGAAGTTGTTTTTTATACATCTATTGACAATTGGGGAAATCCAGAGACTTGGGACGAAACAAAAGTTGCATTAAAAACTAATGTTAAACCAGAAATGCTAAGTCGTGCAGTAGAGAACTTTACAATCAGTATTAATAATCTAGATAATAATTTTGCTCATTTAGAAATTTCTTGGGAAAAAACAATTGTTGCTGTAAAATTTGAAGTACCTACTCAAAAAGCAGCTTCGGCAAGTATTGATAAAACATTAGCTGGACCAACTGCAAATGATTATTTTTCTTCAGCACAATTTTACTTTCAGTCAAACGGAGATATGAATAAAGCATTAGGCTATGTAAATAAAGCACTTGAATTGAATACTACTAAACCATTTTGGTACAACAGATTAAAATCATTGATTCAAGCTAAGTTAGGAGATAAAAAAGGGGCTGTTGAAACTGCAAAAGTATCATTAGAATCTGCCGAAGTTGCTAAAAATGATGATTATGTTAAGATGAACAAAGACAGTATTGCTGAATGGAGTAAAAATAATTAAAAAAATACAATCTAAAAACCGCTTAATTAACTAAGCGGTTTTTTTTATACTTCAATTATTTGTTCATCATTTTTGATAAAAAATTGAATGAGTGAAGAAATCACTACTGTTAGTAAAGCCCCAATAAAATTAAGCCACAAATAGCCTAATTTTTCTTGACCAGAAGGATACACGTGAATTACAAAATAATAAATAATAAAAATAGTTGTTTGGCTTACAACCGCTCCCCAAAAAATACCTTTGGCTTTGACATACTTAATATAAAAACCTACTAAGAAAATCCCTAGTACTGTTCCATAAAAAATGGAGCCTACAATATTTACGAGCTGTATTAAATTTTCGAAAAGCGTACCAATACAAGCAAAAAGTATGGCAATAATTCCCCAAATTAATGTAAAAACCCGTGTTGCATTCATAAAATGCTTTTCTGATTTTTCCTCTTTAGAGTTGCGCTTGTATATATCTATTACGGTGGTTGATGCTAACGCACTAATTCCTGAAGCTGTTGATGACATTGCTGCACAAAGTATAACTGCTAGCAATAAACCTACAAAACCTTGAGGCAAATAATTGATAATATAATGTATAAAAACATAATCAGCATCGTTAGTTTTGTCCTTATTATCTGCTTTGCTTATTAAAACTTTGGCTTGGTCTCTGATACTTTTTTCTTTTTCCGACAAAGCAACAATTCGGGTTTTAAGTACTTGATTTTCCTGATCTATATTGAGTTGAGAAGCGTAAGCTATGGTAACCTCTTTTTTTTCAGTTGAAATTTCGACTAAATTTTTTTCTAAATCTTTGTACTCTTGGTTATAAGCTGAGTTTTCAATTATGGCTTTGCTGTTTGGATTAAAATTAATCGGAACAGTTTCAAATTGAAAAAAAACATAAACCATAACACCAGTCAATAATATAAAAAATTGCATAGGCACTTTTAATAAGCCATTCATTATCAATCCTTTTTGACTTTCTTTGACAGATTTTCCGGAAAGATACCTACCAACTTGGGATTGATCTGTTCCAAAATAGGAAAGCATCAGGAACAATCCACCAGTAATTCCGCTCCAAAAAGTATAACGACTTTTAGGATTTATAGAAAAATCAAGAATATTCATTTTGTCATTTGCACCAGCAATTTGCAAAGCATTTGAAAATGTAACATTGTTTGGTAATCCTTTTATTATCAAATAAAAAGCAATAAACATTCCAGACATAATGATGAACATTTGCTGTTTTTGAGTAACATTAACAGCTTTTGTTCCGCCAGAAAAAGTATAAATAATCACAAGAGTTCCTATGATAATATTCATTTTGGTCAAATCCCAACCAAGTATTGATGATAAAATTATCGAAGGTGCATAAATGGTTAATCCGGTTCCTAACCCTCTTTGTACTAAAAATAAAATAGATGCCAGTGAACGTGTTTTAAGGTCAAAACGTTGTTCTAAATACTCGTATGCAGTAAAAACTTTTAACTTGTGGTAAATGGGTATGAAAGTGTAACAAATAATAATCATGGCTAGTGGTAAACCAAAATAAAACTGAACAAATCCCATCCCGTCATTGAATGCTTGACCAGGTGTTGATAAAAAAGTAATAGCACTAGCCTGAGTAGCCATTACCGAAATTCCTACGGTGTACCAAGGCGTCTCATTATTGCCTAATATGTAATCATTTACATTTTTACTTCCCTTAGTTCTCCAAACTCCATAAAAAACAATAAAAAAAAGGGTGAGCACTAATATTATCCAGTCTATTTGTTGCATAATTTATGAAAAAAAGTACATTAGAAAATAAAAAAATAATATGTAAATCGCATTAGCAACTAAAACTAAAGTATAGCTTTTTTTCCACATGTATTTTTTCTCTTTGTTCATTTTATTGTTTGTTTTTACCAATTGAAATCATATTTGCTAATAATCTGTAGGCACCAGAAACACCTTCGGGTAATTCTCTAAAAAAGCTCAAACCCGTATAAATATAATTTCCTTTACCATATTTTGCGACTAAAATAGCACCGTTTTTAGGTGTTTCACCTTTATCACTTGAAGCAATAATAGGAGTAAAGGCCTTATCAAATTCTTCTGGATAATACAAACCTTGCTCTTGAACCCAACCTTGAAAATCTTTCTGAGTGATCTTGTTTGGAGCATTAAGCAAAGGATGATTAGGATCTAAAAATTGAACCAATGCATCTTCTTCAGTTACTCTTTCTCTAGAAATTTTTAAAGGAAAAGGTGCAATATTTTTTGTTACAAATTTTCCTGTAGTGTTGTATTGTACAATCATTGTGTTGCCTTCCTTTACAAATGCAAATAAAACATCTTGCTTTAAAGCCAATTCTTCGACCGTGTTATAAGCCCTGATTCCTACAATTACTACATTATAATTCTTAAGATTTTCTTTGGTGATTTGGTCAGGCTTCAACAACGAAACTTCATAACCCATTTGTGTTATATATTGCGGTACTTCATCACCAGCACCCATTATGTAAGCAATTTTTTCATTTCCTGTTTTGATATTTAACTTGATAAATTTAGCAACAGAAGGTTTTAAAATTTGCTGATTGGCAATGTGTTCGTAATTGATATTGATTTGCTCTTTATCATAACGATTTTCACCAATTGTAACAATTGCTTTGGCATCAATTTCATCTGAATTATCTGGAGGCGTAACTTCAAAAAACAAAGTTTGCTCTTCATCTTTTTTAGCTAAACTAAAGGCTATTTTTTCTGGAACAACTTTCCAATTTTCATTTAATTCTAATTTCAAATCACCTTTTAAATCAGTTGCACCCGCCTTAATTTTAACACCAATGGTTTTAGTTTTACCATTGTTAAAAATTTTTACTTTGTCAATAAAAGCTGTTGTTATTTGCGGGACTACATGAAGCGGTTTGTACACTTCACCTTTAACTTCATCATTGTATTTGTAAACAATTTCTTTTTCGAAAGGTATTGTAACACCATCAATGTTAACGTTAAAAACAACTTTTAAATCTTTAATTACGTCTGGTTTGCCAATATTTTTTTGCTCATTAACGGTATACATCCCGATATTTCCAGCTTCTTTGAGCCAATATGGAGCTGTATAATCTATATTTTGTGGTACTTGAATGGAAAGCTCAATGCTTTTACCGTTGTTGTTAGTTAGTGTAACATTTTGCGGGATATTTTTTTGTTCAGGTAAAATGGCAAGATCTATTAGATTCATACTTACCGCGCTTCTGTTAATAGCTTCTAACTTTAATTTTAAATTATTAGAAGGTGTAACTTGCTGTCTGTCGGCAACCGCCTCAAGAAATAAACCAGAACAAGCTGCAATTATTTTTTTAATCTCTTCGGTTTTGATATTTTTCCAATGCTTGTCTTCTAGATTTTGTATTAAAACATAAGCTTTTACGAGCGCAGGAACACTCGCAGCAGGGTTTTTGAAATCGAAGTTTTTTTCTGTATTTTCTAAAATTTGTCCTATTGCATTTCCGTCTTTTAATCTGTTCCAAGACGTGTCTATACCGTCAAATAAATTGGATTTATTTTTAGGAAGTTCTCCTTTTAATAGCTCAAGATATTCGGTTTCTTCACCACGACTACCTGTACTGCCAAAACCTTGAGATTGATGTCGGCTTCTGCTCAATGCTGCAATTTCTTGGTTTGATTTGCCTGTAGATTGGTAATAAACTCCTGTTTGTAAAGCGATTAAATTGGTTTTGTCTGCTTGATTGAACTTTTCTTGGCTACCATAAAACCACCATGAGGTGTTAAAAAACATGCGTTTGGGTTGCCAAGTTTCTACTAATGATAATTGTTCTGGAAATACTTTTGGATCATTTGTCAATTCAAAACTTTCTACACTCAACATCCCCGATGCAGTGTGATGCCCATGGGTAGTTCCTGGTGATCTGTGATCGAACCGATTAATAATTACATCTGGTTGGAATTTTCGTATTACCCAAACCAAATCGCTTAAAACTTGATTCTTATTCCAAATTTGTAGTGTTTCATCGGGTGTTTTTGAATAACCAAAATCGTTTGCTCTAGTAAAAAATTGTTCGCCACCATCAATTTTTCGAGCTTCAATTAATTCTTGTGTTCTTATTGCGCCAAGAAATTCCCGCAATTCAGGACCTATCAAATTTTGCCCTCCGTCACCACGCGTTAATGATAAGTAAGCAGTTTGTGCTTTTTGTTCATTAGCCAAGTAAGAAATTAATCTTGTATTTTCATCATCTGGATGCGCCGCAACATAAAGAACAGAGCCTAGAAAATTAAGTTTTTGTATTTGGTTAAAAATTTCAACAGCATTGGGCTTTTTAGGTTGTTGTGCGTTAGTGTTTTTATAAGATAGTGTCGCAATAATTATTAGAAAATAGGAAAGCTTTTGCATCGTTTGTATTTTGATTTGCAATAAGCCCAAATATACTAATTTAATAAAAATTGAAAATTATTTTTAGTTATAATTTCCTTAAATGAAAAAAGACCCAAATTGGGTCTTATTAATAACTGTCTAATCTTTGTCTTTTCCTTTACCATGCCCACCTTTTTTACCTCTGTGGTCGTCATTGTGGCCATTGTCATTACTCTTATAGTATACTTTTTTTACTCCAATATTTTTTTGAGGTTTCCCTTTGTAACCTTTGTAGTATTTTGCCTTATGATTTTTAAAATACGTATAAGGTCTAGGCCCTCTGTAATCAGTTAAAACTACTTTATATCCATTGTATAGATCATAATTTCTATAACGTGATGGTAAGTTTCTTGTTCTTACCCAAGTATTATTACCAAAGTAGATAAAGTTAGAAGCTCTAACATCATAATAAGCCTCAATATCAGGTAAATAATAATATTCTACATCTGAATATCCTGAAGGACCCCAAGAAGGAGGACTTCCAACATTTACATTTACTGAAACCTGAGCTTGCGTCGATCCGAAGATAAATAGTACTGTTGATAATACTAATAATTTTAAAGTATTCATCCTATTTTGTTTTGATTAAATTATTGTATTTCTAAATTAACAATTAATTCATGATAAGCCAAGAACTATGCCAACTTAAAACTGAACATCAATTCTCGATTTAGTTACAATAAAAGGATCAATAATAAAATTACAATGATAATTGCTCCTACTGAAAGGTAAATACCATTTCCTGTTGATCTTAATTCGGCTTTAATGGCACGGACTTCTTTTCGCAATTCTTTTCTTTCTACTCTAGTAAGAGCAGATTTGTCCATATCTTTAATTTCTTCTAATCTTGATAAAAGAACTTTAACTTCTGCTGGAACTTCTTTCTTGTTCTTAACTGCTGTTACAGGTTCAGTTGAAGATGCCATCATTTGTGTAGGGATAAAGCTCAATGACAATACCATCATCATTAAGTAAAAAGTGAATTTTTTCATTTTGTTATAATTTAAAAGTTAAAATATTTAATAATGTAAATATTAACATAATTTAGTCAAAAAAATTACACAATTTCATTAGAAAATTATAAAATTCGCATTTGATAAAAACTTCTATTTGTAGTTAACTAATCTTGGTTTCGCCAATTCAAAATCTTGGAATCCAAAATCTGAGGTTTCAAAAGTATTGGTTTTAAATAAATTTTCACCATTACCAGGAATTGAAGGATAATAGGCCAATGACAGTTGAAATGAACTAAAAACAAGATAATCATTGCTAATAACTAAACCTATACCTATTTTAGAATAGACCTTACTTTTTTGCAAACTATTCTCTGCATTGCCTAATGCCGCAATAGCATAATTGAAATAAGGATTTAATCTAAAACCGATTAATTTCCATGGGGAATAAGCTTGAGTTTGTAAGGTTAAAACAAATTTTTTAGTTCCGTAAAGCGCACTAGTAAAACCATTTATACCATAATTTTCGTTAATATTCAAGTTATCTCCTATCGATGAAAGCCGGTTGTTGCCAATAATTATTTGGGGTTTTATAAACTGTCGCAGTTTCCATTTTCCGATATCTATTAAATTAGTAAAATAATTGGCCTGAAATGTAAACGCAGCTTGTGAAGTTTTAAAATTTTTAAAAAAAGTACCGTATTCAAAATTAGTACTCAAATAGCCCCATTTAAAATAGTTGCCAAAAGCTGCTCTTGCGCCAACATAAACCCTTCCCGTATTATTTTTTATTTGATAGCCACTTGTTATGCCATAAATTTTACCAACAGGTATATCCTCAATAATACCATTGTTAAAAATATATCGGTCCTCAACAAACTGTCTTGAAGAAATCCCTATTCCTGATAAAAACAATTGTTCATCGGCATAAAAATTAATACTATCATATGCTAATGTCGGGCTTTCAATATATTTTAAATTTAAAATACGAGCTGATAGAATCAAATTTGTGGTTCTATCGTTTTCAGAGTTACCATTAAAAATTTTAATAGCTTTTCCGCCCCATACATCTTGAGAATTGTATTTGAAATTTTGTTTTGCATATACAAGATTTACATCCTGTAAAGTGTCTTTTCTAAATTGTTGATCAATATAAATTCCGCCAGCCCATTTAGCAAAAGGCGAGTAAAAAGGCCTTTCAATATTGATACTTTTACTATAATAATCATCTAAATCTATGTTATAGTTTACGGAGGTATTTATAAAAGTATTTTTGAAATTAGGAACAGTGTAGGTAGTTCCGTACGCTTTTTTACCATCTGTTAATCGGTTAACAAATTTGTTATTGAATTGGTGGCCAGAGCCTAGAAAGTTCCTTTCGTTTAACTCAATGGAAGCACGCGTACTCGATATGGAGCCTTTTGGGATTAAACTCCAAGAATCTATAACCCGTACGAGAACATCTACAGAATCAGACGATTTTGAAGTCAACTCCGCACTTATAACTACCCTGTTGATGTATCTTTGGGTTCTTATTAAACGTTCAGATTCTTTTACTAATAATGAATCTAAAGGTTTATTTTTCTTTAAAAGCAATAAGTTTCTTATTGCCATCTGGCTGGTTTTGAGATGTATTTTATTCCCAGTTCTTTCTCCCCAGTTTCTGGGTTTTCTTGTAGTATCTATTTCGGAGTAACCAAAAGGATCTAAGGTTTCGATTTTTATATTCCGAATGATTTTACCTTGGTAAGATTTGTATTTTCTAGGTTTGGGTTTCCTAATAGGATTAGACTTTGAAATGCTAGTAGGTTCAAAAATCAGTTTGTGCATCATTTTGCCAAACTTCGATTTTTTAGAATACTTTTCTATATTCTTATACATCTTAGCACTATCTTTTTCTTTTTTTACTTGACCTAACGTACATTGATAATTAAAAATTATCAAAAAAAGAAGAAGTAAACTATTTGTTTTGTGGATTTGCAAAGTACATTGTGAACAGTTAATAAAGTAGCTAAAATTCAAAAATAATGTTTTTTATTTTTAAAAGTGCTTAAAATTATAAAGATAAATGTAGCTGTAAAAGCTGTTTTTTAAACTTCCTTGACCTTCATTTTTGTCAATGTATCTTTCAAGAATTCAATACCTGAAGCTTTTAAAGTTTGTGGATCTTTGACCATTACTTTTGTAATGCCTGTTTGTACTAAGCCAGCAATGATTTTTTTAAATATTCCGCCAGAAGTTCCTATTATTAATTTGCTAGATAGTAAACCTGTAGCAATGCCTATTGCGCCTTGAACAAATTGATTTCTCAGAGTAGGAGAGGAGACGATACTGAAAAATTTTTCTTTTATAATATTTACTGGATTTATACTATCAAGAGTAAACTTGAAATGTTCCTTTAATAAATTTGCCTCAGATTTTTGAATATTTTCTAATTTAGCAATAGCTTGTGTTAACGTATAACTGTCTCTAATTACTTGCATTATTTTTTTTCTTTAAAAATCTGATTTATAATGAAATTATTAAAATTATTTTCGAGCACAGGTTTGCGCAGTATAAATAAAAATATAGCCAGTATCCCGTAAAATCCTGCTACTACAAAAAAGCCATAATAAATTTTTCCTAGAACTTCTCCCAAGTAGAATGCTGCACCAATGGTTAATAATATGAAAAATAAAGCAATAGTAGCAAAAATGACAATTCTTGATGCTAAAGATGCAAATATATCAGTAGTTTTATCAATAGCTTTTAAGGTATACAATTCAACAGTAGTTTTACAGTACTGTTCAATTTTTTCTATCAGCATTTCTATTAATATTACTTTATCTTTCATAAATATTTCTTATTACTTTAATGAATTTGAAAGGTCATTTTTTGTGTTTTGAGCTAATTCTTTACCATCCTCAAAATAGTTTAAACCCTCTTTTTTTGCAAGATCTAATTTTGAAGTAAGATTGTCAATAACATCATTGTACTTGTGTTTTAAATCATCAACAGTATCTTTTCCTTTTGTTGCAATTTTTTTACGTGTATCTGATCCTTTTTCTGGTGCAAATAATATTCCTAAAATTGCTCCCGTTGCTAAACCTGCTAGCGCTCCTAAAACTACTTTTCCTGTGTCCATAATATTTGTTTTAAATTATTAAATATGTGTTTTATTTTTTTATTAAAATGCGTAACCTAATGTTAATTGTAGCAATTGATTTTTATATCTTGGTTTTGTAGAATCTCCGTCAGCATTAGATTGACTAATATCCCAGCCACCACGAGCAGAAATTATAAAGTTGCTCAAGTTAAAATCAGCGCCTACAACAAAACCAAAAATATTTTTTTTGTAATTGTCTCCGTTAATGTCATCTTCTTGTTGGGTATTTGTAGTACCATTAAATTCATTTTTTGTATCAAGCAAATATGAATATTGAGGACCAGCTAAAATTGTAATTTCCTTAGTAGGTTTAATTTGTAATTGCAAAGGAATATCTAAATATGAAGTTGTTCTTTTATAATCATAATCTCCAAAAATAGTTGTTCCCGTTGCTTTAAAACCTTTTTGAGAATACATTATCTCTGGTTGAAAACCTAAAAGTTTACCAAACGGAATAGATAAAAATCCGCCACCTGCAAAACCTGCTTTGTTTTCTGCTACAAAATCATCTCCTTCTTCATCATATACATTTGATAAATTAACCCCGGCTCTTATACCTACTTTAAAGTTTTCACGCGTATCTAATGAACTGTCATCTTGAGAAAACATGTTAAAAGAACTAAAAAGTACTAAGACTACTGCAATTGATTTCAAACCTTTTTTCATAATATTTGTTTTAAATTTTTTAGAATAATGTTTTGCTTATTCTATGTTACAAAGATGTGATAATTTTAAAAGCGAGTATTTATAGTACTTTTTTTTAAAGTTATAAAATTTGAATATCGACAAAAATTTAATGTAGAAACCTAAAAGAAAACCCGATTAAGAACTATTTGAAATTAGTTTTAATCGGATTTTTTTTAAATTTAAAAGGTAAAAGTTTAGTGTATAGTAAGATAAATGTTTGAATGTTGTTTTTTAGATTAAAACACGATAAGTATTAACAAACCCTTTTTTATTTTTAATATTTTTTTTACTAGAATAAGACTTACTACGGTTCCTTTATATGAAGTTTATTGAAAGTTAAAAAATTTATTCTTTATATACTTTTGGTTCTCTTAATCAATTCATCATTAATACAAAATTATCTCTTGATGGTTTTTTTTGCAATAGATTGATGTCAAAAGATAGAACAGTTTCTATAGATTTTTTTAAAAGGTTAAAAGACTTGGGTTTACAAATATAAAAATTAGCTCCATAATTATAAGATTTTTCTATATTATCAGTATTAGAATTTGTAGATAAAACTACAACAGGAATATCCATTAGTTTAGGATTACTTCTGATTTCTTCAAGACATTCAAAGCCATTTTTGCGAGGCATGTTTAAGTCTAAAAAAATAACATATGGTGGAGGTGGAACCGTAACATCTAATACATCCATTAATTCTACTCCATTATTTGTAACTGTAAGTTGTGCATTATTACAAATTTCTTTGAGCGCATCAGAAAAAAATAAGCAATCATCGGTATCATCATCAGTAAGAAAAATATTTTTGTATTTATTGACAGGTACATTCATTTTTTTAGATTTAGGATTTTGATTGTAAAATAATGAATATCAATATTTTAAGTGTTTAAAAAATGTATAACAAATTAACATTTAAATTTGAATATTTACAACTTTATAATGTTAATTATAGCTACAGCAAAGGTTTTTTAAAAGTATGTTCCAAATTGTATTTTTTTAAAATAGCCACTAGTGAGTCGTAATATTTTTTAAGACTTTCAGAATTAATTTTAGGATTATTTTCAATCGGAATAGTAATAGGCATTTCAACCAGATACTTTGATAATTCTGGATGACTATTTTGTATTAAAGCTGTTATTTGAAAAATTTTTGCATTCAAATCTTTTTCACTTTCCATAATTTTATTTTTTAAAATTTTGATATCTGTAATTGATTTACTATTTTTTTTCTGCTTCCTTTTTAGCATCTTCGTTAGCTTTTTCTTTGGCTTTTTCTTTTTTCTTAAAATAGCCTCTTAGTAGAAAATTACTTTTTGCAGCTTCCATGTTTTCGTTCAAACCTTTGCTACTTTTTTTAAGATTGATAAGGGTTTGATCTATATTCTCAGCCATTTTTTTGTCTTGAATTAATCGTCCCAATGTACCTTCACCTGAATTAATTTTGACAACAATATCAGCAATTTGATCAGAAGCAACCGCTGCATTATCTGCCGTTAATTTTAAACTTTGCATAATATCATCGGTTTCAATAGGTTCAGACGAAGCTATAAATTGGCCATCTTTAATTTTACTAGATGTCGCATTTCCTTGCGATAGTATTACAATTTTATCACCAATAATTCCTTCGGAACCTATTCCTGCACGACTGTCAGATTTTATGAAACTTTGCACTTCTTTTTTAATAAGCATATCAACTTTGACTGTAGAATCGTTTATGATGATAATATTATCAACAGTTCCCACATTAATTCCCGAAAATCGAACTGCATTACCAACTTGTAAGCCACTAATATTTTGGAAATTGGAAGAAAGTGTGAAAACAGGATTGAATAAGTTTTTTTGTTTTCCGATAATGAAAATACCTAAAACAAATAATGCTATTCCTACTATAACAAATAATCCAAGACGGATCTTGAAATTGGCGGTGTGGTTTTCCATTTTATATTTTATTTAAATTAATTGTGTTTTGATTTTTGAAATAGGAGTTAACTAATTCATCTGTTGTGTTCTCAAAATCGGCTAGATTTCCTTCTTTATGAACGTTTCCTTCTTTGAGCATTATTATTCTATTGGCCACTGTTCTAGCACATTCAATATCGTGCGTAATGATTATAGATGATGTTTTGTATTTTTTTTGAATATCGTTTATAAGCAAGCTTATTTCATGAGAAGTTACTGGATCTAAACCAGTTGTGGGTTCGTCATATAAAATAATAGAAGGACTTACAATGATGGTTCTTGCCAAGCTGATTCTTTTTTTCATACCCCCAGAAAGTTCAGATGGCATTTTATTAACAGCATCTGGAAGCCCTACATTTTCTAAAACTTCATGTACTTTTTCCTCAATTTCTTTTTCAGAAAGTCCTTTTTGAATTCTTCTTAAAGGAAATTCAAGATTTTGTCTTACAGTCATAGAGTCATAAAGCGCTCCACTTTGAAATAGAAATCCGATTTTTTTTCTCAAATCATCAAGTTCTTGGTTTTTTAAACTATTTACTTCTTGATCAAACACATTTATCTGTCCGCTATTAGCTTTTAATAATCGTACAATACATTTTATTAAAACTGATTTCCCCGTTCCAGATTTACCCAGAACTACAAGATTTTCTCCTTTGTAGAGTTGCAATGAAATGCCTTTTAATACTTTGAGAGTGCCAAATTGTATGGCAAGATCTTGAATATCAATTACAACCTCTTTATTTTCTTTTGAATTTGATATCATAATAAATCAGTTATTTGTACAGCGATCAAATCTACTATGATCACTAATAATGAAGCCATAACTACAGCAGAGTTGGCCGCAATACCTACACTCTCGGTTCCGCGTCCAGCATTGAAACCTTTGTAACAACCCACAAATCCTATTACAGCGCCAAAGAAAAATGATTTTACTATGGCAGGTATAAAGTCTAAGAATTCTACTTTGCCAAAGGCCTGAGAAACAAAGAGTACAAAACTTACATCTCCTTTTATATTAGCCCCAATCCAGCTGCCTAAAATTCCTAATGCATCGGCATAAAGGGTTAAGAGCGGAATCATTAACGTTGCTGCTAAAATTCTGGGTACTATTAAATATTTGATGGGGTTTGTAGATGAAACTTCCATCGCATCGATTTGTTCTGTAACTCTCATAGAACCCAATTCGGCTCCCATACTTGAGCCAATTTTTCCTGCACAAATAAGTGCTGTAATTACGGGTCCCATTTCTCTTATTATAGAAATAGTTACCATTCCTGGAAGCATGTTTACAGCACCAAAATTGATTAAAACAGGTCTAGATTGAATGGTTAAAACCAAACCTATTATTATGCCTGTTACTGAGATTAATGGTAAAGATTTATTTCCTATTTGAAAACATTGTCTCAAAAATTCTAAAAATTCAAAGCCTCTAGAAAATGTATTTTTAACAACACTTGAAACAAATAAAGTTACATCGGCCACGTTATTTAAAAATAAAGTGGTCTTGTTTTTTTTATCTAAAGTTTTGTCACTAACGGTAATTGATTGTCTTCTCGCATAATTTTTTATTTGAGAAATTGGTATTTTATTTTTCATTTATTAAAGTTAGTCGTTACTTTTTTTCCTCTTGTGTAGTATCTGTAGTTGTAAAAATAGGAGTGGGAATATCTGCTGTTGCGCTCATTGTATCAATTGAATTCTCAAAATCATATAGCGGAAACTTTATTCTCTTCCACTCATAAGTTTTGGGCAAATCATCGCCCACTAGGTAACCCCAAGGTTTTAAACTTTCAACTCTATCAAAAATTACTTTAAAAATTGCAATTATAGGAATAGCAAGAAACATACCCGAAACACCTATTACTGCGCCACCTATAATAATTCCTATGATAGAAACAAAAGCATTAATTTCAACTTTTGAGCTAACAATCATTGGCACAAGTATATTATTATCAATAAGTTGTACTATTACACTAACGATGATTACACCTAAAATTATTGATAAATCTGGCGTACCCGTTAACGATGCTACAATACTTAAAAGCCCTGCAAAAAGTATCCCTACATAAGGAATAAGGTTTAAAATTCCAGTTATGATTCCTAACAAAATAGCATATTCTACACCTATAATCATAAAACCTATTGTAGTTAAAACCGCAACAACTATCATCTCAATAATTAACCCTACGATATAACTTTTTACTGCAACTTTAATTTGGGTTAAAATATCCTTCAATTGCGGATGGTGTTCTTTTTTAAATAATTTAGACAGAAACATCATGAAATGCGTCCTGTACAAAAGAATTAAAAAAGTATAAATGGGTATTAATGTGAGATTAAAAATGGTATCTGTAAAAGAAATTAAGGTAGTTCCTAACATTTCTTTGCCTTTTTCCATGGAGTCTTTTGTAGCATTATCAAGATACTTCTTTTGTTCTCTGGAACTTAAATTGAAATTGTCTTTTACAAATTCTTGCAAATTTTTAATGTGTATGTAAAAGTTCTTTTGGATCTTATCAATATCATTTGTGATATCGCTGATTTGCATAGAAATAAAAGTAAAAATACCTAATATTACTACTACAAAAAGTACAACTGTAAACAGAACTGCTAAAACGTGAGGAAATCTCAATTTAGATTTAAAAAAAATAGCAATAGGACGTAACAAGATAGCACAAAAAAAGGCCATTATAATAGGAACTATGATGCCTTGACCAATATATACAATATAAATTATGGCAATTAAAGTTAGTAAAATAAAGGTCAATCGGGCGTAAAAAGGTAATTTTATAGTTTCATTCATAAATGTATAAGTAAATAAACATCAAAATAGTTATTGAGATTTATTTTAAAAACAAATATGATAATTAGCTACTTAATAAGGGTTATAAGAATTTGATTTTTATTTATAGGATTTCCACTTCGATAACCTATTAATTTGAAAAGTCGCTGGTGAGGAATTTTATTAATTTTGCATATTGTTTTACAAACTTTGTAGTAGTAAATAGCAATAATACAAGTTATTAATACTACAATTCATATACTAATTATTTCTCGTGAATACTGATTTATAAAATCCATAATTGTATTTTATTTACCTATTTTACTCAAATAGTCGTGCACTTTATCTACTGGTAATCCCATAACATTTGCATAAGAACCTTCAATTTTTGAAACGGCAATAAAACCTAACCATTCCTGGATTCCGTAGGCACCAGCTTTGTCATACGGCTTGTAATTTTCTAAATAATAATGAATAGCTTTATCAGTAATTTTATTAAAAGTTACTTTAGTCATCTCGTGAAAAGTTTCCTTTTTTGTTTGTGTTTTAAAACATACAGATGTTATTACTTCATGGCTATCATTTGATAAGGATTGTAACATTAAAAAAGCGTCTTCATAATTTTTGGGCTTTCCTAAAGCTTTGTTTTTGTGCCAAACAATGGTGTCACTTGTTACTAAAATTTCATTGATCTGCAAACTTCCTTCGAAAACTTCTGCTTTAAGTTCTGCTAAAAAATCAGTTATCTCTGCTGCTTTTAATGCTGAAGGAAATACTTCTTCAACTTCTTTTATTCGAATTTCAAAATCCAAATCCAAGTCTTTAAAAAATTGTTGTCTTCTAGGAGAACCTGACGCTAATATGATTTTATAGTTTTTAAGTTGTTCTTTAAGCATTGTATTTCATGTTTAGGGTAATAACTACAATTGATAAAATTCCGAAGAACAAGACTATTTTTAAAATAGTACTTAAATGATTGAAATCTTTTTGTGTTTTTGCATTCCAAATTTTAACACAAAAATATATTAAAGGCGCTAAAATTAAAAGGTAAGCATAAATGGTGGCGATGTAAAGCTGGTTCCTAAAACAATTTTTATCGATATAAAAAAACAAAACTACAATGATAACTAATCCCATTACTAAAGCAATTTTTGAAGTTCTTGCTACGCCAAATACAATAGGCAACGTTTTCATTCCTGAGTTAAAATCCCCCTTAATATCCTCTAAATCCTTGACAATTTCTCTAATAAAGTTTATTGCAAAAGCAAACAAAGCATAATCAATTAAAATCTTAAATACACTTGCTAATAAAGCCTTGTTTTCAGGAACTATTACTGGATACAAATCAAAAATACCAATAATGATAACACTTAATGATGTCAAAAGTGCTACGATGAAATTCCCTATCAAAAAATTTTGTTTTAAACTTGAGGCATACAAATATAAAGTGCCTGCAATGATAATAAATATGGCGGCAAAACTTGGTTTTAATATCACGTTTGATAAGTAAAAGCCAGCTCCAACTCCTATAACATTTAAAATAATATAAAAATTATAAGCATTTGTCTCAGAGATTGCTTTATTCACCACTACATCATCGGGTTTGTTGATTAAATCTGTTTCCTGATCAAAAATATTATTGATCAAATACCCAGCTGCAGCAATACAAACAGTGGCAAAAACCAATATAAAATATTGCCAATCATAAAGTGCGAGCGGAATGTTATAAGCTTTTAAAAATCCATATAAAAAGACCAACTGCATCACAGCAATTAGTAATAAATTTTTGTATCTGATTATTTTTAAGAAAGAAATCATTGGTTTTTTATATAAAATTTTGATTTTAAATGCTTTACTAATTACTTATTGAGATTAAAAATAGTATTGAAAGGTAAATTGTTTTTCTTTTAAATTCTAATTTATTTTTATTGCAGAACAGGGAGTTTATATTGCAAAAAAAAGCCCGCAAATATATATTTTCGGACTTTTAAAAAAAACTAAAATTGTATAGGGAATTATCTACGGGAACTTCTTTCTCTAGAATTAGAGCTACTATTTGATCTACTGTCATTTGCACCTCTTGAAGGACTATCTTGAACACGACTTTCACTTCTTTGAACATTTTCTGAAGCCCTGTTTTGATTGCTTCTAGTAACTGATTCTGTTCTTGAAGGAGCGCTATTTCTAGAGTCGTTTCTTTGCACATTTTCGTATGATCTTGTACTATTTTCTCTAGAAGGATTTGTTGTCGTTCTTGAAGGTACATTTACATTGCCTTGAGAATTTCTATTTGAAGATCTTGAAGAAGTGGCATCACTACTATTTTGTCCGTAGTTTCTAGTTCTCACATTAGCATTTTGTGTTGCATTTCTTTCAGATCTAACAGTACTACTTTGATTTCTAGAACCTGAATATGTTGTTGCTCTAGAACCGCTATTTGAATTTCCTCTTACAGCAACTCTGTCGTTTGAACTATTTTGTTTTCTTGAACCGTCTATACTTCTGCTAGACCTGTTGTTTGAAGCATAATTTCTTCTTTGGTCAAGTTCATAACGATTGGCAACATTGCTATTTCTTCTTTCAAAAGATCTTTCAGGATACCTTCTTTCATAGCCATTGCTTCTGTAATTTCCATAAAGGGCAACCGCTCTTTGGCTTCTTCTTACATTAACATAATTGCACTGGTTGTTATAATTAATGTAAACATTGATATTATTGCGGTATCTAAAAACGGGGTAGGGATTCCAAGCGTAATAATGGGTTGGATAATAGTTCCAATACCAAGGTGAATAGTATGGTCTGTAATAGTTTGCCCAAAAAGTTGTGTAAATAATAGGTCTTTGTATGTAAACTGGTTCATAAATATAATTTTCACCATACATAAACGTATTTCCTACAACTTGAACCTGTACTTCATTGTTGTTGTCTTTTTCAACTTCAACAGTAGCGACATCTTGAAAAACATCTTTTTCTAAAATTGCCTGGATTATAACTAAATGTGTTTTTCCTTCTACAGATTCTATTACTCTTAAATAATCAACTTGGTCATCGTTGTTCAAATCAAGATTAGAAATTTGCTCTTTAGGATCATTCAATCGTCTTTCAAAATCTTCAAGATTTGATGATTCTCCAAAGATGGATGCAACAGCTCTTAAATCTAAATTATCACTAATATCAGAATTCTTTGCATTTACGGTTGTAACATCTTGTGCATTACTTTGGTTCACAAAAAGCAAAGTAAAAATAGCAAGGGTAAATATTTTTGTTTTCATGGTCAATTAATATTGGTTACTAATAATATTTTTTATTTTGTAATAGTTAACCAATTTTTGTGCCAATGTGATAATGGTTTACCTTTTTAACAAAAAACCATTGCAATTGCAACGGCTTTTAGTTTATTTTGTTTCTTAATTTTGAACTCTTTTCATACAAATTCGCTCCGGCGGATGCAATACCATTGGGAATTTTTCAATTTTAACTGAACTGCTGTCCAAGCCAAAAGCACCTTCTTCGGATAAACTTAATTTTTTTATGAAGAAATAAGTATTCATAATTATTTTTTCGTGCCAAAGCATATCACTATCATTCGATAAGAATTTTTCAGACAATACAAATTTAAAATCACCAATTATATTGTTTCTGTTCAAAGATTCATAACGGCTTGTGATATCGACTTCGCCATTTTTCACCATGTCTTTTACCACTTCTTTGAACATGATATTGATTTTTGTAGGTTCTCTAAAACCCAAATTAAAATCTACTCTAATAATATCATCTTTTATAATCTCAGTAACTTTATACTCCGTTTTATAAGGCTCATTAAGTATATTAACGTGAATAAACCAATAAATATCTGCTCTTTTAGGGCGTTTTTGTAAAATTGAATACAATACTTTTTCTTCAATTTCATCTACACGACTGGCATTTGTCATATAAACTAAATGGGTAGCGTATTTAGGAATCGTTAAATCTGTACTCAATTCCTGTAGTACTTTTTTATAATCATCAATTTTAACAAATTTTGTATAATTTTTACTAATTTTTTTGGCCCTGTACCAAATGCCCATTATTGATATCAAAACAATTGCAATAATTAATGTTACATAACCACCATCAGCAAATTTCGTAATATTTGCCGCTAAGAAACTCAATTCAATTACAATATAAATCGTAATCAACGGTACATAAAAATACCATTTTACCCTTTTCATTATCAAATAAAAATTAAGTAAAACCGTCGTCATGATCATGCACAATATAATTGCTAAACCATAAGCATGCTCCATATTGCTGGATTCTTTAAAATGCAAAACGATACCTACACAACCAAAAAATAACAGCCAGTTGATAGAAGGAATGTACATTTGTCCTTTTAATTCAGTAGGATATTTAATTTTTACTTTTGGCCAAAAGTTCAAACGCATGGCTTCATTAATTAATGTAAATGAACCACTAATTAAAGCTTGTGATGCAATAACCGCAGCAAGTGTGGCAACAACAATTCCTATAGGTTGGAACCATTCTGGCATCGATAAGTAAAAAGGATTTGGGTTTGAAGGCGCTAAACTACTTAAGGTTTCTCCTTCATGTTGAATCAAATAAGCCGCTTGACCAAAGTAGTTGAGTAACAAAGTAATTTTTACAAAAATCCAACTGATTCTAATATTCTTTCTTCCGCAATGTCCCATGTCAGAATACAAAGCTTCTGCACCCGTAGTACATAAGAAAACAAATCCCAGAACAAAGAAGCCTTCGGGATTGATCCCTTCGTCAGCCACTAACAAATGGTATGCATAGTATGGATTTATGGCTTTTAAAACTTCATAATTATTTGAAATTTGTATGGCTCCTAAAATTCCTAGCATGGAAAACCAAACCAACATTACAGGCGAAAAGAACTTTCCTACTAGTTTGGTTCCAAATTGTTGGATGACAAACAAAATAAAAAGAATTCCAATAACAATTGGCACCGTATTCAATTCTGGGTAAAAAGCTTTTACACCTTCTACCGCGGATGATACCGAAATGGGTGGTGTTATAATTCCATCAGCTAGCAAAGCACTACCACCAATAATTGCAGGAACGATAAGCCATTTTATTTTTGTTCTTTTTACTAAAGCATAAAGTGCAAAAATACCACCCTCGCCGTGATTGTCTGCACTAAGGGTTATGAGTACATATTTAAGCGTAGTTTGTAAGGTCAATGTCCAGAAAACCAATGATACGCCACCTAAAACGAGATCAGTATTTATAGCAAAATCAAGACCGATTATCGCTTTCATTACATATAAAGGAGAAGTTCCTATATCGCCGTAAATAATCCCTAAACTAATTAATAAACCTCCTATTGTCCATTTATTATGGAGATTATGACTTGAAGAACTCATATATAGATTTTAAAACTACAAATTTAATTATTTTTTGACATTATTCAGGATATTTTGATAAGTCTTTATCTTGAATCTGCTTATTAATAGGTTATAAAAGTTTAATTTAGCATCAGTCTAAAAACCTACTTAATGAAAAAAATTATCTTTTTAATTATAACTTTCTCATTTATAATAGCTTGTAAAAATAATACAGAAAAACCTGCCGAAAAAACGCAAATCGCGTTCAAAAAAGTTTTTATAGATACATTACTAAATGAAGATATTAGTATCCGCGCCATTTTAACTGATGAAAATAAGGTTTGGTATGCTGGGAACAATGGTAAATATGGATTTGTAGATTTGAATACCAATAAAATTTTTAATGGTAATATTTATAATGATACATTGAAATTAGAGTTCAGAAGTATTGCAAAAAATAATGAAGCCATTTTTATTGTTAATGTTGGTAATCCAGCATTGCTTTATAGAATTTCAAAAGATGGCACCAAAGTCAAATTGGTTTACCAAGAAAAAGATGAGAAAGTTTTTTATGACAGCATGCAATTTTGGAATGATAAAGAAGGTATTGCAATGGGTGATCCTACCGCAAATTGTCTTTCGGTAATTATTACACGTAACAGCGGCATAACTTGGGATAAGCTAGCTTGTAATGATTTGCCAAAGGTGGTTGAAGGTGAGGCCGCATTTGCAGCCAGCAATACCAATTTAATTGTAAAAGGAAATGCCGCTTGGATGGTTTCTGGCGGAAAAAAAGCGAGGGTTTTTTATTCTTCAAACAAAGGGTACAACTGGAAAGTGTTTGCAACGCCCATTGTACAAGGAAAAACCATGACAGGAATTTTTACAGCTGATTTTTATGATGCAAATAACGGAATTGTTGCGGGTGGAGATTATGAAATGCCCAATCAAAATTTTAGTAACAAAGCCATAACTAACGATGGTGGAAAAACTTGGCAACTTATAGCCGAAAATAAAGGTTTTGGATATGCTTCTTGTATTCAATACATTCCGAATAGAAAAGGAAAAGATATTGTAAGTGTAGGTGCTTCTGGTTTACAATATTCTTCTGATTATGGTAGCAACTGGAAACAATTTCTAGAAGATAAAGACTTGTATACCATTCGTTTTCAAAATGATTCTGTAGCTTTTGCAGCAGGAAAAAATAAAATTATACGTATCCAATTTAAAAAATAAATATAAAAAAGTCCGAAAATATTTTACTTTCGGACTTTTTTTATTTTAATACCAACGCTTTTTATTTTGTTTAGAAGCGTCAGATTTTCTTGATTTGTGAGCACCACCACTGCGATTGGAGTTTTTTTGTCCACCAGAAGCAGGTGCTGTTTCTGGAGATCCCGCATGCCATGGATAAGGATGGTCTGAAACTGTTTTTACGTCTACCTTTATTAATTTCTGAATGTCTTTCCAATAAGCATGTTCATCTTTACTACAAAAAGAAATCGCAATTCCTCCGTTGCCTGCGCGACCAGTTCGTCCTATTCTGTGTACATAGGTTTCAGGAATATTAGGCAAATCAAAATTGATTACAAACGGTAATTGGTCAATATCTATGCCTCGAGCAGCAATATCTGTTGCTACTAAAACGCCAACTTCCTTATTTTTAAAAGCATCTAGAACGCGTTGTCTTGCATTTTGTGATTTGTCGCCATGAATCGCTTCTGCAGCGATATTGTTTTTACGCAATGCCTTTACCACATTGTCGGCTCCATGTTTTGTTCTAGAAAAAACCAATACATCAGATAAATTTTCATTCTTTATCAAATGGTATAATAAATTTCTTTTTTCGGTTTTGTCAACAAAATAGACTCTTTGTTCTACATTTTCAGCAGTAGATGAAACAGGAGAAACCGTAACTGTAGCAGGATTTTTCAAGAACATTTCGGCTAATTCTCTGATGGCTATTGGCATTGTAGCCGAAAAAAGTAGTGTTTGTCTATTATTTGGAGTAAGCTTTACAATTTTTTTTACATCATTTACAAAACCCATATCAAGCATTTGATCGGCTTCATCAAGTACCAAAGCATGCAAATGGTCTAAATCTATAAATCCTTGTTTGTGCAAATCTAATAATCTTCCTGGAGTAGCAATTAATATATCAACGCCACGTTTTAGAGTATCAACCTGAGGATTTTGAGAAACACCTCCAAAGATTGTTAGTTGGGTAAGATTTGTATACTTTGCATAATCATCAAAACTTTGACCTATTTGAACAGCCAATTCTCGGGTAGGAGTGACTACTAATGCTCTAATTTGCTTGGCTTTTTTTGATGAACCTACAATTCGGTGCAATTGATGGATAATAGGAATAGCAAAAGCGGCTGTTTTTCCTGTTCCCGTTTGTGCGCAACCTATTAAATCTTTGCCTTCAAGAACAATAGGAATAGCTTGTTGTTGTATTGGTGTTGGTTCTAAATAGCCTAGTTCAAAAACAGCTTTTTGAATGCTTTTAGAAAGTGATAAATCTTCAAATAACATAAAATATTGTATTGCGTACTCTTATTTGAGCACAAATAATGTGCAAATATAGGTTTAATATTTTTATACTATTTGAGATTGATTTATGCTATTACTTCTTTAAAATTGGCTTTTATAAAATCAGTAACCAGATAACCTATTAATTTACCTATGAGATGGCTATTTTTTTCTTCGCCTAAGTCTGGAGCGCCTTCACAAATATGAAGGTAAGCGGCATTAGTACTTTGGGCAAAATAACTAACAAATAATCGTACTTCTTCTATTGAATAACCGCTCATCGTCATTGCACTACTAGCAATATTAGGCAATGCGTCGAGATCGATTTCGATACCAAATGGATCATTTTTTATAAAAGCCAAAGCTTGAAAAAGTTCTTGATCAAAGTTCTTTTGTTTTCGAATATTGACTTCATCATAGGTATTGTAGCGCACCCGATCTTCAATTTTTTTTATGATATCAAGTACAATTTTTGAAGTGTAGCTTTCGTGTAAACCGAAAATAAAATATTTTTTTAAAAACCCTTCTTCAAAAGCATAAGAAAATCCATTGCCACTGTGACGGCCTTCTAAAATTCTAAAATCGGAATGTGCATCAAAATTAATGGCATTTATAGGTTTGCCTTTGGCCAAAGCCGTACCTTTTATATTACCGTAAGCATTGTTGTGACCTCCACCAATGATGATGGGTGTTTTTCCCGCTTTTATAATGGTAAAAATAATATGTGCTACTTCTTTATCAATTTTTTCAACCATTTGACTCAGTTTTTTTCTGTGATCCGTAATATTAAAATCTAAATCTTTCACGTGATTCATATCATCAACTACATCAAGATGTCCTAAAACTAAGATTCTATTGCCTTTACAAAAACGATTGTGTTGGATATTTGCAATACTTTTTATAGCACTTTCCCAAGCTGAAGCTGCTCCAGGACGACCATAATTTGCTCGTACGCCAATATCTTCGGGGATACCAAAGAGTACATATTGTGCTTCACAACTTTTTATAAATATTTCTGGATCAGTATCTTTTGGGACGGTATGCATTTTTTCTCCAAATTTTATTTCTCCACTTCTAAAGTTGGTAATTTTTGCCAAATCAGATATTGTAAATGGTATGAGTTTTTCCATTAAAAATTTAAACTTTGATAATATAAACGTATAAAATTACGTTATAATAGTGGTTAATCGTCAAAAAAAATCTAAATTTGGTTAACCGAATCATTTTTAACCAGTAAAAAATTAAAACACTTATTTATGGAAAATCAAAAGAGCAAGTCGAATTTAAAAGCAATTGTTGTGGTATTGTCACTTCTATTAATAGGAAGTTTATCATACATAATTAAAATGACAACAGAGGCAAAGAGTTTAACCACAGAAATTACTACTGTAAAATCTGAAAAAGATACAGTATTAGACTCATTGGCCCTTTTAAAAACAACTTATGATGAAGCCATAGAAGATAAAACAGCCTTGTCTGATGATTTAATTGCAGAGAGAGAAAAAGTAGTAAACTTAATTGCTGATTTAGAAAAATCTAAAGGCGATGCTACTTCAATGAGAAAATACCGTGACCAATACAATAAGCTTCAAGGTAATATGAAGGCATTAATCTCTGAAAATGATGGATTGAAAAAAGCAAACCAAACGTTAACAATTCAAAGAGACAGTACAGTAGTTGTTCTTGGTGAACAAAAAAAATTCAATGATACACTTGTTATTCAAAATGAAAATTTAGCCAGAAAAGTAGAAAAAGGCTCAAAACTTACCGTGATGAATTTGAGAACACAGGCCATCAAAGAAAAAAGTTCTGGAAAACAAATAGAAACCGAAAAAGCAAGCAGCGCTGATAAACTTAAGGTTTGTTTCTCAATTGCTGCAAATGAAATTGCTAAATCTGGACAAAAAAATTACTTTGTACAAATCATTGATAGCAAAAATAATGTTCTTGGAGAGAAAAAAACAGAAACCTTTGGCAGTCAATCGCTAACTTATAGTTTTATAACAGCGGTTAATTATGCTAATAAATCAGTTGATATTTGTGAATTCCTTGAGGGTAATGGCAATGATTTTGAAAAAGGCGCTTATTTTGTTAATATTTTTGATAAAGGAGAATTGGTTTCTAAAACTAGCTTTACTCTTAAATAGTATTTTTTTTAAAAAAAATAAAAAACCCACTTGATAGTGGGTTTTTTTATTGGTAAAGGTTGTTTTAATTTTTATTTAAAGGTTAAACAAAACAGCTTTACAAATAGAATAAAAACAATTAATAAGTTAATAATACACATATTTTACACTTAATACACCAATAAATTATAATATTATCTATTAATTAATATTTATTGTTTATATTTGCAGGTGAAAATAGCTTATTTTCTTTATAACCTTAAATTTGTATACTATGAAAACAATTTATGGATTATCTCTTTTGAAAACTACACTTATCGCTTCATTTACAGTTCTTTCTGTATCATTAGGATACACTTACAAATTTCACGATGATTTTAGAAATACTCAAGTATTACTTAATAATGAAAAAAGTATTCTTATCAGAGAATTGAAAGATTCTAAATACAATATTGAACTCGCTATTGCAGAGAGTAGTACTTTAAAAAAAGAATTGCTTTTAGAAAGGAAAAAAGTTTCAAATCTTTTAATTGAAATCAGCAACAATAACATTGATGCAGCAGCAATTATAAAATATAAAAACGAAATTAACCGATTGAATAATGTTATTGTATTTTTGAATAATGACAGAAAGGCACTTATAAAAAATAATGAAATTATAAAACAGCAAAGAGACAGCACCATTTTAGTACTCAGTAATGCAAAAAAGTATAGCGATACACTAACAGCTATGAATGTCAATTTGAATGGTGTTATAGCAAAGGGTTCAAAAATATCGGTTATTAATCTTAAAACATTGATTTATAAACAAGACAAATCAGGAGGTCTTGTTTACACCGATCAAGCAAAAAAAGCTAATATTCTCAATGTAAGTTTTATTGTAATAGGTAACAAAATTGCAAAACCCTGTCACAAAGAATTTTATGTACAGGTCATTGATTCTGAGCATAATGTTTTAGGTGAAAATAGTTCTAAGAAATTTGGAGAATCCATTTTATACTATAGCTTTGCTTATCCTGTGAAATTTCAAAATGAATCTATTGAAATAAATAAAAACATTTTATTCCATAATGTAGAAAAAGGCACTTATATGGTTAATCTTTTTGAAAAAGATAATTTAATATCAAAAACAAGTTTCGTATTAAGATAATTCACTACATAAACTTACCTTCAATAATTACATTTTGAATGAGGTTACTGCCAAAAGAGTAGGGGAGCTCATAAAAGGAATCAATTTGTTTTGTTATAATTAAATTGGCTTTTTTGCCTACAGTAATACTTCCGTGCGTTTGGGCAAGTCCCATTGCATAAGCTCCATTTATCGTTGCTGCATTTATAGCTTCTTCTGGGGTGAGTTTTAATTTTATACAAGCTAAACTGACAATAAAGTTCATATTTCCTGATGGCGTAGTTCCAGGATTGTAATCGGAAGCAATGGCGAGTGGCAAACCTGCAGCTATAATTTCTCTTGCAGGAGTGTAAGGAATATTAATAAAAAACGAACAACTTGGTAAAGCTACTGGCATTGTAATTGTATTTTTTAACACTTCAATATCTTGATCAGTTAAAATTTCAAGGTGATCTACTGAAAGTGCCCCCAGTTTTACGCTGGCATTTACACCGTTTGTTGCAGTAAATTGATTCACATGTATTTTTGGTGTCAAACCGAATTTTTTACCCGCAATAACAATGCGTTCTGTTTCTGCTATAGAAAAATAACCCGTTTCTAGAAAAACATCTATAAAATCAGCAAGTTCTTCTCTTGCAATAGCAGGCAACATTTCATTAATGATCAAGTCAATATAGCCGGAATGATTGTCTTTGTACTCTAAAGGAAAAGCATGAGCACCAAGAAAAGTAGCTTTTATAGGTATTGTGAAATTTTCTTTCAAACGTTTAATGACTCTTAGCATTTTTAATTCACCATCAGTATTCAATCCGTAACCAGACTTCATTTCGATAGCGCCTGTACCTAATTGTATTAATGCTTCTAATCTGCTTTTTGCTGTTTTATAAAGTGTTTCTTCCAAAGTAGCATTCAATTTTTTTGCAGAATTCAAAATACCGCCGCCACGTTGTGCAATTTCTTCATAACTCAAACCGCTAATACGGTCGACAAATTCTTGGGCTCGGTTTTCTGCATAAACAATATGTGTATGGCTGTCACACCAAGTAGGCAAAACGATTCTTCCATCACAATTTATTTTTTGATCAGGCTGTAGTTTTGGTAAATTTTCCATCAAACCAAAATCAGCAATCAAGTTGTCTTCAATCAGTAAATAAGCATTTTTAATAACAGGAAGTATTCCCATGGCTTTTCCAGAAACTTGCTCTAAATTGGTTTCCCTAACTTGAAGCAATTCTTTTATATTAATGAGTAAAGTTCGCATACTGATTTTTTGGTAAATGTAAATTGGAATTTTAAAAACTCCTATCTTTAACCCAAATTATTATGTTTTGAGAAAAGTAAAATATAAAAAAGTACGCAAAATACAACCTGATTTTTTTGAATACACAGGTATTCACTGTACTGATCCAGTTGAAATGCAATTGTTTGTTTACAATGATTCTGGCTACGAAGAATATAAAAAAGTATCGCTTGATAGGGTCAAAAAAGAAATTGATGACCCACTTCAAGAAAACGATGTTAAGTGGCTTAATATTCATGGGTTGCATGATGTAGAATTGATTAAAAATATTGGAGAATTGCTAAGTGTTGACCACTTTATTGTAAGTGATATTCTTAACACTACCCGCCGTAGCAAAATGGAAGAACTCGATAACATTCTATTTTTTAGTATCAAATCTGTTTTGTTAGGGGATAATTCCGAAACTGTAAAAGTAGAGCAAATAAGTTTTTTGTTAAAAGACAATTTATTGGTATCTTTTCAAGAGAAAAAAAGTGATTTTTTTACGCACATTCGAGAGCGCATCAAAACCCATAGCGGCATTGTTCGAAAGAAAAAAAATGATTATTTACTTTCTTTATTGCTTGAAACGATAATGGAAAATTTTTACATCACTATCGAAAATTATGAAGATAAAATTGAAAATTTGATTATTGATGCAAAGACGAGTGACAAACCCACAATTTTAATTGAGATAGAAAAAAACAGAGAAGATCTTAATTTTTTAAAAAGAGCCATACTGCCATTGAGAGATGCTTTGTTTAATTTGAAAAGTGTGCACTTAGAGAACGATCAGAGCGAAATATCACATAATAATGCTGCCTTTTTTACCCGTTTACACCAAAAAAGTTTGGAATTACTAGACCAAATTGATTATGATACTAATTCTCTTGATAGTGCTTCAAGCTTTTATTTTTCGTCTCAAAGCCATAGGATGAATGAGATCATGAAAATTTTGACTGCAGTTTCGGTTATTTTTATGCCTTTGACATTTATAGTAGGTGTGTATGGGATGAATTTTGATATCATGCCAGAATTGCGCTGGAAATACGGCTATTTCTTGATTTTGGGATTAATGTTTGCCTTGGTTTTAGGGATGGTTTACTATTTTAAAAGTAAAAAATGGTTTTAAACAAATAAAAAAGCCTGTAAACTTAAAGATTACAGGCTTTTATTCATGATAGAATATTATTTAAGACTCCCTACCATTTCTTCTGGTTTTACCCATTCATCAAAGTCTTCTGCGGTTACGTAACCCAAACGTACAGACTCTTCTTTTAATGTAGTGCCTTTTTTATGGGCCGTTTGCGCTATTTCTGCCGCTTTGTAATACCCAATTTTAGTATTTAATGCTGTAACTAACATTAATGAATTGTCTACTAGTTCCTTAATTCTTTTGTGATTAGGTGCGATACCTTGGGCACAATTCTCATCAAATGACATGCAAGCATCACCTAATAATCTTGCTGATTGCAAGAAGTTAGCCGCCATTAATGGTTTAAACACATTCAATTCATAATGTCCTTGCATTCCGCCAACAGCAATGGCTACGTCATTACCCATAACTTGTGCACAAACCATGGTCAAAGCTTCACATTGTGTAGGGTTTACTTTTCCTGGCATAATAGAAGATCCCGGCTCATTTTCTGGGATTAAAATTTCACCAATGCCTGAACGCGGTCCTGAAGCCAACATTCTAACATCATTTGCAATTTTATTCAATGAAACAGCCAATTGTTTTAATGCACCATGAGTCTCAACAATGGCATCGTGTGCTGCAAGAGCTTCAAATTTATTAGGAGCAGTAACAAATGGATGTCCTGTGAATTTAGCAATATATTCAGCCACTTTTACATCATAACCATCTGGTGTATTCAAACCTGTACCTACAGCTGTTCCTCCCAATGCCACTTCAGACAAATGGGTTAAGGTATTTTTTACTGCTTTTAAACCATAATTCAATTGTGCCACATATCCTGAAATTTCTTGACCAAGCGTCAACGGAGTAGCGTCCATAAGATGGGTTCTGCCTATTTTTACCACGTTTTTAAATTCGGTTGCTTTTGCTTGAAGCGTATCGCGTAATTTTTCGACACCAGGAATTGTAACTTCTACCACCGCTTTGTAAGCTGCAATATGCATTCCTGTAGGGTAGGTGTCATTTGATGATTGCGATTTATTAGCATCATCATTTGCTTTAACAAGTTGTTCGCCTTCGCCAATTTTGAACCCAGCTAAAACTTGAGCCCGATTTGCAATAACTTCATTAACATTCATATTGCTTTGTGTTCCAGAACCTGTTTGCCAAATCACTAACGGAAATTGATCGTCTAGTTTACCCGCCAATATTTCATCACAAACTTGTGCAATTGCATCTCGTTTTTCGATAGACAATACGCCCAAATCATGATTGGCAAAAGCAGCAGCTTTTTTTAAATAAGCAAAACCTTCAATAATTTCTTTAGGCATGGATGCTGATGGACCTATTTTAAAATTGTTGCGTGAACGTTCTGTTTGTGCGCCCCAATATTTGTCTGCGGGAACTTGCACTTCGCCCATAGTGTCTTTTTCTATTCTAAATTCCATTTTTTGTTTTTTATACTTTTATTATTATTGTCTAGCCCCGATAGCAGTGGATATCCTGCGCTTTTTTGCGCAGATAGTAACGAATAGCGGGAAATAGCTCCTTATTTTTAGATTCCAAAATTACGCATAAAAACTATTTTATAAAAATTGATAACGTTTTATTGCTAAGAAAAAATATTAGGCTTACATTTGTATCAATATTCAAAAATTCCGAAAAAACATGTTTGAATTTCACCAGTATTTAGGCTTTTTACTTTTCTTAGGCATATTAACTTTAGGTTTTTGGCTAATGTTTTTTTTAGTTGGTTTCGTTCCTTATTGGATTAGTGGTGCCATCGTAGAATTAATAAAAGAGAAAAAAAATAAAAAGAAGTAATATCAAATTTAACTTTTGATACCAAAAAAAGGAAACCAAATGGTTTCCTTTTTTTTATGAGTTTATATCATTAACATGAGATGGCATTTCATAAATTTCTAAGTCAAAATAGCTGACTGAAGCTATAATATGATCAAAAATATCAGCTATAATATACTCATAATTTTCAAAACGTTTGTCTTTTGAAAAGGCGTAGACTTCTAGTGGAATTCCGTTTGGCGTGGGCTGTAATTGTCTGCATAACAATATCATATCATGGTTAAGACCTGGGTAATTTTGCAAATATTGGGTAATGTATTTTCTGAAAAGACCAAGATTTGTAAGGTTCCTGCCATTGATTGAAAGTGATTTATCAGCTCCATGGGCATTATTAAATTTAAAAATATCAGTATTGCGTTGTTCTATATATCTGGTTATTAGCTGAATTTTTTTAAACTTTTCTAGTTCTTCATCTTGCAAGAAATGTATCGTACTTGCTTTTATTAAAATATGCCTTTTGATCCTGCGCCCGTCAGAAACAAGCATTCCGCGCCAATTTATAAATGAATCAGAAATTAAACTGTAAGTAGGAATTGTGGTAGTTGTTTTGTCAAAATTTCGAACTTTTACGGTTGCTAAATTAATTTCTATAACATCACCATCGGCACCAAATTTGTCCATTGTAATCCAATCGCCAATGCGTACCATATCATTTACAGATACTTGGATGCTGGCAACAAAACCAAGGATTGTGTCTCTAAAGATCAATAAAATAATGGCTGAAATGGCACCAAAAGTTCCTATTAACGTTGCTATAGAAGTATTGAATAAGAATAAAATAATGGCAATTACACCAAACGTCCAGAGCACAATCATTATTACTTGAATGTAACTGTCTATAGGTTTGTCGCTGTAACGGGGGATTTGCTTGAGGTAATCTCTTAAAGCGTTAAAAATGGTTCGAATAATCCATAAAACCAATAGTACAATGTAAATACCTATTAATTTAGCAAAAATATTTTCCCAATACATAAAGTGCTTTAAAACTATAGGAGCTACTTTATAAATGAATAAAAGCGGAATCAGGTATGCAATATATTTAGCTGTTTTATTAGACACCAATAAGTCATCAAATTTAGTTTTGGTTTTCTTTGCAACAACAGCCATTGTAGTTACTAAAAGAAATCTAAATATCAGATAAATCATATATGAAAACAAACAAATCATTATAATATTAACGAGCAAACTAGAGTAAGCAGCAACAGTATCGTTAAAATCCCATTGCTTCATAATCTTGTACGACCAACCAAAAATATTTTCTGTTGTTTTTTGCATTTTTTATAAATATTTTTTATCAGTATAAAAGGTACCGCCGGGAATAATAGACCCAATAAAAACAATTCCGAATTTTTTCCATTCCCAATTTTCCTCAAATTTTAGCATCAAAGCTAGGATGATGTATATTGTAAAAAGTATACCATGCACCATTCCTATAGGTCTAATAAAAGCTGGATTGTTAAAAATATACTTCATAGGCATTGCAAAAAAGAACAACAATATGGCTGAAACACCTTCGCAAAGTCCAATAATTTTAAAGAATTGATTCATGATTTTAATTTAATTTATTTGTAATTATTTTTTATTTAGTATTATGTATCCAATAACTCCTCCAACAAGCGAGGCAACGAAAATACCTATTTTTGCTTGCAAGATATAAGTTTCATTTTGAAACGCTAAACTAGTAACAAATAATGACATTGTGAATCCTATAGAGGCTAAAAACCCTACACCTAATAAGTGTTTGAAATTCATATCATTAGGTAGCACCGCAATCTCAAATTTTAACAATAACGTTGTTATACCTACAATTCCTATCACTTTTCCTAAAATTAACCCTATTATAATTCCTACCGCAACTGGACTTGTAGCCTCGCTAATAATGTTGTTAGAAAAAGTGACACCCGCATTAGCAAAAGCAAAAACTGGCATTATGATAAATGTTACTAATGGATGCAATAAGTGTTCTAATCTTTGCAACGGTGGAATTGCTGCTTTAGTAGTATTTTGAATGGACACGAGGATTTCTAATTGCTCCTCGGTCAATGTGGGCGAATTGTTGGGATCTGCATTTGTAAAAGAGGTTAAAAAAGTGTTTACTTTTTTTGAAAATGTATTTTCATCCACTTTTGCATCTGCAGGAATAGTAAATGCAAGCAAAACTGCCGCGATGGTAGCATGAACGCCTGACATTAAGAAAAAAAGCCAAACTCCTGTTATACCTATGATACCATAAAATACAGGACTTCTAACACCTAATTTATTGGCCGCAAAAAGAAATAATAAAATTAATAAACCTATCAATAAATTAAACAATGAAATATCAGATGTGTAAAAAAAAGCTATTACAAGTACTGCTCCTAAATCATCGGCAATAGCCAGAGCGGTAAGAAAAATTTTTAACGAAGTGGGAATTTTATCGCCTAATAAAAATAATACCCCTAAAGCAAATGCAATATCTGTCGCCATAGGAATTCCCCATCCTGCATGCGCTTCACCCGAATTATTGAATACTATATATATTAATGCAGGAAAAACCATTCCTCCAGCTGCTGCAGCTATCGGCAAAAAAGCTTTTTTAGGACTAGACAATTCTCCTCCGATAATTTCTCGCTTAAGCTCTAAACCTACTACAAAGAAAAAAACAGCCATTAAACCATCATTGATCCAATGGTGTAAGGTTTTATCAAGATATCGTTTGTCATCAAATCCAAAACCTATTTTATGTTCCCAAAAATGATGGTACCAGTCTGAAAGCGGCGAGTTTGCTATGACAATTCCTGCTATTGCAGCTATAAACAATACAATTCCGCCTGTAGTTGATTTGTGTATGAATTGATTGATAGGATTGGTAATCCATCTTTCTACAGGGGTATTTTTTGACAAATTCATTTACTTTTGGTTTGTATTAATGCAAAATTAAGTATTATCATTGGTTATAAATACACGAAATTTGCAATGATATTCAAAATAATTTTTAAATATGAGCAAACGCAATCTAAAAAAATACTTATTAGAACTTAATAAAACCCAGTTAGAAGAACAAATTGTTGCGCTTTATGACAAATTTTCAGATGTAAAAGTGTACTATGATTTTGCTTTTAATCCTCAAGAGGACAAATTATTGCGAGAAAGCAAGCTCAAAATTTCAAACGAATACTTTCCTATCAGAGGCAAAAAGGCAAAAATGCGCCGTTCTGTAGCACAAAAGTTTATTAAACATTTTATATCGCTAGGCGTAGACGCTTTTATTATTGCTGATGTCATGTTGTACAATATTGAAATCGCACAAACATATTCATCTGAAAAAATCATCAAACAAGAGTTGTTTTTTAAAAGTATGCTCAACTCATTTGAACAAGCAATCAGTTATATGATTGAAAATGGGATTTTGTATGAATTTCAAAATAGGGTAGTGGCAATTAAAGAAGAAGCCATTTTTCAGAAATGGTTCAATGCTTCCCAATTTAATGCAATCGTTGAACGTTTTGATTATTGAAATATTTTGAGCATTTTACTTCATAGTTAATCATTTTAAGCTTTTTTAGGTGTACTTTTGCAAATCGACAAAAATTACAAAAATCCCCAAAACAAAGCAATGCCTCATAAAGATTTAGAAATCGAAATTGAAGACAAAAAGGAATTATACAATTACCAGAAAGGTGATATTGATGCCATTTTTGAAAAAATGGACAATACCAAAAGCAATTACAGATTACTTTATCAATTGCCTACTGGTGGCGGTAAGACAGTAATTTTTTCTGAAATTGTAAGGCGCTATCTGGCTACACACGATAAAAAAGTGGTGGTTTTAACCCATAGAATTGAGCTTTGCAAGCAAACTTCAAAAATGCTTAAAGGTTTTGACGTAAAAAATAAAATCATTAACAGTAAAATTAAAGAACTTCCAGATCAAAATGAATACTCATGTTTTGTAGCCATGGTCGAAACTTTAAAAAACCGACTTAATGATGAATTGCTTCAAATAGACAATGTAGGGTTAGTAATTATTGATGAAGCACATTATAATTCTTTTAGAAAATTATTGGGTTCTTTTTCCAATGCTTTTATTTTAGGTGTTACAGCTACACCGTTGAGTTCGAATATAAAATTACCAATGAACCAAAATTATGATGAATTAATTGTAGGAGATACCATTAGTTCATTAATCTCAAATGGGTTTCTTGCAAAAGCAGTTACTTACAGTTATGACGTGGGTTTAACATCATTAAAAGTTGGTATTAATGGTGATTACACGGTAAAATCTTCAGACGATTTGTACTCTAATATGGTCATGCAAGAAAAATTATTGCATTCCTACGTAGAAAAATCTCTAGGCAAAAAAACATTGATTTTTAATAACGGGATCAACACTTCTTTATACGTATATGAAACTTTTAAAGAAGCTGGATTTCCTATTCGCCATCTTGATAATACAAATTCTGCTGATGATAGAAAAGAAATTTTGCAATGGTTTAAACACACACCTGATGCAATTTTGACATCTGTAGGAATTTTAACAACTGGTTTTGATGAACCAACTGTTGAAACTATTATTTTGAACAGAGCCACAAAATCACTGACTTTGTATTACCAAATGATAGGTCGTGGCTCCAGAAAATTAGAGAATAAAAACACTTTTAATGTTATCGATTTAGGCAATAATGCTGCGCGTTTTGGTTTATGGAGTGAACCGGTAGATTGGCAACACATTTTTAAATCTCCCGAATTTTATTTAGAAAATCTGCGTGATGATGCTGAAATTGAATTGTTTTTTAAATACCAAATGCCCCCAGAATTAAGAGCCAAGTTTAGTAAAACAGCTGTTGTTACTTTTGATGTTGAAGAAGAGCACAAGCTGATTATTAAAGAAAACTTGCGTTCAAAAGTTGTTCTTGATAAATCAATAGACCAACACGCCGCTATGTGTGTTGACAATACCGAAGAACTTAACGAGGCAAGGGCATTGATGCGAGAACTTCATGACGATATTGAATGTAGGATTCGCCGTTATTCTAATTGTTTGAGTCATTGTAGTAAAAATTACAGAGAATGGCTTGTTGAAGATTATAAAGTAAAATTGACACTTATGATCGGTAAAAAATACCGTGAAAAAATAATGAATGAAGAAGATTAATTGCATTTTAAATTCGTTTTATTCATTATTTTAAAATTTAAACTAAACCACAATTGTGGTTCAAAACTTTACTATGGCACAATCATTTTCTGAATTAGGAATTCAAGAACCAATTATAAGCGCTTTAACTGAATTAAAGATTTCGATTCCAACTGAAATCCAACAAAAAGCCATTCCGTTACTGTTAAACGATCAAAAAGATTTTATCGGTTTAGCAAAAACAGGTACGGGAAAGACATTGGCATTTGGAGTACCTTTACTGCAATTGATTGATGTTAAAAGTAATGTTATTCAAGCTGTTATATTAGTGCCAACAA
Organism: Bacteroidota bacterium; assembly: GCA_031413015.1. Classification (GTDB taxonomy): domain Bacteria; phylum Bacteroidota; class Bacteroidia; order Flavobacteriales; family Flavobacteriaceae; genus Flavobacterium. Next base: position 11,520 of record JANOEE010000011.1, on the reverse strand, counting down.
GAGAACTAGGAAATCAAATTTTCAATAATATAGTTGCTTATTCAAAATACATTCCTCAAATTGTAATAGCTTCAACCTGTGGTGGAACGCCTATTAAGCCACAAATTGAAACCTTACTACAAACCACCCATATCGTAATAGCAACTCCAGGGCGTTTATTAGATTTGATTGAAAGAAAAGCAATTGATATCAAGGAAACCAAATATTTGATACTGGACGAAGCCGATGAAATGGCGACAGCTTTAAAAGAAAGTCTTGAAGAAATCATATTGGCTTTGCCTAAAAACAGAAAAACTTGGTTGTTTTCTGCTACAATGCCTGGCACAGTAAAACAATTGGTGCAAAACTTCATGTCAAAAAACGTGACACAAGTGAGTGCTGATATGCAAATTGTAGGTAATCTTGGCATTGACCACCAGTATATTGTAGTTGATCCAATAGAAAAATTAGATGTTTTAATGCATTTTTTAACTTCAAAAGAGGGGCAAAGAGGTGTTGTTTTTTGTAAAACCAAAGCAGCAGTTAATAAATTAGCCAAAAATCTTGCTATTAATCGTTTTTCTTCAGGAGCTATTCATGGTAGTTTGACACAACCTATTCGTGATCGAATTATGGAGCAATTTAGGGCAGGACATATCAATATTTTAATCGCAACCGATCTTGCCGCTAGAGGAATTGATGTTCCAGAAACTACTTTTGTCGTCAATTATCATCTTCCTGATGTATATGAAACTTATGTGCATCGCAGTGGTAGGACCGCCAGAGCAGGAGCAAAGGGACTTTCTCTAACTATTTTGCAACAGGAAGAAGTAGCTGAAATAGCAGATTTTGAAAAAGAATTAGGCATTCAATTTTCTAAATTTAAAAAACCCGACGCCCAAAATATTGAAGATAATAATGCGTACTTATGGGCAAAACAAATTTTTAAAACCAAGCCGAATCATGAAATTGCGATTGAAATAAAAGAAAAAATAAAAACTGTTTTTCATCATCTTACAAAAGAAGAATTGGTTGAAAAACTGATTGCCAATCATTACCTTCAAAACAAAACAGACATAACCGAAAAACCTGTTAAAAAGCTAAAAAAGAACTAATAATTGCTTTAATTTTGTATTTTAATAAATTTAGATAAAAAGATGAAAATAGTTATAATTGGTGGCGGTTTTGCTGGAATAAATTTGGCCAAAGAACTTTTAAATCACAAAGAAATTCAAGTGATTTTAATTGATAAAAACAACTATAACTTTTTTCCGCCATTAATATATCAAGTGGCAACTGCTTTTCTTGAACCATCGAGTATAAGTTATCCTTATAGAAAATTTTTCGCAGGTAAAAAAAATCTTGAGTTCCGTCTGGGCGAAATATTAAAAGTTGTGCCTTTAGAAAATAAAATTATCCTTAATAACGGCGAAATAGAATACGATCAGTTGGTTTTTGCTACTGGTGCCGAAACGAGTTATTTTGGTATGGAAAACGTGAAGAAGAACGCTATTCCTATGAAAACGCTCAATGATGCCATTGAAATGCGCAATACTTTATTAAAAAATTTAGAAAAAGCAGCCATTTGCAAAGACATCAGAAAACGCAGAAAATTATTAACCATAGTTGTTGCTGGAGGTGGTCCTACAGGGGTTGAAGTTTCAGGAATGCTTGCGGAGTTGAGAAAGAATATTTTGATTAAAGAATATCCAGAATTAGATACTACCGCAAGTAATATTTATCTTGTAGATGGGAGTGAAACGCTATTGTCTCCCATGAGCGAAGCTTCTCAAAAAGACACACTTGAAGCGCTTACAAAATTAGGTGTTGTGGTAAAATTGAATACTAAAGTTATTGATTACAAAGAAGATACTGTTTTTTTTAATGATGGCAACACCATTCAAACTAAAAATTTAATTTGGGCAGCAGGCGTTTCTGCAAAGGAATTTGAAGGAATTCCTGCAGAAAGTTATGGCAGAGGAAAAAGAATGCTTACTGATGATTTTAATAAAGTAAACAACACCAAAAATATTTTTGCAATAGGGGATACTTGCCTTCAGCTCACTGATACCAATTTTCCAGAAGGACATCCTCAAGTGGCGCAAGTTGCTATTCAACAGGGTTTGAATTTGGCCAAAAACTTTAAACTATTGGTTAAAAATGAACCTATGCGCGTATTTCGTTATAATGACAAAGGTTCAATGGCAATCATAGGCAAGAACAAAGCAGTAGTGGATTTGCCAAGTCCAAAATTGCATTTTAAAGGATTTTTTGCATGGTTGATCTGGTTGTTTATCCACCTTATTTCATTGATTACTTACAGAAATAGACTTCAAACTTTTTATAATTGGATGGTAGCTTATTTTGCTAAAGACCAATCTTTAAGAATGATTATTCGTCCTGACAAGAAATAGCCATAAATTTGAAAAATAATTGCAATTCTGCAATATTTCATCGTTCTAATTTGTAATGTAAAAACTGGTTTTGTTAATTCTTTTTTAAATTGTTTAGCTTCCTAAGGCGTTTTAGTCTACTTTTATAAAAACCTTAAACAAACACCATAACTCTAAAATGAAATTGTATATTAAATATGATATAAATGTGGCTTGTAGGGTCATATTACAAGAACAGCTTGAGCATTTAAACATCAGTTACAGTTTGCTTGATTTTGGAGAAATTGAAATCAAAGATGACATTTCTGGAGAAACGCTTTTAGAACTACAAAATGCTTTAAATAAGTATGGTATTGAGATAATAAATAATCAAAAAAGCCAACTAGTTCAAAGGATTAAAGATACTATTATCGAAATGATTTATGAAAAAGACAAACTACCTTTGTCAACTATTTCTAACTATTTGTCAGATCAATTGAACCTAAGTTATGGTTATATTGCTAATATATTTTCGGAGTACACTTATACTTCAATAGAAAACTTTATAATTATTCAAAAAATTGAACGTGCTAAAAAATTAATTTTAGAAGACGGACTTACCCTAACCGAAATTTCTTATAAATTAAATTATAGTAGTGTAGCCTATCTTTCGGCACAATTCAAGAAAGTAACAGGACTAACCCCTTCTTCATTCAAAAGAATTGTAGACAAACGAAAGAGCAACCAAAACAAACTTTAAATAAACTGCAATATAAATATGAATTCAGACAAACAATTAATGCATATCCTATTAGCCGACGATGATGAGGATGATCGCAATTTTTTTAACGATGCAATCAAGGAATTAAAGATGGATAACAAACTAACATTGTTTAAAGATGGCCAAGCTTTGATGGATTATTTAGATCATCCAGATACGTCAATGCCACATATTTTATTCTTGGATTTGAACATGCCTTGTAAATCTGGTTTTGATTGTCTAAAAGAAATAAGAGCTAATTTGAAGTATAAAAATGTCTCTATTGCCATATATTCTACCTCTTCATCAGAAAGTGATATTGAAGAAACTTTTATTGGCGGTGCTAATATTTATATTAAAAAGCCCAATGATTTTAATCAGCTCAAAAAAGTAATTAAAGATGTAATAAACATGAACTGGCAATACCACACTTCAGGTTTAAACAAAGAAACGTTCTTTTTTAGTATATAATTGCCTTAATGAAAAAAACCCTTAAGTTATTTAAATATTCCTTTTCGTTACGTTTAGCTTTAGGATTTGCAACCATAGTTATTGGTTATTTAGCTACGATGTTTTATTATGATTTAAAGGATTTAGACAATTCTGTACAATCAATAGCTAATGCTAATAGAACTCAAATTGAGTTAGAGCATTTGCTGTCAAGCATCAATAATAATGAAACCAGTTTAAGAAGTTTTATAATCACTAAAGACAGTGCTTACTTAAAAAGCAACCTTGTTTATAGAAAAGGTATTATTTTTCACTTGAAAAATTTGAAGGAATTAAGAAAAATCAACCCTGACTTCCAAAATATTTCAGACAGTTTAAATCAATTGATTGAAAAACGATTTTACCTTTTTGATCAAACTTTAAAAAACATTAACGACAACACTTATAATGAAAAGCTGCAAAATGCAATAGTTCTAGAAAGTAGTAATTATACTTATTATTTTCAATCATTTGTAGGTAAATTACTTTTTGACGAAGCTGAAAAAGTAATTAAAGAAAATGTAAATCAAAAAGAAGCCATTCAAAATCTTACCGAAACTGCTTCAATTTTAGCAATTTTGTCAATCGTTTTGTTTTTGCTCTCTTTTTTTAAAATGCAAACAGATCTTTCTAAACAAAAAAAGACAATTGAAGAACTCAAGTTTTTAAACGAAACATTTAACAATGCTGAAAAAATAGCAGGATTTGGCCATTGGGAAGCTAATATGATTACTGGTATCAATGCATTTTCAGATAATTATTACGTGGTAATGGGCAGTGTGCCCGGTGTTTTCAATACTAATATTGAAAATGTAATGCAAAATGTACATCCGGATGATATTGATTTTGTTATTAAAAAAAACAAAGAAATATTAATATCCCAGCAACCCGAAACTATAATTTATAGGCTATTATTAAAAGATGGTAGTGTTCGTTATATTAAATCTGTAATTAGTTTTAAAGAAAATGATAAAGGCGAGTTTATTAAAATTGGTGTGAACCATGATATTACAGAGTATTATACAAATACTATTAAACTTAGCGAAAACAATCAAAAATTAATAGATTCTAATGCTGATTTAGAGTCATTTAATAGCATTGTTAGCCACGATTTACAAGAACCGTTACGAAAAGTTCAGATGTTTATTTCTAGGCTAGAAGACAATGATTTAGTTAATCTAACCGATCAAGGAAAGGAATATTTCAATAAAATAAGAGCCTCAGCAAACAGAATGCAAAACTTACTAATTGACCTTGCAAATTATGCAAAAGCAGTAAAAGATTACAAATTGCTCAAAGTTACTGATTTAAATCATGTATTGTCTGATGTTATAGATGATTTGTCCTTTGCGATTGAAGAGAAAAAGGCAAAAGTAACCGTTGAAAATTTGCCAACCATAAATGCAATTCCATTTCAGATACAGCAATTGTTTTTTAATTTGATTTCTAATTCTTTAAAATATTCAAAAACAAATACAATTCCTAAAATTAATATTAAAGAAGTTGCAATAACATCAAAGGATGTACACCAAGGTGAAAAAATAAACCCAAGTAATTTTTATAAAATTGTATTAACTGATGATGGAATTGGGTTTAAGCAAGAATATGCCGAAAACATCTTTATACTATTTAAAAGATTAGAAACCGAAATAAGTTATAATGGTACCGGATTAGGATTGGCAATTTGTAAAAAAATTGTTGAAAACCATAACGGATTTATCAAAGCCTTTGGAGAACAAAATGTCGGTGCTCAATTTATTATTTATTTGCCAAAAGAAATTACAGTCAATACATAGATTAAACACTTTCCTCTATTGTATATTTATTGCACTATAATTTATATTATGTAAAATAGAATATTATCCAAATCTAATAACCTTCACGACAACATATTAAAATGGCTAAGAATACTATTTTACTCTTAGCCATTACTTTTAAAAAATAAACTTGGTACTCAAGAAATTAGATTTATCCTGATCTACAATTTCATTTATTAGTTTTTTGTTTGTGTCATTCATTTTAAAAGCTACTAATGATCTAATTGAAAACGAACGAATTGCATCCGTAACTGATAAAGTTCCTTCGGCACTGTCTTTTCTTCCTGTAAACGGAAAAACGTCTGGTCCGCGCTGTGATTGAGAATTGATATTCAAACGACTCACTTGGTTCACTAATGGATCAATTAAAGTAGAAAGTTCATCAGCATCATTCGTAAAAATGCTTACTTGTTGTCCGTATTTTGAAGCGATTAAATAATCTATAGTTTCCTCCAGGTTTTCAAATGGTACAATAGGTACAATAGGTCCAAATTGCTCTTCATGAAACAATCTCATTTTATCATTAACCGGGTAAACAACTGCCGGATAGAAGAAAGAAGCTATAGATTCAGCACCATTTTCGTTCCTAATTGTAGCGCCATATTGCTTTGCATCATCAATACATGCATTGAGATAATTTACTTTTTCTGGCTCTGGTAACGGTGTCAAAGTTACCCCGTTTTCCCAAGGTAATCCAAATTTTAATTCCTCTAGCGCAATATTAAATTGCCTAATAAATTCTTCGGCTATACTTTTTTGAACCCATACTATTTTAAGTGCCGTGCATCTTTGTCCGTTAAATGATAATGAACCCATGAGTACTTCTTTAACCGCGAGTGCTATATCTGCTTTTGAAGTTACAATTGCTGCATTTTTAGCATCTAAGCCCAAGACAGCTCTTAATTGATTGACTTTTGGGTGTAATTTTTTAAGCTCATTGGCCACTTTACTTGATCCTATTAATGTTAAAACATTTATTTTGCCAGATTGCATCAAGTTAGGAATGATTACATTTCCTCTTCCGTATAAAAAATTCACAACTCCTTTTGGAAAACATTCTAAAAAAGCTTGTTGTAAAGGATAATGCAATAATGTTCCAAATTTGGGCGGTTTGAAAAGTATTGTATTGCCCATAATTAAAGCAGGAATTAGAGTCGTAAATGTTTCATTTAGAGGATAGTTATATGGTCCCATACAAAGTACTACTCCAAGTGGTGATCTGCGAACCTGAGCTGCTATTCCATCTACAATTTGAAATCCTGATGAATTTCTATCAATACTCTTTAAAGCATCAATTGTTGCATAAATATATTCTACCGTTCTATCAAATTCTTTTTGAGAGTCGGCAAAAGATTTTCCTATTTCCCACATGATAAGCTTTACAATTGTAGCTCTCAATTCTATCATTTTGCGTGTAAATTTTTCTACACTTTCAATTCTTTCTGCAACACTCATTGTAGGCCACTCTCCTCTCCCATTATTGTAAGCGAGAACTGCTGCATCAAGTGATTCTTTGGCTTCATTTTCTGTGGCCAATGGATAACTCCCAATTAATTTTCGTTTTAAGCCATCGTTTGTTTTTACGTAAACGGGTGAATAAACATTATGAGTTGTGCCATTCCATTTTTTCATTATACCATTACAAAGATATTCTTGTTGGTGAATCTCTTCAATTTTAAATTGTTCTGGAATATCACTTTCCGCAACAAATAAATTATCAAGTTGATTTTTAAACTTGTTTGTTTCTTGTTCCATAAAAACTTTTTTATTTAAAGATAATGATTAAATTAAAAAAGAGCATTGTTCATGAAGAACAATACTCTTTTTTAACAATTGTAATACTAAATTTATTTTAAGTTTACAGGAATGTTCCAGTTACTCCAACTCAAAACTACCTGGTTATTCTCAATTTTATAGGTTAACATTTCGGTATTAGATGACGCAACCTGAGGTGTTACTTTTACTCTTAACTGATCTTGCTTTTCATCATATTTGTAAGCACCCCATTGTGATTTTACCTTATTAAAAACAAGTGTAACTTCTGTTTTACTTGGGATTACAAAAAAAGTATAATCTCCAGCCGGTAATTTTGAACCTTCAACAACAATTTCCTTATCTGTTGAAAAAGTTGTTGCATCATTTGCTCCAGCTCTCCATACCTTGTCAAATGGTACTAAACCACCCCAAATTTCTCTACCTTTTACCGAAGGACTTCCGTACTTAATAGTTACAGTTGCCTCATTTACTTTTCCTGAAACAGTTTGTGCAGGACTTTCTACTTTTTTTTGTGCATTTGCAAAGGTTGACATTGCAACTGCAATAAAAAACATCGCAATTCTCATTTGTATTTTCATAACTTTTGATTTATAAGTTTATAGGGTAAATGTAAAAGTTTAATAAGTTGTTTTAAAGCAATTTATAATATTATTAAGAATTACTTGTAATGTTTACCTATTGCTTCATTGAAGCCATATCAATTACGAAACGGTATTTGACATCACTTTTTTCCATTCTTACATAAGCTTCATTAATGTATGACATATCAATTACTTCTACTTCCGAAACGATATTGTGTGCTGCACAATAGTCTAGCATTTCTTGAGTTTCTGCAATGCCTCCTATCAAACTACCCATAATACTCCTGCGTTTCATTATTAAGGTAAAAGCAGGAATTTCGGCTGGTGTAGGTGGCGCTCCTACAACAATCATAGTACCATTTGTGGTTAATAAATTTAAATAAGCATTGTAATCATGAGACCCTGAAACGGTATTTAATATAAAATCGAAAGAATCTGTTAATGACTCCATAGTTTTAGGGTCAGAAGTCAATGCAAAATGATGGGCACCTAATTTTTTAGTATCTGCTTCTTTTGAAGGAGATCCGCTTAGCATCGTCACTTCTGCACCAAAGGAAACAGCAAATTTTACTGCCATGTGTCCCAATCCTCCAAGTCCTAATACCCCTACTTTATGTCCTTTGCCTACGTTTAAATGTCTTAAAGGCGAGTAAGTTGTTATACCCGCACACAACAATGGAGCAACGCCGCTCAAAGGCAATTTATCAGACACATGTAACGTATACTTTCCATCAACTACAATACTGGTTGAATAACCACCATAAGTTGGCGTTTTTGTACCTCTTTCATAACTATTGTAAGTTCCTGTCATCCCTTCATTACAAAATTGTTCTTCTCCAGCTTGACAATTAGGACAAGTTCTGCAAGAATCAACAAAACAACCTACACCTGCAAGTTCTCCTACTTTAAATTTTGTCACATCAGACCCGACGGCTACAATTCGACCTACAATTTCATGTCCTGGAACTAATGGATAAATAGCTGGTCCCCAATCTCCTTTTGCAGTATGAATGTCTGAATGGCAAACACCACTGTACAAAATATCAATATGAACTTGATTAGGTCCTACTTCTTTTCGCTCAAATTCGAACGGTTTTAACGGATTCGTAGCATCGTATGCGGCATAAGCTTTTACTGGTATCATATTTTTTTTAATTGATTTATAAATTTACAACAAAATGTATGGTTTAAAAAATTGTATTTTATAAAATTACAATTTAGTAACAGTTTCCCTTTGCTTCATTTCTCAATTACAGTTTTAATTCATTAATTTTATAGCTTTAAAGAAGTATGAAAAACAGTATCGCCGAACGTATTGCAGATTTTCTAGTTGTCTATCCGCCGTTTTCAGAATTATCCTTTGATGAACTCATTCAAGTGGCCTTGGAAATAAGGGTTATCAATTTAGAAAAAAATAAAATTTTGTTTCAAATTAATGATGTGCTCCATGATAGTTTTTATGTAGTGGCTTCTGGTGCGATCAATTTATCAGTTATAGCTGATGCGGAAGAAACGCTGTTGAATAAATGTGTGAGCGGTGATATTTTAGGTTTGCGTCCGTTTTTTGCAAAAAACAATTACATGATGACTGCAAAAGCATTAGAGGAAAGCGTGGTTTATGCCATTCCCATTGCTAGTTTCAGACCATTTGTTGCAAATAACACTGCCGTTTTAGATTTTTTACTTCAAAGTTTTGCTAGCACATCTCAAAGTCCTATCGATGGCTCAAAAAGGGGTAAATTAATCAATGATACTGTACAATATACTGATAATCAAACTGAAATCCAATATTTTCAAACTTTAGATTATAATAAAAACCCATTATTGGCAGCACCTTCTGCAATTGTACAAAACATTGCACAAATAATGAACGACAATTTATATGGTTGTGTAATTATTCATGAAAATAACCTCCCAATAGGAATTGTTACCGATAGCGATTTGCGATCAAAAATTGCTACTGGTAAATTTTATATTACAACGCTTGTAAAAAATATCATGTCATCACCCGTGATAACAGTTCCAGAAAATTTGTCTTTAGCAGAAGCCCAATTGACCATGTTGCGATATAATGTTTCCCATTTATGTGTTACCGAAGATGGCTCCGATAAAACAATCGTTAAGGGCATTGTATCTCAACAGGATTTAATTGTAGCACAATCCAATAATCCTGGGGTGCTGATTAAAGAAATTAAACGTGCCCAAAACAAAGAAGAATTAAAAGTTTTAAGAAATAAATTGTCTTCATTTATAAGAACTTCGATTGATAAAAGAATTCCGCTTTCTCATATTAATAATATTGCCGCCGAGGTAAATATGGTGATTATAAAAAGAGCTATTGATTTGGCTATCCTAGAATTAGGATCTCCTCCTACTCGATTTGCTTGGTTAAGTATTGGGAGTCAAGGAAGAAAAGAACAACTATTAATGACAGATCAGGATAGTATTTTAGTCTTTGAAGATGTTGAGGCAGAAAAGCATCGGGATGTTAAAGATTACTTTATGAAATTAGCCCAAATTACTACAAATACACTATTCATTATTGGTTTTCCTAATTGTCCTAATGGGCATATGGCTAGTAATCATATATGGTGCAAATCATTGACAGACTGGACAAAACAATACAGTAATTGGATCAACACTACAACTGAAAGTTCAGACGAAATTTGCAATATTTTCTTTGACTATGAAATTGCTTATGGTGAAATTGAACTAGAAGAAGCCCTTACAGCAAACATATTTTTGAATGTAAAAAACCAAAAGAAATTTTTTGCTTATTTAGGTAATGAAGCCTTAAAAAATCCTGCGTCACTAACTTTTTTCAAGCAATTTTATAATGAGGAAGATGGAGAGCATAAAGACTTATTTGATATAAAAAATCGAGGATTAAAACCATTAATTGATGTAGCAAGAGTACTTGTATTGAGCCATGAGATCAAAGGAATTAACAATACTTTCTTACGATTTAAGCAACTAGCTATTACTGAGCCTAAATATGCAGAAATTTACCTTAATGCTGCGGATGCTTTTTTGACATTAGCTAAATTTAGAACGGTTGAGGGTTTAAAAAACAATTCAAACGGGCAATATATCAATACCGAAAAGCTTTCAAAAGGTGATAAAGAAAAATTGAAAAACGCATTTTTACCTATGAAAGATCTTGAAGAAATTATAAAAAATAAGTTTTCACTTACCTACTTTTCATAAACATGCTAGATTGGTTAAAAAATATAAATAAGGAGCATCCTGAATTTTGGAAAAATTATATTAAAAAATTTGATTTTGATTCCAAACGATATGTAATTTTAAGCACCGAAACTTCAGGGTTAGATCCAGAAAAAGATCATATTATTTCAATTGGCGCAACTACCGTAGATAATGATAATATAATTATTAATGATAGTTACGAGATTACAATATTGCAAGTTAATACCATGCAAGTTCCCATTTTTTATAGTGAATTTGTAGTTGATAATCAACAATTTGAAGCAACAGAACCAGAAGCGCTAGAAAGTTTTATCAATTATCTTGGCAGTGCAACAATTGTAGGTCATAGAATTGATTTTGATGTTGAAATCATTAATCAAGCGCTGGCCAAAATATACTGTGGTAAATTAAAAAATGAAGCTCTAGATATAGAAGTTATGTTTAAAAAATGGAAGGACTTCTCCGATGACAAATCATTTTCAATTGAAGAATTAAGAGAAAGCTTTAAAATTGAACCTGCAGATAGAATTTCGGCTATA